>NZ_JADPKX010000076.1:0-31701 GCF_023074155.1 Bradyrhizobium sp. 134 | reverse complement strand
CGTGTTGCTACTCGCTACGACAAACTTGCCAGAAACTTCTTGGCCGCCGTCCACCTCGCCGCTCTCGTCGCTTATTGGATCAATTGAGTCTGAACCCTAGCACTACTTTGGCAGATTGTTGATTTTGCCGCGATTTATAGGATTCCCGAATCAATTGTTCAATGATTCATGGGTGGTCGGCTCTTGGAGGGCTGACCATGCCGGGATGGGAAGACGAACTCGAACGCTGGCTGATGCCGTTCTTGGACCGGCTGGGTCATAAGACCCGACAGCGGATGTGTCCTCTATATGTTGCGGGATTGATCGGTCCTGGCGATCGCAAGAGCGTTCAGCCGATGGCGGAACGCCTTGCCACGAGCAACTACGACCAGTTGCACCATTTCATTGCGGACGGCGTCTGGAACGCGACGCCGCTAGAGACAGAGCTGCTCAACCAGGCGGACCGACTTGTCGGCGGCAGGGATGCGGTGCTGGTTATTGATGACACCTCACTGCCGAAAAAGGGTGAGCGATCGGTCGGTGTTGCGGCTCAATACGCGTCGGCTCTCGGTAAAACTGCAAATTGCCAAACGCTGGTGTCTTTAACGCTTGCGCGCGGGGAAGTGCCCGTGATGGTCGCGTTACGTCTCTTTCTGCCTGACAGCTGGACAAGCGACATGCCTCGCTTGAAGCGCGCTCGCGTGCCAGTCGAACACCGAACGCCGCGGTCCAAGCCGGAGATCGCTTTGGCCGAGATTGACCGCGCGATGGCAGCCAACATACGCTTTGGATGTGTGCTGGCGGATGCAGGATACGGCCTCAGCGCGCCGTTTCGACAAGGGCTAACAGAGCGCGGGCTGGCCTGGGCGGTCGGTATCCCTCGGCACCAGAAAGTGTATCCGGTCGATGTGAAGCTCATTTGGCCGATCACCAAAGCCCGTGGCAAACCACGAAAGCACCACGTGCCCGATATCTTATCGATTGCGGCAGAACAAATGCTGGCCAGCGCCAAATGGAAAACCGTGAGTTGGCGCAGCGGGACGAAAGGTCGGCTCAAAGCCCGATTTGCTGCTCTCCGTGTCCGCACCGCCGACGGCCCTCCGCAGCGGATATGGGATAAAGGTCAGCAGCATCTCCCAGGCGACGAAGCCTGGCTCATTGGCGAGCAACGTGCCTCCGGGGAGAAGAAATACTATCTCGCCAATCTTCCGGCGACGACGGATCTGCGCACGCTGGCCGCCACCATCAAGGCACGGTGGATTTGTGAGCAGGCGCATCAACAGTTGAAGGAGGAACTTGGACTTGATCACTTCGAAGGGCGATCATGGCAAGGTCTTCATCGCCACGCCCTTATGACAATGATTGCCTACGCCTTCCTGCAACATCGTCGCCTCGCAAACGCGGGGCGAAAAAAAAAGAATCAACGGGCCTCCGCCTCAACCGACTATGCCCGCCGTACGTCACGCCATCGTCGATCTCATCCTTCGGCCGCCGCCCCAGCAGTGCCCATATTGCCGAAAGCAAATCCTTGAAAAACAGCGGCGAAAACACATTCTGCCAAAGTAGTGCTAGCCTAGTTCTCAATCACGGCATCCGCGATTAATCGCGGCGCGGCAGCGTGCCGACTTTTAACTTTAAAATGGCCAAACCCCGGATATTAATGGAAGCAGAAGGTCGTCAAGCCCTTTGGAGCCGGTCGACGTTGACCTGAGCGCCGCCGGCCACGACGTCATTGCGATTTGCTGATCTTTCGGCGCGCCAGGGTGCCTGAACGACAGCGAACAACTCGCGCCCGATCCTTCAAAAGCTGGGGCGCAAAGTGCCTCGCGTGCTGAGGGAAAGCTTCTGGAACCGATCATCGAACCGATGTCGAAAGGATGCCTAGGTACCAGCCTGGGTCATTTTGTTCGACGCACTCAAGTCTTTTGGAACGGTTGGCATGCCATTTGCTTTTCTGCTAGTCGGTTCGCGCTTCTCTGAGCCAGAGCAACGTATTTGCGAGTGAGATTATGCCGGGAATAGAAGGCCTGAAGCCACGCTTTCACTTACAGCGGCAGAGGGCTTTCGGGATGCTGACGGACGGAAGGTTCGCGCTACTGGCAACTAATGGCCGACCGAAATTGGGATAGTTATGGGAGGCTCTAAAGTTCTACAATCGCGATTGACGGCCGAGAACAAGACCTGCATCATCTGCCGACATGGCGGGTTTCGCTCGGCTCAAAGAAAAACAATTCAATGTCGATCGATGATTCTGGACGGCCCGATTTCGAGCGGGTCGCCGGCCGTCTCGGCCACCAATGGCTGCAACGCGTACGTGGAAGCGTACGCTTGGGTCATCTCGCCAGAGATCCTGCTAGGGCACGCTTTGCGGTGATCTGCAGTCGGTTCTATTTACGATCGAGGTATCCGCCGTGGTATGCTAGAGCGATAGGATGATTCTGTTCATATGAAGAGCTCTGTGCTCGCACTGAACTTGCGGCCTAACGTGGCGGCCCGAATGCATGTACGATCCGCTTGATTGATTGCTGTCGCTCTTCAATGTTACTGCCGAAGTTAACAGGTCGGGTAGCTGGCATGCCGAATACGTTCTTTCCAGAGTTCGTGAAAAACCGTCTCAATAGGAAGTGCACCGCCATATCCTGCATTCATTACGCCGGTTCATTCTCCACGATTATATCCGGCGAGCTTCATGGCCGGGAAGCTCAGTTAGGGATGCGGCTATCGAGGTCAAGCATTCGATGAACCTACATGGCCAGGTAGCATTGATCGTCGGTGGGTACGGAGCGATGGGCGCAACAATCTCCGAAACGCTGGCTAGCGCCGGAGCGACCAGCGTTATTGCCGGACGAGATGGGGATCAAGCCAGCGCGCTTGCCCACCAATTGAGCGACAAAGGCCATTTCACTATGGGTTTGGAGCTCGATGTGACCAATGTTGCGGCCATTAACGAACTTTCGGCCTCCGTGGCACAGCATTGTGGTTCGATCGACATCCTAGTGAACTGTGTCGGCTTCAATAAAGAGCAGAACCTGCTTGATGTGACGGAGGAAGTGTTCGATAAGGTCTATGCTAGAACTTTGCGCGCTGGAATGTTTCTCTCGCAAGCAGTGGCAGAGCATCAAATTGCAGCCCAAAAGGGTGGCAGCCAAATCCACCTTCTCTCCATTGGGTCATCATTCGGGTTTCGTGGCCGCGGCTTCAGCGCCTTCTGCGCAGCAAAAGGTGGGCTGGCCAGTCTGTTAAAACAGCATGCGATCGAACTCGGGACATACGGTATCACCGTCAATGGCGTTGCTCCGGGTAGGGTGCGAACTCCCAAGAACAACAGGGCCCTTGCGGACTCAAGGACATTTCAGAGGGCTACTGCGGATATTCCTCTTGGACGCTTGGCTACGCCTAACGATGTGGCTAGCGCCGTCCACTTCTTCGCGTCGTCACTGTCGCGGTTTATCACCGGCCAGATCCTCTATGTCGACGGCGGGCTCACTGCCGGTACATAGAAAACATTACGCGGACAATGACTTAGGGCTGGTCCCGGTTGTCTGAACAGAGTTTCCGCGTCATAACTGGAGGCTCTGCCGGTGTGAGGCTGCCATGCGGAGTGGCAGCCGGGTGAAGTAGGCTTGATCCGGCGTGCTGCCGTCAAGACTCGAATGGGGACGCCTGCTGTTGTAGAAGTCGAGATCTCGGCCGATCGAGCTGCGGGCCTCGCTGACGCTGTCATGGGCCCGCTGGTACACCTCCTCGTATTTGACGCTGCGCCAGAGCCGTTCGACAAACACGTTGTCTCGCCATGCGCCCTTGCCGTCCATGCTGATCGCGATGCCGTTGTCGGCGAGCACGCCGGTAAAAGCCTGTCCGGTGAACTGCGAGCCATGATCCGTGTTGAAGATGTCAGGCTTGCCGTGACGAGCCAAGGCATCCTCCAGCGTCTCGACGCAGAAGGCTGCTTCCATGGTGATCGACAGCCGCCATGAGAGAACACGACGTGTCGCCCAGTCCAGCACCACGGCGAGATAGACGAAGCCACTCGCCATCGGGATGTAGGTGATGTCCATCGCTCAGACCTGGTTCGGTCGCGTGATCTCCATGCCGCGCAGCAAGTATGGATGGATCTTGTGGCCGGGCTCGGGTCTGGTGGTGCGCGGACGGCGATAGAGCGCCTCTATCCCCATCCGCCGCATCAGCGTTTTGACATGCCGGCGGCCGATCTTGCACCCCTCGGCAGCCAGCAGGCCTCTCAGCGTTCGCGAACCAGTGAAGGGAAACTCCAGATGCAACCGGTCGAGATGCCGCATTATCGCGAGATCGGCGTCCGACACGGGCCGCGGCGGTAATTAACGCTGCTGCGGCTGATCTGCAAAACTTCCGCCTGCCTGGTGATCGATAGATCATGCTCGCGGTCGATCATGGCTTTGCGCTTAGCAATCCCGCCTTGGTGAGCGCTCCTTCTAAAAAACTGATCTCGGCGCTGCACGCCCCCTGTGGGATAGAAACGGGTTGGCGATGGACTGCGTTCGGAAGGGAGCGGCCGATACGATTTTGCTGGCATTTAACCCCGTCAAAAAACCTGGTCCATGAGCTGTTGCGGACTTGAGAGTGGTGACGCCGCATAGGCGATCTCGTTTAGGAATCTGATCAATTGCGCAGCGCAGCCCTTCCCCTCTGTCAGCAGGAGGATTGAAGATGAACCGCAAGAAGTCTAAGTCCAAGGTCGACCGCACCATGCCCATGGTGCACCCGAACGCGGCTGCCATCGACATTGGCGCGACTATGCACATGGCTGCCGTAGGAGCTGATTGCGCATTTGAGCCAGTACGCAGTTTTGGCACCTTCACGGCTGATCTCGATGAACTGGTAGAGTGGTTTGTGGAATGCGGCGTCGAGACCGTCGTCATGGAATCAACCAGCGTCTACTGGATTCTGATCTTTGAGCTTCTCGATGCACGAGGATTTGCCGTGTTTCTTGTCAACGCGCGCGATGCCAAGCACGTGCCGGGGCGCAAGACCGATGTCAGCGACGCGCAGTGCTACAGCGGCTCCATTCGTTCGGATTGCTGCGGGCGAGCTTTCGGCCGAAGGGGCAGATTGCAGAGCTGCGAGCCTACGTGCGTCAGCGCGAGCGTCTGCTGGAGTACGCCGCCTCACACATCCAGCACATGCAAAACCGAGATGAATCTTCAACTCCACCACGTTGTGGCCGACATCACGGGCGCGACTGGCCTGCGCATCATTCGCGCGATCCTTGCCGGCGACCGCGATCCTGAGGCGCTGGCGTGCTTGCGCCATTACAGTTGCCACTCCAGTGTCGAGACGATCGCGAAGGCACTCACCGGAAGCTACTGCGCGAAGCATCTGTTTGCGCTCGATCAGGCACTCGCCCTTTGCGACGCGTATCACGAAAAGGCATCTGCCTGCGACGTCCGAATCGAAGCTGTGTTGAAGGAACTCATTATCCAGAGGGGTAATGATCATGAATCAGCGCCCCCGGTCTCGCGGCGTCGGAACAGAACCGATCAAGCGAACGCTCTGGCTTTCGACGTACGCGCGTCGTTGTTTGCGCTGCTCGGAAAGGACATCACCACCATCGACGGCCTCGGTCCTTACCTCTCGCTGAAGCTGATCGCGGAATGCGCCACAATCTTACCTCATGGCCAAGTGCAAAGCATTTTACCTCCTGGCTGGGGTTGGCGGCGAGCAACAAGGTCTCCAGAGGCAAAATGCTCTCGTCACGAACGCGCCGATCCGGCGGTCGGGCCGCAGCTCTTCTGCGCCTTGCTGCCGTAACCGTCGGACGCACCGACACCGCGCTCGGCGCCTTTTATAGAAGACTATCGTCCCGCATCGGCAAGGCTAAGGCAGTCACCGCGACAGCCCGCAAGATCGCAGTCCTGTTCTACAACGCTGTTCGTCACAATGGACTGCGTCAATCCCGGGGCCTCGTCCTACGAGACACGCTACCATACGCGGGTGATCAACAATTTGCACCGACATGCCAAGGCTTTCGGCTTTGTTCTGCAGCCCTTGGAACCGGGAGCTGGTGCCGTTTCTTAGGATCGTTCTCCAGCGTCAGCTTCCGATCTTGGCGTGCAGCGACTTCACATCGATCGCAGGCGTGGCCGGCGCGGCGCTGCCAGGTCCAAAAACTCCGGAAGCGCCCCCCTCCAGCTGGGCCTTCCACGCCGTGATCTGATTGGGGTGGACGTCGAACTGCTCGGCAAGCTGAGCTAGTCCGGTCGCCCTTGAGGGCGGCAAGCGCCACCTTCGCCTTGAAGGCCGGTGTATGGTTCCGGCGTGCTCCTCTGCTCATCCTCGCTCCTGATTCGCAGGCACCAGCGTGCCCGCTGTCGGGCAGAAACTCCACTGTTCAAATTTGCGGAGCCGGCTCCAATCATCGACATCGGTTTCTCGATCGCACTCGTCTTGTTTAGTATCCTTGGATAGTGTGGTCAGGCTCCAGTTTGTACCATCACTCGTGTTATTGGGTGGCTTCTCATCTTTTCTTTACGGAGTGGCCGACCGAGGCGAGAACATCATGCTCCACACGCTCTTGAACCCGTAAGCTGTGAAGCGTATGGCGCTGGAGGCTAGGCCACCGATCATACTAAGCTTCTTTGTTTGGCTAGCCGCGAAAAAAAGAGATCGTTCCCATTCCAGTGTGTCCTCGAATGCATGGAAAGCGACGGATGTGTATGCGCGTTCGCGAATTTCGTACTCTTTCCGTACAGCTCAAGCGTGCCCTAGGTTCAGGGAAGCACGACAGTATCCTGGACTACTTTCCTTGGGGTCGAAGTTGAGGTGGGAGGAACACCCGAAACGGCTGGGATGATTCGATCATAAAATTGTCCGCTTGTACCATGGCCCCACCACGGGTTCGCGTGCGGATTTTCTTAAATCTGCGGCAACCTTCTTGTCGGGTCCGGTGAAATCTGCGGCAATTGCCACATTGATGTTTGCCGCTTGGGCAGCAAGCATAAACCCTCGTTCGGCGAAGAGTGCTATTTCTTTTTGCGATGTGGGCGCGCCGGCTTGCGACCCTTACGCAAGGTCTTTGGAGGTGCCGCACCTTTGGGTGGTTGGATGAAAAATTCAGACACATGAACGTCAAGCGTTGCCGCGATACGGTCGAGAAGATCAATCGTCGGGTTCTTCGATTGCTGCTCAATACCGCCCATATAGGAGCGGTCAATGCGGGCATCGTACGCCAACCGCTCTTGCGGAACACCGCGATCTACGCGGATCCGGCGCACATTCCAGGCGACAAGCGCACGAGCTTTCATGCGCTAAAGCAGCCATTCTGGCGGCCATCAAACCACTGGTTATAGACGTACTATTGCGGTAAGTTCGTCCAGAATGCAGATGAGCAGAGTCCGCGCGTAAGCTAAATGAAAGAGCTGGTACTGGATCCGGATATCGCCATGTCGCGCCGAATGAGACAGTGCTGACGAGTTATGACGAGCAGCATCCGATGTCGGCCTCTTGATTCGGGCCGACGGCGCCGCACGCTGAACGGCAGTTCTGCTGATCGCGCTCTGAGCGTAACGGACTGCGATCAAATGGATGCCGGCGATCGTCGGAGCGAACGAACGAAGGGACGACGGGAATAACCGCTGCCGGCCATTAATTGACTTCGGCAAGGATGGATCCTGCAGACCGCGACAATCGGTTCTCTACGAAGAGGCTCTGAATACGGCTACCCTCGCTTAAATCGATGCTTCTCAATCTGGTAGGACTTTCAGGCAGTGCCGCCCGATCCCAAGATCGCAGATTCCGCGCCTAACGCGCCCCAGCTCACGCCGTATGACGAGCAACATGCCGTCACCTATATGCGTCTGCTGGATGCCGAGGCCGATAACGCTGATTGGCGTGAAGTTGCGCGCATTGTGCTTGGTATTGATCCCACCCTGGATCCGGATCGCGCCCGCCGTACTTTTGAAAGTCATCTGGCTCGCGCCAAATGGGCGGCGCGTCACGGCTTTCGGCATCTCCTGCAGCGCGGTTGGCCGAACAGCGAGGAATGAATGCGTTCGAAACGGACGTCACTTCTGTTGATGTCCGATCGCAAAATTAGATCGTCCCATCGCGTAACTGCATTTAAGAGCGAATATCTGCGTTTGTGCAACCATAAACCGTCACATTTGTCGGGCTGCAGTTCCTTGCATGTGCGTTAAGAACATACGGGGAAAGTGGTACGATGCCAGGTGCTGACTGGAAATCAGAGGAAGCCTATCCTGACGCCAAGAAAGCAGAAGCTGCGGACATAGCCTGGGAATGGCTGCGCCGCAATTGCGTGTACCAAAGAGACTATATGGCCCTGGCCGCCAGCGAACGATCCAGCGCGACGACGGATCACTTCCGACAGCGATGGGGGCTGTCTTTTCGCAGCTGATCCGCAAAAGACATTCGACCAACAAGCCATTTTCTGGGCGCCTGAAGTGCTGTCGACCGTGCTGCCCGTGCGCGCAGCTGTCCGCTCGACGGCGTCCAAACGGTATGACCTGGATTTCAGCAAACTAGCGGATAGCGAGCTTCGTTGCGCGCCGGATGGATGGCATGCCGTCGTGGCGCTCGGAGGCGCGAAGCATCGCCTTTGGCTAGCAGAGCTGCCACCGGTGGGCTCATCGGTTGCTATCGACCTGCCGATCGATCGCAATTTCGAGGTTCGTGTGCGGGCAGCTCATCGACTTTGGCTGGCGCTTGAACGGCGGCCCATCGGACCACCCCCTCTGACGCTGCCAATCTTGACCCGTCATCGGCTTATCCTCGCCTTGCGTGCAGTCGATGGGTCCTTGGAAGGAAACAGCTACCGCGAAATCGCGCAAGGCCTATTCGGCGACCATCGTATTCCCGATCGCGGCTGGAAAACAGACCATCTCCGCAGCCAGACCATTCGCCTGGTCCGGGCGGGGCTGCGTCTGATGAGAGGCGGCTATCGCGCATTGCTCCGTCGCAACCGCAAAGACAAGGGCGCGGGGTCCTGAGCTTTTGGTTGATGGTGCGGCCCTGATACCTCACAAGACGATTGTAGTCGGCCGGTTTGAAGGCGGAGGGTTCTAGCAAGGCGCGGTTAGCGTTTTGGACTGCGGGTTGGCCGCGGTACTCGCCTAAAAATGAGCCTCGCCGTCGATCGGGAACGGTCTGCACGTGCAAATGGACGCTAGCATTATTCAAAGCATCGATCGAACTTCTGCTAACACCGATACGCGGTTAGGCGGCTTCCGGAGTTGCGGCCTTTTTACAGAGCCGAGCGACCCATCGGCAAAAGGCACGAGCGATCTCGGGATTGTCACTTCGGTCCACCGCATAAGCCCGATACTGCATGCCGCTTGAAGTGCGCGATCCTGGTATCACATGGAGCGCCCCTGTCCGCACGAGATCGCTGACAATAATTTCAGGCGCCACCAGCAGGCATTTTCCGGTCATGACGGCCGGCAAAGCAAGGTAATTATGATCGTATCGCGCCCCCGACTTGATGTCCTTTGCGGAAAGGTTCATGGCTCTAAGCCATGTTGGCAGTATGTCGGGCCGCGATGTGATGTTCAGAATTGGCATTGAACGGTCAGTTGAGAGCGTTTTTCCCATGACGTGATTTGGAGAACCTACGCATACGAGCGTCTCATTGTAGATCGCCCAATCGTCGGCCGGTTCAGCGATACAAAGATCGCGAGTGAGCAAGATGTCGAAATTGTCGGAGGATCTCGGCGGAGACAATGAACTGATCACGTCGACGACTACGCCGCCCATCTCGGCAGAGAACGCCTGGAGATTCGGAATCAGAAAGGAGTATGCGAAGGTGGAAAGAGACGTGTGGACCACGAGTCGATTAGCGTCCGTTCGGATCCTACGCCGCATCCTTTTCGCGGTGAAACACACTGTGTCAAGCGGTTCGGCAACCGCGTTCGCGAAGAGCCTTCCGAATTCAGTCAATTCGTTCCGCCGGCCTCGCCGTTGCACAAGACCGGTGCCAAAGTAGTCTTGTAACACAGCCAAATAACGGCTGACCGAGCTCTGTGTCGTTCCCAATGTGCTCGCTGCACGCGTTACGCTTCCCTCGCGCGCAATGGTCACAAACACCCGTATAGCATTGAGAGGCACTTCATTGTGTTCGGCAGCCATTTTCTGCTCCGGTAGATCCTGGAATGTCCGCTGATTGTCACGGCGGGCCATTGCCGGAAATGAATGCTCCATCACATTATTCGATGTGTGTAGCCGGATTGCCGCTTATGAACGATATCTCACGCGCATAATCCGCCTTCTTGCTACGGTTCGTGCGGTCTGGCCCGCAACTACCGATTCCCGTCGACGGCTTTTTTAAAAGGTGATCTCGAGGTGCCGCCAAGGGGGCTTACCGCTGATGGAGCCGTCGACATCGAGGGTCGTCTAGACGACAGGACCACATCTTAAGAGCGTTTAGAGTGCGCCGGAGCAGAGCGCGGTCCTGAGTTCCTTCTCAAATTTCGACAGCAGTATCAGTCGCAGCGTTCAGCGAAGGAAGCGAGCTTCAGCCGCCTTAACCTCGTGCATACTCTGGATTCTGATGATCTCATCCACCGGCAGAATATTCTTTGTAGACGTTCTGGACACCGCCGTCAGCGATGATCCGTCGGGAGGTCTCCTGCATGGCGTTCGCAGCAGCACGGATGCCGTAACTGCCAAAGATCATCATGCTGACATTGCCCAAAGTTTTGACCCGCTTGGACTCGAGGTCAGGGTAGGCGTTCGGCACGATCACCAGCGGCACCGCTTCCATCCAGGCGCGCGAAAAGCTTTCGATCTCGGAAGGATTCGTCCTTTTCGAATGGATGAGGATCATGTCCGCGCCAGCCTCCGCGCGCGCCCGACGCAGGGCCTCCGCTTCGCCGAGGCTGGCAATCAAGGCTTCGGTGCGGGCGATGACGAGGAAATCCCCGTCCGATCTGGCCGTGATGGCCGCCTCGCCGATCATAACGGCGTTGCCGCCGGCCCGCTCATATTCCGTGATAGTGTGAATGACACTAATCGCATTGCCATAGCCCGTATCAATGTCCGCGACGATCGGCAGCCTCGTGCGTCCGGCGATCGCCCGCAGCATGTCCAGATGCTGTGTCATTGAGATGAGGCTCATGTCCTGCAGCCCATAAAGCGCAGATAGCTCAAAGCCGGACGCCCACAGTCCGTCAAATCCGGCTTCTTCCGCGAGAATCGCCGAAAATGAGCTGTGGGCGGCCATGATGTGGACCAGGCCACCTCGGCCATGCGGGCGCGCAGGCTTTTGGCAGGGACATCAGAATAGCTTGTCAGGACAGGGTCGCGCAGCCGGCGATGATTCGGTCGCAGGCCCGGTTGAGGTCCTCGAACGAGGAAGCATAGGAAATCCGGATATAGGGCGAGGCCATGAAGCCGCTGCCGGGCACGACAGCCACGGCGAAAGCGTCGAGCAAATACATCGCAAAGTCACTGTCTGTTTCGATCAGCTTGGCGTCCGGCGTGCGCTTGCCGATAACCCCCTTGCAAGAGGGGAAAACATAAAAGGCACCGTCCGGCACACGGCAAGCAAGCCCCTTGGCCTGGTTTAGCTTGGCCACGACAAGGTCGCGGCGCTCCAAAAACGCGCGCACGAACTCTTTGATATGGTCCCGCCTCCCTGACAGCGCCTCGAGCGCGGCATGTTGAGAAATCGAGCTGGTGTGCGAAGAAGTCTGGCCCTGGATGAGGTTCATGGCCTTGATTAGCGCCAGAGGTCCGGCACCATACCCGACGCGCCAACCGGTCATCGCGTCAGCTTTGGACACGCCATTGACTGTTAAGGTGCGCTCGTAGAGATCCGGCGCGACTGCGGCCATTGTTGCGAAGTCGGCGCCGTAGGTGAGCTTTTCATAGATGTCGTCGGATAGCACATGCACATGAGTACGCTCGTGCAACACCGCAGCGAGCGCGAGCAAATCACCTCGGCTGTAGACTGCGCCGGTCGGATTGCATGGCGAATTCAACATCAACCATTTGGTCCGCGGCGTGATCGCCTTCTCCAGCGCCCGAGGGCGGAGCTTAAAGCCATCGAGTTCGCTGCAAGCGACGACCACCGGCTTGCCGCCGGCCAGCGCCACCATGTCGGGGTAGGAGACCCAGCATGGCGTTGGGATCACAACCTCGTCGCCCGGATCGAGGCTAGCGAATAGTGCGTTGAACACGACCTGCTTGGCGCCGCAGCCCACCGTGATCTGGTCAATACCGTAATCGAGGCCATGATCGCGACGGAGGCTCTCGCCGATCGCTGCCCGCAGTGGCTTGATTCCGGCGACCGCCGTGTATCTCGTATTCCCGTCGCGGATGGCTCGGATGCCAGCTTCACAGATAACGGACGGCGTGTCGAAATCCGGCTCACCCTGGCTGAGCGTAATCACGTCGGCGCCCTGATCGCGCAGCTCGGCGGCGCGAGCCGTCATGACCTTAGTTTGAGAGGGACGGACGAGTTTGAGCCGTTCTGAAACGAGAGACAAGACGCAATATCCTTCGAGTTCAAATGAGCGGTTTCGTGGCGTCTATCCGAACGCGAACGACCAAACTAACCGGTGGATCGCGGCATTGGATAAAATCATCGAAGATTACAACAATCGTATCGCTTCTTCGTGCGGCGCTGTTGGGCCGTTCGCAGTGCGTTGCGTCTTCGCTCTCCCTCTTCATCAGTCTGCGTTTAGAAGTGCCAACTATCGCATCTTCGCAAGCTTACATCGAATTATTCGATAGTGTCATCCTGCCGCAGCAGTTCAGGTTTTTAAGGTCGTACACAATCGCGAATATGCCTGATGACACAAGCGCCCAATTTCGGTGGTCCGCCAATGTCAGTGCCGATCGAAGAATTCGCGGGCGTGGCATCCGTGGGAATGGAAGTGGAACCGGAGGGGGTGATGACCCATATCGAACTGACGTGACGGCAAGCCATCGCAGGCGCGGTTGCCGCAAGCGTGTTGGCCAGCACAGGCGCCGGTGCTGTGGAGAGTGAGCCTAAGACATTGACGCGTCGCCGCCTCAAGGCCGGCATGTCCGGATTTCCGCGATCCTTAGACCCGGTCATCGCGACCGATACTGCCATTCGCCGGACCATGCCGCAGTTTTTGGAAACGCTGATCACCTTCGACCATGCCCATGATATGGCGCCACGGCCCGGCTTGGCC
Organism: Bradyrhizobium sp. 134; assembly: GCF_023074155.1. Classification (NCBI taxonomy): domain Bacteria; kingdom Pseudomonadati; phylum Pseudomonadota; class Alphaproteobacteria; order Hyphomicrobiales; family Nitrobacteraceae; genus Bradyrhizobium; species Bradyrhizobium sp. 134. The sequence goes on along the minus strand of NZ_JADPKX010000076.1, from coordinate 18,571 downwards.
GAGCGTTAGGAGCGGATCAATGCGCAGTCCCTGCGGCTGTTCCTGCGCAAGGGAGTGGCTTTCCATGACGGAACGTCTTTGACGGCTGAAGATGTCGCCCTTAGTCTTGGTCCTGACCACCTGCTCGGACCTGGACGCAGCGGAATGTCCCAGGCGCTTCAGTCGCCTGATCGGCTCGAGAAAGTCGAAATCGTTGATCCTTTTACCGTCATTGTGCATCCAAGGGCGGCGACGCGCTCCTCGGGCAGCGTCTGGCTGCTTGGGGATCGGAGATCGTCAGTCAGCGCGCCTTCGTGGCGGCGGGCTCGTGGGAGCGGTGGACCACAGCCCCTGTTGGACGCGGTCCTTACAAGCTCCTCGACCACAAGCTTGATATTCGTGTCTCGCTGGCTGCCTACGATTCGTATTGGGGCGGTCGCCCCCCGTTCGATGGCATCGAATACCGCATCCTTCCCGAGCTTTCCGCGCGCGCGAACGGCCTGCTCGCCAGCGAGCGGACCCGGAAAAGAGACGTTCTTATCTGACACCTGACGCGATCCTGGCTACTGCCGGCAAGACGGTTGCCTGGTTCGGCTACCAAGAGGTTGAATTCATGTTTCGAAGCGCTCGCTTGATCGAGGAAGAGACGCCGCCCGCCACGCGACTGTCGTAGACCAGACTTGGCGCTACGCGAATCGTAAGGGCGGCCCGACCGGCGCGTCAACAACAACCGGGAGCTACCGATCGGCGGCCTATATGGTAAAATCGATCTTCGCTCGTCCGCTGGAGTGAACCAGCGGCTCCAGTGTTCGCGCTTGAAGCAGCCGAGAGATTTGTCGCGTCCCTCACTGCAATGTCTGCTTGAGAATGCGATCGCGATAAGCGCCTCGCACGGCGCTCCGATGCGCGCCGCTGATCGTGCGTCGGACAGGAAACGCCTCAGGCCGGGAGATTTGCTGAGTCGATGCTTCTCGCGCAAGCCAGAAGCTAACTCAGAAACGCCAAAGCTTTGCAGATTCCTCAGGGCTGCCGATCAGCCGATGCGCAGATTTTCGGCGCTCATCTTGCCCGAACGACCAGCCATCAGCTCGTAGCTGACCCGAACGCCTTCCGCGAGATTGGTGTAGCCGGCCTTCTCGACCGCGCTGATGTGAACGAAGATGCCAGCTCCCCCGTCTTCCGGCTGGTGAAGCCGTATCTCTTGGCCGCGTTGAACCACTTCACAGTCCCCAATGCGATTGCATTATTTCCAAACTGAAGTTCCGCGATCTAATCGAAGAACTGCCTGACCATAAGGACGTCCGCGCAACCCCTCGCGTTGAGCGCCCGTCACGCGTCTACAACCGTTTACGCCCAGGACGGTTTCTGCGGGCGATCGGTCGTGGCGGCGCAGCCGGCAATGGCGGTCGCTCATCGCCAGCTGGCGCATCGGCCTGTGCCTCGGGCTGGCCTTGTGCCACACATCGATCGAGCTTCTCAAGGGCCTCAAGGACCTTCCATCCCTCCTCAGTGATGGTCCAGTATCCCACCTCGCGGTCGATGAGCTTTTGTCCAAAGATATCGAGGTTCGGCTCGCGGCTCGCGATGCGCTTCATGCGCGCTGCCCACTCGGGTCCGCTGGTGTAAAAGATGGCCAAGTGCTGTTTGACGACTTCAAGAGCGGCTCGGCCGCCCGGCTGGCCGGCAAGTATCTTCAGTATGGATAGCTGAAAGCTCACATGCGCACGCAAAAATTCAAGGAACTCCCGACGATACCGGCACTAGCCACGGCCGGGTAGCGTACATCAGCGCTTTCAAACGAAAACCTTGCCGGATAAGGCTAACGAGGCAGCACAGTACCGCATTCATATGCAGCCTTTCCTGGACAATCCCGTGCAAGGCTCAGGAAGGGGAAGTCACGATCGACGTCTATGGCTTCCTAACTTGTGCCACCAATGTCGAGAGCACGTCATTTTCCAAGGTGCCAAGCCTGGGATCGAGGCCACGCAGCTCATCAATGTGATTGCATATCGATGTCTGTGATCTAGTCGAGCAAACGAGTCAATCCCGCTAGGTCCTCCTAACGGATGAAATCACGCTCGTCATGTGGTCGCATCGCCGCCCTCTCGCCGGTGAGCAGGCGATGCCGGTTGTCTTATTTGCGACGTGCTGTCGATCTCCCGACAAGTCCGCTTGCAGAAGAGCGAGCATCTATTCAATTCGTCGCAGTTGGCATGGGCTTTGAAGAGTGAGAGGGGCTTTGAAGAGTGAGATCCCATCGATTGCTCAGGAGTGCAGGGATGGCTTGCGGGATGATAAGTCTTCAGTTCGTGGCATAGATCGGGTCCGCTTCGGGCCTCCAATCTTTGGCATCAACGCAGTGGCCTGCGCATGAATCGCCTCCATGATCGACCTGGCTCCATCCCGATGGGCGGCGTTACCATTGCACGATTGCGGTGATTGGCCAATTCTGGCGCGGCATTTGCAACCTCTCCTTGGCGCTTATCGCATGCGAAAATCGGCGCCGCGCTGGTCGAAGCCCAGCGGCCAAGCCGTGGTCCGTTTTTGCGTCTAAACGTGCGGTCGCACGAGGCTGCCCGCGAGCAGCATCGCAGGCTGACCGCGAATTCACGTCAGAACGTAATACTCCGTGAAAGAAGCGGTATTTCGTTCGCCGAGGCAAACGGCGGCCCGATGATATGGACAAGATAGCCAAGACAAAGCCGGCATTAATCTCGCGACCAGAAGGGACGAGACGGGCGGCTATCCGTCGCTTCTCTATCGAGCTCGGTGAAACCGCGAAGCTCGCGTTGCCAATGGTGCTGACGCAGGTTGCGCAGGTTGCGATGATGACGACTGATCTTGCCTTCATCGGGCGTATCAGCGCTGAGGCGCTCGCCGCGGCAGCGCTGGCAGGCCGGCTCTATCTCATTAGCGTCACATTCGGCGTGGGACTACTAAGTGCCATTGCGCCTTTGGCGGCGCGGGCGTTTGGGGAAAATAATCTAGGCGCGGTACAGCGCTCGCTGCGCATGGGCCTATGGCTGGCCCTGATCCTGTCATTCCCGATCATTGCTGTGGCGCTGCGAGCAGAGCAAATACTGCTTGCCTTGGGCCAGACCCCAGATGTGGCGCAGCTCGCCCAGCAATACCTCTTCGGATTAGCCCTCGGCACGGCTCCGGCACTGGCGTTTTTGGCTATCCGCAATTTCATGGGTGGGGTCAATCGGCCACAGCCAGTCTTCTGGATTACGCTATCCGCCATGCCCCTCAATGCGTTGTTGGTCTATATTCTGGCCTATGGGAAGCTTGGGCTGCCCCGGTTGGAACTGTTCGGGGCAGGTCTTGCGACCACGCTGGTCAACTGCGGCATGTTTTTGGCGGGCTTGTGGTTCGCTGCACTGCGCCGGCCGTTCCGTGAGTACCATGTGCTTGCGGATCTCTGGCGTTTCGATTGGCGGGCAATGCGGCAGCTCATCGCATTTGGGACGCCGATCTCCATCGCTTCATTGATCGAGTCGGGACTATTTGTAGCCACGTCGCTCGTTGCGGGCTCGATCAGCAACAGCGCACTGGCCGCTCACCAGATTGTTGTTCAGGTTTCCTCGACCCTGTTTATGATTTATCTCGGCATTGGGACGGCTGCTGCCATGCGCGTTGGCCATGCCGCCGGCCGCGACGACCGTGCAGGCGTCAAGCGGGCGAATCTGGCGGCGATGTTGCTCGGTATGGTCATAGCTACAACGCTAACGCTTACGTTGATCATCGTGCGTTTTGAGGTCGTGGAGCTGTTTCTGGGCAGAACGGCTCGCGATTCGGAGGCAACGATCAGCCTCGCTGCAACGCTCCTCATCGTCGGCGCAACCCTCTTTATCACTGACGCCGCCCAGTGCATTACGGCAGGCGGCCTGCGCGGGCTGAAGGACACGCGGGTGCCGCTGCTGTTTGCGACTATTGCTTGGTGGCCGATCGGCTTTTCCCTCAGCTATTGGCTCAGTCTGAAGATCGGTTTGGGGGCCGTCGGTATATGGATTGGCTTGTCGACCGGATTCACAATCTATGCGGCGATCCTCGTGCTGCGGTTCCGCCACTTAGCAAGTCGCCCTCTCTGAGGCGCGCGCATCACTGATGCCAGCGGCGACGATATGCCCGGGTGCTTGCCCGTGCGGTTGTGACCGGGGCGAACGCCCGGACTGAAAATTGAAGGTTTCGCGTCACGGCGCGACTGCAGGGATAACATAAGAACGAAATAGTAACTCAACTAGCATCATATTTTTCGATCATTTCATTTCAAAAAACGATAGCCAAAGTGTGGTTAGCTCGTTCGAGTGCGAGTAGGAGTCCTCAAGGCGTCCCTGGCGATTTGCAGGCTTTCCAACTTGTCACTCCTGCCAGAATGGCTCAACGGGTCCCTCCCTTCGAGAGCAACGCCGGCAAAATCGAGCAGCCCAGCGCACCGGGCGTCGATACGATCACGCTTAGTCGGGGCATATCAATTTTCGAGACGCCCACCGGTGTCTGCGAGCGCCACAGCTGTGAAATGCGAAGCACACGAGATGCATCGCATTCGCAGGAATCAAGCCGCCAGGCAAAACGATCTGCCGGCAGCATCGATCACGCTTGCTGGCTCAGGCGACGTCGACCAGATCAGGATCGGCTAGGGCGCGAGCAGGTTCTCCTGGACGCGGCATTTGCTACGCTTGCTTGCGGGGCCGTGCTATCGACGGCTTGCTGGACATCCTACCTGACGTCCTCGCCGGAATTGGGCGATCCTCGGGGCCTGTGATGATTTCCGTGTCTTCACGCTGTGCCCGCAGAGGTGCATCAGGCGATCATGATCAGACCAAACCACTGACGCCGCAGCCTCCGTTTTAGACAAGCCGGGCCGATCTACAGCTGAGGAGAGCTGCTGGCGCTCGCACGCCGCTAATCCCGGCTCGGGAGCGGCCGTCGCGCTGGCCGGGCTTTGGTCAGCATGGCTGGGAGCGCCATACCCGCATTGCGCTCGTGCTAGCGATCAGCCTCGGCTCCAAGTCGATGGCGCTGGGCTGCGCCAGCCAGGTCCTGGTCGCTCCCAGTCCGCTACGTTCCAGTTAGACGAAAGTTTTACATGTTCGACCGACCGATCCGGAATCGGGTTCTCATCGTGCTGTTCGATGGGATTCGACCCGATCTCGTCAAACCATCATTGACGCCGAAACTGGTCAGGCTCCAGCGCCGCGGTGCTGTGCTGGCTAGGCAGCGCACCGTCTCGCCCAGCGAAACACGAATAGCGCTCACGAGCCTCGTCACTGGCGCGACGCCTGATCGCCACGGCATCATTGAGATCAATATCTCGACAGGCAGTCGCCCATACCGCGCTCTGTCGACACGAGCGATGCGCGCCTGATCGAGCACCTTGATGCCGCGAGCAAGGGCCATCTAGTCGGTGTGCCATCACTTGGTGAGATCCTCGCGGCGAACGGCAGAACCTTCTCAGTCCTCGCTTCCAACTCGGCGGGGGCAAGGCGCCTGCTGAACCATAAAGCTCGAAAGCTCGGACAAGTGACGCTCTCCGGCCACTTCCCTTGCATCGCGACCTCCGCCGAGATGCTCAGACGAGTGGAGACCCTGCTGGCGCCGACGCCTGCGGCGTCCCCCCGCCGGCAACCCAGATCTTGCCTCTCAAGCCTTCCTGACTTCAGCGTTCCTCGACGTAATCTGGCCTCAAATTCGGCCCGACGTCGCAATCCTCTCCTTCCGCTGCTGGTCTCGCATATCTTTTCAACCGTACGAGGTACGTCCTGTCCATCATCGATAAAGATCTCTGCGAGCGCACGAGCGGTCATCGTTGCCCGTCGCGAAAGGCCCAGAAGACCGAGCACTGTCGGCGCAATGTCGCAAATGCCTGAGGGAAGTTGCGAGACGAAGCGTTTTTCGATCAGCGGTCCCGCCAAAATGCCGACCGACGACATCTCGTTGGCATGCCACCCGCCGTGCACTCCGAAGCCGACCGCCCCATCCGCACTCAAGGTGCGGCCCATAACGCCAAATGGATCGAGACCATCCGACCGGAACGAGAACAGAATGTCCGCCGATAGGGCATGGTCGGCGAACACCAAATGGCGGGCAAAGCTGGCCGCTGCAATGCCATAGGCCGCGCCACCCGCGGTAAGCACCGGACCACACCAGGGCCGCTCGATCATCGATCCTACTGTGCGGCGGATAACGGCGTCCGATGGCTCGGCGGTAAATTGCTCCGACTTGGCCAAGTATGACGATGGCATCGATGCCGGCCGCCGGTGCCGGGCCGCAGCGCAGCCCGGCAGCCTCGAGCGTCTCAAATAGATCGGCCCGCGCATGCACCGTCACATGTCCATGATCGGAGGCGGCGATCAGGTGCACGCCAAGGGAGGCGCCCTCAGCCTCCTACCGAGCACGCGGCGCAACTGCCGATCGACAAAGCTGATCGCTGCCATCGTCTTTGGCGCGCCAGTCCCACAATCGTGCGAGGAAATATCGGGCTTCCCGGTGCATACCGGCAGCACCTTCGTCGTGTGCAGGTCGGTGAGGCAGTCTATCTTGATTTTGCTGGCGTCGTGGGGCGTCCCAATAACTGACATAACTCAAGCTCGATCTGCGTCCCGCAAGCGCCGGTCTGCTGCCACCGATGGTGAAATTCGTCGAAAAATTCGATGGAGCGCCAAATTTAAGCGCTGGCTCGAGAGTCATTGCACTAATTCAAACCCCCATGTTTGCTACCACATACGAACAAATGCACCCATCTCCGTCGGGGACCGATTTATGTCGAAAGTTTCACCATTTCATTCAACGAAGCCTGGTGCGCGAAGCGTCTATCACGACAACGACAAGTGTACCGAGGGCAATAACATCGAACGGCAGAATCTCGCCTCCGGCACCGGAGGGCGGCCGCGCTGCGAACATTGCGTCCGCCTAGCCTAGTTCGCAGCTGCCGTGGCGGGTAAAACGAGCCCCGCCACGGGCCTGGGGCAGGAAAATATGTCAAGCTTGGGAGGGCAGCGTTCTTTGCTTCGTTCGCGTCGGCTTGGCCTCCGCGGTGTGCTCGCTGACTCAGTTCAAGTCAAACTCAAGCCGAGGTCACTGCAGATCTTTCCGATGGTCGATCGGTCGGCTTGATTGATTTTCAGGCAGCGCTTTCAAGTCGGCTTCATTGTGCCAGATGGGTGGCTCAGTTCTAATCTCAATTTCATTTGAAGAAGCGTTCTGGGCGGCTTTGCAGGGCTAGTAACGTAAGCGATTAGTGGCGCATTGTGCACAACCACTAGGACCACGTCCGAAATCGCTGTTTGTCGAGACGTCTCGCGATTGACGCTGCCGCACAGAAGCAGGTGGCCAGCCCAGGAATAGCAACCATATGGCCGCTGACGATCTTCCCTTTTCATCTACGGTCTCATCCGTTGTCGATGCCTTCTTGAAAAAGCTCGAGGACCAGAAAACCCTTTCGCGGGCGTCTTTGTCGGCGCTGCGAAAGGCACTGGCGGATCATCAATTGGACGCCGAGAGCCTACGGGCGGCCATTTTCAATGCTGCTGAGCCGACCAATGATCCAGATTGAAGAAATCGAAATTGTCGAGTTCCGTGGAATTCGTCATCTCAAGCGCTCGTTGGGCCGAAGGAGTTTTGGCATTGCCGGGCCGAACGGTACTGGCAAGAGCGGCATCGTGGATGCGATCGAATTTGCCCTCACCGGAAACATCACTCGTCTCGGCGGTGCGGGCACGGCGGAGCTGAGTGTCAAGGCGCACGCTCCACATGTCGACGCGAGCAAAAAGCCAGAAACCGCGCTCGTTCGCCTGCAGGTCTATGCGCCCGCTCTCAAAAAGAGCTTCATGATCGAGCGGAGCGTCAAGAATCCAGGCGCCGCGGTACTCAAGCCGAGCAGTGCTGAAACCAGGGCGCTTCTAGCGCAGCTCGAAACCCATCCTGAGTTTGCCCTGTCTCGTCGAGAAATCATCAAATATATTCTCGTTCCTGCAGGCAAACGATCACAATACGTCCAAGAGCTGCTGCGCCTTGATCAGCTCGAAAAGCTGCGGGTCTCACTCCAACGCGTCGCCAACGATGCAAAACGCGACCACGGAAGGGCCGAGGTGGAGGATCGGCGGACCAAGTCCGATTTCTTTCACCATCTCGGCATTGCCACTCCAAACAAAACTGATCTGCTTGCTTCTGTAAATGCTCGTCGAGCTGTGCTGAAGCTCGATCCTGTGGCGGACCTCGCGCCGGAAAATGCCTTGAAGGTAGGCATCAATCCAGATGCCGAGCACGAGGCGTCGCAGCCATTCTCCAAGCTCGGCGCCAAGAATGACCTTGCGAGCTTCCTGAAGAGGCTGGCTGTCTCGCAGGAAATAACCATAACTGGCGCAAAGTCGGATGCAGTCGCCGCTCTCGCCCAGCTCACGGACGATCCGGCCCTGTTAAGGGGTGTCAAGCAGCGCGCTTTGGTTGAGCGGGGTCTTGAGCTGGTCGAAGGAGACGCTTGTCCACTGTGCGACGGTCCCTGGGAGATGGCCCTCCTGGCAACACATCTTCAAGAGAAGATCGCAAAGGCAGATGCAGCCTCGACGGCATTGAAGCAACTGGCCCTGGCGATCGACCCCCTCGCGGCTCACCTGCGGGCGATGGCGCTTGACGCGGGCAAAGTGGCCGAATGGTGCGAAAAGGCCAGTCCTCCTATAGATGCCACGTCGCTGCGGTCCCACGCAAAGGCCCTCGACGGTGACCGCGACACACTAGACAAGGTCGTCCGGGACCCGGCAGCGTTCGCCCACGCGCTGCAAGCCCTTGGTCGACTGGGGGCATCGCCCGCGGTCGAGTTGCTTCAGCCCGCCGATCGTCTGGCGGCCTATATCGAAACGCTCTCCGACCCTTCAAAGGAGCAAGAAGCCAAGGAATTCTTGATCGTCGCCCAGGAGAAATACGATCAATGCCGTGGGACGCAGCAGACCCTCAATATCGCGGCCCAGCAGGCCGAAACAGCTTCTGCGGTGTTTAGCCACTACGGTACGGTCAGCACCGCAATGTTGGAAGGCATCTACGACAAGGTGCAGAAGGACTTCACCGAATACTACAGTTTCATCAACCGCGACGATGAGGCCAATTTCGAGGGCAAGCTCTCTGCATCATTCGGCAAACTGGCCTTCGATGTCGACTTTTACGGACGAGGCAGATTTCCTCCCGGGGCCTACCACAGCGAGGGCCATCAGGATGGCATGGGGCTTTGCCTCTATCTTGCACTGGTGAAGCACACGCTCGGCGATGGATTTACGCTTGCCGTCCTCGACGATGTGCTGATGTCGGTCGACGCCGGCCATCGTCGTGAGGTTTGCGCGCTCCTGAAGCAGAAATTTCCAAACACGCAGTTTGTCCTGACCACTCACGACGGCGTGTGGCTCAAGTTCATGCAGAGCGAAAAGCTGGTTCAGAGCACTCTTAGCTTTGGCGGCTGGACGGTCGACAGTGGCCCACAGGTCTGGAACGAGGGTCACGTCTGGACGCAGATCCAGAAACACCTCGCCAATGACAATGTATTTTTGGCGGCAGGGACTTTGCGACGCTATCTGGAGTTCACCTCGACGATCCTTGCGGATAATCTGCGCGCTCGCATCGAATATCATGGAAACGGACAATACGACCTGGGCGATCTCTGGCCCGGGGTGTTAGCCGCATGGAAGGCCCGTCTCAAAGAGGCGCGCGACTCCGCCTCCTCGTGGGGGAAAAATATTCAGGATGCCGAAGCGCTCCAGATAGAATCCAAAAAGCGGGTGGCGTCGACAAAGTCCGAAGAGTGGATGATCAACAAGGCGGTTCACTACAACGCCTGGGCGGACCTGCAATCGAAGGAATTCGCTGCGGTCGTGAGTTCGTTTCAACAATTGCTTCAACTGATGCAGTGCCCCAACACCGATTGCGGCGAATTCCTCTGCGTTTCGCCTATCAAGGGTGACAAGGAAGTGCTCCGCTGCAGTTGCAGCGCTGTCAGTCTCAACCTCGTCCCGAAGAAGAACTGATGCTCCTCGCCCGGCCCAGACCGTCGCTGACGCGTGTATGTGAACCTGTGGCCACGCACCCTCGAGGCCGGATCATGCGGTGAAGTTGGTCCGCTCGTCGCCCCGCGCGGGCTCTGAATCGACCGGCAGCGCCGATGACGGATCGCGATGATCGCGCATTCATTGTGGCTTGACACCGCTATGATGATGGGCGCTGCACCTGGGGTTGGTGCCGACGATAATGGCCGCAGGGGTTCAGGATCAGGCCGCACGCCGGTCGGCGGCCGGCTTCTGCGGGCAGAAGGCCACTGAATCGCGAACAGTGCATTCGCCGGACCGGCTGTCTTCGAAGCGATAAGCCGGCACCGGAGGACCGCTGCGACCAAAGGTTCCGGCTTGCGGGTCTCGTTGCCGCTTACCTATCATCTTATACGCCCGTGCTCCGGTCTGAACCCGATTGTGACAGAGTTCCCGGACATGGACTTGATGCCTTTGAGAGATGCGTCACGCGAAGCGTAGTGGCGGACCAAGTTGGTCAAGAGGTGCGGGCTCCAGCCGGGATGGCGATCTTCAGCGGCGCGCGCCAGTCCGCGTGCAATGGCGTAACTGGTCATCAGAGAGCCCGACGACGGTCCTGCCGTGTAGCTCACGCATCATTTCAGGGCGTCACAGCCTAGACTATGATTCGGACCGGGAGTGCGGAATAACCGTGCACGAAGTTCGATGCAACGCGCTCCGGATCGCCAACGACCTCGACCTCCATGCGCTTATTCAGTATCTCCTCCCAGAGGATTTTAAGCTGCAGCCGCGCGAGATGTCGACCAAGGCAACGATGGATGCCGTATCCGAACGAGAGATGTTGGTGCACGTTCTTGCGATCGATCGTAAATTTGTTGGCGTCCTCGATGACCTCATCGTCTCGGTTGCCAGAGATGTACCACATTACAACCTTGTCGCCTCGCCTGATTTGTTTGCCTCCCATGATAATGTCCGCGGTGGCGTTGCGGCGCATATGTGCGATGGGCGTTTGGTACCGAATAATCTCGGACACAGCGCTCGACACCAAGGCGGGATTATCTCGTAGCTTTCGTAGCTCGGAGGGGTGCTGGTTCATGAACAGCAGGCCACCGGTGATCGAATTGCGCGTGGTGTCGTTGCCCCCCACGATCAGTAGAATGAGATTGCCAAGAAACTCACGTGGCTCCATATGCCGAGTCCCGGACGAGTGCGCCATCATCGAAATGAGATCAAGTCGTGGCTCGGCATTTATCCGCTCCCGCCAAAGCCGAGTAAAATATGTCAAACACTCGGACAGGATTGCGCTTCGCTTGCCCCAGCTGTCGATCGCCTGCCCAACCGTCGGCGCTGCAACGGCTACGTCCGACCAGTACGTTAGGAGCCGGCGATCCGCGAACGGAAAGTCGAAAAGTGTGGCCAGCATCTGCGTCGTCAACTCGATCGAGACCATATCGACCCAGTTGAAGGCTTCATTGCGCGGCAGGCCATCAAGGATTGTTCTAGCGCGACTGCGGATTAATCCCTCGAGTTTTTCCAAATTGTCCGGTGCGAGTATCGGACTTACGGTGTTGCGCTGCGCGGCATGTTTGGGAGGACCTGCCTTGATAAAACTCGGTGTCCAATGTTCCTCGGGCACGTCGAGGATCGTGACACCTTGCTCTGACGAGAATATTTTATGATTTGTATCGACGGCCACGATATCGCGGTATCTCGTTATCGACCAATATGGTCCGTATGGGCTGTCTTGGCAGTGGTGAACGGGATCTTCCCTTCGCAGCCGCTCGAAGCAGGGCCATAAGCTATCATCTTGAAATCGTCTAGGTTCGCTTACATCTAGATCTCTCAACGGGATGCCGCGCACATCTTCGCCTCCGCGCACGTTAAAGGGCGTTTTCATGACCGTGTCCTTTGGCCGTTTCTCTTTGAAGAACCCGATCTCGACAGGTCGTAACCGCATGGAGTGCGTGCCGAGTGCTTCAGCTGGGAAGAGCTTCTCGCCGAAGCGGCAAAGAATACTCGAAAAACTGAGCGGCGCCCCCTGCCAGTTCCGGCAGGAGCGAGATCGCCGCCACTTTGTCTATGCGAGCGGAACGCCGCCAGATGAGTCGGCCACGTCTCATTGCGGAAGAGTCGCGGCGGCCCGCTTAAATTGTGGCCGCTGCAAAATAAGGCCTGACTTCGGCATGCTCAATCTGAACAACGCGATCGGGCAGGGGACCGACGCGGTGGTCGCGGTCGCGCGTTCAATCAAACAGAAGATGGAGATGTTTGGACCGCGCTTGGGCAATGTTCCAGCGGCATGTCAAAGACCAAAGCAACAATTCCTTCGGCGCCTTGCGCGCCGTCAAATAGCCAACTGATCCGATCCAAGCACGGCCTTGGCCGCAGCGGCTTCACCATTTACTATCCTCGCCGCTGGTGCTGCTAGGAACGTGCTCCCACTTTACTTCCTTGATAAACGGCATCGTCTAGCTCGCTCGTGTGGTCAGGCGTGTGACGGGGCTCCCGATCTGTGCCAGGAGCTCGTCAATAGTTAGGCACGGCGCCTCTGGCGCGACGCTCTGCGCTTCTCCGGCAGTACAGGGATCGGAACGTGCGGAAGTGAAAAGACGCCCCCGCCCGCCAGCCCGCCCTACACCGGGGAGGATGCATGCGCTGTTGCTGGAACACGTGACTGGGCAAGCGTGCTCGCACATCGTGGCGGTCGGCCGCTTGGAACGGACTCCTGGGTTGAAGCATACCGGAAAAGACAACTACGCCTGGTTGTTCAAGGGCGAGACGATTTTCTGCCTGGCGTGGGGCCCGAGCCTCATGGCGGAGATCTGCCAGCGTGTGCGCGGCCGGCGGTCGATCGCCATCAACTTGTCGGCCGTGCTGGCGCCCTGGGCGAGCGTGCTGTTCTTCACGGATTCCGGCTGGTACGAGCCGCGGCGCCAGCTGGTGGCGAACTGGGATGGCCTGGCGATCGCGCTCGGCGCGACGCGGGTAGGACCGGGAGCACTGCCACGACGAGTACAAGGGCTCGGCCCGCGATTCCGAGATCTATTAGCGCGAATTCGTTCCGGGCTTTGCAGGCTGGGACGAGGCCGCACGCGCCGTCGGCGTCGAAGTCATCAACGCGACTGAAGCAGCGCGCTGAAGGAGTTTCGGTTTGCGTCGCTCAACGACATCCTGAGATCGACCGCTTAACATGACGCAGCAAAATTTAAACATCGGGCTCTCCCGCGAGCAGATCCGGGCGGCAGTGCAGGCCGACTTCGTGGAGCTCTATGCCGCTTTGAATTCCGAGTACGGTACCAACCTGGTGCAGCGGCTTCTGAACAGCGGGCTTTCTGACAGCCAGGTGCTGGACTTTACGCGGGCCAATTTTGCGGACCTCTATGCTGCGGTGAAGGCGCAGGGGCTCACCGGAGTTCCTGTCTTCGTGCCGGCCTATGCGATCGTGGCCAGCGGCTTGCTGCTGCCGGTCGCGCGCTATCTAAATGCCGGGCTCTCAAGCGATCAGTTGCGCGCCGCGACGCAGGCGAACTTCACTGACCTGTACACACTCCTTGGGGGAGTGAACGCCTACAATCCCGTAGTGGCGCTCGGCTATGATCTGCTTGCATGGTGGACGCTGACGCGCACTATTGGGTCGCGAACGGCGGCATGACGATTGCGACGGGGGTTTCTTCTTGGCGGGACATCGTCGCTGGATGCAGCGCGGTTCAAGCTTCGGGGGCAGCGCAGCCGGTGTTTTCCAGCACTTCGTTCAACGGTTCCCCGGGTTTAACCTCTGACGGTATCGACGACTGTCTGGTGTGCACAGACGCCGCGCTGCTCACCGGCCTGCCGGCAGGGGACGCGGGCGGCGAATTGTGGTCGCTGGCGCAGAACGACAATCTTGTGGCCGGCGCAACGTTTTTCGATCTGTTCGGCTATGCCAACGCGTCTCAAAGCGACGCTCGCACGATCGGAAGGATCGCCACGCCAGTCTACGGCCGAACGGTTTTCGGAACCGGCGGCGGCAACGTCTCTGTCGGCGGCACCACGCTATTCTCAGGACCGGGTGATCAGAGGGGCCTATAGCTCCGCTGGCACTGTGCTGTTCATGGACGGAGCGCAGGAAGGGAGCTTGCCCGGGACGCCCGCAACGGCGGCAGCCCGCGTCGCTCTGTTTGCTCGCGCGCTCGCCACTCCGTCAAACTATTGGACCGGGATCGGAGCGGCCTTACTTATCACCAAGCCACTGAGTGCCACCAAACCAGCGGTCCTGGCCTCCTATCTCATGTCGCGAAGGAACCCCTGATCATGACCGCTCACTATGGTGTCACTCTTATTTCTGCTGCGAACAAGAACGCAATCAACGTCGTGCTCGCCCTTTGGGTAGGAGACAATCCGGCCGTCTCGCAGAATGTCAGCCAGCCGACGAATCAAAGCGGCGACATCGGCGATGCGGCAACGTACTGGTTTGGCGGTCGTCCCTACGACGGCGGCGAACTCTCGGTAATTCAGAGTTTGCCAGGCAATATGCCAGTTGCGACCTGGCCTGTGCAGGGGGTGGCTGGGCCAGTCAGTGAAGCAGAAGCTATCGCGGCAGCGGCAGCTCTGATCGTAACCATGACGACGCGAGACAGCTACACGACGCAACAGGCTCAAGAGACACTGGCCGCCTCGTTGAGCGCTTTGGGCCTGAGGCGAGCTGAATCGAAGAGCTAGTTTGACTATTCGTGCATCGTCCATCGCGCGTCACGTCGCTTAAGCGGGTATGGCGTCGAAGTCGATGCGCCCGAACCGGTTCGGTTGATCTTTGATATCCGACCAGTTGAAGTCGTAGATTTCATCTTCGGCCCAGTCGGTGGGATAGTTGACTCTGAATAGCTCGCCGATCGAAGCGCGCATCGGCTGATAGCCGTTGGACCAAACAATTGCTGGTGTGCCAGCGCCGAAATCGTGTGCACCAAACTGAGACGTGACGATCACCAGCAGACCGGCGACGGACAGGATCAGATTCTTCAAATTAGCCTTCTTGAAAGCATCGTGCCTATCATGCTTGCTGGTGTTGTAATCTTGGTACCAGGAAATTGGGATTGCCCTTTCCGTGGGGACTCGGAAGTCCACGTAGAGGTCGCCACTGTTCGAAAGGTCGCAAGGTCGGCGGCGAACCGCTCCAAATAGGTAACATGACTTCGTAGGACGACAGGTGGTGTGTAGCATCTACCCTTCGATAGTCGACCATATTCAATTGCCGGCCGCTGCGGCTGCAATTGTTCTCGGCTAGGATCACCTTGAAATTTGCTTCAATCTCGATGCAGGTCCGCATGAAGAGCGAGTGGATCCGGAACGAGTAGGCGCTCATGCACTCGGCGCTTGGTTCGACGTATTCGAATATTGAACGAAGATCGTCCTGGATCAGTGTCAGTGCACGAACATAATGTTCGGCGTCTCTCGCGTAGTCGCGATCGAGGATGTAGGCCAAGCTGCTGTAACCCGAGTTCGGTCCATCTGCGATTCCTCGAAAATTCCGGTGAAAGGGCTTTGCAACAGGCATCTGGCCTCTCCTGAGTGCTTGATCCTACGAGCCCTGAGCAAGCTGTGTCCACTCCCTTCTGGACAGTGCCTTTCCGAGAACAATCTCCCAGGGCGGTGCATCAAACGAAGCACATAGGTGCAGGCATTTCGGTATGGTCATGGCTGCGAGAGAGCGGATTTTCCTAGCTTTTCGATAATCTGCTGAACGCAGGCCGCCATTTCTTCCATCACTACTCGGACCGGCCGGCTTCGGAGGACTTCGACTTCTCCAAACGAGAGCGAACAGCTAAAACGCACTCCGTCTTTTGAGTTTTCGATGGTGTCTTCATCTTTCGCGGCCGCTTCGCTGCTCCAATGCACGGGCGGAAGGATGACAAGACCTTCGGGGGTCGATTCGATTTGTTGATCGATATGCACCTCTTGCATCGCGAAATCTTGCTGGATAAGACGGCGATGCTTGTCTACGATGTTTAGCTCGTGCAGGGCACGGATTAGGTATCCCTTGCCCCACAGTATGGCTCGCATTCACGAATAATCTGCACGAAATGTTGGGGTACCCTGCGACATTGCTTCTCTAAATTCTTTTCGAAATGTGCCGCATCTTTCCCATGCGGGAAGTACGTTCCGTCTGCAGCTTGGCCGCCTAATTCTGCGCATACACATGCTGCTTGGTCCAATGCCGACCGAAGATTGTAAAGCGAGTCTGCGACGGTGAGTTGTAGATCGACAATGAAGGGCTGCGATCCGCCCCACTTAAGGTCGAAATCACCGCTGGCGCGATTATAATTTACATACATTCCAGCAAAATCAGTCCCGTCGAGTGCCTTAAACTCTCTCGCGAAAGCCTCCGTATGGGAATGAGCGCGCTTCAGCTTCATTGAGCAGCTGGCAAACGGGTTTGCGAGGTTCGCGTTGGCCATGGGTCTTCTCCGAAAATGCCATCTTAGAAGTGTTTACGTGAGAAAGTTACTTAGGGTTCCTCTCGGCTGGACAATCGCAGCGTAAATCTCCCCTCGCCAACCGTCCACTCCCTCAGGACAGGCGGTCCACTCCCTTCAGGGCACCGCGCTGCGCCAACAGCCGCTCACCCCTTTAGCCGCTTAAGCAACGCAACGCGCCCGTCGTTTAGTTCGCGAAGATATTGAGCATTGGAAAGCTGCGTCTCCTGCCACTCGATGCGGTCTTCCGCGGTCCAGAGGTAACACTCGCGATCGAAGCGAGCTTTTTCGGCCTTATCGAATTCAGTGTAAAGTTTGATATCACGTTCCACCTGGTCCAGTTGTTCCTGGATAGTTCTTGGCATCAGCCGTTCCCTCGGCCTTGCCTCCAGCCAGTGTTAGTCTTTGGCTGAATCTATGTTGGCTAGCAACATGCGGTTCGCTCTCCTCGGTAAGTAGACGCATAGTTTGTTCGTAAAGGTTATTGCGTAAGATTGTCGTCATCTGCGCGACTGTCGATGCGATCTGGTTCGCGCAGATGGCAGTCCTTCCACTCTCTCAGGGTATTGGCTCTCTCGTTGGGAGGCGAGTACGTGCTGGCCTTGCGGCGCACAACGGGAATTTCTGGTCACTTCTTCGAACCACCGCCACTCTGCACCAGGGGATACGCAGGATGGATGCGATGAGCGATGCGCTGCTGATTAGCCTTGCGATTTGGGGAATGATCGGCTGCGCGGCATTGAGAGTGCTCGCGCTACTAGGCTAGCTCGTCGCCCCTGAATCATACCGCCGTCATCCTGGGGATGACGGCGGCCTGCCAATGGTCCTAATAAAAGGTGGGGCGGCCACCCAATACGCGAGCCGGTAGCGGCATGATCCTTATCCAGATCCGGGGCGTGCGCAAGCCTGATTGGCTCGTCTCAAGCCGCCCGATCAAGGCATTCCGTGTCGAGATCTGCGATGACATCCTCGAAAGCTGAGCTGGTCTGCTGTATGGCTGCAATCTTCTGCAGTTCGTCATCGCTGATCGGGCCGATGCGGCTCTGCAGCGCCACGACCATTCGCGGCGACGCTCTTTGAGTTGAACAAGGGGCAGGCCATGGTCAGGTAGATATCTCATGAGTGCCTCCACTGATGAATGCTCAAACAGCGCACCGGAAGACCGCTGAAGGACGGTTCTAAAATCTCGGTCAAATTTTAATGGTAATCTTCACGGCAATGGGCGCGTCGCGCGAAGCTGCTAGGAAGCTAGCCAATAGACAACTTTGATGGAAAGCGTGCCCAGCACGTAGAGCCATCCCGCCATCGCCAGCATGATGCTGAGGAAAAAGCTCACTCCCCAAATCCACTCGAAAAGGCGCCAATTGCCCGCGATCGGCAACTGCGTAGCGACAACGGTGTTCTCGTTCGACTGATCGGCTGAAACCATGGAGCGACCTGCAATACTTGGACGATTGGAATGGCCGCAGCGTCGCAGTCCTCTCCAGTTCCAGCATTTTCATAGGTGAATCCGGCCACTCCATTAGGGCGCCGGTCGCGCCCTTCGGGAAGTCCGTCGCATAGAAGCGGCGCGTGCCCGGTTACGAGTGTCAGGACAGATATCGATATTCGCGAGACTTCGGAGTTTTGGTGTCGATTGTAGTGACGGTGCACCGCAGGCGCGTCGCTCCGCTTCTTTGATCCGCTCTCGAAGTTCTTCCAATTCTGAGAGCCGAGAATTGAGTTCGTTCAACCGCTGGGCAAAAAGGAGACCGCGAGAGCTCTTCATCAATGCCTCCAACACAAAACAATGAAAGCCAAAAAATAGTGCAGGCGCAACGTACGAGGGAAAGTAAGCGTGTATGACTTTAGCCCGGCAGTCTGTGCACTTTTGTGAAACAGCGCACATTTTTAGCCGCATTGAACTTTGCACTTTGTCCGGTGCCGGTCCGCTTCCTCCGCCAACCGTGCGGGAATGCCGAAAGCTAGCACGGCGCGAATATCATCGTTCGCCGAAAGTTGAGGCTACCTGCCCATACGGGCGGCAGGTCTAGCGTTCACTCCCTCAGGGGAGAGTAGGCCAAAATACAACCATAGTCGCAGTACAGAACAGAGAGCGGCGGCACAGAGCGCCGGCCGACTGCTGCGGCCCGACTG
>NZ_JADPKX010000013.1:0-31703 GCF_023074155.1 Bradyrhizobium sp. 134 | reverse complement strand
CGTTGTTCGGCTCCTGCTCGAACTTCACCAGCTGATTGTCCACGGTGTCCAGGCTCTCGCTGGTTTCCGTCAAAAACTCCCGCAACAGATCATCCATGAAAACAGGCCTTCATACAGGGAGGGCGCGCACACAAGACGTGATGCGCCAATTCGGAATGGGGCCAGCTTCACCGCAAAGCGTTTAATAATGGTTGAGTATGTGGAAAAGAACGGAATCAACAAAGAGATAAGGCGCTCCGGACAAGCCGAAGCGCCTCGTAAAGATTCGATTAACGTTTGAGAGCGGCGGCGTGTCTACGACGCGATAATGGTGATGGCCTCGCCTTCATGCGCGAGCCTCACGGTCAGCCCGCAAGCCTCTGCCAACAGCCGCGTATAATAAGGCTGGATCGCATGTGCATCGGCGGCCGGGCCGCGCTCGCCGCTCAGGAGCTCGGAGATGTTCTGCGGCAGGCGCGCATTATGTCCGGTCGCGGTGATGCGGAAGCTCATCGTCTCGCCCTCGCCGATCGGATCGATCGTCAGCGTGCCGCCGCGCGGGATCGTGTGCTGCGAAACGACCAGCATGTTGAGCAACAGCTTGACGCGATTCTTCGGCAGCAGGATCCGCGGCAGATTCCAGGTGATCGAGCACTTGCCGTCCTCGATGTGGCCGCGCGCCATGGTCTGGGCATCGCCGAGATCGATCTGCGCGCCGGACGAGCCGGCCGCACCAAAGGCAAGACGGCAGAACTGGAGGCGGGCGGAGGCGGTTTTCGCGCTCTTGCGAATCAGGTCGAGTGCGAACTCGCGGTCGTCGGGCTTGGGATCGTCGTCGAGCACTTCGAGCCCATTGACGATGGCGCCGACAGGGCTGATGAGATCGTGGCAGACCCGCGAGCACAGCAGCGCAGCGAGTTCGAGCGCATCTGGAGCGGCAACGGTAGCGGATGACGAAGCGTCAGACATAAAGGGTTCCTGGAATTGCACGGCGCGGACGCGGCGAATCAAGCATGCTTGACGAATGCCGCAGGTTCTAACATTCGCAAGCCCATGGCAGCTAGCTTGCGATCGGTTCGAACCGGCCCTAATGCCGCGGCGAATCACTCGAGCAGGGATGGAATTGCCGATGAATGAGGCATGCAGGTGAAGCGGATCATCGACGGCGCGGCCGCCTCCCACCTGATGGAGCCGCTCACCGCGCTGGTGGTGAAGGCGGGCGAAGCCATCCTCGCGGTCAACCGCGCGGCGATGCGGGTCGACGGCAAGCAGGACGGCTCGCCGGTGACCGAGGCCGACCTTGCCGCCGACCGCATCATCGCGGACGGGCTGGCGCAGCTTGCGGGCGAGATCCCGACGCTCTCGGAAGAGCGGACCCAGCTCGCCTCGCCGCCGTTCCGCGACAGCTTCTTCCTGATCGATCCGCTTGACGGCACCAAGGAGTTCGTCGCCGGGCGCGACGAGTTTACCGTCAACCTTGCCCTGGTGACATCGGGCGTGCCGCTGCTGGGCATCGTCAGCGCGCCCGCACTCGGGCTGCTCTGGCGCGGCATCGTCGGCCGCGGCGCCGAGCGCGTCAGGTTCGACGGCGCGACGATCGGCGCTGCCGAGCCGATCCATACCCGCAAGTTGCCGCCCCTGGGCGAGCCATGGATCGCCGCGGTGAGCCGCTCGCATGGAGATCCCAGAACCGAGGCCTTCATCGATCACCGCCCCAACGCCGTCAGGAAGACGGTCGGCTCGGCCGTGAAATTCGGCCGGATCGCGGAAGGCAGTGCCGACATCTATCCCCGCTTCGGGCCCACGTGTGAATGGGACGTCGGGGCCGGCTACGCGGTCGTGACCGCAGCCGGCGGCAGCGTAACCGACGGCAAGAGCGGCGCGCTCCGCTTCGGCGAGCGGCACGATGGCGGCTTCATCATCCCGGAGTTCATCGCCTGGGGTGACCCGCAGGCGGCAAGAGTCTGACGTCGTAAGGGCGCTACTGGCTGAGCTTGTCCTGGAGGGCCGGCCAGCGCTTGTCCACCTCGTAGAGGAAGCGCTCGGGGTTGGCGGCGAAGCCGTCGCGATTGGCTTCCCGGCTGAACAGATAGAGCCGCTGCGCCGCGATCGCGAAGAAACGGGGGTTGCCGGCGATGGTGACCCCGCGGGCGATATCGACCGGATCGTAGCCGCCGAACTGCGGCCCGTAGACCTCTGGATGAGCCAGGAAAGAGGCCCGGTTGCCCTCGTTCCGAAAGCGCCAGACTGCGCCCCACAGGTTCGCCTCGAATTCGGCCGTTCCCTGCACGGCCGTGCCAGCGACGAAATAGGCCACGGGGTCGAAGCCCTCGATCGCCACGCCGCTGAAGCGGTTGACGACGATCCGCTCGGTGGTGGCCGCCTGCGCCGGCACCCCCGCGCAGAGGATCCAAATGCCCGACAGCATGCAGACCAGAAGGCCGATCAAGGCAATTCCGGGGCGCAAAGGGCTGGCTTCCTGCCGTTCTGCCGTCATAGTTGCTGCGGATAACATCCGAGTCGAGGGGACATCCGGCGCAACCTAGAGCCGTGCCTGTTGGCGTCAGGTTAAGGAAGCGACCGGATTCGATACCAGGGGTTCTTTTATGACTTTCGCATCACGCCTTGCCGCAGTCGCGCTTGCCGCGATGGTCGGGTGGATCATTCCGGCTTCCGCCCAGCAGCCGCCGCCGCCCGATTTGCCGCCGCCGCAGCGGACCCAGACGCCCAGCACCTATGGGCCGGACGAACTCGTGAACGCCGGCCACCGCTTCTTCGGCAACGTCTCGCGCGGTCTCGCCTCGATCATCGAGAAGGCGGTCAGCCAATGGGGCCTGCCCAACGGCTATATCCTCGGTGAGGAAGGATCCGGCGCTTTCGTCGCCGGCCTGCGCTACGGCGAAGGCACGCTTTACACCAAGAACGCCGGCGACCTCAGGGTCTACTGGCAGGGTCCCTCGCTCGGCTTCGACTGGGGTGGCGACGGCGCGCGCACCATGACGCTGGTCTATAATCTGCCTGCCACCAACGCGATCTACCAGCGCTTCGCCGGCCTCGACGGCTCGGCCTACATCATCGGCGGCTTCGGCATGACGGCACTCACTGCCAACAACATCGTGCTGGTGCCGATCCGCTCGGGCCTCGGCCTGCGGCTGGGAGCCAATATCGGCTATTTGAAATTCACCCCGCGCGCGACCTGGAACCCGTTCTAACGTCCCGCTTTCCCCTGCGGCGACGGATCAAGGTTAACGACATGTCGGGGCTGGCTTTTTGCCGGCCCCGCATGCAATGTCCTTGGTAAATTTTTCCTTAGCTTTGGGAGTTCTGGCCCATGGTCGAACCGATCATGTACCTGGCGATCGGTTTCCTGCTCTCGATGCTGTGCGGGCTCGCGATCGTGCCGCTGGTGCATAACCGCGCCGTGCGCCTGACCACGCGCCGGCTCGAGGCCGCCACGCCGTTGTCGATGGCCGAGATCCAGGCCGACAAGGACCAGCTCCGCGCCGAATTCGCCATGTCGGCGCGACGGCTGGAGATGAGCGTCGACCAGCTCAAGAACAAGACCACGAGCCAGCTCGCCGAGCTCGGCAAGAAGAGCGACGCCATCAACCGCATGAAGATCGAGCTCGGCGAGAAGAACGCCACGATCTTCGCGCTCGAAGCGCGCGAGAAGGCGGTGAAGGAGCAGCTCCGCGCCACCGAAGAGGAATTCAACACCAAGACCGCAGCCCTGCGCGCCGCCGAGCTCGCGCTGACGGACAAGCAGGGCGAGCTCGCAAAGATCAATTCCGAACTGTCCGACCGCTCGATGATGGCGGAGAGCCGTCAGGTCGAGCTGGTCGCGGTCCGTGCGCAGATCGAGGAGCTGAAGAACCGCGTCGGCGACGCCGAGAAGGAATTTGCCGCGACGCAGGCGCGGCTGGCGCAGGAGCGCACCGACTCCGAGACCGCCTCGCGCGAGCTCGGCGACGCCCGCGGCCGCGTCGAGAATCTGAGCCAGCGCGTCACGGACCTCGATCGCCAGCTCATCGTGCAGGTGAAAGAGGCCGAGATGCTGTCGGGCCGTGTCGGCGATCTCGAGGGCCGCCTGGCCACGCAGGGCAAGCTGCTCGCCGAGCGCGACTATGAGAACAACCAGCTCCGCCAGGCCAATGAGAGTTCCGAGCGCGCCATCAAGGAGCTGCGCGTCGAGATCGCGGCCTTGAGCGGCGGCAAATCGTCGGCGGCAATGGAATCGATCCGCGCGGAAAAGACCGCGCTGGAAGAGCAGCTGCGCACCGCCCGCGACGAGCGCGCCAAGCTCCAGCGCGACATCAACGCGATCCAGCAGCAGGCCGAAAGCTCCTGGGCGACCGAGCGGATGGAGAACGCGCTGCTGCGTGAACGCATCAACGACATCGCAGCCGAAGTGGCCAAGCTCGCGATGCAGCTCGAAGGCCCGAACTCGCCGATCGAGGCCCTGCTCGCGGCCGAGGCCGGCCAGCCGCCGAGGCCGGCGCCGCGCCCGGCCAATGACGCCCCGACCAACGGCACGGCCGCAGGCACCCTGCCCGAAGGCGGCGGAACACTGGCCGAACGCATCCGCGCGCTCCAGGCCCACGCCTCCCGCGCCCGCCAGCAGGGCGCGTAGGCGGCTCCAAACGGTCTGACCGCCGAATTGCGCGGTCTGCGGAAGGTTTCCGGGCCGCTTTTAACGTCTTCGGGCGCCTCGAAACTTGACACGTTCGGCCCGCACTTCTAAATCGCGGGCTCCAAAGCGTCGGTGGCCGAACTCGGGCCGCCTGCATGATGGTTTCGGGTGCATAGCTCAGCGGGAGAGCGTTCCCTTCACACGGGAGAGGTCCAAGGTTCGATCCCTTGTGCGCCCACCATTAACCCAGCTAAATCAGCCACTTAGCGGCAAGGTTCTCCAAGTATGTGCCCCAAAAAAGCGGGGGCACAATAGGGGCACGAAGCGAGCAATGATGGTGCGAGGCCTACAGAACGGCTCGGCTGGTCATCGTACGACCGTTCGATGTTCTCCCCACCCAACCAGTGTAGGCGACCTCGTTTGTCTCGACGCGCTCTTGTCCTGCGACGTTCCTGCACTGTTTCGCTCTGCCTTTAGTCCTTCTCAGGCGGTAAGCGATCACTCTGCCGAGCAGCAGGACTTCGGCTGCGTCCCTAAAGAAAAACCCGCCAGCGACGTAGGGCTGACGGGTTCTCATTTGCCCGTGCGTATCCGCGGTACTCGTCACCTATCCGCGATGGCACATCGTGCAGCCATAACGATCGACGTTTAGGTTATCACCGTCTCTTGCTGGCTGATGTGTTGCTCGCCTTGATGAAGGCGACGCTCGGCCAAGGTCAAGAATGAGGGGCGGCAGCGGTCTCGCTTACCTTGTCGTCCGTTAAGAAGGCGAATTGAGCGGGGCTGGACCGGCCAGCACGCGGCATAGTCGGACCAGGAACAGGCACAAGAGTTCTCTGAGCCAGGCTAGGATGCGGCGGAAGTTGTGGCCGACGGCTGAGAGGATGACGTTGGCGGCGTCTCCGGCACGGCCTTTGAGGTAGCAGCGACCGAGGTGACCTTCGGTGTTCATGTGGCCGATGATGGGCTCGATGGCGGAGCGGCGGCGCAGCTCGCGCTTGATGACGCCGAAGACGCCGCGCTTTTGGCCGGAGATGAAGATGCGACGTGGATTTTGAGCATCGTGGCCGCGGTATCCCTTGTCGACATAGGCCCGCTCGATCGGACATCCGGTGAGCGTCTCGGTCCGGTCGATGACGTTCCGCAGGGTATGACCGTCGTAGGGATTTTCGGGCAGCGAGCTGGCATGCAGTACGAACAGGCCGCCGGGAGCTCGGCGATTGTTGGTGACGATGGAGGCCTTGACGCCGAACTCGTAAGGGGCTGAGGCCTTGCCTTTGCCGATGCACTCCACCTCCGGGGCATGGAAGGAATAGAGCTTCCAGCCGCGCTGGCGCTGCTGCTGGGAGCGGATCTGGCTGGCTCGGCCAAGCGGAAGCGCGAATGCCTCCTCGAGGGCTGGCTGGCCCTCGATCTTGCGACGGATGTCGCGGATGATCCGGCCCAGCCGGCTGCGCAGGATACGCAACTGCCGCTGATGCCGCCCGAACTGTTTGGCATGGGCGTAGCGGCCCGCCATCATCGCAGCGGCCTTGGCCACACGAGAATAGGATTGCCGCAGCCTGACGGCGTGCCTTCTCGCCAGGCGGTTGAGGCCCTGGATGGCCGCATGAAGCAGCTTGGCGTCGGTCGGGAAGGTGATGGCCTTCGGCTGCACCGTGGTGTCGACGGTGACGCGCTTGAGGTCCTGGCTGCGTAAGGCGCCGGCTTCGTGCGCCACCCGCAGGCTCTCGGCCAGCAGCAGCTCCAGCTTGTCGCCGAGCCGCTTGCGCCAATGGCTCAGGTCCGAGCGTTCGTGCGGGAAAGCGTGCCGGAAAAACTCTTCGCCGGTGAAGAACTGGAAATAAGGGTCGTGGAACCAGCGCTCGCACACCCCCTCATCGGACAGCCCGTAGATATGCTTGAGCAACAACAGCCCGATCATGAAGCGGGTCTCGATCCCCGGCCGGCCGTTCTCGCTGTAGAGCGGCGCGATCTCGCCGTCGATCCAGTCCCAATCGATCTTGCCGGCAAGCACAACCAACTCGTGCTTCAGATTGATGATCTGGTCCAGCCGCGCCCGGAACAGATCGTTCGATCCCGTCGTCTTGTGCTTCTTCGGCCGCATCGTTCCCTCCGATGCACCACAGAATCATGGGCCGCAGGGAAAGGGAATCCAAAAGCGAAATTGCAGGGTTTGGCGGCTTCAACCTCCCATTCCCTGCAATCTCAAACCGCCTCGAATCCGAAAAAGAGACTCCTGCTCAATCGCTTAGAACCTTGTTCACGGACGACTACCTTCGCTCTGGCTCAAAGCGACCGAGCCGCCGTGGGCCACACCAGACTTCGATCGGTTGGTTTGCCTCCCCGGCAGAGCCAAGCTGAAGAGCTTCTTCCGCGTTGCCGCACTCGATCTCCTGCACATCGAGTGTCTTCTGCCCCAGTCGTCGAGCGTCGATCCGCGCGAAGCTAATGACCTCCACGGAAGCATCTACTCAAAGTTCATCGCGAAGTTGCGGATTGACTCGCTCAGGTCAGTCCGCTCCGAGAGCTACTGCCGGATCGACTCCTGGTAAAGCTCGTGCGCTTTATAGGCTTCGAGTTCGACTTCGTCGTCGAATTCACCGTAGACGATCACGTCAATTTCGTTGCCAAGCCGGTCACTCTTGCGCTTGCGAGCGAGCTCAAGCCGGCGTGCGTGCGGGATTTTGGCGAGAACGGAAAGGCCGTCGCGCCGATCTCCCGGCATTCCAGGGCGGCGCCGCCGGCTTTTTGGCTACGAGCTGAACAGGACGCTGGAACGATACCGTCGGGAGGCATCGCTTGCCTCAGGCACTCCTATATCTTTACGAGGCGTGATAAGCTTGGATTACCGCCATGACAAATGCTGGTCCTTTCTACCGGGTGGCCGGAGCAGGATCCGGTTCGCCGGCGTGAGAGAGCTCGCCGAACAGTCGAAGAATTTGTTGGGCTGGTTACAGTCTCAGCCCCCTCCTTTACACCAGGCCAGGCCGTCGCGGCTGTACAACGCGTGATTGATCTGTCGGGTGACGCCTTCCAGGTCAACATTGCGCAGCGCTTCAGCGCTCGCCTGGCGAAACTCGTTCGATCCGATAGCCTTCTATTGTCAGCTGCGGAAAATGAATTCGGCTCCCTTTGCCGACCTTCTTCGGTATGGCAAGCTCACCATTGCATCGAGTTCGCCCGAGCATTTCACAAAAGTTTGACGCGCCGGCAGATCAGCTCAAAGGCGCGGCCGATCGCGCGAAATGCCTGCTCACCATCGCTGAAATCGCCGCTCACCATCAGCGAAACGCGGAAGGCCTTGGGAATAAAGCTCGCGAAGCGTGTCGGTATGAAAAGGCAACGTCGCCATTGCGCACAATATCTCTGTGATCCTCCACTGCATTTCCGTCGACGGCATGTCGTTTGACTGGGGCCACGCGCCGGCCCGGCCTTAATTTGCAAGTTTCTGGCCCGGTCCGCCGGGCCGGCGATGTCCCGCTGAGACGGTGGTCGACCTCGGTCAATCGACTGGTGGCGAGCTCGCCCGCCCGCCATTGCAGAGGATGACCCACCCGATCCGGACATCATCATGAGGCGCTGGCGATCTCGGAAAGGACCATAACCCCGGCGACGGGCAGCTGATCGCATTGCATTTAGGTGACGGCTAATCGACCAAGAGAACCGAGCTGGTTATCGATCCGAGTCTCGGCCGCATCGAGTTCCTACTGGTCAACGATTAGACAATCGAAGCCGTCGAGGCGAGAGGAGCGTGGGTCGCGACAAATCGCGCCGAGCAGGTGGCTTTTGGACGAGACCGTCGACCGCGATAAGGGCATGTCCGACAGCCACCGCGACATGGGTCTTACCGCTGTCGCTCGGGCCGAAACCCAGGATGTAATCAAACACTCGATCTGATCCGCGAGAACTATGCGGATTTTCGGTCGACGAATGGCATCGGATGTCGTCAGCAGGGGACGTTGCGCGAGTGAATGGATGCGGCTCCATTGATAGGGCCGTCGGCACACTGGCGTCTTGTCCTGCGGCTCGTCAGCTCATGGACAGCTAAGCCTGCTATGGTGAGACGCCGCTGCCTGGACCGCCAGATCCAGTTTGATCTGCGGAGGAGAATGGGATGTGCCCTTGATGGATGTCAACCAATTGGACGACTCAAATTTCGCGAACGTACTATGATCGGCTGCATCTGACCGCGAACGAATGGGTAGCGTGTTCGGGCGGTCCTAGGTTGGCAAGCCCGGTCTTGGAGCCTGCTTTATCATGTCTCGGTACTCACTCAGTAGCGATGGCGATCAAGGTAGAGAACCGCCGCTCCGGCGCCACTTCCTTCATTTAGAAGAAGAATTATGCATACAGAACAGACCCAGCGAAGCGCCCGCATTGATTCCGAAACTTCCGAACGTGGGCACCGGCAAAGCTGCCTGTGCGGTCTCACTCAGGCTGCAGCACAGTGGGTCGAAGCCTTGAGGGTGGCCACCGGCCCTTCCCCGGCTCAAGGACAGCTGGAAAGCTGGGTCGCCGAACCGGGACAGGGCGAACAGGAGGATCGGCGAGAGGCAGTAAGCCGAGTGAGAGCCTGGCAGGAAGTGGCTGATGTACACGTGCCGCTGAATCTGGCATCTCTGGCGCTAACCACTTTGCCCGTCCTGCCGCCAGAGATGCAGGGGCTCTCTATCATGCACAATCGGCTGAGTAGTTTGTCGATCGAGGGCCAGGCCAACCTCCTCTGGCTCGACGCCAGCAACAACCTGCTGACCAGCCTGTCCGACGCTTTTCCGGCCGGACTTCAAGATCTTAATGTCAGCGGCAACCGGGTGAGCGGCCTGCCTGCCGCCTTCCCGGCTGGGCTCCGTCGGCTCAACCTCAGCAACAATCGGTTGACCAGTCTGACCGATACCCTACCAGCAACGCTTCAGCAGCTCGACGCCAGCAACAACCAAGTGACCGATCTGCCCGAAGCCTTGCCAGCTGGGCTCCGTCGGCTCAACCTCAGCAACAATCGGCTGACCAGTCTGACCGATACCCTGCCACCAACGCTTCAGCAGCTCGAGGCCAGCAACAACCAAGTGACCAGTCTGCCTGCCGCCTTCCCGGCTGGGCTCCGTCGGCTCGACCTCAGGAACAACCAACTGACCAGCCTGCCCGAGACGTTGCCGACGCAGCTGGGCTCGGAATGCCGCGTTCAGCTAGAAAATAATCCGCTGCCGGAGCGGGTGCTAACGAACTTGGCGTCAACCTTGAATAGCCAGGACTATGCCGGACCGCAGATCTTCTTCTCGGTGCATGACGGGGCGGCGCAAGATCAAGCGCGGCCTCTGTGCGAGGCGGTCGCGGCTTGGCTCCCAAACGAACCGAACACAGCAGCGCTCTGGCGAGCCTTCGCAGAAGAGCCGGGTGCTAAAGAATACGCTCGCTTCCTCGATAGGCTACTGGACACGGTGAACTCTAGCAATTCCGAGTTCCGGGTGGGAGTGGCAGACGATCTGCGGCAGGCGGCGATCAGGCCGGGATTGCGCGCCCAGTACTTCCAGTCGGCCATTGGAGCAAGCGCGAGCTGCCAGGATCGCATCACTTTGGCTTGGAACGACATGCAGACCGCACGGCTGAACGCTGATGTCGAGGAGGGAGCCTACGACGGGCGCCTCGACAAGCTCGTCGAACAAGGCCGGGTCATGTTCCGTTTGGGCGTGCTGGACGGGATAGCCCGAGACAAGGTCAGCTCGCTCCGGTTCGTCGACGAGATCGAGGTCTATCTCGCATATCAAGTCAAACTGCGCGACCGGCTGGACCTGAAGCACATCGCCCCAGCCATGCGCTACTTCGGTGTGGCTCACGTGGACGAACATGACCTTGCCACCGCCGAGGCCGTCGTGCGAAGCAAGGAGGCGGCGGAATTCGCCGACTATCTGGCAACGAGCTGGCAACCCTGGGACACGGTGCTGCGCCGCATCGCGCCCGAAGCTCATGCAGAGATGCAGGATCGGCTCGTCGATGCGATGGGTGAGGAGTTCGAGAGCCGACTGACGGAACGGCTCACTGATCTTCATCTGAACGGCGACGCTGACGCCGAGCGGCAGCTCGGGGCCAAGATCCGCGACGAGATCGCCCGCGAGATCAATGGCGCGCTGACGCGCCAAGTTCTCGGGGAACACGGCCTCACGCTGCAGCCGGCCGCGCCAACGCAGGTCGCGAGGGGAGACGGCGGGCGCGGTCGGGGATCGTAGCGGTCGATGTTCGGAACAACAGACTCGGCTCTCATTGTGTGATCCACGCTTACGATCACTCCCTCTCTCGAAGTATGTTGGGCCAGACGAAGCGCCGGCGAGGCTGCCGACATGAGTGTTCACTGATGACACTGATTGATGGTCACGAACAGCTTGGTCGGGCTGATGGGATCGACAGGAAATTCCATTTGAACCTGAGGATTGAAACACCCGGCCGGGCGGTCGGAGTGAGCAGCCGAAAGGGTGGCCGCGGGACGTGGATACGCCTGGGTCATTCGCTGGACGTGGGCACCGCTGATCTGTAATCTGTCATTCGGCCCTTTAATTGCAGTTTGTTGTCAAGCTTACATTTCTGAACTCGCCCACGGCACAGTGGTAGTGCTCGCGCCGTCGGAGCTGGTCCGGGTTGCGGAGACGGCGCGGGCGCGGCTAATACGTGCTTTGCCGGCCAGGCATTGGATCGCCCGGGGTTGTTGATGTCTTCGCTGGGGTCATGGTCCTTTCCGAGGTCGCGGAGCGCCTCATGATGATGTCCGGGTCGGGCGCCTCAACGTCTGCAGCGGAGTACAGTCAAGCCGCCACCAGCCGAATGAACGAGGTCGCCACAACACCGTCCCAGCGGGACATCGCCAGTCCGGCAGACCGGACCAGGAACTTTACATGATCGGATGAGGCTTCCTTCGCCTGGCCCCAGTCGAAAGATGTGCCATCGACCCAGATACAGTGAAGAACGAGGGCGATTTTGCGCACGATGGCGACCTTTGCCTTTCGCATGCCAATCCGCTTGGCGAGTTTCATGCCCCAAGCCTTGAGAGAGGACCATTTCTTTGTTCGATAAAGCAGGACGGTCGCCGCCTCGTACAGGTAAGTTCGGAGAAGACGGTCGCCCCATCCTTGCCATTGATGTCAGTTTCGCCAGACTGGTTGCGTCGAGGCGTAAGACCCAAATAGGCGCCCACGCTTGATGCCGATCGGAAGCGCGATGGGTCGTCGATCGTATGGCGGAAGGTCAACGCGGTCACCACGCCGACACCAGGAACCGTCATTAGGCGGCGCGTCGTCTCATCCGACTTCGCCAATTGGCGGACTTCGTCGTCGAACTTGCTTTGCTGCTTGCAGATCTGCTCATGGATCGACAGAAGCGGCGCGATCACACCGAGGAGCTGATGATCCTTGCCCAATAGCTCGCAGACCTGATTGCGAAACCGCAGTCCGATCGCGCGTGGGAAGAGCAAGCCGTATTCTTTGATTAGACTGCGGACCTGGTTCTCGATATCTCGACGTAGGGCGCTAAGCACGGCGCCGCAGACACTTACGAAGCGATCGGCGATGGGATCTCGAACACAAATGCGCAAAACTGCTTCATTCACGATCTGAAGCATAGCCGGATCCTAGGCTATTCGGACCCGGCCATCGCAAGCGCGGCGACAAGGGCCGCGATGCTGTTTTTCAAGCGAACGGAAGTCGGGGTCTCCACGCTCCCGATCGAATTTCAGTCGGACCCGTTGTCGATCTGTTCGAGGAGCCCGCGCCGGCTTCGATTTCATCGAGGATTTCCTCTCGTTGATAACGGTCTGCTTGATGGTGTCACCACAGTGACGCTCT
Source organism: Bradyrhizobium sp. 134 (assembly GCF_023074155.1). Taxonomy (NCBI): domain Bacteria; kingdom Pseudomonadati; phylum Pseudomonadota; class Alphaproteobacteria; order Hyphomicrobiales; family Nitrobacteraceae; genus Bradyrhizobium; species Bradyrhizobium sp. 134. Next base: position 19,265 of record NZ_JADPKX010000013.1, on the reverse strand, counting down.
GGCGTGAGACACTCAGGTAACTACATCCTGAGGCGCGCGAACTGCATCGACGCATGCTCCGCCTCGCGAAGGGAGTCGCATGGGACGATGCTCAACAACGACTTACAGAACGCAGGCGTGAGCTTGCCGCGGTGGATCACAACGTTCTCGTGCCCCGTGGCGGCTCGAGCGCTCTGCCATTGCCGATTGTAGCCGCGCTGTTCATTGGACTTCACGTGGCAAGCGGCGAAGTCGGCGCCGCCCAGCGTGGCCAACTGCCAGGCATGTACCGGCAGCTTGGTATGGATGTGCACCCACATCGGATTTGGCATCCTACCACTGCGCAGCGCCTTGGGCTGCAGCTTGACCTCGAACAGCGTCGCTGGCTCGCTCTTCAAGGCGCGGGGTGGATCCACAGACGCAAGTTCTTCGGCCGCCTGCAATTGTTCAAGGTACTTCTGCGACGGAAACGCGTACGTCTTCATGCAATCGATCGTGATCGCCGCCTTTCGTGCGTTCAACGAGTTTGCCTGTCCCTGAACCTCGGACAACATCGTCTTAAGTCGGACTATTTTTCCGTGCACTTCAGGCAATTGCGCATGCGTGAGTAGGCCATGTCGGCGGGGCTCCTCCAGCGCGGCTACACAGTTCTTAATCTCGGCGGTCTGCGTCTCCAGGCGCTTAAGGACGAGATCCACGACGTGGTCGGCGTCCTCAGGCTTCATCTGGCGCGCTTGCGAGACGGCGCTTTGCTGAGCCGGCAGATCGAACTGCAGCAGCTCGTCCAATCGCTTGAGTAGTCCCGTCAGTGCGTTCCTGGAGGGCGGAGCCTGCCACATCGCCAGGTGCCCGGTCGCCGATGATGACGCCCTCGCGCGTGCCTCCTCCGCACTCGCGAGTTTCTTCGTACCCAGATCCGAGAGTACGATAACCTTGGCAGTAGAGGCTGTGGCAGCGTCGGGCCTAGCGAGCTGCGGCTCGCGCAGCCCGGCCGTTGAACTCCCCTCGCGTGCGGCCGGTGCGCGCTTGCCTTTCCCCTTCCTGCGCGCCGCGTGGTTCTCAGCCGCTAAGTCGGTCTTTTCCGATATCGCAGTCTGGGCAGGCGGCTCCACTTGCCTCTTTGGCTGCACTGCCAAAAGTCGCGTGACTTGGTGCGCGGTGACCCATGCACCTTCCACGATCTGGTCCAACTGTTCCAATGGAAGGTCGGCATCCGTTCTAGCATCCCTTAGCCTGGCAACGATACGTTCCACCTCTGAGGCAAATTCCGAATGCCGTTCCATGACTCCTTCCAGAACGGTGCAGTGCTCTGCGTCGAGTGGCTCTCCGTCCTTGTTCAGAACGGCTTTGTACGTCGAGACGAATGCCGGAAAAGCATCCTGGATATAGGTCCCGAGCAGACGCACCCGCCCGTTCTCATCCATGAGGGCGTCCCTCACGGCTGGTTCAAACGTGCTCGCCTGAGACTCAATCAGAAGCTTCGCGAGCTTAATCCGCGATTCCAGATACAAGCACCCATCATAAAGTGCCGAGCCGGTGTGCAGGCGTAGTGCGGCTTCGTTGGCCTTCCGCATCTCGGGCGTCGTGCTTGGCAAGTTGGCAGTGGTCTCGCAGGCGGACTGCATCCGTTCCGAGCGCAACAGCTTCTTTCCCCACCACTCGATGACAGGCACATGGTCCTTCACCATACTGGAAGCCACTCGGCTCAGCTGGTCGGGGGTAGCGTTGGATTTCGAAATCCGCTGGAACAGGCCTGCCGATACCTGTCTGCGCTCTTCTAAGGCGAGGATAATCGCCGAGGCCACCATGTTGCCCTGACGCCCCGCCTGGAGCACGGCATAGCAGTATTGACGGGCCTCGGCGTCGGACAGAATGCTCGGCGCCACGGCCGGGCGCAGGCTCGCGTAGTACTCCAGAACTGCCGAGCCTGCTTTGACGAATCGATCGCTCAGCTCTAGCGCCTCCTTCAGCTCGGCATCCTCGCCCGGCTGACGGCAAGCGGCATAGTCCTCACGCAGGCGGTCCATGTGTCGCCTTGTTGCGTTGATTTCTTCCTCTGACGAGGAAATAGGGACTGCCACACCGGAAGTTGGCGGCTGGCTGGCGACCGGCGCCGTGTCTCCACCCTCGGACACTGAGGGAAAGCCGCGCCGCCGCGCAGTGGCTCCACGTGGCGCAGCGGCTGCACGTGCCGCAGCGCCTAGGATTCGATCTGGGCCAACGGAGGGACCGGAAGACCTGTCGCCAAGGGCATCGTCGGCACCGCGCGCCGTGCTAGCGGAGGGCGTCCCTCTATCTTGGGGCCCAGAGCGCATCCGCTCCACGACGGAATCGAACGATTGACTGCCTTCCCCAGGGGCTAGACTTGAGTGCGAGCGTGAACTGCTCGATCCGGCTCCAGCATCTGCAGTGCGCGATCTTCCAGATCGGCCAATGCCCGTCATATTCCATCTCCAATCAAGTCGAGAATGCGCAGCCTGTCTGGATAGACAGACTGGCTGACGAGTAGCTGACGAAGGGCGTTTTTCCGGTTGCACAGGAAACCCACATCGCCGTGGATCGTGGTCGAGTAGCTAGGCCATTTGGCTTTGCCCTCACACATCCGGGCAGACGGCTTGGCGAGTAGGCCGGCGGAATCTCACTGCCGGGCTCTCATGGATCCCCACGTGAGACTCTCGCGTCACTGGGCTCCCATTAGGCGAACGAGCTGGGTATGCCGACCTTCCATTGTGCAAAAACCCGGGACGTTCGCGAGATAGCCGTTCGAGAACGCGGCCGGTCTTGGCCTTGCGACCCATAAAGCGTTTGGACCTCCGCATCATCCAAGCCTCGATTGTCTGATTGACGTATCGAAGGATTGCCACAGAGGCGCCTGCCTGAATCGACCGAAATATACAATCCCCGGCCGCAGGAGTGGATTGAGCTGCCGAGCGATGTCACCATTGACACATGGGTCGTTTTCGGAGGCACCCGCATAAACTTCACCGCCGAAGCGCTGAGCCGAGGCAGAAAACTGCAAAATGCTGAGGCGTTTTGTGAGTTCTTTGCCCGTCGCGGCCGGAAGCGGTAGCCAGGAAGTCAAACTTGACGTTCGAAACCGGGCATCTGTCACGCGCGACGAGCACTATCCGGCGCGAGCGCTTCCTTCAAGTTCACTACTGAATCGGCCCCTGCAATAGCGAAATACCAGTCGGTTCCAGCCGCCTTCATCATTCCGAATCGCCTTGTCCCACAGCCAATCTTCGAGCCGGAGCGCGGCAGCTTCTGGCGCAGGCCGTGGAGATCGAAGTCGAGACGTTTCTTGCCACAGTGAAGGATTTGAAGCTTGCCGACGGGCGCGCCCGCGTCGTGCGGCATGGTTACGGCCCGGCCCGAACGATTGCGACCGGCATCGGGCCGGTCGAGGTCGCGCGGGCGAAGATTCGGGACCGCGGAGCGGCGGGTGACGGCGAGCGGATCCGCTTCAGCTCGGCGATTCTGCCGCTGTGGGCGCGGCGGACCAGGAGTCTGGATGCGCTCTTGCCGGTGCTGTACCTGCGCGGCATCTCGACGGGCGATTTCCAGGAGGCGCTGACGGCCCTACTGGGCAGGGACGCGCCGAACCTGTCGCCGGCGGTCATCTCCCGGCTGACGGCCGAGTGGCAGGGCGAGTATGAGCGCTGGCAAAAGCGCGATCTGTCGGCGCGACGCTACGTGTATGTGTGGGCCGATGGCGTCTTCCTGCAGGCACGCATGGAAGACCACGGCGAGTGCATGCTGGTGCTGATCGGCGCGACGCCGGAAGGCAAGAAGGAGCTGATTGGCTTTCAGGTCGGCGTCCGGGAGAGCACGCAGAGCTGGCGTGAGCTCCTGATCGACGTGAAGCAACGCGGGTTGCAAATCGCCCCGGAAATTGCCGTTGGTGACGGCGCGCTCGGCTTCTGGAAGGCGCTTGACGAAGTCTTTCCCGGCACGCGGCACCAGCGCTGCTGGGTGCACAAGACCGTGAACGTCCTGGACAAGGTCCCGCTCTCGGTGCAGGCCAACATGAAGAAGGATTTGCGCGAGGTCTATTGGGCGCCGAACCGGGCGGCCGCCGACGCGGCGATCGATGTCTTCGCCGAGAAATACCGCGCCAAGTACGGCCGGGCGGTCGAATGCCTCGCCAAGGACCGCGACGCGCTGCTGGCCTTCTACGACTTCCCGGCCGAGCATTGGGATCATCTGCGCACGACCAACCCCATCGAAAGCGTGTTCGCGACCGTGCGGCACAGAACCGTGCGGACGAAAGGATCGCTGTCGTCAACGACCGCCAGGCTGATGGTGTTCAAGCTGATTATCGCCGCATCAAAGACCTGGCGGCGGATCAACGGCACAAATCAGTTGCCGAAGGTGATTGCAGGTGTCAGATTCAACGACGGCATCGAGGTCATCCACATGCCGGCAAACCACGCCGCCTGATCGCCTCGTCACCCAAAATTCCGCATAGCTCCTCCAATGCGCCGGCCAAGCACTCTGCGGAAGACTTATTGGCCGTCAAGCTCTCTAGGACCGGGGCGCTTCGGCTCAGACGGGACAACTTGCAGACGCGCGGTCATGCACCATGCGATTTCCTGAGCAAGTCGCCCACCGATTGCGAGATGCTGCACATTCTGATCAGACGTAGAATGTCGATCAGAACAACATTTTTCTCACGTCCGGATGGAGCCAAACCGACATTGCTGGGCGAGTGACCATGACTGGGTTTGCTAGTCCAGAAGAGTCGGTGCCCAATGTGAGCCTTGCAGGAAGACGCCGTCATGCAAAATCACCAAAATCATCGCTCACCCTACCAGAGCTGTCAGCGACAGATTGCGTTCGGTCATCAGAGCATCAGGTGCGACTAGGAGACTGAGACACAGACCTCAGAGGTCTTGTCACTATCCAGGATGTGAATGCAATCTATCCAAAGAATTGATTTCACACTTCATGTGCTGCCGGGTAGGGAAAGCGCCGTGCATCACGCAACGTCGTAGGTTTGCTGTCGGCAAAGCTGCGATGAGTACGTGATCATGGACACCGCGATCGGATTGTAGGCACGGTTTTGCCCGGTGCGGCCAAGTTCATGTCACCCCCCGTCTTTGGATTGTCCGGCCGTTGAGCATTTCTTTCCAAAGCGTCTCGGTGATTTTATAAAAGTCAACAATAGGAAGGCGCGGCAGGACGGCCTCGTTATGGCGTTCTCCAGCTGAGCGTAGCCGCGCTTGGCCATCACTGTCGCTCCGGTGATCGGAGCACGAAGGAGGCTCACCTTTTTGGCCGAATGAGGAAGTTCGTTGCTCAAGCACGGAACGCCTGCCGGCGTGCGAGGCTTTGCAAATTGAGGGCCGCGATGCAAATCGCATATCATCGCTGCTCCCGCATCAAACCTGCGGCCGTGCGGCTGCGCTCGCCATCGGAAGCATCGATCGTGATGAGGAGATTTAGATCCAGACCATGGAACGGCATTGTCACTAATCCGCCATGTGAATGCATCGAACCAAACCATCGATTTCACCAATCAATGTGTTCTCGGCAATCATCTCGACTTCACGATGTCGGCGACAACTGCCGCGATTGTTCCGGCGCTGAGCGGGTGCTGCCCGCCTATCGATGCATTGTATTGATTGCCGCCTACGCCCCGATGGAAAGAGCACATTCGACGTCACCAAGATTCACGCGCGCCACGTGAGACAGTGAACAACGCCAGTCGAGCTCACAATGGAATCCCGATCCAATATGCGATTCGCCTGTACCGCAGCTCTTCGTCTATTCCGGATTCCAATGCTTACGCGGAGGCCGGACTGTTCAATTCCGCTCGGGGGTGGCGTGACGTGGTGGGTGTCTTGGCGTTACTTGATAGGAGGTCCTGGAATGCGAACGCTACTCGTTGATCATGAGAGGGACCCTGCGCGCGTTGTACAAGATGCGCTCTCCGATTGCGGTTTTGCCGTTGACGTAGCGTGCACCCTGGACGAGGCCGCCGCCGCTTTTTCTTGCGCCAGCTATGACATTCTCTTGCTCGAGTTGGTTCTACCGGATGGAGACGGCTTGGATTGGCTGAAGCAGTTGAGACGTGACGGACATTCGATGCCTGCCGTGATGATGAGTAACTTCAATGAGCTCGGTAGGCGGATAGCGCTATTTAATGGCGGTGCGGACGACTTCCTGCCCAAGCCCGTATCTACTGATGAACTCATCGCACGAATGCGCGCTACTCTGCGCCGGTCAACGCAAATGACGGCCCCCATTGTTACCTTTGGCAATCTACGATTCGATTCGATCGGTCGGCAAGCGACGGTCAATGGTCGACCACTGACAATTGCCCGCCGCGAGGTGTGCATTCTCGAACATCTGCTCAGCCGCGCCGGCCGCACCGTGGCTCGTGCGTCATTGGAAGATAGCCTCTATGCATTTGACGACGAGGTCTCAACCAATGCGCTTGAGGTCGGAATCTATCGTTTGCGCGGTCATTTGAGTCGGTCCGGTGCGACGCTACGGATCAAAACCGCGCGCGGGATCGGCTACGTCCTTGAATTGAAAGGCGCGGCATCGACCGCGTAGTTAATTGAACTTGAAAGAAAAGACCATCTTGAGCATCATTCTTGACAAGCATGCTGGCGTCACTCGAGGATCGATCGCCGCCAACGGCCTTTCGTCCACATTTCTTCCTTGTCTTTGGCAGCTTTTGTGCGTGGTCATCCTGCTATTCCCGGCTGCGGCCGTAGCTCAGATCAAGCGGGATGATGGAAGTGGGCCGCAGCGTACGGCTGCCGACGGCATTAGCGCAACGCTGACCCTTTCCTCTTCGCTAGGTAAGACGATTCACCTGCCAGCGCCAGCCGCGAGCATCTTTGTCGCAGATCCTACGGTCGCGGACTATCAGGCACCTTCGAACAGGACCATCTTTGTTTTCGGCAAAAAATCCGGTCGGACCACCTTGTTCGCACTGAACGAGGCCGGGGAGGCTCTCGCTGAGCTGCGTGTTGTCGTCACCCAGCCGATCGAGGATCTGCGCGCCACGCTGAAAGCCCAGGTCGGCGACTATCCCATCCAGGTAAGCTACACCCCGCGCGGGGCCATCCTTAGCGGTACGGCGCCCAATGCGGAGATCGTCGATATAGCCATGAAAGTGACCGAGCAGTTTCTCGGGTCTGGTGCGCTCGTCGTCAACAAGATTCAGGTGGCGGGGTCATTGCAGGTGAATCTGAGCGTGCGGGTGGCGGAGGTCTCCCGGAGCGCCATGAAGGAGCTCGGCGTCAACCTCTCCGCTTCCGGTCAAGCTGGCCCTTTCACTCTCGGCTTGGTCAGTGGCAGTGGTGGTGGATACGGCGCGGCGCAGGGCGGCGGTACGGCGAAGATGGGGGTCAACACTGGCCATGTGAACGTCAGCGCTATGCTCGATGCACTGGCTCACGAGCGCCTCGCTTCCGTACTTGCTGAACCGAACCTCACCGCAATGTCAGGCGAATCCGCCAGCTTCCTCGCCGGCGGCGAATTTCCCATTCCGGTGTTGCAGGACAATCGGCAGGTCTCTGTCGAGTTCCGTCACTTCGGCGTCAGCCTGGAGTTTGTGCCGACCGTTCTCAGTAACAATCAGATCAATATCCGCGTGAAGCCTGAAGTCAGCGAACTATCGTCACAAGGTGCTGTCAACATCAACGGCATCTCCGTGCCGGCTCTCTCCACCCGGCGTGCAAACACGGTTGTCGAGCTCGCCAGCGGCCAGAGCTTTGCAATTGGTGGGCTTATCCGGCGCAACTTCAGCACTGAGATCACGACTTTCCCTTGGCTCGGCGACGTTCCGATTCTTGGTGCGCTATTTCGCTCATCGTCATTTCAACAGGATGAGACGGAACTCGTGATCATCGTCACGCCTTACGTCGTGCGGCCAAGATCGAACTCGAAGCAGATGAGTGCGCCCACCGACCGCATCGCTCCGCCCTCAGACCTCGCGCGCAGTCTGACGAACACATTGGCAACGCGCTCGCCTGTTCGCGGTGCTCCCCCGATAAGCGTACCAGGCGCGACAAGGGGCACCGGCCACACCATCGAATGAGGATCGACCAATGAGATTACGATTCGTGCGCCCCTTCATCGGTCTGACGGCCAGTCTAGGTGGCTGCGCAAGCACCGCGCCGACTTACCTCGAGCCGACCGCGCAAGCGATCTTGGTTGAACAAGAGAAGAACGTCTTACTGTTACAGACCCTTGGAGGGCCCGAACGGCAGCGTCTGCGTTACTTCGTAGCGAGTACCAGTCGCGGTCGGTACGACACGCTCCATCTTGATATCGTCGGCTCACGTCGGCTCGGGGCGCAGATAGCAGCTGAGGCCCGCGCAGTTGGCGTCGACGCTCACAACATCCGCCTGTACGGTCCATTCATCGATAGGCGTGATGGCTCTGCCGCCCGAATCGAGGCGATTACGTACGAGGCGCGCCCTCCAGTTTGTCCGTCGATTGCGATCGTCGGCCCTTCAGTGAACGACAATTCTTTCGATCCGACGCTTGGCTGCTCCATCCGCAACAACTTGGCCGGCATGGTCAACGATCCGCGCGACTTGATTGACAATCAGGCCGTTGTGCCGAGTGATGGCAATCGTGCGGCCATTCCCGTTGCCACATACAAAACCTTCGCGACCGGCAGTAACAGCAACTTGGGTATGGCTAACAACAAGCTGCCGTCAGATCCCACGTCTGCCGGCACCCAGACCGTGCAGCCCTCTCGATAGCGAGAACATCAGTCATTCGATGCGACCTCATTCACAACACGAACTAGACTTGGCCGGCGGCAAAGAGTGCTTTTGCGACAGCCTCGAAGTACTGGATAGGAATGGAATTGCCAAGGCTAGTGTTGCGGATTAGCTCACGGACCAGGACGTGATCTTCGACGATACTGAGACGAAGGCGCCTCGCTTCATCAAAGAGCCGTGAAGCCGCCTCCCCGTCGCCGCGGCAAACCAGGACCGGGACGCCCGTTTCGCCACGGATGTAGCGTACCCCGACCAGCAGCTCGCGCCCAGTCAAGATCAATGTCGCGCGACTCACGCCGAGAGGAGACTCGCTCGCCTGCTCCCGCCGAAGGCGTCGGTGTTCGCGTTTGACCTCCGGATTGCCTTGCTGCTCCTTGTCCTCGCGCTTCATATCGCTCTTAGTCATGCGCATGCCGCGCAAGAACAACCAACGCTGGATGAGGAGATCGACCAATCCGCCGATAAGAAATGCACCACTTGCAATCCCGATCAACAGTTTCACTTGAATGAACACGAACTCGAAGCAGCCCGTGCCGCAAACCGGCAGATAGACCAGTGTCTTCCACGCGCCGACAACGACGAGGACAAAGATCGCGCCGAGGCAGAAGACCTTGAACAAGGTCTTGCCAAGCTCGATGAGGGAACGCAAAGAGGCGATGCGCTTCAGTCCGTTGATGGGATCAATGTTCTCGAATTTCGGCGTCATCGGCTCGGAGGAGAACACTAATCCACCATTGGCTAGGACCGTCGTCAGAATTGCGCAGGTGACCATACTCCCGAGAAGCGGGCCAACAATTCCCAGTGCAAATTTGGGCAAGACGCCGAGCGCAAGATCGACCGCAATATTGAACGGCTTATCAAGCAGCTTGTCAGTCAGCATGAGCGCTTCACGACATTTGTCGTAGATGGAACTCGCTTCTAACCAGACATAACCGAGACCGGCGCAAGCGCTGAGGGCCCTGACTAGATCCGTGCTATGCGGAACCACGCCTTTCTTGCGCGAGTCGCTTAGCTTCTTTTCAGTGGGGGCGAGCGTTTTCTCTTCGCTCGTGTCGCTCACTTCAGTTTCCTCTCAAGCCTCTCCAGCTCTCGGCTCGACTGCATGATTTCCGCTTGCATGTATTCGATGAGGTAGAGCGTATAAGTCACCATGACGATCGCAAAACCTATATTCTTGATCGTCAACGATAGGTCCCGCGGGTTGAATTGCGGCGCAAAGCGCCCTAGCAGAAGCGCTGATATGTCGGCCAGCAAGAGGAAAGCTACCACAGGTCCAGAGACCAGGACGGCGGTACGTATGATGCTGTCGAGCACGCCCCACAACTCCAGCGTCCCTCGCATGCTCAGCGTGGGTCCAAGCTGATAAGCCGGCCAAACCAGATAGCTGCCGTAAAGCCCGCTGATCATCGTTTGCAGGCCCCCCGATACGACGAAGATCGTGGTCGCGGTGGTCCCGATAAGAAGTCCCGTCGCCGAAGCCTGACTGCGTGTCGCGGGATCGGCGGGAGTGACCACGCTGCTGATGCCCCGTTGCGCGTCGATGAACTCGCCGACGGCCTGAAGACTCCAGAGGGGAATACTGAGGAGGGCGCCGATCAGTAGGCCGACACACGTCTCCTTAAGACCGAGTAGCGCGATCTTGAGCAGACGAGTGTCCGGATCTAGCTCCTTCAGGCCATCGGCGATGTGCGCCAAGTATGGTAGTTCGAGCGCGACGGCAAGGCAACCGCGGATCAGGCCGCCGATCTGCGGACGCGTAAATACCGGAAGCACCAGCATGATGCCCACGGGGCGGGCCGCACCAAGGCCGGCAGCAACGACGAGTTCGATGGTCGCCTGGATCAGACTTTGCGTGTCGCCGGTTGACAGATCATACATGACGGCTGCTGCTAGTAGCCCGTCGTGAGCGCGGGAAAATCAGTAAAGATCTGCTTGGCTTGTTCGATGAGCGGGGCGCTCAGCACCGGAGCAAACAAACCTATAATCCCAACAATGACCAAAAGCTTCACAGTCAGTGGCAATGTCTGATCCTGGATCTGCGTTGCCGCCTGGATGATGCCGATGATGGTTTCGGCGACCGCCGCTGCAATGAGCGGAGGCAGAACCCAGGTCATGAAAAGCACCAGTGATCGGCTCATAAAAGGGAGAATAGTGGCCTCATCCATGCTCACCCTCCAGGTGTTGAATAGCTCAGCACCAGCCCGTGCATAAGCCGCGACCAGCCGTCAATCGCCACGAACAGAAACAGCTTGAAAGGAACTGAGATCACTGTCGGAGACACCATTGACATGCCCATGGCCATCAGAATGGTCGTTACGATCAGATCGATAGTGATAAACGGAAGGTATAGTAAAAACCCGATTTCGAAGGCACGCTTGAGTTCTGAGATTAGAAAAGATGGGACGAGAATGACAAAATCATCGGCTGTCGCTCTGCCGCGCATCTCTTCCGGCCAGACACGCTCGGTCGAGGACAGGAAGAAGCCTCGCTGTTCTTCATTGGTGAAGTTCTTGAGATAGCCTCGCAGCGGCTCCTGCCCCACTTTCGCGGCGGCTACCCAATCCTCGAGCGTTTGATAGCGGAGCTGCAGATCGGCGACTCGATTGTAGCTCTGCTCAAAGACGGGAGCGCTCGTGAAGGCGGTGAGCATCAATGCTGCGCCGTATAGAACGATGTTCGGTGGAATCGATTGGGTCCCAAGCGCATTGCGAACGAGGAAGAGAACGACAGATACCTTTACGAACGCCGTGGTCGTGACGACAGCGAAGACCAACAAGCCGAGCGCGGCCGTGACCGCAAGAAGCGGCAGTATTGCTGGTTCAATGTTAGTCATTGCCCGCTAACCCGCCACGCAGTCTAACGCCGAGCTCGTCCCCAATACGTACTATGTCGCCACTCCCGATACGTACGCCGTTTGCAAGGATATCGACCGGGCCGTCGACCGGCCGGCCAAGTTCGAATACATATCCTTTGCTGATGCTTCTCAGGGCTCCCAGCGTGATGGGCCATCGGCCGCATTCAAAGACAAGCGAAATCTCAATATCGTCGAGATCGGCTTCCGAAGGCGACTGCTGTAAACCGGGCAGTGTCGTCATATGCGCATACTCCAGAGGGCGCGGCCGCAAGCGAAACGGTCCGTGCAGAATCAGGCGGGTGCCAGTGACATCTGCCGCGGCCCATAACGGGCCGGCAGTGAGGATGATCTGACCGCGGGCGAATGGCATTACATCCGGCAACAAAGCGTCGCCCTCACGTGTTTTGCGAAGAAGCGAGGCTGACGCCCGGAGGGAGCCGATCTCTCCTGCAATTGTAACGGGTAGCTGTGCGGGGACCTCACACAACTGTCGCGGCAATTGGCCGAGCAGCTCGCCTAAGGCGCGGAACGCCGGCGGTATCGGTCCGTCAAGAGGCGAGAAAAGAAATAGGCGACCTTTGCCCCTGACCGGACCGTAGATGATGTCGAGTTCGATATAAGGCCCGTTCTTCTCGGCCTTTCCAACATGAAGGAGTCGCAGTTGCTGCTCTGTCTCAGTCTCCAGGTGCGCGAGCAACGATTCAATTGCAAGTTCGAGAACCAGCGAACGACTTGGCTCGGAAAGTAAAGCTAGGCCACTCTGTACTGTCGAGATCAAGACCTCCGCAAGCGCATGCGGTATCGACAACACGAGCGCATCATCACCGAGGCGCCAAACGCAATCGAGCATCGACAGAGCCGGAGGTTCCTCCTGCCACACAAGTCGTTCCAGTCGCACCGATAGCGGCTTGTCGCAAAGATTACTCCGCAAAGAGGCGGAGGGCCGCACGTTTCTGTTGAGCCATGAGACGAGACTCTGGGTTAGACGCTGGCTCGGCTCGTACTTCGCGTATGCGTTCGCGCGAGTTGCAGGAGGCGACTGTACAGGGCAGCGCATTTGGTTCCCAACTGGACTAGCGGTCATCAAATTGAACCGCCCGCCACCAGCGTGGGCAAACCCCTCCCATGGCGAAGCAAGACTTCATCATCAGCCTCTAGCTCGGCTGTTACTTCCGAATGGGTATCGGCCGCACGCCGGACGTCGGTCTCGATTTGTCGCCATTTATGAGTCGCTGCGGAACGCTTCGCCCAGTGCGCACGCCTCTCGGATGCCGCTGTCTCGGCCTGCTTTTGAGTGATACGCGCCTCCTCAAGTGTGCGGCGTTTCGAGCTGATCTCAATCGCTAGCCTCTCAAGAGTGAGCTGGCAATGATCGAGTTCAACGACGGACAAGGTACCGACCGACATCAACTGCTGGTAAACCTCCGCCTGGGCCTCTGTATGATGCTTTTCAGCAATTCCAAGTTCCTGCCATGCGTGCTCCGCGGCCGAGGTCGCGATATGACGCTTGGCTTCCATATTGGACAACTCACTACGAGCACTACGCTCGCGCATATCCTTCACTTGCCGCAAGCTCGAAACGTGTATGCAACTCATGCGGTCAGACGGCACATCCATGTGACGGTTTCCTCAAAAGTGGACGCATCGTTTTCACCCTGGCGTAAAAACTCGCGCAGATCATCGATCGAAGCGACAGCTCGGTCCGTCAGCGGATCGCTGCCTTGCTTGTATTCGCCAACCTTGATCAAAAATTCGGCCTCTGCATGACGGGAGATAAGATCACGGAAGAGGGATGCTGCCTTGCGATGCGGTGCAGATACGACGGCATCCATGACGCGACTGCGGCTCGACAGTACGTCGATGGCGGGGAAATGCGCCCGCGCCGCGAGAGAGCGTGAAAGAACGATATGACCATCGAGAATGCCACGCGTTTCCTCGGCGATTGGATCGCCCGTGCCGTCACCTTCCACAAGCACGGTATAGAAGGCGGTGATTGAGCCACGCTCACTCATACCAGCGCGCTCCAGCAAACCTGGCAACATTGCAAAGACAGAGGGAGGAAAGCCCCGGCGAGTCGGTGGCTCACCGGCAGCAAGCCCGATCTCCCGCATAGCGCGGCTAAATCGCGTCAATGAATCCATCATCAGAACGACGCGCAGGCCTTGATCGCGAAAATATTCGGCGAGCGCGGTTGCCGTATAAGCACATTGCGCTCGCTCCGTCGCTGAGCGATCGGAGGTCTCAACGACGACGACCGTGCGGCGGAGGGCAGTCTCCCCAAGATGCCGCTCGATGAATTCACGCACTTCGCGTCCACGCTCGCCTATCAGCGCAACCACGGTCACGTCAGCGACCGCGCCTTTTACGATCTGCGACAGTAACGTCGACTTGCCGCCACCAGGCTCTCCATAAATGCCGATGCGTTGGCCCTCGCCGCATGTCAGAAGACCATCCAAGACGCGAACACCGAGTGGCAGAGGGCGAGCGATGATGCACCTCGTCATTGGATTTGGCGCTTTGCCGCGCAGCGGGCGCGTCTCCATGGCTTTGACTGCGCCCTTGCCATCGAGTGGACGGCCGAAACTGTCGATCACCCGGCCAAGCAAATTGGGGCCGACCGGCACTTCGTGCATTCGGCCAGTGGCAACGACTTCTGCGCGGCCGGACATGCCTTGCAGGTCACCGATCGGCGTCAGCAACACGCCGTCCTGCAACAGACCGATCACCTCGGCCTCAAGCGACCATCCGGTGCGCGGATCCTTGAGCACACAAACTTCTCCAATACGAGCATCCGGCAAGACTGCATGGATCAACGTGCCGATCGCACGCGTGATCCGCCCGCGTACGGCACGCGTGTCCACATGGCTTGCCGTAGTTCGCAGACGCGCCAGCGCCGCGTGCAGAGTCCCATCTCCATCAGGACAGCTATGGTCTGGTCTCGGCGCCGTCACTATTCGTCTGCCTCATGATCTAACCCAAGCCCCAAACGCAATGCGCGGAGCTGCGCGTCAAGTCCGAGATGGATATTGCCAAATTCGCTCCACAGCACGCATTCGTTCGCTGACAGCGCCGGGTCCGGAATAATTCGGACTTCCGGCCGGTCCTCCCGTCCGTCGCAGGCAGCAAATTCGCGCGTAAGCGCATCAGCATCCATGGGGGACGCATGAAGGGACAGTTTCGGCCCGCCATATCTGTGCGAAATCGTGTGACGAACCGTCCTCACCAACATCTCGCCGGGATCGAAATCGCCCAGTAGATCAGTTACGATGTCCATCACGAGCGCTGACAGTTCCTGCTCCAGAACGGCCTTTCGTCGTGCCACTTCCGAGGCAGCCTGCGCGACCAGCTGTGCCATTTCCTCGGCGCCGGCCCTCACCCCCTCAGCATGGCCGCGCGCACGCTCCTTCTGATAAGCTCTGCGCGCCCAGCCGCGAACGCGCTTCAGATTGCGCTCGGCCACGGCACGCGCCTCGAGGGCGCTGTGCCAAATCTCGAGATCCCTCGCCGCTATGAGTGGCCCAAGGGGGCGGATCTGCGGAGCGACGGGCGGCGCAGTTTCGTCGTCTGTCATCCCGCTGGGGCCTCCCTCGCCAAATGGGCCAACACCGGCGAAAACAATTGGCCCGCGGCATCGCGGTGTTCAGTCGCCGGATTGTCGGCGGCCGTTCCGACAGCTAGGCGTAGAAGCACGCGGCGGCAATCAAGCGTTGACGCTTCATCGAGCCAAGCGCCGAGGCAGGCATGTCCATCGTCTTCAATCCCTAGCGCGAGTTGTTGAGGATCAGCAATTAATCTGGTCGAAACCGCATGCGCTGCATGTCGGATCCCGAAAGCCAGCACCTCGGTGCCGACGTGCTCGACCAGAACGGCGACATCATGCTTTGAAACCAGCCTTGTCAGCGAACGGGCATGCCAAATGCCGCCGGCGAGGAGGGCAGCCCTGCTCGGATCATGCCCGAGGAGAAGGTCTGGCCCGAAGTCACCTCCGTTCAAGCCCAGTTCATCTTCAAGCAGCAACGCTTGCAGTCTTATCTGCAGCCTAGGACTCTTCTGCAGTCGCACCAACGTCGCAGACGAGAGGTTCGCGTCAAGTCGCGCGGCAAGGCGGGTCGGATGAATCGTGGCAGCAAGCTTACGAATACCTACAGAGGCTAGTTTAAGCGGATCATGCCGCTCGGCAGACGGATTCGGTC
This sequence comes from Bradyrhizobium sp. 134, assembly GCF_023074155.1. Taxonomy (NCBI): domain Bacteria; kingdom Pseudomonadati; phylum Pseudomonadota; class Alphaproteobacteria; order Hyphomicrobiales; family Nitrobacteraceae; genus Bradyrhizobium; species Bradyrhizobium sp. 134. Next base: position 3,489 of record NZ_JADPKX010000013.1, on the reverse strand, counting down.
TCGTCATGTCGGATACCACACTACGCCGCATTAGGCTTAATCGCTTTGCGAATCATCTCCATAGCAGAGACAGCCGAGCGCCCACCGACAGCGCTAACTTTCTGAGATGATTGCCTGCGCTGACGCCCACGAGCGCTCAGCAAGACGCAGGACAGCACGCCGAATACAGACCCGCCGAGACCCATGGCAACCGCAACCAATGGCGTCGAAATGACTCCAGATGCTTGGGCGAGACCAGCCGCAGCCGCCGGTCGCGGCTCTAGTGCGGGCCGCTCGACTGAGACGAAAACAACAGCCACCTTGTCATAGGTTAATCCCTCGATGCTGTTGGCGACGAGCATTTTAATCTGCGGCAGCAAGATTGAGAGATTTGCCCTCGAGTCATGTCGGATGAAAACCGACGCCGAAGATGGCGTGGTGTCACGTCGCAACAGGTCGTTCTTTGGCAGAACAACGTGGACGCGCGCCGAGAGGACACCATCGATATCACTGATCGTGCGAGATAATTCCTCGCTCAGCGCATAGACGTAACGGGCGCGCTCCTCGATTGGCGAAGCAATCAGACCCGCCGCGCTGAACACTTCGCCTAGACTCTTGAAAGCGTGGCGCGGCAACCCTTCGCCATTCAGCAGGTCGATTGCGGAAGCAATCTGAGTCTGCTCGACCTGGATCGTGATAGTCCCGTCCTTAGCAGCAACGCGGAGCGCATCGACCCCGTTCTTGAGGAGGACCGCAAGCATCTCATTGGCCTCACGCTCCTGAACTTTCGTGTAGAGATCGGCTTTGCAACCAACCAGGGCAAGCAGGAGCGGCAGCAGAGCCACAAGTTGAAGCCGCTTGCGGAATGGGCGCGCCTGATCGCTTTCGCGATCGATTAAACCAATCATTTGCCCCACTCAGCCCGCCGATATCAGCTTATTCAGAGATGAACCGAGGCTACCGATACCATTTGAAATGAGTGTTACCTGGATGACGCTGTCAGAAACATCCTTCAGATTCGCCAACATCGCCTCGAAGTCACCTGCGCCACTGGGGGCGCCCGGCACACCTGCTTCCGCTTTGCCGGGTTGCAGCAAAAGGGGCTCCGACGTCGACCCGGTCTCCGCACCTTTTGGAACTGCATTGACCGGATACATCGCAGAAAGATTCTGGAGGATGCGATCGCCCAGCGGGCTCGCCTGTGTTGTTGCACGCGATACCTCGGATGTCGACGGAACCGCCGCCGCTCCCGTTACTGGAGGCGCAAGGTCTTGAACCGAAGCCGCTTGCAAGAGACTCTGCTGAAACTGGACCTGCTCGTCGACCGCTGTTGCCGAACAGGCCTTGGACAGGCCTTCTAGATTGTGAGAGATCGGCGCAGCGCCTAACATCATCATGGAAAGACTCGCTCTCATCGAGATGTGATACGACCAGCCGTTCAAGCCGATTAGCGGCTCAATGTCCTAGACAGGCCAGCTGACGACAAGCTGACGAGTTCGCCCGCACATCGCCATCTAAAGATCACGTTTCGCGTTCACGTACCGAACGTACTCCTGTTAGTTTAAGTCAAAGAGAACCATGAATGCTCATCCGATCCATAATCCCGCACGTTTTGAACGGAGTTCTGTGTGTCGCCGTTTTCGTTTCCGGCGGAACACAGATCGCGCGCAGCGCTCCCCTGTCGCTGCCCTCGACCCCTTATCGATATACGGTTCTGGATCAGGAGCTTTCTGCCGCGCTGCAGGAATTCGGCAACAACCTCAATATTAAAGTCACCATCAGCGCCGAGGTGAAGGGTCGGATTCGCGGGCACATGCCGGACTTGCCACCGCGCGAGTTCCTTGATCATCTGACTCAAGTCTACAATCTTCAATGGTATTACGATGGGCTCGTGCTTTACGTCTCTACCGCAAAGGAAGCGCAAACTCGTCTGCTTCTGCTAACTTCAATCAGCTGCGACGCGCTCAAGGCAACCCTCGATGCGCTCGCCATTTCCGACGAACGCTACATCATGAGATCGGCTCCGGGAAATGGCCTAGTCCTTGCGTCCGGTCCACCACGCTTCATCGCACTCGTGGATCAGACGCTCAATGGTCTCGTGGCGGAGGCGCAGGCGCGACCTCGCTCCATCGAGATGCCGTCTCGGGAATCTGTGCTGATGTTATATCGCGGCGCCTCCGCGACGATCGTTCGGGATGGGCGAACTGAAGCCCCGTACTCTTCAGACCTGCCGCGTCAGGAGGGTACCTTGCCTGCGCAAGGGCCGGGCCCAAGATGATACCGCTCAATCAGCCGTTACGCGGGGTGTGCAAGGAGGCTGGACCGATCGTCTGATCAGACGCCGCACAAGCAGGGCGAGACGAACGTGTCGTAAATCGGCTCCAGAACACGAGAATTGTCGCTGCGCGACCTTGTCCACCAGTATCGGGATATCCGGTGGTAGTGTGCGGGAGGTTCTGCAAAAGCTAGCGGCTGAAGCGGTCATAGTAAATCCGGTGCTTGCGAAGATCACCGCCCCTAGCGGAGCAAGGCCACCAAAACCGTGACGAAGATTAGGACGGATGGCTCTACCGTCAAACAGCTTATTGCGTCGGAAAGGGATCCTGAAACCGCTAATCCGGGGTGCGGTGCAGGAAGCTCTCGAAGCCACGATGGCGGAGGCGCTGGGCGAGGCGCGGCTGGGCTATCGCTCCGGCTACTAAACCCGCTCGCTGATCACCCCGGGTGAAGGTGCCGCAGGACCGTCAGGGGCGGTTCTCGACCAAGCTGTTCAACGCTATCAGCGCTCGGAGAAGGCACTGGTAGCGGCGCTGGCGTTCGGACAGCAGTCTTGAATGGCCCCGGTTTTGCGACTGCACCGCATTTTGCGGCTTGGACGGGTTAACACCGAGGGCACAGTCGAGCGGCGGGAAAGAAAGGCTCGGGGCAGTATCAAAGCCTGAAAATCGGCAACTACGGACGCACTTGATCGTTGGTGCGACCTCAATCATCAAGCTTGGCAAGCGAGGCTCGAAAGCCCCGCTCTGGATTCGGACCATGCTGCAAAGACGGGCCGTCAAGCTCATAGCGGTGGAGTTCGCCAACAGCTTGCGCGCACCATATGGGCCTTGCTGGTCAGACGCGGCATCTATCATGCGTCGCGTGCAATGCTGAAACCTAATCTTAAGAAGTCTCCGGCGGAAGAAGAAAGCTGCCGAGGAGGCAAGGTGCAAATCTGGATGAACCCCGAATGACGACATTCCCGGTCGCAATCAGACCGCCTGGCTTACTGCGCTTCGAGCGCGAGAAATTGATTGGCCGATTGCTTCCGCGGATATCATCGTGGCCAGCGGCCGGGCGCCGCGTTTACAGGTCGAATATATGACCGCACCGTCATCCCTTGTTCGACCAGAGAACGATCTTGCAGCCCGGGCCAATGGTATGGACCCCGCCCTTGCGGCGGTGGAATCTCAAGCGTCAACTGCAGCGAAGGAGGATGTTATGCAGGTCGTTCGGATAGGTCTAGATCTG
>NZ_JADPKX010000023.1:0-32677 GCF_023074155.1 Bradyrhizobium sp. 134 | reverse complement strand
CAGGGTGGCCGCATTCGTTCGGATCGGGTGGCCGCTTTCGATCGGAATCGGTGGCCGCCTTCCGTCGGAATCGGTGGCCGCTTTGCCCCGGATTCCGCACAACCTTCCAATTCGCGCGTTGCACGTAGGTGAGCCGCGATTTAACGACTCAGAGAATGTGTGGTTTAGCGGGCCGGGCTTCTGGCTCGAGCGTGATCCTCCATGCTAAGACGACCTACACTGATCGAGCGCATACCTGTTCAGCCAGGTTGAAGATCACCGGCTCCGACGAGAACGCGCGTGATCGAGCATTTTTACACGTCGGCGTTTGCTCCACGAGTAAGGTCGTGATGCAGGATCACTTCTTTGAAAATGAATGATAGGAACTTCTCGGCAAACTCTGGGCAAGGCTAGCTGCCTGTGCGAGCGTGCGTAGTCTTTCTACTTGGCGTTCCTCACGAGCTGGATCTGCCGAAGGCAATTGAAGTCGCACTTTTAGTTTTCCGACCTGCCGAGTGCACCTGAAACGTTCCGCGAAAATGTGGATAAGGGCCGCATCGAGATTGTCGATGCTGCTCCGCAGTTCGTTCAATTCGGATGGAGTTTCCAAGTTCGCGCCTCCTTTCTATGCAACCATACTTTCCAGCTTGACACCGGGTCTCTGGCTGAAACATTTTCAGGCTTTCCGAGTCACTGGGCCCTAACAGCCCGGTCTGATTGAACGAATTCGATCAATCTCAGTACGCCACCTCGGCATTGAAAGCATTTCTGACTCGAGCGCAGTAAATCAGTATTGGCCCATGTGGCCATCGAGGCCGGCGGGTCTTCGGCCAACAATCTCAAGAACCACGTACGTTACTGCACTTCCTAGCCTGCTGCCAGCCGCCGCGGTGCGGGCCAGCGCGACCAGGCCAGCGCATTCTTACTTTGGGCGCGGTGAAGGATCGTCGAGCGTGCCAAGTGGTGGATGCCGTTGCTCTATGAGGTCTGGTCATAGGGTCGTATGCCTTAGTCGAACCCACGGACTGCCGGAGTGGCAGCTTCTGCAGCTGCAACTTCACTCATAAAGGCAACAGCCAGTCCGAAGCCGATGAGGCCAATCAGGATCGACCCTGCAGCAAGGGATGTGACCCCGCTAGTTTCGACGAGGATACCGCCGAGAACGGCCCCGATGGCTATTCCTGCGAATGTGGTCGAGCTGTTCATTGCCAAAACTAGCTTCGACCTCTCCCCGGCTAGATCGAGAAGCCGGTGCTGGATCGGAACGAGATACATGTAACTCGCGTTGCCCCAAAGAAATGCGATGAGCACGGTTAAGGCACCATGATGCCCGAATCCAACCAGAGCTACGAGAACGATTAGTTGTGCGCCGATCACCGCAATGAGAACTTTGTAGGGGCCGAAGCGATCGGTTAGAAAGCCGCACGCTGCGTTTCCTGTCACAGCTCCGAAACCGTACGCAAAGAGCGCGGCTGAGAGCAGCGGCACGCCTGTAAGCAGAGAACCGGTGATAATGACGCTCACATAGGAGTAAACAACGAACTCGGAAATGACCACGAATAGGGTAACCGAAAGAACACCGTAGATAGCCCTGGGGAAGTCTTTCGAAGCCGGGCCGTTTCCGCGCTCCGGCGCCTTTGCAGAGACACCGGACATCATAGGGGCGAAGATCAGCAATGCCAGGAGCCCCGCAACTGCCACGAAACCGAATGCGAAACGCCAGCCGATGGCATCAGCGATCCAGCTAGTCGCCGGAACACCCGCAACTTGTGAAACGGTCATACCACCGAAGATAAGGGACAATGCCGACCCTTTGCGACCGGGCGGCAGGAGCTCGGTTGCCAATGCGGTGGCCGCCGGGGTGAACATGGCTGCGCCGTAGGCTGAAATGACGCGAGCTGCAGCCATGGTTGCAAAGTTCGGAGCGATCGCACAGATCACGTTGCCGATGATGAAGATTGAAACGGATAGGATCTGGACATTGCGGCGGCTTAGGGCCCGGAACATCCAGGCATTCAGCGGCGCAAAAACCGCGTAGGAGAGTGCGTAGATTGAGATGATCCATCCCGCCGCTCCGGTTGAAATGTTGAGGTCACGAGAAATCACTTCTAGTGCCCCGATGATGACAAACGTATCTAGGCCAAAGGCGAACGCAGCGATCATCAGAGCGGCAAGGGTTAGCTTTGTTCGTGTATCAGGAGGGGATAAGCTCATGATCCTGGCCATTCAGTTCATCGTGAGGTGTTCAAAGCCGTCACGCAACTCAGGATAAGGGCCAGCCGATGGCCATGCCTGAATACCCGGGGACGACGGCCAAGCTGCCACGGCCCCAGCACCTCTCCACATCCTGTGTGATCTCAAGCTGGTCAGGATATTCTAGCACCACGCTGCGTAAGCCCCGCATCATACAAGCCCTCCAGGAGTTTTTTCGCTACAACCGGCGCTGTTGTTTCGAAAAGCGGCTTATTTGATGCTTTTGCGTCGATCTACCCCACCCCGGCGAGCTCGGCGAGTATGACGTCTCGCAGCTTGGCCCCTTCGAAGTGGAGATATTTCACGCTGGCATGACGCGTACATCTTCTCACCCGGCAGGGCGTGCAAATGCGCGGCGTCAGGATGCAGCGATTCGGTGCACGCGACCCGCTATAGATCACGATTTGGCTCATCCCGCTGCAATTTTGCGGGAATGCTGCGGCCACAATCTGAGATAAGTTTTGGTGAATGGTTGCGAAGGAATCACCAATGAGCGGCACCAAAGTTGATGGCGAAACGGTATTGCGCGCGGCTTGCACTGGCGATGCCCAGGCGCTCTATGACGTGACGGCACAATCGGTTCAAGGACTGGCAATCACCCATTACAAGCCCGAGCAACTGGAGGGGTGGATGGGAGAACGTACTGCCAAATATTACGAGGATGTCATCGCTGCGGGCACCACGATCATAGCCGAGCAGAACGGCGAGGTATTGGGGTTCGTCGACTCAGTTCCTGGCGAGGTGACCCGCCTTTTCGTTTTGCCGAAGGCAGCAGGCCGCGGAATTGGTGAGCGATTGCTCAAAGCTGGTCTTGAAGCCGCGGCAAAGGAACACCCAGGACCAATCAAAATCGAGTCAACCCTGAACGCGCAACGGTTCTATGAACGTCATGGCTTCAGGGCCATCCAGAAGGGATACTTCTCTCATGGGCTTGGCGGAGATCCGATCGAGATTGTCCTCATGGAAATGGCACAAGCATAGAGCAGAGTGCAGAGCACTCGGTCCTCAGATATTATCGCTCTGCAGGCCGGCGCGATTTCGAAACATCATGATCGAGCCTTCCTCCTAAGCCGCACGACGTGCCGCCATGAACAACCTAGACCATCGTCTCACCTCTTCCGATCGCACGTACGAAGCTCATTTCGGCCGCTCGAACCATCGGTGCCTTCGGTGCCTTCGCCATTGGTCCGAACACATTTGTCATCATCGAAGCAGTCGATGTCAGCTTGCCCACTATGCTGCGCCTTAGACCCCAATTCGCTCTTCGGACCGGCCACCCTGCCACAGCGGAGCTAGTTTTTAATCAGTCGCGGCCGCGTAGCCTCGCGTTCGGCGATTTGCGAGGACGCGCGGTATGGAGGCGACCGGCACAAGCATTCACGCGGGCTTCTGATGCAGGCCGATCTCCAGGACATCCCGCCAAGCGCAAACTGCGGACTCGTGCGCTGGAACTTGCGACCTCATAACATCGCTCACGCCGCACGAGCGCGCTCAGCTCAAAATGACGTACCAGGGGCCGTCACAGGACCCGTACACAGAAGCTGGGGCACGAGATCCCGATCTTCAGGAGGTCGCGTCGCGGCGAATTCCGCCCTTCGTTGTCCGATGATCGCCGCGCTGGGCATTCAAGACCCTGCCTCGCAATCCGTTTTTGCGGGAGCGACTTCGCTGGAATGCGCGGCGACTCGGGATTGGTCATTTATGGCTGTTTGCGCTGACTCGGGCTGAATTCCAAAGCATAAGCTTTCGCCTCAATGCGCCGTTTGCTATGATGTCACCGGAATGATGACGGAGTGCGCTATGGAGCCTCAGTGGCTGACGTATGGGAAGCGATTGCAAGCTATTGCGTCTAGTGGGCTCCATTTTGCGCGAGATCAATTTGATCGAGAACGTTACGAGGAGATTGCCTCTATAGCCAATGAAATGCTCGCCAACTTGGGAAGTGTTCCCATCGAGAGGATAGAAGGGCTCATCTCTGATTTCGCGAAGGGCTATGCGACACCGAAAGTCGATGTACGCGGAGCGATCGTAGAAGAGAACAAGGTCCTTCTGGTCCGTGAGAAGAGCGATGGTCTTTGGGCCTTGCCTGGCGGCTTTGCAGACGTTGGCCTTTCTGCTGCCCAAAATATCGCAAAGGAGTTGTACGAAGAGGCCGGATTGAAAGTGTCTGTTCGTCGCCTCTACGGGGTCCGACACAAGGCCGGCGCTTCCTATTCGCCTGATGTCCGGGATTTCTACAAAGTTTTCTTTCTTTGCGATAGGCTCTCAGGCGGTGAGGCCCGGCCCAGATTGGAGACGAGCGAGGCGATCTTTTTCCCGAAAGATCGGCTACCTCCGCTGTCGCGAGGTAGAACTATCGAGAGTGACGTTGAAGCAGCCTTCGCATTCGCAACTGACGCGAACAAACCTGCCTTCTTCGATTGAGAGCTCGATCCATTCTCTTGGCCCGCACTCTTTGGTCCGCCAATAAAGAGCTCCGCATGACAGAGAGAATCATTCGGGCGCCATCAACCACGGCGCCTTGCGCGTGCTTTGAAAGTCGGTTGCTGGTCGCTATCTTCGCTTCTAGTGAAGATCGCGACTGAGCCCTTCGGCACTCATTCGGTGGTGTAGAGCGGACGCTGCGCATAACGCTCAATGGGTTTCGATTGCGTCATCGCAGCCCAACGTAGCTGACGTTGGTCAAGCAGCTTCATTAGCGATCACGTCGACCAACAAAAGTAAGGGCGCTGAAATTCGACTGCATTGGTGACCGCCTCCATGCCACGCTCAAATGCGTTTGCCTCGCTCGCGAGCAAACATAATGGCGCATTCGATACGACCGCAACGTGTGGCCTCGACCTTTGCAGGAGCCCGCTCTACCCAGCTGAACTAGGTGTGCATCTCTTTTCGCCTGGCCCGACATGTCTTCGAAGTTCAAGTGTTGGAAAACCTTCAACTCAGCGTGTTTTCAAAGAACAGCCCTCGCTACCGGCGTACGTGGCGCTTACCGCTCCGTTACTGTTCATCTGCTTACGAGGTACTTACACGAAGGGCCTTCCGGCTGGAGCAGCTTGCGGACAGTCTCTCAAAGCACAGAAATTTCAGCTCCGTCGAATCGAATTGCCGTTTGACGCCCACACTGGGAGAACGATCACGTTAGGCGGCGCTGCTTATCTAGCCCACCGGAGACGTTCGCTGCGGCCATCTATCAACGGGCACAGGAAGCCGTCTCGTGCGCTCTCGGAACGCAGCATCGATACCTTCGCGGAAGTCGCAGAAAGCCTGCGAGTTGCCGCGTACGAAGGCTCCTAGCTGACCCGGCGTGAGCTTTATAGGCAAGCCGTCGGTGAGGACACACGGCGTTTGACTATGGCTGATGCAGGCGTCGCCAAATCAGCAGCCGCCGTGGCAGGCGAGCGGGGGGCGGAAGTCCGCTAGCGGAACAAAGAAGGTGATTGATTCCCGCCACGGCTTGTGATTGTTATATGTCAATAGGGCAGCGATCGGAACTAATGAACCATGTCAACTGACGGGCAGAGAGCACTCTGTCCAATCGAGGCGCGACCGGTCTCGCTCGCGACTTGGTTCGAACAGGAGATGTTACATGGCTGAATCGCGTGCCGTCGCGGTTATAGGTGGGGGCGTGGTCGGCGTAAGTTGCGCGCTCATGCTGGCGCGGGAAGGGCACAACGTCACCGTGGTCGAGGCGGGGCGCATCGGCCATGGCTGCTCTTGGGGCAATGGCGCACAATACAATGCGGGGTCGGCTCTCCCCATGGCGCATCCCGGTGTCATGTGGCGGGCGATGCGCTCGTTTGCTGACGCTAATGGTCCAGTGCGCCTGGCCCCTCGCGACTTACCTCGCACCCTACCTTGGCTCGTCCGCTTCCTGCGTACGGGACGCCCGGAGGCTTGGGAGGCGGCGTATACGGCTTTGCACGCTCTCAACCAACCGTGCGCCGTGCTTTATCACGACATGCTCGGCGACACCGATTGGAGACGATTATTCCGGCCGAACGGTGCGCTCCACGTGTGGCGTGACCTAACGCCAAGCGCGCTAGATGAGCGAGTGGACAATCTGCGGACGAAGCATGGCGTGACCTTTGAGAGGCTGAGCGCCGACCAGCTTCGCGAATTGGAGCCAGCTTTATCCCGCGACTACAAACGCGGGATATACTTTCCAAACAGTGGTCATGTGACTTCCCCTCTGGCGCTCGTAGAGGGTCTGATGGAGCGAGCCGCTGCGCTTGGCGTTTCAATTCAGGCCGCGCGGGTTGAGGCCGTAGAGCCGAGCACGGAAGGTGTAACGCTGCAGACCAGTGCCGGGCCCCACCGCTATGACACCGTCGTTATCGCAGCGGGTATCACTAGCCGCGATCTGGCCCGCTCCCTGGGAGTTTCCCTGTGGCTGGCCAGCGAGCGTGGCTATCACATTACGATGCCGGGGACGTTCGGCGCCATCAGCCGCCCGGTCACCGACGCAGCGGCAGCCTTCGTTGCAACGCCCCTCGACGCAGGACTGCGCATCGTCGGCATCGCCGAATTCGATGCGCCTGATGCGCCGCGTGATGCGAAGCAGAACAAGAAGCTGCAAGCATACGCCCGCACAATGCTCCCGGACATATCCATCAGCCAGGTGAATGACTGGATGGGCGTAAGACCATCGACTCCAGACAGCCTCCCGATCATCGGCGCCCATCCCAAGCACGCGTCCATCTTGTTCGCCACTGGTCATGGTCACATGGGCATCAGCGGAGCCCCCATGACTGCGGCTATCATCTCCGACCTTGTCGCGGGCCGCGCACCACGTATTTCGAGCGCGCCATACCGCCTGCGATAACCAGTAAGCCGCGCAAGTTTAACCTTGCGCGGCTGAACAGTTATGTTATGGTTCAATCAGTAAATTGACCTAGTTCAATGCGAGGAGGGCCTGATGAGCCGTTGGATCTGTACGATCATCGCTGCTGTGATTGGTGCGGTCGCGCTGTGCGGGCCGGCTTCCAAGCCGGCGCGCGCCGAAAACCCCTCCCTGGTGCTCGACCGCATCAAGGCGAGTGGCAAGCTCAAATTTCCGGTCATGGTTGCGGAAGAGCCAGGCTACATCAAGGATCCGCGCACGGGCGAATGGTCCGGATTTTTCGTCGACTGGGGCAAGGACATCGCGACTCTGCTCGGCGTTCAGGTCGAATATTATGAGACGACCTGGGGCAACCTCGCTGCCGATTTTCAGGCGGGTAAAATCGACCTTGCGGTGGCGCTAAATCCGAACCCTCGCCGTGGCCTCGTCATCGATTATGTGCCGGGCTCCATCGTCGAGGGCATCTGGGCGCTGGTCGCGCGTCCTGGCTTTACGCCCAAGACCTGGCGCGAGATGGACAAGAAGGAAGTGCGCATCGCCGTGCAGAAGGGCGGCACAATGCAAGTCATCGCCGAATCCGTGATCCCGAACTCCACCATCGTCGTGGTGCCCACGCGCGACCAGGCGGTGCTCGAGCTACAGTCAGGCAAAATCGATGCGATGATCATTGCCGACCAGGATGCGGCCCTTCTCGACTCCAAGGGCGTCGGCAAGGCCGTGGTACCGACACCTATCCTGCGCAACCCTGCGACGATCGGTATCCGCCGCGAAGCCGGAAACGAGGGCTTCTCCAACTTCCTGGCCAATTGGATGTCGCAGCAGAATTCGCTCGGCCTCGCTTGCTCGCGCATCACTCGTTACATGCTCGATCGCGGCATCGACATGAAAGTGGTTCCCCAGTCCGGCAAGTATTGCTGACGCCATGCGTACGAGCCGTCTCTTCACAGTCATCGACAGCCACACGGCAGGGCATCCCACCCGAACAGTCCTGGCAGGCATCCCTGTGTTGCGCGGGGACAGCGTCCGCGAGCAGCGGGACGATTTCCGTAACAATCATGACGGCTTGAGAACGTTACTGCTCCATGAGCCGCGCGGGCATGCCGCCATGGCTGCGGCCGTGCCCGTGGCTTCCCGTGAGGCGGACCAGGGGCTGTTTTTCATCTTCTCCTACGTCTACGCCGACATGTGCGGGCACGCCACGATCGGCTACATCGCCAGTCTGGCCGCAACGGGAGCTCTGCCGCAGGGCTTTGAGCAAAACGGCATGTCGATCGAGACCCCGGCGGGTATCGTCCGTGTGACCGGCACGTTCGAAGCCGGCCAGCTCACGTCCGTCTTGTTGCGCAACGTACCCTCTTTCGTGCTCGCCTCCGATGTTGTTTCCGAGGTCGAAGGTCTCGGCACGGTGAGCTGCGATATTGCTTACAGCGGGATTACCTACGCATTGGTCGACGCTGATAAACTCGATCTTCCGTTCAGCATTGATCACGCCAGCCGCTGGTGCCGTGTGGGATTGGGAATCAAGGAAGCGCTGAATCAAAGCGGAGTGCCGAAGGTCGACAGCGTTCTGTTTTATCAGTCGATCACGGGTGGCGGCCGCCATCTGGTGATTTTGGCCGGCAATAAGTTCGACCGTTCGCCTTGCGGCACCGGGACCTCCGCCCGATTGGCCCAGCTTCACGCCCGCGGGCAGCTGGCCGTGGGCGCGCACTACCGAGCGGAGAACATTCTTGGCGTGCCCTTTGAGGCCAAGGTCGCCGAGTTGGGCAGAGGGCATGATGGCCAGCCCGCGGTGATCCCGGAGGTGCGGGGCATGGCTCATATAACGGGATTCTCCACGCTCGTGCTGGAAACGGACGATCCGCTGCCAGCCGGCTTTCTTCCCAATTGATGGAGAGTGCCATGAAATTCGATCCCTCCATCGTCTTCGCGAATTGGGACATTCTGGCCTACGGGCTGCTCGTCACTCTGAAATACACGATCTACACCTGCGCCATCGGGCTCGCGATCGGCCTCTTTGTGGCGCTGCTTCAGCTCACCCCATGGCTGATCTTGCGCTGGACCGGCCGTGTCTGGGTCGAGTTCTTCCGCAACATCCCGCTGCTCGTGCTGCTGATGTGGACCTATTATGCCTTGCCAATCTTTCTTCAGATCCAGATCGGAAAAGAAACTGCGGGCATTCTGGGTCTCGGATTCTATGCCAGCGGCTTCTATGCCGAGATCCTGCGCGCTGGCGTCCAGTCGATCGACCGTGGCCAGACTGACGCCGCAATCGCCTTGGGAATGGGGTACGTGCACCGCATGAAGCGGATCATCCTGCCGCAGGCACTCCGCCGCATGGTGCCGCCGCTGATGGGCCAGACCATCATGCAGCTCAAAAATACGACGCTGCTCTCAGTGCTCACCATCCCTGATCTGCTTTATCAGGCAGGCTATATCGCGAGCTTCACCTACCGGCCAATGGAGGTCTACACCGCAATCGGCGCCGTCTTTATCCTCTTGCTGTTCCCCCTCAGCGCTCTTTCTCGCCGCTTCGAGCGCAAGGAGGCCGCGTGATGACCGTGACATCCGCCGAAATCGTACTGAGCGTTCGGGGCATCGAGAAGTCCTATGGGAAAAACCATGTACTTCGCGGCGTCGATCTCGACGTCCATCGCGGAGAGGTGGTCTGCCTGATTGGCGCAAGCGGCTCGGGCAAAACCTCGCTGCTGCGATGCATGAACCTGTTGATGGAGCCCGACCAAGGCGAGATCGTCATCGAGGGGGCGCCTCTCTTCCGTCGCTCCGGGGCCGAGCGGCTGAAGCTCTCTGGCCGGCAGGTCAGCGCCGCGCGCGTCAAAACCGGAATGGTGTTCCAGAGCTTTAACCTGTTCCCCCACCGTACGGCGCTAGAGAACATCATCGAAGCCCCAGTGGTGGTGAAGAAAGTGTCGCGCGCCGAAGCCGAGGCTCGGGGTCGCGAGCTCCTCACCCGTATGGGTCTTCCCGAGGCCGGGCACAAATATCCTTCGCAGTTATCGGGCGGTCAGCAGCAGCGCGTTGCCATCGCCAGGGCGCTCGCTATGCAGCCCACCATCATGCTTTTCGACGAGCCGACCTCGGCGCTGGACCCAGAACTAGTGGGCGAGGTGCTCGCCGCGATCCGCCAGCTCGCCGCCGAAGGAATGACCATGGTGATCGTCACCCATGAAATCGGCTTCGCCTATGAGCTAGCCGATCGGGTGGTCTTCATGGACCAAGGAGTCGTTGCAGCCAGCGGAGCTCCGCGTGAACTCCTGCTTTCGAACGCAAACCCGAGGCTCGCTGCCTTCGTCGGCCGGTTCACTGAGCAGGCCCGTCTTCTCGGCCCCCTCACTTCGCAGGCGGCCGCACCTTCAACCACATCTCCAGCATAGGACAGTAGATTATGACCAACGTGAACTGGGGCGGTATCTTCCCCGTGCTCGTCACTCCCTTTGGCGCCAACGGCTCGATTGATGAGACCAGATATAAGGCGCTCATTGACGATGCGATCGCCAATGGCGCGCAGGGCGTCGTGGCGGCCGGCAGCACCGGAGAATTTTATACGCTCACCAAGGCCGAGCGCGCGCGTCTCTACAAGTTGGCCGTTGACCATGTGGGCGGCCGCGTTCCCGTGCTGGCGGGCGTCGCCGACTTGCGTGTCGAGGACGTGCTTGAAGCGTGCCAATCGGCCGTGGCAGCGGGATGCGCGGGGGGCATGATCCTGCCACCTATCTACGCCATGCCGAGTCCGCGTGAGATCGTGACCTTCTTCGAACACATCTCCCGTAACACGTCACTGCCGCTGATGCTCTACAACAGCCCGCGGCGCGCTGGCGTCGACATCACGCCAGCCCTTGTGGAGCAGCTCTCCGCACTGCCAAGTGTGGTCGCGGTCAAGGATAGCTCCGGCGTCATTACTCAAGTGACTGAACTTGTGCAGCGTGTCGGGAACAGACTTCGTGTCTTCGTCGGTTACGAGACAATGATCGTGCCCGCCCGCGCTGTTGGTGCCCACGGCGTTGTCGCCATGGCGCATCAAATCGCAGGGCCTTTGATCCGCGACTACTGGGACAAGGCCCTGAATGGTGACAAGGCATTGGATGATCTCGGCCGCGATGTCTTCGCCTTTTATCGTTGCTTCCAGTCCGGATCCTATTACGCGGCCATCAAAGAGACCATGAGCCAGCTCGGTCGGAGCGCGGGTGACCCGCGTCTGCCGCTGCTGCCGTTGGCAGACGAACAGAAGGCGGCCATCGCGAAGATCATCTCCGATGCTGGTCTTACTCGATGGGCTAAAGGCTAAGGAGTTCGGACGAATCCTGCCACTGGGGAAATCAACGTCGATCGCAGAGCCCACTTACTTTGAGAGCAGAGACGGTTCACATCGGTGCCGCCTCGACAGATGGGGCTCGGCCCAATCGTACTCTCGTTCACTCGCGCCTGAGCGCAACATATCCGTCTAAGGAATCGAAGATGTATACGAAACTGGCACTCCTCATCGATGGTGAGTGGATCGAGGAAACCAATGCTGGAAGCGAGACCGTTCTCAACCCGGCGACGGAGCAGCCTCTTGGTAAGCTGCCGCACGCCGGGACGGAAGAACTAGACCGCGCACTCACGGCGGCAAACCGGGCCTTCGAAGGCTGGAGGCGCACCTCGCCTTATGAGCGGGGGCAGATCTTGCGCCGCGCGGCCGGCCTGATGCGAGAGCGTTTAGACCATATCGCCACTGTGCTGACCTTGGAGGAAGGTAAGACCCTCGCGGAAGCGAAGGGTGAGATCACCGCCGCGGCAGAGTTTTTTGACTGGTTCGCGGAAGAGGGGCGGCGCAGCTATGGGCGAGTGATCCCGGCGCGCCTGCCCGATATGCGCCAGACGGTCACGCAGGAGCCGGTCGGCCCCGTCGCTTGCTTCACGCCCTGGAACTTCCCGGCAGTAACGCCCGCGCGCAAAATCGCCCCCGCTCTTGCCGCCGGATGCACTTGCATCATCAAGCCAGCTGAGGAAACGCCGGGTACGACGCTGGAGATCGCGCGGGCGCTCACCGACGCAGGGCTCCCCAAAGGCGTGCTGAACGTGGTTTTCGGCATCCCGGCAAAAGTCTCCGAATATCTCCTGCGTTCCCCCATCATCCGCAAAATCTCGTTCACGGGATCAACACCCGTGGGACGTCACCTCGCTCGGCTAGCAGGAGAGACCCTGACCCTCGCCACAATGGAGCTGGGCGGCCATGCACCGGTGATCGTCGCAAAAGACGCCGACGTACAGCGTGCGGCGGAGCTCTCCATGGCCATCAAGCTGCGCAACACTGGCCAGGTTTGCACTTCGCCGACGCGGTTTTTTGTGGAACAGCCGGTCTACGAAGAGTACCTCGAACACGCTCGTGCCTTCGTCGAGAAGCAGGTTGTCGGTGATGGCCTGCAAGCCGGCACCACAGTGGGGCCCGTCGCCAACACGCGGCGCGTTGCTGCCATGGACGACCTGATCTCCGACGCCTTGTCCCACTCAGCCCGCCTTGTGGTCGGAGGTGAACGACTGAAGGGGACGGGTCTGATGTATCGACCCACGATCCTGGCGGATATGCCGGACCGGGCGCGGGCTATGCGAGAAGAGCCGTTCGGCCCGCTTGCGCTGGTACAACCTGTTGATGACCTAGAGCAGGCCATCGCACGGGCGAATGCATTGCCTTACGGTCTGGCCGGATATGCCTTCACCCGCTCCGCCGTGACTGCCAATCGCATAGCGGAGGAGATGGCCGTCGGCGTCATCGGCATCAATCAGATGGTGGTGTCGATACCCGAAACGCCGTTCGGCGGAATCGGGGACAGTGGCTGGGGCCGCGAGGGCGGCATCGAGGGTCTGGAGTCCTACACTGTCAGAAAATATGTCGGCCATCTTCATGTCTAGCATCCGATGGCACCGAAAGGAAAAGGAGCGCGAGACGTGAGCTTGGACGGGCCACTTTCCGCCTGGCGACCTCGGCAGCTCGCTTCCGAGGGACCGCGCTATCTAGCCTTGGTCAATGCTCTCGAGCAGGACATCGCCGATGGCCGGCTATCGGACGGCGATCGTCTGCCCCCGCACCGTGACCTGGCACGTGAGCTTAGTCTCTCCGTCGGGACTGTGAGCAAAGCCTATCAGGAGGCCGAACAACGCGGTATCGTCAGCGGTCATGTCGGGCAGGGTACGTTCGTCCGGCGCCGTTCCGCCGCCCGAGCCGAGCCGCCAGCTAGAGATGAGCCGATCAATTTGGCCTTGAACGTGCCCGTCGAGGGCGGCGAGACCCAGATCCTCTCACAGACGTTCAGTGAGGTGGTGCGCGAGGCTGATCTTGCACCGTTGCTCCGCTACCATCCCCATGGGGGCATTTGGCAGCATCGCGAAATCATCGCTGCTTCGATGTCGGATAGCAAGCTGACCGTCACCCCGACTCAGCTGTTCCTGTGCAACGGCGCTCAGCACGCCATCGACATTGCCCTTCGCTTGGTAGCAAAGCCGGGCGACAATATCCTGGTCGATACCTTCACCTATTCCGGCTTCAAAGCGATCGCGGCGGCCAGCCACCTCAACTTGGTACCAGTCGAGATGGACGACGAGGGCATCAAGCCGGAGGCGCTAAAAGAGGCCTGTCGCACGTCCGGGGCGCGGGTGCTCTACTGCATGCCGACGTTACAGAGCCCCACGGCTCGTACGATGAGTCACGCCCGCCGGCGGCGCATCGCCGAATTGGCGGAAGAGCTCGATCTCGCCGTCATAGAGGACGACGTTTACGGCTTTTTCTTCACCGACCGTCCGGTGCCGATCGCCTCCTTGGCACCGAGCCGCACCTTCTACGTCACCTCCTACTCCAAGTGCCTTGCTCCCGCCTTCCGGCTCGGAACATTGACGGTCCCGACCGACCACATTTCTCAAACCGAGCTCCTTATGCACGCCTCCGCCTGGTTCGTAGCTCCAATGCTGAGCGAGGTGGTGGTGAGGCTGATCGAGAGCGGCAAGCTTGAACATCTTCTGCGTGAGCGGCGCCTGCAGGCGCTTGAGCGTTACCGGGTGTTCCTGGACGTTTTTCCCAAAGCCGCAAAGCTTCAGTACCCGGCGTTTTATGCATGGTTGCCATTGCCGCGGGAGTGGTCCGCAGATCAATTTGCCGCCGCGGCCCGCGGTCGCGGCATACTCGTAACCCCACGCATCGCATTCGCGGTTAATGACGGCGACCCCGGCGCAACCCGCATCTGCCTTGGCGCACCAAAAGATGTTGTTGCACTCTCTGATGCGCTACAGACTTTGCGCGAAATCCTCGTCCGGCACCCAGTAAACGTCGTTTCCGTCGCCTGACGTTGCGACCCGGCGAGCGGGGAGACATTTACGCCACGCAATCCGTCGCGGAACTATACTGTCGATCAATCGCAAGAAAGGGTGTTTCATCCCGCAACTTGAACTTACTTAGCAACGATCGCGCGTTGCTGCCGATTCTCGAAGACTTGGCCCGTGGGATTACGTCGGCCAACGCAATCGGCCGTCGTCTTTTAAGGGACCGGCACTTACCTTGAGCGAGATCATTTGCGCATGGCGCCCCAGAGGCAATCGAGCTCTCCTTGCAGGCCCTTCGCGTAGAACCGGATCGCTTGTTATCGGTCGCTTCGATTTAGAGTGAAGTAGTTGGCCAGCCCAGTCGTCAATTGCAAGAACGCCGACACGAGATCACGGATCAGGATGAAGTCCTTGAAGGCTTGAGGTCCATCGACAACGCGGGCCCGGAAATCGCGATTGACGCCAGCATGTACTCGAATGGCCCAGTGCGAAGTAGAACCCCACCAACGTGGACCGTTTCTACTCTTGCATCAGTTTCCGGACGAGGTTGTCCTGGCCGCGATGTGGTCCGGATCAAATGCGTGTCGCAGGCCGAAGACATAGGCCAGCAGCGCCGTTCCGGACAGCTCCCGCCGATCTCCAAGTGCCTGCAGTGTTCATAACCAGATGGCAAGGTTTGCAGCGATGGATAAGCGAGAGCGTAATCAGGCATCTCCCCTTCGGCGGATCGCTCACCATCGCGGCTGCGCCGCGTCTTCCATGCTCCGTGCTTACTGGATCAGTCAGCTTCCAACAGATTCGCGGATTCGGAGGGCGCCGTGGGACGATGAGCGTTATGTCTGTATTCCGCCGGCGGCGCCTGGAACGCACGAACGAACGCGCGGCGCATGTTTGCCGGGCTGCCGAACCCGGCTCGATGGGAAATTCGCTGGATGGACAGCACCGTTGTCTCCAGAAGGATGCGGGCGGCTTCGACCCTAATGTTTTCGACGAAACGGCCGGTGTCGTCATTATTTCGTACATGAACGTGCGACTGAAGTTACGAGGGCTCATGGCGGCGCGTTTGGCAAGCGCGTCAACCGAAAGATCTGCGGCAAGATTCGTCAAAGCCCAATCCATGACATGACTGATCTGGCTGTTTCGGATCGATTGCGCCTTGAGAAATTCGCTGATTTGCGGCTGATTGCCCGGCCGCCGCAGAAAGACGACGAGCATCCTTGCAACGTCGAGAAATGTCGGCCGTCCACAGTCGTTCTCGATGAGATAGAGGCACAGGTCGATACCGGCCATTCCGCCAACTGCTGTATAATAAGGGCCGTCACGAACGAACAGACGATCCGGCTCGACGTGAACTTTCGGATACATCGCCGCGAACTGGCCGGTGTAGTCGCGATGCGTCGCCACGTGCCGGCGGTTGAGCAAACCGGCCGACGCGAGGACAGACGTTCCTGTGCAGGTGGCGCAGATCCGGCGCGCCGATACGGCTTATGGATGTCACTCACGAAGTCCTGGTAGAAACGCACCACGTGCCGCCCCGCGATCGCTATCAGGTGGTGCATCAGCACCCATATTCCAGCATCGTCGCGCTTGACACAGGTCTTGATATCAATCGGACCGATAAATTGGTCATGCTGCAATCGACGAGCCGCCCGCGCGATAAAACGTCCAAATTAGAGTTTTATCGCGTCCTCGCCGAGAGGCTGTCGTCGTCGTGTGGAGTAGCGCCAACTGACCTCTTGATAAGTTTTGTGATCAATGCGGACGAAGATTGGTCATTCGGCATGGGAAGGGCCAAGTTCGTCACCGGCGAGTTACACTAGGCCTGGAGCGAGTTTCCGTCAGGATCGGTTGTAAAGGAAGTAGTCACTCAGAACGACGTTTCCGAACGTGCCGAGCACCCCGCCGGCCCGACCATGGCGCTGGCCCGGCGCGAAGGCATGAAGGCCGGCGACCGCTTGATCGAACAAAGGCTTGCCGGCGCGTTCGATCTCTCACGCGCGCCGACAAGGCTTGGCTTTAAAGCGCTGGAAGCGGCAGGGCGGGCCCGCGGCGAGCCGAATCGCGGTTCGTGCTGGCGAAGAATCCGACCAGCGGCGCAGCCCAACGGGCCCTCGCGGCCGACAGGCGCAGCGAGCAGGTCTATGCGATGATTGCGGGTGACGTCCTCGCGAACGGCTACCGACTGACGTCACCCAGCCGGAGCTGATGCGCCGCTATGATCTGAGCCGGGCCGAGTTGCAGCGGTTGCTCGACCACATCGCAGCAAATACTGGACCGCGCGTTTGCCCGGCTATGGCTGGAGCTTTGCGGAGACCGTCTCCAGCCCGACGCGCAGGCCAAGGCAATGGCATTTCGCGCGGTGATCGAACCGGCGGCGATCGCGCAGCCCGACTTCACGCTGCCGCAGCCGGTGATCGCACGTTTGCGCGAGCGCCAGCTGCGCGTGCTGGAAGGTCAGCTCGAGAAGATGACGATTACCGAACTTTATCACTTTGGCTGCTAGTTTCATGGAGAGATCATCCGCAGCGCCGGCAATCCGTTCGTCGAAGAAGCGCTCAAGCGCGTGAACTCGACCAAGCGCCTGTTCGCCTATTGCAGCTTCATGACCGAGACGGCATGCGCCGGCACGTACGTGAGCATTTGCGCCTGCTCGATGTCCTGGGAGGCAGCGCAACGCCGGGGCGGCTGAGCCGATGGCTAGCCACCTGCGCCCGCTAGTGGCGCGCCTGTCATGGACAAGTTGCCGCTCAGCCGCCAACCAGACCGCGAGTGCTTGGACGCCTGAGAGTGATAGAGGATAGATGCGCTGCCGCAGGCTCAAGCAGATCCGCAACACCCCGCCAAAGACCTTTCCGGAGGACAGCAGCAGGCGGTGGCGATCGGCCGAGCGCTGATGACCAACCCGAAGCTGTTGCTGCTCGACGAGATTTCGCTCGGGTCGAAGATGCCTTACCGGCCAGCCTTGGCCGACAGCATGGCCCGAACCATCATCCGCAATGCGGTCAGCAGGCCCTCACGCTGGCCCGGTTCTCGCGCGACAGCGATCGCTGCCTCACGCCCGGCGCCAACGATCAGGGTGGCGCAGACAAGTGGCGAGACGCCGTGAGGGAGTTTGCCGTGCAAATCATCCGCAATCATCTTGCGAAAACGACCGGACGTCTCTCCGACAACAGGCTCCAGCAGCGGGCTGAGCGCCGGCGTGAGCATCATGTAGAACCGTCCCACCTTCGGCTCGGCGCAAACATCGAGGAGCGCTGCCATGAGGGCAATTATGCGATCTTCGGCCGTGATGGCGGTATTGCGCATCTGCTCGCCTCGCACGCGAACACGATCGCTGATGATATGGTACTGATCGCGGAGCATTTCGTCGATGCCGCCGGGAAAATAGGTGTAGGCCGTAGTTTTCGAAGCGCCTGCTTTCTTTGCTACTGCGTCAACGGAACAGGTCGCCAGACCTCCCGCCTCGAAGAGGTCGAGTGCGGTGTCTAACAGCTCTTGTCGGGTTCTAAGACGATTCCGATCGCGAAGTCGGACGGGGGCTTGTTCTTTCATTCTGCACCATAGCCCAAAAACTGGGCATTGAAAATACTAATTGGAGGCTTGACGTAAATCTGAACAAGATGTTCAATTTATGTAACCTGTTCCGGAAGAAGTCGGAAGGTGAACGCCGTACCAGCAGCGCAGCGACATCGAAGAGCGGAGGAAGACAATGAGTTCGCCTCGACTGAAAGGGAAGACAGCAATCGTCACGGGTTCAGGGCAAGGGATCGGGGCGGCGATTGCCAGGATCTTCGCGGGTGAGGGAGCCCAAGTCGTGATCGCTACGCGCACAGAGAGTCATGGACAGGCGACGATGTCCAACATTGTTGCCGCTGGTGGCGAGGCCATTTTGTGCGTAACGGATGTCGGTGCTCCCCGGCAAATCGAGCGGGCTGTCGATCTCGCTGTTTCCAAATACGGGAAGCTCGATATCGTCGTGCACAACGCTGCCTCGTTCGCAGCTGGCAAAGTCGAGGATTTGGACGAATCCCAGCTCGAAGAATCGCTAAACGTTAATCTCAAGGCGGCGTTCCGACTCTCGAAGGCGGCAATACCGCATCTTCGCCGCCGGGGTGGCGGGCGGCTATTATTCACCTCGTCTGTTACAGGGCCTCGCGTCGCAATGCCAGGGGCCTCATATTACGCGGCGAGCAAGAGCGGGCTGAACGGCTTCATCCGGACGGCGGCAATCGAACTGGCGAAATACCGGATCACGGTAAATGGAGTTGAGCCTGGCTTCATCAAGACACCGGCTATGAACCTGCTCGCCGACGAAGAAGGACAGAAGGTCCTGGCGAAATATGTGCCAATGGGGGCACTCGGCGTGCCAGAGGATATCGCCTACGCGATGCTGTACCTAGCAAGCGAGGAAGCCGCCTACGTGACAGGCCAAACGATAGTGGTCGATGGCGGCAGCACGCTACCTGAGAGTCCGACCTTTGCGGATGAGACTTCGGGAGTCAAGAGTCTTGACCAAAACTAGCCCTGTGGAAAGCACTCCCATAACGATAACTCTAAATCGACTGGCTTCACGGAAGCTGATGGAGACAGTTTAATGCCTGGCGATATGGCTCTGCTTGCGCGCCGCCACCGTGCTCTTGGGCGGCATTCGCCACTGATGTACGATAGGCCGCTGCATCTGGTTCGGGGTAAGGGAGTCTGGGTCGAGGATGTCCATGGGCGCCGATATCTTGACGCTTACAACAATGTGCCTCACGTCGGCCACTGTCACCCCGATGTGGTGGAGGCGATTTGTCGGCAGTCTGACACGCTCAACATCCACACCCGCTATCTGCATGACAGCGTCGTTCAATATGCTGAACGGCTTACTGCTACCTCTGATCCGTCTCTGTCTGTGGCAATGCTCACCTGCACTGGGACCGAGGCCAATGAACTTGCTCTGCGCATTGCGCGCTTCGCCAGTG
Organism: Bradyrhizobium sp. 134; assembly: GCF_023074155.1. Classification (NCBI taxonomy): domain Bacteria; kingdom Pseudomonadati; phylum Pseudomonadota; class Alphaproteobacteria; order Hyphomicrobiales; family Nitrobacteraceae; genus Bradyrhizobium; species Bradyrhizobium sp. 134. Next base: position 13,330 of record NZ_JADPKX010000023.1, on the reverse strand, counting down.
GCGGAACGGGCATGATTGTGAGTTCCTTCAGCTATCACGGCAATTCCGCGACGCTGGCTGCAGTAACGACGGCCCTTCCCGCGCCGGAGGCGTTCGCACCTCATGCGCGTTCGGTAGCAATTCCAGATCTGAACCACTCCCAGCGTCATCCGGCTCAGCTTGCGCAGGATTACGCCGATAAGGTTGCAGAGGCGGTTCGGTCATTGAAAGCGGCTGGCATCAAGCCGGCAGCCATTCTATTCGACCCGATCTTTTCAACGGAAGGGCTACCAAAACTCCCCAAGGGATTTTTGGAGCAAGCGGTCGCGCATGTACGCGAGGCGGGTGGCCTCTTTATCGCCGATGAAGTGCAGGGCGGCCTTGGCCGGACCGGGGATCACATGTGGAGCCACCAGGCCTATGGCATTGTGCCGGACCTGGTCACGCTTGGAAAGCCGCTCGGCAATGGTCATCCTCTCGCCGGCGTAATTACGCGGCCAGACTTGCTGGAAGCCTTCGCCTCCTCCGCTCTGTATTTCAACACCTTCGCGGGAAATCCGGTGTCCGCGGCCGCGGGTTTGGCAGTGCTTGATGTCATCGAGCGCGAAAAGCTGGTCGAGAATGCCAATTTGGTCGGAGCCTTCCTCCAGAAGGGTTTGGTCCGACTTGCCGGAAAGCACCAATTGATCGGGAGCGTGCGTGGCAGCGGCCTGTTCTTCGGTCTCGAGCTGTTGCTTGACCGAAGACCGGCTGCGCATGAAACCAAACGTCTGGTCAACGTCATGCGGGAGAATGGTGTCCTTATTAACCGGATAGGGCCCCACGACAACATCCTCAAGATGCGCCCGCCTATGCCGTTCTCGATTGCCAACGCCGAGCTTCTGCTGTCCACGCTCGATAACGCACTCGCATCGCTTTGAGGCAAAGATGAACATGTTGTCCGCACTCAGTTCCGAAGAACAGGTCGCGGCAATGACCGCGGTAGCACGCGCCGCGCTGAGCCGCTGGGCGGGCAGCTTTGAGGACCTCTCCCTCGTCAAGTACCGGGAAAACGCCGTTTTTCATTTGCGCCGCGATAACGGCGACCGGTTTGCGTTGCGCGTTCACAGAATTGGCTACCATACGGACGCCGAACTCACGTCGGAACTGCAATGGATGTCGGCGCTTGCCACGTCGGGCTTCGACGCTCCTTCCGTCGTTCCAGCGAAAGATGGATCGTTGTTTGTGAAAGCAACCACCCCCATCCTTCCCCAGCCGCTCCAGGTGGATATGCTGGTTTGGCTCGAGGGTGAGCCGCTCGGCTCGATCGAAACTGGCCTTTCGTGCCCCTCGGATGAACTGAGCAGTCTCTATGGTCAAGTTGGTCGGCTCGCCGCATGCTTGCACGACCAGAGCGCAGGGTGGCAGTTTCCCGCCGGCTTTTCGCGTCACGCGTGGGATTCCCGAGGGCTCCTAGGACCTAACCCCTTTTGGGGTGAGTTTTGCGACCTCGCTGCCTTATCAGACCATCTTTCCCTCATCGAACGTGCCTGCCAAAATGCCAAACATGATCTCGGCCGGCTCGGACGCTCAGCCGAGAATTACGGGCTTATTCATGCAGACCTGGTGCCGGAAAATATTCTCCGCAGTAACCATCGGCTCATGCTCATCGACTTCGACGATGCCGGATTTGGGTGGCACATGTTCGAACTCGCGACCGCACTTTTCTGGTATACTGATAAGCCTTATTACGGAACCATTCGAGACGCACTGCTGGCCGGCTATCGTTCGGTCCGTCCACTGCCAGAGCCGCAATGGCGACAGCTTCCGCTATTTCTGTTTTTGAGGAGCCTCACCTATCTGGGTTGGATACGAACCAGAAGCGAAACTCAGATTGCACTCGAGCTTACGCCGATGCTGATCGAAAGAGCCGTGCTCTCGGCCAAGGAGTATTTGGATAGCGCAGACTCGCCGGGAGTGCCAGCGGTCTCCCAGACATCGAACTGATTCGCGCCGGCATCGCGCAGCCCGGAAAAGTAGGGCCGGCAATCGTTGGGTAAATGCTTTTGCTTGGTGATAGCATGCCAATCGACGCGAACCCTGTCCCGACTGCCGACCCGTTTCTGCTGCGACTGTATAAGTCCTGCACAGAGCCGAGGCGGTGGCCCGAGCTAATGGATCTGCTGTGCGCCGAACTCGGGGCGCACTCCGCTATCATTCAGGGCCTTGGTCTCGAGGGGCCTCATGCAGCGACCTTCTGGGTGGCTCATGATTCCCGCACCAATCTTGCCCCGTACCAAGCCTCGATCTCCGATTCCGGCAACCCGCGATTGGATGGCAAGCGATTGCAGTCCGCGGTGGGCCGCTTGGTGGGCGATGAGGACTTGTTCGGTAGCGACGAGCGGCCAACACAGCAACGGCTACAGCAGCAGCTTTCCGCGATTGGATACGGGCGTTTCCTCGGCGGCCTGATGTCTATCGGCCATGGCTACTACATGGCGCTCGCGTTGCATCGTGAGGTGGGCGATAACGGCGACTTCTCCGACCGCCAGAAAGGCCGCATAGCGGCGCTCCTGCCTCATTTCGCGCAAGCCTTGCAGCTGACCCAATCCGTCATCTGCAGCCGTTCCGCGGAGGCCCTATTGCGTGAATTTCTGGAGCGCTGGAAATGCGGTCTGATCGTCTGCGACGCCGACGGGCAGGTGCTATGGCGCAACCAGCAAGCCTTCGTGTCGCTGACTTGCGGTGGTGGGTTGCGGCTGCGCAATGGCATGCTGCACGCCGCAACCGCTGACTCTCAGCAGCGATTGACGTTGGCGTTGCGGCGGCAGGTCGGCCGCAATGCACCGGGCTACGTTGTGCTCGACGCGGGTGGGCGCCGCTGGCAGGTTGCCATTCAGGAACTCCAACCCGCTACCGCGGCTAGTGCCGACCCGCTGCTGCTGATCGCGCTCACTGGCGACCAACCGGCCGGAGTGATTTCGGCGGAGTCGCTCGTCACCTTGTTCGAGCTCACCGACGCGGAGTCCCGCCTCACGAGCGCTCTGGTTGCCGGTTGCACTCTGGAGGAATACGCATCGCGTCGCGGTGTCGGGCTGAGCACCGTCCGGTACCAGCTCAAGCAGGTGCTCGCCAAGACCGGTACGCGCCGGCAGGTTGACCTCGTGCGCAGGGTCCTGTGCTCCGCCGCCGCCCACGTCGTCGGATCACGCGAACAAATTGCAATAATCCGTGCGCGTTAGACGGCGCCCGCGTGCAAGCGATCGCTTCGCGCCGATAAGCGTACCTCCGCAGGACGAAGAGATCGGCTCCCGCGTGCAGCTGCTCCTACACGCACGTGCCGGCGGAGCCGACACTGCTCATGTTGGCCCATTCATCAGGCGAGGGACCACATCAATGCGAGCCGGAAGATCTCGCGGCGCCAATTCATTGCACGTGCGACGGCTCGCTGTGCGCGCGCAGATCGCGGCATGGCGATTCTGCGCCGAGATTCCAGCATCCAAGGAAAGACTTCTGCAAGTCGCGTTCTCTCTTACGAAATTGTCAGCAGGTAGGTGGCGCTCAATGCGGGTGTGAAGTCATTTATCGCGATCTTACGGGAGAGCCTGCTCTTCATCTGTCGGGGCAACTATCAGGGAGCTATTCGAAACCGACATCATTGCCATTGGCGCCCCAATGGACATTTTCTCCGTCGCCTCGCAGCTCAAGGCCTTGGATTGCGTCATTTGAAGATTGCTCGGGGCCGAAGGCTTGGCCTTCGGCCCCGAAGCCAAGAATGGCGCGATCTCCAATGCTCGCGACGAGACCGGAAAGATCGCGGCCTGACCACGTAGACTCGGGTATCCCCTTCAGTCGAAGGAACTTAATCCAGCAATATGCTCCCCTGGCGGCCGTCGGCCCCACCTTGATTGCAAGCCATCTTCATCTCGAGCGGCCTCAACAAGCTCGCCGCGCCAGCCGTTACCAAGGGCTACATCGGGTTGCCCTTCGCGTTCCTAGGATATCTGATTACCTTTGTCGTGGAGACCGGCGGTGGCATTCTGCTCCTAATCGTTCCGCCAGACCGATCGACACTGCTTTAGCGAGATGCACATCGGTCCGTGACGTCGGTTCCGCTTCAATTGGGCTTGGCTTCCAACGAACGAAACGAAACTCTCCTGGCAAAAGCGCCATTAAGGGCGATGCAGAGCCCGCACATAGCCGCGAGACGAAACCGAAGCGGCGACTCTCTGATCGCCACCGCGTCCGTTGCAAACGGCAGGTTACCGCGCCAAGTTTGGATGTTGTCGCGGCAACGGGGACTCGTCAATGCGGGCGATGTACCCGGTGTCATAGACGTCACGCCCGTCGAACACCGTGCGTAGCACCTCAGTCTTGGCGAGGCCGTCTACGTCAGCGGTGAGCGGGTTGTGGTCGACGATCGCGATATCCGCCTTGAAACCGGGCTTGAGCGCTCCGATGTCTTCCCATTGCATCAGTTTGGCGGTGTTGACGGTCCAGCCATCGAGGGCCTGCTGCGCGCTGATGGTGTGGGTCTCAGGGTTGCAGGGGAAATCTGAGCGGGCGAGCTCGCCAGTTTGCGCCAGTTTCATGTGCTCAAACGGACTGAAGGGCGACCAGTCTTGGCCGAGACTTACGTTGGCGCCCGAGGCGAAGTGGCGGCCCACCGGAACTACCATGTCCATGATCTCGTCTCCCATTCGTTCGCGGTACATGTCTCCTTTGCCCCAGCGGAAGCTCATGCTGATGGTGGAGTGCAGCTTTAGGTCAGCATACCGACGAATCGTGTCTTCTGTGATGAGCATATTGTGCTGAGCGACCCAGTCACCCCTGCGCACCGCGTCGGCCAACTGATCGTCATCGACAATTTCGAGGAATTGGCGATGGTCAAACAGCGCAGCCTGAATGAGGTTCAGGCGGATTTTGTGCTTCAGGCAGTAGTGGATCACTTCGCGCTGCATCTTCTTCGTGTTGAACTCATGGCCCGTTGTGGGGCGACCGTACGCGTCAAGGTACGGCTTTTCCATGCGCAACAGGCCGCACCAGCACGGGCCATCGACGCCAAAGGTCGCTCCGTTGAAACGCAGGATCGGATCCTTTTTCGATTGCAGCAGGGCTGCATGTGCCAGGTTGAAGCGGATATGCTCGTCGGTGTTGGCCGCGCCAAAGTCCCAGGGCGCCGACGCTAATTCCAGCGACGCTACCACGCGCATCGCCAGCTGGCCGTCGTCGCGCATGCGCATGTAGCCCAGCATATGGGGCAACTCATCGCATGGCACTCGTAGGCGCCGGTAGTACCCCAGCGATGCGCCCGCGCCTGCCCCAGCAGGCCGCCCGCGATCCACAGTTCGTCGGGCGGCGGCGCGGCCATGATTTTGGCTTGCACCTGCTCGCGCCAGAACTTGTCCGGGTTGTAGTAAGTGATTACAGAGCCGGTAAAGATACCGGTGGGGTCGCCGCTCGCATCCTTCTCAATCCAAACATCGCCGACCCGGTCGGGGGTGTCGCGTGTGATGCCGAGCACTCGCAGGGCCTTCCGAGTTCATCGCAACGACGTTCGGGATCACCGGCGCAAGAGCGAAGATCATGAAGGGATGGTTAGGCGCTGCGGTGTCGAGTACGTGACGGTCCGGCAACTTTTGCTCGGTGAGATCTTTGTAAGAACGGCGGATGAGGTAGTTCGGCTCGCCCACCGGGGTGCCCATCACCCATCACCCATCGGCCGGCGGGCACCTGGGCGACGTGAGTACGGATGCGGGCAACGATGTCGGCGTGGTCGCGTGCATCGTAAAGGTTGACGGACCACACATCGTGCGCGCTCGTATGCAGAAAGTGGGGATGCGAGTCAAGGATGCCGGGCATAACGCAGGCACCCTTTACATCAATGCGCTTGGCGCGGGGGTCCTGCGAGCGAGCTCATGTCAGAGAACGTACCGGTGCCGAGCACGCGATCACCTTCAATGACGATTGCTTCATGGGTGTCGCGGCGGTCGTTCTGGGTGACAACAGGGCCGCCGAAGATAAGCGTTCGATCGATCGGCTTTGGCATCTCAAGATTTCCTTTTAACTTAGGTTGGAATAACGGCGCCGGAGACTGTGCGGCGGTGCCGAGGCGATGCAGTCGCCAGGGACGAATTGGAGTTGGTGTCTGGGATGCGCAAATTCGTCATTCCGACGCCTTGGCGTTGAACCCTAGACAGCAGATGCGGCCGGGCTGCACTTCTCCGCTGCTGCCGATGAAGTCATCTACCAAATGGGGGATACGACTGCTGCTTCTCCGCGCTCATTGTCGGGTCTGTGCTGCCCCTTCCTATGAGCGTTCGAAACGTCTCGCACACGACGTTCGCGCCCCGACAACGTGATGACGATAGCGGCGACCATAAGCGTTGAGCGCGTAATCCTGTTTGCGCGCGGAGGCCGATGCCAGGCGCGGAAGCACTGATCGAGAGGTTCAACCCACCATCAAGAGAATCATGCGCTCCGGACACCGATGCGGCACGCGTCGATGCTGAGCGACGCGACCGAACGCGGTGATCTGCGGCAAGCCACCCGCCATCATGAAGTTACTTGGAAAATGGATCTTGGCATTCTGGTCGGCGAAGTTGTTGTGGAAGAACACTGCCGCGGCGTTTGAAGAAGAGGCGAACAGCGCGACGGACGCTCGCGCCTGAAATCATTGCGTCTCTCTTGAACGGTGCATTTACGATCCGCGCATGGGCTACGATGCAAGCCTTTGCGAAGTCCCCAACGGGACGGATAATCGGCTGCTCATCCATGTCGGGATGCTCGGTGACTGATGCGTCAATCATCTGCAAGACGGGGATGCCGAAACCATCCAGCCAAAAAGATCAGTTTCCAGCTCGGGTTGACATCATGTTGCCCGCCCCACGGAGGCTGAATAGCCGAGGGCGGTCAGGAAGCGAAATCAAATTAAAAGCGCCTCCGTCGGAGGTCTCACATTCCCAGGCACAACGTGAAGTGAGGCGTCACGCGTACCAGCCTTGGCGAGCACCTGCTCCTTCCGCGTTCGCGCGTATGGTGATTCTCATGGCAGGGGGCGGCGGGAGTCTCTAGTGGTCGGCAGGTCGACCTTGGGTGCCGAGTGCTGAACTCCGATCGCGGCCCGCGTGGTCGGATTGCGCGAACAAATTGCAACCTTCCGCGTGGGTTAAGGGGCATGTCCTTCCGAGCGATCGCTCCACGTCGATAATCGTACCTCTGCTGGACGAAGAGAGATTGGGTATCGCGTGCCGGCTGCTTTCTACACGCGCGTGTCGGCCGGGACCCGAGTGCTCATGTTCGCCGATTCAACAGTTCAAGGCGCATAATAGGCGTCCCATTTGGGCGCTTGGGACAACCGGACGCCGGTCTAGATGATCGCGACCAGGATCTCGAAGGTGCCTCGTCGGAAGCAGCATACTCGACGAATGAATTTGCAATAGCAGCGAAATGTTTGTGCCCATTACCGATGATATCCCCAGTTTGGGAGATGACGAGCCAACGACCACCTGACCATCGTCATATGGACGAGAGTGCGCAGCTCCCGTCGTTCGGGGGGATAATCGATGCTGCAATCAGCGCGAATTACGACTTCGACTTGGATACAAGGCGGCCAGCCTACGACGCCGCCGCTCGCCTTGCTGACTTGCCGCGTTGCGTTTCGGCACCCGCGGAGCCGCCTCGTCGGACGGACGCGCGTATTGAGCGAGCGCGCCGAACCGGCTGTTGATGCGACCTGCAATGATGCCTTTCGAAGATGCGGCAGGTCGGATGGGCTTCGCTGAATTCACCCAGATCCGGATGAGGCGGTGTCGCATCACCTCTCACAATATTTCCAGACTTCAACGGAGAGAGACATGTCACCAAATAAAACTTTGATGATCACAGCATGCATTGCGACGAGTGCCGCATGCACGCCGGCAACTGCTTACGAATTCGGATCGCCCGGTTGGTTACAGAAGCCTGGCATTGTGATCGGCGCCGCTGCTGCCGCACCGCCGCCAGGCCTCTATGGATTCGAGCAGGCCTTTACCTACCAGTCGAAGATTGTCGGTCCTGGCGCGCCGAATATCAATGGCGCTCAAACCGGCCTGAACGGGAACGTGGCAGCAGCCGGATTCCTATGGGCGCCGGGTTGGAGTTTTCTCGGCGCTTCCTACGACTTCGTCGCAGTCGTGCCGTTTGTCTCTGGTAGCATTGGAAGTCCGGTAAATGTCGCGCCGTCTGGCATGCACAACACGTTCTTCGCCAACGAGTTGAGTTGGCGGCTGGGTGATAGCGGCTTCTTCGTCAAGGCCGGACTTGGAATGTACGCGCCGACGGGCACCCAACAGGGCCCGACCGGCTTGGCGAATGTCGGCAATCCTTGGTGGACCTTTCAACCCAATATCGTCTTCTCATATTTGAAAGATGGCTGGAATCTCACGGCCAACATTTTCGACGAAATCAACACCGCCAACACGCTGACGAACTACAGAAGCGGCGATATCCTGCACGCCGAGTTCACGGCGACGAAGACCATTGGCAAGTGGACAATCGGCCCCGTAGCTTACTACGTGGGGCAAGTCACCGACGACCGGTCAAGCGCATTCTACGGCGGCGCTATCAACGTGAACCGCTACAATATCTGGGCGGCCGGTGGCATGGTCGGATACAACTTCGGTCCTGTGAGCGTAAATGTCTGGGGCACTCAGGAATTGTCATCGAACGCCTCAGGTGGAACGGCCGGTCCTCCAGGATTTGACACCGCCTCCATCACCAAAGGCTTTTCGATTTTCGCGCAGCTCAACTATCGCATTTGGGCCCCAGACGCGCCGGTGGCGACGGGAATTCCACTCATCCGCAAGTGAAGTTCATGGCCAGGATGGCGTCGTGCTCCCGGCGCCATCGCCAGTTGGGCTATAAGAGCGAGTTGCACAACGCGCGAACTAGAGTTGACGAACCGGGTGCCGCGGGGGAGGGCGGCCGGCTATATCGACCAGACGGACCCGGGGCTTTTTGCTATTCGGCTCCAAGACGTGGGTGGCGGCTTCTCAGGGGCGAGGTGCAGCCGCGCGCCTACCACAACACACACCTCTTGAACGGTGGTCGACTCCTTCAATCCCTCGGATGGCCGAGTTCCACGCCGAATCCCGACTGCTCGATGCCTCCGAAGTGGGCCCTGAGCTGTATGAATCCCCGTCCCCCATTGTAACTCCGGCGGCATAGGTCACCAGTTCGCGCACACGGTCAGATACTGTCACGCATATAAATCGTTTCAGGCAGGCGCATATCTGACGATCAGAATCGATGAAACCGCCCCAGGCGGCACCATGGGCGCATCTTTTTGATGCTGCGTTTCGGTCCCGGTAGTGGCATTGGCTCTGGGTTTTGCTGAGACATCCAACAATTGGACCATCCAACACTTGTGGAGCAGGACCAGGCCGCGCGCTGGGGTTGACGTCGCTGCTGGTATCGAACTGCGAAAATGACACTCAGGGTTGGCGGTCATACCCAATTTGGTGGATGACAGGTCGAAGCTGCGCGGCAATCCTTGACCCTGCACAACCGCAACTCGCTGTCTAACAATTGGGAACACCATGTCGAAAGCGACGCAAAGCGACTCATCAGCACTCCCGCGGCAGTTCCAATCAGCAACGCAGTGGCTCGCCTTGCTACGCGAGCGTAGCATTGGCGCGGTCGAATTGTTGGAGTTGCACCTCAAGCAAATCGAAAAGCACAATGGAAAGCTCAACCTGGTTGTCGCGCAGGATATTGAAGGCGCGCTTCAGGCCGCGCGCCAAGCGGACAGCAGACCACGCTCAGAGTTGCCGCCGCTCCATGGGCTGCCGATGACAGTGAAAGACACGCTTGAGGCCACGGGCATGCCGGCGACGTGTGGGTTTCCCTTCCTCGCCGAGCATCAGCCGCGCCAGGACGCCGATTCGGTAGCACGCCTGAAGGCGGCCGGCGCAATTGTTTTTGGCAAGACCAACGTTCCTTCCGGCGCCTTTGATTGGCAGTCGTATAATACCCTGTACGGAACATCGAATAATCCGTGGGACACCACCCGCTCGCCCGGCGGGTCATCAGGCGGTCCGGCTGGAGCGATTGCGGCCGGTTTCTCGCCACTTGAACTGGGCAGCGATCTCGGTGGATCGATCCGCGTCCCGGCTCACTTTTGCGGCGTCTACGGCCACAAACCGAGCTACGGTATCGTGCCGGCACGCGGACACATTCCGCCGATGCCGGGTAATTACACCACGTATGAAATGGCGGTGCTTGGTCCAATGGCGCGGAGTGCTCAGGATTTGGAGCTCGCGTTGGACGTGCTGGCCTCGCCTGCCGAATTGAGCCGGCCGGCGTGGAGGGTGGCGATTCCGCCCAGCCGAAAGGAGCGACTGCAGGACTTCAAGGTCGCAGTGTGGGCCGATGCCAGGACCTACGCCGTCGATTCACGGTGTCTGGAAGCGATCCAACGCTATGCGCAAGACCTGCGTCGCCTCGGTGTGACTGTGGATGAAAAGGCGCGGCCCGAGATCGATTGGCAGGCAGCATATGAGACCTACCTTGCAACACTGCTGCCAATGATGGGAAGCGGCCTGCCTCCCGAAGCAGTCCAACAACTGATCAAATCGGGAGCCGGGCAGCCACCCACGAGCTACCTGGCCCGAGCAGCGCGCGCGTTGACAATGCCTTACTACGGCTACCTTGGCGTCATCTCAGAGCAGCGCGAACGGCTGTTCCGCAGCTGGCGAGATTTTTTCACTGGGTACGATCTTTTGATATGCCCGAACAGCCCGACGGTCGCGTATGCCCACGATCACCGCGGCGACGGCGCTTCCGACCCGATTACGGTTTGCGAGGCGCGTAGCACGATCGTCGACGGTAGTCCCCGCCCTTACTTCGACGGTCTGCAGTGGCCATCGCTTGCGGTCTGCGCCAATTTGCCCGCCACGGCGGTGCCCACCGGCCGGTTTGTGGAGAACATGCCGTTGGGCGTTCAATTGATCGGACCATTCCTTGAGGATCGCACGCCGATGCGTTTCGCTCAGCTAGTCGAGCGAGAGCTGGGAGGTTTCGCGCCGCCACCACATTGCCTGTGAGCGCGAGCAACTCGCTACCATCTTTAGCATCAATGTAGGAGACATAGGCATGACCACGTCAGCTTCGCGCACGCTCATCTATGGTGGCCCCGTGCTAACTCAGAATGAGGGGCGGGACACTCACGAAGCTCTCGTGCTTGAAGGAGACAGGATACTTGCGACAGGCTCACTGGATGACATGCGCTCTCTCGCGGGTCCGTTGGCTCGTCCTGTCGATACAGAAGGCGCCTGCGTGCTCCCCGGCCTCATCGACAGTCATCCGCACTTCCTTCATTTCGGCAGTTTTGACGTGCCGTGTGTCACACTTTACGACGCGCGGAACCACGCAGACATCTTTTCTCGCATCCGCGGACGAGCCGCGTCGACTCCTCGGGGTGAATGGATTTTGACGACGCCCGTCGGCGAACCTCACTATTTTATTCGCAGCTCATGGCGTGATCTTCCCGAAGGGCGTCTGCCGAACCGCTGGGAACTTGACGTTGTCGCCCCCGATCATCCGATCTGGATACAAGCTTTTGCGCCTGTTACTCCAAACGTCTGCGCGATGAACTCAAAGGCGCTGGAGGTGCTCGGATTTGGGCGCGATCTACCCAACCAGATCGACGACGTGACGATCGAGAAGAACTCGGATGGTGAACTTACCGGCATCTTCACGGGCGGCGTGACGAACTATTATAATAGCAGTCCGTTCTGGCTGGGGCGCGTCGCGGCACAGGTGTTTCGTCCAACCGATGACCTCTGGTACCGGGGAGCCCTTGCCGGGCAGCTGACAGCCGCCGGCCGAGGCGTGACGGCGGCTTACGAGGGGCACGCGATGGATGCGGCGCACATCGCTGCATATCAACGTCTTCGTGATGAGAACAAAATGCGCATGCGCGTTCTGGCCGGCTTGGAAGGCGCCCCGCACGCGTTCGACTACGGAATGGGAATAAGCGAAGCCAGCGTTCGCGCCAACTGCGCGCTCGCGGCGGGTCTCATCCAAACCAGCGATCCGCTATATCGCGTCAATGGACTGTCATTGTGCCCGTCAGGGCCTGGCTGGCCTGGTATTCTACGGACCGACCGCGAGTACCAAGACCCTTATGGGCGTCCCACAAAGGGGCACGCGTTCCTTACGCAAGCGATGATCCGCGACTGCATCGAATACTGCCTCAAGAACCACGTTCGTCTGAACATGTTGAATTGCAGCCTACCGGAGCATCGAGAATTCCTTGCGCTTCTCGAGCCATTCCTGGATTCTCAGGACATCCGAACGCGCGACTGGATAATTCAACACAGCATATTCATCGAGGATGAGGCCATCAAACGATATGCTGAGCTGAACTTCCACCTGACGAGCACCGTTAGCTTCTGTTGGGGGAAGGGTGCCATGTACCAGGAACGCCTCGGCGAGGAGGCCCTCAAGTATCTTGTTCCAATCGGTAAGATGTTTGAGTCGGGTGCGAATGTTGGACTCGGCTCGGATTGGGGGCCTGCCAGTCCGTTCGAGCATATGGCGCTTGCCGAAACGCGCGAGTTCGCTGGCTCCGGCCGGCGGCACGAGGGTCCCGGATATTCCATTAACCGGCAGCAGGCCCTAGATGGTTGGACTGTCAACAATGCCAGGTTGATGCAATGGGACGGTATCGGCGCTTTAAAGTCGGGCTACAGGGCGGATTTGGCGATCGTCGATCGCAATCCCCAGACCTGCAATATCGGCGACCTTCCGAATACCCAAGTCCTGCGGACGGTGCTTGGTGGTGACGATATATTCGATACCAACACCCTTCCCCGCCTGAGCGATTCTGAGCTGCCGCCGGAACGGATACGACAACTAGAAAGAGGATCCGCTTCGGATGGCAGCAAGCATGTCTGCGGCTCGCGATGTAGCCACCCAGCGCATTAAGGGCTGCTCACGCAGCGGAGCAAAGAGGTTTGTCCGCGAGCCGTCGCGCCGCCAGCTTGCGCAGGGGTACCTCCCGAATCGGAAGGCCAAGCATCGATCGGCCACCATAAGACGTCGGTGGCCGACGTCGCCTCCGAACTCGGCATGAGCCCTGCGAATGTCTACCGCTTCTTTCGCTCCAAAGGTGCGATCAACGAGTCTATCTGCGCACGGATGGTGGATGAGGTCGCGGACCTCGCCCTTGCAGTCGCACGCGCGACCGCGCCAGCCAAGGAGAAGCTCGGGCAGCTGCTAGCGGCTATTCGTAAGCGCGAAGCCGATACCCTTGCTTCAGAATTCGAATGAACGTGCGAAAGAAGCCTCCGGCTTGGACGGAGGTTTCGGATGGGATTGGACAGCAAAA
>NZ_JADPKX010000067.1:0-33219 GCF_023074155.1 Bradyrhizobium sp. 134 | reverse complement strand
CAGTCGGGCCGCAGCAGTCGGCCGGCGCTCTGTGCCGCCGCTCTCTGTTCTGTACTGCGACTATGGTTGTATTTTGGCCTACTCTCCCCTGAGGGAGTGGACTCCGCAGACGTCCGAGACTGAAGGGAGCGGCGCGCGCCAAGCCGGGGCTTCCGTTTATTGGCGCCAGCATTGGGAGCCTCGGCCAAGTGAGGTAGCTCCGTTGTCTCAATCCCTTGTGATCGCCCCAGTTGAGCTTCTGATCGCTCCCCTCGCCGCATGAGTGGGCGAAGTCAATGAATTCACAAGTCCGAGAGAGGATGCCCGTGAAAACGCTTCAGGAATCCACTCTTGCCATCGCCATCGTGGCAAGCACACTTGCGATCGCGGTGCCAGCGTGTGCAAATTCCGCAGCTTCGGAGTAACCGGAGCGCCGTTCCGGCTCAAAGCTGTCGAACCAGGGGGAACCCTCATGATTTCCGGCCATCGGAAGGCGGTCGCGCTCTTTTTCCTCCTATGCAGCGACCGGGGACGGCACGCGTCTCGTCAGCTTCGCGTGGACCGCTCTGCCCCGTTTGCGGCACCACCTCTCAATGGCGCGCCGCCTCTAAGCGGGATACCCCAAAAGGTCGTCTGGCCAGGTCGCGGATGCGCTTAGCGGCCGGCCGTCGATCTCGCTGCGGCGTGCCTGTCAGTGACTTCTTTCGCGACTGAGCAACGCCGATTTCCGTGCACACCGCTGGGCAACGGCTGGGACGGCCCATCGGCGGCCCGGCACGATCGAGGTCGACGTCAACTACATGTACCGCACGCCGTTCTTCGGGACGTCGCTAATGAATTCCGTTCCTCTGGGCGGCTACACCGCGAAGAAAATCCCAGTCGTGGATCTGCGCGAGATCGCAGCCGGACAAAGCGTCGCGATGGCCGCGCGCTGCGCATTGCGCGATCTCTACGACGCATGGCGCCTGCTGCACGTCCGCGGGCTGGATTGGAAACAGGTCAAGCTCGCTACGCTCGCGATCGGGGCGGCCACACGGGACCTGAACTGGCGGACGGCCTCGCTGGACGGATATAGCTACGACGCCAACGAACTCCGCGGAAAATTGCTAACCGTCGTGAAGAGCGACATGTTCGACAAGGACGGCCGCCCGGAAGCCTGGCGCGAGCTCGTGCTGGCCGAATGGCAAGAACGACTGGCGCCCTTGTTCGAACATGATCGCGGCGAGATGTCGTTCCTTGATGCTCTCTAGGAAGAGGGACGGATCGACGTCAGCAGTCTCCAAGGCGATGCCGCCGTCAAGCACGCGATAGAGAACTTCCCCGCGCTGCAAGGAAGGCTTTGAACATCAGGAATCACAACGCCGGTCTTCCGCGCTTGTGGGCAGGCTCCGACGTTACGCCAGAGGGAGAGTAGAATTTCTCCTTATTTGTCACACCAGGACGAAACGGGAGGGCAGGAGAACGGCGGCGGATGCCCGCTTTCAGCCGTCAGCGGGTTCGTGCACCGTTAAACCGAGACGCCCCGCGTGATCGAGCAGATGCTCGACCGACGAGGCCGCCCATTGCCAGCCGCCGCCCGGCGTCCGCTCCCGCATTGTCTCGAGCTGTGCCGCGATCGCCCGCAGACTGAGGTCCGGATCGGAAATGGCAATGCCGGCGAACGAGTGTCATCAATCGATCCTCCGGCTGTCGTCGCTGCGCGCGCTGGACAAGTTCAGGCTTCGCGAGGCCTTCCCGCACAGCGATGCATGGTCGAGCAGCGAGGCGTTGAGTTCCTCCAGGTTTTTGAAGCGGAGCCTCGGCGTGAAGAAGCGCTCGCGCACAGCCCGACCTGGTTCTCGACCTGGCCCTTCTCCCAGCCCGACGCCGGCGTGCAGGCCACCGGCTCGACAAGATAGAAATCCGGATCAGCGTCAGCCGTTCCGGCGACGGCTTCGTCGCATTGGTCGCCAAAAGCCGCTCAAGCTCATCGCGCCATGCACCCAGCCGAGGCAACGGCTGATGCTTGCGCACGTAGCGGAACTCCGTTTGCCCCGAACGCAGGGACCTTGCGGACCACCTCCCGAGAGACCTTCAATTCCCGGCAGATCTGCTTGATCGATTTGAACCAGCGAAAGCCGGCGCATCTTTGCAATCGGCTTCACAACCAACATCCAAAACAAATGCCTCCGATGAAACCGGAAGCAGTGTCACGCCCTTGCGTTAAGGGGGGCCCGTTTGGATGAAAACGACCCCTCAAGCAGGGTCCTTATTCCATGAAAAATCACACTGCGGTCCTATTGAGCGACGAAACGGCAGGTCATGCCGGATGCCGAGCACCGCGCACAGGGGCTTCAACAATAGGGCCGAGAATTGCCATGTGCCGCTGCGAAAGCGGGAGCGGACGATGCAGGGCTTCCGTTCGCCGGGGAAGCCTGCAGCGCTTCGTCTCGATATTCTCAACCTTCCGTAATCTCTTCGTCCAAGCCAGCTCCCGCTCCTTAGATAAGGTGACAGCGCCTGATCGCAGGCCCAGGCGGCCTGACCTGCGGCCTTCGCCGGCCGGTGTAGGCCGCAGCCCGATTCATTAACGCTTGAGCCAGGTCTCGGATTTTCTTTATCGGTCCGGGAGAACGCCTTCGTCAGCCAATCGTCAGCCAGGCGGTGTATCTAGGCCTGCCGCGCCTCATCAGCCTGAACCCAATGCAAACGCAGGAGCTGCGAATCATCATGTATGGTCGAATTGGTGCCTCGTTCGATGTCCTCTACAGCGGCGAAGCTGACGAAGCGAATCAGTCGGGAGCCACCGGGCAAACGGATGTAGGAAGCCAAAGATTCGCGAACATGTTTGCCCGGATGCATTTGGCCGGAGTGGTTCTACCGACAATTCATCTTCGCGTGGGTGGACGAAGAACGGTCCCGGTGAATGGCAGCGCGCAATCAAACCTCCACTCTGTCTCTGAAAAACTGAGGATAGCGAGTGCGGCGTGATGCGATCGCGTGCCAGTCTCGGCCGATCTTGGGCTGCTGGCGTGTACTTTGGCCAGGAGTAGGCCGCGCCGTCTCGGGTCCGGGCTGACCATGACGGTTGACGAAAACATGCCGCAGGTTCCTCAGACCTCATGCCATGCGCCATCTGGGCGATTGCACTTATGGGCCAAAGCCTTGATGCACCATGGTTGAGCGACATCAGCCCGCAACATCATAAGCAGCGATTCTCCCCTTTTATCAGAGATGGAATATGACGGGCATTGGCCGATCTGGCAGATCGCGCATTGGGGATGCTGGAGCCGGATCGAGCAGTTCACGCTCGCACTCAAGCCTAGCCCCTGGGGAAGGCAGTCAATCGTTCGATTCCGTCGTGGAGCGGATGCGCTCTGGGCCCCAAGATAGAGGGACGCCCTCCGCTAGCATGGCGCGCGGTGCCGACGATGCCCTTGGCGACAGGTCTTCCGGTCCCTCCGTTGGCCCAGATCGAATCCTAGGCGCTGCGGCACGGGCAGCCGCTGCGCCACGTGCAGCCACTGCACGGCGGCGCGGCTTTCCCTCAGTGTCGGAGGGTGGAGACACGACGCCGGTCACCAGCCAGCCGCCAACTTCGGGTGTGGCAGTCTCCATTTCCTCGTCAGAGGAAGAAATCAACGCAACAAGGCGGCACATGGATCGCCTGGTTGAGGAACTTGACGCTTGCCGTAATGCGGCCATGCACGCCCAGAACTCGGAGGAGGCGCAAGAGCTGAGCGATCGGTTCATCAAAGCAGGTTCGGCAGTTCTGGAGTACTACGCGAGGCTGCGCCCGGCCGTGGCGCGGAGCATTCTGTCGGACGCTGAGGTCCGTCGATACCGCTATGCCGTGCTCGATGCGGCCCACCAATGCAACGCACTGGCCTCATCGACTATCGCCGCCTTGCAAGACCGCAGAAAGAATTCGGCAGACCTGTTGCAGCGGATTTTCGAATCCAACGCTACCCCCGACCAGCTGAGCCGAGTGGCTTCCAGTGTGGCGAAGGAGCACGCGGCTTGCGTGGAGTGGTGGGGAAAGAAGCTGTTGCGCTCGGAACGGATGGTGTCCGTCTGCGAGGCCACCGCCAACTTGCCAAGCACGACGCCCGAGATGCGGAAGCCCGAAGAGGCCGCACTACGCCTGAATACCGGCTTGGTACTTCATGCGCGGTACATGCGTCTGCAATCGCGGATTGCGCTCACGCAGCTTATGATTGAGTCTCAGGCGAGCACGTTTGAACCGGCCGTGAGGGACGCCCTCATGGGTGAGAACGGGGGGGTGCATCTGCTCGGGACCTTTGTCCAGGATGTTTATCCGGCATTCCTCTCGACGGAGGAAGCCGTTCTGCACAACGACGGAGCGGCACTCGACGCAGAGCACTGCACCGTTCTGGAAGGAGTCATGGAACGGCTTTCGGAATTTGCGTTGGCGTTGCACGACGACATCCTTGCCAAGCTAAGCGATAACCGAACAGGTGCCAGCCTCCCATTCGAACTGTTGGGCCAGATCGTAGACGACGCACGGATCACTGCGCACGAGGTCATGCACTTCCTGGCACTGCAGCTGAAAACGTCAGCCATCATTGCATCCCCGGCCGACGCTGGCGCTACGGTACCGGCCGACACTGCCGGCAAGGCAGCGGCAGCCAAAGGCACCGCTGCGCGCAGGGAGGGGAAAGGCAACCGCAAGCCGGCTGCTGATGCCGCGAGTTCGGCCGGGCGGCCCGAGCCGCAAGTCGCCGCGGGCGACAGCGACACCGCGCCAGCGGACAAGGTTCTCGTGCGCTCGGATCTAGGTACGAAGAAGCTTGTGAGCGCCAAGGAGGCGCATGCGAGTGCGTCGTCGGCGGCGGCACACTCGGCGGTCTGGCAGGCCCCGGCATCGACGGAGGCGTTGGCGCCACTGGTCAAGCGGTCGGACGAACTATTGCAGTTCGATCTGGCTGGTCAGCAAAGGACCGTCTCGCAAGCGCGCCAGATGAAGCCCGAGGACGCCGATCACGTAGTGGGCATCGTGGTCGAGCGCCTGCAGACGCAGCCCGCCGAGATGCAGGCCTGTCTGGACCCGCTGGAAGAGCCTGGTCGACGCGGCCTGCTCACGCCTGCGCATGTGCACGAAGTGCACGAGAAAACAGTCCGGCTCAAGATGAAGTTGTCCGAGGCGCAGGGACTGGCGAAGGCGGCGAACGCGGAATCAAGTCTTGCCCCTGGGGAAGGCAGCCAATCGTTCGATTCCGTCGAGCGGATGCACTCTGGGCCTCAAGATAGAAGGACGTCCTTCGCTCGCATTGCGCGCGGTGCCGATGATGCCCTTGGCGACAGATCTTCCGGATCCTCCGTTGGCGCACATCGGATCCTGGGTGCTGCGCCACGTGAAGCCACTGCGCGACGGTGCGGTTTTCCCCCATTGCCGGAGGGTGGAGCGCCAGGTCGAGAAGAAACTTCTTTAGGTTCTGATGGCAAACCCTGGCTCGGCAATAAAGGATCCAGAAGCTGGCAACCAGACACGGTGCCACCCCACAGGCAAACGGAGACCGACCCGGGTGCAGGACCGGGAAGGCGGCGTTTCGTCCATGTAGCCGAACAGAGCTTCAAGCGTGGATACTCGGAACTACTTAATAACGCTTTACATGACATTTCCTTCGCTGGCGACATCACTAAATTCTCATGCGCTGTGGTGGAGTATGACAGGAAGCTGCAGGGTCGAGCGGACCACGCAACATTCCTGCAAAAGGCCGCTTCCGAGTTCAAACGCGAATTTGTCCCAAGATGGGAACAAGATATCCGCGCCCGGAATACATGGGGGTACGCCACCTCATGCAACACGATGAGCCGGGAGGCTGGAGGTCAGGCAGGCGTGGAAGCTTGCAGGGCCATGGCAGCTCAGGTGTCGAGCCTCGGCAATGCACTATACGACGTCGAAAGCAAAACGCTTTCCCTATTCGTATTGTCGTTCAGTCGATATCCCGGGGTGGCGGAATGTCGCAATGGAATGATCCGAATCGCCAGATTTTTTCGTGAGCAACGCGGAGCACTTTCGGAGCTCAACGCTCAAAGTCTCGCCCTGCTGGTCAACGGCTTCAGCAAGTGCCCGGAACAGGAGAACTCTCGTGAGGCCACAATAGCAGTTGCCGCTGAGATTCGCCGCCGCGCTCCCGGGCTCTCTGATTTTGGTCCGCAGAGCCTGGCTATCGTGGTGAACGGTTTGAGCAAGTGGCCGGAAGACGCGGAGTGTCACGGTGCTATAAGGGCAATTGCCAGCGAGGTCCGTCACCGCGCGGGCCGCCGCGATGTCTGGCTCTCTGACTTTGGTCCGCAGAACTTGGCTACCGTGGTGAACGGTTTGAGCAAGTGGCCGGAAGAGGCGGAGTGTCGCGGTGCAATGAGGGCAATCGCCGTCGAGGTCCGTCGCCGCGCGGGTCGCCGCGATGTCTGGCTCGCTGATTTTGATCCACAGGCGTTGGCCAACCTGGTGAACGGCTTCAGCAAGTGGCCGCAGGACTGTCGAGATGCTATAGTTCAAATCGCCGCCGAGGTCCGTTACCGCGCGGGCCGCCGCGATGTCGGGCTCTCTGATTTTGATCCACAGGCGTTGTCGAACTTGGTAAACGGCTTCAGCAAGTGGCCGCAGGACTGCCGAGACGCTATAGTTCAAATCGCCGACGAGGTCGTCCATCACCGCGGCGACCGGCTCTCCAATTTTACTCCCCAGCACTTGTCGAACCTCGTGAACGGCTTCAGCAGGTGGCCCGAGGGGGCGAAGTGCAACGACGCTATACTTGCAATCGCCGACGAGGTTCGTCGCCGCGCTGGCCGAGCGGACCGGCTCTCCAGTTTTACTCCCCGGCACTTGTCGAGCTTGGTGAACGGCTTCAGCAGGTGGCCGGAAAGGACAGACTGCTGCAGCGCTATAATTGAAATAGCCGACGAGGTCCGTCGCCGCGCCGACCGGCTGTCTGGGTTTGATCCGCAGGGTCTGGCGAACCTGGTGAACGGTTTCAGCAAGTGGCCTGATGTGACGGGCTGTGGCGACGCCACGCTGGCGATCGCCGGTGAGGTCTGTCGCCGCGCCGACCGGCTTTCTGGGTTTGATCCGCAGGGTTTGGCGAACCTGGTGAACGGTTTCAGCAAGTGGCCTGACGAGACGGGCTGTGGCGAAGCCACGCTGGCGATCGCCGGTGAGGTCTGTCGCCGCGCCGACCGGCTTTCTGAGTTTGATCCGCAGGGTCTGGCGAACCTGGTGAACGGTTTCAGCAAGTGGCCACAAGAGGAGAACTCACGTCACGCCACCGCTGTGATCGCCGGTGAGGTGCTTCGCCGCGCCGACCGGCTCTCCGATTTTACCTCTCAGCACCTGGCGAATCTGGTGAACGGCTTTAGCAAGTACCCACAAGAGGAGAACTCACGTCAGGCCACCGTTGTAATCGCCCATGAGGTCCTTCGCGCCGACCGGCTGTCTGATTTCACTCCGCAGGGTCTAGCGAACCTGGTGAACGGTTTCAGCAAGTGGCTGCAAGAGCAGGACGCTCGCCAAGCCACAGTCGCGATTGCCAACGAGGTCTCTCGCCGTGACAACCGGCTCTCTGATTTTACTCCGCGGGAACTGGCGATCCTGGTGAACGGCTTTAGCAAGTGGCCGGAAGAGGCGGTGTGCCATGGGGCGATAATCGACATAGCGGGCAAACTCGGCTCGGGAGACCTCCGATTCGGAGCGTTCACCACAACTCAGCTCAGCATGATAGCCAATGCTCTCGGGCGAGGTGTCACGAGGGGAGAGGGCACTGGAGAGATCATAGAGACCGCTCTGCTGAAGAATCGGCTGCACGGTATGGCCCACTACCTTCACTATGCCAGTGATCGCCTGGAGCAGACCCAGGTTCTGAACATCGCCATGATTTTCAAAGCGCTGGCTAAGGCTCAATTGTTTGACGATCTCGGTTTGCTCGCACCCACGGGGTTAGACCGGCTGACGGAACTGCATCGTGCCCCTGGCTTTGCCGCTGAGAACGACCTCGAAACCATGGGTACTCTCTGCGTCGCTCTCCTGCCGCTGGCGCGCAGCCCGCACCTGCGCTGGCACCGGAGGCGGGCTTTAAACTTGCTGAACGACATTCAACCGATCGTCGAGCACAAGATCGAGGGGCATCTCAAAGCAAGCGATGCCGAGCGAGCCCGAGGGCCGTACTCGAGCCGTTGCCCCGCCTTGTCGATCTATCAAACGCTCAAGGCCCGTGCGGTTTTCGCGGCATTGTTCCGCCGGCCCTATGTCGAAGGCAAGAAGTCCGATTTGCGGGTGAGGCAGGAAGAGCTGCAGCGCAAGACTAAGGAGATTTTGGACAAAACGGGCGGCCTCGTCGAAGGCGATCTTTCCAACATGAGCTGGAACCTGATGGCGGAGATCGCGGCGGAGAGTCCGGTCGATGCGCTGGACACGTTCTTGGCGCAGAATGCGGCGACGGTCCAGGCCCAACATCCAGCGTCCGTGTTCGACGTCCATCAGGTGTTGCGAACCATGGCCCACGAGCCCAGACCTCCGCAGGGTGACGCGGGACTTATGCAGTTGTCAGTGGTGGACATGCAGGGCCGGCCAGTGGCCACGGAGCCCGAGACACGCTATTCGATTTTTCATCGCCTGACCTCGGGGGTTTTGCCCGTCGTCGCGGTCCAGCTGCCAGGAAAGCCGAGCGCGTTCATGCTGGCGCGTACGATCACCGTCCAGGGTGTGCCATACCGCATGGACCTGTTCGGCGGAAGCAAGTTAAAGCCGCCGAAAAAGCCCGTGTCGCAGATCGCCGGCCGCCTTCCAGGTGTGGCGAGGGCAGAGTCCTCCGGGGGAAAGCTGCTGGCGATTCCGTATGCCGAAACGGCGCCGGGCACAGCGTTCGAGCAGCTGTCACGTGCCTGGGCCCCTTTCAAAGAGGCATACTATTACACTCAGCGCAGGGGTTTTGCCGCGCCGCCGGCAATCAAGGACCTAGGTCCTCGGGACTACGCGCTGGAGGGCGCCTTCAAACTGTCGCTGCTGCCGGACCGTCCTGCCAGCGAGGAGCATCCCTTCAAGCTGACTGGGCCAGAAGGCCCGATCGCCTTGCGGCCGCATGATGGTTGCGGTTTTATCAAGGCCTCGCTGGCCAACCGTATGCCAGCTGTAAATCGCGCCCGCCGACAGGAAGGTCCTGATCGGGTGCCTGCCTTTGCTGAGGGAAGAAGAATGTCCGTTCCCGCATCGGCGCTGCAACACTATCCCCGAAGCGAGCCGGTGACCGATGAGGCGCGGGAGAAGGCCAAAACCTGGCTCGAGAGCAGACAAGGGCGAGAGTTGACGTCTGAAGAGTTGTTTCGCACCGTGACGGCCGGACACATCGACGGTCCCGGCGCGGTTGCCGTACCGTCCAGCGATGACTGTCTCCATGTGCCGACGCTCAAGAGCGAGACGTTGATGGGGGCGAGCGGCGTGCTGATCGGGCGCTCGCCCTACGACAAGCCCAATCTGCGCCCGTTTGCCGCCGAGCGAGTCAAGTCGGCCGTTGAGGGGGACCCGACCGCTGTGTTCCTCGAAAACTGCACAGCCATCCAATACAGCTTCAATGTCGCGCAGAAGTCGGGGAAGGAACTGGCGGGCGACGATCCGACTTTTTTTGCCAAAGGCATTCTGATGGTTGTGCCGGATAAGATGTGGCCGGCCGGCTACGCCGACCGTGGGCTGGTGTTGTCTGCCGAGGACGTCAAATGCCATTCGAGCTGGACCTCGAGCAAGGACCGCGCCAAGGTGGACACGCCGCTCGAGTGCGTCGGCATCCTGCAGGCTACCGAGGTGTTCGCTCCGGGCTCGTTGGTTGCCGTCCCGATCGGTGAACAGAAAAAACTTGACGGAGACTTCGACGGGGACACCGTCGTCATCGTCGGCGACCGGCCGCAGCTTTATGAGCATGTGCGCCAGTTCGATCGCAAGGAGCAAGCTCTCGGACTTCCGTCGCTGAAGCCGCCAAAGTCGCATACCCCGGCGCTTGAGGGCGACAATTACCAGTTCGGTCGCGCCCGCCAGATCCTCGCCGCCACGCAGGATGTCCTGGGAACCTATAGCTGCCTGCAGCGAAACTTTCTGGCTCAATCCCATGAAGCACAACGCTGGTTTGCCGAGCGTGCTGTCTTTGGCACCTATGAGGGCGTTCACCACGAGCTCAGGCGAGAGATCCGTCAGCTGTTGGGCCAGGAAGAGGTGAGTAGCCAAGATATCCAGAACACGTTTGCGAGAGCGAGGAGCGAGATTGAGGTCGCCAAACATCTGGTTGCTCGCGAAATGGCCGAGTTGCTCGTCGACAACCTAGCGGCATGGGCAGTGAAGCCGAATGAGCAACCCCTGCCCGAAATAATCGAAAGCTCGAACGCCGCAAACCCGAGCCTCAGCGCAAGGCTCTGCAACCTTTTCCCGGATCTGGCGGAGACCTATCCGGCAACGCCTCAGCCACGAGACCGCATCCAGCTTTTACTCGACCACTATCCTGCTCGCATCGATCCCCGCCCGGATGGTTACAATGCGGACGACCTCGTAAAAAGCGCAAACAACTTGCTGAGCCTCGGCATCAAGGTCGGCACCGACGCCTATAAATCCGATACTGGCGCCAACCTCTTTTTCCAGAAGAGCAGTCATCTTCAGCGGCTCCTCTACGAGACGCCGGGCTTGAAGTCCGTGCCCTACGTCAAGGGCGTGGCGGCGACCCTCGCCCGCGGAAGGTTTGATGTCGATGCGACCTTGGAGGATCTGAGGGACAACCCCACTCTGGCGGCTTCAATCATGGAGACCTCGATCAAACTCGCTGCGGAGCAGGGCATTTTGCGCAAACCGTCCGGCCTCCGGCCAGCCGCTGACGATGCTGACATGATCACGCTGACCCGCGAGCAGGCCTCAGAACGCGCTCAAAATGAGGCTGGCCGAGCTATAGCCGAAGAGAGGAAAATCACCGCAGCGGCACGCGAGGTTGCCGGAATCCTTGCGCAAGCCGGCATCGAGGTGAAGATGCCCCATCTGGAGCGCCGCTTGAAATCGCATGCCTCCATGACAGATCAGCTCACCGGCATGAGCATCCCACCCAGCAGCGCCCCACAGCTCTTCAGCAACGCGGTACGCCACGTCTTAGAAATTCCTGACAAGGATTTTACACGTGCCTTCAAGAAAGCCATGCTGGCCTTCGAGGAGCGGGACTACACCGAACGCCAGACAACCAACTGGTTCAGAATGCGCAGTCCGACTTTCGTCGGCATCAAGACAGTGCTCACCACGGCGGACTCTTATCGCTTCGAAGTGGAGTTCCACACGCCAGGCAGCTATCAAGCCAAGCTTGCCAATCACGACAGCTATAAAATTCTCGGCAGGCTGCGGCGGCAATCAAGCGAGGATGCTTTGGAGCAAGCTGAGGCCGAGAAACTGGTGCAGCGGACGAGAGAGGTTTGCACAGAAATTGCGATCCCTGACGGCGCGCTGGGCATACCCCACTGGGGAGCCGAAGGAGATCGTAAGGACGGCGCCGCTGCGGCATTTGGATTGCGAGCTTTCGATGAATCAAGAATGCCCGAGATCGCCAGGTCAACGGAGGCAAGAGAGATTACCGCGGCGACTTGTTCACACCGCGCAAAACCAGGGTGAGCCGCAGCTCCTGTGCGGTTCTTGACCGGAATTGTATCGCCGATGTGCGGAAGCGAACAGAACAGCCATTTTGCCTGTGAGTAAGCTCGCGCTCGCTTGGCCCTTCTAAGGTTCAAGCGCGTAGGAAGTTTGCGAACAGTACGTCCCCTTGTGGGGTGAGTATCGACTCTGGATGGAACTGCACGCCATATGTTGGTTGATCGCAATGGGCGAGGGCCATGAGTTCCATCATCCGAGCGTGCTGTCACCGTCAGGTGACGGGCAGATGAAGGATCCAATTCGACGATAAGCGAATGGTAGCGCCCCACACGAAGTGGAGACGGTAGTTCTTTGAAAAGCCCGCCGCCTTCATGTGTGACATACGAGGACCGACCGTGCATAGGACGACGGGCGCGCGCTACGCGTGCGCCGAACACGGTCCCAATGCACCGGTGTCCGAGACAAATCCCGAGAATTGGCACCTGACCCGAAAGTTCACGAACGACGGCTATCGATATTCCAGCCTCAATTGGAGTGCACGGACCGGGGGAGATGACAACCGCGCGCGGCCTGAGGTCAGCAAGTTCGCTCACGTCCATCGCGTCGTTCCGGACGACACGTGTTGCTGCACCAAGCTTGCGAAAATATCGCGCAATGTTGAAGACGAAAGAGTCGTAGTTGTCGATAATGACAATCAAGATGCACCGGCGTCTTCAGCAATGAATGCGCGAAAAATGCGCTCTGCCTTTGCAAGGCTCTCCTCATAATCGGCGGCCGGATCGGACATTGCTGTTATCCCGGCCTGCATGGAAGACGGCCTGGCCGTCGCCGATCGTTACGGTGCGAATGGCAATATTTACATCCATATGTCCATTGAATCCTATGTAGCCTATGGGCCCGCAATACACCTCTCGCGCCACACGCTCGATATCCAAGATAATTTCCATCGAGCGTACCTTGGGGAGCTCCGGTAACTGAGCCGCCGGGAAAGCAGGCCCTAAGTAGGCCTACGGCATCCTCTCCGTGTGCTAGCTCACCCGTAACGACGGACACGAGATGGTGCAGTGAGGCATAGGACTCGAGATTGCATAAGGACGGGACGTGGACTGATTCAGGCCTGCAAACGCGCGAGAGATCATTGCGCAGGAGGTCGAGGATCATGGTGTTCTCGGCGCGGTCTTTCTCCGAATGTACCAGCGTCTCAGCGCGACGCCGGTCTTCCTCGCAATCAGCAGAACGCGCCACCGTCCCCTCGATAGGTCGCGTTTCGACCTGTCGCCCGTCAAACTTTAGGAAACGCTCGGGCGAGCTCGATGCAATGGTGAGCTTGCCATACCGAAGAAGGGCGGCAAAGGGAGCCGGATTCATTTTCCGCAGCTGACAATAGAAGGCTATCGGATCGAACGAGTTCGCCAGGCGAGCGCTGAAGCGCTGCGCAATGTTGACCTGGAAGGCGTCACCCGACAGAATGAGATCAATCACGCGCTGTACCGCCGCGATGTATCCCTGGCGACTGAAGTTTGAATGCCATGAGCCGGCCTCGCCTGGTTTAAAATCAGGAGGAGGGCTGAGACTGTAAGCAGCCCAACAAATCCTTCGGCTCTTTGGCGAGCTCTCTCACGGCGGCGAACTGGATCCTGCTCCGGCCACCCGGTAGAAAGGATCCAGCATCTATCATGGCGATGATCGAAGCTTATCACGACGTCGTAAAGATGTAGGAGTGCCTGAGGCAAGCGATGCCCCCCGATGGTCGGCACCGGCAATCGCTCCAGCGTCCTGTTCAGCTCGTATCCAAAAAAGCCGGCGGCGCCGCCCTGGAATGCCGGGAGATGGGCGCGATGTATTTGCGGATAGTTGGCTAGCAGAGCGCGAAGTGCCGCCCACGGATCGCCCACAATGGACTCTCCGTTGCAAATACCTCTCCCGTCCGCGATTATGTAAGTGATGAAGGGATCGCACGTCACATACGAGTACTGCCCGAGCACCGCGTGTCTCGATGCGCTATCCAGGAACGTGAGGTGCCTCCGATGCGCGATGCGTCGCATGGCTGTGACGGGCTCAATCCACTGCAGTTCCAATACATGCATTAGTCTGTCGCTCAGCGATACATGGCCGATTGTAATCCCGTCCGGCGAAGGCGTGCCTCGTGGGCACCCAAAAACCGCTACGTGCCGGCCAGGTTAATTACGCCCGCGGGTAGGGCCTGCCAAATGGCTCCGCATCTGTTGACATGCTGTAATCGGCCGCGAGACGTAGCTCTGGGAGCGGTCTTACCTGCCGGATCGACTCCTGGTAAAGCTCGTGCGCTTTATAGGCTACCAGTTCGACATCGTCGTCGAATTCACCGTAGACGATCACGTCAATTTCGTTGACAGGCCGGTCACTCTTGCGGTTGCGAGCGACCTCAAGCCGGCGTGCGTGCGGGATTTTGGCGAGTACGGAAAGGCCGTCGACTATTTTGTCGACATGCGCCTAATCTTTTGCGGTGAAGAATACGATGTGTCGAATCATAGATGACCGTCGGTGATCGCGAACATTGCGGTTTGACTTCGCCCAAAGCGACAGATGCCTCATCGCAAAGTCTGCAAGCCTCGGGCAGCCGTTCAGATGCCACTGCACGGCAGGCGCCCTGCACCATCCCGGTGGCGGGTGTTTAGCTCGCTGTTCTTCCTCCGCTATTACGCAAGGTAGACAATCTCTGAGACGAAATTCTGCATCGAAGTAAGGAACCGCCTGATCATAGTCGCTAGGACAACTTCAGCAGATGCTTCCGTCGACGGTCATTAGCTTCGCGCGGATCTCGTGCATGAAACGGTCTCACTTGCAGAATCGGCGCATAAGAACTGCAGCAAAATGCGCTCCTTCGTTGAATACAGGCTGGGTCACAAAAACAGAAGGGGGAAGGCCGCCACCAGCCCCTGAAGCGATGACATCGACGCGTGACTTCAAGGTTGATTCCGCTCTTCGGCTGATCACCGCAGAGAGATGATCGTGAAACGACTTTCAATCGCGGAACGTGAGTCTTAGCCATACATGCCGCCTGGGAGGAGCTTATCGTTTCGGCGCTGCTCGTCGCGAAGTAACGAAGAAGGGTAGTACCTGGTGCACACGCTTGCCTGGAGGCGCTTCCAACGCGCAGCTGCATCGCGCCGGAAGGCTGCGCTGCCTTCCGGAAAGTCGCTGAAATGCTGCTCCGCCTTCGCCAAGTTTTGGGAAAAAATGGCCGCCCGAGGTGCCGCGGTTCTGATCGAGCACTCCTAGACGGCCTTCACTTGGACCGCGTTGCTTGCATGCGCATGCGAGCCCAACGCGCTGGTACATCGGTGGATGCGATTGCCCAGGGAAGCGCGGCTGCCATTTGCTTGACATCAATACAAGTGAATTCGATGGTCTATCCTTAAGCAAAGGCTAGCGGAGGCAAGACATGCGCAATCTGCTGTTTGTCGCTGCTAGCACTTCCCATGCCACTTGGCTTTGTCTCGCCTTCGGGTGTACGTCCTGCGACCCGCTTGGCAGGACGCTCTTGTCTGCAAGGACGTATCTGGGGGATCCTGGCAATTGCCAGTTCTCGTTCGGGGACGGACGCCTATTGCGGTATCGACCCGACATACGCATTGGCGCGGCGGGTAGAACGATCGCGCTGACAACCAGTACAAGACGCCACGAAAAGACGCACCAAGGGAATGCGGGGTGTTGTTACGAAATCGTGTCTTCGACGAATAGTAATGGCCTTTGAACGTGTGCAGCAGAAGCTGCTGACCTCGCAATGGCGGCCGCCGCTTAGATTGCGACCGCACTACTGCGCCTTAACCCCGCTTAGCCCTTTTTGCATCGCATGACTTGGCTGGCGGTGTCAAACTGTCGACTCTTCGATGGCCTGACGCTTGGGTTGCCACGGCTGCTGCGAATTGAGCAGCAAGCCGACGGCAGGCGCACCGGCGCCTCAGGTCAGCGACGCCTCTAAGCGGCTCGCCTGACAAGTCTGTACGGTCGGGTTATCCACACGCCATCGAATTAGCGGCGGCAGACGCGCGTCTGCATAGCTTTCACGATCTGCTGCGCTGGAAAGCACTCCCATGCTTGCATTTGACGAAGGCGCGGCGCTCACTCCGAGCTCGTTTGAAGGATTTCACCGCGGAATACGCGCAACGCAATTTTCGGCCGACAGGCAGGGGTTCATCGAACGAATCGATCGCGATATGCCGCTACAACAGAGGGTGAGCACGAGGCCTGTTTCGGGAGCTGGAAAGTGCCAAGTATCCCGGGGAAGGGATTGCAGCAGGGCATGGTACGCAATTTCTATCAGCTCTGTATGGGGAAGTAAGTATGCCGGAGCGTTGATGCAGCGCAGTGTGAGCGGCAACAAATCCTCGGGCTGCAGTTGAACTTGATGAGGCTCGGAAAAGAACTCGCTCCGGTAGAGTATTGCCTCCCTGGGCAGAGCCAGCCAGTGCGACATGCAAGAGATGCGGTTAAGACAACGCCGCAGGCAAATTGCCAGAATGATCGCATCGGCGCGCCCTGAGGCCCAGCGTGACGCAAGGCGCTTCCAAATGACAATTTGAATCTGGGAGTTCTTGCTTGATGGTCGCGCGACCATTGGAGTTTTTATGCACGCGCCTGCTACTTTGGAGGCGTATGTTTCCCTTTCATGGTTGACGAGTTTTCACTCGTCCGCCATAGAAAAAGGGTGGTCCCCCGGGATGCGCGCAATACTCAACTGCTTCGGTCGCAAGAATCGGATTACCGTTCGCCTAGCATATTCGGTGACGCGGGGACTTCGGGAGGGCGGTGGCTTCAAAATCGTAGGCGAGACAGGTGAGATTAAATTGTATCGCTTAGAGCTGCGAAATCGACCTGAGGCCATCTGACGGAACGGATCGAAAATGAGCCACGCTTCGGAAGTATCAGTTGAGCGGATCACGATTCCAATCCTGCAGCGATGGAAGCAGGAGCGGCGGCGTGTCGCCATGACCACCGCCTACGATGCGGTTACTGCAGGCATCGCTGACCCCATCGTCGACATCATTCTTGTCGGCGACAGTGTTGGCAACGTCTGCCTCGGATTCGACAACACGTTGCCTGTCAGCGTGGCGATGATGAATCATCATCTCGAGGCTGTTGCGCGCACAAGGCCCCGTGCCCTGCTCGTGGCCGATATGCCGTTTCTTAGCTTTCACCTCAGTCCGGAGGAGACGATACGCAACGCCGGAGGATTCCTGCAGCGAGGTGCAGATGCAGTGAAACTCGAGGGCGGGGCCAAGCGCGTGGAAATGGTGCGCGCCCTGGTCGATTGCGAAATTCCCGTCATGGGCCATCTCGGCCTCACCCCGCAGAGCGTCAATATCATGGGCGGATTCAAGGTGCAGGGCCGGAAAGCCGATGACGCTTTGCGGCTGCTTGATGACGCTCACCGTCTGCAGGAGGCCGGATGCTTCGCGTTGGTGCTTGAAGGCATTCCGGCCGAGCTCGCCCAGCGAGCGACCGAATCGCTGTCGATACCAACTATTGGAATAGGCGCGGGTCCCGGGTGCTCGGGCCAAGTGCTCGTATTCCATGACGTGCTGGGGCTGACCGAAGGTCGTCGGGCCAAATTCGTTCGCGCCTATGCAGATGGTTTTCAGCTGTTGCAGGAGGCGCTGTCGCGCTGGGCTACCGATGTCCGCAGTGGAGCGTTCCCGGCGCCGCAAGAGTCCTATCGGCTTCCTGAAAGCCTGGGTGACATCATCGCAAACTGGGCTCCTCCTAAGACAACCTGATGTAAGGTGCTACGATGCAGATGATTACGACGGTCGCTGAGCTTCGTCGTGAACTGGCGAAGGCTTGCAGCGCGGGCAAACGCGTCGGGCTCGTGCCGACAATGGGCTATTTGCACGAGGGCCATCTGGCCCTGGTCAAGGCGAGCCGAGCGCAATGCGACGTCACCGTCGTTAGCATCTTCGTCAATCCGACTCAGTTCGGACCAAACGAGGATCTCAGCAGCTATCCTCGCGATTTCCTGCGCGATGAAAAATTGTGCCGCGATGCCGGTGTTGCGATTGTCTTCGCGCCGGGTGCACGGGAAGTCTATCCGGCTCAATTCGAGACCTTCGTCGAACCGGGCGAATTGGCGAAGCCACTATGCGGGGCTTTTAGGCCTGGGCATTTTCGCGGCGTCGCAACCGTGGTATGCAAGCTGTTCAACATGGTGCGTCCGGACGTCGTGTTTTTCGGGCAAAAGGATTTTCAGCAATGCGCGGTCGTGCGTCGCATGGCAACTGATCTCAATCTTCCGATCGAGATCGTCACCGTGCCAACCGTTCGGGAACCGGACGGGCTCGCGATGAGCAGTCGCAATCGCAATCTGAGCGAGGAAGAACGTCGGCGAGCCGTTGCCATCAGTCGTGGGCTGTTCGACGCGGCGGATGAGTTCCGCTCAGGAGTGCGCGAGGTGGATAAGCTGATTGCGATCGCGGAGCGGCATCTTGAGACCGTTGATCGGCTGCAATACCTTGAACTTGTCGATGGTGATACGCTCAAGCGCGCCGCGAGTCCGCTGCGGCTTCCGGCGGCGCTCTGTGCCGCAGCCTACGTCGGTTCGACTCGGCTGATCGACAACGTACTGCTCGCGTTGCCAACTCTGTAGCGCAATTCAGAACCAGATCGACAAACTGTGTTCTTCTTATCCGTTTCGGCGGTCGTCGGTGTAACCCTGGAAGTTCCGACGCGGCCGCCCCTCGCGCTTCGCCGCGGCAAGATTTCTAGCCGGGGTAGATCGAAGTCGTCGAAACTAATGCGCACGTAGCCCGCGTCGACAGGGGGCTTCCGCAATTAATTCCGACTGAAGATGACGCACGACTGTCTGGGGCAGCGCGTATTCGCCGATCTTGCACTGATCCTTCTTGAAGGAGAGAATATGCGCGTAACGGAACACCGACACGCGATCCGGACGGGGTTCGATGCATTTGGCGCACCGGATCTAGCACTACAGTTGCAATTTTCGGGTGGTTCTGAATCTCTGGGCCACCATCATTCGGGATTTGATGATTGGTGGAGCGTCGGTCGAAGATGCGCGACGCTGTGGGCTTCTTTGTTGCGGCAGACCAAGCAACGGATTCGTCCGCTGTTTACGCACGAGCGGGTCGCAATCTCGGGCGGGGCAGCTTTCTGGATGAACTGTTGGGCAACGAGCGCATCCCTCCGCACACGGACAAGAATCAATGCCGGTCCATGTGCACAGCCAATTGGATGAAGAAGTCGTCAATGGCGAGCCGTGAGGGGGCGTTGACAAAGACCGAGAGTCTAGCAGGCACATAAGCATCTGCGTGCCTTCCATGATCAAAGTGTTTATGTCGGCGTCTACACCGCGATGGCGGTTGCCACAAGCTATGGCAGACTACGCAAGCCCAGAGTAACAGGGTTGCAAACCCATCGCCTCGCATTGAGACCGATTGCGATCGGCTGTTGGAGTTTCGTCTCGTTGTCAGCTTTGCGACTGAGCCATGTTGACTTGTCGCGGATATGACTACGGAAGGCGAGGCCGCGTTGGCGCGCTGAAGGGCGTCACCAAATCGTAATACGAGGTCTCGAGGCGCACTCGGGTGCTTCGTGCTCCTTCCGTGCGCCACCGCGCTCACCAATTCAGCAAGTAACAAGCTTGTTGAGAGCCCCGACGCTCCATGCCTAGCCGGCACAGTGGTCCGATCGTATCGAGGCCGGATCGAGGCGTCACGTGCGTTTTCGCGGTGGCATCGTATTTGCAATCAAAGATGTCGTCGCGGATCGAACTAGAGTGACGATCGACGCGATCCGATATCACGCGCTGAACCGTCCGGCATGGCGGATTGCGCCAACAAACGATGTCCTCTCGACCGCCGAACCTGCGCACTCTCTGTCGCTCGGGAGCCCGTCGCTGGTACAGCGCCCGCGGGTCGTCTATCAATAAGGTCCCTTTCATGGCGTCTGCTGGTCAACCATCCTCTCGCTTAGCAACGCGTCTTGCATTCTTCGTTCCCGGGGTTGGCTTCGGGGCCTGGGCCCCGCTCGTACCATTTGCGAAAGACCGGCTGGCGGCCGATGACGGCGTACTTGGCCTACTACTGCTCTGCCTGGGTGCTGGATCCATCATCGCGATGCTTCTGACCAGTGTTTTGAGCGCCCGCTACGGCGTCAGGCTGATCATTCTTGTGGGTGGGCTTAGTCTCGCGATCGTCCTGCCGTGCCTCACGACAGCTAGCAAGTTGGCGCTCGGCGTCGCGCTATTCGCCTTAGGCGCCTCGATAGGCTCGATTAGCGTGGCCGCGAACATTCATGCGATGGAGGTGGAGCGCACGGCGGAGTGCCCGCTGATGTCCAGCTTCCACGCTCAATTCAGCATCGGGGGACTTGTGGGGTCTGCAGCCATGACCGCTTTTCTCTCACTGCAGATTGACGCATTTGTTTCGGCTGTGGTCTGCTCGGGATTGATAGTGATCGCGATCATGCTGGCGTGGCCGCGATTGGTACCAACGGCGCAGGCGGACCAGGGACCGTCCTTCGTTCTGCCGCGTTCCATCGTGCTCCTTCTAGCCGTGATTGCGGCGATCGCCTTCCTTATCGAAGGCGCGATGCTCGATTGGGCTGCCTTGTTGGTCGTCGGCGCTGGTCTTGCTCCAAAGACGCAGGGCGGCTTAGCGTATGTACTGTTCTCCATAGCCATGACGGTGGGACGCCTTGCTGGCGACGCCGTCGTCGAACGGGCGGGGGACCGCGCGACAATTATGTTCGGAAGTCTACTGGCCTTGGCAGGTTTCGGAGCTCTGCTGGCGGCACCGGCGGCCGTCATCGCCATGATCGGCTTGCTGCTCATTGGTCTTGGCCTATCGAATGTCGCCCCGATTCTGTTCCGGCGCGCCGGCACGCAGGAGGCGATGCCCGTTGGTCCGGCGATTGCCGCGATCATGACGGTGGGTTATGCCGGAATTCTCATTGGGCCAGCTGGTATCGGCTTGCTGGCCAAGTACGTGGGACTGCCGGCCGCATTTGGGGTCCTAGCCGGGCTCATGTGCCTCGTCGTGCTCTTGGCGCCGATCGCGACGGCGAACACACGGTGAATGCGTTTGAAACGTGAAAGAGCGGCACCCGCGCGCAAGAGAAGCTCCGATCGTGTCTTGTCTCTGATCGAGACGGCAATGAGTTGGCTAGCTGATATCTGCCTGGCGCCGATGATCGCTTACTTTTTGCTGGTCACAAAGCGGTGCGCTTCTCCGGAAGTGCTTCAGGCCCGGCGATTGGTGGTCCGCGTTCTTACAGAGATCTGCCTTCATGCCTATGATAGGTCGCTTGATGCGCTTGCTGTTCGCCCAATCGTTTCATCCCAGGCTTCTATGCCTATGTGAATCCGCGCTTTCGGCTGTTCGCAAGCTCGAGCGTTCAACCCGATTGCCCAAAGCGGACGTTCGCCGAGCAGGCGTTGATACCTCACGGACTTCGAAATACCGGTATCTGGTATCTCGCAGCCCCTGGACAGGGTTGTGCGGTGGCCTTAATCAATCGAATTCTGCAAGCCCGGTCGATTTGATCATTCTTTCTCGGGACTATCCCGACGTTCGAAGCCGAGACAACCTCGCCGGTGCGGGCGGTGCTCGATAGGGTCGACGAGAGTGAGAAGGACCACGAGATCGGCCTTCGTACGGATCTTGCATGGAGGAGTCTCGAAGTCGGCACCAGAAGAGAAAGCTGGATTGACGCGTACACGACGTGAAGATATTGCAGTTTTTGGTCGGCACGCTTTCTCATGGGCATGGTTGGGTCACTTCGTTCCCTTAGGATGGTGCCGCGCTTATCGCAAACCCTGCAGATGAACCGCTCCTTACAAGGCGGACGTGTGTCTCTCGCGCCATAATGTTGCTCCGAACGGAGCAAGCCGCGTACCAACTCTTAAAACCAAAGGGTGCAGGCGTGGCCCCTTCTCGGCGCTTCTCCTTGAGCTTGAACGACGGATGAAAGAAGTTGACCTCGAGTTGCCGCCGAATAGAGGCGGCCCATCACGTGCGCCGTGTCGAGGCCAACGAAGCGGCCGTAGCCCATCAAGCGACGCACAACGCACCATTCTTCTGCTCGACGAAGGCCTGACCGTTCTTGTTGTAGGCACGCGAGCGCGTCACCCCGAGCTTCGGTTGGCGCACCGCGGCGCGAAGACCTCGTTCATGAACCTGCTGTCGTTGTCGAAGTCCACACCGCGTAGAAGCCAGCGGAACCGGCTCTGTGCGTGTTTCATAGCCTCGACAACCAGCGAGCCATCCCGCCTCACCAACGGCAGGCACTCCGTCCAGCCCGTCGCGAATCGGCCATCGTCATGGTCTGGATGAACGATCCCGCCACCGACGTGCCGCCAGGGGCGACCATGTCGACCTCGCAGAAGCCCGGCCGCGGGCTGTCCAATTAAACGTCCGGTTCGGAACTTCCCGCCGGATGACGCTCATCATGACGGCGCGTCTCAACAACATCGATGCGAAAGCGTGGCTCGCCGACGCCTTCGCGCGCATCGCGGACATGCCACAGAGCTGCCTACACCAGTTGCTGCCGTGGAATTAGACGTCGCTCACGTCGACGTCCTCCGCTCAGCGCACGTCAACAGAGTCAATTTCGTCTTCACCATCGGTCGCGTGGCAAAGGACCTCGGCGAGGACGAGGACTGGCTCTGGGATGTGACCAACGGAGTGGACCCGGTGGGCGGCGTCATCTCGGTTTACAGCATAGGTAACGACGGCGTCACGGCGTTCACCGACTCGGCTAACCTGATGGAGCTCATCAGGATGCACAGGGGAACCGAACCCCTCAGGCGGTGGAATCGGTGATCCACTGTCCCCGGCTTATCTCGGACGGATACAGTTCAACCAGCTGCACGCGCTATTCAGTTGAAGCCGACTTCACCCACTTAGCCGGTTTCGCAGTGCCTGCCGATCGACGACGAGGTAGAGGAGGCTCAGATCTGCGTGCCGTCTTCCCGCGAGCCGTCTGACCAGCGCCCGGGTACCGTCGACCACAAACACTCCGCAATCATAGCCGTTCCCCTGCTGGCGCATGGGGGCATCTCGCAAATCGGCTCCCACCCGCGCTGCGAGCTTTGCTGCAGGTGTGGCATTGTATGCCTTGGCGGCGTCGTAGTATGCCTTGGCGGAGTCGTAATGATAGGCGACCGGCCTGTCGCGATCGCGGCGATCTACCAGCAGCAACGACCAATGGGAGCCGCGGGCATGAAGGTTCGTAGCGCTCGCATCACTCACCGGCAAGAACAGGAAGTCGGCCGTATCGTTGCCATTCCGATCGTTGACAATGCGATGGAATGCGTCCAGGGCGTCGCCGTCCGTACCATGGCCCACCTGAAAGGCGATGAGAGGATCGACGAACCGGGTCCGGGCGGCGAGGTTTGGATTGCTTTGCCGCAACTCCTGCGACAGGAGCTCGTAGTCCCGCTGGATATGCTGATCACCCAGCCATTCCGAGGCTCCGAGCACCCGTCCGCTGCGGTCGCTGGCAGAGGCACTCGCCCTCGAAGCGCCGATCCGGGCATCAGGAACCGAGGATGGGCCAGGGTGATGGATCAGCTGGGCGTCGCGGCGTCCTCGCGGCCCCAACGCAATGGAGTAGGTCTCACCGTTGATAGAGACCGGCTGGGGAGCCATTCGCGAACTCGGCAACAGCACTCTATTGTCCAGTACATCGAGCAGGAAGTCCGGCACCGGCTGTGAGCCATGCTGCCAATCCTCGCCGACGAGATATCCGATATCCTCGAGCTCTTGCGGCTTGCCTGATGAACCGATGAAGAACGGCGGTCTGCCGGCAGGGCTGAGCACCGGCCTTGACTGGGCGTCGTCACGTATTTCCTGCGGTGTGGACGGCAGATCAGTGAAAGAAGCCAAACCGTGGTAGATGTCTGAGGACCGAGCTGGCGCGCCCTCTGGAGTTGGCCACTCGAAGTCGGACGGCACTCGTGGAGACCAGGTTAAGCTCGAGCCGGCCAGGTCCTGCCAACCCGGTCCAACCGGGCCTTGCGCTGCCGGCCACTCACTTGGATCAAAGTCGGACGGCACGTGCGGGGACCAGGTCGAGCTCGACCTGGCCGGTTCCTGCAAGCCAGCCTGCCCAAACGGATCTAGCAGCGGCGGCCACTCACTTTCGGACGGCGGCGTCGGCAAATCTCGCACCCAGGTTGAGGTTGAGTTAGAGCTAGCCCTCTGCTCAGGGAAGGTCACACCCAGCCCTCTGTTTGCCTCAACGAGTTGCAGATACTGCCTGAGCTTCCTGAGACTCAGGCCAAGTTTCCCTTTGGCTTCCGTGAAAGCCCGGTGGTCTGCCTCCAGCGAGCGCCGCTGCTCACTATTGCCGTTGATTCGGCTCGCGATGCTTTCCCTACCCTCTGTGCGGAGCCAATTACTGAAATTGCGTTGGGCCGAAGCAGTATTACGAATTGTTTTTCTTCTCTGTTCGGAAGCTGGGTCGAGGTTTCTCAGCTCTTCCTTGGCCAGGCTCTCGATCAGGCTGGCGTCATCGTCATAAGCACGAAGTCCTTGTTGGGGCTCGAGCCCCAGGTATTGTCGAAGGAGATCGAGTGGGGGTGTCTGCTTTGTGGCTTTGCTGTACGCCGCATAATCTGCGCTCAATGACGACTGCTGCTTAGCATTGCCCTCGATACGGTCCATGATGCTCGGCCTGCCCTCTCTTTGAAGCCAATCACTAAAAGAGCGTAGCCTGGAAGCCCTCGCCGAAGCGCAGATTTTCTCCTTGCGAGTCGCGTCGGATCCAAGCTTGGATAGAGCGTCCGTTAAAAAGTCACTGATCGTGGAGACGTCCTTCGGATGAGCCGATAACGTTTCGCGCCCCATCAGGCGGGGCCCGGCACCGACAGCTTGGAGCCCGTCAGCCCCGATCCTGCGGAGATGAGACAATGCCGCGCTGAGGCGGTCACGATCATCGCCGCCAGCTACGAAGTACTCGTTGATGTCGTCGGCGAGCGACCTTGGCTCATTGAATGCCCGAGGAGCCAGGGGCCCCTTGTTCTGCGCTCGGAGCCAACGAGCAAACGCGTTGAGCGCTTGCACATTGCCCTTGATCGTTGCAAGCGGGACCTTTCCAGTCCCGCGGCCTCTGGTACCATCGGGATCTACTCTGTAGTCTTTGACGTTTTCCACGAACTGGCGGATCATCCGCTCGTCTTGGGGGTGCATCGGTTGCTCTCGCGTACCCACCCCAGCTGGAGCAGATATGGGATTTCCAGCCTGGAAATTCTGGAGTGTATCCAAGGCTCCACCCACATAGTTCCTGCTATTGGCGCTCGCCACCTTCTTAAATTCATCTTTATAGGCTGTCAGCAGATCAGCATTGCCAAGCAGGTCGTTCAGAGTGACGCCTTTGGGTTGGAGGAATTCGCTGAACATTCGAAGAGCCATCACATAATTCTCGATCGTCTTCGTTTTACGGTTCGCGCTGCCCAATGCCGTCTTGAACTCTTCAATCAGCGCTAGGTCTGCTTCGGACGGGCGACTGCGCTTTGCAAAGTCGATGCGAAGCTCCGAGTAGACGTCATCAGAGGCTGGGCCGCCGGACCACTTCTCACGGTGATTTCCTCCAAAGACTTTGCTTAACCCTGATTTGACCCGAGAGAACAGTCCACGCGGCTTATTGTCCTTCGTCCGCGCCGTAGGTTGTTCCTCCGAGGGCGCTGCGTAACGCATGCTGCTGAATGGCCTGTCCTGCAAGTCAGACCGGTAATTATTTGCAGCCGAGCCAAGATGAGCGTGCGGAACATCGACACTGTGACGCGTGCTGCTGAACGAATTGTCCCGCAGGTTGGACCTTGGCCGCATTCGCATCGAACCACCAACGTCCGTACGCTGGATGTTTTCATGCGACCGTGCGGCTGAACTGTCGGGGGAACTAACCCCGGAACTCTCCTCAGGAGAGCGGAGTTGCAGCTCGCCCAATTGCTGCTCGAAGCCAGCTTGATCCGCAGGGTCGACGTCGGCCTCTTGCCCCGCACGCTGCAACGCCTGCTGCTCGGCGTACCAGCGCATCCAAGAGTTCGGATCGTTATAGATCGGTTCCACACGACTCTCCTAAGATGAGAAGATTCTTCATAGCTGCCCCGGAGCCACACTCCGGCGCATTGACCACAGAGACTCCGGCTTCAAAAAGCCGGGCGTCAAGATCGCCAAATTGAACAAAAAGGGACTGTTATCGCGCGTCGCTCCGAGCTCGTGCATTACTCACACCTGCCCGGTCTTGGCTGCTGCAGAAAAGCGCCCCGGCTCCTGGGCAACAGGTGACCGCTCGCCAAACTCAAAACGATCCAGGAGAAACGAAACCCAAATACTCGCACGACTCAAAAAGCGACGGTGTTGCCGCCCCTCCTTCCGGGACATCGCATGCGGCACATCGGCGACCGACATTGGGCCGCCCCACTGCTGTTGGAAGGCGACCGGGTTTCAATACTTGCACTGCAAGCTCTGCTTCCTCTTCAGGTCAACGTCCTCACATTCGCTACAACCAACCGAGCCTCTCCGAGTGATCATGAAGCTTCAGAGAAGGCCGTATGTATGATTCAGACTGTACAACCTGACGCTACGTAGACTTCAAGCCCCCATCGCTGTCGCGTCGAGCCTGCTTGGGTTTTCATACCCGTTTCACGATGCGGCAAATCCTCGCAGCTTGGTGATCTACCCCGCTTTCGAGCACCTTAATTGCGCGAGGCGCGCCGCCGCCGATAAGACGTGTTGGCAGTGGCGTAAGCGCGAAACTTTGGCCGTTCAGGCTTGGAAGTTCAGGGCATGAGAGTATCGATCTGAGAGATCGGCCAGCGCCGCGCGATCCGTTCGAGAGTTTGCGTGAGCCAGGAGTGCGGGTCTGGTTGTTCATCTTCGTTGGTCTGCAGCAGCGTGGCGATGGTGGCCGAGGTCCGGCCACCATGGCTGCCCGCGAAGAGCGCGTTTTTTCTCGTGATGGTTGGTGGCCGGATTGCGCGCTCGACGGCGTTGGAGTCGAGCTTGATGCGACCGTTGCTTAGGAAGCGCTCGAGAGCGGTGCGCCTGGATGTGGCACACGGATCGGCCTCAAGCGTGTAGGGCATCATGGGCGATCGTCCCGGTCGGAAGCCATACGAGGATGGCAAGAAGTCGGTTGAAATGTTCCTGAATGCTGTGCTGTGCCTGCCTCACGTAATTTGCTCCCCAGTGGGATGGGACTGCGGGCGCGATAATGAGGCAACTGAGCATGGCGATTCGGAGAGAGCTGACGGGCGCTGTGGGGCAGCGCTACAGAGAGGCGAGCCGCGCGGAGAAGCGCGAATTCTGGACCAGTTTGTGCTTGTGACGGGCTTGCATCGAAAGCATGCGATGCGCCTGCTCCGAGGCGAGATGAGGCAATCCTCGGTTCGGCGCACCCGTCGCCGGATTACGAGGAAGCTGAGCGAAATGCGCTGGTAGTGCTTTGTGAGGCATCCGACCGGATCTGCGGCAAGAGGCTGAAAGCGCTGCTGCCGCTCCTGATCGAGTCGATGGAACGCAACGGTCACATGGGCCTGGCTCCTGAAATCCTGTGCGAAGCTACTGGCGGGGAGCGCGTCCACGATCGATAGGGCGCTGGGCAAGATCCGAGAGGAAGGTGGACGCCAGCGGCGCCGCCCGGTGGCGAGCGCAGAGCGACGGAATCCCGGTACGGACGTCCGCCGGCTGGAAGTATCCGGCGCCGGGCTTAGTCGAAGCCGATCTGGTCGCTCACAGTGGGCCCTCGGCGCGCGCCGGTTTTATACAGACGCTGGTGCTCACGGATATTGCGACCTGTTGGACGGAGTGTGCGCCGTTGCTGGTGCGCGAGCAAACGCTCCTGAGCACCGTGACGACAAAAGTTCGCCGACAGCTGCCGCTCTCGCTGCACGGCATGTGAGCAGATGAACATCGAGTTCACGCGTTGCCGACCCTACCGCAAGAACGACCAGGCGTTTGTCGAACAGAAGAACGGAGCCGTGGTCCGACGCATGATCGGTTATCGGCGGTTTGAAGGACTTGAGGCGGCTGCGTGAGCTATCGCCCAAAGTTGGTGACGGCGGGAATCGGAAAGGCGGCATATCGTGGGGGTGCTTGACGCCTCCACTTCTCCACCGAAGGAGCGATATGCCGTGTCCAACGATAACGTCATCCATCTGATTCTGCACAGATTTCCGGCTGTTGCGCCTCGAAAATGCATTTTTTGAGCACCACACAAGGCTACTCGGCCGTGTTGTGGCACGAATAATCGTTATTACTATCGGCTCAGCAAAACGGGACCTGATCTAGTTCACACAAAAGAAAGTCCGTGATTTGCGGCGAAAATGCCGCAAAACGTGAAAATCCCGCAGTTTTGCGGTGTTTTCTTGCAAGTGAGGTAACGGGACCACACTTTTGGCTCTGGATCGATGGGTACCGACGACGAACGTGTGGATCTGTGCCCTTGCAGCGTGCGTACGTCGGCCCCGTGGCCCAAGCGAGCAGAAGGAGTTTTAAGATGTCTAAGCCGCCCCACCCATCTCATCCGGAGCATCCTGACGTGCCGCCGGGCCCGCCCAGCGATACGCCTGGCAACGGTCCGCCACCGCACCCCGGCAAGCCACCCGGTCCTCCCGAGCCTCCCAAGCCGCCGCCACGTGTCGTGGGGTAAGGCGAGTGGGCGATACTGTCCTGCAGCCAAGGGGCGGAATACCGCAGTGGGATCTACGCTTTCCCGGTCGGCTCCAGATGGAGCTCGACGCGTTTCAGTCCGAAAACGTAGATCCTCGCCCCGAGGACGGTGCTCTGCAAGACCACCGACTTGTACTTGATTTCGAGTGGCCTCATGAGGGCGGAGTTCTTCCACTCAGGGCGGTATATCCGGACAGTTATCCCTTTCTTCGGCCTCAGGTCCTGCTGCGGGATCCGGTGCCATTTCGCGATCGCAGACACGTTGCCCCCGACGGCACCTTGTGCCTTATCGGCAGGGATAGTCGGCAATGGACCTCTAGTCTGACGGTACCGGCCCTACTTCGAGAGATGCTCACCGATGCGCTGAAGGCAAGCGCCAATGAAGATCGGCAGGGCGAGCCAGCGGAAGTTTGGTGGAACGGATCGCCAGTAGATGACCTTCCATACTGCCTGATCGAGACAACTTGGGATCTCTGGGCCAAGCGTATCGATTCAGGTCGGCTTAGTGTCAAATACACCATCGAGAATGGCGAAACGGAGACGCCTCGATTGCGCGCGTCGGTGACCGCGGTTTTCGCACAGGATGGCGCTGTACTGGCAGACTGGAACAGACGACTCCCCGCGTTTCTCGCCAATGGTAACGCGAGGGACCTAACCATTCCGTGGGAACGTCTCGACACAACTCCGAATC
The DNA here is from genome assembly GCF_023074155.1 of Bradyrhizobium sp. 134. Classification (NCBI taxonomy): domain Bacteria; kingdom Pseudomonadati; phylum Pseudomonadota; class Alphaproteobacteria; order Hyphomicrobiales; family Nitrobacteraceae; genus Bradyrhizobium; species Bradyrhizobium sp. 134. Next base: position 4,274 of record NZ_JADPKX010000067.1, on the reverse strand, counting down.
CCGGGACCGAGGACGTTCTGCGGAATCTCATAGGCCTCGAAATCGCTTCTTCGTCTCCAGTTTTTTCTTCATCGTCCCTGTCCACACGGCGCTTCCGTTTGAATGCTTTCCTTTATCCTTCCGAGCTCGAGTGGAAGCGGAACGGGGACGGCTGGCTCTTCGCACTGTCTGTGGGCAGCAAAAAGAGTTTCCAAGGCCGCAAACCCCTGTCAGGGGGCATCGTTCGCACCTTGCGGGCGGGTGTTTCCGATTTGGCTTCGAGGGCGCCGCAAGCGTCTGATCGATCTGCCAAGAAGGTTTGCGTCATCGGCACGGGTGCCATCGGAGCGCCGCTCGCAATTGATCTGGCTCGCAACGGCGTCAAAGAGCTCAGGCTACTCGATTCCGACATCGTTGAGCCTGGCAACTCCATGCGCTGGCCGTTGGGGGCGAGCGCCTGGGGACGGTCGAAGGTTGAGGCTCTGGATGCCTTCATTAAGAACGAATTCCCCAACTGTGACGTGCGCTTTATCAAGCACCAATTGGGGACGCAGTCGCAGAAATATCCGTTCAGGGATGAGCGCGCCTTGACCGATGCGGCCGACGGAGTTGACCTGGTTATCGACGCCACGGCGGCGTACTGGAATATGTCATTCATTCACGACTTTACGGCGCGGCTCGGCCTTCCCGTCATGGCAATGCATGCATCGCCTCCGGTTAGTGGAGGTGTCGTGGTGCTCTATGGTCCGGAAGGAGGTTGCCCCGCTTGTCTTCTGCGCGCTTGGGACGACGGCTTGATCTCCAAACCGCCTGGCCTTGGTGACGAAAGCGGTCTCGTCCAGCCTCCAGGTTGCTCAGAGCGAACGTTCACAGGTGTGTCTTACGATCTGCAGGAAATCTCGTTGCATGGAATGCGAGTCGCTTCAGCTTTTCTTGCTGCCGGTGGAGGGAACGGCTCAACTACCGTTCACACGCTGAGTTTCAATGAGCAGGCTGGGGTAAAACTGCCCTCGTGGCGTAGCGAGACCTTGACCCGACATGCGAACTGCACATGCAAGGCCTAGCCGCCTGGATTTCGTCGCCGTCACTGGAAAAATTGCGCGGTGACGCCGACCGCTTCTACCCGAACGAGACCGGCGGGGTGCTTACCGGATATTGGGCCGACGATGCTAACGTCGTGATCACCGCCGTGATGGGGGCAGGTCCTGCCGCCGTCCATAAACGCTATTCCTACGAACACGATCACGTTTGGGAAGCGGCTCAGATCGGCTTAGAATACGAACGATCGGGGCGTACGAACGTGTATGTCGGTGATTGGCACACACATCCTGATGCATTGTCTGGCCGTCTTAGCGGGACCGACAAACGCGCGTTGCGGCGCGTCCTTCTGTCACGCGACGCTCGGTTGTCTAAGGTCCTGATGCTGGTTCTGTTCGGACGCCCACAAGAGTGGCGGGCGGATGTGCGGGTCGCCGAGTTCAGACGGGTGTCGGCTTGGCGCTGGCGCCGCAGCTTGTCAATCGAGTCGGCTCGACTGCAACGGTATGACTAAAGTGTCTTCTGGAACCCGCTAGGACGCGAATTTTCGGTCGCCGTGTATCACTATTAAGCTTGTAGGTGCCGTTTAGCCACCCTGCAGCAGCTCCTCGACGACCCGGGACACGCTGGTCTTCTCCCGGATTGCCCGTATCTTGGCTTCTTCGATCGTCTCCTCGGCGATCAAAACCTGTAATGGCGCCTTGCCCTCGGGTGTCAATCGGCCCTTTAATTGCGGTTTGTTGTCAAGCTACCATTCTTCCTCTCTCCAGTGACACGCCGGTAGCGATTGCTCCGTCGGAGCTGATCAGGTTGTGGAGACGGAGCGATCGCGGATGGCGAGACGATTGCCTAGCGGGCTTGGCAATCGACGTCGTTGGCGGCTTCGTCGGGTTGGGTTGATGTCGTAGCTGGGGTCATGGTCCTTTCCGAGGTCGCTAGCGCCTCATGATGATGTCCGGATCGGGCGCCTCAACGTTTGCAGCGGAGTGCGGGCGAACCGCCACCAGCCGATTGACCGAGGTCACCACGACCACCGTCCCAGCGGGACATCGCCAGTCCGGCGGACCGGACCAGGAACTTGCGAGCAAATATCAGATTGGCTTCGGCTGGCCCCAGTCGAACGACGTGCCATCGACCCAGATGCAGTGGAGAATCACGGCGATCTTTCGGGCGATGGCGACCTTTGCCTTCTTCATGCCGATCCGCTTGGCGAGCTTCATGCCCCAGGCCTTTAGGGAAGACCACTTTTTGGTTCGATAAAGAAGGACAGTGGCGGCCTCGAACAAGTAAGTTCGGAGAAGCCGGTCGCCCCATCGAGATATCTTTCCGTTGGTGTCGGTTTCGCCGGATTGGCTGCGCCTCGGCGTAAGGCCTAGGTAGGCGCCGACCGTCGAAGCCGATCGGAAGCGCGAGGGGTCATCGATCGTGTGGCGGAACGTTAGGGCCGTCACGACACCGACCCCGGGGACCGTCATCAGGCGACGCGTCGTGTCGTCCAGCTTTGCCAACCGGCGGACCTCGTCGTCGAACTTACCTTGTTGTTGACAAACGTTCTCATGGATCGAGAGCAGCGGCGATATCACGCTGAGAAGCAAATGATCGACGCCCAAGAGTTCGCTGACCTGGTTGCGGAATTGTTGGCCGATCGCGCGAGGGAACAGCAATCCACATTCCTTGATCAAGCTGCGAACTTGGTTCTCGATGTCTCGGTGCATGGACACTAGCCGAGATCTGGCGACAAGGATCGCTCGGATCTTCTGGCTTTCCTCACTTTTGACTTTTACCTCTCGATACCATCCAAGCCGCACCAGTTCGGCAAGCCCTCGCGCATCATTCTGATCGCTCTTGTTCATTCGGACCGACAAAGCTGCGTGCGCATGCCGAACGTCGATGCAGACCACGGGAAGCTCAACCCTGCGGAGTTCATGCCATAGCCAACTCGCCATAGCACCGGTCTCGAAGCCGATACGCTCGGCATGAGGCGCATGTTTGTTAAGCAGGTCAGTCAAGGCACCAGGATTAGACTTTGCTTTCCCTTCGAAGATCACTTGACCAGTCTCGTTGACAACGCACACAGCGGTTTCTCTCTGTGAGACGTCCAGCCGGACGTACTGCTTCATGGGAGCTCCTTCGAATCATTTAATTGCGAGGCTCCACGATAACGGAGGTTGTCTGCCACGAGTGCCGACCGCAATTACGTCATCGTTTGCAAATTTTTGCAGGCCGAATGACACTCGAGCACCGCTCGTCCCTTTTCCGTGATGCGCCACCCTCCATTCAAGCGCTCGACGAGTTGCTGCGAAAAAAATCGAGCTCTGGCACACGGGCGCCCATTCGTTTGGTGCGCGCCGCCCAATCCGGACCGCTCGTGGCCAAAATGGCCATGTCTCGCTTGAGATCCGGCATGGATGCGAACCCGTTCGGGTAGCTCACAAGGATCTTCAACCCGTGACCTGGAAATTCACATGAGCACTATCAGAATTGTCCGCATTTAGCGCCACATAGTTGGCGCGGAGCGAAGAGCTTGCATTGCGACCTGCCGAAGGCGCTCCGCCGCGATCTCGCCTTTGTTGGCAGCCTCCAAGATCTTGGAAGCGACATGGGCCCGAGTGCCGGCTTCGCTGCGAGGCAGACCGTCGCAAACCTCCTCAAGAACAGCACGCAAAAGCGCAGTGGTCGTTGCGTCCAACACTTGGCGACTCCGCAAGGCGCAAAGAATGGTAGCAGAGGAAGCACGGTGAACCGCTCAAAGAGACTACTAGCTGATTCCAAAGTCGAGTATGAACTTCACCACAGTCGTCGTTGCTCGTAGGTGCCCGAGACGTTGCTGCTGTGCCCTCCACGTACAGGGTAGTTGTGCTGGTCTTGCTCCGCCACTCCAGTGCTGGAGGAACCGCATCGTTGGTGGAATTCAGCGCTGGAGGGGCTCTTTTTGACGATTTTCGCCGCGATGTCCGTGCGATGTCTCGCCACTTGCCAGAGTGTCTATTTTCCACCACACGGCGAATCCATCTCCGGGGCAGCCGCGGCGGGCGTTCCGGTACAGACAGACCATCGGTGTTTATGTCCGATCGTTTTTCGTTCTTTGAGATTTCCTTTAAGCGCCGTGAGCGAAGCTGGTCATGGTCCGTCAGCACGAGCGAGGGCACGCCGGTTATGAGCTATCGCCCAAAGTTGGTGACGGCGGGAATCGGAAAGGCGGCATATCGTGGGGGTGCTTGACGCCTCCACTTCTCCACCGAAGGAGCGATATGCCG
>NZ_JADPKX010000021.1:0-1133 GCF_023074155.1 Bradyrhizobium sp. 134 | reverse complement strand
CGCCCTCCTTGTTTGAGGCTCTGCCCGGTCCATCCAGGCAACCCTCGTCGCAACATCGAGGGTGAGTCGCCTCATTTTGTGGAGGGGACATACAGTCTAGTGGTGAAGCGGAAAGCTCTCGTCCATCTGCGCGAGGCATTCGGGATGAGCGAACGGCGGGCGTGTAAAGCCATCGGCTGCTGCCGCATGACCATGAGATACCGGACGACCCAGGCTGACGATGCCAGCCTTCGCCAGTTGGCCGACACGATCGTCAAGCTCATCGATCACAACAGCCTATCGGGCGAGACCGGGCGTCGCCGGTTGGCCGAGAACGACCTCAAGCCGTGGCGCAGGGACATGTGGTGCATTCCCCATGTCGACGGCGAATACGTTGCCCGCATGGGGAACGTGCTCGACCTCTACGCCGAGACGCAGAATCCCGCCCGGCCGCTGGTCTGCTTCGACGAGACTCCCATCCAGCTGATCGGCGAGGTGCGCCAGCCGATCCCGGCCCAACCGGGACAGCGCGAGCGCTACGATCACGAGTATCGCCGCAACGGCACCGCCAATCTCTTCGTCACCTGCGATCCACATCGGGGCTGGCGCAACATCAAGGTCACCCACCGCCGCGCCGCCGTGGACTACGCCCACTGGATGCGTGATCTCGTCGACGTCCATTATCCCGACGCCGTCTGCATCCGTGTCGTGCAGGACAATTTGTCGATCCATAAGCCTGGGGCGCTGTACGAGGCCTTCGTGCCCGCCGAGGCCGGCGCATCCTGCGCCGCCTCGAATTCCACTTCACCCCGAAGCACGCCAGTTGGCTCAATATGGTCCGAGTGCGAGATCAGCGCGCTACAGCGCCAGTGTCTCGGCCGCCGCATCTTACGATCCCAAAAGGCTCCGAAACGAGATCGCAGCATGGCAAAAGAGACGGAATAAAACCCGAGCCCGCATCAAATGGATGTTCACAACAGATAAAGCCCGCGCCAAACTCGGCCGCGCCTATCCAGCCACCCCCAAAGAGTCAAAATCACTGTGATGAACCACTAGTTCATCACAGTGATTTCGACGTTTTGATACCGAGCCATTCGAGGATCGGCAAGCTTTCCGGCGGCACGAGGATTTCGATGCTTCTGGGGACGCCAGGT
>NZ_JADPKX010000004.1:0-39676 GCF_023074155.1 Bradyrhizobium sp. 134 | reverse complement strand
TTTTGCTGTCCAATCCCATCCGAAACCTCCGTCCAAGCCGGAGGCTTCTTTCGCACGTTCATTCGAATTCTGAAGCAAGGGTATCGGCTTCGCGCTTACGATTGATCTCGTTTCCAATCTTCTCAGCCGCCGCGGCACCGACAACTCCCGGGAAGCAGCCCCATTACGATGGTGACAGCGGCAGAGCTCGGCTGGATAGACAAAGCCAATTCGCACCGACTCGCCAGAGCATTCCAGCCATGGGCGATCGATTGCGTCGCCAAGGCACCTCCTATCCACACATTTAAGTAAGCTTGATTGATTCGCTTGATCACTCGTGGCCACCGACGAGCAGCCTCCCAACTGGGGGGTCGCTATGCGCGCACACTCGAGCGGACCTGAGCTGCGCCTTCCGCAGACGATTGATACCCAAAGCCAACTGCCTTGGTGAAGCGCCTCCCGCCCTGCTCGTCTTGCGGCTGGCTCCTGGCAAACGAATACGGGTTCGACATATTCACGCGATAAGCTCGGAGGGGGATTGAATCATACGTAGCGTCGGATTGTAGAGTGCACAGCTAGGGAGCACCAATGTTCGGCCGCTTCCAGCGGAGCAGGCCGACCGCTTGCGATGAGAGGTCTTCTGCCAAAGCGGCTGAGGATCGCGCTCAGCCGAAGAACGCACCTTCTGTCCTGTCCACGCAATCGCCGGCCCCATGAAGACAAGATCGCCCACATGTAAGAAGGACCAATCCAGCCTTGGAGGCTACGAAATACGTTTGCGGGCACTGAGTTCCAAACCAGCCGCCACGAGATCGATGCGGTATCCCGGAGCGGTCATGTGAGAGGACCCGATAAATCCAACAGGGTCTTGCTCGTCGATCACTGTGAGGGCCAATGCCGGGCCATTGTTGGTTTCAAGAATGGCGATCCGGGAGCCGCGTATATGTGCGGCGACCCCGTTGTGACGGGGCCTCGCCAAAAGCTGTCATCGTGGTGCGCTTATCACCATTCCCGAATGCACGTCATGCCATGGTCGGACGGACGCAGCCTCGTTGAACGAAAGTAGACTAGATGAACAACCGTAATCCGAGACGAGTCCGCGCAAGTGCTAGGCATGGGCAGCGGTCATCGCGGGAGCAAGAGAGCTGCCGATAGATCCGCGAGCTGGGTCTGCTCGAGGTGCAGGCCTGACGATTGCCCAAGAGCCGAACGCCGATCCGGCAATGAGGCCCATCAGGACCTGACGAGCGATTATGGAGAAGCTCATGTGAGCGCCTTGGAAGAGATGATGTGGAAGTTTATACCCGCGAGGGACTGAAGATTGATCTCGGCACCATGATTGAGGGAAACACCGCGTTCGAACCCGATAATCCGGCGATTCATTTCGAGACGCGCCTCTAAAGCTTACGCTGCTTTCGGCGCATTCGAGCGGGGGCACTTGGTTTAATGACCCGGCTCGACCTCTCCACTCTCGACGAGCAGCTCATCCGACTTCCTTCTGCCGAGGGGCTGCAAATCAAGTGTGATAGTTGAGGTAGAACGCAGTTGATCCGTCAGCTCAGGCTGCTATCCGCAGAATGCTTGCTCAAGAACCGGACTTTGCCGACAAGAGAAGGGGCGCTCGGGACCAGCAAACCGCCAGTTTCAATGGCAGCGGCACGTGCTCGAGGCGGCTTAATTCACCCACAAGCGGGCTTTGCCTGGTCATACTACGGCCGGCCCGAAGACATGCTTGCGAGCGCGGAAAACACCCCCCGGCGGAATGGTCGCCGAACCGAGCACTGACCTTGTGAGCCATATCGTCCGCCCGCTAAACGCACCATTGTTGTTGATTCCTTGGCCACTCGCGAGCAATGAACCGCCAGATGCCTTTCGCTACTGAATTCGCCCTTCGGGGGCGCAGGGCACACTAATCGTCGCGATAACCCCCTTGAGGTCCCATATAGCACTGGCCTCATTCATCCAGCGTTTTTCTGTGAACTCAAACAGCACGGAGGCAGTATGCGCGCCTTCACTTTTGCTTGCCAGATCACCAACTTGATTGTCCAGAAATGATCGACGATGATAAGTACTGCGCGACAGAGAACGAATTTCAATGCTTTGTTTGGCCGGCTTGCTCGCGGTTGCACTGGATGAACAGCAAGATTGGAAAACTCTTAGGCAAGGACACGAAATGAGGGAAACTCGCTGGCTCAACGTGCGAGTTGACCACGAACGGACTGTGGAACGCTTCTCGGCCAAACGGGTCTGCTTACCTCCCATCCGCGCCGCAATTTCATTGGTCGCGCCCACGCCGAGAAACGCCTGACGAAGGCCGAACGGAATCTTCCGGACTACAAACTTTCGTATAGTCCTTCAAAACCCTTTCGATGTGGAAGGTTACCTCCGTACAGTTGAGCGCTTGATGCAATGCCTATACAGAGTCCAGAACTCGGCCGTTCGAGAGCGTGACGCTTCCGCATTCGAAGAGGCCAGACGCGATTGACGTCGTCGATCGGGGACCGACATTAGCCTGCGCAGAGCAACGATTTGTCAAACCAAGAGAGCAAACGGCGGGTCGCTCTAATCACCGGCGTGACTGGACAGGACGGCGCCTATCTGGCCGAATATCTGCTGTCGCTCGGCTATGTCGTGCACGGCATCAAGCGGCGCTCGTCCTCGTTCAACACTGCGCGGGTCGACCATCTCTACCAGGACCCGCATCTCGGGGACGTGCCGTTCCTGATGCACTACGGCGACATGACGGACTCGACCAATCTGATCCAGCTGGTGCAGCAGATCCGGCCGACCGAGATCTACAATCTGGCCGCCCAAAGCCACGTCGCGGTCAGCTTCGAGAGTCCCGAATACACCGCCAATGCCGATGGGATCGGCGTGCTGCGGCTGCTGGAAGCGATTCGCATCCTCGGCATGGTGAAGGAGACGCGGTTCTACCAGGCCTCGACCTCCGAGCTCTACGGCCTCGTCCGGGAGATCCCGCAGAAGGAGACCACGCCGTTCTATCCGCGCTCGCCCTACGGCGTGGCAAAACTCTACGGCTACTGGATCACGGTGAACTACCGCGAAGCCTATGGCATGTTCGCCAGCAACGGCATCCTGTTCAACCACGAGAGCCCGATCCGCGGCGAGACATTTGTGACCCGCAAGATCACGCGCGCTGTCGCCCGTATCGAGGTCGCGCTGGAGGAGACGCTCTATCTCGGCAATCTCGAAGCCAAGCGCGACTGGGGCCACGCGCGCGATTACGTCGAGGGCATGCACAAGATCCTGCAAGCCGACAAGCCCGACGATTTCGTGCTCGCCACCGGCGAGATGCACTCGGTGCGCGAGATGGTCGAGCTATCGTTCGCCCAGCTCGGCCGCCGCATTGCATGGCGTGGAGCAGGGGTCGAGGAGACCGGCGTCGATGAGACGAGCGGCAAGACGGTGGTGAAGATCGATCCGACCTATTTCCGCCCCACCGAGGTCGATCTCCTCGTCGGCGACGCCAGCAAGGCGCATCAGGTGCTCGGCTGGAAGCCGAAGCACACGTTCGCCCAGCTCGTCGAGGAGATGATGGCAAGCGATCTGGCGGAAGCAAAACGGGAGGCGGCCCATGGCAAGCGCACCGTTTGAGCTGAAGGGCAAAAGCGTCTACGTCGCCGGCCATCGCGGTATGGTCGGCAGCGCGATTGCGCGCCGGCTCGCGCGGGAGGACGTGCAGCTCGTCACGGTCGACCGGCGCGAGGTCGATCTCTGCAACCAGACGGCCGTGTTCGAATGGTTCGCGAAAACGCGGCCGCAGGTGATCTTCCTCGCCGCCGCAAAAGTCGGCGGCATCGTCGCCAACGACACGCTGCGGGCCGAGTTCATCTACGACAACATCACGATTGCTGCGAACGTGATCCAGGCCGCGCATCAAAACGGCGCCGAAAAGCTGATGTTTTTGGGCTCGTCCTGCATCTATCCGAAGCTAGCCCCACAGCCGCTGCGCGAGGTCTCGGTGCTATCAGGCCCGCTGGAGCCGACCAACGAGCCCTATGCGATCGCCAAGATCGCCGGCATCAAGATGGCGGAAGCCTATCGCGGCCAGTATGGCAGCGACTTCATCAGCGTGATGCCCACCAATCTCTACGGCCCCGGCGACAATTATCATCCCGAATTGAGCCATGTCGTTGCCGCGCTGATCCGCCGCTTCCACGAGGCGAAGGTCGCGGGCGCAAAGAGTGTCGCCGTGTGGGGCACCGGCACGCCACGGCGCGAGTTCCTTTATGTTGACGACATGGCGGATGCCTGCGTGCACCTGATGAAGAGCTATTCGGGGCCGGAGCTGATCAATATCGGCACAGGCGAGGACATCACCATCGCCGAGTTCGCCCGTGTCGTCGCCGAGGTCGTTGGCTACAGCGGCGAGATTGCCTTCGACACGTCGCGCCCCGATGGCACTCCGCGCAAGCTGCTCGACGTCAGCCGTCTCGCAAGCCTCGGCTGGCGCGCGAGGACATGGCTTGTAGATGGAATGCGCCAGACCTACCGGGCCTTCTTGGCCGTATCGGGTACATCGGACAAAACGAGAGCCTCATGCAGCTGCTAACTGCTGACGGCGCTCATTGTGCGATTGCCAGACAGTTGCTTTAGGAATCTCCCGGCGAATTCGACAGGGCTCCACGTTTTCTTGGAGTTCGAGCACCTCCGGGTGCCGCGTGCCCGATGGAGGGCAGGCACGGCTAGACTGGCGGATAACTAAAGCGAGCGAATTGGTCAGGCGCGCCTTGCGGGACGCTCTGTTTTGAACTTGAGGTAAACTGACTAAATGTGCGGAATTGTCGGCATCTTGGGGCGCGGTCCGGTCGCGGATCGTCTGATCGATTCACTGAAGCGACTGGAATATCGTGGCTATGACTCAGCGGGCATCGGAACGCTCAAAGGAAACCATATCGAGCTTCGACGCGCCGAGGGCAAGCTGAGGAACCTTGAGACACGCGTTCGCTGCCATCCGCTCTCAGGCCATGTCGGGATTGGGCACACGCGCTGGGCTACTCACGGCAAGCCGACGGAGCACAATGCTCATCCCCATGCAACGGACAATGTTGCAGTCGTCCATAACGGCATAATTGAGAACTTCCGCGAGCTGCGAGCGGAGCTAAAACAGCATGGCGCCTGTTTCGCCTCTGAAACAGACACCGAGGTGGTGACGCATCTCATCGACTTTTATCTGAAAGATGGCTGCTCGCCGCAGGAGGCAGTAAAAGCGTCGCTGCCGCGGCTAATCGGCGCGTTTGCGCTTGCAATCCTGTTCAAGGGTCAACACGACCTCATGATCGGTGCGCGCAAGGGCTCACCACTCGCGATCGGACATGGAGAAGGCGAAATGTATCTCGGATCGGATGCTATCGCGCTCGCGCCCCTTACCGGCTTGATCACCTACCTTGAGGACGGCGATTGGGCTGTGCTCAACCGCAACTTCAGCGTGGTCTACGACGCACAAGGCACAGTTGTCCGCCGGGAGGTGATGAAATCTGGCGCGTCGTCGGTTCTCGTCGACAAAGCAAACTACCGCCACTTCATGGCGAAGGAAATCCACGAACAGCCAGAGGTGATCGGGCAGACGCTGGCGCGTTACGTCGATATCGCCACCGAGAGCGTGGCACTGCCGCAGGAGCTTCCGTTCGACTTCAACGAGATCGGACATATCTCGATCACGGCTTGCGGTACGGCAGGCTACGCCGGCCATGTCGGCAAGTACTGGTTCGAGCGGCTGGCTCGTATTCCGGTCGAGCTCGATGTCGCCTCCGAATTTCGGTATCGTGAGGCGCCGATGCGCAAGGGAGATCTTGCTATCTTCATCTCGCAGTCCGGCGAGACGGCCGATACGCTGGCCGCGCTCCGCTATGCCAAATCGCAAGGCCTGCATACCCTCTCTGTCGTGAACGTACTGAGTTCGACCATTGCGCGCGAAAGCGGGACAGTGTTGCAGACGCTCGCCGGACCTGAGATCGGCGTTGCCTCGACCAAGGCGTTCACATGCCAGCTGGTCGTCCTTGCGGCGCTTGCGGTCGCTGCTGGCAAGGCGCGCGGTGAATTGCCGGATAGCGACGAGGTCGATCTCGTGCGAGCGCTGATCGAAATCCCACGGCTTGTTACCGCGGCGCTTGCCAGCGAGCCGCAGATCGAGAAGCTCGCACGCGACATCGCCAAATCGCGTGACGTGCTATATCTTGGTCGCGGCACGTCGTTTCCATTGGCCCTGGAGGGGGCACTGAAGCTGAAGGAGATCTCCTATATTCACGCGGAGGGCTATGCGGCCGGAGAGCTCAAGCACGGCCCGATCGCCTTGATCGACGAGAGCGTTCCCGTAATCGTCATTGCTCCCTGCGACCGGGTGTTCGAAAAGACCATCTCGAACATGCAGGAGGTCGCCGCACGCGGCGGCAAGATTACCTTGATAACGGACGCTCGGGGAGCCGCAGAGGTATCCATGGATTCACTCGCGACGATTGTGATGCCGGAGATGGATACGACGTTCACGTCCATTGTTTATGCGATTCCGGTGCAGCTTCTGGCCTACCACACGGCCATCCTGATGGGCACGGACGTCGACCAACCCCGAAATCTCGCGAAATCGGTAACTGTCGAGTAAGGCAAGGTGATGCGACCTGGACATCGTGGTCAGATTCCGAATGCGCACAAGCCTCGGTCACATCGAATTACGATGTGCCGCCCAGCTCCTGGCCCGATGCCACCGCATGGTTTCGCGGCGGTTCATAGCCCTCGCTTACGGAGGCGAGCCTCATGTGCAAAATTTACGGCCAATCAGGTTGCGAGGCTGGCGTGGCCTTGCCTCCGGCAAGCAAGCAGTCGCGCAGGGCTTATCACGACATTCCGATTGCTTGGACCTGGTCATAATTCGTGACAAACATCCAGGTTTCTAATACGACGTGGAAGCCAGATGAAGCTGTTCGATTAAGCCCATTATCGCTGAGGAGGCCCGCTGTGATCCTCCCCCTCAGCGCGGGTTTTGGACCGCATTAGGACCGCAGCGCCCCTCGAAGTACGAGGCGCGCCTCGCTTCGAAGGACAACGTGGCACTTGCCCGAGCATGGCGATCGGCGCTATCGGACGGGCTCGATCACCAGCACGCTCACCAAATCTTTTCCGTAAACCTCAGGTTAACTTGAGCAACTCGAGGCCAAATCGCTGGACATCGGGTGAGATGCTAACGCACCTCGGCTCCAATCGCAGGCTCGCGAGCTGTTCTAGCAGACATCTCACGGCAGCTCTTCCCTGCCGCTCTATCCCATGCATCTCGTCCTTGCTTTTCATTGCATGTCGGTGCGCTCAATGAGGAATTCGGCCACGCCACAGACAACAACCTTTCCACCGAGAATTGCCCGAGGTTTCAATAGGTTGAGAGTCACTCCTGCGACGCGAGCGGAATAACGCCCGAAAAACTGTGCGAGTTTGCGGCAATTGCCGAAAATATGCCGGAAACGTCAGGCGCTTACGGGTTGGTCGATAGTGCCCTTATGGCAGATTCGCGGCCATGAAACTGCACTCGGCTGGCGTGAGATTTTCTCCAGAACCGGCCATTTCAAACCGAGAGGAAACTCGCCATGTCACCAGCGTCCATCGCGCAAGCGTCAAAGGCCAAACAGCGCATTGGCGCCATCTTACGTGCGACGAGCGGCAACTTCCTCGAGCAGTTCGACTTCTTCTTGTTCGGGTTCTACGCCAGTGCCATCGGAAACGCGTTCTTTCCATCAGGAAGCGAAACCGCTTCACTGCTTAACACCTTCGGTGTGTTCTGGCTGGGGGCGTTGATGCGACCTGTTGGCGCGATTGTGCTTGGAGCCTATATTGACCAGATTGGCCGTCGGCAAGGCCTGATCATCACGCTTTCGATTATGGCTATTGGCACCGTCATCATCGCCTTTTGTCCCGGCTATGCAACGATCGGCATTGCCGCACCCGCGATCGTGCTGTTCGGACGGCTGTTGCAGGGCTTTTCTGCGGGCGTTGAGGTTGGCGGCGTTTCCGTCTACCTCTCCGAGATTGCCACCCCGGGTAACCGCGGCTTTTACACATCGTTTCAGTCCTCGAGCCAGCAGGTTGCGATCTTTGTCGCGGCTCTTATCGGATATTTTTTGAGCGAAGCACTTCCGGCCGAAATGGTTGCCGCCTGGGGCTGGCGGATCCCATTCTTCCTTGGCTGCCTGATCGTTCCGCTTATCTTCGTCCTGCGCCGGACGCTGGAGGAAACTCCGGAGTTTCTGGTCATGAAGACCCACCCAACGGCCCGCGAGGTCTTTGCCTCCACAGTTGCGAACTGGCGCATTGTCATTCTTGGCATGATGATCGCAATGCTGACGACCACGACCTTCTATTTCGTCACAGTGTACACGCCTACGTTCGGCAAGCACGTATTGCAGCTGTCCTCGCAGAACACGCTCTTGGTGACGCTTTTGGTCGCCGTGACGAACTTCATCTGGAACCCAATCGGCGGCGCGATCTCTGATAGAATCGGTCGGAAGCCGGTCTTGCTGACCATTGCTGGCCTTGCCTTGGTGACTGTATATCCGGCGTTGTCTTGGCTTGTGACCGACCCAAGCTTTGGCAAGATGGTGGTAGTGGAGATGATGTTCTCGTTCTATTTTGGCACCTACAGCGGCGCCATGTTGGGCGCTTTGGTCGAAATCGTGCCGAAGCACGTTCGCACAACCTGCTTTTCTTTAGCCTTCGCACTCGCCGCAGCTCTCTTTGGTACCTTTACGCCGCTGGCATCGACTTGGCTGATCGATCGGACCGACGACAAGGCTTCGCCGGGTTTCTGGTTGATGTTTGCAGCTTTGCTCGGCATTATCGCCGCGCTCAGGATTTATCCAGGAAGCACCAACAGAGTTGCGAAGCTATCGCGACCCGAGGGGTCTAACGGGGCCGTAAGCGCGCAATTTACCACACGTTAGCAGCGCGCCCACGGGGGACCTTCACGCCCAAGACTGAACTGAGCGGGGTGCGTGGCGGTCCTTGCGGTGATCTCGGTAGTCCGCGTGCCACTCGGCGGGCCGCGGGCCACTGCGGAATTCATGCAGCCTCAAGACGTGCCCGTTAAGTTTGCATGGCAGCGCACGTGGAGCTCGCGCGAGGGATGTATCTCCCTCGCGCGAGCTCTGCTCGTTTTCCACCTAACCGAAAAGTGCGAGTCGCGCCGCTCGACCACACAACGGATCGAGCGTTGCGTTAGTGCTCAGCCATTCCGACTCAGCATCAGCGACGGCTCGTCCCGATACGGCTCGACATTGCATAGGAAGAAGGTGTATCGCAGCTCGCCAATTCTCAGCGAGCGGTCAAAAAGCTTGAATCGTGCTGGTGCGCCGAGCGTCGGGCCAGCATGACCACGACCCGGGCCGTCGCTGGCTCCGCTCGATCAGCGGCGACTTCACGCACCGCTAGTTTGGGCGGATGAGGTACCGCGCGCAAGCTGTGCGAGCTCCGTCTCGAGCGTAGGGTTGCGCTTGAACATGGCGTCGATCAACGCTTGCGCCGGCTGCTCGGCCGCTTCCACCCACGTCGCCTTCTCCGCTCGTGCGGAGGGCGCGAAGACACGCTTGACGACCGTCGGCGACCCCCTCAGACCGCATTTGGCCATGTCATCCACGCCGGCAGTTTGAGCGCTCCATTTTACGACGGAGGCACGGGCCGCACGCAAGGCGTCGATCATTGCACCGCGGCGAATTTGATTGCTTGCCTCTAACATGCTGACGAGACAAGGAAGCTTGGAACGCAGCACTTGGACTCCTCCTTCGCAGCGCCGTTCCGCATCGATCGTGCGTGCTTTGAAGTCCAACGCTTTGATTGTTGAAACATACGTAAGCTGCTGGACCCCGAGCCTCTTTGCAATGCCAGGTCCCACCTGCGCCGTATCGCCGTCGATAGTCTGCTTGCCAGTGAATATGACGTCTGGTGGGCCATATTCCTTGCCGATATTGCGAATCGCGCACGCCAGAGCGTAACTCGTCGCCAGCGTATCAGAGCCTGCGAAACTACGATCGGTGAGCAGGACAGCACGATCGGCACCAAATGTCAGCGCCTTTCGGAGAGATTCTTCGGCCGACGGCGGCCCCATTGTCAGAACAGTGATTTCACCGCCGAACTTGTCTCGTAGCTCGAGCGCAGCTTCCAGTGCGAACAGATCATATGGGTTGATGATCGTCGGCACGCCCTGCCGCATGATCGTATTCGTGACAGGATGCACGCGGATTTGTGCGGAGTCAGGGACCTGTTTGATGCAGACGATGCTGTGCATGTGCTTCTCCTAAGATGTTGAGCAGGCTCCCACGAATAGCAACTGTCATACCACCCCAGGCACTTCGCCGATGAGAGACGAATGCAACGGCTGGCGATTGACGGTGAGACCGTGGGGACTGCGACGAGCTGCGTAAAGCGGACGTGATCTCTCTCATCTGAGTCGCGCCATAAACGGCCCGGCCGTGATCTTGCGCTGGTTCGACACCTAATCATTTCTCATAGGGCGAATACATTGCAAGCAGACGATGACCAGCACGCGGCTGACGCGAAGATGGCTTACGCTCCCGGCATAGCCTCCCAAGCAGAGCACATCGGTTTCGTATCCGCTTCATGGACCAGAGTACCGCCTCTTGCGCACGCTCTCCTACCGCGCCCGGCGATCGAGAGAGACGCGAGCCGACTTTTTATTCAGAAGCGCTTGATCTCGATACCGTGCCTTCTCAAGGCATAGCCAATCTGGCGCGGCGTCAGTCCAAGCAAGCGCGCCGCCTTGGCCTGTACCCACCCGGACCTTTCCATGGCGGCGACTACGCGCTCGCGATCTGTGACCTTGGCGGCACCTATGTTGGGTCGGCCGGGTGGCTCTAGCGGCGTCAGTTCGCTACCGACCGGCTGAACGTGTGCCACAGCTTGTGTCGGCGGCATGCTCAGCCTCGCGGGAAGTGAGATTATCGGGCTCGGCTGTCGTGCCACTTGCTCCAGCCCGCACTTCCATAGCGTGGCCGACAGGCATTGCCCGTGGCAGCAGGCAAAATCGTCTCTTACGATCGACGATCCGTGCGCCAGGGTCGCGGTCCGCTGCACACAGTTCTCCAGCTCACGGACATTACCGGGAAATCCGCAATTCATAAGAACGTCTATCGCACTTGACTCGAAGACCAGAGCACGGCCGTTCTCATTGTTGAAGTTCTTCAAGAATCGACCGGCGAGAAGCGGAATATCAGTGCGTCTTTCGCGCAGCGGCGGCAGTAGCAGAGGAACCACGCTAATGCGATAATAGAGATCGGCACGAAACTCCTTCCTTGCCACCGCCTCTTCAAGATTCTTGTTCGTGGCAGCAATCACGCGGACGTCGACTTTGATCGTCTGATTGCCGCCCACCCGCTCGAACTCCTGCTCCTGAAGCACGCGCAGGAGTTTCGCCTGGAACGACGCCGAGATCTCGCCAATCTCATCCAGAAACAACGTTCCCTTGTCCGCGAGTTCGAAGCGACCCTTGCGCGCGTTGAATGCGCCCGTAAACGCCCCCTTCTCGTGACCGAACAATTCGGATTCCAGCACCGTCTCGGTGAGGGCTGCGCAATTCAGCTTGATAAAGGGGCGTTTGGCGCGCGCTGAACGCTCGTGAATAGCCTTCGCGACCAGCTCTTTGCCGGTACCCGATTCGCCACGCAACAGAACGGTGCTACTCGATTTTGCGATCAGCTCGATCTTCTCAAGCATCGCGCGCAGCGCCGGACTGTCGCCGATAATTCCCTCGACTTGGACCTTCTTACGCTCCCGGCCATGAGGCTTGAGCTCGGACGAAGGCCGCGTCTGCAGCCGGAACTCCTCGTCCATAAGCCGCCCGCGGTCGCGCACAAAGGTGCAATGCAGCTTTGCCGTCTGGCCCAGAAGGCTTGCGACCATCGTCAGCAGGCGGAGGTCGTCCTCGAGCTGCGCATGCGTCCCGTTGTCTGCGATGCGGTCGATGCTCAGCGTACCCACAACTTTCTCGTCGATCTCTATGGGAACGCCGATGAAGGCAACACACGTATTACGGGCGGCGTCAAGCATCATCTCGACTTCCGAAAAACTGAAGATCGAATGCAGCGCTACGTTCTCGACGATGAGCGGCCGCCCCGTCGCCACAATTTGATCAATTGCTCCTTGCGGCAAGCGCCCCCCGCAACGCGCGTCGCGCCCTTCGCTCCGGCCGTCGTCTACGATGATCTCGGGCCCCCCGTCATGTTCGAACAGACATACGATGCCGCGCCGCATCTGCACAAGCGACGGCAGGCGCTCGATGACGCTCGCCAGCTTGGCTTCGAGCCGGGATAGGCCAGTGAGCGTGTGCGCTATTTCAAAGATCGTGCTTAGCGATTTCTCTTGCGACGGCAGAATAGAAGCGGAAGGGTCCGCGCCGGAGGTTGAGTTTGGTGTTTCGCTCAGGGAAACGCTGTCCAGCATAGTGACTTCTCCGTTCCTTTCTTGATCCTCCCCATCACCTCGATCGGACTTGTTAGACTCGTGTTGCATGCCTGCCTCGATCTGACATCCAGTTCTCAGGCCGGGGGCGAGAGATGACGGCTCTTCATGGCACGCCGGCAGCACTTACAGTGACTAGATTTTGCGCTTTATTCTTTCCAACTCGCTGCGCGGATTCGCCCGGCCAACATGGCTTCGATCGATGAAGCTGAGTTAGTCGGGTTCGCCAGGCACGGATTCACTCACAAGTGTTGCCCGCCATTGATCGGCACTTCGGCACCCGTGACATAACTTGCCGCATCTGAACATAGGAAGAAAATGACCTTGGCGACCTCTTCGGGTGTACCCACCCGGCGTAGTGGGATCTTTGGCACAAGATGCGCTTCCGTATCAGGCGACAAAATGTCCGTCTTGATTTCGCCGGGCGCGATCGCATTGACGCGAATGCCATGTGAGGCGTAGTCGTGCGCCATTTCGCGCGTGAGACAAGCGAGCGCAGCTTTCGACGTGGCATATGCCGTGCCTGCAAATGGATGGACCCGCGCTCCGGCGATCGAAGTCACATTGACGATCGAGCCTGACGCCGCTTTTAGCTCATCGAACAGACCTTGAGCGAGCAGGATCGGCGCCACCAGATTGAGGTGGAACACGCTCATCCAGGTATCGACTGAGGTCGCCAGCGACGTGAGCCGGGCACCGTTTGGCGTTTTTGGTGAGTTTCCGGCATTGTTTATCAGTCCCTGCAGCGGTGCGCCGGCAAGGCGCTCCTTTATCTGGGCAATCACGCGCGGTAGCGTCCGATGATCGCTCAGGTCGACTTCGATATAGCTATCACCCTCTGAGTCCCATGGGCAGCGCACCTCGTCGAATGGTTGGCGCGCGCAAGAAATGATGCGCCAACCGGCTTCCGAAAACAATCTTCCCGTGGCGCGACCGATACCGCGCGATGCCCCGGTCAATACCAGCGTCTTCCGCTCACGCAGCGGACGGCCCGCTCCATCGGCGTGAATTGGACCACGAGGGTCCGTTTCCGACGATTTAGCTGCGACCGCGTTGTCATCTGGTAGACCTAGATTCACACGCGACTCCCTTCCGCTCCCCTCGCCCGTGCACCTGGTGCAGGATCCGGGCCAGAGCGAAGCAGGGCACAGGTGGCGCGCTTTTACGACGCAAATGGCAGGTTCCGAACATCTGGCCTGTTTGCTTTGCGACACCGGCAACGCCGCAGCAATGGCTGTCGTCGAGCTCCCGGGTGCCGCCCACTGCGTGCGCTACGCTTCGAGCCAGAGGCTGGGGTTTCCATGGCGAGCTGACTGCGTCACCACTCCACGAGTGGTCTGTGGGTCATGCGCGCTAGACGAGATAGATTAGCTGCGGGCGGAGATCAGGATTTAATGGCCGGTTCGTCCAAGTTGCTCTCGGCCTGGTTACGCGCGGCCGCACATACGGCTCTTGAGCAATACCGATGGGCCGCCGGCCGCGCGGTTCATCACACCTCCGTCCGAAAGGACTCCGCGAGCGGAGCATGAACAAAGGCCGTCGTCCAGAAAACGAAAGCCCTGCCCAGCAAAGGCGATCCATCTACCGGACGCGCCTCCTTGCTGCTGGGACATTCTGACGTGACTGTCTGTTACGTCAGATTTCCTCGGCGACCCGGACCGCCATTGCCGTGCTTTTCACCGTCTGGCCAGCGACGGCGGACTTGGCTGGAGGATGACAGAACTGTAAGCTTCCGCGCGATTCGACTTACACCGGAGGGCCCGAAGTGTTGCCGGGCAAGACCGCCGGCCCTCGCTGGCATCGGCCTTACGCTTCTCAGGCGTTCGCCCTGCCACCGCACCGCATCCATGGTAGTGCGCCGGTCAGCCGTCGCTTGCGGGACGGAAGTCGCCATCCAACGTTCCTGCGACACGTTGCGAAACTCGACCGTGTCGAAGCCAGCAGTATCAGACCGATGATCTAGCCCGTCATTGTTCAGGCCGACATTCTGGCGCTTCAGGAAGCCGCGAAATGCTCGTATGGATTATCGATCAGGGTCAAGCGCTCCGGATTGCTCTGGTCGAATTCAATAATCCGTGGCACGAGCAGACGGGCATAGCGCGTGAAGGCGCTGGTGGGGGGAAAGCGGATCACGGTAGCGCACCGCGCAAGAAGATACATGTCGATGAGAGCGGAAGCTCCACCTTCAATTCCCATTTCCGCACTATGCAACGGCCCTGCCCGATCGGCCTGGAAACGTTTTGGTACGGCGAAGACATCGGGAAACAGACCCGATAGGCGATCGAGCACCTGTGCACTGTCCGTGCACAGGAAGACCTTTACAGGCTTTGGATATGGCAAAGCCTTGGCTTTACGGATTGCCATGCAAACCTGACGAAGGGCGAGCTCCGAATCGGCCCAGTACGGCGCATGCTCCATGATATCTTCGCCATTGCCGTGCCGAACATGAACGCCAATGATGCTATGGCCGCTAAAATGTTCCTCATACAAGGCGTCGATCCGCGCTTGAATCTCAGACCTGAGCTTGATGTTCCGAAAGATCAGTCGTTCGGCTGCCTCGCCACAACGCCACATTAGGCAGGCGTCACAGACAATGGTGTTGGCTTCGTTATCTTCTCTCGCCTGGAACAGCTCGGTCAGTTCGTCACGTTCTCGGAAGATCTGCTCATCCGGACGATTGATGCAGTCGATCGACGGCCTATTCCACCACCGCGGGAAGAACGGTCCGGGAAACGAGAGCTGGTTGATCCGGTCATCGCAAATCACCGGTACCCCAGCGATGTCCTCAACCGGCTCGAAGAACACCGGAAAGGCGTTGCTGAACGGTCGGTCGATGTAGCAGGAACCGCGCCAGTCAACGACGAGCGTCCGCCCGGTCCGCTGCGCGTACGACCAGGCCGACGCCAATGACCAGAGGCAGTCACCGAAGCCGGTACGCCTCCGAGAAATAACAAAGCGTTCCTTGGTCAAGTTATCAAACCCTTCTCGTTGTGCAAGATCAGCTTTGTGTGGCGCACCTAGCATCTGCGATTCCGATCCACGCCAGTGGACGGCTGGTCACCGGGACGCAAGGCGATCAACCCGCAACCCTCCTCCACGGCACCGCGCTTGGGAGGTCATGCGAGAGGCCTCCAAAGAGCCCTCTTCCGCATTGCTCACCTTTTGCAATCACGCAGTCGGTGACGGATGCAGCCGTATACGGCGGAGATCCCAGAGCCCACGCAGTTCGTTCACGAGAGCTTCTCGCCTAGTCCTGTCAGAGGTGACCCTGGCGAGAAGATCGGCAAGAACAGCTTCCTTCTCAATTTGCATCAGCATGTCGAACAGGTCATGCGAGACGCGCACGCTCTCCTGGCTGCAGTGACCCATGCGGATCTCGCAGACTGTCTCCTGGCGTTCTCGGCCCGCATGAGCGCGAACCCGGTAAAGAGATACATGGGGCGGCAGTGATACAGCGAGTGCAGTCCAGCTTTCGAGCGTTGTCGCCCGCTTTTTGACGAGGAATGAACCGATTACAAGGCCATCCAGCTCGGTTGACAAAAACGCCGTAATCGCATCGGCAACGGAATCTACGATCGGTTCGGCATTGTTGTTGAACGACGTGTTAAGCAAAATCGGGACGCCTGTCCGGCTCTTGAACGCATTGATGAGTTCCCAATAGGCGGCATTGTTCGTGCGGGAAACCGTCTGCAGCCGAGCCGTACCATCGATATGCGTGATCGCGCCCAGCAAAGCACGCTTGGATTCCCGCACGCGAACGACGAAATTCATGAAGGGGTATTCTGCGCGACCATCCGGCAACTCAAAGAACGCGCCCGCATCCTCCTCCAGAACTGATGGTGCAAATGGTCGATAACTCTCGCGCTTCTTGACCATCGCATTGATCCGGTCCTTGTTCGCCGCGGGCCTCGGGTCCGCAAGAATACTACGGTTGCCGAGCGCACGAGGGCCGAACTCCGATCGGCCCTGCACCCACCCGATCACGGCGCCATCAACCATCCACTCGGCTGCTCTGGTTGCGACGTCAGCGGTCCGTTCAAACTCGAGGTGTCCGGCCCATCCCTTCAGTTCCTTTTCGATGCTATCGTCGCTGCCGACATCTGGCCCCCAATAAACCGCCTGTAGCCGCTCGCGGGGCGCAGGCTGCCCGGCCTCGTTCGACACCATCAGCGCCGCGCCCAATGCGCATCCGGCGTCATGCGCAGCCGGCTGCACGAAGATGTCTTCGAACAGGCCTGAATACAGGAGTTTTCCGTTCAGCGTGCAGTTATGGGCCACCCCGCCAGCCAGGCACAACCGTTTCATTCCGGTCGACTCACGGTAATGCCGCAGAATGTGAAACACGATCCGCTCCAGCGCCTCCTGCAACGATGCGCTCACATCTCGATGCTGTTGGGTGAACGGCATTCCCTTTCGCCGGACCTCGATATTGTGCAGTAATGCTGGGCCGATACGTTCGAGGTGAACGCGGTAGCCACCGTTTGCGCAGAGCTCATAGAATTGGGAAAAGAGCTCGCGATAGCGTGCGGGATCTCCGTAAGGAGCCAGTCCCATAACCTTATACTCGTCGAACAGGCCGTAGCCGAGATATCGGATCGTCTCCAGATAGAACAGTCCGAGAGAGTTATTCTCTGGAAATGTCATAAGCTCGGTCATTTCGCTGCCTGACCCGACAGCCAAGAGACCCGACAGGAAGTCGCCACAACCGTCGATCGCGAGGACCAGGCTATCTTCAAAACCCGACATCGCCAGAGCGCTCACGGCGTGGGCCTGATGGTGGCCTACGAATGACACCCGGGAAGGATCAACTTGGGTACCGAACTCCGTGGCTAGAAGGTGCCGTAGCAGCAGATTCGCATCTAGGGGAATTGAGATTTCCGGTTGTGAGATGAACAACCGTTCGAGCATTGCATTGCAATAGGCTTCAGTAGCGTAGAACGCAATACGATCGACGTCGCGAAGCTCCACACCCGCGGCTGCAAGACAGTATTCGATCGCACTGCTCGGGAGCTTGTTTGAATGTTTGATCCGGTTAAGGCGCTCCTCTTCCACGGCAGCGATCACGCGCCCGTCCTTGACAAGTACCGCGGCGCCGTCGTGCAGAAACGTGCCCGGCAGCCCAAGGGGGTTTTCATAGACCCTGTCGAGGCCGCCACTCAATCCTAGACACAGCATCTTGTTCTCCGTTAATCCTGAGAGGCCTGTTGGCCTATTTCGTATCGCTTGCTTTGGGAGTAGGCCGCGCGAGGCCGATCAGGCATCGCTAGCTGACGAGACGCATATAAGCGTCGCACGCGATTGGAAATTCGCTAAGCCCGATATCTCATCTCGCACACGCGATGCTTCGCTTTAGATCTTATTCCTCTCACCGCATCAGGCGCTGCCGAAGGAGCACGGCCGAGACGAGGAAGGGAACTGCTGCGTAGATGCAAAGTGCGCCCACATGCAATCCGACGCTGTCAACCGGTCGACCAAGCATTGTTGGACGAATGAGATCGACCGAATGACTCAGCGGCAATAAGGCCGCGATGCGTTGAAATGAACCGGGCAACTGGCTCATTGGGAAGATCGTCCCGCTTAAATACATCATGGGCGTAAGAATAAGCGACTGGTAGAAGATGAAATAGTCGTGGCTCGGTGCAAGTGCTGAAACGACCATTGCGAGGCTCGCGAAAGTAACGCCAGTGAGGGCGATGGCTGGTAACGCATAGGGAATGGATGACCACTCTGCGTAACCCAGCGCGACGGCCACAATCGTGATCGCGGTCCCGGCGAGCAAGGCCTTGCTCGCTGCCCAGGCCACTTCACCGAGGACAATGTCGCCGAGCGTAAGGGGCGTACAGAGCACTGCCTCCCAGGTGCAATTTGTCTGCATGCGAGCGTAAGCCGCATAGATCGTTTCGAAGGTTGCGGAGACCATCGCGCTTGTGGCAACCATTCCAGCCGCCAGAAACGAGATGTATGAGGTGCCCTCAACACCACCTATGATCATTCCAAGGCCAAAACCGAGACCGAACAGAGAGCTCATCGGCTCGGCCAGATTCCCAAGAACCGATGCCAGAGCAACTTTCCGCCAAACCAGAAAATTGCGGCGCCATACCGCCATCCAGTTCCATGGATTAGCAGGGAGTGCCGGCGCAAAACGTTGCCACATCGTTCAGTCCTTTATCTCTCGCCCGGTTAGCCGCAAGAACACATCCTCCAGATTTGGAGGACGCTGCAGAAAGCGCAGATCCGTGCGGTTGACAAGCCGGAGGCGCACCTGCTCTGGATCCGTGACATAGCAGAACAGCGTCTCCCCGCTCACCTCAGCGCGCTGCACTTGGGGTCTGACCAGCGGCAGCAGTTCGTGCGGGTTACCGCCGTAAATCTCGATCACTTGGCAGCCGATCTGCTGCTCGATCAGCGCGCGAGGCTGACCTTCGGCGATCTTACGGCCGTGCTCGAGCACGCACAGGCGGTCGCACAATCGCTCCGCCTCTTCCATGAAGTGGGTGGTGAGAAGGATCGTTTTGCCGCGCCCTAATAACGAGCGCAAGCGTTCCCAAATCAGGTGACGGCCGTGCGGATCGAGGCCGGTCGTCGGCTCATCAAGGACCAAGAGCTGCGGATCGTTAATGAGGGCCCGTGCCAACGTCAGGCGTCGCTTCATGCCGCCGGACAGTTCGGCGACTCGCGCGTCCGCCTTGTTCTCCAGGCGTGCGAATTCGAGCAGTGACGGCGTGACCGCTTCCACCTCAGCCGCGCTCATGGCGAAGTAGCGCCCGAAAACGAGCAAGTTTTCGCGCACCGTGAGCTGAAGATCAAGGTTATCGAACTGTGGGACAACCCCGATCCCCCGGCGCGCCAAGCGCGCCCGCGCCGGCACTGGCTCGCCGAGCACGCATATCTTACCTGCGTCGGGCGATGCAACACCCAGGATCAAACGCGCAAGCGTGCTTTTACCCGCGCCGTTTGGTCCCAGCAGACCGAAGCACTCTCCCGGCGAGACCGTAAACGAAAGAGCGTCCACGACGACCCTGTCGTCGTAGAACTTGCTCACCTGGAAAAGGTCGACTGCCGCGGTTGACATCTGCTTACGCCATCGCGACGGACGTTGTTCCCGCCGCTTCCCCGCTTGCGCGCTTTTTTGTCCAAAGCAGGCCGTCACACCATACGTGATCGACGCGTCCCCACTGGCACGCGGCGGCAGCATCCGGGAAAAAGCCGCGTCCATGCAGATTGGCGCTGGTATTGCAAAGCAGCGGAATGGCTGTGAGCTTCTCGTATTCGACGAGAAGCTCGGCCACTTTATGCTGGGAGGTTCTAGAAACGGTTTGTAGACGAGCAGATCCATCGAGATGCACGACGGCGGGAATTTTGTCCCGCCATTCTGGTCGCGTCTGGTGATCGAACAGCATGTACGGATCGGGTATTCCAGGGCTAAAAATCTCCGCGGCACGATCCTCCAGGCATATCGGCGCTACCGGCCTGAAATGCTCACGAAGTTTGACATCGTTGAGATGATCTTTCATTCCTTCCCAGCTCGCAGCCGCGAGAATGCTTCTGCCACCCAAGGCTCGCGGCCCGAGCTCGGCACGCCCGGCAAGGAAGACCACGGGCTTGTCGCAAGCGAGGATTGCCGCAAGTTGGCCCATAGTGCAGGGCGCGCCCTCCCATTCGGGCGGGACTTCGCTGGGACGCACGGCCGGTCCGCTGTAGACCGACCATTCCAGAGCTCTAAAGCCTTGCTGTGCCGCCAATGCAGAGCAAGCAGCACCAATGGCTGAGCCGCTGTCGTTCGGAAAGGGCGGCACCCACACGAAATCGAACAGGCCTGTCGCACGAAATGCACTATTCCACTTAATATTCAGGCCACAGCCGCCGGCTATGCAGAGGTTACGCGCCCCCGCAAGATTCGAATGCCGCTCCACCACATCAGCAATGGTGCGAACCAGCAGACGCTCTAGAAACACGTGAAATGACGCAAGGACGTCTTGGGCCTGTTTTTCCTTCAATCGCATTGCGCACGCATCGAAGAAGTCGTGCAGAGCTTCAAGTGGCGATTGTGAGCTGTTGATCTCTTCAAGCTCGGGACAAGCACCCTCAGCATCCGTGGCAAAGTGCGCCTCATAAAGTTCATGAAACGTCTTAATACAATCCTCGTCGGGCGATCCCAGTGCGATATAGGCCATCAGCTTGCCGGCAATACCGAGATCCCAGCTGGTCCGGTCTGCCCGCCTGTAAGGTCCAAAGTGGTGTCCTGCCGTCGCATAGGCGTGACCTATTATCGGAAACAGGCACTCGATGAACCGGATGCCGTGGGGCTCTACATAGTAGAGGCGCGGAAACATGCAGCCGTCCCACACCAAGCAGAAAGCAGATTGTCCGGATTTGGCAAACGAGCTGGCGCAGTATGCGGATGCTACGTGCCCGGTAACATGGGGATAGCTTTGATAGGGATATAGCTTCCCATCAAGCATGAGGCCGATCCGATCGCGGGACGTCAGGGGGCTATCGCCTTGCCGTTCGACATACGGCGCGCCCTTGAGCTTGATGGTCGTCGTCCCACTAAGGACTTCAAACTGTGACTCGAACTCTCCATCCCAGCCATCAATGACGAACTGATCAACATCGCTCGGATCCAGCCCGTGCTCCGCCAAGGCGTCAACAACGGCATCCAGGTTGTCGATGGTTTGATAACGCGGATTGTTGTTCAGCTTCTCCTGTTCGACACAAAACACCACCCGGCCGTCCTCGATCAGAGCGACTGCCCCGTCGTGCGTCAACTTGATACCGCAGATGCGCATAGTAGGTCCTTTCAAGCTCGGCCGTTAGAACAAATCGAAGATCGCTCCGGATTGCGAAAGCGGACCAACAAGCAGTCTTCGTCAGCCGACTGCCCCTGGCACTGCACGCGTTCGACCTCAATGAGCGCTTCAGCCAACATCGTGATGACTGTCTCGGCGCCAGCGACATGCCCCCATCGCCTGCAGGTGGCATCACGTGCAGATCCGAAGACCAGGTGCCCACCTGGAGCAAGCATCTTCACCAGCTTGTCGATTGCGGTACGCATCCGTGTCATGTCTTCGAGATAGTAGAGAACTTCGGCGACCACGATCAGATCGAACAGCTCTTCGGTCGAGAACTGCAGAATATCGGTCGCCGCCCAGCTGATATGCGACCACCTCTTGGTCCGCTGGACCGCTCGACCGATCGCTCGCGGCATAACATCGATGACCGTGAGCCGTTTGCAGTGAGGAGCAAGCTTCTCTGTGAATGCACCGGCCGCGCACCCGATCTCGAGGCCGGTTGAGACGGCGCCGTTCGACAGCGATAGTCGTAGCAATTGGGTGTGACGCTCACGTTCGAACGGATTGTCGTCAAGCCGCCACGGGTCATCGTTGGTCAGCTCCCGTTGCAACGATTGATATGTCTTGTCCACGCTCACCACTAAATCCCCTACAAAGCTGTCAGTCAGTCGCGGCGGCAATGCCATCAGACGCGATCAGCTGCGAGGAAGCGCGCGAAAGACCTGCCCCGCGAATTGAGCCTGGCGCTTCCGATCCCGGGTTAAGGCTTGGTCCATTTGTCGCGTCTTCGATCGAGGCCTTCGACTCATCGACGTCTGATGATTTCGCTACTTTGCGCGAGAGCCAGTCGCTGTTGCTCAAGGTACAGAGCGCATAGCCTTTCATCGGGAGCAGGAGGAAGATGTTGATAGGCGTGTGCAGCGAGAAGCCGATAAATCGAAGCTCGCCGGCACGAAGGGCCGCCACGCTGCATCGAACCATGGTCATCGCGACGATGGTCAGACCGGTCCACCAGGGTACGGTGCCGGTGAGCGCGAGCTGAGCGAGCGCGGCAATCGATGAGATGGCGAGCAGCAGCGGCCCGAGGTTCTGTCCGAGCACGTCGAGCGTAAGGTACCGGTCCAGGCCGGGCAACAGGTGCAAACCCAGCAGCGTATCGCGGTAAGTGCTCCGCGCCCAGCGGAGCTGTTGCCGCAGATAGGGCAAGAGCCTGTCCGGGACCACCGTGGCGGCGATGGCGTCCGGAACGTACTCGGTTCGAAACCCTGCCTTGAGCATGAGGATCGTCAGATGGCGGTCCTCACCGAAGTCGCTCGGCTTTCCTCGGAAGAACTGCGTCTCGTACTGGTCCAGCAGCAACAGCAGCGCGGAGCGGCGGTACATGGCACACGGCCCGCAGCAGCACATGACGGCACCAAAGCGCGTCTGAGCCGCGCGCTCCTCGTTGCAAGCCAACCAGTACTCCATGTCGATCAATCGGGTCAGCCAGCTGTCGTTCCGGTTGCTGGCCATCAATTGCCCCATGGCCGCGCCGACGGCTGGATCCTGCATCTTGCGTACGAGTTTGCTGACCACGTCGCTGGCGATTTCCGTATCGGAATCGACGTTGAGCACGAGATCGCCGAACGACCGGCGTATCGCTGCGATCTGCGCCTTACGCTTTCCAACGTTACTTGGCAGCAGAATGACGGTGAACCTCGGGTCATACGCGTAGCTCCCATGGACCGGGGCCACTGCAGCGACATTTGCAGAGCCGTCATCGACCACATACACCTGCAATCGCCCTGGGTAATCCTGGCTTGCGAGAGATTTCAGGCAGGCCGCCAGCGTGCGCGGATCCTCGTTGAAGCAGGGCACGATGATATCCACGCTGGGCAGAGCTGCGCTCTCGACGAGGTCGTACGGCGGCAGTGAGGCGTCGGTTCGCAGCGCATAAAGCGCCTGCGCGGTCTTATGGACGCTGGAGAGCAACGCGTAGGAGGCAACAGCAGCGGTGCTGATGGTGGCAAGCAGGCTCATGTGATTTGATCTATTCAGTGAGTTTGAGGAAGCGACCGGATTGCAAATCCAAGGTCATGCAGTGCTGGAATGAGCTGGGCGAGCGCCGTCACGGTCTGGTCGCGCCGACTAGAGTGAGGGCAGCGTTTCAACTCGTCGGGAGGGCACCCGTCGTGCAGGAGCACGATTGCTCCCGGCCGGACCGAGGCCAGCACCGCGGCAACAATCGCCTCGCCGCCAGGACGAGACCAGTCTTGCGGGTCCACTGACCAGTGCAGGGCTGCCAGTTCGGCCTTCGCCGACACGGCGAGGGCCTCCTTGGTCCAAGTCCCATACGGCGCACGCATGTGCCGCACAGAGGCTCGCGGGCAGGCCATTCCGATGACCTTGTTCGTCGTTAGGATCTCGTATTCCACCTCATCCGGCATGCATTTGGATAAATCCGGGTGCGTCATTGTGTGGTTTGCGAGTTCGTGGCCTTCTGCAATGATGCGCTGGATCAGCTCCGGCTGGCCCGCTGCATATGCACCAATCACGCAGAAAGTGGCGGGGGCCCGATGCTGCGCCAGCACATCCAGGATAGCCGGCGTGCAATGCGGGTTGGGACCATCATCAAACGTCAGATAGACACAGCGCTCTCCGCCCGAGTCGGCGCAGTCGCTCCGCGCTTCAGTCTCGTTGTCTGCGGACGTCACAGTTCTGGCCCGTTCCGTTCAATCATCTCACCGGCCGGCCATTCGCTCATTGGCCTCGCAATCGGCAGAACGAGGCCGACCACGTCCTCCACGCGCGTCGGAGGCACAGTGAGATAGATATCCGGACGAGCGGACCGGACACGGAGCCCTGGCAGAACAGTCGCTAATCCCTGTCGCCCGAGCAGCCTGGTAATATGTTTCTGCAGGGCAGATCGGACCGTGCCAAAACCGAACGGCACCCCAAGATCTCGCAATACGGGATACATCACGCGGATGGAGTGGCTGATGCCGAGCCCCTCGAGATCCGGGCGCACCCCGTACAATCCGAGTTCAGCCACAAGCAGATCGACCTCACCCACTTTTATGAAGCGGCGCAGTGCGCCGATGTGAATCGCAACACCACGATCATCGTAGCCGATTGCGCGAATCTCAGGCCTTGCGCCGGCCCAGCTTCGATGACCTTCAAAGGGCTTTGCATTGAATGCCCCGGTCGGACCATAGGTCTTCCGGAAGAAGTCGGACAACTCAATATGGTCAGCAAGTTGAAGCTCATTCTCCCAGCACAGCCTCCAACGAACTGGAGGGCGCGCCGAAGCACCTCGTGTGGATCCGGGCGCGATCATTTTCATAGAGAGTAATTCCTATTCATTATCTGGCTCCTGACGCACGCCAGCAGTTCGCTACGCTCGAAAGGCTTGCTCAAAAACTGGAGTCCAGTTTGCAGGACTCGCCTCATATCGTTTTCGAAGCTGTCTGTGAGCAGAACGGTGGGAATCGCGCGTCCGGATGCAGCCAGATGATGGAAAAGCTCAAAGCCACTCATCACGCTCGACTGCATGTCCGCGATCAAGCACGACGTGATCAAACGGCGGCCCGATTTCAAGAACTCGTCTGCGCTCTCGAAGGGTTCGGGTACGTAACCCGCCGAAAAAACCATATCTGTCAGATCTTCACGCACTGACCGATCTGCATTCACAATGGATACGACGTCGAGCGTGTGCGCAACTCGCATCAGATTCACGAAGGACGGCTTCGCTTGCATGTTCGGCACGATTTCTCCGCAGCAAGGACGCAATCGGATGCGACCAAAACACATTTGGCACCCGCAACCGAAGGGGTCCAACTGGAGGGAAATCTACGGTCAGGTTAAGCGTTCGCTCAATTCTACAGCGGTACACGGCCGGTATAGAATGGGTTGGCGAAGCCATACGATGGTTTGCTCGTCCTATACGCCCACGCACATTTGCGGATCCCCACCGTGCTAGCTCGCCGAGATAGGACTTGCGCAACACGCGCGAAACTGCGACCGCACGGTCCAGATGTCTTGATCGATCCCTGGCGCTGGGCTGAGACGCGCTACGATTTGTAACCATTCTGATAGATCTGGCATCTCGCTAAACTATCCTTTGCTATCCTCAGTCGGTACAAATGGTAAAATCGATTGTATCGATAGAACACATTCACACGGTGGATCACTCAAGATTATGCGTTTCAAGGGCCTCGATCTGAATCTCCTCGTCGCGTTCGACGCCCTGGTGACGCAAGGCAATCTCACGGCGGCGGCAAGAAGCATCAACCTCAGTCAACCTGCCATGAGTGCTGCCGTCGCGCGGCTTCGCACTTACTTTCGCGATGAGCTATTCACGATGAGGGGTCGGAAGCTTGTCCCAACGCCGCGGGCTCAAGCGCTCGCAGCCCCAATTCGCGAGGCTCTCGCTCACATTCAGCTCTCCATCATTTCTCCGGAGGGCTTCACTCCGTCTCAATCGAATCGGCGATTCAGGATCATCCTGTCCGACTTCATGACTGTCGTGTTTCTTCGAAGAATCGTGGACCGCGTCGCGCGGGAAGCTCCGACGATCAATTTCGAGTTGCTGCCGCCCTTAGAGGAACCCGATGAACTTCTCCGGCGCGGTGAAGTCGATTTTCTCATGTATCCGGAGATGTTCATGTCGAGTGCGCATCCCAAGGCGGCACTGTTCGAGGACACGTTCGTTTGCGTGGGCTGCCCCATGAACAAGCAGCTGGCGCCGCGACTTACGTTCGAGAAGTACATGTCGATCGGGCACGTGGAAGCCCGGTTCGGGGGCTCCCTGAGGCCCTCCTTTCACGAATGGCTCTTGCTCGAGCATGGTTTCAAGATACGCACCGAGGTCGCAGTGCAGGGTTTTGGTATGATTCCGCCTATGTTATTGGGCACCAACCGTATAGCGAGTATGCCCTCAAGACTGGTCAGCCATTTCGCAGACACGATGCCCCTGCGGGTCATCGAACCTCCGCTGCGACTTCTCACATTCACCGAGGCCGTCCAGTGGCCGGCCATTCATAATACTGATCCTGCAAGCATTTGGATGCGCAACATGTTCTTGCAAGAGGCATCCATGATGGTCTCTCCGTCCGAGACCAACCAATGTCACGGCCCGTTCTAGCATTGTTCGGCCGTTTACGATCTAATCTCGGTTAACCAGATCTACGCCAGGCTCGAGGCTTCGGTCCTCGCTGGTGTTCGGATTGGCGCGTTTGAGCGTAGTTTGATCGGGTCGGCCGCGCTCTTGATCTCGCGCTGGCGTGACGATCTTGCGCTTCATACAGCTCGTTCGGCGGCGCTCCGACTGACTTGCCTGACACGACGGCTGCATCGCACTGTTCTACATGAGCTGAGGCTCAGAGCTCGCGAAATGATCCGGCCAGTCAGATGAACGAAATCAGGCCTTGGCACTAAAATCCCTCGAATCGTACACCGCGTCAGGTTGTAGACTAAGACCTGCGATCGAGGCTGCAAACGTGGACACTGGCAGGCACCCACACCGCTCTTAACCTGCCGGTGGGCATTCTCCTTGCCGTCTACTCTCCCGGTGATCGCAGCAGCAATGCCAAAGCACCACATCGGATCGGTGGGTGCAGGTCATCCTTTCGGATCGCGACAGTGGTGTTATTCGAGAGTGTCGTGGCGCGTCGCGCGCGGGATGCTGCCGCCGTTAGTCCCGAGTTGCGGCCCGTCACCGCTGACTTCGAAGAGCTACTTCGGTGCGGTAACATGATTTGCCAATCTTACCCAAAGCATCTATGTCCAGCGCTCGCACGCCAAAGCGATACTGTTCGAGAATGAAAGTGAGTGAGCTTCTGGACGAGCAAGGGACTGTGCTGCGCAACAGTGATCCGGCTCACGTCTGGATATGCGAGTTATTGCTGTAGGAGCTATGGCACGTCGTTGTTTCCCGGCGCGCCCGCGCGGCGCCGGGGGCGTGTTGCCCGTTTTGAGTGTGCCTCCACGTCCGACGGATATCGGAGCGATCCTTCGAGGCTCCGTCCTCAATCGCGAGTAACGTTTCGCCAACCGCGCGAGGTGCGCTCGCGTTGAGATACATGCCGGAAATGGTTTTGCGGCCCGCCTTCTCTCATTATACTGGCGCTTTGCGTCGCAGACTTGCGCCGTTGAAGAGCAGCCATCATCTTGTTGCATTCCAGAACCCGATGTTGCCATGCGCGAACAACGCCTTCGCGGCTACAAAGCCATCAACAGACTAGCAGCGCGTCGAAAACGCTGCTAGGTGCCGAGCGGGCGGCCGCGCCACCCATCTGATCAGATCAGTACTTTGTCTGGGCAGCCGTTCGTGAAGCTGTGTCTCAAGAGCAAGCGGGGTGGCATGTACCTGCTTTCGCTTCGTGTGGCGATCAGACAGCAAATGGCCGCTGCTGTGCCAGGATCCAGCGGAAATTGCACAGTTTCGGTCAGGCAGTGTTGGACAAAAGGGAAGTAAACGCCGTGTTGCACAACGGCACCACACGAACGCACCTGTCACATTCTTTCGCGCACGTCGCCGCTCCGTCTTCTTTTTGCCCTACCACAGCCAAACGGCTTCCCCACGTGCAGCGAAGGTGCCGCAATGAAAGGAGCATACTGTTGGAGAAGCCGAGCGGAGTCTACGACCCGGAGGATCTCGCGAGCTTGGGAAACCTTTTTGATCGAGCAATCGGGTCTTTACCGACATGCATGCGAACCGGCGAGAATCGCGTAGCGATCGCCAGACTTGTGATGCAACGCGCAGCGAGGGACGAATTGGCGTCGCTGGCGAACTTGATGCTTGCACTTGTCTCGGCTGATTGATTAACAGCATGCGCTCAGTGCTCCTGGGGTTCGCAGCGAGAGACCATCATCTAGATCATTGAAATCACTTGATTCTCACGTGACGTCAGGTTGTAGGCTTGCAAATTGAGGACCATGACAAAAGCCACACCACGACGGCGCCGATGGCGCATTGGAGAACTTGCAGAGGCGACCGGCGTAACGGTACGCACTCTGCATCATTACGAACATACGGGGTTGTTGACGGTCGCGGAACGTACCGGTGGCGGTCACCGCATGTACGATCGTGAAAGCCTACAACGCGTCTGTCAGATACGGGCGCTACGTGAGCTGGGCTTCTCGCTTCCTGAGATCCGCAAAGCCATCGAGGGACGGTCGTCTCTCACGGACCTATTGCGCAACCATCTCGAGCGAATTGAAATTCAAGTCGCGCGGGCGACATTATTACGGGATCGATTGCGCAATATGACGACGCAAGGTGAGACAGAAGTTAGTGTCGACGAGCTACCGGCCACGTTAGATGCAATGTCGCGGATTCAGGAACGTACCCCCTCGGCCATCTGCACATGCGCCTCTAACGCTAGCCGCGAAGATCGGTGGCGCAAGATTCGGGACGAGCTACGAAGCTGCATGGATCGGGGCGAGCCGCCATGCGGTGAGCGACCAAATGCGGTCGCGCGTCAGGCCCGTTCGCTGCTGACTGAGATCGCAGGAGTTGATTCGACTGTCTCGATGATACTGAAGGTGCTGACGCGATTGACTGAACCACACAATCTCGCCGGCTGGGATGCGAGCCTCATGCGATACCTGGATCTCGCCCTCGCCGCGCTGGAGAGCCAGCTCGGAACGAGTTGACGCACCCGGCTGCCGGACTCGGTTGCTCAAATGTCTCTAACTGAATGAGCTGATGCTGATCCTTGTCTGACTGAGGATCGTTGGCCCGTAGCAATTCGCCTGCGAATGTGCGTTGTCGACACCCTGGGAACTTTCGCTCTGCCAACCTCGACGAGCACGCTTCGAAGTACTTGATCCGTACGTAGCGTCAAATTGTACCTTCTAAAAGTATCGACGCAGCGGCGGGGCGACCTACAGAGCGCCGGCTACGCCGATGGAGACTCCAATGATCTGCACCACTTTTGGAAGTTCCCGGTGAGAGCGCTGGGCGAGAACAATTCGGTGGATGACCGTCTTTGGCCATTGCCGGCGACTCCGGCACGCTCCTTTACCTCCATGCCGCACTCGACGAAGAATGCTGCAGGGGCAGCCGATGTCGCCAAGCTCAAGGCTTCAAGCCAATCTGCTGCAGGTTGCAGGCTACGCTTATGCCCCAGTTCAAGCATGGGCAGGCTCGGTCAGACGGGCGGGCACCGTCGATGCCACGCGGGTCGCTGCGGCCGAACCTCGGGCTCAATCGAAAGGGCCATTGCCACGGTTCGATTCGACTCCAAGGGAGACAATGCCGCCCCTGGGTCCATCGATTACCGCTGGCCCGATAATCCGTCGAAGGGGTCGCGCAGACCTGGCCGCCCGCACCAACACCGCACGGAGCGTTGAATGATGAACCATCCTAGGCCTCGCGATTGCGCGCTGGTCACGTGCGTCGCAGTCGCCGCAGTCGCGGCATTTCTCGCCCTCGCGGCAATGCTATCACAGCTGTCGTACGCGCCCGAACGGCCGCCCGAAGAGTACGTTCCCATTCGTCTGGTACCACTGGAGTGAGCATCACTTCCACAATCGTAAGGCCGACGAACATCGGTGGCTTCTTCCACCTAGTGACACTGATGCGCACCTCGCTCTCGGGAGTGAGCTGCCATGACCTCTTTAGAAGGAACGTAGCTTGTGGCAACATGTCAGGCGTGCGCAGTCTGTCTGCGGATTACGAGTTCAAGCCACGTTAGCCGCGCTGTTCGGCCGAGTGGACGTGGCGTTTCCTCCCCTCTTGAAACAGGTATTCGCCGGGATAACGCCGTGCGCCCGCCTGATCCGCACTGATCGCTGCCGGACTTTGAGCCGGACTCTGATCCGGTGCGGCGCTTAGATCTGAGCCCGCCTGTGGCACCCACCCTCACATTCATGCACGCCTTGCGCTTCCCGGCTCCGAATACGGGGCGCGCATCAGGTAGGCTCGATGAAGGCCGTCAACTGCTCTCGTCGACGAAAGGGAGAACATCAAATTGGATACAAAACTGCAAAATATGCTTTCCTCGCTCTCGCCGGTGGCTCGCGAATTGGATGCTCTGCCGTCCGGGCGGCCTACGCGCGACAATACTTCCGTGAAACTGAATACGAATGAGAACCCATTTCCTTTGCCAGCCATCGTGATGCGAAGCGCAATTGCAGCTCTTGAGGTGCAATACCGCTATCCAGAAGATGACAATATCAGCTTGAGGCAAGCGGCCGCAGCGGCGTACGGGATTGCCACTGATCGCGTGATGGCTGGCAATGGATCGTCTGAACTCCTCAGTCTCATTTACAGAGCCTTTCTTGCCCCGGGCGACAGCATCGCAATGATGTCGCCCGGCTTCTCATTCAATCGCAAGCTTGCCATGTTGCAAGGGGCTCGGTTCATTGAAATTCCCTGGTCTGAACCCGACTGCTTGCCGATGGACGAGCTGCTTTTCGGTCCGGCTAAACATGCCAAGTTCATTCTGCTGGCCAATCCGAACAATCCGACCGGAACCTTCGTTCCGGTCGCTGAGGTCGAGCGCCTCGTTACACGGTCTGACCGATTGATCGTATTGGACGAAGCTTATGTCGATTTCGCACCTGAGGACGGCCTACGCCTCATTCAGCGCCATTCGAATCTTCTGGTCCTGCGCACGCTTTCCAAGAGTCATTCCGCCGCTGGCATTCGCGTCGGCTTCGGTTTCGGCCATCCCGAGCTGATTGGGCGGCTTCGCAACATCCAGAATGTTTTTAACATGAATGTGGTCGCTCATGCCGTAGGCATGAGCGTCCTTGCGCATCGCGACGCCTACGAGGAGAACCATCGCCACGTCAGGTCTGAGCGTCAGCGCGTAGCGGCCGCCCTCTCGGAATTTGGGTTCTCCGTAACGCCTTCCCACGCGAACTTCCTCCTCGCCCGTGTGCCGGTAGGCCAGGGTGGCAGATGGTGGCAGGCGGCGTTGCAAGACCAGAGCGTCCTCGTTGCCTTCTTTCCGGATCCCGGCCTGGAAGAGTGCATTCGGGTTAGCATCGGTACAAAGCGCCAGATGGATGCGTTTCTTGCGGCTGTCGGCAGCATTCTTAAGAAAGTGGGATGCCGTGGCTAGTGAACCCTTCCACTCAGGTCACAGATCCCCGTTCGTCATCGAACAGGACCCACACATGATGCAGCTTCGCGACCGGCCTCAGTCAGTTGTTGTCCGGTCGGCGCATTGCGAGCTGCTGAGAACGGCTTCGCAGCATATGCACGCCAGCGAGCGCTTCTTGAACCCCAAAAACCTAGCGGACTGCGGTCCTCTCTATAGGAGATAACTGAGTGAGAAACGTTCTTCCCTCAAACCTGACCTGCGGCATTTTTGATCATCTTGACGAGGACGGTCCCGATATCGCCAGGCAATACGCGGACCGCCTCGCGCTGGCGGAGGCCTACGACCGGCTCGGTTTCTATGCCTATCATCTGGCAGAGCATCATTGCACCCCCCACGGACGCGGTCCATCGCCGAACTTGTTTCTGTCAAGCGTCATACAACGCACACGGCGACTTCGCGTTGGTCCGTTGGTCATGCTGCTCAACCTCTACCACCCGTTGCGGGCATTCGAGGAGATCTGCATGTTGGATCACCTGAGCAGCGGCAGAGTCGAGGTCGGCCTTGGTCGCGGCTCCCTCCCGATCGAACTGAGCTATTTTGGGGTTGGAGCCGATGTTGCCTCTAGCCGTTACGAGGAAGCTTCCCAAATCTTCGTTAACGCGATGAATGGCGGCCCGCTCTCGTACAAAGGGCAACATTTTGCGCTGAGCGACGTTCCTTTGACGCTTTCACCTCACCAGCGTCCTTGTCCCCCGACATGGATTGCTACAAATCGGCCAGAGTCCGCGCATTGGGCGGCGGCGAATGGCGCTAATCTGGCGTGCATGGGACCCTCTTCTGCCGTTCGCAAAGTAACAGATCGCTATCGCGCTCATGGAAACGCGAAGTATGACACCAACGGTTCAGCACCATTTCTCGCATTACTCCGCATGGTCGTAATTGCCAGCTCTGAAGCAGCCGCCCGCTCCCTCGCCGCGCCAGCCTACGAAACCTGGCTCAAGAGCTTTAAGTTCTTGTACGACCTCAATGACATCCCGCCTCCATCCAACCTGCCCCTAACCTTGGATGCCGCAATTGAGAGTGAACTGTGCGTTGTCGGATCCCGCGCTTCGGTGCGCCAAACTCTTCTCGATCACGTGGAAGAGGCAGGCGCCAACTATCTCCTTTGTCAGCTCGCCTTTGGATCTCTGTCACTGGATGCCTGCCTCAACACAGCAACTGCGATTCACTCCGAGCTCATGGCGGCAGAGCACTGATGGTGAGCCGATTCCAAGCAGTTCGCCCTTGACCATGCAATAAATGGCAACACCGAGGCCCATGAGCACCGCAGCCGGATGCATTTGTCAGGCCGCTCTTATGGCTCAAGTGGCTCTTACGCGCATGAGACCCTTTCGACTACATCACCAAGGTGTAGTCTCGAGGGCAATAAGCGCCGTGCCTCCCATTTTGGATGCGTTGATATTGCCCGCGCAGTGGTTTGCTTGGCCAGGTGAGTTGGCTCACGCTCATCCCGCTTTGGCGCGCCAGTTCGTCGATCGCATTCCACACGAATCCAAGATGTGGCTTATCGCACGGGCGGGCCTGTCGTGACGCGGTCCCGGCAGCGCTCCGACCAGATGGAGGAGATCGCGCGTAAGCTCGAGATCGTGCTGGCGGAGTTGGCTTCGCTGCGCATTCTGCTCGCTGCGCACGGAATTAGCACCCCTCCGCCTCTGCATGAGGACTACCTCACTGTTCAGCGATTCGCAGCGATGAACCACATAAGCCCCGAAGGGGTGCTCTCTCGGATCCGCCGCGGCAAGCTGCGCGCGGAGAAGCGCGGTGGCCGCTGGTGGGTGAAATGCACGGTTTGCACAGCATAGCCGTGCAGTGGCGAGGACAGTTATGGTAGCCGAAACGAACCAATCCGAGATACGGAATCCAGCACGTGAAAATGATCTGCGCATTTAAGTTGCCGCCCTTTCTGCGCTCGACCCGATGACCAATGGAGAATCAAGAGATGATCGAGGTCAACGTGGCGCACGACCAACACACCGTCGCGGGATCGGTAGGCTCGATGTCGATGCACCCAGGCAATCACAAAACGCGCGCGTGGCAGAAGTCCAACTGCGATGCCGCTGCATGTATTGTGGCAAATGGGAAGCGGCGCATACCCTCCGTTTTGCACGTGAGCCACCGCACGCTACCGAGTTACGGCTTGGAGCGCAGGAAAGAGAAGTGCCTTGCTCGCAAATCGCACCTTGCGAGTTCCGCTGAGCATATCTTGAACGTCCGTCTCACGCGGGCTGGGAGGGTCGCCTCGCGCGCCGGTGCGAGACGCGGACAGGTCTAATTTCGCTGGGATAGTCCGAGATTCAGGCTGGAGAAGGAGATGGTCAATGATGTCACCAAGGCTAATGTCAGTTCTCGGGTCGACGGTAGCAGTCGAGCGTATATTTTGGAAATTTCGAGAATTGATTGATGGCGATAGCGCGATCTCACCTGAAGTTCGAGAGACGCTTCATGTAATCCTAGATGCAAAGCTTCTTTCCGCAAAAGATAAGATTATGAGCGACGCGCGCGCTGCGATTGACGCAACTCCTGATTTGCCGCAGGCGGCCCGCGATCGAGCATACCGGTCGCTCGACTTTGCAATGAAGATGTTCATGACCAGTGAACCGCGCCGCGCTGAGGATCCCTTTAACGAAGTTGGTATCTGCAGCGCTCATCCCAAGACGCGTTGATGCAGGACCCGCTCCAGCGATCGGCGCCTCACTGCCGCCGTACGACCCGGTCAAGACCGGTGCTTTGCCCAGCGTGGATGTCGTCGTGCCCTGCTTCAACGAGGGACCGGCGTGCGCTTGCCGCCTGCCTGAGGTCTCTCGCAAGCCAGGGCTTCCGGCAGTTCTGCTCCGCCGCCGCTCCGAGTTCCCGCACGCCGTGGTTCCTAATGCGGCATTCGGCCTTGCTCAAGCAAGGAAATTGCCGATCTGCCACAAGAGGGCGAACGCCGGGCGCCGTCAGTTCGTCGAGCACAAGATCGGGAGGCGGCGTGGAGGGCACGCGCGTGCAGTCAGTCCCAACAGCGCGGTGCAAGGTACGACTGCTGGCCGATTTGACCCGAGACACTGACGGTGACGACGGCGAGCCGGCCGTTCACGGATGATCGGATCGGCAGCCGTGTATTCGCGACCGGCCCTGGACCTTGCAACGTACGTTTGTGTGATCTTAGCATGCGCGGAAGCCATTGCCGGACCGAATTCTAACAAGCGCTAGTGCACACCATCGACAAGGAGCACCTTTCACTCTCCTGCGGCATCTACGCCGGTTCAATGCCCGTGTCCATCTGCACTGGGCCAGAAGGCTGATCCAGAGCCACCGCACGACTTCGAATTTCATCTCGCGCAGGATCAGCGCCGCATTGACCGCCGAATTGAAATCTCTCAACTCGCCTACCTAAACCGAGAGGTTTCCAAGGTTAGGCTCTCCTCCTAGAACTCGATCCGCGATAGTCACTACAGCGGATGCATCATGAAACCTGACGAGCGCCTCGCCGAGGTCCTGGAGAATAGCGCGTGTTTTGATCATGAGGCATCGGAGGTGTGGGCGCAGTGCCTCTCACCCACTGAGCGGCTGGCGTATATTCGAAAGCATCGCTCTCACTTCCGGTTCGCAGATTACGATGACCTGATATCTGTTATACGGGGTCGGCGCTTCACCGGTTGCTCATCGCAGCTCCTTCGGTGGCGTCACAGGATAAGAGCAAGGGCGTTGCAAGGCGCTTTGCTCTTTTCGGTTGCGGTGTGGCTGGGCCTCGTGTGGGTTGCGGTGCGCTTCATCCGCTGAGATCAGCAGCTCGCTTTTCGCCGACGCCACGCAATCTGGTTCGCACGCGAAAGAGCATTGCGAAGCGTGATCCGCAACGCCGCAACCTGACGCAGGGTTCGGTTCAAGCATTCCTTTCCGACGAAATGTTGCGGTGCAGCTACAGCTATCCGTGCGGATGTTGTTAAGACGCGCGAGGCTCGGGGCACTCAAGACATGAGAGTAGAAATGAAGAACTTGTTGCTCGCGACTGCAAGCATTGTGGCGCTCGGCGCGATTGCGCCCGCATTCGGCGCGGATCTGGCTGCGCAGCCCGTCCAGCCTCTCTATGGCAAAGCTCCGCAGCTTGTTGCGGCTATGATCTATGACTGGAGCGGCTACTACGTCGGCTTGAACGGCGGCTGGGGCTCAAGCGCGAATTGCTGGGACTTCAATGGCGGCACACCTGAGGGCTGCCATGATGCGACCGGCGGTACTGTGGGTGGCCAGATCGGGTATCGAAGGCAGACGGGCCAGATCGTGCTTGGTGTTGAAGGCCAGGGGAACTGGGCTGGTTTGACCGGCTCGAATGACAGCGTCGCGTTTGCGGATATCAACCAGACCAAGATTGATGCGTTCGGCCTGATAACAGGGCAGATCGGTTATGCCGTAGACAACGTATTATTTTACGGCAAAGGTGGTGCCGCAGTGACGAGCAATACCTATCAGATTAGCTCGACCCTCACGGGCGCGCAGCTTGGGAAGAGCGACCACATTCTTTGGGGTGGTGCGCTGGGAGCTGGGATTGAGTACGGTTTCGCGCCGAGCTGGTCGGTCAGCCTCGAGTACGACCACCTATTCATGCAGCCCGGAGCGGTGCACTTCGCCGCGCCCGCAGGCGGAACCGATCGCGTCCGCCAGGATTTCGATCTTCTGACTGCCCGGCTCAATTATAAGTTCGGCGGCCCGTTTCTTCTGAAATATTGATCAGCAGTACGAACGAAGAATCGAAAGCCCCGGCCCATGGCCGGGGCTTGTTTTTGCAAGGGCAGGCTTGCTGCATCAAGCAATACCGTTATCCCAGGCGACTAGCTTGCCGCAATCCAGGCCCAAAAACCGCTCCCATATTGATGGGTATCGGCATCCACAACCAAGCACGCTTGCGAAGATCACTGTGATCGCACGCGCGTCATCGATGCGCCGAATGGTCTACCGTCATGGCCAGTCCACGTCGGATTTAGGCGATCGTACGAACCTCTCCCGCCTCGAAAACTCGACCAACCCTCGGCGGGATACGCATCTATGCCCCCGAAGACGACGAGACGACAGGCGTGTCAGCTATTCGCGGCGACAGCATCTTCTGCACCTTGGGCTGAACGTGTCCTCGCTGTCATGTTGCCACGCTGGTCAGATCGATCGCTCGTGACTTCGACATAGGTCGGTACGGGGCAGCGGCGCCGAAACGTCAGATTAGACCGGGGCGAATCGCCTTGGCAAGGCAATGGGTACGGCTGTTCGTCTCTAGCTTTCGCATCGCGTTCTTCAGGTGAAAGTTCACCGTATTCTCGCTGACTCTCAGGATGACTCCGATTTCCCAGGATGATTTCCCCTCTTCCACCCAGCGGAGGCAATCCTTTTCTCGTTCGGATAGGGCCACTTTCATATGGCATTTGCCCTCCGATGAGGGCGCGATTTCTGTAAATGCATGATGAAACTGCCAAGCCAATGCGTTGAGACGACTGAGGCGATACTGAGGGTCGACATCGTCGAACCTGGATGCAAAGGATACGACGCATAGCCGTCCAAATGGTCCGAACAGTGGTACGGTTACGCCGTGCTTCAGACCCGCCTCTTTGGCCTCGTTCAACACACGCACTTCGCCGGGTTACAATTGATCTTGTGAGCGAGTTGATCCCATAGAAACGGCGCCGACTGCATCGTCGTACCGAACCACAGCCCCGTAAGCGACTTGACTGAAGCCCTGTTCGCTCGAGCAGCTCACAAGCAGATCGAACAACACCTCGGGAGATCGACTCTGTTTTGCGCATTCGATGAAGCAAAATAGGTCCATTTGGTGCCTCCCGCCACCGACTTAGGCAATCCGGTGCTGCGTCTTTTGAGTGGATCGATTTGGGCAGGGCCCTGCGCCACTTCGGCCTCATCTTGCTTCGAAGTGCTCGACCGAACGCGACAGTCATACTTCTCGACACGAGCTTCAATCGAGTTGGCTGAGATCGGGTAGCTGCTCGATAGAGAACATTGTGCATGCGCCTCTTCCGGAGGAGGCGGACCTGAAGCGTCCAGTAAATGTCGTCCCAGCTGAGGCGGCAGGAGCACTGCCGCAAGCAGGAGTGTTGGAGAACTGGGCGCCACGTTCACTGCTACAATTCGGACATTCGTCGCAAGAGAGACAACCTTGTTGGTGCTAGCTGAAGAATGTATGTCGCATCGGCAAGTACGCGAACGATCGTTTACGCCTTGGGTCAGCCTCCGCGCCTCTGCTCCGGGGGCCAGCCGAGCTAGTAGACCCGGCGCCCGCGTCATAGGGCACAGAGGCAATTAGACGCA
This sequence comes from Bradyrhizobium sp. 134, assembly GCF_023074155.1. Classification (NCBI taxonomy): domain Bacteria; kingdom Pseudomonadati; phylum Pseudomonadota; class Alphaproteobacteria; order Hyphomicrobiales; family Nitrobacteraceae; genus Bradyrhizobium; species Bradyrhizobium sp. 134. Next base: position 2,049 of record NZ_JADPKX010000004.1, on the reverse strand, counting down.
GAAATGGCATGCATCCGCTGCGATATACCCGTTTGCGGTCGCGCCGTAACCGAACGGAAAGCCGGAGATTCCCGGTTGCGCGGTCGCCTATTGCCAAGCGCTCGTGTTGAAAAGCACCCGGACATGTTTGGGCAAGCGAATCATCCGAATACGGCAATGGCCTGCGGCTTAAATGAGATCCAACCGACCGCACACATGGGCGTTGTGCTCACGCACATTGACAGACAGAAGCCGTACGCATGGTTGCGATAGCGCCCCCAAGCGTCGCTCTTATCGGCCTCCTCGCACCATCAATACTGCCCTTGAAATCACCCGTCTCTGCTCTCATCCTGGTAAGCAGCGTCGCTCACGGAGTGTTCGCAGGCGGCTTGCAGCGCCTGATGCATGTCCGCAATGAGATCACTCGGCCTCTCGATGCCGGCGTGAATACGAATCAACGGTCCATCAAATGAAACCTTAGCTTCCGTTCGTGGAGGATCATCGACAGGCAGCGCAAGGCTTTCGTACCCACCCCACGACAATCCGATTCCAAAAAGGCGCAGTTTCTGGAAGAAAACCGAAAGCTGGGCCTTAGGCATAGCCTTCAGAACGACGCCGAACAGCCCACTTGCACCCAAGAAATCCCGCTTCCAAATATTGTGGCCGGGATCGTTTGGGAGCGCAGGGTGTAGAACCCGGCCCACTGCCGGGTGGTCTTCCAGGCTTTGAGCCAGCTTGATGCCATTTTCGCAATGCTGCCTCATGCGAACGGCTAGTGTCCGCAGTCCACGAAGAGCTAAATAGATGTCATCTGGCCCAGCGATCTCCCCGAAATGATGAGCGCTTGGCTGCAGGAGCGGCCACGCTTCCTTGTTAGCAGTAGCAATGCCCAGAAGGGCGTCGGAATGACCAACGATATACTTGGTCGCGGCATGGATCGAAATGTCGACCCCATGGAGAAAGGGTTTGAAATAGAGCGGCGTCGCCCAAGTGTTGTCCATGAGCACGAGCGCACCCGAATGATGCGCGATCGCGCACAGCGCGGGAAGATCCTGTACCTCAAACGTCAGTGACCCCGGGGACTCCAGGTACACAGCTCGCGTTTTTGCTCCAATCTTCGCGAGTAGATCCGAAGGTTGTGTGGGATGGAAGTACTCCACTTTGACCTTAAATCTAGTTAGAACCTCGTTCGCGAATATCCTGACCGGTTCATAGACGTTATCGCAGATCAAAACATGATCCCCGGCCTTCAGGATCCCGAGAAGCGCGTGGGAGCACGCAGAGAGCCCCGAAGGGAACAAGATCGAACGATACCCGCCTTCCAGTTCACAAATGGCAGCCTCGAGAGCGCGAGACAGCGGTGAGCCGAATCGTCCGTAGTTCGTCACTGGATTCTGCTTGCGCCTATCCCACTCTTCGAGGCTTTCCGAAACGATCGTGGAACCTCGATAGACAGGCACATTGACCATCCCGGCGTGTTCAGCCGGCGCGCGACCGAGATGAGACAATTTCGTGTTGGGCTCTGGCAAGCCTTTACCCGAAGGGATCCGATCCATACTTCTCCTATCTGGGATCGCGCCGCTTAATGCGCAGCGAATGCCCACAACGTGCAACTCGTCTCCGGCGCGACCACTCGAGAACTCTGCATCGACGCCCTCTTCGTCATCATATCCCAATTTTAGAGCAGCTCTCCTCCCGCACCGAAAGCGCGGTCAACCGCACAGCGAGACCGTGCCGGACCGCGCTCCTGAAAGTCGGTGGTCAGCTTCATGCAGATCTACAGTGGGTCCATCACTACAGCAAAGGTTGGGCCAGACGCGCGGGGTGCGGGCTGCAGGCGGATTAACCAGGACTGATCGAATGACTCGGCACCAGGCGACTTTCTTGTCGGACAAAAGACGCTGCATGTGGGCTCCTCGCCAAATCGGTTAAATCGGGACGATCTTGATGTGAGTTGACAATTGCACTTGTGTAAGCGCGAATTTCCCTGCACCTTTTGCTTTTGAGTGCTCTGATGCATGAGGTGTCCACCAAAATAGGTGGACACCTTGTGATGGCAGACGATGATCA
>NZ_JADPKX010000079.1:0-1160 GCF_023074155.1 Bradyrhizobium sp. 134 | reverse complement strand
CACTCCCTCAGGGGAGAGTAGGCCAAAATACAACCATAGTCGCAGTACAGAACAGAGAGCGGCGGCACAGAGCGCCGGCCGACTGCTGCGGCCCGACTGCGGCGGGGTTTCTCCTCCTTTACCCCGCCGCGCCCGAAATCAGATCTGCTGCAAACGGCATCCTCTTCTTTTCTCGCGCAATCAAGGAACAGAATTGACAGTTCAAATCGGCGTCAATGGCCACTCCATGTTCGCCTCCGGGGCGTACCGCCAGATCAATGACGAGGACGTCTTCAAGACGCTCGCCGCACATAAGCTCAAGCGATACCGCCTGACCATTCCTCTGGCGGCTGACACTGATCCATGGGCAGCGACGCGCTTCACCTCGATCGTGGGCCTTGCCGCCAACTATGGCGTCACTCTTGAACCTGTTCTGGCGCTTCCGCTAATGTGGGGCGACAAGACCGATGCCGGCAAGTATCCTGCCGGCGACGCTGCTGCGATCTACTCCCAGGGCTACAATCGGACCCTGGCGTTTGTTCGCCAGTTCGCATCTTCAGTCGGCGACTGGGAACTTGGTAACGAGATCAATCTGACCGTCCGTGATGCCAACGGCTCTCCGTTGTTCGGCAAGGGATGGACCTCTGCCGAGTTCGCTGCATATCCGTCGATGGTCGACTTCGCCAATCTCTTGCGGGGAATGTCGGACGCGATCGAGCAGGTACGCCGCGACACCGGCAGAAACCTTCGGCGCATCGTCGGCACCACATCGACGATGTTCGGCTACATCGACTTCATGAAGGCGAATGGCGTCAAGGTCGATGTGCTCGGCTATCACTATTACGAGCATGCCGGCGTGAACCCGACGAACTACTGGGGCGGAGTTCGTCCCAATTTCAACCTGTTCACAAAGCTGTCGAGCTACGGCGTTCCAGTCGCCATCAATGAGATGAACGGCGCCGAGATCTACGACTCAACGTTCGTCAACACCTCGACGTCGGCGTCGATGTCGGCCTGCAACTCAAACCTGGATGCGATGCTGGCGAGGTTCTCTCAGTATTCGTTCATCGAGTGGATTGATCTCTACGAGCTGATCGACGAGCCGGACAAGACTGGTCCCGATGGTCGGTTCGGGCTGATGTTCAATCTGTCGACCCCGAAGCCGCTCATGTCGACGGTTG
>NZ_JADPKX010000003.1:0-40343 GCF_023074155.1 Bradyrhizobium sp. 134 | reverse complement strand
GAAAACCGCCGCTGCCTGAACGGGTCAGATGCCGCCCTCGATACGAAGGCCATCCGTCAAAAGCGCGGGCGTCATCGTGCGGAGAAAATCGCGCTTACGCACTTGTTATGAACTCGCGCGTTGGCGTTGTTTTTTCAGCCGCTTGGCTGGATCGCGCCGCTTGGCCGCATCGGCGTGGTAGGTCGAGGGGGCGCATCGGCAGGACCTTGCAGATCGGCTCACCCCCATGCGCCACAATGGATCATCAAGAGGCGATCATGGCTTGGACCGCGGTCGAGCTCCGCCATCGCAAAATAGGCGCTTGCGTTCCGTAGGATTTCGTTAGCCTGCCGGAGCTCGCGGTTCTCCCGTCGGGGCCTTCAGCTTCTCGGCCATCTCAGTCGGAACGCCGGTCCGCTGCCCGCTGTCGATCTCGCCTTCTTGACCTAGTCACGAAGCGTTTGCGGTGTGCCGCCGATCTTTGCCGCAACCGATCTCACCGCCGCCCGGCGCGAAGGATGCTCGCCGGAGAGATCCAGAACCATCCGAACCGCTCGGGTTCGGACCTCGGGTGACAATTTGTCCGTCGTCTTGCTCGTCATGGCTCCATCCTCTCAGGAGTTGGAGCGTCCGACAAACCCGGGCGGTTCAAACCGATACCTGACTGAATCGAGAGCTGGACCTTAACACCACTTGAATCGTACCTAGCGTCAAGTTGTACTAACTACCGGTTCGATTCTCCGAACCCGAGACACATTCCGGCCTCAAGGTGCAGGCGCGGGACATTGAGGATCTGCGAGGCGTGCTTGAGATGATGGTGGCAGCTCTTATTGTCCTTTCGATTGTCGCCGCCGGTGGGGCTGGCTACGGCGTCCGTACTCGGCGCTTTCGCATCCGACGAGAGCGCGCGCGGCTGCATATGGCTACGGCCCACTCCGCAGAGAGTTGCAGCAGTCATCCGCCGTCGCGCAACTCGCTCGAGCAACCCGCGTGCTGGCAACCAGAAGCAGATCTTGCGGACCAGAAGCGCTCGACAATAGCCCGCGAGGGCCAAACAAATTCACACGGGCTCACCTCTCACCTGCAGAATTCTCTGCCGGCACCCTCGGCAAGGTGCAGCTGATGCGCGAGTTCTTACGTTGTGCTGCGGCGTGTCGCGGCTCCAGAACTACGACAGATGCTTTGTCTGGCGGGGACGTCCGAACGGAGCGGCGTGCCGCAGGCAGCACGCGTTTCGACGCGCTAAGTTCAAAACAATTTGAAACGCAAGTGAGTCAGATGATACCGCGAAGAAGAACCCCAATCCCACATCGTATGATGGCTGGAGCCACGCGTGGCTCGTCGATTATGCGCGGTGCAAGGCTTGTTCCCCGATCCTTGCGCTGTACGATCATCGATCCGCTTTCGGAAGCCTTAACATTCGGGCTCATCAGCCTCATAGTGTTAATGATCGTGGCAAACCCCGTTTTTCAGAAAACAGGTGATCAGGATTGGAGCCAGGGCGACGATCCCACACTCTGTCTGCCGGAATGTCGCACGGGTCTGACCAGCGCTTGCGCGACCTACAGCTCGATTTCAGTGAAGGAGCTTCCGGACGTCCTAGTCAAGGCGACATTGGCAACCGGGGATCGCCGCTTCTATAGCCATTTCGGCTTTGACCTTACCGCGATCGCGCTCTCATTGCATGCCGCCCCGGGCACACAGGCCGTGCGATCGTCCATTACCCAGCAGGTTGCGAGAATTCTATTCCCCTCAGATCAACCAAATTTGGAGGTCAGGATTCAGGAGGCGCTTGTCGCAATTTGGCTCGAATGGCGGCTCAGCAAGGATGAAATCCTGAAGATCTACCTAAACCGTGTGCAGATCGGAGGCGGCATCTTCGGCGTCAGTAAAGCTGCGCAGAGTTATTTCCAGAAGCAGGTTCAGGATATCGAACTTGGCGAAGCAGCCTTGCTTGCCGGCCTGATAAATGCGCCACTAGATCTATCTTCGCATGTTGCTCTTCCGAATGCGCGTGAGCGTGCAAACCTGGTTCTGGACACCCTCCTCGAGACCGGGCTCATCACCAATGATCAGCTGTTCGCGGCAAAGCAACATCCGGCACGCCTGATCTTCATGGATCAGGACGCATCGCCGAATTGAAGCGATCGAGGTGAGCGTGATCTCGCGGAAGATGATTGCCACTGCTGCCAACGAGTGGAGGGTAGCACAGCTGATTGACTGGCTATGAAGCCTGCTCCGTGTTGACGGCTGCGGCCAGCATTGCCTCGCCCATCACATTGTTCCCTGTGCCTTTAGGGCATAGCCGGCGCCGACAATATCTCGGACCTCTTTGTTCTGGCTGAGCTTCGACTTGCCTATGAGGCGTGTGACCTCGATCTCGACGCCGACGATCATCTTGAGCATCTCGCCGATGTAGTCCTTGGGGCTGTCGGTCATCTTCCAAGGATCGGCCTGTTTCGCCTCATGAATGCGCGTCAGGCGCGCGACCATGCCGCGGACATACGCTCATCATCGCGGATCGTGACACGTCCGTACACATGCGCAACCATGTAGTTCCAGGACGGGACCTGCTTCTTGGACTCGACCTTGCTCGGATACCAGTTTGGCGCGATGTAGGCATCCGCGGCGCGGAAATCGATCAGAACCTCATCACCGGTGACGAGATCCTGACAAATAGGGCTGGTACGAGCGACATGCGAATGAAGCACGCCCTGCTGACCTTCGTGCGCATGCAGCTCGAAGGGAATATGATTCGCGTCAAACCCACTCTTCCCGTTGGTAAAGAGGATGCCGAGCGGATTTTTTTCAATGAGATGGTGAAGTACCTCGGCGCGAGCCTCAACGAAGTGCGGAGGGACGTACATGATAACTCCTTTGGCATTGTGGGACGCCGTGCACCATAGGGTCGCGCAGCATCAACGGTTTGGTTCAGACCTCGGTCATCTCGAATTCACTTTTGCCAGCACGCCGGTCGGGGCAGATCCAATCTGCGGGCACGTCCTCCCAGCGGGCGCCGGGCGGAATGCCCTCTTCAGGCCATCCGTCTCGCTCGTTGTAAATGAGCCCGCACAACGCACACATCGAGGTCTTGTAGAGAGGCGCGTCGGACGCGATCTCGGTGTTCACGTGAGCACTTTCGTTGCTCATGACAGCTTCCATATTCGTCGGGCAGGGTTCATGAGGTCGACTTAGGGCGAGTCTGGCCTATCCAACTTGTAACTGCATTTTTGCTGGTGCGATCGCGATGGGATAGATCAGGCCGGGGTAGATGTTGCCGGTTGCCGGTGTAGCTGACGAGCGAGAGGCTGATCAGCGGAACGAAGCCGCCGAGTATGCCAGTGCCGATGGGATACGGAAGCGACAGCGAGGTATATCGCAGCCGCGCCGGAAAGAGCTCGACGAGAAACGCGGCATTCGGCCCATACACCAGCACTACCAAGACGAGTTGCGCCAGGAATAGCGCGGTGACGGCCACCTAGTTGTGCGCAGCCGTGGCGCTTGCAACGCCCATGTAGATGTGAATGTAGAGCGCGGCGGCGAGCAGAAGTCCGGTGACGATCAGCGGACGACGTCCGATGCCGTCTGACAAGGCCCCGCTCACGACCACCAGAGGCGTACCGATGGCTAGGGCAATGGCGACGCAGACATTCGCCGTCAGGAAATCCACCTTGAGAACGCTCTGCAGGAAATACAGCGCGTAGAATTGCCCGGTGTACCACACGCATCCCAGACCCGCCGTCGCGCCGAAGAGAGCATACAGCGCATAACCAAATCCTTGTCTCGTGCCGAAACTTTCGCGAACCGGCGCGCGCGAGACCTTGCCGGCCTGGCGCATCTGCTCGAAAACCGGCGACTCGCTCAGCTTGAGACGAAGATTGATCGAAAACACGACGAGAAGTGCGGACAGCAAGAACGGGGTACGCCACCCCCAAGCACGGAAACCTTCCTCCCCGAGCGTTAGCCGACACGCCAGCACGACCAGAATTGCAACGAAGATGCCATCGCTTGGTAAGAAGAAGTGCCTCGATGGACCTTCAGAAATTCTCGATCAGAAAATCAAATATCTGCCTGCAGGCCCCTATAAAATCGGCCTAAAGGCGGTGATGGCGCATATTGATGTCGCCATCAAGCACTACAAGCGAGGACAATCCGAGCCAGACCAAACACTATTCACCGATGTTGTCTTTCGCTGCAATCAAGCTTTTGAGGGTTAAGGAAGCTTACCGAGTGCTCGCTGGCAAGGACCCGTCGCGTATCGCGCCCCACAAAATCGAGGAGTTCCTCGGTCAGGCTGATCTACTTCGAAAGAAAAGTTTTGGATCAATTTACGCGTTACCGGACCGAATGGCGCAACCCATTCCACGCACGACTACGCTCTCGATTTCGACGAGGACGAAGGCCTGATGGCAATCGAATCTGTCACGGTCTTCGCCATCGTTCTTTGCGATCAGATCGACGGGAAACTTCCTTTTGACACTGCGGCGGACCCACGAGCGCCTGCCGCCACCCCGACGACCCGGCAGGCACACCGCTGCTTGACTTAGTTACGAGCGCCTTCTCAGATTTGCTCAAGGACATACAGATGACCCTTTGGTTTCTCGCGATCAATTGAGACCGCATTATCTTCGTACGGTGGGCACTATTGCGGGCTATCTCGTCAGTGCGCTGCGCGGCGTGCCAGGTGTTAGGGTCAAACAGAGCCAACTGTTCTCTGATAGAGAGGCTGATATCGTCGTCGAGCGATCAACGGGAGTGAGCTCTACGGAGAAGGTAATCGTTGAGTTGAAGGTTGCCTCCTCAGGGAAGTCCCTTCCGAGGCGCTTCCTTCGACGTAGCGCGGTCGAAAAAGCCGCTTACTTCTTGCACCTGCCCGACGTGACGGGAGCCGTCGTATTTCTATATTCCGGCAGCAATAAAACGTATGAGATTGCCGATACAACGGAGGCGCCGATAGAGAAGATGCGAATAGTCGGCGCGGCTTCGGATACAAAGTTAGTGAGCCCAAGAGATTAGAAGTGCACCGTCTGTTTGGCATGGGCCTCGGGCTTCTCGTTGGCATAAATGCGGTGCTCTTCACGGCTATGATTTTCTCGGAATGCCGGCTCACAGCCGCGATTGCCGGCGAGCGGTCCGCCGAGACGCCGGAATGCAGGGAGATAACGGCTCGGATCATCGAGCGGGAAACACGCATTTCGATCACTTCTCGGCCTCCGGCGGCAGTGTCTTTTTCAAGAAGCCGGATAGGGTCTTAATCTGCGATCCAAAGTTTGTGAACGCGAGCGGCTTCCCGTCAAATGATTGGTTTGCCCTCGCCGCGACGGCAAGGAAGCGCGGTCACGGGTGTCGATCCGAAAAAACTGCAGGCGGCGGCTCATCGATGCCAGAGAACCGCACTCAAGGACGACGGCGAACAAGCTAGCGTTGCTCTTCCTAACGCAGCAGTCGGGTGTCAGGCGTTCACCAGAGACGGCGGAGGCGTGGTCGTGGATATGGCAATACCGCTGCGAAAGCATTGAACTGGTTCAACGCAGGTCCCAGCACACCGCCGCGTTGTTGCCCGCGAAATAGCCAGAGCCTGCCCGAATTGGTTAACGGGTTGTTAATCGGGGTTCGGCAGGCTGACCATCAGCGCTGCCGATCAGCCCCCCAGCCACAGGTAGCGCAAAGCGATGGCCGGCGGCAGCGATGCCCGCCGGCCATTGTCGTGACCTAGCCCTTTCAGCAGCCGAAGGCCATCCTTGCCGCAGCAACCGACGGTACCCACTGTCAGTGACCCATTTCGCGCGCTCAAGATGGCTTTCGAACGCGGGCCGAGCGCGCGCTGGCTCACGTTCCGGGTCAATGCGCAAGATGATCCGCGATACCTCGCGCCAGTCAGCGCCTTCCGCATCGGCATCAAGCATGCGGAGATAGGTGATGCGGTGCTGTTCATCATAGAAACATGTGCTTCCTTCCGATCATTGGTTGCAGCGCCGGGACCATTCTCGGTCTTTGTGTCGCCCGGGTGGGCGCCGGCACGGGACTAAGGCCGCTGCGAAATGTGGCTGATTTATTTCCCGCGCGATCCGGGTTGACGTGATCGGTATGCGCGCCGGCGTTCCCACTTCGGCCCGCGGTAGGGCCGGTCATCCGGCGTTCTTGTGAAGCGCGCCGGGCGAGTACCGAGACAGCGCCGCTGCGACAGTCCATGCAGCCCGCGGCCGCTTCCAAGCCGCTAGGGAAGTTGGACAGGATAGCCAAGTCGCCCCCGCGTTTCGGGGTCCGCACCTACCGCAGCGCGGGTCCGTAGGACTGCCGGCACTCGACAGCCCGGTCATGTTGCACACTGGTTATTGATCCGGCCAGCCCAACATGCAGGCTTGGCATGGGCCGGCGCCGACGCCAAACACGCGCCCAGCTGGGACCGCGGCGCCTGCGCGCCGTAACGGAAGTTCAATGCCAATGTGGAGCATCTCTCGGCGGATCGCGGCCGCCACCTGAGCCGGTAAAACAAGGCGGGCCCGGTATTCCTAGGAACCCGGGCCCACAACCTGAGCAACGTCATGGCGGCGCCGTTCGGCTGCGTGTTGGGTTCTAAGCGCCCTTGTCTCAAACCGCCTTGAGCAAGGTCAAAGACTGCCCTTCTGGCAGTCGGGCTGGTCATCGGTCGACTTGATGCTATCGGCTACAAGCGGATGCAATTCAACCTCGATGGACCAGGCGAGCATAGCTTCGCCTGACAGTGGGCACGAACCAAGCAGACGCGTCCTCCCATGCCGCAAAACAACAACCATGAACCATTTAGAAAAGATTCCCGGCTGTTCCCGTTCGTTAAGTGATCGTAAACCATGCGATGGCAACAAACCGCATGGAAACCGAACTCCCGCCTGAAACGATACTGCGAGACATCCGTCGGCAAGAAAAGCGCAGGTCGCTTTTTAAGCACTATCACCGGCAATTTCTCGATCGTCTTCGTGACCGCGATTGGGTGTCTTCGTTAAAGCTTCCCGACAGCCCCGGAACGACGCTCGCTCTTTTACGAAACGGATGGATGGAGCGACGCTCAACGGGCAAAGGCGTCGAATATCGTATGACCGAAGCCGGTCTGTTGGAACTTAGCCGGCCGCGATAACTCAAAGGCGCAGTGGAGGCAACGCAGTGTCAACAGCCATGGAAATGATCGTCGGCGGCTACGTGAAGGTGCGGGACCGACGAGCCTTGACGGACCTGCTCGCGCATCGGCGCAAGATGCTGGGCGAACTACACGCTGTCTGCGGCATCGATCCCGCGAACGCTGTTCAGGCCGTCCAAGACGAAATAACAACTATCGAAGCCGGCCTAGAAGAACTCAAGCCGCCGCCCGGCTCGCTCCCCGAAAACGAGTGGAGCTAGGGCGTGCGCGTTAACAAGATCAATTGGGACAAGATCGGCCGCATGACAGAGCCCGGCCGTTACAAATGCTTCTTCGGCTATCTAACCGTTACGTCAGACGACATCGAAGTGTGGACGCGCTATCCCGACGCGACGTTCACTTTGATTGTGGGGCCAACGACTGAGCAATCGGTGGGCGAAGATTACCGTTTAGGCGCGTTCGACATCGGCGATCCACAACAGTAGGCGGTTCGCCGTCGGCGATGCGTATCGGGCTGCCGCTTGCGCCGACTTCGCCAAGGCGCCAGGCCCCGATCTAGACCGCCTCGCCGGTACATCGCTGGACAAAGGCGCCGAACTTGATGCGCTCGCGGCGATGCCAGCAGACGACCGGGCTTCGCTGATCCGATGGGCGGCCGCCGGCGAGATTGCCGCTTTTGCGGTCCTGCTGGCCGGTTGGTTCAGCGAGCGCGCACTCCGTGCAGAAAGACAGCGCCGGATACCCCATCGACGCCGCTGATCGTCATGGTTGCAATGCTAAGTGAAGCCTCGCCAATCAGTTGAGGGCAACATGGTTCGGGCATTTCGCGATACTGTCATGGCACTCACTTTTCTTGTAGTTGCGGGCAGCAACATTTTGTGGGATTTCATGAATAGCTACCTCGCCTGCGGCCTTGCACTGACCGCTTCAATCACGGCCGGCTTTTGCGTCGAGCGCGACTTCATCAGGCGGCCCAATCGCGAGATGGCCCGCCTCCACCGCGAGCATTCGGCAGAAGGACCAATAGGCCGGCGCGGCTGGGAGTAAGGCCAGCTCGGCTTACGAAATACGGCTCCCGTGATTGAGACGCTGCATTCCCGATCGCGGCGAGATCAGCCCTGAGCTATTCCGGGCCGCTTATCGCATGGGTCTTGAGGGGCTGGTATCCAAGCATCGCGATCGGCCTCACCGTGGCGGCCGGCAGAAGCACTGGATCAAGGTGAAGAACCGCAGCCACCCGGCGACGGGACGGGAGCTATAGATCGGCAGCACGGCTGTTCCAGAATTAACCTGATCTCGCTGCATCAAGCTTAATTCTGCAACTCGATTGCAGCACCGCTGCGAAGCGTTACCTTCTGAGCGCCGGACATTGCCCGTCCGGCTCCACCCAAGGCGAAGTCGTCGCACCACCATATTCGACGCGGCGCTTCGTTTGATTGCAGGCGGTTTCGTTTGGAAAAGCAGCCGGACCACGAACCGCTTGATCTCGTCGAGATGCGTCGGCAACTCACCGTACTGCGTTCGCAACATTCCGAAAATCTTGGAATAGCGTCGCTGTTGAACCGCTTCCTCGTGAAGATCGCGTTTCTGTCAGAGCCGAGGGACGTCGCGCACGTCCAACATCTGCGGTCTGAGTTCGCACGAACGCTACACAAGGTTGAAGCGATCGCCTCGCGGTCCCCATCTGCGAAGCCATCAGGCGCCGTCAAGCAGCCCAAGTAACACTAACGCACAGACGTCCTTGCGCCTGCCGCCGGCGGCGCCGATGCTGGATGCAGTCGCGAAGTCGTCCTCGTCTCGCGTACCGGCGGCTTCGCGGCTAGGGGTCGCCGCCACAAGCGGCGGCCCCGCCCATGATCAGATCTAGGGAGCGCGCCGCACCGCTCGGGGCACAAACGGCAGTCTCGGAGAAAACGACTTGGCGATCGCGAGAACCGCGGCTTCGTCGGTTTCGAGTGCGATCTTCTGGGCTAGCATCACATCGCCAACTGCCAATGCCCGTTCGGGGAGGAAGCACCACCCCACCTTAGGCTCCAAGTTTTCATGCAGCTCCAAAACATTACTCATCGTGCCCTGATAAATTCGGTATCGACGGCCAGTAAGAGAACCAGCGACTTCAAAAAAGCCATTGGCATCAAATTGCGCGCGCTGTTCTGGAGATAACCATTCCCGCAAAAGACGGCGTGCACGCGCTTCCGGGCCATTTTGCTCGTTGAAGCTCCGATAAAGGGCACGCAGGGCACGTAGACGCGCGCCCTGGGCGACGTTACGTCCGAACAAAAACATCTTTGATGCTGGACGGTTCTAACCGCCGACTAAGTGCGGATAGAACAGCGTTTCCTCCGCTGTTGCATCAAATGTCCGTATCAGCTTGAGATCGCCGGCCGGGGTCCGAGTGGCAGCGGTAAATCCCCGGCCGGTAAACATCTTGAAGCGCCGCTCGGCCTCGGCGAGCCCCTTGGGGTCGTCTTGCTCAAAAAAATGTCTGCTGTCGCCTGTGCTGTCCATTACGATCTGGGTAGCCATGGAAGAGAACTCCGCAACGCCTAGCCTCTGATGAAGAACAAACCTCGCTGCGATCAATAGTGTTCCTGCTCTCGGCAAATTTCATTGTGCCTTCTTGTTAGTCAGCGGTCGTCTACGAACATTCTACCGTCGTGACGCTACCCGCGCCAAGGGGCTAGGTTCTTGGACTATGTTTCAACACGTCGCGCACCAATCGTCAGGAAATGGAACGAGCAGCCACGGCCCGTCCTCAATGTTATCGTTTGCAGCTACGGGTCTGCCGGTCGCGAGGGGCTCGGCTGCGAACTCTTCGACCTCAGCGGTACTCACCGCGTTACGCTCGGCGCAGCTTAAATCACTTTGCATGAATAAAACTTCCCACCGGGGCACGATCGAATTTGCAGCGTCTTCGAAAAATATGGATCAAAAAGATCGGCACGCGACAAAATATCAGACCCCCTTGGCAAGCGATAGGAGCGCGGACCTGTCCTTTTGCATCCTAGTCGCGCGCGCCATCAGGCGTTGCAGTGCAGCCAACAGCCATCTCCATTCTTTGAGCGCCGTCGCTCCATCAAACTTTGCGGGCGGCGATCATGGCCTGTGAGGGCGGCTCAACGGAGTTCTGCGCCGCGCGCCGTACCTCCCTGCCGCGCAGCGCACGGCGGAAGCGATCGCTGCTAACCCGGAGAAGTTTGACCGCGCTATCGCGGCGGAAATCGGCGTCAGTCACCCAACCGTAGCGAAAGCCCGTCGATCAACTGGAAAGCAGTTATCAGTTGAAAAACGAACCGGCCGCCACGGCAAGCAACGGAAGGCGCCGACCATGTCAGCTGCGCAGGTTGAGGCATTCTCGGTCGATGAACTCGACGCCCGCGGCCGTGCTGTCGTTGCCTATACTGCAGCGAAGCTTCAAGCGCGGCTTGCGAAGGCGAAGAAGGCCCACGACGAACTGATCTGCGCCGCCTACCGCGCGCAAGGCGATGCGCTTAATATCGAGGCGCAGGCAAAGCGTCGATTGCCGACGAATACGACGCAGCGCAAGCGCGGGGTGAGGTTGCGCGTCTTGGAGATAATCTGCCTAGAGTTACCACCCGGAACGCTAGCAAGCCGACAGCGGCCGACGTCGGTATCTCCCGCCAAGAATTCCATGAGGCGCGCCAGATCAGGGACGCGGAAAAGCGCCACCGCGGCGCGCCGCTAGGCCGCATCAAACGGGGAAAACCACCGCGGGAGAATTCCTCGCGCCAATCACGAGTGTAATGTCCGTCGGTGCAAAACCCGGCCGCCTCCGGAGTGTTGCAGGGGGGGCTGCTATTGGCAATCATTTTGATCCTGGCTCTCGCCGGCGCGATCGTCCTTCAAGCGATCCGCATCGTCATCGGCTGAATTTCCACCGCCGGTAAACAGTTCTCCCCGGCGATCGACATAGCCGGGACGTTCTTCCTGAAACTGATCGTCGTGGTTGCCGCGGTCGCGATCTTGGCCGTCGTCGGCTTCGCGCTGATGACCTGCACCAAGTAGAGCAAGCGAACCACGACATCGATATCAGACGCCACTTCGGGATAGAACGTCGCCTGACGATTACCTAGATCGAAGTGAACGCGACCTCGGTCAGGCATGGTTTTGCCCGAGCTCGCAGATACCGATTGCCGCGGCTTGATTGCGTGAACTCGATCGGCTTGATCGGACAGACGGCCTTCAACATGTGGGCCGACAGCCCGCAATAGCTCGCGGCTTGACCCAGCCGCAGCGCCGCCGGCCAGTATGGTAGGTCGCGCTTCATGTCGCTGCTTTGACCCGCCCGGCCAGCGCGGGTACTCGTTCGTACCGACGTAGCCGCGCTTCCCAACACCCGACCTATATGACCGTTTGGTAAAGCCATCGTCGGTCCACTCCGCAAACAACATCCGCTCGCCCTGGAACCTAATTTCGAGTTTTCTGGTGTGCGCTGGATTGTCGATCTGCCGACGCAAGGACAGCGCCATATGGTTGTATCGGAAGTCGTAAACGCGGGTCCGGCCGTCGAGCGCTTGGATAATGAAACCGGCAGCGTTCCGGAAGGATCGCTAGAGCGACCTTCGCCAAAGCCTTGATGCGTTCAGAGCGGTCAGCTTGGTACATGCAATTCAGCTGGTGTTTCGGCTATAAGCTGGTCAAGTTCACTGGCCGTAATCAGATCGCGGTGCATTAGGACTTTCGCTACACGGTCAATCTCGGCCCAGTGCTCGTCGACCAACGCTTCACAATTCTGCAAGATGACGGCCAGTATGTCGTTCGCCTGCCGAAGGACGTCCGGGGGAAGTTAAAGCTCCTCGTTCCCAGCGCCGGGCAACGACTGGCCAGATTTCAGTAGAGCAATAGAACCGGCCGCCGCTTGTGCAATCTGCAAGTCGCTTTCGGCGCCGTCAGAAAACGAGCTGGGACGCCCTGAGAAACGAACGTTCGCGACTGGTCCTGCTAATGCTACAGCGCCATCGATCTCGTACCCCGCAATCTTCGCTTCTACTGCTTCTCCACTCTCATAAGACGCCGAAGCGGTTAAGGCTCCGACCGATCCTGACATACGTATTTCCGCGCATGCTAGGCCTTGACGGCGAGCCAGCACTGCGTGGGCCGCTTCATGGTATGCCATGATCATTCGTCTTCGCCTTCGCTCGTCCATGGTTGACCTTTTTCGTAAAGATGGCCCGGAGGACGGCGGCGGAAGCCGCCGCCCCATTCGACGATGTTATGCGCAATTCCGGCGACGCGAAGGACCGCACTTGCTAACTCGCGGGCCAGAAGCAGACCTCGCCCCTGTTCGCCGCCGCAATAGTTGCTCTTCTGCACTTCCTCGAACAGCATCATGCCGCGCGCCAAGATCAACATTCCTGAGACGGTAAGCGGCGCGTGCTGGCGAATTCTATACAGCAAATAATGAATTTTCTTTGCTTCTATGTGTGCTGCGTCCTTCGCGGCTTCGACACCGGAGACTTCGATAGCTCTGGCGCACTGGGCTCCGTATCGTTCCGCTGCAACAATTCGCGCTGTCAGGTCCCCTTCCAGTCGTTGCCTAGCCCGCTTGCCTCCCCAACGTTCGGTATCCCCCCGGACCGCGGCGAGTGCGATGCGGAGACGATCGGGCTTGAGCAGGTCGAGCCAGGCCGCGTCGGGGTGGACCGTCCCGTTGGCATCGACGATCGTGCGATAGAGCGGCTGCCCTTCGAACCCTTCGGCTTGTTCAAAGCAACCTTGGAAGGCCCGCCGGTCGGCCGCGGACGTGATCACGATCGAAGGCGGCGGTTCGGGCCACTGTTCAGCGGCCGGCGCCCGGGCCTGCTCTAGGCGCGCCACCGCGGCCCGGTAAGCCGGCGTGCGGCAGCGGTGCTCATTGGTCACCGCCCGGCGTCAGAACCTGCCGCCACAGTTCGGCGCGGACCTTTGCTTCGATGCGCCGGACTTCCGCGTCGATGGTGAAATGATCAACGCCTATTTCATCCAGTGTCCGACGGATCGCGTTTAGATTTTGCCGAACATGCTGCTCGCCTTGCTCGGCAGGTCGCGTCAGAACGAATTCGACGTGGCGCTTGATGTAAGCGGCGTCCCGGAAGCGGCCGGGCAAAAGTAAGACCTTCGCCTTCGGCTCGGCGATGCGGACATGAAGCCGGGGATCGCCTTTCTTGAGCCGGCGCCACTTCGCGCCGGGCGTTGCGCACGGCGCGCGACACGGCCCGTTCAGTCATGCTGCCCCCCAAGTCCGACGATCTGCGAAGACGATCTGCCAAGCGGCCTTCGCGAAAGCGTGGCAATGCTGTTCGATTTCGGCATCGGTGATGCCCAGCCCAGCGAGCCGGCCCCACTCGATGTCAAGGTGCTCGATCAGAAATTTCTCAGCGTCGTCAGCCGACGGTCGCTTGCGCATTTCGGCGGCTATGAAAGCGACGATCCGACGGTGGCGGGCCGACGGGAACGCGTAAATGTGCGCTGAAGGAACTGCCTTGCGTCGGCGCTTCATCGGTCAACTCCCGATCTGCTGGATGAAGGGCGGCGCGCTGGGGAAAGGTTCAGAGACCGCAGCGCGCCGCCGCTAGCGCCGCCCGGGTACGTCCGCCGGGTCGGCGCCGGCGCTGACGCGGGACGGAACCGCGCGCGCCGAAGTGGAAGGTTAGGCGGCGGCTTCGCCGCGCAGAAGCTGGAACAAATCTTCCACAGGAGCAGTCGTGTGGCGTCCGTTCTTTCGAACGCGGATCACGCCGTCCTTCATTAGCTCATAAAATCTGGTTGTCCAAATTCCAGCGACTTCGCAAAAGCGGTCGACGGGCACGTTCAGGGACAGGTTGTAAAGTTTGACGACGTCCGGGAGCGTCATGTCGCCGGGGCGAGAACGATGGGAGGTCGACAACTGGGGCGGCAATTCGCGGCGCATTGGGAGAGTTCTCCTAGGCTTCAGTTTCGTCCATGACCGCAATCATTCGCGACACTCAGAGAGTTCGTCAACGTGCCCAAAATCCAATACTAAAGCACCCAAGTTATGTCGTTGATGCGAGGCTTATTCCGGTCCGACGGATTATTGATGAAACGACTACATCGAATGGGCGGGTGCGAAATCGCGCAGCGATGTGATTTGCGGCGGTCATTCCGGGCGCTTTACCGGTTGATTTCGAGCGTAGAGAGACGAAGGCGAATGCAAGTGACGGTGCTTTCGTTTCACCGCGGCGTCGAATGCCGGCGGATGACTGCGCCGAGCTGATTACTCGGATGCGTTACGGAGACGTCGTCTTTGGCGACGAGATCGTGCAGTTCAACGGTGGCTCGGCTCATATCACTCGCGCAAAGAATGGATTTTGGCATGGGCCTAACGGTCCGCGGAACACGCATGTGAGCGCAGTTCTATTGTTACCTGAGACAGGATTGTGGAAGCTGAGAGAGGAGAAATGGCAGCCGGTACTCGCAGTTCATCCTTGGGCGGACCACCCTCTTCCGGACGAGCTACGAGAGATCAACCGATTTGAGGCGGACGACGACAAGTGGATGTTTCGGGACGGAAAGCGGTTCGCCGACATTGTCAGCCAGCCTGATCCGTGGTCGCCAAAGGAAGAATGAAAGCTATTCCCCTGCAGGCAAGCGCTGGCGCGTCCCAATTCGGGCCGCTGTTCTCATCGATAGGTTCGCGGTCGTCGTAGAATTTTCGTGCCACTGCTTGTGGCCGGCGAAAGCGCCTCATGCGTCAGCGCCATTAGTCGCCGCCGCCATCACACACCTTCTCGTGACCGGGTGTAAATTTAGAACGGCGATCGATCGTCCTTCTCCCAGCGGGAACGACGCACCTGATACTCGTCCGTCTTGAAGACGACGCCCTCCACATGGTGTACGCTGACGCTGTCCGGCATGACGCGAAGGCTTGGCTCCCGCAGATCGGAATCGACCCGTTCTCCCGCCAACGCCGGCATGGCATCGAAGTCGGGCCATCCTGGCGATTTTTCCTTTTCTTCATCAACCTTTGGCCGCGGCGGCACCTCCTCGAATACCGAGTAATCGACTTCCCACCCCTCCGCGGTACTTTGCCCCGTCCTGGCTCTGATCTCGGTCCCGCTCGGAATTTCCATCGCCTCGACGCGCGCAGCCTTGTGGAATAGGACGACGTTGAGCACGTCTCCCGCGACCTGAACCGACGGGAAGATAATGCCATCAATGGGCACCGAGGATTCCGTTGCGAGAAAATCGGCGATGGCTTGCGTTGCCAGATACTCGAAAGGCTCATCGTCGGGCATGACCGGTTGGGTGATACGGTTGCTCAGAGATTTCAGAAATTGCGCTCGTTCCAGCCGGCGCGCAAAATCGACGTCAAGGATGCTTCCGCCCATCTGGACATTCTTGAGCGCCGTCAGATCGAGCAGCCGGAGTTTTCGGATAATCTCGAATTGCGCCACGGCAACCTTGCTTCCAACCGGAGGCCGCACCTCGGCGATGGCGGCGTTGGGATCGTTGGCGCCGTAGAACACAGAAATGCCCCGCGCATTCATGCGACCTGCCGCAGCCACCAGCGCTGGCGGTGACCCGAGCTGGAGGTCGGGCCGACACATCGCCACCTCGAGTTTGTCCTCGGACTGGAAGACCCGGGCACGAGAGAGTGTATGGAAGGGCGTTCCGGGCCCCGCATCTACGACCAGAGGCTGCCCCTGCCGCGTCCGCAAAGCATTCACCCCGTCGAAGATGGCCGCCAGATGCGTAGCTGCGGTGCGACTGAAGAAACGCGCCTCGGTCTTGAGTGAATTCTCGAACCGATACCATTCCTCGCGCCAAGCATCATCGCTGACCTTTTTCTCTTGATAGTAACTGTCGCTCGCGAACTCCGTCTCTTCACCCATGGCCGCGCTGTCGAAATCGCTATGTTCCTCCTCCAGGATTGACTGGACGTCCTGGGCCGCGTCTTCAGGGATTTCGGCGGCGTTTTGAATGGCGTACACGACATCATCGCCATGTCGATTCCATTCGTAGCTCAGCTCCTTGTCGCGCTGGAGCATATATTCGTAGTCGTTTGGATGATCTGACGTTCGATAGTAGTGCTGCTCGAACGCGGTCGCCACACGTTCAGCCATCTTGTCAAGGCTGAAGGTACGACGCGCCTTGTCGCAATAGCTGCACTTGGCGCGTTTGCCCTTTGCGCGAACTTCATCGCTTAGATACTGCTCGCCAATGCAGGCGTAGCATATGCGCTTCGCTTCGAGGTCGTCACTATCTACGGAATGCACGATATTTTCCACCTTGTTGCGCCATCGTCTCCTACCAAGCCGCTGCCCCCACAGGCAATCTGGCCCCGTCCGCAATCCTCGACTCACTTGATTGCGCTACAGAATACGTCAACCGCTGAGATACGCTGCTGGCATTGCGTCAAGCTGAAGAGAATATCTCCGGGAACAAGGCCAGCGCGATCTTTCCCGACACGCTTTGGCGGTCGTCTTGCACCACTGTGCGAGCTTTGACGATCTTGTTGCGAACACTCTCGATTTCAAAGAGAGCGTCCCTGTTGGTCAGTCGGGCGAAGGTCCGAATGAGGCGCACATAGCGCTGTCGTCGCTCGACATTGAGAAAGGAGTTCAGCACCTCGACAAGATTCTGCTGCCGCGATCCGACTGGCCGACCGTCGACCAGGGAAAGTAAGCAGTTGATCAATGCATCCACATCGAGCGCGTGCAGCTCGTTGACGTCGCTCCCCGGAATCGCCACTTTGGCGACGAGTTCGCCAAACAGGATCTCACGCTCTTTCCATTTCGTACCTCTTTCGGCGAGCGCGCCGCGCCAGCGCGACAGAAAGTCATGATGCCAAGGCGGCCTCGACGGGACCGCGTTTGCGCGCCCTCCCTCGATCCAATTGAGGTCGGAAATCGTGACCAATTTCGAGCGCCATGCGTCTACATCCAGCCAGAACGCGCGCAAGATTACTTCTCGCCGCTGTCTGGAGAGGGCTATCGTTTCATCGTCAATTGAGAACAGGTTCTGGTCGTGGGAGTAGAAAATGTCCTCAAACGAACTGAGTAATCGGCCGCTCGTGGGTGGCTCAAGATTCCAGGTGAGCCAAATCAGGCGAATGGACGCGCTCTCATAGAAATCTTCGCGTTGCACGATGATGGGGATTTGCGTGGTTGCAAGTTGAACCTCCACGACGAGTGGCATGCGATCATAGATCGCGCGTACGTCCGGCCGCCGCCGTCCATTCTCTAGGATGAGATACTCATCGACAACGACGCTTCCCTGCGGTCGTGCGCGGATCGTTGGTCAATAACTCACCGACGATATGTTTGATTTTAGCATGCAGCGGGCTTTCCTGCGCTCCGTCAAATTGCTGCGCGCTAACGATATCGACGCTGGCCGGCGTCCCCGTCCACCAGGGACAAAGCTGTGGGGCACCCGGGTGGTGTTTCCAGTAAGGCTGGCCGGTCCGGCCTTCGCGCGGAGCATAGACGGCATGTCCGCATTTCGCGCAGACGAAACGCGCTTTCCTGTCGAGCCGCGCGCGCGTCGCCGCGCGACGGAGAACCTGATAATCATCCTTGCTCATCGCTATGAGCGCATCACTCGTGATGCTGTGCATCGATGCAAGGTCAACCACTCTTTTGAGTGTCCTTCGGAGAATCGCCTCGACCATCTACCGAATCTCCCTTCGTCCGGCGTGATCATTGAGCATTTGCGGGATCGCGTGCTATGGAAAATCGCCTGTGTCTGGAAGTCCCGCCGACGGCATGACCGGCGGCGGGGCGAAGACGCAATTCGCGGCTTCACCGATTGTCAGCCCGGCATACCGGCCGTCAGGTGTCGGCACCGGGAAGAATGGGTTCTTCGCCGAAGGGTCGGTTAATGATCGACAGCGCGTCGGGCGCGGCGAAGACGCGGTTGCGCGCATAGCCGGTACGCTCGTTCAAGATTTTATTCTCGACCAGTTGCTCTACCGCTTGCGAGGCTGCAGGCACCGTAATGCTGAGAAGCGAGGCCAGACGCTTGACGGTCAGCACCGGATAGTGCGGCAGAACATCGAGTGCTCGCAGGCTCGCTGAGCCCTGGCGAAATTTGCGCCGCTTTCGCCATAGATCGCCAAGTGCAGACAAAGCGTCGCGCGTCTTCAGCAGCTCATCCGTGGTGCCGACAATTGCGTCTGCCATGAATCCGACCGCTTCATGCCAATCGAGGCGCTGCTGAGCCGCTTTGAGCGATTCATAATAAGCCGCCTTGTGGGCTTCAATGTACGGTGACAGGTAAATCGGCATCATGCCTTCCGCCGCCATCATCAACGGCAGGAGGAGACGGCCGACGCGGCCATTGCCATCACGAAACGGGTGGACTGCCTCAAAATGTGCATGCGCAACCGCCATTCGCACAATGAAGCTCTGGTACATCGCCTGCATGCCCTCGCAGCGCATGTACTTCATCGTGTCCTCAAGACACGCGGCAATGTCAGACGGCGGCGTCGGATTGTAGGTCGAGTAAGCAATATCGCCCCTGCCGCCGATCCAGACCACAACCTGGCGAAGATCGCCGGGCTTGTCCTTGTATTCTGCGTCACCGCGCATGACGGCGTGATGCAGATCCTGCACCAAACCGCTTGTGAAGATTTCCAGTTTCTCTTGTCTGGCCCGCGGCAGGAAGTCATCGAGCGCGAGCGCGTAGTCACGCACCTGAACTACCGCCTCGCCCTGCTGGGAATCTTCGCTCTCTTCACCGGACAGCAATTCGTCAAGCGTGCTGTTGGTGCCTTCGATCGCCGAGCTGCTGACAGCTTCCCGCCGTGGCAAGATGCGGCTGATCAGATACGGGTCCTTTAGTTCGGCCGCGAGCGTCTCGATACGCACCAAGGCTGCATCCGCCGCCCTGAGCCGGGCAAGGACCGACCCCACGGCAACGCCGTCCTCAGGCGGGGGCCGCGGAACCACGCCGTAATGCGCCGCATAGGGCACCGGAAGCCGCTGCAATCGTTCCCGAACGGCCTGAGTGAGATTATCGCGGTTCAAGAGAAACCTTTCGCAGAAGACCAAGTCCGATACCATGGTAAAGGTTATTGAGCTATACTTCAATAAAGCGACTGATGGTGGGCCCTATATAACGTTCTTAGGTTCCATCAAGGAACCCCTTGCCCGTACTGTCGTTACGATATTTATAGCGTAACGACAGTACGGAGACATTTCGTGGCCGATCCTACGGTAGTCAGGCGAGTAAGACGCCAGCGCGACGTTCGCCTGGCTGAAGGCTGGCAGGAAGTCCGTGTGTGGGTGCCCACCGAACAAGACGCAAACGATATCAGAAACCTCGCCGCCGATCGCAGGGCAAAAGCAAAAGCGCTCGCCGGCCTTGACGAAGGAATTAAGAGCATGCCCCCAGAAACACTGCACCGCATTGCCGAGGCGATCGCATCCCAGGGCTCGGCAGCCTACACGACCCCTTCCGGTCCTGTACTGGACCTCCTCACCAAACTCGCGGAAGAGGACGATCTCGCGAGCTTCTCGCGGGCTTTCATTCTTCTGGCGCGCGCCGCACCGGCTAGAGCCGCGTTTGTCGCGGGCGCGGTGCCGGCAAAGATCTCCAACTTCCTGATCAAGCATCGCGGCGTCAAGGCGACCGCGCTGATCAAGTGGACCGAGTCGAATCCGGATTGGACTGAGGAGCTCAAGAACGCACTGCGTGATCCCGATCTATTTGTTCGTGTTGTCGAAGACTTCGCCTCTGCGATCAAGCAAGGTGCCGCCGCTCACTAGACCTTTGACAAAGAAACCGGCGCCGTTTCAAAAAAGCGGCGCCGGTTTCTAGGCTGCGCGCCCCTCGTATTCACGGCGAAAGGCGTCGACACTGCAGCCCGCGTTGCCAGAACCACTGTAGCAGCTCCAGAGCCGTCCCCTCAGGGGTGCGCGAGCTGGCTATAGCTGGGGCGGCCGCGAAGTGAATATCTTTGCGTCGCGTCTTACGGACGCCTTGGCGGCGGCAGCGAAAACCGCGCGGGAATCCGACCTTCATCAGCTTCAGCCACTGCGCGAGATACGAGCGTGATCGGCACGCACATCCTGCGTGATCTGAAGCTCCGCGCACAGGAACGCCGCGCCGAATTTCAGCGACCAATTCCTCGGCGGCGTAGGCCTGACCGCCGAAGCGTTTGCCGAACGTGCGATCGAGCCTGTGTTTCGCGCCGGGTCAGCTCGTGGACAAGCGTGGCGTAATAGCCTTCGCTGCGGGACAGCGTTTCGGTGCCGCAGAACATTTCCTCCGGAGGCATCTGGATACTATCGGTGGAGAGCCGGTAAAGGGCCCGGTCGCGCCGTGCTCGATGCGCGCGCCCGTCGCTCTCACGAACGCATCGGCGCCTGCGATGCGGGCGACCGGACCGAGAGGCTCCGGCACTGGGTTCAGGGCGTAACCCTCGACCTGCGCCGCGTTGAACACCCGCGCGATGCGCGGGCGACACGCGGTTTGCCGTCGTCATCCGCAACGTCGGGATCGGGCTCGGCGTCGAATTCCTTGTAGAAGATCACAGGGCTCGATTTCACGCCTGCGCGAACCTGAGCGCCAAGCTCCGACCATTGTTTGTAAGTGGCCCACACGGGCGAGCTGAACCCCTTTAATTGGGCGGCGACCCAGAGACTCACGATATTGCTATAGCCGTTTCTTGGTCAGCACATTGACCGGCATGAAGAGAGCGCCCGATGATTTGCGCCAGGGTAATTATGGTCTGTCGGGATTCGCTTCGATTGCGGCCACAAGCTGGGACGTGATCTCGGATTAGCATCCTTCCGGGTGGAGACGCTGGTTGATTGAGGGGACATTGCATCGCCTTTCGCTCTTGCGAGCCCGCCGTGATTGGCGGTCTCGATGCCGAGCGAAGGCGGCGGTGCCTGACGAAGTGCCGTACGCTTCGAATCCACGGCTGGTCACAGCACTTATTGCTGTAAGCCCACAAGACTCACAGGGAATTGACGAGCATAGCTCCTGATCTCGTACGTTCAGCCTGAAGCGGATTCGAACCAAAATTGTGAAACATCGGCTTGGTATAGCTAATGGCATTCTCGGTTTGGTAAATTATAAAATTGTGAATCTTCAGTTAGTTGGTGGTATTCTTAGATTCCGGCCAGGGGCTTGCGGGTCTGGCCATTGTAAACGAAGCTTGGCCGCCACCGCCTTCCTCGACCATGCCGAGGATATTCGACCACCTCTCCGACGAGAGGGATCGCCGCAGCCCGCACCCTCCGGCCAGCTGTGACATAAAGGCGCCAGGCGCTCGGCACCCTTGAAGCCACGGATCGATGGGATCATTCCAGAGCAACTCGATCGTCCCCTGAAGCACTACGACATCGCCAATAACAGAGTCGACGATCCCGCCCTGGGATTTGGAAGAGACCGCACAGGCCATCGTCGCGCTGGGAATGCTTGATCACTTTCTTTCCTATACAAGTCCACGTGACCCAAGCTTTTCCCATAACGAATCAACGGTGCACTGAGTCAGTCGGAGCCCGAAGACATTGGCCAAGACCTGCTGCAGTTCGATCTTCGTTTCCAGTGTTTGTGTTTCCCTAAATTGGCTGCGAGTCAATCTGAGCTTCTTGTTAAGCAAGGTTGCACGTCCCTCCGATGTCAGCACACTCATCATGAGGACGGATGGAAAGGGCATACGGTCCCAGCGTGCGCAGATGAAGTTGGCGCCCTCGAAATCGGGTGGCAGGGCGACGGCTCGGTCAATGCCGAAAAGAGCGAACCATTCATCTTCGTTCTTGCGTTCAAGCACGAGCTCTCCACTGGCCGGGTCGGCCCGCAGACGAAACACGTCCCCACCAACTATTTGCTGCTCCTTCGCATCGATTCGTAGCGGTGCAATCGGTGCCGGACCGGGAAAGGCGGCATCGGCAAGCCAGTCGCAACCCTCTATGGTCACGATCAATGCATGATGTGTGCGTGGGCCACCTTCCGAAGCCCCCATGCGCACCCTGCAAAGAATTGGCCGGACCGTGAAATCGAGTTCTTCGAGCGCCAAGCCAAACAACTTGTTCAATTCGAAGCAATAGCCGCCTCGCCGGGCATCGATAAGTTTGGCCCAGATCGAATTCTCAGTCAGATCGGGGATATCGCCGAGCAGAACATCAATGTTCTCATAGGGGATCGCTCGCATTTGAGCCTGCTGGAGCGCAAGAAGGCCATCAACCGTTGTCGGGACTTGAGCAAGGCCGATCCGATCGAGATAGGTCGCAATCTTAAATGCCATGGCACGTCCTCTGATGTGTGGATTCGTTTGATTAAGCCGCCGGAAGGGCGATGACTTCGCAGGCGACGCGTAGAAGGTGGCCATCTCTCCTATAGAAATGAAACAGCCCCAGCACTTCCGGCGACAGCCTCAGTGCCAGTATCGAGCCAACGGGCCATTTGTGCACGGCCGGAGCAGCCCGTAGGACTCCCGGTCCGCGGCGATTTGCAACGGCGATCTTCCAGCCTTGCGAATCATCTCGTCTCGCCTCGCCGCGAATGCTCCGCGTTTCGAGATCCACCGCCGCCCGCGATCCGCCATCACTAAGTAGAGAACGGCGAGAGCTACCAGCTGAGGAATCGCTCTCAGCTACACCAGCAGTTTCTGCCGCGTTCAACATGACATCACCCTTGATGAATCGTAGTTACGAACCTGCAGCTCTTGCGCTACTAACGAGCGGCTGTCGCTCTTTTGGTTGCTCAGCCGACGGCAGCGATAAGGCGCCACACCTGTATCGCGCAACCAGGCGCCCTCCGGTGGCGCGCCGGTCTGCCAGAACACGTCGATCGGGATGCCGCCACGCGGATGCCGGTAACCGCCGACGCGCAGCCACAGTGGTTTGATCGCCCCGGCAATGCGTCGGCCGGCTAGCGCTGTGCATTCATCATGCAAAGCGCCGTGTTTGCGGAACGAAGTCCTGAACTGCTTCAGTGATTTGGAGCCCACCAGTGCCTCGTCGGGCGCGTAGTCGATTACGATGAAACTCGGCTGACCGGTGACGGGCAGACCGAGGTGAATTCCGGGCAGGTGCAGCGCACGTTGGCGGGCGGTCCGTCGCCGCGCCTGAGCGGCGCGTTTTCGAGGACCGCCTTATCTGGGCTTCCTGGCGTCTCGACGTGGGCGCCGACCTGTGTAAAGTTCCGGGTGGTAGGCACGGCAACTCCTTGATGCATGCCGCCGGAAGTGCAGCCGTCGAGCCGGGCATCGCCGATGAAGTCCTCCTGATCCACTGCCGCTGCTCTCGAGTGGACGACGACATCGGAGAAGCCACCGCGATCGTCGCAAGGGTGAAGCCGCAGAACCTTCCAACCCCGTTACCGCACGCCGAGAAACTTCGTGTTTGAATGACGACGCGCTCAGTCGCGTGCAGTCACCTCCTGAGTGCTCCGCTCCGCTGCCTTGGCTCAACGATTGCATCCATATTGCTGGCTTGGTCGCCCCACCGATGTTGAGGGTTAGTAGTTTGTCGACGTCGGCAGGCTTGTCGACGGGCGACATCTTGGCCCAACAGGCGACGGTGCGACGGCGGGCGCCGCTGGCAAAACGCAGCAGATAGGCCGATTTCACGGCCGTATGTCTTGAGTGATGCATAGGTCACGGTTTAGTCCTTGATGAGCGCCAGAAATTCGCTACGCAGTATTTTGCTGTCGCGGAAACACGGCGCATGATGCTGGTCACCATAGTGGTTTCCGTCTCGCGAACGCCTCGCCACACGCACTGGTCGGCCAACCCCTTCGGATTAATGTGGCCTCGAGCTCGTCTGCCAACATAATACGCTTCCTCTTGGATTGCGGGAGCGCCATGATCAAGTTGGCCGCACGCACAACTTTGCTGATACCGATCACCGACACCAGGCAGCACGCCGACCC
Source organism: Bradyrhizobium sp. 134 (assembly GCF_023074155.1). NCBI lineage: Bacteria > Pseudomonadati > Pseudomonadota > Alphaproteobacteria > Hyphomicrobiales > Nitrobacteraceae > Bradyrhizobium > Bradyrhizobium sp. 134. The sequence goes on along the minus strand of NZ_JADPKX010000003.1, from coordinate 16,405 downwards.
ACATGCGGTGGAGCTTGTCGGGGCCGAACCATCCCGAGCCGCCGGGCCGCAATGAGCCGAACGAGGCCGAGAGAAGCGCGCGGCGGGCGCCGGCGGTGAGGCGCGCGAGATCGGGGCAACCCGGCTCGCCGATCACGAGCGTCGGTTGCGGCGTGGAAAGGTCCGGGAGGCGCATCGAAAACCCTCAATGAAAATGCCAATGACCGGAGCAAAGTGGTGCGAGCACGCCGATCTCACGGTGATGGAGCCAAGCGCGTAGGTCTCTTGCAGGCAGCCCGCGTTTGGCAAGTTCCGTAGCCGCAGGGCTAGGTTCAAAGCGCTCGACGAACACCTGGCGCACGTACATCTTGGCTATCCGTTTTGCGGTCGCAGTCGTGTTGTGGTCGCGGCTAGTGTCGATAACCAAGCCTCAAGCAAGACTGCAAGTGCTGCTCGACTTCTGCTTGTACTATCTCACCCTCACCGGGCCGCAAGTATTCTGCGACATTGGCGTCTATTCCAAAGGACACGCCTGCGTCGAGCAGGCGTTTACGAGTTGCTTGCGTTGAGCTCATCAAACATCCTAGCCGGGCGCTTTGCCTCGCTCTCGCGCGAACAAGTTGATCTGCGGGCGCTTCTGCATTTTCGGCAGTCCGCATGATGCCCCTGGCGTCGGAACGGCCGCTTGTCGCCTCCCGATCTGCGATTACCTGCCGCATGGCCTTGATATCCTGGATGAGTTCGAGACTTCCACCGTGTCGGCAGTATGGCCAGTCGAGCGATGCCATCCATTGTGCTGCGTAGCGCCTCCAACGTTCGAAGAATGACGGAGTTGTTTGATGGAATAGATAGCTTTCATCTGAACTCTTTACTGGTGACGGCGAGAGATCGCTGTTTTTGAAATGCATCCTTCACCGTCGCTGCAATCAACGTGCCGAAAACCGCCTTCCTCGTCTTGCTGCAAGAGAACAACACCATTGGGCTTTGCGAGCGCGCGCGGAAACATTTTACGCCCTGATGTCGGGGACCGGACATTAACGTCTTCAAGACGACCCGGCTGAAAACAGACATAGCGGCGTGAAAACATGAGCCGGTCCCCTTGCCGACCTCGCTTGCGTCTGCGCCATGTGCCTGAAAGTACATTCAGTGAAGCCTAGCCGAATCGCACGAGCTTCGTTCAGAAACGCCCTCATTTATGTGACGCTTCAATAGCCTTCACTTTGCGTATCGATGCCGTCACGGAGCGTCTACCCCTTGAAAACCGCAACAACGGCGGACAGCGCTGTTCGCTCCGTGACATCAAGCAGATCGGCGCGCGCACGAATTCAATCAGCGAACAAGGCCCGATGGTCCCTCGGTGGGGCCCAGTTCACTGAACGTCTTCGTTCTTCAGCGTAGGGTTGGGACTGGCCGCTTGAGGATTGGACCAAGACATTCCCGCCGCGGCAACAGTCGCGTAACGCTCTTTGCTGCGGCTTTTAGGCGGAGCACCGCGGGATGGCCCCCATCAGGCACCGTGCCCACCAAAGTCGACTTTTGGCGGCCGCGCTCTCGGAAGTCCGGCAGCCGGATCAGGGCCGCTGTTTCGAATCACACAGTTCGTTTGCCAAGCTCGGCGAAGCCTCCTGCCCGCGAAAGAGGACTTGGTACGAGCCTTGCTTGCTGAGGCGCAAAACCATGTGCTTCGCGCGAGCCGACGGATTACCTCCGCTCGGTGTCGGTTCCAGACATCGGATGTCTGCAACCGGACAGGGGGGAAAACAACAACATGCAACGGGCGACATCCATAATCGTCGGTCAGGGAGACATAGCATGTCCGGTGCTGCACGCGCATTTCTGTTGCCTTCGCTTACAAAAGCCGGTTTCCGATCAGCTCAAGCACATGGTGCCGAAGCTTGAAAACCGTGCACAGGGGGGGTCGGCGTTGCCGCATCTATGCATGAAGAACGGTTTCAACATACAAAGTCATGCCGGCCAAGGCAGACTAGCAGATGTTGATTTCACTGAGCAGGACGCGCATTCCAGGCCGCATGTAGCTATAGCACACGTTCGCACTCCCTCTTACAGGGAGAAGAGTGACGCCGACTTCCAGCCCTTTGATAATCATAAAACCTCCTGCCGTCGTTTGACGGTTTGTTTGGACGGGGCTTTGGTCAACGCTGATGTGCCCTTTGAAGTCTGCTTTCCTTGCTGCCGCGGGGACATGAGGGAATCGGTCTTTCTGCGTTTACGTTCGAGATGCCGCCCCCTTGGCGGGCAAAAACGCGCAGACGAGACTTCGAATAGATTGATCGCCGATCTCGCCTCAACGAAAACGTCTGCAGCATGAGGCCATGATGAAACCTGCTCTTGTATTCGATTGGAACGGCACTCTCCTCGACGACGCCGACGCCTTGCTACAAACGACGAACACCATTTTGGGCCGCTTCGGCCGAGCTGCCATCGACATGCAAACTTTTCGGGATCATTTCGATGTTCCACTTTCGGTTTTTTACCGCAATCTAGGAATGTCGGAGAGTGAAATCGAAACGGTCGATAACCATGACAGCGCTATTTTTCACGACACTTACGAACCGCTGGCGAGCAAAGCCGAACTGCGCGAAGGCGCGCGTTGCATTTTGGAAACGGCACGTCAACAAGAGGTTCCCAGCATTATTGTTAGTAACCATATAGTCGATCCCCTTATTACCCAATTACGAAGACATGGAATCGACGATTGTTTCGCGGAGGTTCTGGCTTTTGAAAGCCGCGCTACTCAATATAAAAGCACAAGCAAAGGAGAGCGGCTTCATCTGTATATGCGAGCATACAATCTGAACCCCAGCTCAACGTTCATCATCGGGGACATGCCGGTCGAAACGGATATTGCACGCGAACTTGGCCTGATCAGCGTAGCCATTACGGGCGGATTTGTTTCCGAGACGCGTCTGCGAGCGGCGCAGCCGGATTATCTCATCGAGGACCATCATAAGCTGCTGCCCATTCTGCAGGAGCGTGGCGTTTTTCAGAACTCATAACGACGCAGAGCATGACTGAAAACCTCTACCGTCCATGTCTTCCTGTTCTCCAGCGAAGCCTTCACACTGATGGCCGAAGCATCGGCTCTGGACGGACGAGGCCCAAACGAAGGTGCGCGCCTAATTAGTATTGGCCGATAGGGGACTTCGCCGTTCGAGTTTGTCAATCTGCAACCTGAGGCAGTCCGACTCAACACCCATTCCCTACGTCGAGGTCCTTCCAGACGGGCCGGTGTTGAAGACGTAAGACCCGCGCCGAGAAATTTCCTCTTGTCGGGAGCGCGCGCGGCGCTGCCGTCGAGTTCTTATCCAGGAGCGTTAGAGCCTCGAAATTGTGCAGCGACGCGCATGCCTGATAGCGCCCACAAAGCTGCCCAGATTACTCGCGGACCGGTGCGGCAACTTCCGCTTCAAGCTTTGGCTGGTGCTTGAAGATCGCGTGGATCAAAGCTTGCGGCGGCTGCTCGGAAGCCTCCACCAGCACCGCTTTGTCAGCGCGCGCCGAGGGAGCGAAGACTCACCTGATCACGGTCGGCGAGACCACATTTGGAATGGTCCTCGAGACCCGCGTCCTGTGCGTTCCATTTCAAGATTGGCGCGCGGGCGGCTCGTAGCGCATCCGGCCATGGCGCCGCGGCGAATCTGGTGGTGGCCTCGAGAATCGTAATGAGATACGGGCTGGTAAGCAGAACCTGGACACCGCCTTCGGCACGTCGTTCCGTTTGGATTGTGCGCACGGTTAGGTCTAGTGCTCTGATCTTGCCGACGTAGGTCAGCCGTCGGCATCCCAAGCCGCTTCGCAATCCCGGGTCCCACCTGGGCGGTGTCCCGTCGATGGTTTGCTTGCCGGTAAAGATGAAGTCGGCGGCATGCTCCTTACGAACTTTTCGGATGGCGGCTGCCAATGCGTAAGTTATCACCAGAGTATCAGAACCAGCGAAGCGCCGGTCAATGAGCAGAACGGCTCGATCGGCGCCGAATGTCAGCGCCTTGGGTACAATCGTCGTCCATCAAGATGCTCACGCAGCATGGACATCAAAAATAAGATTGAGGCGGATCGCCACAATGACGGCTTGGATCCGGCTGGTCGCGCCCAGCTTTCGCATCGCGTTCTTAAGATGAAAGTTCACCGTATTCTCGCTGATTTGTAATATCCTCCCGATTTCCCATGACGATTTGCCCTCTGCCACCCACCCTAGACAATCTAATTCCCGCTGTGATAGCGCAACTCTCATATTGCAGTTATCTTCCGCCGGACGTGTGATCTCCACACAAGCGGTGTGAAAGTGCCAGGCTAGTGCGTTCAGATGGCCTTTGGAATGTTGCGGATCGGCATCGTCGAACCGAGATGCAAACGATACGACCGATAATCGACCCAATGGCCCAAACAATGGTACACTCATGCCGTGCTTGAGACCGGCCTCTCTGGCCTCGTCAAGTACGCGCCTTTCGTCGGGCTGTAGTTGATATTGCTCGGCGAGTTGATCCCACAGAAACGGCCGCGAAAGCGTCGGTGTCCGCCGGACCACCGGATCGATTTTGTGGTACTTTCGCGCAAAATATCGTTCACACCACTCGGGCGGCCACTTAACGGCCACGGCGGGCGGCGGATACTCCGGTAGGCGAAGTGGCTCCGCGAAATTGAGCGCTCCGTAAGAGACTTCGCTGAAGCCTTCGTCGCTGGCACAGCTCACAAGAAGCTCGAAAAGCGATCGGAGCGATTGCGTTCGCGTCGCGCATTCGGTGAAGCTGAAAAGATCCATTTTGGGCGCCTCAGCGGGCTGACCCAAGAGGTCGGTATTGCGCCGCTCGATTGAGCTTGTTTTAAGCGGAGGCAAGTTCCAATCCGTCGCCGAGCCGCTCCGCGGTCCCGAGCTCAACGAGCCCGGTGTCACCGCGGATGTTCGGCTTGCCGGCGAGCATGAAAAGAAATGGGCCAAGGTCGTGCACGATCTACGGATCTGCATCGTCAGCCCCCAACTGATCTTCACCGCGCCGGCACCGACGAGAGCCGGGTCGATGAGCAGCCCAACAGACTCGTCGCGCAACTTTGGCTCCTTGCATGAACAATGCGCGGCGTCTGGGTGGCTTAGTCGCACGCCTCCGACGCGAACAATTCTTAAGGGTTGACCGCGACCGGCCCTCGTCGTGCAAGACGATGTTCGTCGGGGGGATACCCCGATATGCCGGCGGTCGGAAATTCTGCTTGGTGCAGAGGGCACTTTGCATACGCATCTCCGGAAGGGAGAGAACCTAGCGATGAGAACAGCAAGGGTCGTACCAGTTGCACCGCTCCAAAAAATCGGGTTTAACGACAATGACTTGAGAGAATTGCGATAGCTGCCTCGGGCGCGTGCGTTGAAGAATTCGCGACAACAGGAGGAAAGCCGACAGGCATTTGGCTTAATTGTTCGTGATGATTGCCTGATTGGCTTTTTCTCTTGACGTGTGACCGGTGCCCCTTGTGCAAGGCACCGCTGAATCGCTCATTATTGCGTGTCGCTTGCCAATAAACTGAAAACGAGCGAAAACGTTCAAGGACAGCGCATGCAGGCTGTCTGAATCCTCTGTGAGCCGAATCCGCTCTGGCCGACCAACACATGCACTTCTGAGGCACTGACGGGAGATGAGCGCTCGTCTGTCTAGTTGCGCGCCGACGCTTCAACTTGTCACTGCCGCTGTTAGCGGCTTACCGACGTTTCTCAGGACAGCGGCGCGGCAGTTGACAAACATCTGCTTCGTGTAATTCTCGCCGAAGTAATCCAGTACGAAGGTACCTGTATAGTCCGGATCATCGCCCACGCTGCGGATTAGGCTGTCGAGAATCTCGCCGATTTCGGGAATGCGCTCGCAGTAACGGGCACGGAGAACATTAACAGCGTTCATCGAGTGAACTGCCTCGTCGGCAACCACCTCTCTCAGGCAACGAAGGAAGCTGCTGCCAAGTCCGGCATAGAACTCTCTATCCGCAGCATAGGCGCGGCAAGTACACATCTCATCAAATGCGATCATAACGATCAGAGAGAATTCGTCCTTCAAGTATTCATTGATTGCAGAAAAACTATGCGATCGAGCCTCCAATCTGTCTCGAAGATCTTTTTCGGATTCACCAGCGACAAGCTCCATGATCCGGATGAAACTATCGGTGTGACGCTCTTCATCCGCGGCCCAGGCACTAATAAACGCCTCAGCTTCGTTGGTGGCGATCAGATTTCGGTTGAACACTTCTTGTTTTAAGTGCCTCGCGTCGTATTCAGTATACAACTCTGGCCACAACTTGTCCCGACGTGCGCGCACAATCGATGGTCCGGCCGTGAACATGGCCGGCGTCAACTCATCGAAAATGTCTTTTGGATTCCAGTTCCGTCGAATCGGCGCAATCATCCGACTGTCCTTCTCTGTGAGCAGCCTGGCAGACGGCGCTCGCAAAGCACACTTGCTCCACACCAAGTATGCTGTCGCCCCCTCGTTTTGGTGGGCAATTTCGAGACGGAACTCATCAAACGGTTTGAAACTCGCGACATCAACAGAAGCTCATGGGGACGGTCAACGTTTTATAGTTCGCGTGTAGTGTAGGCTGCGGCATCCCATCGCTTTCTTTGCAAACCGCTCCCTTTGCTTGCGCGGCAGGCGAACTGGGGGTCGCGGCGGCTTCCCGGCGTGCGTCAAAGCAGAGAGCCGACTGAAGGAATTCTGGCCGATTTGGTGGCCGCCGCAGGAGCTTCGCTCGGATGTGAAGGAGCATGAGCCAAGCTGGGACCATCAGCTATGACGGGTAAACCGGACTTGACCTCCCAACGCCTTTGACCGCCCCTTTTGACCCGATCCAGGCGTTTAGCCCTGACGACATCGTTCGCGGCATGGCGCCCCGCGGCTGCCAAGGAGATTCTCGAACTGCATTTGGAGCGGCCTACGCCATTCTACCTAACGAATATCGACGCAGGTGGCGGTGGCGCGCGATGCCCAACATTGAATGATTTCACTTCGCATGGAGTTGCGAGGGGTCGGCCTGCTTCTGGAGCAGCAAGCCGAGCTTGCGTGCCTTCTTCCTTACTGAGGTGATATGGCGATCGAGCCCCGGCTATATCGAAGGCCACGCGAATGGTCAAAGCAGGAGGCGCAGCGATTGATAGCTCTCGCGCGTCAGAAAACCTGCGCCGTCGGACCCGGTATCTGGGTTGGACTCCGCCCGGCGCCGACAGTGCGGTCGCGATGTGTGTCTCTGTCCTAATTCCCACATTTGCGAACAAAAGCGCAGCCGTTTGTCGCCCCTCGGACAGACGGGCCAAATCCGCTCGGCTCCAACTTCACTATTGGAAGCAGTCATCGGTTGGGGAGACGAAATGGAACATTTCCTATTAATTGAAATGACGCGCGACAAATATGTCGAGCGGTGCAAGCAGCGGGCATTCGATCATCTCGACCGAGCTGATCTTAGGAACTCGGTTGCCTCGTTTGTGCGCAATATGAACGCGCTTCCCGATTGCGAGTTGCCAAACTACTTGGCAATGCTTGGCGGTTCGCTTCTGACGGCGAACGATGCGCTCGGCCGGAGAACGCTCATTGAGGGATTGAGGTGATGGTCCGATGATCAAGCCAGCGAGGGTCTGGGCCCGCTCAATTTCTTGGGAAGGGGATGGCGCACTACCGAGCTTACCTTTTGGATCACGACCGCCACGTTATAAGCGCGGCCAATTTGCAGTGTGCCGACGAGCAAAAAGCACAGGAACGTGCTCAGCAGCTAGTTGATGCCATCGACATCGAGCTATGGCAACTCGACGGACGTATTGCGGTGTGTTTGAAGCCGCCACAAGCCGAGCCTCGCACGTGGCAGGACAGGCAAGACCGCGGCGCCCTACAGACAAACGAAGCGTGCGTGAAAGTTAAGCGCGCGTCTCAGTCCTAGGCTTCGGTTGATTGCGGATCACAGGCGCGGGATAGTTAGGGAAGACGCCCGGCATGGGCTGCAAGTTGCCGACGTAGCGATTGACCACGCGGAAGATGGCTCTTGAGCACTCCCACACGGAGCAGGTTTGCGGGCGCGGTCAACTACCAACCCTCGCAATTGATCTAGATGACGGAAGCAGGTCACCTATCGATTGATGAAATCGGCCGGTCTACACGTTAGGCCCGTCATCACAAGGAATTGGCATGCAAGACCGATTAGCATCTGTTCGCGCCAACGGCCCCGATCAATCCGCTGGTTCCTCACCTGCTGAAATGCTGCGGGCCGAAATCTGTTGCCGCAGCGAGCTATCGTTCCTCATGGAAGCGCATGATGGTCTCTCCGCCGCAATCGCTGAGCGCGCGGGGTTCAAAGGCCTCTGGGCGTCCGGCCTGTCAATTGCCTGCTCCCTGGGCTACCGCGATGCCAACGAAGCGTCGTGGAGCCAACTCGTAGATGTAGTCGAGCGGATCGTGGACTCGAGCGGACTGCCTGTGCTCGTTGACGGAGATGGCGGCTTCGGGAATTTCAACAACGCGCGCCTCGTGACACGCAGCCTCCGTCAGCGTGGAGCAGCCGGCGTGGCGCTCGAGGACAGTTGCTTTCCGAAGATGAACTCGTTTGTTGGGCATCGGCACCCCCTCGCCGATATCGACGAATTCTCTGGCCGCCTCCGGGCAGTGAAGGATACAGTCGCGGACGACTTGATCTTGGTGGCAAGGACCGAGGCGTTGATTGCTGGGCATGAGATGGACGAAGCACTTTCGCGCGCTCACGCCTACGCCGACGCGGGAGCCGATGCGATCCTCATTCATTCGCGAAGGAGCACCGCGGACGAAGTCCTTTCGTTCGCGCGCGCTTGGCAGAACAGACTGCCGGTCGTGATCGTTCCGACGAAATACTATCGAACACCGATTTCTGTATACCGAGAAGCCAGCATCTCTACGGTGATCTGGGCCAACCAGTCTATGCGAGCGGCAATAGCGGCAATGCGTCAAGTCTGCGGTCGCATCATCGCTGAGGAAAGCACCGCGAGCATTGAGCCGCACATCGCTACTCTCGAGGAAGTCTTCGAACTGTTCAAGTACGACGAACTCGCCCGTGCGGAAACGCGATATTTGCGTCCCGACGCTGAACTGCGCAAATAGGGTTTCGTCGACACAGGAGCGCATTTTCGTTGTCCACCTACTGTCCTGGACTTCCTCCTAGCTGGCCAAGTTCGACTGCAATCTCAAATGCCTAACCATTGCACTGAGATGTCCTGAGATAGCGTAGCCCGCCTCACTCAACCGAAATGCGGACTTTGCCATCTCGGCAGCTCGAGGCACCGGATCCACCGCCTCCCTTCTCTCTGGTGAAAGGACCGACGAGAACCATTTGTCTGTCTTAACGCTTGGGCTCCATTTTCAGATGGCTCCGGCAGACCTGATCTCGCTTCAGCACGCTAAAGCTGGCGCAAGAAGTCCGTCGGTGTTTCACCTTAGAGGCGCGACGAAAAAGGAACTAAACTGTGACCGATGCTCCCAAGAACGCCATCATTCTCGCCGCTGGCTGCGGCTCCCGCCTGCGTCCTCTGACAGATCTGCGGCCGAAGTCGCTGGTCGAGGTCAACGGCACTTCGATTCTTCACAACGCTCTACACAATCTGGAATCTGTTGGCGTGGAAGAGGTGACGATCGTGGTGGGTTACCGCAAAGACGCCATTCAATATGCCTGCGGTAGCAACTTTGGCGAACTCAAAATCAAATATGTCGAGTCGACCGTCTTCGACCGCACCGGAAGCGCCTATTCTTTGTGGCTGGCGCGCGACGCTCTTCTCTCCGGAGACTGCTTTCTTCTCGAGGGCGACGTCTTTTTCGAAGAGGATGCGCTGCGACACTTGATGGTCTGCCGCGGGACCGACGTAGCTGCAGTCGTTCCCTTCGATGATTCAATGGAAGGGTCGGCCGTCCTGTTGTCGCAGAACGGCTTCATCTCAGGCTTTCGATTGAAGCAAACCGCGGCAAATCTTGTCGCGGATGGCCCAAAGCTTTTCAAGACGATGAACCTCCTACGGCTTTCAGCGCCGACACTCAAGGCAACGATCGTTCCGACACTGGACGATATCATCACCGCTGGAGCTAGGCAGACCTACACCGAAGAACTTTTGGGTTATCTGATAGCGAGGCGAGGCCTACAGCTCGCCGCGGCGCAATGCGACGGCCTCAGCTGGTACGAAATTGATAATGCTGACGATTTGGAGATTGCCGAGCGCATTTTCAAGGACCGAACGAATGCCTACGCGGCGAGACGTCATTTGCAAACGAGGTGAGAGTTCAATGCTGAAATACCTTTGGGATCCAGCGAACGCGATAACGATCACAGGTCTTCTCTTTTCCTCCGCCAGCCTGTTTTTAGCTCTCTCTGACCGCCTGGAGCTATCTGTGGCAGCGGCGCTTTGGGCTGTTCTATCGGACCACCTGGACGGGTTTGTGGCAGGTCGCACGAAAGGTCGGGATCCAGATGTCGCAAAAATGGGAGCGAGCCTCGACGGCTTTGCAGATATCATCTATGGAGCCGTTGTGCCTGCGGCAGTTGTGGTACAAGTCAGCCAAGCTTCACAAGTCGCGTTTGCGACCGCAACCGCTCTACTGGTGACGGGAGCAATAAGGCTTAGCTACTTTGCGAACTTTGGCAGGTCGCGTGATGGACGGTTCTTGGGCGTCCCCTTATCATACGACGTGCCGCTCCTGGCGCTTCTATTTCTTTTTAAGCCTCTTATTCCTGCTGAAGCATTTCCGGATTTCGTGAACATTGCCTTCTTGCTGCTCGCTATAGCGCATGTCGCGCCTCTTCGCGTGCCACCACTCAGCGCAACAATGTATACGGCAATAAGCATCTTCGCCGTCGCGTCATCGGTGCTTTTAGCCAGTCGCTCCTTTTGATTGCGGATGGAAGTATGATCCAGCGACTGGCCTTCTTGGGCTTGCAGGCTTCACTCCATGCAGGTCACATGATGACGTGTAGTCTCGCCAACCCCGGCGTGCACCAGACTTGTTGCCGAGAACATCTCCGCACGGATCGGCACTGCTCGAGGCTTGTTCGCCGGGAGCTTGTCGGGAGATCGCGACCATCCTACGATTTTCGTTTGCCCTGAAACGTTGAGCTAGTCGCACTCATGAATACCGCAGCACAAATCGCCGTATCCCTTAGGCCGGACGAGGTTTCTGACCTGGTCAACCGATTCCCCGGCGGCTATTGGAAATATGACATCAAGGACTTCGTGCTTCTGGTAAATCCATATTTTCCGCCGCAGGCGTTCCTTGACGAACTTAAGAACGCTCTACCGCGGCTTATTACTTGCTATCCCTCTCCTAATGCGCAGCTGGTCCAGCTTCTAGCGGATGCGGTAAAGACGCCGGTTAATAATCTTGTCATTTGCAATGGCGTGGCTGAACTGATTCCCATCCTCCTTGGCCGACTGGGTATGCGGATTGCTGTCCCGGTCCCAACCTTCAATCCCTATGAAACCACCGCCTTGCTCGGGCGGTTGTCACGCTTTATCCTGTCACCGCCAGATTTTGAACTCGATGTGCACCGCTATGCAGCATTTGCGCGTGCAAATGGTGTCGACGCCGCAGTCGTGATATCGCCGAATAATCCCACCTCGCGGATGGTTCCCTATGCGGATTTACTATATCTGGCTTCCGCGCTTCGAGCTCAACAGCAACTCCTACTGATCGATGAGTCATTTATCGAGTTTAGTGAGCTCGGGCGAAGTGCAAGCCTGGAAAATCATCTGCTGGAATTTCCGAACGTGATCGTTCTCAAAAGCCTTGGAAAGATTTACGGGACATGCGGTTTACGGGTCGGGTATGCGGCATCAGCAAATGTACAGACGATGGACGAAATTAGAGCCGCCCTCCCCACGTGGAATGTTAATACGTTTGCTGAGTTTTTTCTAAGCAAGCTTCCTCACCTGGCGCACGCTGCAAAGCAGAGTTGGGTGAGGGTGGGCAGCGACAGGGACAAACTATACGCAGACCTGCGCAGCATCGACGGAATGAGAGTTCTGAAGCCCGACGCAAATTTCGTGTTCTGCGAACTCCCGCCCCATTGGCCGGATGGGGACGTGATCGCCTCAACACTTTTAAAAGATAGACGGATATTGATCAGGCACAATGGCGGCAAGACTCTTCAAAATGGTAAACGATTCTTGCGCATCGCAAGCCGCACTGAAGACGACAATAGGCTTTTGGTGGAAGCACTGAAAGACATCTCTGATTAGCGCAACCGACGCCGGTACTAAGCCTTCTCATGGCTGATCCAGAAGGAAAGAAACTTTAGTTGGGGGCCAGAGCTGCAATCGCAGAACACTCCATTACTCGGTCGAGCGGAATCAAAGCAGATCAAGGCCCCGCGGCAACCACATCGCGGTTCTCTTCGCGCCGTCGGCGACCACAATCTTCCAGCGCGGATCGGCTATGTACAGCACTCTTCATGCTGACCTAATCTGGTATGTGACACAAGAGCGCGTCCGCGCTGGCGGACGGAAGTCCGCCACGTTCGACTAATAAGGCGCGAAACTTGCCCCATCGGGTCACATGCCCATCCTCAAGCCACGCACACTGAGTCTGCTGTCCAAGTGCGAGCGTCGTTCTCCCGAACAAGCCTCATCATTTCCACCTTCGCGATGTTCTACCTCGCCCACCGGGCGTTGACCGTCTGAAAGCGGGTTCTCCCGATTCTCGGAACGAGGTATCTGCATTAAGTCGTCATGCGCTCGTCTATTGGTGTTGCCATCTCGTAGTCCGCCTGCCTCAGGCCGCGAGCGACAGCTTCCGCTCCTTGTAGTCTCGCCCCCGACAATCGATAATCCTTGGTAACTCCGCTGTCCCGTTGCGCCACTTGGCCGACGCGATGCCGAGTTCGGCCAGGTGCCCGCGCAGTGCATTGCTCAACATTGGTAGGCTGGCGCACCAGCGATTGTCGAGTCCGGTGCAGCATCAAAACGGCTGCTGCTCCGTCGTCTCTTGACCGGGACAAAACGCATCGGCGGCCGCGTCACAGCCTCACAGATCGCAGCCGCATCATTCGTAGCGTTCTTACTGCGATTGAGGTAGGCCTTCACATAGCTCGGAGGTGTCAGTCTGACCGTATGTCCAAGCGCCTGAAGTTCGCGGCCCCAATGATGCGCTGAGGGTCATGCTTCGATCCCAACCAAACAACGTGGCTGCTGGCAAAAATACTCCAGCACCTTTGCCCGACTTACCCGCTTCATCAGGACCGCGCGCGTGACATCGATCCGATGCACTTGGAACAGCGACTTCGCCAAATCCAGACCAATCGTGCTAACCTCACCCATGGACGGCTCCCTCAACGGGCAGATCACGCTTCCCAGCACGCCCGGCATGTTCCGGCGGTACCAACTTGGTCGGCTTGGCGATGTCAGGCGTGCTGAGCAACATCGCCGATGTCCCGACTGGTCACAAGGATGAACTGCAGATGATGCAGTGACGACCATCTTCGAGACCGGCCGGTCCGGTGGCCCGCCGCAGCCTTGAGCAGCGGCATGCCATCGAGCGCCGGTTCGTCGGGCTCGACCAGATACGTCAGCAAGGCGCCAGGTGTATTGCGTTTGATTTTAGCCAGATCAGCGCGGCGGTGGTGACGATTACTCACAGTGATACCTCGTCGTCTCCCGCAATCGTTTCTCTCACCCAGTTTGTCGTCGTAGCAAGCCATCTGGTGGTGCCTTGCGTGGTGGGCGTGGCGCGCGGCGGTGCATCATGCTGTAACGCGCCAAACGCTCGCGGCATGCGCGCGTTCTGCACGCCCCCGAACAGAACCGCGAGCTGGAGCGCTGCAGCGTTTAAGCCCTGCCGCACTGCTCGCACGTCCTGCGCCGTTCCGGAGGACTCTCGCCCTCGTCACGAACGTGGAAGACACGGCGGCTCGTGTGTCGGGCATCGAACCTGAACTCACGACGACGCTCCGGCAAAACACCCAGACGCTGGGATAATCGACGAGCAGCGGTGGGCTGACGTGTGACTGCTGGCTCGCCTCGATTCAGAACGGCACAGCCGGGGTCAAAATCTCAAACAAGGTAAATGCGCCAAGCCCAACCGCTCGGCGCCCAGAGGGAGCGGCTTGCGTCAACATCCGGGAATTCTGCGGCCGACAAGCGGCTTGGAACGACTTCCCGATTGCAAAGTTTTCCTGTTGCCCTTTGCCAGCGGGTGGCTGCCTTTCCCAAGGGGCAGCCTCAAGACAGCCCCAGCTTCACCGCCCTGAAGCTGGGGTCCTTTTGCTCTCTCAATGGTCTCGGACCGCGCTGACCGAAGCAGCCACCCTGCGGCAATTAGCCTGACGTATTGAAATCCGATATTTACCCATGATAGTTTTCACTTTTACGCTCGCGCTATTTGCTCTGAAGCCGTCCTGATAGTGCTTTTTGTGCTGGGGAGGACATTATGCGAAGCTCTCGCCCAATCTTTTGTGCCCGACGACTTAGTGAACTCATTTCTCAGCTCTCAGAGTTGGAAGATCTTCGAGATCTGGTCGAAGAAGCTGAGCGAAGCGCCCGAGGTGTGCCTCCACTACGCTGGACACATCCTCCGTCGCGCCGCGTTCGACGTGGTGAACGGGTCGCTTTGTCTGTTCGCCTCCGTCGCCACGCGGCACTAAGGGGGAATGCAGGAGCTATCAGCTCCCCCTGACAACGACAACCAAGTCGATTGGGCTTTGCCGGAGCCATTCCTGGACGGATGGTGGGCTTCCTCCTAAGCCTCTCCAAACGCTGGCTTGACCAAGAGATCGATCGAATGCTGGTGGACTACCCACCGTGAGAAGACACCTGACAGCCCTGTCGGACTATTCTTATCGTGGCCATAGCCCATGCAACAGAAGGGCCGTTCGCCAATGGACGAATTCGCGATGCTTATCGCCGAGCTGGACCGGTGCAAGGCGGAATTTCAGCACCTGCAGAACGAACTCAATCTCGCGACCGGCGCCGGGCCGACCGACATAGTAGCGCTTCAACACGCGGCCCGCCGGATGAGCGGCATCGCAGCCCGCCTCGAGGCTTTGACGCGCGCGATCTCGAAAGGTACGGCCAGCGGAGTACATTGAGCACTCCCCTCCCTTCCCTTGAAGAGAGCGAGCCGACATCCCTGAGGGAAAGGACGCGACAAACCCTCTATCGGTGGTGGTGTTTGTTCATCATGGTAGCCGCGCGGGGAAGTTAAATGCCCGCACCAATCGAAGGCCTTTTTTCATTTTTCGTTTTTGGTAGCCCTCATCGCTGGGGGTATTCCTTTTTGCCGTTGTTGCTTATGTCCTTAATCACACCAATATTGTCGGCCTGGCGATCAATGCTGGGTTGGTCGGGCTAGGAATATGGGCAATTGTGACTTGGCCGCATGATTCCGGCGCGTGGTTCATTGCCTTCTGTGCTTTTGCGATTGGCGGGTTCAATCTCTATTCAATGTTGTCGGAATAAACTTCTCTTCTTCGTTCCGATCGAATCGAAGCCTTCGACATGGCGGGTCTCGGGCGACCCGCAACGGCTCGAAGATTGTGATTGCATAATAAGACTTCTCCCGGTGCTGAGATGACTTCGCTCGACCAACGACCTGATGAGGATGGCGGCCATGGAATTTTGCGCCCCTCTGGAGGTTCAGTGACTTGAAGGGAGTGAAGGCAACCGTCGAGAAGGCGACCTACGAACGCCATTACGGGGCTATGACCCGAATCGGGAAGAATAGCGCCACAATCACGAGACAAACGCCAAGTCCAGAGATCGCAAGGTTCATCGCAATCCAAAACTGATTCAGACGTAGAACACTCAGTTTCGGAAATTCTCGCGTGTTGTCATCATCCGCGATCCGTCTGATGCTTCTCAGAGGTGACCCTGGAAGCAGCGCATCATAGGCATCACGATAGCCCCGTGCGCGCCGCGTGTGTAGCTGTATACGCTCGTATTGCTTCGCGGAAAACACTGCTCCGAACATGCCGAGCAGAACGAGTAGCAGTGCAGGCGGCAGGTCCAAAGGACTCAGCGTCTTGTCCGAAGTCATGAAGGCGATGACTGCGCCCGAAATGCCTATGAATGTAGATGCTACCGCCGCTCGTTGCGTCTCGTGATGACGCGCTTGGATCGAATTCTCTGAGTACATTTTCCAATGCGCATCGCGCAAAGTGGAGTCGTGTTCATCAGGCACTGGACCCTCCCGGCGTAGGAGCGAGTTTCCCAACAAATGAGACCACAACATTAGCAGAAGTGCCGCAGGTTGATAGTCCCTATGTGCTCACCCCTGAAGGGAGTCTAGCCGAAAATCTGCACCGGAATAGCGCCGCTGTTATTGGGGTCCACCCGTATAGTTGCCAACCGTCGACATGAGCGGCTTCGGGGTCGACAGATTGAACATCAGCCCGAACCGACCATCGGGACCAGTCTTGTCCGGCTCGTCGATCAGCTCGTAGA
>NZ_JADPKX010000049.1:0-47943 GCF_023074155.1 Bradyrhizobium sp. 134 | reverse complement strand
GACGATGTCGCGCAGGGCATCAGCGTCCCAATCCCCGCGACCCAGGATCGCCTGCTGCCGCCATGGGCCGGGATCGCCAGCCGCCTCCGCGCGCATCCAACCGGTCTTGCGCTGCTCATCTCCGAGCAGACCTTCCAGGAACAGGCCTGCATTCGTCGCCACACGCTCTTGCGTGAACAACGGACGTATCCGCTGCTTGACCTCTCGAAGCGACGCCGCCCACAACGCAAGCGTCTCCTCAACCGACGCGGCCCGCGTCCACGACATTCGAATCATGGTTGCCCATGGATTCAGAAGCCCGCAAACAAAGCAACTGTAATGCTAGCCCGAGCCCATCGCAGGTCGCTGTTTCATGTACTCTTGTAAGAGGGGACTGAGCCCACATCGTGCAGCAGGGGCTTGTACGAAGCGCCGCCGAACTCGTCGCGACCACTAGAAGCCGACCCGAATGGTGTCTGTCTCAGAACCCAGAGCCGGACTCCGATTCCCTTTTCGTAGCCAAAACTAATCCTTCTGCTCCACCAGCGGCAGTTCAACGCCACCGAAAAGTTGGCACTACAGCGGATCCCGACCAGATTGAATCGTTCGGGATTCCCAAATTAGGCAGGTTCTGATTCAAACTGCCTGCTGGCTAGGTCGGATTGCAAGACGCCATTCGTGCCAAAGCTTCCGAAATCTGGATGCGGCTGTACGTTTCGGACGCCAAGCCGTCAATCAGAATAGCCTCCCGCCTCCGGATGGCTTCAGCCCGCTCTTCGTCGGTGATGTCATCAGCTCTGAGTTTGAGCCATTTCACGTAGGCGCTGTCGGCTTCCTTGAAGGGCTTCGCAAGGTCCATTGGCTTTTCCAGATAGACGGGCCACAATGCTCGGCCCGGATTATGTTCCGTTCGACGGTCGGTTCCCGTGATCCGAATGTCGCCTCCGGCCAGGCGACCACTGGAACTATAAACGAACGCGGATTGAAGACGATCCAACGCAGTATCGGCTTCCTTGGATCTGTAGGTGAATTCGGTTGGCGGTCTGTCAGGTATGACAAGGCGCGTGATGCCTCGATCGTTGATCGCGTTAAGTAGATCGCAAGGGTCATGCGAAAGCATGACTTCCTTCCTCGCAGGCCAGAAGTCAAATGCCGCGTGCGAGCCTCTTCCCCGACCGAAATGAAATGCGTAAATCTCGGGATAGACTGTCAGCTCTCCACGGCGCCGTTCCGAGGCATCGTAGAAGGAGGTAATGGCGATTTGCACGAGATGCGTTGCGCCAAGCCCTCCAAGTGGTTCATCGATTACCAGTCCCAATCGGTCGTGGCCATGCCAACCAGGCAGGACGTCGGCGATCGATGCTGGCTCACCCATCACCTCAACGTCGAACATATTTGACTGCAGCAAGGCGACGGTGTGCATCGCCGGTTTCCCTGTGAATGGGCCCTAGGTTTCAAGCGAGCGCTGAAACGCAGAACGGAACTGTGCTACCGGCTTTTCCCAATCCGCTCTGCATGCGATTGCAGATCACTGCTCAGGCGATGACTATGCGGTCTACGTCGACCTACGTCGAATGTAGCGTAACCACCCTGCCGATCTCAGGCATTCAGCAGATCGAGGATATATCTTACCGCGACCTCCGTTGTTGGAATGATGAGGTCGTCGGAGGCTCGAATGTCGGCGTATGAACATACGACTCGTTGCCTGGTGCTTGGCTCCCGAACCAGAAATAGATTGATAGCACGCACGCTGCGTAGAAGCCAAAGTCGTCGGCACCTCCTACCCGCGTCGTTTCGACAAAGGCGTCGCGACCGACTGTGTCGTGGATCAGTTGCCGGAAGCGCTTCACCATTTCGGCGTCATTGACAACGGCCGGCTCGCCGGCACGGAGGATGCATTCGGCGCCGCCACGGTGGGCTGCTGCGACGCCTTCGGCAACCTCGCGCACGCGTTGAAAGAGGACCGCCCGACGCTCCGGGCTGCGAGTCCTGATCGTGCCCTCCATCACGACTGACGGGCAGATGATGTTGGTTGCGTTGCCGCCATGGATCGTACCGACGGTAACGACCGCGCCATCATCCACCGGCATCTCGCGCGAGACCACTTTCTGCACCTCGTTGACGAAGGCGGCAGCGATAGCAATCGCGTCGACGCCTTGATGCGGTGCGGCGCCATGGGCCATCTTTCCCGTGATTGTGAGCGTGAACTGATCAGCAGAGTTGGTCACAGCACCCGCGCGGGCTCCGAACCTGCCGGCAGGAATCTGGGGACTTATATGAAAGCCGACCGCTCGGTCTATGCCATCCAGGAGCTTCTGCTCCTTCACCGTGCGCCCGCCGAGCGGCTCGGCCTCCTCGGCCGGCTGAAAGAACACGCGCACCTTGCCTGAAAAATTTTGCGCAGACGGTGGAACGCGAGCGCCGTTCCGAGCGCAATCGAGCCGTGCATGTCGTGACCGCAGGCATGCATGACGCCCTCAATCTGCGAGCGATAAGGCAGATCATCGCGCGCTTCCTGTATCGGCAGGGCATCGATGTCGCCGCGAACAGCGATGGATCGCTTTTGACCGGAGGCGGTGCCTTCGATATCGACGTAGATACCGGTATTGTGGAAGGCTTTGGCGCCCGTGACGCCGAAGCGCTCCAGTATGCCGCGAATGCGCTCCTGCGTCTTCCATTCCGCATTGGAAAGCTCAGGTTCGCAATGCATGGCGTGGCGCAGTTCGATCACCGCGTCGCGCTCGGCATTTGTCAAAAGGCCATTGCTGCGTATGCTCATTCGCTGAACCTTTAGTCCGCGCGCTCGACTAACCGCTGTCCCGCACAAAGCTTATCCTGTCACGAAGAAGAAAACCGACCTGCGTTTGTGGAATTACGCGCTCGTTTGCGCTAATTACCTCGATCGGCGCAGGAATTCATCTTGAAGTTCGGCCGGCGGTCGCGTTTTTCTCAGTCGTGCCGCCTCCTCACAAGTAAGCACGAGACCACAGGGAGCAATGGGTAGCAGCCCGTCAGGGCTCAACCTCAAGACCTCAGAATCTCCGCGTTTTGTACGGGCTGCAGGATCAGCTTTCTGCTCAGGTTCTTGGAGGTTTCTCGCGGCCGACAAATTCCATCAATTGGCACCGCGTCATCGGAGCTAGTCGCGCGCAGTTTGATCACTCAACCTGGTTATCCGAGACGATGTTCGTGCTAAATGGTTTCGAGCGCTTCTGCAGACGGCTCTAGAATGAATCGTGTTCTGTGGGGCGCTCGTTCCAGGTGCGGGATGCCTAGGTGGCAAGCCTCTATGGTCACAGAGCTCATTGAGGGCAGCCGCAATGAGTTAGCATGGGTCTGCTTAAATCAGCAATGTCCTTAAGAATACAGGTTCGCAGAGTGCTGTGGGTCCATCTCGGATTCTATTGCCGTCTCGTTGGTTGTCACCTGCGCAAGTTTCCGAGATATACAGGCGCTGGCCGGGATGTGCCCCGCTTCAGTGGCGCCCGGCCGTTGCGGGTCACTTGACATGTGCTGCAGTACGAGTTTGCCTTGCAGAAGTGCGCCGTCCATCCTTGAAACGTGATCGGATCGTCTTCCTCCTTGCACTTTGTGAACAACGGCCGCTGGGATAACTGATCGCCGTGCGCGACAGAACTCTTAGGTCTGGGTGCGCACTGCGACCGTTCACGGTGACGCGCCAATTGAGCGCACCGAGATTGATCCTGGCTTCACGCAAAAGCAAACTCCCCGGCCGTTTCCCGCCGGGGAGTTATTCGAGATCTCCGGTTCAGGCGTTCAGAATTACCAACTGCGCTGAGCTCGGAGCAGCAGGCTCACCGTGTTCTGGTCCTTCAGCTCATAGGTGGCGCCCGGCTTGGCGATACCTGCCTGCGTCGGCAACACCACTGTGCTTCCGGTCGCGTACTTCTGATCGAGCATGGTATAAGCCAGATCGGCCGAGAAGGTCAGACCCTTGACCGGGCTCCAGCGGGTAATCATACCAACAACCGAGTAGTTGAAGTCGGGATTGCAGCCGGCGATGCCGCTCGAGAGCGCGAGGCCCGAGACGAAGGCGCCACAGATGTAACCCTTGGCCGTGTCGTTGTACCGCACAGCAGCCCACCCACCGTAGATCGAGGTACTCCAGCGGGGATCCCAGTTGTGGTTGAAGGCGCCGTTAAAGCCATAAGTCGTAGTCAACTCCTGGCCAGCACCTGTAACAAACACAGAGTCGGAGAGACCAGCAAGGCCGACACTTTGGTAAGCGCCCGCCAAGCCCGTACCACGGTACATCGCGTAGGTGCTCGACGTATATTGCTGGAAGTTGTAACGGCTTGCACCGTTCGTATACACGCCCTGGACGCTAATGCTGTCACCCGCACCCGTAGGGATATTCTTGATCGACAAGGCCAGCTGACCAGCCCAGCCCCACTTGTTGTCCGGGTGGCCAGTGAGTTCGGTAGCGCCGTAATAAGCAGCCTGGTTGTTGTGCGCGGCGACCGACGCCTGGACGAGCCCCCAAGACTGATCAACACGAAGCATGGCGATGAGGTCCGGGGCTCGCGAGCCGCCGATGCTATTCGCACCATACGCACCCGTGGCGAGACCTGCGGCTGTGGCGCCGCTCACGTTCCAGATATTGGTCGTGTCGTGGAGGACTTGATCTTCGGCCGAGAAGGACGCCGAGATGCCCTGACCGAAGTCCGCTGTGTAGGTGAACTGGTTCACGGGATCCCAGCCGCCACCCCCTGGCAGGCCGTCGAAATTATTCCCCGGATAGTTCGACCACGGCGCGGAGAATTGCGACTGCGCCTTGCCGAAAGTGAACCCGGCAAACTGCATAAAAGCGTAGTAGACGCCGAGCGAACCGCCCGCAATGCCGTCACCAGAGTAGGCGGTAGCACCACCGCCAGCGCCAGCGCCGCCACCGGCGTAGCTACCCGACGTCCACGTGAAGACGCCCTCGAAGAAGGTGCGCAGCACACCATATTCCGTCGCCGTACGTGTATCGATGCTGAGGTCCTCACGAGAACGCGTGGTGTAATAATTGCTCAGGCGATTATTGGCCCCGCCCACACCATTCACTCGGCCATTTGAGTAAATGGAATTGGTGTTCAGCGCCAGATCCGCACGCAGGTACCCTCCCAGCTTGATGCAGGTGTCGGTGCCCGGGATGTAGTAGAATCCGGCGCCATACAACGAACAAATCTTCACGTACTCGATCGCCTTCGCCTTCACGGGAAGATCGGCTGCCTGGGCCCCGGCACCAGCGAACATTGCCGCAGAAGCGAGGATAAGACCCTTCGTCATTTTCATCGATGAACCTCCAAGTTGGATACGTCGTTTCCGTCCTTCAAAGATCCGCTGCTAACCTCACCCCACGGGCAGGTGCTTGACGGAACGACTTCGAGGTGCCCCTCGCTGTCGACTCGACAACTAAATCGTCCAATCAATTGCTGCAATTAATTATTTAGACCAATTCCTCAGTTTTGCCGAAATGTGGCTATTTAGCAACACTTTACTCCGGGCGTCGCGGAGAAGGGACGAATTATCGAGCGTCAGCGCAAAAAAAGAACCCCCAGGGGGCATCCCGGAGGTTCTCCTTGGAGATTTAAGATGATCGCTAGAGAGAGCCCTCAACGATCTGACGCCTGTTCTACCTTATATGAATTGCATTAGTCAATTGCATCTTCACATAGTTCCTATGTTCTTGGCAGCCTTTCCCGCGCGGCCGAAGACAGGTACCTGTCGCCCGATTGGGGCACCGAGCGCCGATCAGTGACACGAAGTTTGGCGGAAAGAACCAACATGGCCGAAAAGCACGAACAACTGGACAGAGCCGTCAGGGACTTCATCTGGAACATCGTCGAGGTGCACATCCAGCTTGAGGAAATACACAAGAGCTGGGCTCGACTGCTGGGAATCAGCGAACCACAATGGTTGATTCTGATGGCTATCGACGAACTTGATGAAGGTCGTGGCGTTTCGGGAATAGCAGTTGCGAACAAGCTGCGGATCCATCCTGCGTTCGTCACCAACCAGACGAAGAAACTGGAAACAATGGAGTACCTGGCCCGCGCACCATCACCTGACGACGCACGGTTCCTCGAGATGTCATTGACTCAAAAGGCGCGTGCGGAAATCGCGAAACTGTCAATCAAAAGAGAAGCCCTCAACTCGACGATGTTTGAAGGCCTGGATGAGGCGTCAATTCATTACCTCAACAAGAGACTAGTCTCGATAGCCAGGAATAGCCGATTGGCATCTCAAAAATTGAGTATAGGCGTCTTGTAGGGCACTAGAACGGCGAGCCTTTCCAGATCAGCTTTACCTGAAGTCGCGATACGGATCGTCCGAGGTACCTTCTTGATCGGCTACCAAACATACCAGTAACCAGGCAGGTAGCTACTGATCGCGTTTCCTTGGCGACAATGGTTGCGGAGCTGTACTGCATGCGAGCTTTTGCTCGAGCCATCCGAAGACGCAATCGTCGGCCATTACGAAATTTTCAATTTCCCGTCCGTGGCACCTGATGATTCGCGGTATGGCGAGCTCCAGATCAATGCGAGCCGCCATGCAATCAGCTTGTAGCTTGAGCGCCTCCGACACATCAACGATGCCACGCCCACCAGCGACCACGAGAACCGGGCACTTCAGGCCGCGTAGAATTTGCGTTCGTCGCGCCGATATCACGTCGTGATCTACAGCTCCATCTGTATTCCTGGTCATCCAGCCGACAGACGCCACAATCCGAGCCCAATGCCAAAGTCCACCATCACAAACCGCCGCAGCAAGGCGATCGTCGGACGCAGCGAATTCAGTGGCAAGAGCGGCCGACAATCCTTCCCCATAGACACCAATCCGAGTGGCATCAACCTCAGGCCGGACTGCGAGGTAATCCAGACAATGCGACAGCAAAGTTTCCGATTGGCCGCGTGAGCGATGTGAGACGTCGCCATGAGAGACGACGAGAGCCGACACCCCCCGACCAATCATGACAGGCAGGAGCCTTCCGAGCAGCGTCGCTCTCGTTTCCTGTTCCATACTGATGCAGATGATTGCTGAAGAGGGCAAATCGGGACTACCGGCCCGCAAGTGGTAGGCTGGAAGATCTGCCTGCTCGGAGCACGGAATTTTCACCTGCTCCAGCTTCTGCAAATGAGATGATCTGAATCTCTGAATGCCGCCGTCGACTTTTGCCGAAACGTCTTCACTTTGCGGATCGGCTTCATTGACTAATCGCCTGGCAATTTCAAACGCGGTCAACGCGCAGAGCCAAGCCTCGGCCGCCTCAGCAAACGCTCCCTCTTTGAGGTTCAGGTCACCAAGAACGTAGTGATCATTTCCGATCTTTTTCCATCTGGCGAACCAGTTCTGGCGACCTCCGGTCTCGTATTCATCTTCATCAGCTATATTGTCCAGGAACGCCGCAGCGCCTCGCCTCGCGGACGAAAGATCGCTCCCCAAAACCGCCTGCTCCATCCGCTTCGCCCCTTGGTGCCGATCCTCATCCTCAGCCCAGGATTGGTCAGCTGGTTCAGTCGCTCGTTTGGAGACAAGGAGCCGCGTCGAGTCGATGGGAATAAGGGCAGCTCTCAGGCTTCGTTCTATCTCCGTTTGTAACGAAATATTACGGGGGGCTAAAGTCGAAGTTCCCCTATGTCAGCCTTGGTAGGTTCGAAATTCCGCGCCTGGGCGCGAGAATTTGCAGCTTTTCATACGACCGGATTCGACTGGCTCTACGCGCCCATTCGCTGCGAGAGTGTCTCTAAGGAATTGCAATGCTCTGAAATTGGACACTGACTCTGCCGCTGGCCCCGTTTGGCGTGGACACCAGATCATTCCTGGTCAGCCCCGATGGCAACGTTGGATTCCAAGGTGACAGGAGCTCACTTAAGGAAGTGCAAGCGATGGCTACGAACTCCAGGCACCGCATCCGTGGCCGAACGATTCTCTGCTATCGACAGTAGTCTGGCGAGCTGCACGGCTATCGCACAGCCCTTGCTCCGTGGCGCCCCAGGTCAGATCCTTGCTCCAGAGCGAGCAAGGATCTGCAGTGGCCTCCCTGGACTACACCTTCAATCGCGGCCGATTTCTTTTGCGAGCTCGTCCATGACTTGCTTTGTCGCTCGATAGCCCAGTTCGACAATCTCGTCTATTTCCGCTTCCGATACTATGAGAGGCGGGGCAAAACCGAATATCCCCGTGCGGCATCGCTCGCGCAATGAGCCCCGATCGCGCGCAGCCTTCGAAATGCGAGCGCCGCCCACCTTGAGCTGCGGATCAAAACGCCGCCTGGTGTGTCGATCAGCCACGAACTGGTTCGCGGCGAGTAGCCTAGCCCTCGCACTTCCCGACAATTTCCATTGAGCAAACCGCTCCTTGAGTCGCCGCTGGAAGTACGAGCCCATGAGCCTTGCCCGCTCGCTCAGTCGTTCCTTCTCGACGATATCGAGCTCTGCGCTGGCAGCGGCTGCCGCAATCGGATGACCGGAATAGGTATTGCCATGCGAAAATGCACCGATACGATCCGCCGCTTCCCTCCAGAACTGTATGGACCTTTTCGCCAGCGATCTCTCCCGAGAGGGCACGTATCCCGAGTTCAGATCCTTGCCGCTGTCACCAGGTCCGGCTCAATCCCATACAACGTACTGCCGAAGTCTGCGCCGGTTCGACCGAATCACCTCGTCGGCGATCAAGAGCAGCCCCGTAGAACGACGGCGTTTTACCTCCCGTACCGAGGACCGGCTTCCGGCAATGAAGACACCAATCTACGGCTGCCGCCCCCCATCATCACAAGCCAGTTTGCCAGTGGATGAATGGCACGAGGTGATCGACACTCCCATTTACGCCAACGCCGTCCTGGACAGCGTCAGCAGCAAGGCCCCGCGCATCGAGCTTACCTGTGACGTGCATCCGAACGCATAGGTGCTAACTCCAATCTGTTCCGGCCGGATTGAGAGCAGCTGCAAGCGACCGATCTGACATCACGGCGGCGAGCTGGCCTGCACCGTGATAACTCCAACATCGTCCACAATAGCGATCTGGGTCGCAAATGGCTTCGAGAGCTTCTGTAGACGCTCCAGAATGCCTCTTGCTTGCGGCGCAGGCGCGAGCCGCGGGACTCCGCGGTTGGCAAGCCTCTTGGAGCGATCGAGCTCGATCGGGTAGAGCCGCAATTCAGCAAGCCGGTTCTGCTCAAAACGACTAACCGCGACTATGCTCTCGTAGAAGACTGGATCTGAAAATCCTGGATCCGTCTCATACCCTCTTGTCATCTCGTCGGCTGTCACTTCGGCGTCTGTGTCGATTCGTGGATCCTTACCGTAAGCAGCAAACATGTCAGCCCCCACGGGCGTTCGGAGATCGTCAATGATGAAATTGCCCAAGCTGTAAAAGATCGGCCGGCCCTTGTAGATCTCGATCCCTCGCAACTGGTGCGGTCCATGCCCGACATATGCGTCCGCTCCGGCGTCAATTAGCCTATGTGCAAGCGATTGTTCATAATCAGGCGGCTCCTGGTACCAATTCCCGGGTTGGTGACCGTGGTTCGTGACGAGGCAGAAGTCGGCGAACTGCTTGCCCTGACGAACGTTTCGCAAGATGTTGGCAAGATCGCGCGAATCGGCTTCGTAGCTGTAGCTGGCGATGTCGCCCGTTTTGTATGTCACTCCAGAGAGCACGACCCGGTTTGGATCCTCGCGGCTGGGCTTGAAGCCGGGCAATGCATTGCGTATCCGCCTCAAGCTCTCGAGCATCTCCGGCAGAACAACGGTCGTTTTCGCCAAACGAAGTGGGTTTACGCCTGCTCTGCCTGGTGCCTCGCCGGCGGGATCGGCGGCACGAGATAGCGGCGTGAACGATGAAGCAAACGATACCAGCGCGACGCGACCGCGTGGCGTCTCTAGAAAGCGAGCGGCGCCTGCTTGTGCGAGGTTCGCGCCCGCACCCGCGTGTACGATTCCGTTCTGATCCAGCGCGTGGCTCGTCTCGCGCATCCCTTCGAGACCCCAGTCGAGCGCATGGTTGTTCGCACGAGCAAGGATATTGAATCCCATCGCCTTCAAATCCGGGCCGAGCTCTGGCAGGCTCACGTGATACGCACCGCCATACTCAGCCTGCGGACTTCCCTTGAACGATCGGATGTCGAAGATGTTTGTTTCCATGTTGCCGAAAGCGACATCGGCATTCTGAAGAATTTCGACAACGGCGGCGAAGCCTGCTCCCTGATATTTCGTTAGCGGCCGTGTTACGATAAGGTCGCCGACTGCTACCAACGTGAAGCCGTCCGCGACGTCCGTCTCAATCGAAGCGACCGTATCGTAACCGCTACTCTGCTGGGCCGGAGACGATGATCCGTTCTCGTGTGAATGGGGTTCCATAGATTTCTCCATCGGCAACTCTCTACGGCAATTTTATCTTGCGGCGATGAACACGATTCAGGCGTTCGTGTGGGCCGTCCGCACGCGATCTGTTCAGATGAGAGATCTGTCGTCAAGCGTGCCAGTGAGCAGCTGGCACCGCATGGGTCGCCGGGCGACAGTCTGAGAACAGGATCACAGTGATACCGATCATTCACGAGAGCAATTGCTGAGAGTCTCCTGGCTCAAAAGGAGCGGCCCTCAGGTCATCAGCTCTTCTGCATGTTCCACATTGGAACGAGAGCCGGCATTCCGATGACGCCTGTGAGCGCTTTGCGGCGCGCGACTGGCGATACACTCTTCCCCAAGAAAACGAAACCGACAAAATCCCAAAAGATTCGTTGCATCCTGCGGGCCAGCTCCTTGCGCTCTTCGAGCGTTTCGACATCTGCCCATTTCGCCCGAAGAGCCTCATATTCCTCGTTGTTCGGCCACCCGTACCAAGCCTTGTCGCCATTCGCCGCCAAGCTGATATTGCCTATCGGATTGCCCAGCGAGTAATCGGAATCGCTCGAGATGAAGATGCTCCAGCCACCGTTCTCAATCGGCCCCTTGTTTGCCCGACGCGCAACAACTCCGCCCCAGTCGCTTGATGCGAGTTCAGCATTAACGCCGATCTTGCGCAGGGATGCCGCCAGAAGCTGCGATGCGTTGTTTATGAAAGATATGTTCGTGGGCTGAAGAATTACAACCCTCTCTCCCGAATATCCGGCCTCCTTGAAAAGTTGTTTGGCCCTTTCCGGATCGCCGCCCTTTTTGTGCCACCCCGTATTTTCATCATTCGAGTAGACCGATCCGGTACCAAATATCGAAGTGACGGCGCTGATGTATTCCGGCGGGTACTCGGTGCGCATGAACGCATCCTGATCGATCAAGTGCAGCATCGCTTGACGTGCCTTCACATTGTCGAACGGCTTCTGTAGGAAGTTCAGGCGCAGGTACCAGTCGTTGCCGCCCTTGTTCAGAACCTGGAGCTCAAGATTGGGATCACTCTTGATCGTCGAGAGTTGATCGAGTGGCGGCGATCCGAAAAAGTCGATTTCACCCGCCTGTAAAGCAGCGAAAGCAGTCTGCTGATCTGCGATATTGTCCCAGATCACACGATCAACCTTGACGACCTTTCCGCCTGCCAATCCGTCGGCCGGCTCCTTACGGGGCACGTAGTTCTCATTGCGATCGTAAGTGAAGCTGGCGCCCGGCTTGGCGAGAGCATGATTGAACTTGAACGGCCCCGACCCGATGTTCGCGGTGACCTGCTCTGTTGCGGGGCGACTCGCATCCTTCTCGCGCATGATGAACAGGCAGGGCGTGGCAATATTCGCCAGAATATCGATCAGAAGGCCCAGAGGCTCCTTGAGCGTGATCGCAAAGGTTTTGTCGTCCTTCTTTGAGATGTCTTTGGCCCGTGCGATCATCAGCTGTCCGCCGGGATTCACTTCGGCCCAGCGACGGATCGAGGCCACACAGTCCGCTGCGGTGACAGGGGCGCCGTCGTGCCAGCTCAGACCGTCCCGGAGCTGAAATGTGTAGGTCTTCTTGTCGTCGGAAACGCCCCAGCTCGCCACCATTTGCGGCTGCGGCATAAACCTGGAATCAAGCGAGAACAGCGTATCGTAGATCGCCAACCCATGATTGGCGGTGACATATGCCGCGGTAAAGATCGGATCGAAGACGCGGAGGTCACCGCTCCCTGTTACCATCCGGACGGTCCGCGCAGCGGCGGGCTCCGCCTGCGCCCATAGGGCTGAAGGAATCGACAAAGCCGCCCCGGCAGACGCGCCGGCCATAATGAGATTGCGCCGAGATATTGCCATGGGTCCCTTCCTCTCTTGAGTCGACTGCGCGGTCGACCCGCGTCTACTTGTTGGATGAATTATCGTCAGGCTCTGCCCTGACCCAAATCTTGTACGCATGACTCTGGATCGGTGGTTTTCGAGCGCCACCAAACGATATTAGAGCTTGCCTGCAGTTTTATGGCGAGTTCCCATCCCGAGCTGGGCAGTTACGTCTTTCTTTACGCCAATCCCGCCGGATTTCTGCATGCCAGGACATCCCGCTGTCTTGGTGCATTGCGACCTACAGCTCGCCTGCAGTCTTGTCCTGAACGGATTTTCTGCAC
Organism: Bradyrhizobium sp. 134; assembly: GCF_023074155.1. NCBI lineage: Bacteria > Pseudomonadati > Pseudomonadota > Alphaproteobacteria > Hyphomicrobiales > Nitrobacteraceae > Bradyrhizobium > Bradyrhizobium sp. 134. The sequence goes on along the minus strand of NZ_JADPKX010000049.1, from coordinate 35,442 downwards.
CAGGTCGCGGTTTCAACCACCCCGAAGGAATCTGTTAAGGTAACAACCATGACGCACGCCGTTACGTGTATCCTGCGCGTGCGGATCCCCACGGACGACTATCCTTCACCGCCCGAAACTTCTCCAGGGTCGCGCAGCACCGACACAATTGCACATCAGAGAATCCATAACCACGATCGTGAGTATGGATTCCGGGCCTGCGCCAAGAGGCGCATCCCGGAATGACGGCTGGAGAGCTTTGAGCGCGAACATCTCAATACGACTTCGGCAGCGCCAGCACCTTCTCGGCAATAAAGCTGAGAATGAGCTGCGGGCTGATCGGCGCGATGCGCGGGATCAGGGATTCCCGCAAATAGCGTTCGACGTGATATTCCTTGGCGTAGCCGAAGCCGCCATGGGTCATCACCGCCTGCTCGCAGGCGTGGAATCCCGCTTCGGCGGCGAGATATTTTGCGGCATTGGCCGCCGGACCGCATGGCAGGCCATGGTCGTATTGCCAGCCGGCAGAGAGCACCATCAGCCATGCGGCCTCCAGTTCCATCCAGCTCTTGGCGAGGGGATGCTGGATCGCTTGATTCATGCCGATCGGGCGATTGAAGACGATTCGGCCCTTGGCGTAAGCGGAGGCTTTTGACAGCGCGATCTTGCCAAGACCAACCGCTTCGGCCGCAATCAGGATGCGCTCGGGATTCATGCCGTGTAGGATGTATTCGAAGCCGCGACCTTCCTCGCCGACGCGGTCTTCGATCGGGATCTCGAAATTCTCGAAGAACAATTCATTGGAGTCGACGGGCTTGCGGCCCATCTTCTCGATCTCATGCACGGCAACGCGCTTCTTGTCGAAATCGGTATAGAACAGGCTCAAGCCGTGGGTCGGGCTTCCCACCTCTTCCAGCGGCGTGGTACGCGCCAGCAGCAGAATTTTATTCGCGACCTGGGCGGTCGAAATCCAGACCTTCTGGCCGTTGACGAGGTACTTATCGCCCTGGCGCACGGCGCGGGTTTTCAACTGCGTGGTGTTGAGACCGGTATTGGGTTCGGTCACCGCGAAACAGGATTTGTCGCGGCCGTCGATGATCGGCGGCAGCATGCGATGGCATTGATCCTTGGTGCCGAACACCACCACCGGATTGAGCCCGAACACGTTCATGTGCACGGCAGAAGCGCCGGACATGCCGGCACCTGATTCGGAAATCGTCCGCATCATGATCGCGGCGTCAGTGATGCCCAGCCCTGAGCCGCCATATTCCTCGGGGATGCAGATGCCGAGCCAACCGCCGTCGGCCAGCGCGCGGTGGAAGTCGTCGGGATAGCCGCCCTCCTTGTCCTTCTTCAGCCAATAGGCGTCGTCGAAGGGCGAACAGATCTTCGCAACCGCATCGCGGATCGATTCCTGATTGGCTGACAGCGCGAAATCCATGATCTGATCCTATCGATTCCTGATCCTATGGCGCCTTGGTGACGCCGTCGCGCAGCATCGCGGCGATCTCGTCGGCGGAGAAGCCCGCTTCCCTCAAAACCTCGTCGCTGTGCTCACCGAGCTGCGGCGCCAGCCGTTTGGCTTTGGCCGCTGTCTCCGACCAGCGCGCCGAGACCTTCATGTTGCGAATGCGGCCTTCGGTCGGATGGTCGATCACGGGGAAGAAATCAGTCGCCACAATGTGAGGGTCCTGCAAGAGGCTCTCGAGATCATGCATCGGCATCACGGGCACGTCCGCCTTCTCCAGAATTTCGCTCCACTCGGCGCTGGTTTTTGTCTCCAGGATGCGTGCGAGCTCGGCATAGACAGTGTCGATGTTCGTCGCGCAGCCGGCAAATGTCGCGAATTTCGGATTGTTCCGAAGATCGTCGCGGCCGGTCGCCTCAATAGGTTTGATGTCTGGTTGTGCTTCGACATTCAGTATGGCCTGGATCACTTCATCCGCGCGCGCTTGACGCCGAGTTCATCGAATTTAGTGGCTCATGCAGCCGACATTCCGCTGCTGATCCTAGCATCTGAAGCTTACACCTTATTTGTCGGCTGGGCTGTGCTGGGCCAAGTTCAGCTGAATGCTCGTCGAACTTAGACCTCATGATCACCTGAGCGCTCATCGTTGAACACCACGCTCCTAAATGAACGCCTATTGCCGGTCTAGTATTCGCGTCCGGCTCGCCAGTGCTCCCAGGTCATTCGCGCTATGGCACCAATTCTACGAAATGGCTCCGGTGGGATCCAGTCGGGACCGGTCAACATCAAACGATCTGTCAACAGCGGAGATTGGGAGCCACAGGCCATCTCCGCCAGGAGCTTCCCGTGAATATTACCTCTCAAGACCCCCGCCCCTTGACACCCAACTGAGGCGTAAAGTCCTGGCCTCAGCTCCCCGAAGTACATTCCTCCGTTGACCGTAATGGCCGTCATGCCGCCCCAGACGTGCTCCAGGTGATAGGAGCGCATTTGTGGAAATCGTCGCCGAAACAATCGAGTCAGAGTTGAGCGTACGTTCTGTGGGTTTGCCTCCTTCTCGTATGACCAGCTGCTGCGTATGAGGAAACGCCTCCCGACCTTTCTCATAGTGGTGCCCATTCGGGTAGGCGGAAGCACTCCCCAGGCCGGCAAGGGGCCTAAACGGCCAAGTTCATCATCCTCCAACTCGGGAGTTAGCCCGGCGTAGGTGTAAACGATGATCATTCGGTCAGCCAGGAAACCCAAAGCCCTCGCATGCGCATTGTTCGCGATGAATACTTTGTCGGCCACAAACTCTGCCCGAGGGGTCCGCACTTTGAATGGGCCCGATTCCTCCACAGCCTCGACAGCCGCATGTTCAAGCACAGTGACATTGGAAGGAAGCGTGTCAGCGAGACCTCGGATAAGCGCCGCCGGTTGTACAAAAGCGCGCGTTAGCGTTTCATAGCCATATTGGTAATAGTCAGTGCCGAGAAGAGCTCTAAGTCCGTGGGCATCATGCTCCAAGTATCTTAGATTCCTCTTTTCCAAAGCTTGTCGTGAGCTCAAGAGCCTGCGCTCTCCTTGGCGAGTGGCAGCGGCAAGTATGCGTGGGGCCTTCTCATCCCAATCGCAATCAATCTTATGCTCCTCAACAACAGTCCGTAGCCACTCGAGCCCGGCGAGCACGATGCGCGTTTTTCGATTTGCATCATCCTCTGCTGAGCCGTACGCATTTGGACGCGGCTCGATCGCCGATGGCGACAAGAAACCCGAGTTTCGCGCCGATGAGCCTTCTCCGATCTCCGACGAGTCGATGACAATAATATCTTTTTCCGGCATCAATTCAGCCAAACGACGGGCCGCCGCTAGCCCCGTGTACCCGGCCCCGACAACGATCGCATGATATCTCCTCTCTTTTGGGAGCTGTTCGTGCGGGACTCGCCGCGGCAGTAGCGCATTCCATCCCGACCCCACTGTGTACCGTGGGGCGGCCTTCGAATCAGTCATTCTGCCTCTCCGAGTCGTTTGTTGGCGCGCCACTTTTTGTGCTTCCTAGAGACGGCGCGGGCTAGCGAACCGGTCACAATCTTCAACTGAAACTCTCCGCAAGAGCCTGCTCGTGACACGCCTGATATTGATACTAGGTCGACTGGAAACCATCATCATTCACCAAGCTTACCGCGCGCCTGAGCCGGATTTGCGTGATGTTGGGCCATTCCTTGCCGAAATCCTGCGGAGGATAGGCAGGCAGGCAAAGCTTTCATACGCAGCACCGAGCTTTGCGATTAAAGGCACGAAAGGTGATATGAGATTTGGAACATCAACCTGAACCGACCATGCGGGGCCTAAGGATCGAGGAGGCCTTGGCGCAAGCACCTTCCGCAACACTTGCACAGCACCAAAGGACTGAACGAAGCTGCTGGCGGGACGGGCCCCCTGTCTGAGAAGATCGGTGAGCCTTTCAGAGACGTCATTTGCGACGCTGACTGCCTAAGCATTGTCGAGGGCCGATTTCGTCGCGCCGCGGCTCATCCGGTCAGCCAAGCGACTCTACTTGCGTTTACCGATGCGGGCACGCTCCGCCATCGCTTTCGTTCACCAATCGCCAATTGAGACTTCTCTGGACCAGGACCGATCCCGACAACGGCGCAGCGGTGCCTGGCATCTGGAGACAACTTCGCCAAGGTCGAGGGCTGCGGCGGCGAGGTAACCGAATTCACGAACTGCGGCGCCGCGAAGTCGAACCCTTTGTCGTCCGCTGATCACGGTCTCTGCTCTTGCGCCAGCGTCTCGATCATCGGCTCACGCGTCCGCCGAGCCGTTCGATTGCAAAGATGCGCAGCGCCCCTCGCGTTCGACCAGCGCGAGAGCACCGCTCCGATGAACTTGAGCGCGCCTTCGCTGCCCGCAGCACTCTTGAAGTTGGCCCAATCTATTTCCGTAAGCGGCGCTCACGCTCGTGATGATCTGGCTCTCATTTTGACTTTCAACGGCACGACAGATCTTTTACCTCGCCGCCGGTCTATTCTGGGTTGACCTCTCGGGAGCCACACGAAACAGCCAAAGGACGCACATTTTCTGCGCGGATAGTTAAGTATTTGCAGGAATCAACCTCGAAGAGAGGAAATACTGCGTCGGAGAACGCCGGAGGCCATTCAGGATGGATTGGGCGCAATATTTCCGAGCGGAGAAGGTGGATGCTGAGGAACACGAAGGGAGTCTGGCACCGTGTCGACGCCCACAAATCGAAATTCTTTGAGCTGAGCGACAGGATTTGGGACCACCCCGAGCTGAACTATACGGAGTTTTTTGCCTCGAAAGAACATAGCCGGGTGCTCGCCGCTGAGGGTTTCTCGGTGAGGGAAGCGTTGGCGGAAATACCGACAGCGATCATGGGAGAGGCTGGCGAGGGTGGTCCCGTCATTGCGATCCTCGGCGAGTACGATGCGTTACCGGGCTTGAGCCAGGAGGCCGGCATTGCTGAAGAGCGCCCCCTGGTTCAGGGCGGTCTTGGACATGGTTGTGGCCATAACATGCTCGGCTCGGCCTCTTTGTTGGCAGCGGTGGCGGTGAAGGATTGGCTGGGTGAGTCTGGGCTGCCCGGTCGGGTGCGCTACTACGGCTGCCCTGCTGAGGAAGGCGGATCTTCCAAGAGCTTTCTGGTGCGCGCTGGCGCTTTCGATGACGCCGACGTTGCAATTTGCTGGCACCCTTCGGGCTTCACAGGCGTATTTCTCCCGATGTCACTCGCCTGCGCGGAGATCGAATTCACCTTTCACGGCCGCGCCGCTCACGCTTCTGTAGCGCCTCACCTCGGACGCAGCGCGCTAGATGCCGTAGAGCTCATGAGCGTCGGCGTGAACTACATGCGTGAACACATGCCGTCGTCTGCTCGTATCCATTACGCTCTTGTCGAAGGCGGAGGTATTTCGCCAAACGTGGTGCAGCCACGGGCTGTTGTGCGCCACCTGGTCCGCGCGCTCAATCTGGGCGAAATGTGGGGACTGATCGAACGGGTCAAGAAGATCGCCGAGGGCGCGGCCTTGATGACTGAAACCAGGGTGGAGATAAAACAGCTTTCTGGCGAGGCAAACCTCGTCGGAAACCGCCCTCTGGAAGAAGCCATGCACGCGAACTTGTTACAGCTGGGTGCGCCAGAATTTGACCGCACCGATAAGGAATTCGCCAACAAGATTCAGGAAACCTTTGCGCCTTCCGATATTCGTGCCGCCTACGAGCGGGTTGGCCTACCGGCTGACTCCGAGCCCCTCTCCGAGCAGATCTGTTCGCTGAATGGCGGATCTTCCGATGCACTTGGGTCGACCGACGTGGGAACCGTGAGCTGGGTGGTCCCGACTGTGCAGTGCCGTACCACTTGCTTCGCAACAGGAACACCTTTCCATTCCTGGCAGCTCGTTGCTCAAGGTAAATCTCCAGCCGCGCATAAGGGAATTGCGCTTGCAGCGAAGGCGATGGCGGGCGTCGCCGCCGACGTCTTGTCGGATCCTGCGCTTCTTTCGGCCGCAAAGGAGACGTTCAAGCGGTTTCGCGACGAAAATCCGTTCAGGAACCCAATCGGGCCCGACACAAAGCCGCCTCTCGAAATGGCGAGGTAGCATCGCTATTGAATGAGGCTCCCAAGCTGCCGAGCACGTTCGCGCATCTCGTGGGTGCCAATGGATGAGCCGCAGCGGTTGTGAAGAGCCGTCGACTGTTGTCGGATGCATGATGCCACCCCGCCCCAATTTCATAAGGCGATCGCGCAGGAGCGCCGTCATTCGACTACAAAGTTAATCACCTTTGAGGAGCGTAGTTTTAAGCTACCGAAAGGTGGAGACGCGACGGCAATGGAGCGACGTGCCGCGCGAGCTCTGCTCATGATGGAGCCGGTCATTGAAGGACAAACGTTTCGCTCGACAAAATCCTCTCCAGAACAACAATCTTGAATGCGGCAGGCGTCCGTCGATGTGGATAGTTGCCCCTATGCCCAGATAACTTCCGCCGAGAATCGCCGTTCGGGCATGAGGCGTTGAGAAGGATTGTACCTGCGTTCCCTAAATGCTGAAAGCCAGTATCTCCGGAAAATATCTAATCCAGCCCCATTGAACATTGCGTGTGCCTTCAGGATAGTGGGCCCAAGGTATCGTGTATCTTTCGGATGATTTCCTTTACGGCGGGCGCTTTTTTTTTGCGGCGAGATGTACTCAAGACTGGAGCCGACCATGCAATACGACCGAATAGACGCTCGCATCCTTGAGATCGTCCAAAAGAACAATCGCCTAACTTCCGATGTTATCGGCGAGCTGGCAGGACTCTCTGCTACCGCATGTCAACGGCGCCTGAAAAGACTTCGCTCCGAAGGCATTATCGAGGCGGACGTCTCGATTGTCTCGCCGAAGGCAGTAGGGAACCCCATTCAAATGCTCGTGCTAGTGAGCTTGGCGCGGGAACGTTCAGATATAATCGATAAGTTCAAAAAGGCGATCAAATCGTCGGTCGAAGTCGTCAACGGATTTTACGTAACCGGCGATGCGGATTTCATTCTCTACATTACCGCGCACACCATGGAAGATTATGAGCAGTTCACCCGACGATTTTTCTATGAGAATCCGGATATCAAGGGAGTCAAGACCATGGTGATTATGGATCGCGTGAAGGCTGGTTTCGCTGTGCCAATTGAGGCTCCGTCCAAAGATTAATGCAGGAGGCACGGATTCTTTTGCGCGCTTCTGCTCCTAGGAATGTTTAAACCAATGCTGTCGCTCCTCCACCCACATTTATTCGCTGAGCCGAGGGCCGTCGTCTCACGTCGATATTCCAAACGGGATTGAGGCGGCCGGTATCGCCTCAAGTTAGTTTGCGACTATCGATTCGGACGAGACGATCTGAAGATCTTTTGCGCAGCATCAGGGCAGCTCCGGAACAATCTGCTTTTGGATGTCAAGCTCCGGTCAGCCAGTGAAGACGACAGTCTTCTTGCGATTGAGCGCCACGCGATCCTCGAGATGATGGCGCACCGCGCGGGCAAGTACGCGCCGTTCTATGTCCCGCCCTTTGCGCACGAGATCATCGGGTGTATCTCGATGCGAGATCCGTTCGACATCCTGCTCAATGATCGGTCCCTCGTCGAGATCGGAGGTCACATAGTGGGCTGTCGCACCGATCAATTTGACACCTCGCTCGTGGGCCTGATGATAGGGCTTGGATCCCTTGAAGCCTGGCAGAAATGAGTGATGAATGTTGATGCAGCGTCCCGACAACTTTGCCGATAGCCCGTCGGATAGAATCTGCATGTAGCGCGCGAGGACAACTAGATCTGTGTTGGTCTCCTGGACGAGCTCCCAAATTCGCGCCTCTTGCTCCATCTTCGTCTGCTTGGTGACAGGAAAATGGTAGAACGGCAGCCCTCCGAGATCGGTGGAAGCCAGATGGTTACAGTCGTGATTTGAGACGATCGCCGTCACTTCCATAGCTAGTTCGCCGATGCGCCATCGATAAAGCAGATCCGCCAGACAATGATCGAATTTCGAAACCAGCAACATAACACGTTTTGTTGCGGAGCTCTGCCGCAGAGTGAATGTCATAGCGAGGCGCTTGGCGAGCTCTTGAATCGATGCAGTGATTTCCGCCTTTGATTTCGAGTTGTCGAGGCGATCGAAGACGACGCGCATGAAGAATTGACCTGTCTCGGTGTCGTCGAACTGCTGGGCGTCGAGGATGTTGCAACCAGCTTCAAACAGAAGATTCGAGACCGCCGATACGATGCCTGGACGATCGGGGCAGGACAAGACGAGGACCATGGAACAGTCGGACATTGCAGTCACCGCCTGGCGGCGGCCTCTCCTAAACTGCGTTGAAACAAAGGAGGATTGGGAGTCAGCCCACAGAGCGTGCTGTGAGCACCTCTCGGGCGACCAGGTCTTCGATCTTACGACACTCGCCCTTTACTCTAGTGCGGTTTGAGTCGTAGAAAGCGCGAAGGGAAGCGATGGCGGCGTGCCGTTCACCCGCAATCTCTATCTCAAAAGAGCCTTTAGCCAGCCATTCGGCAGTCACTCCGTGCTCCGAGCGTAGATATCCCATACCGACACCGCAGCCCAGGGTATGGCCGAAGCCCGCGGAACGCAGATAGCCCACGAGCGATCCATTGCGCCAGACGGGCTCTGTTCCGAACATCAACGGCGCCGCCCGGGGCGCGGCCAATTGCACGAGGCGTCGGCGCGGAATCTGCCCGCGCTGCGACTCAAGAACCGCCCGCCCGATGAAATCCTCAGGCTTGTTCCAGGACACCGTGAAACCCAATCCCGCTTCGAGCGGAGAATCCTCGTCGCTTACATCCGCGCCCCAGTCGCGGTAACCCGCCTCAAGACGCAACGTATTCAGCGCCACGTAACCCGCGTGGCACAGGTCGAGGTCGCCTCCCGCGGCGATCAGAGCATCGTAGACACCCAGGGCCTGCTCACTCGGAATGTGCAGCTCCCACCCGAGTTCTCCCACAAAGGTCATGCGGAAAGCGAGCGCCATGCCATAGCCAATCTCGACTTCTCGGGCGGTAGCGAAAGGAAATGCAGCATCGGAAAAATCCGCCGGACTGACGCGCATGAGCAGCTCTCGCGAGCGCGGGCCCATGACGGAAAGGCATGCGTACCCCGACGAGACATCGGTGACGAATACGTGACCCGCACCTTTGGCATGCGTTCGCAGCCAAGCGAGATCCCGGATGCGCTGCACCGCTGCCGTAACTACCAAAAATTCCTCATCGCCTGTTCGCGCGATTGTGACGTCGGACTCCATGCCGCCTCGCTCATTGAGCCATGGCGTGTACACGATGCGGCCCACCGGAACATCAACGTCATTGGTGGAGAGTCGCTGGAGAAGGGTCAGCGCATCACGGCCCTGCACCAGCAGGTGCGCAAACGAAGTCTGATCAAACAGTGTGACCCCGGAACGAGTTGCTTCGTGCTCTGCCCCGCTCGCCTCGAACCAGTCGTCGCGAGCGAACGTGGCGTGGCCGTTCGCCGGCGACTCGGGCGCACCAAACCATTGGGCCCGCTCCCACCCAGCAGCCTCGCCGAACTTCGCGCCAGCGGCTGCCAACCGATCGTGCAGCGGCGAGACGCGCACTTTACGAGCCGTCTCCGGCGATTTGTGAGGCCAGTGCAGGGCGTAAAGAAGTCCAACTGCCTCGCCCGTTCGATCGCGCAAATATCGTCGATTGCGCTGGAATGGCATGGCACGTCGCACGTCCATTTCCCAATAGTCACTGGCTGGCACACCAGTCGACATCCACTCAGCCATAACCTTGCCAGCGCCACCAGAAGACTCGATACCGCACGAATTAAAGCCCGAGGCGACATAGAGCCCGCTAATATCGGGGGCAGGACCTAACAGGAACCGATTGTCGGGCGTGAAGCTCTCTGGGCCATTGAAGTTCAGTTGCAGCCCTACATTTTCCAGCGCCGGCATACGCCGCATGGCATTGGCGAGGTGAGGCTCGATATGCTCGAAGTCGTCGGGCAGCGAATCGAAACTGAACTCACGCGGGATCCCCTCCATGCCCCAGGGCTTGCCCTTGGGTTCGAAGAAACCTACGAGCAACTTACCAGCATCTTCCTTTGCGTAGAAGCACGCATCAAGATCGCGTACCGTGGGAGTATCGGGCGACAACCCTGCAATGGACTCTGTCACGACGTAAAAATGTTCTGCCGCGTGCAGCGGCACCGTCCAATTCAGCTCGGCAGCCAACGTCCGGGTCCACATCCCGGCGCAGATGACGACCTTGTCGGTCCGCACGACACCTTGCGCAGTCTGAACAGCCGAAATTCTCCCTTTTTCGACCAGGACGCGCGTCACGGGAGTCCGCTCCAGGATTTTCGCTCCGCCGTGCCGCGCGCCGGCCGCGAACGCGCGAGCCGTGTCCACCGGATTCGTCTTGCCATCGGAGGGGATCCATGCCGCGCCAAGGACATCTGTCACTTCGAGCAAGGGCACACGTCGCCTAGCTTCGGCAGCATCGATAATCTCAACGTCGAGCCCAAAGGAACGCCCCATCGATGCACCTCGCTTAAGCTCCTCGAGCCGCTCGGCCGTCGCCGCGACGGTAATCGACCCACATTGCCGAAAGCCGGTGTGCTGCCCGGTCAGTTCCTCAAGCTCTCGGAACAACCCCGCGGTGTACTGGGCCAGCTTCGCCATGTTCTCGCTGGCTCGAAGCTGGGTGACTAGTCCGGCCGCGTGCCAAGTGGTCCCGCAGGTCAGCTGGTCGCGTTCGAGCAGCAGAACGTCCCGATGCCCTAGCCGAGTGAGATGATAGGCGATGGACAAACCAATGATTCCACCGCCGATAATGACGTATTCCGCGTGGGAGGGCAGCTTGCTTTGCATTCTACGACTCAGAAAAATGACTACAGGGAAGCGTGGACGCACCCAGCATCAGCGCGTGGATGCCATTGACGCAATCATAGGCGCTGACGATGCTGAGCGTCGGCGCGCGGCACGTCGTGAGCCGGTTACGCGAGTGTCGAGCGCATTGACACAATTGCCGCGCAAGAGCCCGCTCGCCAACGAAATATGGGCGACAGGGCTCGGAGCGTACGAATGTAGGCAAGAACGACCGGCCTTTCCGTGCATTTCGTTTCCGCGACGTGGATCAACGGATGTTGCATCTCCGTGATATTACCGAGCTCCCGATCCGAATTTGATCAATGTAGGCTTCACGAAGCAGAAACTCTGCGCGCGAACAGCAAGGCGTGAAGCTTTTGCGTTGTCGAGCCTGGCACTCACGCGGGCCGCCACTTGAGCTGAGTTTGTAACGATTGGGTCGACACCGACGCATTGCTGAGTTTCGCAATGATCCGACCGGCGATCGTCATCAGCTCGAAACGCGACCGGGATCATGAAGCACCCGACGGATGGTTACGGGAGCGCTCCGACATTGCGCACGCCCCACTGCCTGGCTTGATGAGCGCCCTAGCGCATAAGTCTGCAGGATTCTGGCGCGCTACTACTTCTCGAGCAGTTTTGCGCCAGCCGATGCAAACACATTTTTCTCGCATCTGGCGCGAACGCTTTGGGTCGACAGCACGAACAAGCGCCTGCAGGATCATGGGTTAAACGGCGGGCATGTCGAGCTTGTCCAGATCATTGCGCGAATTCACTTGTAAGAACCTGTTTTCGGAGGCACATGGCGAAATGTGGTAGCTTTCAGGATGACCACCCACCAATGACAACCCGCGGCGCGACACCGCTGCGCTAACGGTGTTCGCGAGCAAATAAGCGACGGTCATGGGCCCGACGCCACCGGGCACTGGCGTTATGTAGCTCGCGCGCTTGCTCGCCTCAGCGAATGCTACATCTCCGACAAGCTTAGCGGCGCCGGTTGAATCCATCGCACGATTGATGCCGACATCAAGGACGATCGCCCCTTTCTTGAGCCAATCGCCCTTGACCAAACCCGCGCAGCCGGCGGCAGCGACGACAATGTCAGCTTTTCGACAGAGGTCCGGCAGGTCTCGCGTCTGAAGCTGCGCACTAGTCACGGTACACCCGGCGTCGCCGAGCAGAAGTCCTAGAGGTTTTCCGACGATATTTGAGCGACCAATGACAACAACGTCGAGCCCGTTCAAGTCGCTCACGACGGTCTTGATGAGATGGACAATCCCGAGAGGTGTGCAAGGGGCGAGAGCTGGCCGCCCTACCGCCAATCGGCCAACATTGTAAGGATGAAAGCCGTCGACATCCTTGGCCGGATCGATGGCCTCCAGCACCCGCCAGCGGTCAATGTGCCCGGGCAGCGGAAGCTGAACGAGGATGCCGTCGATGGCGTCGTCAGCGTTGAGCGCCTCGATTAGTCGCAGCAGCTTGGCCTCGTCAACGTTACTTGGCAGCAGGAATTGTTGAGACTTGAGCCCCACGGCCTGCGCCTGTTTGGCCTTCGTTTTCACGTAGACCGCACTGGCCGTATCCTTCCCCACCAACACGACGGCTAAGCCCGGGATGACGTTGAATTCGGCTTGGAGCAACTCCAGATCGCGGGCCACGTCAGCCCGAAGACCCTCCGCGATCGCCTTTCCGTCTATTTGGATAGCATTCATGATAGATACCTGAGCATATGCGTCGAGTTCGCTCTTAGTAGCGTGCGACCACGATGTTTCTTTTCTCGCCTGCCATCGGCGGGCGCGGCCGAAAAATAATCGATGCATTTAAGATAGACTTATCAGACGCAACTGTTTCGCAGCATTTCTTGTCAATCGAAGGATTTGCTGCATCGCAGAGGGACTTCGCGGTGAAATTCACCTCAGGTCTGGGGAGCGACTATGTAATAGGATCGGATAGACGTCCACATTCTCCCGATCTTGTAGAAGACGTCGGGTGTATTGTCCTGTGAACTGATGCGCTTACGTCTCCTTCATCGCGGACTCGCATGCAACGCGCAAAACCTGCTCCCTCGCTTCTCTATTCAATAATTCTGTCGAGACTTCAACTGAGGAGGAGCCTTCTTCAGATCAGTCTTCAAGGAGATCAACAGCGCTAATAGCAACTCCCGTTCAGTTGCGTGACCGATCAGGCGCCCCTGCCGCATCTGATGTAATGGTCGGCGGCGAAGCCCTACCCATTACGATGAGCGCCGCCTCCCTTCCTCACCTCAAGCCGGGAAACTGGCGCCGGAAGGAATGTCGCACTCTTGCGTCCGGCCTGATCGTATCGCCATCTAGAAATCGTAGGCATTCCCACCGCCTCGGAATGAATTTCGTGGCGAGCTGAGACGTGATGGCCGAAGAGTTACTCTAAGGCCACGACTTATCCACCTTCAGGCGCCTACGGGAGAAGCGAGCACAGCCGCTACCTTTGGGCAACGCGCGGCTGACCCGGCTGGATTATGGGATCCCTGCTTGCTCGAGGGCTTTCGCCTCCGTAATAAATTCCGGCGTCCTGTCGCCGCTCCGTGGCTTCCGTGGTAGCGCTGATAGAATTCACCGTCACTGCTGACCCGCCTTGTTGATCGGAGAGACTGAATTGTGCGGCTCCTCGACACACGGCCTGTCCCCGCTACGCAGCGGCGGCTCTATTGGCCGCGGCCAGATCCAGATACTTCCGAGCTTCGGCGCAATACCAGTCGGCATAACGTATGAGCATCGGCTCTGCCTCCTGCGAGTAGGGACCTGGCCGGTATCCCTTGCCATTCACGCCCCGCTGGTTGACCTCGGAAAGATGCTTATCTTCCTGGTTGGTTTTGGCCCAAAGCGTGGTGAGTCCCTCGAGGGTGTAATCAACGCCTTCTTGCGCATCCTTATGGACAAACATCTTCCAGGTGACGACGGTCTCTTGCGCCGCTGTCGGCATGGCACTGAACGTGACAACGTAATCGCAAAGCGCGTGCAAATAGGCATGGGGGTTTAGCGACCAGCGAAACCAGCCGATCTCTGGCTCGCAGAGCAGCCTGCCGACAGAAGGCTTCCCATCCATCGTAAGCGAGTTGCAGCCCGCCTTGAGTGGAAAGCGGTGTGCGCGCCACCACTCCCCTGCCAGAGCGTTGAGCGGCTCTCCTGGCGCCTGGCCCGTCGCTACTCCAGCGGCGGCCATGCGGGCCGCGAATTCATCCGCAATCGGACGCCAGCTATCGATATCTCGGCGGGTTGCGAAGGGGTAGGCCGAGGAGGTAAGGCTCGCATGACCCACAGCGCAGTGGTAGCATTCATTTGCATTTTCCAGGACGAGTTTCCAGTTCGCCCGCTCCACGAGCGTGGCCTCATGCGCAAGCTTGACGTCCGTGAGGCGACTTGGGGCCATCATCGGCCCGACCTTCTCTCTGAACTCGTCGAAGGGTGGCGGCTCCTCTGCAAGGCAGACATAGATGGTCCCGGCGACCGCTTCCACGTGAATCGGCAGCAGGTGGATGCTCTTACGGTCGACGCTCTCTTGCATCCTGCCGGCTCCCTGCAATGAACCGTCGAGCCGATATGTCCATTGGTGATAGGGACAAACGAGCCGGGATTTGCGGCCATACCCCGTCTCACAAATTTGCGCACCGCGGTGACGACAGCTGTTGTGAAAAGCTCGCAGTTCTCCAGTATCATCGCGCACCACAACGAGGGGAGAACGCCCGATCGTCGTAGCCAAGTAACTCCCAGGGAAGGGAAGCTCAGCCTCCAGTCCCACGAAGAACCAACTGCGCGCGTGTATGGCCTCTAGATCGAACTCGAATATTTCCGGATCGGTGTAGAATTCTTGCGGCAAGCTGTATCCCGGGATCCGCGCCTCGAGAAGCTGCCTAACCCGTTTCAGATCAATCATTGTTCAGTGTCCTTCTGCTGACTCGCTATTGCGACTAGATTGAGAACTTCACAAAATGGGCCACACTTCCGCGTGTCTGATATTTGCGCCCCGGCGGCGCCCCGCACACGATCGAGTCTCATGAGAGTACAAGCCACCCTTGATCGCGTTCATTCAAAGCTCTTCCCAAAGCTCGCCAACGACCACTCAAGACCACCGGATACCTAGTCGAACGGAACCTTCATCTTTCTTGGATATTAATGAGCGGCATGAGCGGAATTTTCCCTATTTTGGCCGTCCGTTGCCGAAATTCTGCGGAGATGTGTGGAACGGCGATTCGAAGCTTGGCTATCGGAATCACGCCGCGCTCAAGGAACACGTGGCCCAAGCGCCTCGTCCGCGGCCACTTGAACTGCACTAAAGCTCGCCCTGATCGTCGCCTTTGAGCCGCTCACACGCAACGGTCCAACCGGAATCTTCACCCTGATCTGCGTAAGGGCGTTGCAGGCGAGATATCCGTCCTGGAGTATCCTGGAGTCTGATGACGCAATCGGAGCGAGGTGCCTCTGACGTACACCGAAGAGGGACAGGTGTTGTGAACAACTATTGCCTGGCAACGGCTTTGAACTCCACTCTGCTGGCCAGAAAGGATCAAGGCTTCAAGCACGAAAGAAGATCTGGGTCGATCGCACTCGTGACGCCTCTGCGGCAGTTGTCACGACGGATCTCGATTGCCCCCGCAGCGATATAGCCGCTCAATATTTCCGCAATTGTCGTCGCAGCTTTTCTCCCGGAGCCAACATCCCTAGACATTCGTAGTTATTTGGTCGCTGATGAACGCATTCGTGATAAACGGCGTTCCTCGGCCAATCCCGATTGTGCCTCAGGCCGTTGATACCATAGTTGCCGCAACCGCAAACAGGATTCGGATTTGAGCTGGCTCGGCTGAAATGCTTGGGCCCTGAGCAAAACGCGGAACCCGCCGAAACGTCTTCTCACGAAAGGTGCTGTGGCTGCGCCACAGGCGCGAGTGAGGAGTTTTCCCCCGTAGGCCGCTCGGCCGGGATGTGCGAGGCGGGAGCGCGCACATGACAGGCCACGACTCGTCCGTCTGCCATCGGCACCAGAAATGGCACTTCAAGGCGGCAACGCTCAACCGCGAGCGGACAGCGCGGGTGAAAAGCGCAGCCACTAGGCGGATTAATTGGGCTTGGCACCTCACCCTCCACGGGCACCTCAAGCCTAACCCGCGTGGGATCCGGCACCGGAGCGGCCGCAATCAGCGCCTCAGTGTAGGGATGGACCGGCTCGGCGAAGAGGGCATCACATGGGGCGAGCTCCACGATCCGCCCGAGATACATCACCGCGACACGATGACCGATGTACTCCACAACGCTAAGGTCATGCGAGATGAAAATAAAGGCGATGCCCATTTGCTGCTGGAGATCCATAAGCAGATTCAAGATCTGTGCTTGCACGGAAACGTCAAGGGCTGACACTGCCTCGTCGGCGATAATGAGCGAGGGCTGAAGGGACAGCGCCCGCGCGATGCCGAGCCGCTGCCGCTGCCCGCCCGACAACTCGGACGGAAGTCTATGCATCATCTCGGGCGACATTCCCACCTTGCTCAGAAGGTCGGCAGCAAGTGCTTTGCGTTGGCTCCAGCTGAGACGTTCAAAATTCTCGACAGGTTCAGTAATGATCTGTCCCGCAGTGAGGCGCGGATTGAGGGATGAGTACGGATCCTGAAAGACCATCTGCATCCTGCGGCGACACGCCCGAAGCGCCTGCCTCTTCAGACCGGCAATGTCGGTCCCGCCGATCAGAACGCGCCCACTCGTAGGCTCCACGATCCGCATCAAGAGCCGCGCGATCGTGGACTTTCCGCAACCGGATTCGCCTACAATGCAGAGCGTTTCACCCGCCTGAACGGAGAAGGATACATCCTCGACGGCCCGCACCACAGGGATAGTCTTTTTCAGGAATCCTACGCCAAGAGCATAATGCTTGGTCAGATTCTCAACCTTCAGCAGAGGATCGTTCATGCGCGCGCTACCTCTTCCGAACGCCAGCAAGCCGCGGCATGGCCAAGCCCAACATCACGCATGATAGGTGTCTTCTCGCGGCAAATATCTATCGCGAATGGGCAACGAGGCGCGAAGCTGCAACCGACGATGGGATCATGCAAGCTTGGCACAATGCCGGGAATCTCTGACAAGCGGCGCCGAGGACCGTGACGTCGATGAGGCACCGAACGCATGAGTCCTTGGGTGTAGGGGTGCGTTGGGCGCGCGAACAGATCTATTACGGTCGCTTGCTCTACGATTCGACCAGCATACATCACGATCACCCGTTGGCATGTCTCGGCTACCACGCTCAGATCGTGTGTGATGAACATTACGGCCGTTCCCATCTGCTTCTTCAGATCGACGATTAGTCGCAGGATCTGCGCCTGGATAGTGACGTCAAGCGCCGTCGTCGGCTCATCGGCGATCAATAGCTCCGGTGAACAGGCAAGGGCCATGGCGATCATGGCACGTTGGCGCATACCGCCCGACAATTCGTGAGGATAGTTATTTACTCGACGTTCCGGGTCCGCGATGCGGACGAGACGCAGCATCTCTTGCGCCTTTGCCATTGCAACTGACCGTGAGGCTTTCCTGTGGATCTGCACCGCTTCAGCGATCTGACGACCGACAGTGTGAACAGGGTTCAGGCTCGTCATCGGCTCCTGGAAGATCATCGCTATCCGGTCGCCACGTACTTTTCGCATCTCCCGTTCGGAGAGTTTCAGGAGATCGCGCCCGTGAAAGTGGATTTCGCCGCCGATGGTCTTGGCGGTTAGCTTCGGGAGCAGACGAAGAATAGAAAGAGCGGTAACACTCTTTCCGCATCCGGACTCGCCGACAATGCCGAGCGTTTCACCACTTCTTACTTCGAAGCTGACACCGTCGACGGCACGTGTGACGCTTTCTTCGCCGTAAAAGTGTGTCTCGAGGCCTCGAACTGTCAGAAGGACCTCACCGGTCTTTTGCATGTGCATGTCAGCGTCTCCGCTTTGAGCGGGCATCGAACAGGTCGCGCAAGCCGTCCCCGAGCAGGTTGACGGCAAGCACCGTGATGGCAAGGCAGGTGCCGGGTGCGAAGACCGTCAATGGGGCAATGGCGAGATATAGGCGAGAAGTCGATATCATGTTGCCCCAGCTGGGGATTTCGGGCGGCACACCGAACCCAAGGAAGCTTAGCCCAGCTTCTATCAGAATCGCACTTGCGCAGACATTTGCGCTCTGGACCATAAGGGCCGGAATGGTACTCGGCAGGATATGCCGCCACAGCACCCTCGGCAGGCGCGCGCCGCCGCAGAGCGCGGCCTCCACATAAGGACGCTCCCGAACACTGAGAACGACCGATCGAACCAGCCGCGTCACGCTCGGGATTTCGCGGATCGTGATGGCGATGACGAGGATGCCAATCCCCGGGCCCATCAGAAAAATAAGGGCAATGGCGAGCAGAATCGTCGGGATCGACATCAGGCCGTCCATCACTCGCATTACAACATTGTCCAACCAACGAACGTAGCCGGCGACAACGCCGATCAAAAGCCCGCAAAGAGCCGCGCTCGCCGCCGACATCAATCCCACGGCGAGGGAAATCCGGGCGCCGAAGACCGTTCGGGCAAACACGTCACGGCCCAAGTTGTCGCTGCCAAACCACATCTCGGCTGAAGGGGGCTGAAGGCGCTTGAATGGATCCATATTCAGTGGATCGCCAGCGTAAAACGGGGCAGAGAGCGTCAGAATGATCAACAATACCAAGAGGCCGGCGCCTGCAAAGACCAGCGGATACCGCTTCGCCAGACGAGGAACGTTGGATACTCGCAGCCGGGACATCGACACGGCTTCAACTGACGCAAAGGAGAGGGTCATATCAGTACCGGATGCGAGGATCGACCAGAGTGTAAGCAAGATCGACCAGTAAGTTGACGACGACATACAGGCCCGAAACAAGGATGAGCATGCCTTGAATGATAGGATAGTCGCGATTGTTAATTGCATCGACTACCAAGCGGCCGACACCAGGTATGTTGAACACCGTTTCTGTGATGACAACGCCACCGATCAAAGAGGTGAAGCTTAAGCCAATGACGGTGAGGATCGGAACACCTGCATTTTTCAAAGCGTGATGGAAAAGCATAGAATATGACGAGGCGCCCTTGGCAGCGGCCGTTCGCATATAATCTTCCGACAGAACTTCAAGCATGCTCGCACGCGCAATCCGGGCGATGAAAGCAATATAGGGAATACTCAACGCCAAGGTTGGCAGAATCAGGCGCAAGAGCCAAGGCCCGATGCCGTGGCCAGCAGATTCATATCCTTGAACCGGCAACCACTGCGATTTGATGGCGAAGAGGTAAATGAGAAAATAGCCTACGACAAACACGGGAACAGAAAACCCGAGCGCCGCAAAGGCAGAAAGAACCCGATCGATGAATCCGCCAGTTCGCCACGCGGCGAAGACGCCGAAGCAGACCCCGATCGTCACTGAAACGATCATTGTCAGCATCGTCAGGGAGATTGTCGGCTCCAGCCGCTGGGAGATGAGATCGAGCACGGGTCGCCCGGTAAAAATTGACGTTCCGAAATCGCCGAGGAGAATGCCTAGGGCCCAATGTACAAACTGAACTGGCAAGGGGTCGTTGAACCCAAGCTTTTCGCGGATGCCGTCTATCATCTGCCCCGTGGCCGAATCACCTGCGAGGATGGCCGCAGGATCTCCAGGCGCCAGCCTGAGAAGCAGGAAGACGAAGATCCCGACCATCACCATGACGACGATGGTCCAAACCAGCCTGCGAAGTATGTAAGCCGCCATTGTGCCCTCAGGCCTTCTGCATGTTCCACATCGGCATAACCGACGGCATGCCGACGAGACCGGTGAGATTCCTTCGTCGCGCGATCGGCCAGAACGTTTGACCCAACATAACGGAGCCGACGAAATCCCACCATACGTTCTGCATCTTGCGGGCCAGCGCCTTGCGCGTTTCGAGCGCATCGACATCAGCCCACTTGGTTCGAAGAGCCTCAAATTCGTCGCTCTTCGGCCAGCCGACCCAAGCTTTGTCGCCGTTCGCCAGGAAAAAAACATTGCCAAGCGGATCGCCTTGGCTATAGCCGCTACCGCTGGTGATGAAGATATTCCAGCCTCCGTTCTCGATGGCGCCTTTGTTGGCCCGGCGCGTAACAACCCCGCCCCAGTCGCTCGCCGCAAGGTCGGCATTGACCCCGATCTTCCGCAACTCAGCTGCCAAAAGCTGGGACGCATTGCTTAGGAACGCTATGTTCGTGGGTTGTAGAATGACGATCTTCTCTCCGGTATAGCCGGCTTCCGTGAACAGCTGCCTGGCCTTTTCCGGATCGCCGCCCTTCCTATACCATCCGGTATTTTCATCGTTGGAATAGAGCGTGTCGTTTCCAAATACCGAAGTGACAGTCCGACCGTATTTTGGGTCGGGGGCCATGGCGCGCACGAACGCCTCCTGATCGATCAGGTGAAGCAAAGCTTGGCGCGCCTTTATGTTGTCGAACGGCTTCTGCAGAAAGTTCATACGCGCGTATACGTTGCTTCCTGTCTTGTCCAAAACTTCAAGCTTGAGGTTGGGATCGCCCTCGACCACTGAGTAAAAATCCCCGGGAGGCGATCCAAGGAAATCGATCTCCCCCGCTTGCAAGGCCGCGAAAGCAGTCTGCTCATCCGCAATGTTCTCCCAGATGGCGCGATCGACGTTGACGATCTTCCCGCCGGCTAGTCCGTCGGACGGCTCCTTGCGTGGCACGTATTTCTCATTGCGATCGTAGGTGAAGCTCGCCCCCGGTTTAGCAAGCGCCTCGTTGAACTTGAACGGACCCGATCCGATATTCGCGGTCACCTGCTCTGTGGCGGGCCGTTTCGCGTCCTTCTCGCGCATCATGTACGGGCACGACGACAAAGGCGTCGCCAGAATATCGATCAGGAGCCCCAGCGGCTCCTTGAGCGAGATCGTGAAGGTCTTGTCGTCCTTCTGCGAGATGTCTGTGGCCCGCGCCAGAATCAATTGACCGCCAGAAGCGACCTGGCCCCATCGTCGGATCGAAGCGACACAGTCCGCCGCCGTGACGGGTGTGCCATCGTGCCAACCGAGACCATCCCGGAGCTCGAAAGTATACGTCTTTTTGTCCTCGGAAACGCGCCACTTCTCCACCATCTGGGGCTGTGGCATGAACTTGGAGTCGAGCGAAAACAGCGTGTCGTAAATCGCCGCTCCATGGTGGTTCGTGATCGTAGCCGTCGTATAGATGGGATCAAAAACGCGGAGGTCGCCAGACCCCATCACCATCCGGACGGTCCGCGCGGCAGTTGGCGTTGCCTGTGCCCGCAGGACTGATGGGATCGATACGGCCGCTGCGGCGGCCAAGCTAGTCCTAAAGAAATCACGTCGAGAACTCCGCATGTCAATTCCCTTTCTGCTGGTCGGCTTGCGGCGGTTCACCGCGCCTCAGCTTAGCGCTTGAACTACCCTTCAAATCGTCGGGTTTAGTGCCGGCAATGCTCTTGGCCTTCTGGCGCAGCAGCATCCAGAATGGGATTGAAAAGGAGCGCCGAGATCGTACCGGACGAAATCGTGGTGATTGGAGAAGCGACCAGCCGACGCCTCATGGGCGGAGAATTTAGCCCACCACTTTCGAAGATGGACCAACTCACCTGCTCTACGCGCTTGCGGTTCACGTCACGGCTCTCATTGTTTCGCTCCCAGTGGTTTTGATCCGCGATCTTTGCCGCGCAGAAACTTTCGTCTTTGCGTCGACCTTACTTGGAGCGAAGGATGAATTTCGCTGATTCAGGACCGTCCGATGCCGAAATTATGCGCCGCATCCAGAGAACCCGACGCTTTCACACATCTAACGTCCGCCTCCGGGTGGAATTTACCAATCCGGCACTACGACGCAGTGGCGAACGCTCGCCGCGACTGGTCGCATATTCGCGCTATCGAAGCAGCGAACCCGCGGTGCAGGCCAGCAAGATTGTGCGGGCGATCAATGACGACGACTCCTGTCGGATAGTCAGATGGTTCACCGAGACTTCAAAGCTCATTTGGTTCGACCAGCCTAATTGGCCCGAGGACACGGACTGCCGGCAACGAGCTGCTTGCGCCTTTAAGACTCATACTTCACCCGTGCATTTCGTAACGCTCTACACGATCGATGAGCAGGAGGGGTTCGCATTCCGGCCGGCCGATATGACGATCTTTGCGCGAGTGTCTCGGCTGCATTCTGCAGCAAGGAGTCGCTCCTGTCCTTCCACGCGATGAAATTCGGATCGAAAACAGGTTTCGTAATCGCTCATTCAGAATCGGTGCGCGGCCATGGCGGAGATATCGAAGTGAGGCTGCTGCCCCACAACAAGTGCCGCAAGCGGCTTTGCCGTTGCCGCCGCCTGCGTCACGCCGGAATGGCCGTGGCCGAATCCGTAGAATAAGCCGCCACAGGACCGGGGAGTATCAATGCACGGTAGACCGTCAGGCGTAGAAGGACGATGGTCCATCCATTGATCAATTGCCTTGGCGCATTCGATGGACACGTAAAAGCACGTGATGCCCACTGATGAAGGATCTCGGCTCGCCGCCAATCAGGAGCCGCGTCGATACTTGCAAGTTCCACCTCGCCCGCGATACGTAATCCTTGACACGTCGGCGTAATAGCCATCTTTCCATCAGATGCATTATCGGATGGATGACAGTCTTCCCTCCGTCCGCAATCACGACATGATATCCGCGCTCCGCTTCAGGCGGAACATGATCTCGGCCGCCAATTTCTTCGAACCAATACCTGCCGTTATAACGGCTTGCGCGCATTTTCACAACGAGCTCGCCGATTCTTACCCCTGTCAGACGGCCACTTGAGTTTCCAAAGCCCGTTGCTTGGGTTCGAACAAATGCACCGCCGCGCTTTCGGATCAGTTCGGCGATCGCCTCGCGGTACGCTTTAACATCTGTGCGGTGACAACCCTCGTCGATCAACGCCCCATACTGGTACCGTTCAGAAATGTTCGGCTCGCATTTTCGAAAATTGGTCTTGTGAAGTTCCGTAAATTTGACCCCGAACCGCCGGTGCATATTCCACGCGAAGTTATTAGCAATTTCCGATTTGTCGCGACAGAAGAAGAGATGCCCCTTCTGTCCAATGAGATGATTGACGCCGGCCTCGGCCGCGACATTCTGATGATCTCTCGGTCTGTGGCGGCAAAGATCGTGTCGCACCTTCGCATTCCTCAATCTTTTTCCAATTCCGGCCGGCCCAGACGAATCTGAGAAACCAAGGCAAAGCATGTGGTAGATTCAGCCAGCGGATTGCGAATGGTCCCGTCCTGTCCATCAAGAACGTTGGAATGCGACGCCATAGTCCGGGCACCGACACCGGCATGATGGCTCACGGGCTAATCCAGCCGGCGTTGCCGATAAGACGCAGCCTGTCTGCCGCCGGGTTCGGCTGGGTCGATAATGACGACTTGTCGCCTTGTTCGCTGAATTTCCAGCGCTGTCATCAGGCCCACAATGCCGGCGCCGATGACCACGACTTTCATCTCACGCTGCGAGCGGATTTTCGCGTCCATATCTGTCTGCCCTCCGTTGATGCTCGCGCGTCTCTGAGGGCAAGTGACGAGTTAATATCGCCGATTCAAAATTTTGTTCACGCGTCAGGTGAGGTTTGCTTTCGTGCCCGCGTGATAGACGCCCGTCCGCCAGAACTCGGTGACCCAATGTGCAGAGGTCCGCCGAGTCACGACGAATTCGCTTCTGTACTGCCGCAACAGGATTGCAGTTGAAACCTGGTCGCGGTCACTTCCCGCTTGCGACACGAATAGGCTTCTGCAACACTTTGGCCGTTGCTGGCGGACCATGAGTCAACGAAGTCCGCCCAGCAATCTCCTCAAGCCGCTGGTCCCGTTCGGATTACCAACTGCAGACCAGGATCTTGCTTCAAGTGGTTTGCGATTCTTTCGCGAGCTCGTCCATCACTTGCTTCGTCGCTCGATACGCGAGATCAACCATCTCATCTATCTCAGCCTCCGATACAATGAGAGGGGGAGCAAAACCAAGAATATCTCCGTGCGGCATTGCTCGTGCAATAAGGCCTCTATCACGGGCAGCCTTCGATATGCGGGCGCCCACCTTGATCTCCGGATCAAATCGCCGTTTCGTCTGGCGATCTGCAACAAACTCGATCGCACCGAGCAAACCCACGCCTCGCACTTCCCCGACGATCTCGAGCTGAGCAAACCGTTCCTTCAGTCGCTTTTGGAAGTGCGAGCCAACCGTTCTTGCGCGGTTAGTTAGCTCCTCCTCTTCGAAAATGTCGAGTACGGCGTTGGCGGCAGCAGCCGCAATCGGATGCCCGGAATAGGTATAACCGTGGGAGAATGCACCGACCCGATCGGCCGCCTCCTCCATAACGTTGTAGATCCTCTCACCGACAATGGCGGCCGAGAGCGGCATATAACCTGACGTCAGACCTTTGGCGACGGTCACCAGGTCTGGCTCCATCCCGTATAGGATGCTGCCGAAGTCCGCGCCGGTTCGACCGAATCCACAGATCACCTCATCGGCGATCAGAAGTACGTCGTACCGCCTGAGAACCGTCTGAATTTCACGCCAGTACCCCGTCGGCGGCGGTGTGATGCCCCCCGTACCCAGCACAGGCTCAGCAATGAAGGCGCCGATCGTTTCCGGCCCCTCTCGAAGGATCAGCTGCTCAAGTTCAGCTGCGCGTCGGCGAGAGAAGGCCTCCTCCGACTCACCCGGCTCAGCCCCCCAGTAGTGATGCGGGCTCCCGGTGTGCAGAATGCCCGGAAAGGGTAGATCCATGTGGTCGTGGTAGAAGGACATACCGGTCATCGAACCGGAAATCACTGAACAGCCATGGTAACCCCGCTCGCGCGAGATGATCTTCTTTTTCTTGGGCTGACCACGCAGATTATTGTAGTACCAGACGAGCTTCGCTTGTGTCTCGTTGGCATCGGATCCAGACAGCCCGAAAAACACTTTGCTCGGCTTGCCTGGCGCCATGCGCACGAGGCGATCCGACAGAGTCGCCAGCTCTTCGGTCGTATGGGCCGCATATGTGTGATAGTAAGCTAACTTGTATGCCTGCCGTGCGATAGCCTCAGCGACCTCGGTGCGACCGTATCCGATGTTTACACAATACAGACCAGCAAACCCGTCAATATAACTGCGTCCCTCTGCATCTTTGATACAAATACCCTTGCCGCCCGTAACGATGGTGGGATCACCGATCTTACCCGTCGCGAAATCCTTAAGCTGAGTAAAGGGATGCAGAACACTGGATCGATCTCGTTCAGCGATAGTCTTGATATCGGTCATGCCAGTTCTCCTAATTCGCTAAATCGCCAAAGCAGACGTACTTGAATTCCATGTATTCTGCTAAGCCGTGTCTCGAGCCCTCACGACCGAGCCCGGATTGCTTCCACCCACCGAACGGAATCGGCGGCCCCGTGAATGATGCCGTATTGATGCCGAGCATCCCGCACTCGATTCGCTCAGAAAGTCGGAGCGCCCGGCGCAGGCTGTCCGTGTAGACGTAACCGGCCAGACCCATCTCGTTAGCATTGGCTCGGCCTATGACTTCTTCTTCAGACTCGAACGGGAGTACAGCAGCCACGGGTCCAAACGTCTCCTCTTGCGCAACCAGCATGACTTCTGTGACATCACTCAGCAACGTCGGAGGAACGAAGTTGGGACCTAAACCAGCTCCCTGATCACCAGAGAATACTCGCGCGCCCTTTTTCACCGCATCGTCGATTTGGGACAGACATTTGTTGGCAACCGACAACTTGGTCATCGGCCCGATGTCGGTTGCAGGTTCCAGACCGTGACCGACCTTCAATTGAGCGATCGCCCCAGCAAATGCCTCGACGAAAGCACCATAGATGCTCCTTTGTACGTAGATCCGGTTTGCGGCGAGACAGTCCTGACCTGAAGTCGCAAATTTTGCGGCCATCGCCCCCTTAACGGCCTTTTCAAGATCCACATCATCAAAGATGACGAAGGGGGCATGCCCGCCCAGTTCGAGCGACACCTTCTTGACTGTGTCCGCCGCCCCCTCCAGAAGCAAACGCCCCACCTCCGTAGAACCCGTGAACGATAGCGCGCGTATTCTTGTATCGCGCAACAGCGGCGTCGACAGTTCGATGGGATTGCCAACGAGCACTTGAAGTACACCGCGCGGAACCCCAGCCTCTTCGGCCAATCTAGCCAGGGCAAGGGCAGAGAGCGGCGTCTCGGGAGCAGGCTTCACGATGATCGGACAACCGGCCGCAAGAGCAGCTCCTGCCTTTCGAGTGATCATTGCGACAGGAAAATTCCACGGGGTGATGGCCGCCGCGACACCGACTGGCTGCATCCTTACGTGAAGTAGACTGCCAAGCTTGTGACTGGGGATTGTCTCACCGTATGCGCGCTCTCCTTCCGCAGCGAACCACTCGAGAAATCCGGCACCGTACACGATTTCATGGCGCGCCTCAGCCAGTGGCTTGCCCTGCTCGCTCGTCACCAGGATTGCGAGCTCTTCCGAATGGTCGACCATCAATGATGCCCAAGACCTGAGAATCGCTCCACGCCGCGCCGGTAACAAATCGCGCCAGGAACCAAACGATCGTTCAGCTGCCGCGATCGCTAGATTCATATCTGCGGCAGAGCAGCAGGCAACCTCCGCGATCTCTTCCCCGGTAGCGGGATCGACAACAACCCCTCTTTGCTCACCTGCAATCCATCGGCCGTCAATAAACGCGCTCCCCGCCATAAAGTCGCGACGACTGAGATTTCCTAAGTGTCGGACAGCAAGACCGAACAAATGAGGACTATTTTGCCGAAAAGCTTGATGAGCCATCTGAACCGTGCGGTCATTTGTTGAAATTGCCGGAGCAATCAGGATACTGATGTCGTAAACAGATTTGCCTCGCATTTTCCTGCCGTTCGGAGGATTTCCTGCGACGCACAGGTATTTAGCGAGGGAAAGCAGCTGAAGGCTGGAGACGACCATGCATTACGATCGAATAGACGCCCGGATCCTTGAGATCGTGCAGAAGAACAACCGCCTGACTTCCGAGGTCATCGGTGAAATGGCGGGGCTTTCCCCTACCGCGTGTCAACGCCGACTGAAGAGACTCCGTTCTGAACGGATCATCGAGGCCGACGTTTCCATCGTCTCAGCGAGGGCGGTAGGAAGACCCATTCAAATGCTTGTGCTTGTGAACCTGGAACGGGAGCGTTCAGACATCATCGACAGGTTCAAGAAGGCCATCAAAACGTCAGATGAAGTTGTGAATGGTTTCTACGTCACCGGCGATGCTGATTTCGTCCTCTACGTCACCGCTCGTACGATGGAAAATTATGAGCAGTTCACCCGACGATTCTTCTATGAAAACCCTGACATCAAGGGCTTTAAGACGATGGTCATAATGGACCGCGTGAAAGCGGGGTTTGCCGTTCCGATCGAGCCTCCGCCTGGCGACTAAGGCGGCTGTTCACCTCCGCTCGCCAAAGGCTACGGCAACACTGGAAGGGTCATGTGTACATCAGTAAGCCGCATCAGCGGCAGGATTCTCGTCCACAGCTGCACGGGCGCCCCGGTTCTTATCTAGCATTGAGTTCGTTTGGCGCATAAAATCGAACAGGTTTAAGAGGGCGACCAAATTCTCAGTTAAAATTGTTAATGGATCTTACGTTACCTGTGACGCCGATTTTTTCGCTACATTACCGCGCGTAGCATGTAGGAGCACGAGCAATTCACGCGGCGAAAGCCCGGCTTTGGCGCTACAATTGAGCCTCGTTGACTTATGCTGCCTCACCTCACGTATTTATGCGCTCGTGCTTTTTTCGTCGCTTTCCCCCGCAGAATGCAGGAAATCGGCCCGGCCGCTCCTCTACTCTGTGCTCCTATCGTCGAGCTGATGAGAGTTCTCCTCAGGTCGAAGTGCGACAGACAATCTAGCTCATCACTAATGCGTCGCATTCAGTTGGGTGAACCATCCACTCGTGACGAGATCATCGCAAGAACAGGAACTCGGCGGTTGACGAGGTTCTTTGACGCTCGGTCGTTCCCAAGCGACCGAGTTGTCAATGGCATGACTAGCTGCTGCGCGAGCGGCATCATTCTCCAAAGCAGGACACAGGATATTAACGCGCCACAATCGGGCAATGGCGCTACTCTGTTGTGAAAATTCAATCAGTACGAGGAGCGCTTGGAGCTCGAGAGGCGAACTCTCGCAACCGCGGCGGTCGCGAATCGGGCACTGCTCAGGGCGTTGGCGGGCTTATGAGGCTCTTGAAGCAGTATGCGCAACTTGAGCAAACGGGCTGTTACCGACCTTTGAGCGGCCAAATCTGACACGGCATCACTGATGTGGTCGAGATTCAAGGTATGGGCAACCCAGGAACCGAAATGACGCCCCCCTCCAGGCCCGTGCCGTCCGACACCGAGGGCATCACCGCACCGTTGCGCCATCCAACTTTCCGCCGCATCTGGCTTGCGAGTTTGCTGACCAATCTTGGCATCCTGATCCAAGGCGTCGGCGCAGCTTGGGTGATGACACAGATGACGTCTTCCGCGAACCAGGTCGCTCTGGTGCAGACGGCGCTGATGCTGCCCATAATGTTGATCTCGATGCCCGCTGGCGCTATTGCCGATATGTATGACCGTCGCATCGTGGGGCTGGTCGCGCTCTCCATTGAGCTTTGCGGAGCAATTGCGCTGGCCCTGCTCGATTGGCTGGGTCTCACCACGCCGAATCTTTTGCTAGGACTCTGCTTTGCGGTCGGCAGCGGCATGGCGGTCATGGGACCCGCTTGGCAATCCTCAGTTAGCGAGCAGGTACCCTCGGAAGCACTGCCAGCGGCGGTCGCGCTGAACGGGATCAGCTATAATATTGCGCGCAGCGTAGGCCCGGCGGTTGGCGGTATTGTGGTTGCTGCGGCCGGTGCAGTCGCTGCGTTCGCACTTAACGCGCTGCTCTATCTTCCGCTGATGCTCGCGCTTTTCCTGTGGAAACGGATCTCCGCGCCCTCGCGTCTGCCGCCTGAAACACTTAGCCGTGCCATCGTCTCGGGCGCTCGCTACATCATCAATTCGCCATCGATCAAGGTCGTGCTGACACGCTCCATGGTCATTGGCGTGATCGGCGGCGCGATTATTGCCCTCATGCCGCTGGTAGCTCGCGATCTCCTGCATGGCGGTGTGCAGACCTATGGCATCTTGCTGAGCGCCTTTGGTTTTGGCGCGGTGGTGGGCGCCCTAAACATCACCGAGCTGCGCAAGCGCATGAGTGGGGAGGCAGCGATACGTGCCTGCACTCTGTCCATGGGTGGGACGATGGCCGCAGTGGCGCTGAGCCGCGAGCCGGTTCTGACTGCAGCCGCACTGACCTTGGCGGGGGCGGTGTGGATGATGTCGTGGGTGCTGTTTAGTGTTGGGGTGCAGCTTTCGGCCCCACGCTGGGTGGCGGGGCGATCGCTCGCGGCCTATCAGGCGGTGAGCTCGGGCGGGATAGCTGTGGGTAGCTGGGGTTGGGGCCAACTGACTGATGCCGCCGGAGTCGATACAGCACTCCTGGCTTCTGCAGCTTTAATGCTCGCCTCCCCACTACTCGGGCTTTGGCTCCCCATGCCGCGCATCAGCGAGCGAGGCCAAGAGGCAGAAATGCTGGCCGACCCAGAGGTGCGGCTAGCGCTGACCGGCCGCAGCGGGCCGCTTGTGGTGGAGATCGAATATCGGGTCGCGCAGGAGAATGCCCGCCCCTTTCATAATCTCATGCAAGAGGTCCAGTTGTTTCGACAACGCAACGGCGCCTACGGCTGGTCGATTGCCCGCGACATAGCCGATCCCGAACTGTGGACCGAGCGGTATCACTGCCCGACATGGCTGGACTATTTGCGCCAGCGCAACCGCTCGACGCACTCGGAGCGCGCGCTAGACCGGCAGGCGGTGGCTTTCCACATCGGTGCTCAGCCGGTGCGCGTCAGACGCATGCTCGAACGCCCGTTCGGTTCGGTGCGCTGGAAGCAAGACGCGCACAATGCTGCGAACGATATCTTGCCTGGTGATTGCATGCACGGCGGGAGGCAATAGTCGTCTGTCAGACCAAGAAATCTGACGTTTCGCGACGAAGCCACAATTTGCGCTTGCGCCCCGGCGATCGCTTGACGCCCAATCATCCATTGTCGAGTCCCCAC
The DNA here is from genome assembly GCF_023074155.1 of Bradyrhizobium sp. 134. Lineage (NCBI taxonomy): Bacteria > Pseudomonadati > Pseudomonadota > Alphaproteobacteria > Hyphomicrobiales > Nitrobacteraceae > Bradyrhizobium > Bradyrhizobium sp. 134. Next base: position 5,464 of record NZ_JADPKX010000049.1, on the reverse strand, counting down.
AACTTAGGGCCGTGCGACAAAATCAAGGCTCAAAGACCTCACTACAGCGAATCGCGCATCTTTCGCCTCCAGCAGGACGGACCGGCCACCGATGCCGCGCAATTCGCCGGCGACATGCTTCGATTTTCGCTCACCTCTCAGATCAGGTATCACTGCCGGACTTGATGTTCGAGTTTGAAACCAAATCAAACCGCCCGGAGAGCAGACTTGTAGCTCCAAAAAAAGGGCCACTCCGAAGGGGTGGTCCACCAAGTCAGGGAGGAAACGTCCCCTGGAGAACCTCTGGGATCAGGCCGCGGCCTGTTCGATCGGTGAGAATGGCAGGCCGAGACTCTCGGCCACGGCCTTATAGGTAAGCCGGCCGCGATAGACATTGAGACCTGCGCGTAGATGCGGATTTTCAAGCACAGCCGCAAACCCCTTGTTGGCCAGAGCCAAACCAAAAGGCAGCGTTGCGTTATTCAGCGCATGGCTTGAAGTCAGCGGCACAGCTCCCGGCATATTGGCCACACAGTAATGAATGACGCCGTCCACCTCGTAAGTTGGATCAGCGTGCGTCGTCGGGCGCGATGTCTCGAAGCAGCCACCTTGATCAATCGCGACGTCGACGATCACCGATCCCCTGCGCATCGAGCTCAACATAGTGCGGCTGACAAGCTTTGGCGCGCTCGCCCCGGGAACAAGCACCGCACCAATGACCACATCCGCCGCAAAAACCTCCTCCTCGAGGGCGTCGATGGTCGAGAACCTGGTTCGAGCGCGTCCTTGGAAGAGCTCATCCAGTTCGCGAAGTCGGGGAATCGAGCGGTCAAGGATTGTGACCTCGGCACCCAAGCCGGCCGCCATCCGCGCCGCTTGGGTACCGACAACGCCGCCTCCGATCACCACAATACGAGCTGGCTGAACGCCCGGCACGCCGCCGATCAACAGCCCTCGCCCGCCCGCGTATCGCTTCAGAGCCCTACCTGCTGCTTCAATCGCAAGCCTGCCCGCGACTTCGCTCATCGGCGCAAGCAGCGGAAGGCCGCCGTGTGCGTCTGTCACGGTTTCATAGGCGACGGCAGTGCAGCCAGACTTAAGCAAGCCCTTCGCCTGCTCCGGGTCGGGCGCCAGATGCAGATAGGTGAAGAGAATCTGGTTGTCTCGCAGCTGCACCCATTCGGAAGGCTGGGGCTCCTTGACCTTTACGATCATCTCGCTCGATGCGAATACCTCATGAGCAGAGTCCAGAATTGTTGCGCCGGCCTTGCGATAATCGTCATCCGTCGAGCCGATGCCGGCACCGGCATTGGTCTCGACCAGCACCTTGTGGCCAGCGGCCACATATTCGCGGACGGCTCCTGGTGTCAGACCCACGCGGTATTCGTGCGTCTTGATTTCCTTGGGAACACCGACCTTCATTGCAATCTCCTTGCCTGGATGCACCTTTTGTAGCCGGAAGAGCCAGGCAAACCCCGGACGTAAGCGATCAATCGACGAAGAAAACCTGCGAGTTTTGCTCAATTGCGCAGCGTTTCACCCCAGACAGAAGCAGGGGAAATCAGGATCAGAATTCTCCCGAGCAGCGACCATCGCTGCGATGAGTCAGATCACACTCTCGATCATGCGGATTAAGCCACCCCTATGTCAGCGCGAAAAGCCGCATGGCGACGGAGTGCGGCTTCAATTCGGTCCAGCATACCTTGCCTGCGCAAACCACGCAGGAACAACTCGCAGCGCTCGTGAAGAGTCTGAATGCTGACCAGGCCATCCACGGCATACTCGTGCAACTGCCCTTGCCGAAACATCTGGACAGCGAACTGATCATCCAGTCCATCCTGCCGGAAAAAACCCTCGACGGGCTGAACGTCCTCAATGCCGGTAAGCTTGCGACGGGCGATTTGGAGAGCGGCCTCGTGTCCTGCACGCCGGCCGGTGCCATGCTTCTGGTCCGCCGCGTGCATGGGGAGGACCTTTCCGGCCTCAATGAGCCGGTCGAACCTCTTCGGAAAGCCGATGCTCAACGCCAACGTCACCGTCACAATAGCGCATTCGCGGACAAAAAACCTAGCGGATGTCTGCCGTGGCGCCGATATCCTCGTCGCTGCGGTCGGCCGTCCTGAGATGGTCAAGGCCGACTGGGTGAAGCGGGGCGCGACCGTCATCGACGTCGGTATCAATAGGATTGACGCGCCCGAACGGGGCGAACGCAAGACCCGCCTGGTCGGAGACGTCGCCTTCGCGGAGGTATCCGAGGTCTCGGAGAACATCACGCCGATTCCCGGAGGTGTCGGTCCGATGACCATCGCCATGCTGATGGCAAACTCTGTGATCGCGGCGCATAAGAGGTTGGAGCGAACATTGAAGATATTCTAAGCATGATGATCGATAGAATGGCGTCCGGTGAATCCCTACGCGACCGACAACACCTTCATCGCGGTATTCGAGGCCGCTTCAGGACTGAATTGGTGAGTGTGGCGTCGCGGATATCATCGTGGCCAGCGGCCGGGCGCAGCGTTTAGCGAACATATGAGCCGCACCGTCATCCCTTGTTCAATCAGAGAAAGATCTTGCAGCCCGGGCCGTTACACATATGAGTCAAAGCCAAACTCTACCAGATCTATGCCGCGCCCGGGCAGATTACGGACATACTGGCTGGCCGAGGCCGGGCTGCCGGGACGAGTGCGCTACTACCGGTGCCCCGCGGAAGAGGGCGGATCCGGCAAAAGCTTTCTAGTCCGCGCGGGTGCGTTCGATGATGTCGATATTGCTATTTGCTGGCACCCCTCGGCTTTCACAGGCGTTTGGCCTGCGGCTTCGCCTGCGTGCGTGGAAATGGAATTCACGTGCAAGAGCCGGAAGCGGCAGAACGGGTTCTCGACCTTTGCTTCACCCGATCTCCCGTATGCGAATATCGACGATCCGCAGCGACAATCGCCGGCAAAGGTGCTTCGAATGAGATGGATTGCGGCCCTGCGAGCACTTGCCGCGCCGAAATCCGTCACCGAACGAGCTCCGCCTACCGTCCTTGCCGGGTTCGCGATCGCGCAGACCGGATGTGTCAAGGCGTCCCGGCTGAGTAAACAGCAGGGCAAAGTATGGCATGAAGAGGTTGCAGCCATCCATTTAGGATGCGGCAATTCAGCCCAATTAGCGCAAGCATGACTATTTGCGACGCACTTTAGGTAGAAAATCGAAGAGTATCTGCCGATCTCCGTCGGAACTTAAGGAGTAGAGATCTTGGCTAAGGAACGGGAAGCATAAGGCGCGCCACGGCTCCTGTCAGCGCTTCCAATTAGATAGCGGCGATTACGCCGCAGCAGAATGAGGGAGGGTATCTCCGTGCCGCCCATGCCGCTGTGGCGCCGCACCTCGGGCGCAGCGCGCTCGATGCGGTGGAGCTTATGAGCGTCGGCTTGAACTACATGCGCGAGCACATGCCTTCCTCGGCCCGTGTTCATTATGCCCTCGTCGACAGCGGCGGTATTGCGCCAAACGTGGTTCGGGAAGTCCTACATCGCCAAGGCGATTGCCTATCCGGCGATCCTGCAAGGCCACAAGGTCAGTATCTTGAGACCGACGACTTCTTCCACGGCTACGCCATGAGCTCCCCAGGCACAACGCGAGGTCCGGCTGCGAACCATCATCGACTGCGATCTCCTCGTGCTGGACGATCTGTTCCTCGCACGCGCCATCCCTGACGACGCCGGCGCATTGCTGCAGACATTGATCCATCAGCGCTACAAACTGCGCCGCAGCATCATAGTCACCTCCAATCGCGTCGAGCAGGACTGGGGACATACCTGGGGGACAACACAATGAGCACAACGATCCTCGATCGCGTGATGCATCATTGCCATCTGGTTGAGTTCGACGGACGCAGCTATCGGCTCAAAGAGGCCGCTGAAGCCCTTGCCCGGGAGACAATGTCAAACTAACAATTACCATGTCCTGCGCCGGGTGGAGGAATTTGACTGCCCTCACCCGGAGGAATTTGAAGTGACCCGCGGGGGCCGCAAAAGGGCCACTCCCGGCCACGGCTTTATAAGGGAGCCGGCCTCGAGAGCGCTGCAAATCCTTGGTCAGCGAGAGCCAAACCAAAAGGCAGCGTCGCGTTTTTCAGAGCCTGGCTTGAGGTGAGTGGCACAGCACCCGCATATTGGCCACGCAGTAGTGAATGACACCGTCCACCTCGTATCTTGGGTAGGCATGCGTCGTCGGATGACGACGTCTCAAAGCATCTGCCCTGATCAATCGCGACGTCGACGATAACTGAGCCCTTGCGCAATGAACTCAACATGCCGCGGCTGACCAGTTTCGGCGCGCTCGCCCCGGGAACGAGCGTAAGCGCGAAGCCGATACCCTTGCTTCAGAATTCGAATGAACGTGCGAAGAAGCCTCCGGCTTGGACGGAGGTTTGGGATGGGATTGGTCAGCAAAAAAGACGTCCATTTGGCCGGCTCATCGCTAGGGCCGGTCAGCCGGCTGGAGGTCCTTGAAGGACCGTCGGGACGCCGCCTGCGTTCAGAGGCTGAGAGAGCTCGGATCGTTGCCGAGAGTCGACCCGGTGCCCAGGTGTCCGAGGTGGCGCGCAAGCACGGAGCGACGCGCTGGCAGCTTTACGGCTTTCGACAGCAAGGCATGTGGCGCCGTGCGAGGCGTCGCAGTCGACATTCGCGCCGCTGGTCGTGGAAAGCGCGTTGGAGGCGGGTCACGTTCCGGCCATCAAGCTTGAGATCGCGATCGGCGATGTCGTGCTGCGGACGGACACAGCCATAGATGGCGAGCAGCTGTCCCGGGTGATCCGCGCAGTGCGAGCGTCACGATGATCGCGGCCGGTGCCGATCTGAAGATTTACATCGCGACGCGGCCGATCGACTTCCGCTGTGGCCACGATGGACTTGCGGCGAAGGTGCAGGAGATGCTTCGCCTCGACCCGTTCAGCGGCGCAGCCTTCGTGTTCCGATCGAAACGAGCGGACCGGGTCAAGATTTTGGTCTGGGATCGAACGGGCCTGGTGTTAGTTCATAAGCGCCTCGAAGGCTGCAAGTTCGTTTGGCCAACGATGGCAGACGGCGTGATGCGCATATCGCCAGCGATGTTCGCAGCCCTGTTCGAAGGGCTGGATTGGAGGTTGGTCCGCCCGGAAGAAGCGCGGCGTCCCCAGGCAGCTGGATGACTGCGGCAGATTGACTCGGGAGCTATTTTGAACGTGGCACGCGCAGTGGTGATGTGCTCGAAATAGCGCATGAGCATTGCGGCGCTGCGCGAGGAAAACGAACGCCTGAAGGCGCTTTTGGCGCAAACGCAGGCAGCCTTGAGCGAGCATCAGGGGGCACTGGCGGCATCGGAGGAAGCGCGACGTCGGCTGGAGGTCATTCTCGGGGAATTGCGACGCGAGAAGTTCGGCGCGAAGTCCGAGAAGCTGCGGCCAGATCAGTATCACTTGCCGCTGGAAGACGTGGAGATCGCGCAAGGCATCCTG
>NZ_JADPKX010000028.1:0-48010 GCF_023074155.1 Bradyrhizobium sp. 134 | reverse complement strand
CGCGGCGCTTCGACGTCCAGCTCGCGCTGCCGCTGCAGGGCGCCGCGTGATGTTCAAGGAAGGAAAGCCGGGCGGCGCCGGCCCGCCCCCGCAAAGCGAGAGCGACCACTTCATCCGCTGCACGATCTGCGGCGACACCTTCGACATGCGCGACCTCGGCCAGTTGCTCGATCATCTGCACGGGCCGACGCATTGACGGAGGATCAGACGTGGCATGTTCCCGCTGCCACGGCACCCACTGGTTTTGCGAGAACCATTCCGATCGCTCTTGGGACGCAAAGGACTGCGGTGCGACCCGCTGGGCGGCATATCGTTCCACGAGGTCCGCTCACCGAGGCATAGCAGACCAGATTTGCTCATGTTGAGTTCTTCGCATTCTGACCCAAAGCGGACGTTCCCGCCATCCGGCGAGTTGTTCTTGAAGATAAACGGCACCGCGCAATTGCAATTGGATAGGAAAAAATATTCCTAGTGTCGCTTCAAAAGCTATACTATCGCCGAGCCTGCCAACGCGACAGGGGGTTATCCTCGCCGAAAGCCGACCGGGGCGGCCTCGATTTGAACGTCAAAGGACCAAGGTCCGAGGCCCAGCGCGCTTACCAACTAGTCCGCCGCAATCCCCGGTACCGACCATTGGACACCGGAAGACGATCTAAAACTCATCGTGCTCACGGCGAAACGTTCTGACGACCGCAGACCGCACATGTCGACCCGCGACCAATTGCGACGCCTGCGAAACATGCTTCATGAACGAGAGAATCCCAAGTCCCAGGTCCCATCGAGCCGGGCTCTCTCGAAGAGACCAATCAATTGGTTCGCAAATGATAGTTGTTGTTCAGCTCAGGCGGGTGCCGGGCATCATGGCGCCTGTGAACGCTGCTTTTCGCTCGAAGTATCGGAAACTGCGGGATTGGCGGGGCCTTGGCCCACGTCGTTGCGTTTGTGCAGGTCTCCAAGCCAAAGGATGGGTCCTCGCAGCTTTTCGCTGCGTGGGCCGTGCCGAATGCCGAACTGTTCGACAAAGCCCCTGAACGCATTCGTGAGGGCCACGAGCTTCACCCCCATGATCCGGATATTTCCGGGTAGCCATCGGCTCGCTGGTGTCCTGGGTGAAGAGCGGCTCATTGCGCGTTCCTGGCGTCATAGAATCAAGAAACCACGAGCGCCGGATTATTCCGCGGTCGAAGAAATTCTTGGCGGCAGTTCCAGGTGCAGTTTAGTTTTCACAGCGTTTCAAGCTACCGTTCGCCCTCGCTTCGGATCAGGATTGATCGCGTGGCCGATGAGATCGTCTTCCCACCCGAGACCATTTCGACTTGCAGTCCATACTCCCCTGCTCGTTGCGCGGGCTTCCCTCCGGCATAGGCGATGTAGTTCGCCTTCCGCCTTTCGAGCGGTTTGGTTTCGATTTGCATCAGCGTTTTTCCGTCGGGGTCGACGATGCGCATTCTGAAAACGCTGTCGCCCTCGACGTTGATCCCCCAGACCCAAGCGATGACCGGTTGCGACGTATTGGGCACGGCTGGTTCACCTTCGCGAACGAGCCTCGGAAGCTCGGGCGGAGCGTTGGCGAGCCCGACCAGCAGGATCGCCGAAGCCGAACGGGAAAGTGCATCCCGGACGGCCGGTTCGAACAGGCTTCCCCCGGTTGCGCCGCAGGTTTCTCGACCGATTCCAAGTGGCCGGCCCGTCAGGGGCTCGATCGTCCTGCCATCCTTTCGGACCGACAAGTGCAGATGGGGAAATTCGGCCAAGCCCGATGCCCCGATCGACCCCAGGCGGTCGGCTTTCTTCACGTGCGCTCCGGGCCGGACGACGATGCTGCCTTCCTTGAGGTGGCAGTATTGCGAGGCCAGCCCCCCGGAATGCTCTACAAGGACGCCGTTACCGCACTCCTTTCCCCCGGTATCTTTATCTTGTGCCCGATCGTAGATGCGGTCTGGAATGCCGTCCCTCACGCGCGCGACGGTTCCTTCGGCGGTTGCGATCACGGGCGTTTGACGATCGATATCCTTGAGCGTGCGGATGCGAATGTCCCAACCGTCGTGCCCCTGGTACGTGGCGTTGCCGCAGAGCGGATCCAACGCCTGGTCGCCTGGATCGACGTCCGGCATCTGCTGCACGAAGCAGTCCACGCCCAGGCGGCAGTCGACAGGCAGTCCCAGGTTGGGAGACAACTGGTCGTCCGCGCGTGCCGGCTGGATTGCCGCCGACAGAATCATGATCAACGCCGGCGCCAGCCGGTATCGGCTGTGCGTCGCGCAATGGGACTTGAGCTTGAACATTTTCGCAGCAGGGAACAGAACTCTACTCCTCCCGGAAGGATTTCATCATCTGATCGGTGAACGGCTTTATCAGATAGGAAAGCGCGGTCCTATCGCCGGTGGTGAGGAAAACCTCAACCGGCATGCCGGGCACGATCGGCTTGCCCGCCACTTGCTTTTGGCCACCCGCGATCGCGATGGTGCTGAGATAGTACGTCTGGCCGCTGGCCTGGTCCAAGCTGGCCGCCGCCCCGATCGTTTCGACCGTACCGGCGACCTCCGGGGTGTTCCGCTGGTTGAAGGAGGAGAACCTTAGGCGTGCCGGCTGTCCGGTCGCGGCCTGGTCGATGTCGGTCGGAGACAGTTTCGCTTCGACGACCAGGTCGGCGCTTTCGGGGACGATGGACATAAGCGTCTCCTTGGGGGAGATCACGCCATTGACGGAATTGACCGCGAGCTCGTTGACGGTGCCGGAGATCGGCGAGCGGATCACCATGCGCGACAGGCGGTCCAGCGACGCCACGATCCGTTCCTGAAGCTCCGCAAGTTTGCCATCCACCTCGCGCAAGTCCCGCTGACCGTCGGTGCGCGCCTGCTGATCGAATTCGATGATCTTGATCCGCGACTCGCTGATCTGACCTTTCACGCGCGCGATGTTGGCGTCGATCTCGCCCTTGAGCCCGTCGATCTTGACCAGATCGCGCTCCATGGTGCGGATCTTGCCAATTTCTATGAAGCCCTTGTTGTAGAGCGGCGTCAGACGTTCGAGATCCTCCCTGACCATCTTGCGCTCGCTGGCGTTGGCCTCTTGTTGTGCCGACAGCCCGCGGACCTGCTCCTCGAACTGCGCGATCTGCAGCGACAACTGATCGCGCCTGGCCTCACGTACTGCCAAGTTCTCGTTGAAGAGCCGGATCTCGCCCCGCGCGATCTCCGCCGTGAACGGGTCGTGCTCGAACCGGGAATCGAACCTGATGGCCGTGGCCCCGTCGCGCTCGGCCACATGCCGCGCCCTGCGACCTTCGAGCTCCGCGCGCTGCCCCTTGAGCACGCCGAGTTCCGCCTTGGTCTGGGTCTCGTCGAGCCTGACGAGGACGTCGCCCGCCTTTACGGCGTCGCCGTTGGCGACCAGGATCTCGCCGACGATGCCACCGTCGCGGTGCTGGATCAGCTTGACCTGTTTCCTGACCGTGACCTTGCCTTGCGCGATCACGGCGCCGGTCAGCTCGGCGTGCACCGCCCAGCCGCCGCATCCACCGATCAGCACAATGGCCAGAAAGCCCGCCATCGCCACGCGCGAGCGGATGCCGAACGACTGGTCCGCACCGCGCGCGGCCTGTTCCGGGGACTTTAGGTTCATCGCTCAATCTCCATGTAAGAACCGGCACGTCCGCCGTTTCGCGTTCAGTGGTGCGCGTTCGTTTGCTGGGAAGCCGTGAAGACAAAATTGCTCTCGTCAAGATCGAGATTGCCATCCAGCACGATCTCGAAGTCGTGCTCCGCGTCAGCGTCGAGGTGGCCGGAGAGGATCGTGATCTCCTGGTCGGAAACGATTTCATGGCGGTAGCCGACGGCGCCCACCTCGTCGAACGTCGCCTGGTCGGCGCCGGCGAAGAACAGCTTTTTGCCGGAGAAATCGTCGAGTTCCTGTCCGACTCTGGACAGGTCGAGCCTGTCGCCGACGCTGAAGTCCAGGATGTGATCGCGCGGCCCGCCGTCGTTCTTCAGAGAAGCCAGGTCCTGGAAGACGAACGTGTCATTGCCGTCGCCGCCCTCCATGATGTTCACATGGGCGTCGGCAACCAGGCGGTCGCGACCGTGGCCGCCCTGGACATTCTCGATCTCAAAAATCTGCGCGGTCTGCCCGTCGCAGATTTCGACGATGCCGTCGGGCAGGTCTACGTTCTCGTCGAACACGATCTGGGACAGATCCAGAGTGTCTTCGCCGTCCCCACCGTGAATGACGTCGTGGCCAGCCTCGACGCCGAGAACGATCACGTCGTCCCCACAGCCGGCGTCGATAAAGTCGTTGCCCGCGCCACCCGCCAGCACGTCGTTGCCGGCGCCCCCGTCGAGATGGTCGTCGCCGGCGCCGCCATGCAGGCTGTCTTCGCCTGCGCCGCCCGTGAGGACGTCGTCGCCGGTCCCGCCGTCCAGGTCATCATTGCCTAGCCCGCCCGTGATGTGGTCGTCGCCGGCGTCTCCGTGTAGGGTGTCATTCTCGGCACCGCCGTCGATACGGTCGTTCCCTTCCCCGCCGTGGAGGGTGTCGTTGCCGGCACCGCCGACGATGCAATCGTTGCCCGCGCCGCCGAGCAGCACGTCGTTGCCGCCGCCGCCGTCGATATGGTCGTCGCCTTGCTCGCCCTCGATCCTGTCGTTCCCCACGTCACCCTGGAGGGTGTCGTTGCCGGCGCCGCCTAGGATCGTGTCGTCGCCCTGCCCGCCGGAGGCAAAGTCGTCGCCTTCGCCGCCCAGAATGAGATCATTCCCGTCCTCGCCGTAGAGCGTATCGTTGCCGGCTTCGCCGAACAGCGTGTCGTTGCCTGTCCCCCCGAAGATGACGTCGTTGCCCGGGCCTCCGAACAGGGTGTCGTCGCCGTCGCCGCCCACCAGACGGTCGTCGCCCTCGCCGCCGTAGATCGTGTCGGCGCTTTCGCGACCGTAGACGATGTCATTGCCGGCGCCGCCATCGATCACGTCGACCAGGGGCGTTCCGATCAGGAAGTCGTCGCCCTCGGTGCCGTGGATCTCTTCGTCGGGAGCGCTATGCAGATCCGCGTGCGCCGTCTGGACGATCGAGGCGGTGCCGTCGGAGATGCGGTAGCTGAATTGGACCGGACCCACTTCGTCGTGCTCGGGCGTGTAGAGCCAACGGTCCGCTCCCAAGGCCTGTAGCGATCCGTGGTCGACCTGAAGGGCCTGCACCGAAAGCCGGTCGCCGTCCGGATCGCTGGCGCCGTTCAGCAATTGGGCGAGCGAGATGATGAAGGCTTCATTGACGAGCCCACTGCCGAGATCGACCGCCCCTGCGCTCACCGGGGCATGGTTGACCCGCTTCTGCGGATCGGGGTCCTTGCTCGTCGGCGGCGGCTTTTTGGGCTCGTCGACGTGGGGCCTGGTGTGGTCGTCGGAAGACCCTCCTCCTCCGCCTCCTCCGCCGCCACCACCGCCTCCGCCCCCAGCGGCCGGTGTGGGCTCCGTCGCCCTCGGCAGCGGATGCGCGGGAGCGGGCGCGTTTTGGTTGGCCGGGACCAGCGACAGACGCGGCTCCTCGGTCCTGGCAAATCTGAGCCTGTCCGGATCGACGGCTGGCTCGAACGCCTCGTTCATCGACACCGCCTGCAGTCCGGAGGCGCGGACGAGCTCGGACGATCCTGCGTTCCGCTCCGCGGCGATCGAAGGCGTAGACGACGTATCCGTTTCCGACTGTGTTGCCGGGTCCCCGGAGTCCGGCTTCGGCTGATGGGGCGCCTCCTCCTTGCCGCTGCCGAACACCTGTTTCAGCAGAAGTCCCCACGATGCGAGCAGTATCGCGGGTACGATGGAACTGACGCGAGACCGTTCGTCGATGAGCGCGAACCGACGCGCCGGCGCGTCGAGCGCGCTGCGGTCCGGAATTCCCAGCGACAGCCGTTCGTCCATAGCCACCTCCCGCTGATCAGGCCGTCGCTGCGGTCGGGAACGGGATCGGCGCCGCCGGCGCGCCGACCACCTTGTCCTTCGGTCCGAACGCAACCAGCTTGCCGCCCTGGACAACACCGACATAGTCGACCGCCGCCAGCGCCTTCGGACGGTGCGCGATCACGATGACGATCCCGCCGCGCGCCTTGACGCCTTCGATGGCCTCGCCCAGCGCCGCTTCGCCTGGCGCGTCCAGGTTCGAGTTCGGCTCGTCGAGCACGACGAGGAAGGGATCGCCGTAGAGAGCGCGCGCCAAACCGATGCGCTGCCGCTGGCCGGCGGAGAGCGCCGTGCCGGAGGGCCCGAGTTCGGTCTGGTAGCCGTCCGGCATGCGCGTGACCATCTCGTGGATTCCGGCTGCCTTGGCCGCGGCGATGATCTTGCGGGCGTCGGGCTCCGTCGCGAAGCGCGAGATGTTCTCGGCGATGCTGCCGTCGAGCAGCGAGACATCCTGCGGCAGGTAGCCGATATGCTCGCCGAGGGCATCGGCGCGCCACTGGTCGAGATCCGCCTCGTCCAGCCGGACTTTGCCCCTCAGGAGTGGCCAGACGCCGACGAGACCTTTGGCCAGCGAGGTCTTGCCGCCGCCACTGGGCCCGATCAGGCCGAGCGCCTCGCCCGCCTTGAGCTCGAAGCCGACTTCGCCGACCAGCACCGTGCCGCTGCCCGGCGCGACCACGGTGATGCCTTCGACCTTCAGGCTCGCGCAGGGTTTGGGAAGCGGCAGGATCTGGCTGCCATCTTCTGCCGCAGCGAGCGTCTGCTTCAGACGATTGAAGCTGCGCCGCGCCGCAGCGATCACCTTCCAGTTGCCGATGGCAGAATCGATCGGCGCCAGCGCCCGCGCCGAAGCCACCGAGCAGGCGATGATCGCGCCCGCCGAAAGCTCGCCCTTGATGGTGAGGAACGCGCCTAGCCCCAGCAGCGCCGATTGCAGCATCATGCGCATCACCTTGGCCATCCCGCCGAAGCTGCCGCTGATGTCGCTGGTTCGGGTCTGGAGCGCCAGATGGCGCGCATTGGCGGCTTCGAACCGGGCCACGGCGCGGCCACCGAAGCCCATGGCGCGCAGGATGTCGGCGTTGCGGGCGTGAGAATCCGCCAGCGTGGAGCGCAGCACCGCCGCCTGGTGGGTCTCCCTGCCGGCCCGCCGGGTCAGCAGTTCGGTCGCGACGGTTAGCGACATCAGAACGACGGCGCCGGCCAGCGTGACCAGGCCCAGGACGGGATGGAGCAAATAGACGAAGCCGAGGAACAGCGGCATCCACGGCAGGTCGAAGAAGGCGATGGGGGCCTGGCTGCCCAGGAAGCCGCGCACGACATCGACGTCGCGGCCCCGCTCGAGCGCCTCGGAGGTGGAGTAGCCGTAGCGGGCCATCTCGATGACGACGTGGTGCGCCAAGGGCGCCAGCTTGGCGTCGAGACGAGCCCCGAGGCGAACCAGGATCTGCGCGCGCAGGATGTCGAACATGCCCTGGAACAGATAGAGCCCGATGGCGAGCGCGGAGAGCGCCGCCAGGGTCGGGATGCTGTGGCTCGTCAGCGCCCGGTCGTAGATCTGTAGCATGTAGAACGAGCCGGTCAGCGCCAGCACATTGATGATTCCGGATACTCCGAACAGGACAAGACCGATGCCCCGGTAGCTGCCGATCGGATTCTCTGTCGAATTCTTCCGCTTCGCGCTCTTGCCCATCGTGTCCTGCCCCTGCCCTTGGCTTCGGTGACGTCGTGCTCACCCGGGCGGCGGTTCGCCCGGGTGATGGTCGGTGGCGCCTAGTGCACGCCGTTGAAGTCGGCGGTCGTCAGCGCGTGGTTGCCGGCGCCGAGGTCGATCTTGAAGTCGGCCGCGGTGTCGCCGTTGGTGTTGCCGGAGACGAAGGTGTGCTCCGCGCCGTCCTTGACCTCTTGCGTGACGATCACCTGTCCGGCCGAGGTGAAGACGTTCCCGGCGAACAACACGAAGGACTGGTTGCCGGCCGCCCCCGTGTTGGCGTCGATGGCCGACAGGTCGATCTTGTCGCCCGGCTGGAAGCCCTTGATGGTGTCGCCGTTGGCGTCGGCGGCGGAGCCGAACACGAAGGTGTCGTTGCCTCCGCCGCCGTCCATGACGTTCGCCGCCGAACTCGCCACGATGGTGTCGTTGCCGGAGCCGCCGATGAAGTCCTCGAACCCGAAGATCTGGTCGGTCCCGCTCTGGGCGCTGGCGACGCTGCCGTGCTGGCCGATGCCGTTGCCGAGATCGGCCGTGAGGTTGGCGGAGATCGCCGAGTAGTCCAGCGTGTCTTCCTCGCTGTCGCCGAAGTAGGTGTCGTTGCCGTCGCCGACCGTCGCGATGATCCGGTCGCTGCCGGCGCCGCCGTAGACGGTGTCGTTGCCTGCACCGCCTTCCAGGGCGTCGTCACCCGCATCGCCGAACAGGCGGTCGTCACCGGTGTCGCCCGTGATCAGGTCGCGTCCGGCACCGCCGAAGAGATCGTCGTTGCCTTCGTTGCCGAACACCACGTCGTCGCCTGCGCCGGCCTTCACCAGGTCGTCTCCGGCTCCGGCCTTCAGCGTATCGGCACCTTCGTTGCCGAGGATCACGTCGTCGCCGTCGAGCCCGCTGAGGACGTCGTCCCCGGCCGCCCCGATCATGACGTCCGCGCCGGACGTTCCGCTCTGGGCTTCCGCCATGCCCGGCATGACCGCGGGGGGCTGCGGCATGCCGGCACCGTCCTGGTCGTCGTGGTGATCGTCGCCCGGCGAACAATGCTGGTCGTCGTCGGAGCCCCCGCCTTGTCCGTCGTCGGAGCCGCCTTGGCCGCCGCTACCGCCGCTCCCGCCTTGGTCGCCCGGAGGCTGTCCGGCCTGGGTGTCGACCACGTCCTGCGGGCGCAGGGTGCCGGTGACCTGGTCGTCGCCTCCTCCTCCGTGGAACACGATGCGGTGGTCCGAGGTCAAACCGGAGATGTCGACGGTGTCGGCGCCCGCGCCCCCGTTCACCGTGATCGTGCTGTAGTTCAGGCTGGTGCCGGTGAAGTTGCCGACCACGGCGACCGCGTCGCCGGCCACCGTGCCGCCGTCGAGCCCGCCGTTGTTGTTGTTGGCGGTGACGTCGAGGGTGTTGATCGTGATCTCCTCGACGTTGTCGAGTTCGGCGATCACCGTCCCGTTGCGGGCGACGACGATCTCGGTGCCGGCGTGCAGGCCCGTGAAGCCGGCATGCGCCGCGCTGCTACCCGTGCCTGGACCGGCGGCGTCCCAGTCGTCGGTGTTGGAGTAGATGGCGAAGGATTCCGCCGTGTTGTTGCCGGTGACCGTGAAGCGGTCGCCCGCCGCGCCGTTGGCGCCACCGTCGACGAAGTCGCGGCCGTCCGGCAGTTCGGGAATGATGGTGATGTTGCCGAACTTGACCGGATTGGTCACCGACCAGCCGATGCTGTCGTCGCCACCGCCCGCAAACACAGTGTCGTCGCCACGTCCGCCGGTGAGGATGTCGTTGGCCGAGCTTCCGACCAGGATGTCGTTGCCGCTCGATCCGTTGATCGTCGTGCCGTTGACCGCGGTCACTGTGACCGTGGCGGAGGCCGGTGCCACGCCGTCATTCACGGTATAGGAGAACGAGCCGCCGTTCGGCCTCGCCGGGTTGCCGCTCGTTCCGCTGTCGGTGATCGTAACCGCGCCAGCGGCATGGACCGCCGAGAGGCTGTTGAAGGAGCCGACCCCGGTGATCGCCAGCGCGTTGGGCCCGTCCGTGTCGCTGTCGTTGGCGAGCAGCGCCCAGTCCGGCACCACGATGCCACTCGCGACGTTGCCGACGTTGGTGTAGACGTGATCGGCGCCCACGCTCGGCGGATCGTTGACCGGAGTCACGTGGATGGTCGTGGTCGCGACGTTGCTGTCGGCCAAGCCGTCATTGACCGTGACGTGGACGATGCGGTCCGCATTGGTCGGGTTGTTGGAGTTGCTGGAGAACGTGATCGCCTGGATCGCGTTCTGGTAGGCCGCGATCGAGGCCTTGCCCGCCAGGCTGACGGTGATTTGTCCAGCCACGGAATTGTCGACGGAGCTCGCGATGCCGTCGCCGGCGATGTCGTTCGCGTTGAGTGCGTCGCCCGCCACCCGGCCGATCAGGACGACCTTCGCCGACCACAGTTGCGTGCCGTCGTCGACGATTCCGGGATGGTTGGCGATGCCGACGGCATTGCCGTTCTCCGTGAATGTGACGACGTAGTCCGTGCTCGGAGCCGCCGCGGGCCTGACGTAGTCGACGGACACGTTGTCGATCGAGATGGTGCCGTTGTTGGCGCTGTTGCCCGTGTTGGTGGCCGAGCTGACCACCTCGAATCTGAGGGCCGCGTTGGCGGTCACCGTCTCGCCGGCGTTCAGGGACGCGAGAAGATCGGCCGAGAACGTATGGTTGCCGAAGCCGGCGGCATTGGTGATCGTTCCGAGTTCATGGAAGACCGGCGTCGCCGCCGTGGCGTCCGCGCTGAAGAGGACGCGGACGTAGTCGCCGTTGTCGAAGCTGTTCTGGTTGTAGGTGAAGCCCAACTTGGCCTCCACTACGCCGGCGAGGTTCACCACCCGCTGCACGTTGGCCCCGTCGGCGTTGTCGGTGAACTGCAGCTGCTGCGAGCCCACGCGGATCTGACCCGTGGTGCCGCTGCCGTTGACCGCGCCGTTGAAGTTGTCGCCGGCTTCGGTCCAGTTGCCCGTCCAGCTCGAGCCGCCGGCGTAGCTGCCGGAGGCGAAGTTGTCGGTCGCAGCGCCCGGATCGAAGGCGTGAAGCTTCAGGCTCGGGGGCGTGTTGACCAACGAGAAGTCCTGGTCGGCGAAGCGCAGCAGTTCCACGCCCACGACCAGGTCGGTGCCGTCGGTGACGATCGGCGCTCCGTTGGCGTCGACGCCGTTGGGATTCCGCAGGTCGGTCACCTTGTAGGCGACGATCTGTCCCTCGTGGGCGCTCTGGAAAGTGACGGGATCGATGCGGTAGTCGGCCAGGTTGCCGGTGAAAACTGCGATGTCGGGCTTGGCCAGGGTGCTGGCGTCGGCGCCCCCGTCTCCGAGAACGTTGTCCTTGAAGAACTGGGTGCGCAGCATCTCGGTGAAATGCTTGTCGAAGCCCTGCGTGCCGAGCGCGGCGTTGTCGAGCAATCCGGCGCCCAGGGTGTCGTCGTAGGCGACGCGGTGCGAGGCGCCCTGATAGCGGGCATCCTGCAGGCGCAATGCCTCGGTGGATCCGTCGTTGTTGTTGTTGTGGTCGTAGGTAGAGGCGATCTCGTTGCCCTGACCGTCGTGGCCCTGGATGTACTGTCCGATAAGGGTGTCGAGCCGGACTGAACCGCCCACGATGACGTCGTTGCCGGCGTCGCCGGTCAGGAGATCGGCTCCGGAGCCACCCACGACCCAGTTGTCTCCGGAGTCTCCTCCGAGATTGTCGTCGGACACGCTGCCGACCAGCCCCTCCATTTCGAACGCCGCGGGAACCGACTGAGCGGCATTGACTGCAGTCAGCGGGTTCGCTTGCTGGTCAAGGTCGTAGGTCACCCCGACCGGCCGGGCGTGTTGCAGGCTGAAGTCCAGTACGTCGAAGCCGACCGTACCCGGCGTGTTGCCGTCGTCCGTGACACCGTCTCCGCCCAGCACCTCGTCCGGTCCCGTGCTCAACGCTTGCGCGATGTCGCCGACCTTGAACCAGTCGTCGCCCGCCTGGCCGAAGGAAATGTCGACGTCGGTGCCGTCGAGCAGCATGTCGTCGCCGTTGCTGCCGTACAGCATGTCGGTTCCGGAGCCGCCATCCAGATAGTCGTTGCCGTCGTTTCCTTCGAAGAACGGGTCGGTGTCCTGCTCGCCATACATGACGTCGTCGCCATTGCCGCCGAACAGCTTGTCGATCCCGAGGCCGCCGTTGATGTAGTCGTTGCCCGCGCCGCCGATGACCTGGTCCAGGCCGTTGATGTCGGTGCCGCTGGATTCGCCATACAGGAAGTCGTCGCCGGCGCCGCCGTCGATCAGGTCGGGGTTGTCGCCGCCGTAGATCGTGTCGGAGCCGTCCCCCCCGTACAGGCGGTCGATGCCGTAGCTGCCGTAGATCTTGTCATTGCCGGCATCGCCGTAGACGGTGTCGTCACCGCCTTGGGCGTAGATCAGATCCTGCCCCTTCGAGCCGACGATGATCTCGTTGGACTCGGCGCCCGAGTTCGGCGTGCCGTCGAGGTTGGCGAAGCCGTTCTGCCCATAGGCGCTGTTGGGGTCCGTGTCGGCCAGGCGGGTGTCCTGAATGTAGTGCACGCCGCCGATGACGACTTCGTGTCCGTCGTTCAGGTTGCCGCGTCCGCCGTTGGAGTAGATGCCTATCGTTCCGGCATCCACCGCGGCGATGTCGCCGTATTTGTGCTCGTTGCCGGTCGTCAGGTACTCGGTCTGTCCCGGAGCCAGCACTTCCTTGTGGGCACCGAGATCGACGTACTGGTCGGCATAGCCGAAGATGTTGCCGTTGAGGTGGGTCAGGCCCGTGGTGCGCTCCACCATGTCCTTCAGCTGGGCGTTGACGATCTCCGTGCCGAACTGAACGCCGAACAAGCGGTAGAGATAGTAGAAGCGGTCGCCGTCCATCAGCTTTTCGATCTGGTCGACGAAGATTCGGTCGAAGGTCTCGCCGAGGAGGCCCCCCGGCTGATGGACTTCGGCCAGACCGCCGAGCCATGTGTCGATCTGGTTGAAGGCAAGCGTACCGACGCCGCCGGCCGCCTCGTCTCCGTTCATGAAGCCGTAGGCCTGGTCGAGCGAGATGCCGAGCGTGCCCGCGGCGACGCTTCCGTCGACGATTCCGACGATGGTGTTCGCCTTTTCCATGTCACCGTCGAAGGCGTACGCGGCGATGAAGTTGGCCAGCGAACTCGGATGCTGCATATTCTGACCGAAGTCGTTCCAGCTCGAGTATTCGGAATAACCCAACGTGTGACGAACCTCGTTCAAGGTCGGTATGCCCACGTCCCGTCCGCGGGCGATATTGATCGCCGCCAGATCGAGCGGCTGGTCGAGCAGACCCTGATTGAGCGCCGGGGTGACGAACTCGTCCACCTCATTCATCTGCTGGTGCGTCATGCCGAGCACGATCGCGGAAGGCCCGACGTCGGCAAACTTGTCCGGCGCCAGGAAGGCTGCCTTCAGGGCGTAGCCCATGATTTTGCCGGTCAGGCCGCCGGACGGATCGATGGTGTCGATGGTCTCGCGCAAGGTCGAGTGACCGAAGCGGAAGGCGGCCTGCGAGTATTCAAGGGAAATCGCCGAATCGACCTCGGTCGAGTAGGCGCCGAACTCCTGGATATTGGGCGAGACGTTACGGGCATACTGGTCGACGGCAGCATGCTGGTATTCCATCTCCACGACCAGCTTGGCCCCGTTGAACATCTTGTCCTGGTCCCAGGAGATGTTGCCTGCGGCATCTAGATAGTCGCCGGCGGCGTTCATTCCGTGCCCGGTGTCGATTTGGAAGCCGTGCAGCGCGGCGTGCGTCGGGGCGCCGGACACGACGTCCTGGGTATGTAGCGCCTCGATGATGTTTTGGATCTGGTAGTTATGTTCCTCATGGAAGACGTGGTGGATCGAAGTCAGACCGAAGTTCTCGTTCACGCGCCCGTCTCCGGCCACGTAGTGGTCGCCGACCGAAGCCATCAGGATCTCGCCGACGGCGTCGTGCAGCGCGCCCGCCGGGACCGTGATGCTGAAATCGGCGAAGTTGACGAACGGAAACAGAGAGCTGGCGCCGTCCAGGGTGTGCGGCGTTCCGGGAGGCGAGCCCGGGGGTAGCGTGGCCATGGTCAGCGTCAGCTTGTGTGTCGTTGCGTCGATGCCGAAGCTCGAGCCCGCACCGAACGTGAATTTGGCGTAGGTGTCGATGGTCGAGATCGCGGCCGCGACCTTGGCCGACTGGGCCGCAGTGCCGTAGGCCGCCTCTCCGGCGTCTTGCGCGCCGTTGCCATTCTTGTCGTAGAAGCCTCCCATGTGGCCTGCATCGAACCGCGGATTCATGTCGAGCAGCAGCGCCGAGCCGCTGGTGCCGGCGATCACGTGGCCGGACGCGTCGCGGTTGCGCAGATCGTTGACGTCCTCCCAGGTCAGGGCGTCGCGGCCGGTGGCATCCACGTGGGCGCGCAGTTCGTCCAGCGTCGGCAGCGTCTGGTGCGTCGCGGTGCCGTCCGGCTTGGTCCATGCGATTTCGAGGGTCTGCCCGTCGAACAGGTTCATGCCGGCGTGGTACTGGCCGGTCGCCGGATCCGCGACCCATTCCCGCAGCAGGTTCGTCAGTTGCTCGTGGGAGCCGTAGGTCTGGCTCTGGTCGATGAAGGGCGAGGTGTGATTGACGTATTCCGGCCCGTTGGCGTCCACCGTCTGCACCGTGGCCCGGTTGATGGTGATTTCGTGCACCGGCCGCCCGTCCGGGCCGAGCATGCCGTAGAGCGGATCGTCGCTGGCGAGCGCGATCTTGATGGTCTGTCCCGAGGCCTTACCGATGAAGTCGAGGCCGTGGTCGAAGAACTGGCCGAAAAGTACGAAGAAGCCGTTCGAAGGCGATACGCCCGGATTGAGCCCGCCGAGGAAGTGGTCGCCCTGACCGGCCGAGGCGGCGAGCCGCGCCTGCGTGTCGACCTGACCGAGGCCGCCGTCGGCGACCGTTGCGAGCTGGCCCCAGTCCAGCACCTTGGCGGTGCCGCTGGTCGGGTCGTAGTAGATCTCGTTGGGCTGATGGGAAGAGACGCCGGGCTCGCTAGGGTGGTTGGCCCAGGTGTCGAAGGTGACGCCGCCCGTGGTGGTGGTCAGGCTGATCATGCGCGGCGTGTAGTCGACGACGTTGGGCAGATCAATCCTGGTGCCCTCGGCGGCGGTCTGGGCGCCGGCGGGATCGGCCTTGATGGCGTAGTCGCCGTTGAGCGCCGGGTTGAAGCCGCCGGTCGTCGCGCTGTAGGAGGAATAGTAGGTCTTGGCGGCGGCGTAGACTCGGTCGGCGACCGCCTGCATCACCGAGGAGTAGCCGGCGTAGTCTGCGGCCCCCGACCGGGTGAAGATCTGGTCGACCGCGCCGAAGGTGGCGTTGATGAGCGAGAGGTTGTTGTTGAGGCCGCTGGGATCGCGCAGGCCCCCGAAGTCGAATTCGGAGTAGTAGGATTGTCCCCACTGCGCGATGGCAGCCGTCGATGTCGCGTCGCCGGCGACGGTCCCGCCGCTGCCGATGAGATTGCCGTGCGAGTCGTATACCGCACCCGTGCCGTCCCAAAGGATGATGGCGTTGCCCGCTCCATCGAACAAGGGGCGGAAGTTGACCTGGCTGAGGATGAAGTCGATGTCGCTCTGGTCGATCACGAACGGCTTGAGATAATTCGACATGATGCGCTCCTGCCAGGATTGACGGAGACCGAACGGCCGGATCTCCCACATTGCAGAAGCATGTCGAGTCCTCCGTGGGCGCGGTAGGGTAGAAGGTCGAGCGAAAACTTCCGCCGATGGTCGAATGCGCCACACCCGACCAAAGTCGCTTGCTTCGGACTTTAGTCCGAAGCCCGATCGGTCTTTCGGCGGCGGCGCGGCTACTGCCGGCGCTGGTATTGAGCCTGATCCGCTGCATCAAAGGAGCAATATGGGCACGTGCGCGATCTTCACCATGTTTGGCCAGGAAGTTGAAAGCCGATCCGATCGATGCCTATGATGTCGCCAATTTAAGCATCTGTTCACCGATGTCATTGTTCGAGAATGATCTTCATGGAGCCATTCGTGGGAGAAGTCTCAGTCGCCACTGAAGCTGATCGGCACATTCCTCGCGTCGGCAGTGCCTTGTTGAGAGCCCGCGAAGGCAAGCCTGAGACCAGCAGGGCGTTCCGCGCATTCGTCAAAGCGACCATGGATCGGCCGCGTCGCTGGTGGATGCGAAGGTCGCTCTTCGAGCAGTTCGCACTGTTGTCTTCGCTGGTGCTGTCGCTTTCCGTCGCAGCAGTCGGAGGATGGGTCGGCAATCGGATCGCGGATGGCGTTCTACGTGCCACCAGCGGCGCCGCCGCGCTGTACATGACGAATTTCGTGGAGCCCTACGTCCAGTCGATGGACGGCGGAGGCACTCTTAGTGCGGAAGACCTTCGCGGCCTCGACGCCGTCGCCGAATTGCTGGAATCCCGGCGGCACGTCGCCTCCGTCAAGATCTGGGCGCGGGACGGTACCATCGCCTACAGCACGCAAAAGCGCCTTATCGGAAAGCGATTTCCGACGACCGACATAGCACCCTCGCTGCGAGGAGAAATCCGTGCGGGAATGGCCGACCTTGCCGACGATGACAGCGAGTTCGAACGCTCTCTGTCGATGCCTCTTTATGAGATATTTCTCCCGCTCTACAAAAACGAGACGGAAAAGATCATCGCCGTCGCCGAGATCTACGAAGACGCCGGCGCGCTTCTCCGCGATCAGGCAAGCGCCGTCCGCGGCGCCTGGCTGGTGGTCGGATCCGCGGGCCTGGTCACCCTCTTGGCATTGTTCATCGTCGTCCATCGAGCAAGCACGACCATCAAAAGGCAACGGTCGGCCATCAAGCAGCGATTCCGGGAGAAAGTATTGCTGCACCGCAAGAACGATGTTCTCAAATCCGAAACGGAAGATGCTCTTCGCACTGCCGCCCGCATCGACGATCTTGTCCATACCCGGCTCGGAGCCGAGCTCCACGACGGCCCCGCGCAGCTGATATCCTTCGCGCTGCTGCGGCTCGAAGCTCTGGAGCAGGAGCTGGACGGCCGGACATCCAAGGCGCGAGCGCTCCTGACGGAATTCCGGAGCGCCCTCCAGGACGCGCTCAAGGAGCTGCGCGCGATCGCCGCCGATCTGCTTCTTCCCGATCTCGGCGACAGCGGCGATCTCACCCGGATGCTCCGCAAAATCATACGAGCGCATGAAGGCCGCGCCGCCTGCATCGTCGATTTCGAGATGACCGGAGTGCCTGAGAAGCTTCCTCGCGACGCGGTGCGCTGCGTCGTTCGGGTGACACAGGAGGCGTTGAACAACGCCTTCAAGCATTCGGGGAGCGACCGCCAGACCGTGATGGTTAATTGCTTCGCCGGGACGCTGCAGCTCTCGGTGAGCGATCGCGGATGCGGCTTTTCCGGCACGACAGCCAAGTCCCGATCAGGTCTTGGATTGATCGGGATGGCCTCCCGAGTGAGAGCATTGGGCGGGACGTTCTCCGTGATCTCCAATCTAGGCCAGGGCACGGAGATCTTGTGCGAACTGCCCGGCCAAAGTTCCATCGCAGGAACTGGCGATGAACACTCGAAAGATAGTCAACCGATCAAAAGTGATTGAAACTTTATCCTTACGATGCCTATTCTCGCAGCATTCTGGAATGCCACTTTTCCGCAGTGTTTTTTAATTGTGAGAGTACATATGGAAAATTCGAGTGAGCAGGCCACTATTGCCATCGTCGACGATCATCCGATTTATCGCCAAGGACTGGCCAGCGTGTTTCGGGCGGAGGCTCGCTTCAAAGTCGTAGCCGAAGGCGCCTCTACGGCAGACGCGCTGGACATCGCAAAAACGCATCGCCCGAGCATCCTCGTTCTGGATCTCGGCATTCCCGGCGATAGCCTGGAGACTCTCAAGCAGCTGTGCGTCGAATTTCCCGGAACGCACTGCGTCATACTCACCGCCTGCGACGATCCGCAGACCGGCATCGCCGCCCTGAACGCGGGCGCGCACGGCTACATCCTGAAGGGGGTCAGCGCGAGCGAATTGAAGGCGGCGATCTGGGCGGTCTTCAAGAACGAGTCCTCGTTCGTCTCGCCGGAGTTCGCGGCGCGGCTGCTTTCGGCGGTTCAGCAGAAGGAGGCGACGTCCATCGACGTCGGTCTCAGCCATCGCGAACTCCAGATCATCGCGGAGGTCGAGAGCGGCGCCACCAACAGGATGGTCGCCGACAAGCTCAAGATCAGCGAAAAGACCGTCAAGCACTACATGAGCAGCATCATGCAGAAGTGCGGCGCGACCAACCGCGTGTCCGCGGTCATGGCGTATCAGAGGATGCGCCAGTCCGGCCAACACGCTTGAAGGATGACAATCCATATCACGCTGCGAACCGCGCTGCGCTGGCGTTGGATCACCTGGGCAGCGCCTCATGCTAAGGCCCACGCGGGTAGTGGACCAAATGTCTTACGGAGACCAATACCGCAGCCAGTTGGAGTCACCTTACTCGCTGGCCCAAGCAAGTGGGACTGCTGCGCCTTCGGCCCCAGATCAGAAAATTGGTCGCTGTTGTTCTGAAAGCATGTCTGCTTGGTGCGGTCCCAATTGAAGTCTCGACCGCCGCAAGGCGGACGGGACCGAGTGGTCGCCGGGCATTGATTCCAAACCTTGGCTCCCTTATCCCAGCCATTAACGACACACGCGCCACCGCTTGTCCTATGACATCCAGCAACAGGCCACCATCATCAGCTACATACACGATTTCAAGATGATTATGCTTCTGACGTTAGCTGCCATCCCCTGCTGCTCCCGCTTCGGAGCGTGTCGGCATCGGCACCCGGCGACCATGCCATGGTGATGGGCTAGCAGCCGTGGCGCGGCGTCCGCGCTGCCGATCCCGGGGAATTTTTCAAGTTGAGGTCGACCCATCGCACTCCGACGGTGTGAGCCGTTTGGTGATGCGTAGGTTTGCACCGTAGCTTGTCGAAGCGAACCTCTCCGCTGGTCAGAATTCGATCGAGACTTCAATACTATCGCCCATAGGATGTGGAGGAGTGGATATCCGCTGACGTTCAAGGTCGGCCTGCAGACGCTGTTACCGCGCTCACTGTTCGTATGGTGCGTCGCAGAGCGTGTATTCAGAGAGTGCGATTTGGTTTGGACCACGATTCATTGTTGGCTACTGCCGTTTGGGGCATCAGCAGTGGTGAGCCCTCCCTAGCTAGCCTGCCCTGTCCGCTTCAACCTGGGCCAGGAGCCGACTTAGTTGGTAAGGTTCGTGTTTGGACTCTCCCGCGCCGCACTACTGTAACCGGATTACCATGCCCCTGCCGCCTCGCGGATGGTGTCGATGAACAGCTTCGCGGCCGGGTTCAAACTAATCGGACCACCATGTCCTCTAGCTCCAACGCCGGTATCGCCAAGAAAGCGCGCACGAAGGCTGAGGCTGATTTTTGCCACTTGGCTCATGATGGCCAAGCTAGGCGGTTTCGAGGACCTGCCATCCAATGCCCAAAGCTTTCTGGCTAACTATCGAACGCGCCTCAAGACAATGAGCGAGGCCGAGTCCACGGCCCTAGCCGTTCGCGAGGTCTACGCGCTTATTACAGCGAAATGGGAGGCTTAGGCGCAGCGCCGGAACCAAAGGCTGGGACGCCAACGACAAAGCGCAAAGTCGAGCCGGCCCAGAGACCGCCTAGACCTCAACCCGGTCAATCGGCTGCGCGCCATTCGACGAGACGAATGATCCGAAAATCTCTCCCGGCACTGCTGATTTTCGCGAGCATGGTGGCACTGGTTGTCGCATTCGGATTTCTAGCGCAGTAAGACCGCCCGCGGATTGTGGGCGACGTCCGCTTCTCCTCCGATATCGCCCCAATTAGCGGACATCGTGCACTTCGCATTTGGGCCAGGAACGGACTCGTGCACCGCAGCAGTTATCTTCTCTGTTCCATCACCTCGTCGGCGCGCGCGAGCGGGTCATTGGGGCTAAGAGCGGAGTGAAAGGTGTACCTGAACGGCCGTTTTTAATGCTCCGAAGTAAACTTCAAAACAGCTTCGTTGAAAGCTTTTGGGTTCTCAGCGGTCATTGCGTGACCCGCAGAAGGAATAATGAGCGGCGGCTCGAAGTTGCCCCGATTTTGCATCTCAGAAATCAAAACACCATACAGCGGCGGCGAGTTCTCGCCATTTATCATAAGGACGGGGAAATTGAAATTTCGCAGGTCTTCGTCTGTGGTGAGAGGAAGTGGATCATCGACGATCGCCGTCCGAATATTCTGAAGAAATTCTTTCTGCCGCCCCGCTGATAAACTCTGCCAGTAGTCCGGACCGACCAAGCGATGCATGAAGCGGGCCGTGCCGCCCTCAACATCTCCATGGGATACATCTTTCCGCAAATCAGCAAACAATTTTGATCGGAAGGCCGTCGCCGTTAAATTCGCTTCCGTT
This sequence comes from Bradyrhizobium sp. 134, assembly GCF_023074155.1. Classification (NCBI taxonomy): domain Bacteria; kingdom Pseudomonadati; phylum Pseudomonadota; class Alphaproteobacteria; order Hyphomicrobiales; family Nitrobacteraceae; genus Bradyrhizobium; species Bradyrhizobium sp. 134. The sequence continues at coordinate 27,914 of NZ_JADPKX010000028.1, read as the reverse complement.
TCAGGAAGCTCAAGCCTGACGCCTGCATCCGCAAGAATGAGGGTCCGGATGAAGTCAGGATATTTTTTCGCCACTTCGATAGCAACTGCACCGCCGCGAGAAGCACCCAACAAGTGGACCGGACCAAGGTCCAGCTTTTCTACGAAGACGCCAACATCGTCGGCGTGCTGGGCGAATGAGAAATCGTTTCCCACGCCGTCCCACAATTCAGGGAAATAATGCCTGAGGCTTACGTTCAGAACTCGATGGTGTTGGGAAAACGGTTCGAGCTGATCCGGCCAAATTCGATAATCACAGAACGATCCATGGACCAGGACAAGCGGGGGGCCAGCTCCACGATCTTGATAGGCCATGGGATAACCATTGACCTCGATCCAATTTACATCAGCAGCGATCGACCACCTGGGCGGAAGATAAGACATCAGGAAAGCTCCAGTACTGGCCCGTCAATGTTCCCAAGTCGTACCACTTTGGGATCGAGCAGGGTACTAGCTGCGCTGAGGCCGCTTAGGGTCAAAATGCGAAGAACTCAACCTGAGCAAATCTAGTCCGCCGAGCCTCAATAAGCGGACCTCCACGAGAGCGCTACCACTTCGCAGATGGGCCATTATGCGACATTGCATCCTGAAACAGCACGAGGACCAACATCAGCTTGCGCATTGTCATCTCCTCAATCCAGGAAGCCCTTGTCCAAACATTTGCATGCTTAGATGATGAGGCCATCAGCCAACACATTTGCCCTCAAAGCGCGCACATCCGGAATTGCCGGCCCTAACTCATCAGCCGACCGCGCGTGAAAACGACCCTCTCAATCCATCTGGTCGAGCAAAGCCTTTGCTTGCTGGAGATCCGCAGTATCGAGGCCCTCAGTGAACCAGCCATAAATAGGCGTAAGCAAAGTTTGGGCCTCATTGCGTCGGCCCTGAGCTTGCAGGACTCTGCTGAGGCTCATCGCCGCTCGTAGCTCAAGGAGCCGAGCACCTTGCTGTTGTGCCGCTTTGAGGGCTTGGTCCAGACATCCTTCCACCTCATCGCGGCGCCCCGCTTTGAGAAGCAGTTCGCCCTTGAGTCGATATAGCTCGGGCGCAAACCAGCAGTCACCGCTCTGGTAGGTCGCTTCACGTATGAGCCTTAATCCATCCTCAAATTTTCCGCCAACGAGATGCGCTTCCGCCGCTCGGGCGAGACGGTACGAAACGTGAAATTTCGACCCTGTTGCACGCCACGCAGTCAGCCCTTCCCGCATGAGGGCGAGACCCTCCTCAATGTGCCCCTGCATGACGCGCGCCCAGCCGCGCAACATGGTCGCGTTCGCGGCTCCGACGGCAGACCCATGGCGCGCGAGCAGTGGGAGAGCGACGCTCACAGTGTCTTGTACTTTCTGCGGCTCGCGGCGGATTTGGTGCAGTTCTGCTGCAGACCACAGCGCCTGGGCAAGCGTGGGGGCATGGTCAAGATCACGCGCAAGCCCGAGGCCTTTCTGCGTTTGCCGAACGGCTTGGTCCGGATAACCCATTGCTGCAGCAATGAGGGCGTCGATCACGTAACCGCAGACGCCCGGATCATGGCCCCCATATAGCAGCGCTTGCTCGCCGTGCGTGTCGCGTCGGTAGAGAGCAAGTCCGCCCGCGATATGATGGCGTGCCGTGGCAAGGGCGCCAGTTACCAAAAAGACAGGCCATGCTGCGTGGTGAGCTTGCAGCGTAAGCCCGGAATCTCCGCTTGTGTTTGCCATGTCGAACAGCTCATCCACCAATCGGCCGGCCGTCGCCAAATCACCAGCCGTGAAGGCAACTAGCCATGCCCCCCACACGGTTGGAAAAAGATCTGCTACTCGCTGTGCATTACGCGCCAGTTCGTGAGCCCGAGCGTACACGCGCTCGATCTCCGGTGCCGCCGACGATCTCGTCGTCATTAATGCCGGCCCCAACGCGATCAGCAGTTGCAACTCCTGCTCGGCATGCGCGGCCCTGTCGGGCAGCGTTTCAAGCAGCTCTATTGCGTTTCGAAAATGTGCGACCGCCTCCTTGTTGGCCGACCGCTTTGCTGCGCGGTCTCCAGCCCGCTGCCAATAATTGATGGCCTGCTCAGGCAATCCGGCCTGAGCGTAATGTCGAGCAAGAACTTCAGGTTGAGTCTCGCAGACCTCCGAAAACTCCTGCTCAAGGACACTTGCTATGCTCGCATGCAGCTCGTTGCGCTTTGAGCGGAGCAGCGTGCCATAGGCCACCTCCTGCACCAGTGCGTGCTTGAACAGATAGTTGGCATGCGGCGGCTCGCCCTGCCGAAACAGCAAACCGGCCTGAACGAGACGGTCCAGCGCCGATCCTAGCTGCGCCCCGGTTTGGCGCGCCACCGAAGCCAGCAGGCTCTGCGAAAACCCCCGCCCAATCGCGCCTCCAATCTGCGCTACCTCCGTGGCCGCCGGGCCGAGCCGGTCGAGCCGCGCCATCAGCGACGCGTGCAAGCTAGCGGGAACCAGCTGGGCCAGGGACGGAACCGTGGCGGCGGTCAGTCGGGCGGCTGCCTCGCTCTCGGCCTCCAGCACCGCCTTGGTCATCTCCTCCACGAACAGGGGAATCCCGTCGGTGCGCTCCACGATCTCCGCCATTACATTCGCCGGCAGCCCCTTGTTCTCGACAAGCCGCGCTATGATTGCGGCCGCCTCACGCTCCCCAAGTCGGTTGAGCGTCAGGCTTGTCACATGCGACTGTCCCACCCACGGCGCGTTGAACTCGGGGCGGAAAGTTACGACGAGCAGCACTTGAAGGGTTGCGATCCGGTCGACCACCCGGCCGAGCGCTTCCAGGCTCGTCGGATCGACCCAATGCGCATCCTCGAAGATCATCAGCACAGGATTCTGGCGAGCCAATCCCGCGAGTTGCGACATCAGCGCTTCTAGCGTTCTTTGTCTGCGCTGTTCCGGGGCCAAATCTAGCGCAGGATATCGTCCATCAGTCGGAAGCGACAGCATTTCCGCAAAGAGCGCGGCATCCTGGACAGAGGTTGAGGTCCGCGCGAGCACAAAATCGAGCTTGTCGAGCTTCGCTTGCGGTTTGTCGTCGTGCGCCAGTCCGGCGGCGCGCTCCATCTGGCCAATGATAGAGTAAAGCGCGCTGCCCGTATGTTGTGGGGAGCAGAAATAGCGCAAGCGCGTGTGTGGTTCGGTAGCGAGGCGCTCCAGAACCGCGGCCGTGAGCCGTGATTTCCCGATACCTGCCTCGCCGGACAGGAGTACGACCTGTCCTTCACCCATCTTTGTCTTGGACCAGCGGCGAAGAAGCAATTCGAACTCTTCTTCCCGCCCGACGAGAGGGGTCAGCCCGTTCGTGTGCAGGGCGTCAAAGCGGCTCTGCACCAAACTCGTCCGCAGTACTGCCCACGCACGTGCGGGCCCGGCGATGCCCTTGAGGTCCCTGGCCCCGAGATCCTGGAGTTCGAAGAGATTGCCGAGAAGCTTTCGCGTATTCTCCGCAATAACCACGGTATCCGGCTCGGCAATGGCTTGCAAACGGGCGGCAAGATTCGGTGTCTCACCTACAACCGCCTGCTCCTGGGCTGCACCCGCGCCAATGAGGTCGCCGACGACCACGAGCCCAGTTGCGATCCCGACACGCACATGCAAGGGCGAGCCGGCCGCCGTAGCGAGCATCGGCACTGCCTCGACCAGGGCAAGCCCGGCCCGCACAGCGCGCTCGGCATCATGCTCGTGGGCCTTGGGATAGCCGAAATAGGCGAGCACCCCGTCGCCCATGTACTTGGCAACGAATCCGCCATTCCGTTCGACTAGCGCGGCACAGCAGTGGTGATAGGCACCGATGATGGCGCGCAGGTCCTCGGGATCGAGCCTGGCCGACAGGACAGTCGAGCCGACGAGATCGCAGAACATTACGGTGAGCTGACGGCGTTCCGCGGCGACCCGTGGTCTCGCTTCGGTTACCGCGGGGTCAGGTGTGACCGGGGTATAACGGGCAACCTCCCGGATCGCGCGGAGCATCTTACGGCGATCGCCAAGTAAGACCCCGAGCTTCTCCAAGTCCTGTTCTGTTAGGTCGGGGAGAACACTGAGATCAATACGGTTCTCTGCGAAACGCTCTGTATACTCGGACATGCCGAGCTTTCTGAGCCAGTCGCCAATCTGGTGCATGGCCGTTCCTGCAGTCGCGTGGTGGCCTAACCGAGCTTTGGACCCGCTACTAGGGAGTTTATTCCGAATTCCATTTATAGCACGTTATTCATCCAGCCGAGCAGTCGTCCTTGAAACTCAATTCGAGCGCGACGATTTGCGGTATCGTAAGGCTACCGTTCCACCTATGGATCCTAGCAGCCGGCAGGGAGGGCCCCGCTTGTCCGAGTTGGGTCACAAGCTGCCCTTCGCAGGCTACTTCACATTGGTCGGCTCATCTCCCAGAAGCAGACATTTCGGCTTTCCGAGCGAAGGTCGCCATCGGGCCAACAGGCGACATTCAAAATGAAAGAGGCCGCCCACTGACGCGGACTTACTTCATTTTTCTAGAGCCGATGCTGATGAAGAAAACGGGCTTCCCGGCCTCGTCCGTTACCTCTACCGACCATTGCTCGCCGGGGCGGAACTTACCGTCGAGACCCTTAAACACGGCTCCCGTGAAGCTCGTAGCTTCCTTCCAAGCCGCTTCGTCGTCGGGCAAGTCCTCCCCCTGGTTATCCTTGATCGGGTGCGAATCGTGCACATGGAAAAAGTACCTTGGCATTGGGTGGAAATGCGCTTTGAATGGGCTCCGTTCCTAACCAACAGCAGCCTTAGTTCATCTTGCGTCGGAGATACCTGATGATCTCCCGCAGGTCGTCTGCGTACTCCTCGATGATCCGCCGTGCCTCTAAGCGCGTCGGCTTCACCGGCGGCTCCTCTGGACGGGGTTCTTCGGGCGGCGGCTTCATGGCCCCACGTTCGGCAGAAACGAGTCCGGACCATTGCGCTAAATCAAAATAGGCCACTACGTTTTTCAAATTAGGCCACGGACGATGGAACGGGCCAGTACCCAGCCGGGCATGGGAACGGATTGGCAACCCCAGATCCTTCCTGAACTCATCAACTGCCGATCGAATGTCCGTTGGGGGTCAAAAGCTGCCCGCAGGGGCTCCGAAACGCCACTTCCGCGTTGGCCCAATCAACGGACATCAACCGACCAAACTCGGTTGGTCGGCTTCGGGCCAGAAGCCGAAGTGCATGGAAATGAGACCGCCTCCGATCACGCCTTGAGTGGAGACGTGGAACATTCCTGCATGGTTCGTGCAGAATTCATCTGGTAAGCGCGACATCCTTGAAAGAGGCGACTAGCGCCCTGTCCAGCTTTCCCCTCATGCCGCAGAGAATCTCGTACGCTGCCGCGCGCGGCATTGTCAGCTTGTAGGGCCGGTGTTCGATCAGCGCCGCAAAGATATCCGAAATGGTGAGAATGCGAACGATGTCGGTGATGTTCTCGGCGCAGAGGCGGTCAGGATAGCCGCTGCCGTCGAGATATTCGTGGTGGTGCCGGACCGCATCGAGGACTTCGGGTGAGATGTCCACGTGCCCTTTCAGCACATCGTAACCCGCCGCCGGGTGGGTTTCGACCAACGCTCGCTCGTCGTCGTCGAGGCGTCCTGGCTTGTCCAGGATCGCCAAGGGCACCCTCGCCTTTCCTATGTCGTGGAACATGGCAGCAGTGGAGAGCCGTTCAAGGTCACTTTTACGGAAACCGAGACTGAGGCCGAAATCGACCGCGACGCCGGTCACGAGCAGGCAGTGCTGGAACGTTCCCTCGTGATGGCGCCGCACGGTGGCCAGCCATTCGGATAGCCCATGCTCGGAAATCCGGTTGGTGATCTTGCGGCCGGCCTCTTTGGGACCAGCGACGTCCACTCGCTCCCCGAGGGTGATCGAGGTGAACATCGACGCGATGGCGGTTGCTGCGGCGTCAACCGCATTGTCATGCTGCGAGATGCCGCTCGTCGACCCACTTCCGTGGGCGACCGGATCGACCAAAGCGGCCAGGAGCTTGGCCGCCTCGATTCTGCCAGGCAACACCAACGTTGCGCCCAGCGCATAGGCTTGCGAGATGCAAACGTGGGAGGTTTGCTCGACGAGGAAGATGCGCTTCTTTATTTTGGCGAAACGCGCAGCTCTCTTTTTTAGTGCGGCAATGTTTTCGACCGCCCGCAGGTCGGCACGGACGACGACCGCAGCAGCAGCGTGCGGAAGCTTTGCTTCTACATCGAGCCGCTCGCCGGCAACGGTGAACTGCTTTCCAAAAAGCGAGCAGAGCCCGAAGAGCTTTTCGGAAGTGTCGGCCAATACGTGCACGAGCATGACTGGTGCCTTCGTTCGTCGGGTGCCGGGCTGAATGGCCTTCGGTGGTCCAAGGTCATTGGCTCACTTCGACGAGACTGCTCGGCTCAAGTTGGTTTGTGCGCGCCTCTGTCGGACGCTGTCGTTTGGGTCTTCTTGCCATTTGCTTGGATAAAGTGGACGCCAGCCGTGGTTCCGTCGATCCAGACCAGCTCGCAGCGTCGATAGGCCAGTCCCGTCGACGACAGCAGCATGAAGAACTCCTTGGCCGAGAGAACATCGAGCGATCCTTCGACTTCGATCTTGGCGCCGGTATTCGAGATATCGAGCAAGACGCAGCTTCGCCGCCAAGTGCCGTCGGAGCCCATCAGATTCACGGGCTGTCTGTTGTCCATGCGCACCCGAGGCGCCTTGCGACCGTCGAATTTCATGGGTTTCCTGCCGATCGTGCAGTGCGACCGTGGGCGCGCGCGGAGATTTCTCCCCAACGAACGGACCATTGGCTGGTCGAGAGATGAAGCGTTTCAAACAGCACCTGTGCTCGTGCGCGTTCGCCTAGTGAAAGCCCCGCGCCGCGAGTGTTGAGGACGGCCAGCGCGGTCTGCCAATTCAAGCGCGATGCCCGGCACGCCATAACTGGGCCTTCGTAACCGGAGTCTGCCATAACCTGCTCGATGGCCTCAATCGGTGCTCCCGACAGCACCGACAACGCCGTGAACAGGTTGGCTGTCTCACGCCGGATCGCGAACCGATTGACAGTCGAGTCGCTCAGCTTTCCGCTCCGATTGAGCGATATGATCTCCGGCCTCGCGGCGGCGTACTCAGTGTCGCAAGGTCCCTTCGTTGTCGCTAATACCTGCGAGGACGCGTTTGCGTTGGAAGCCTTAATCGCCGGCCGTGGCGATGCCGACAGCAGCTCCCGAACCACCATATCCGGGGTGTCCGGCCTCAGCGTCAGCGCTTTCGTGATCTCGTCGTCCTCCACAGCCCTACGGATCAAGTTGGCATAGGCCGTGCCTGAGAATTCAGCGCCCGGATTGCCGATGACGGCCAGACAAGTCTTGCTGCTGCCGCGCTGCAATATTGCCTCAGTCACTGGGCTTTCGATCCTGCGCCGGCCAGCAATGGCGAGAAGGTGATCCTCGCCGGCGGACGTCGCGATCGCCACGAGATCAGCCGGCGATAGGGCGGGAGATTTCATAAGGATCGGGACTGCGATCGCCGGATCGCCGCACGAGGCGAGACGTCGCAGGGTCTTCATCGGAGCAGTACCCAGCTCGGCGAGCGTCGTGCTGAGTTCGGCGAGGGTCCCCGGCGCACTCCGCCGGGCTAAGCGAATTAGAACGTCGTCAAGCAGGCCGACCTGCGGCTCTTGCAATCGGTTATTACGGTCGACGAGCAGCTCGGTGGTGCGCCAGAGCATGCGCGCACAACGTTCGGATGAGCTCCTCGCGATGGTGGCATCCAACTCAGTAATGAGATCGGCCGCAGAAACTGCCCTCATTGGCTGGCCCCAAATTCATTTAATATCGTCACGTCAAATCAAACGCATTACGCGCGGAAGTTGTTAAGATTCCTTTATATGCCAAATCGTTACATACGAGGAGCTGTTCTTATTCAACTGAACGGCGCTTCGTGGCGTATTAAAGTACCTGCTATCTGAGGCTGCCGCCTGCGCGTGGACGACTGCCCGACCTGTATCGCATTGTCTGGGATGAAGCTGCCACAACTTGAGTGATTGCGATCCTCATTTGGACAGCCGCTAACGTTCGGCATCTTGGCCTTCAGGACGAAGAAAAACTTATCGGCGGGCGGTAGCGTCGTTCAGCGACATTGCAGCTGACATCGGCCGAAGCAGACGCGCTCATCGCCAGTCGCAAACGTCCGCTAAGGGTCTTGGTCGTGTAAAAAACGCTGTTGCATGACGCGGACCAGCGCGGTTGAGCTCAGGCTATCGCGGTCCGATCAATTTGGGCAAGTTTTACGGCCGCTCGACCAGAACTCATCCTGAGGCAATGTCGGGGCTCTTTTACGCGCCCCATGAACCGCAACGGCCGCGCGGCAACGCCCGTATCACGCCCTCACCGCCGCCAGCAGCGGTTTCATCCCGACGATGTTCAGCACGCGTGTCAGATTGTAGCCGAGCACGCACAGCGCCATCTCGGTCGCAACTTTCGGCAGCGTCACGCACAAGAAGTGCGTCGCGCCCATGCGCATCTTCAGTGTGCCGAACGGATGCTCGACGGTCTCGCGGCGTGTGCGCATGGCGTTTGGATTCTTGTCGAGCCGCGCCTGAGCGCGTTCGAGAACGTCCTCGTGCACCCATCGCTTGATACGGCGTTGTGGGCTCGGCGTGCACTTCGATTTGAGTGGACAGGTTTTGCAGGCGTTCGTCCAATAGTTGCGCAGCTTCTGGCCGTCTTCGTCGTTGGTATAATAATATTTGAGTTTCTCACCGGCAGGGCAGCGATAAACATCCTCATTTGGCAGATAAGCAAAGTCCTGTTTGCCGAAGCGTCCCGAAGCCTTCGCACCCGATGTCATCGGCTTGGGCAAAGTCACCGTGATGCCAGATTGCTCGCACGCCACGATTTCTTCACCCTTGAAGTAGCCGCGATCGGCGACAACATCGAGCGTGTCGGCCTCAAGAACGGCTTTGGCTTGCCGGGCTATGTTTGCAAGTTGCGACCGGTCTGAGCCGCTTGTTGTCACCTCGTGCGCGACGATCAGATGGTTTTCTGTATCGACCGCCGTCTGCACGTTGTAGCCGACGACGCCAGAACCACGGCCGCTCGTGGCCATCGAACGGCTGTCGGGATCAGTGAACGATATCTGCTGATCGGGCGACGCCAAAACCTGTTTTTCAATCGCTGCGAGTTTCGCCATTTCAACGGTCAGATTTTTCAGCCGTTCTTTGATCCGCGTCTTTTTTAACTCCAGTGTTTCCGACGGCTCCTGCCGGTCGGCGGTATCGAGCTGAGCGAGATAGCGCGCAACACTCTCCTCCAATTGCGTGCGCCGCCGCTCGACTTTGCCGCGCGTGAAGTTCTTATCGCGATTATTGACTGCTTTGAATTTGCTGCCGTCGATCGCAACGCTGGCTGTCGCGAGCAAGCCCATCTTGCGGCACACCTCGACGAAGCGCGCGCAGACCTTTTTGATGCCGGGACCATTGTCCTTGCGGAAATCGGCAATCGTTTTGTGATCAGGCGCAAGCCTGGCGAGCAGCCACATCACTTCGACGTTGCGGCCAGCTTCACGCTCAAGCCGGCGGCTCGAATGGACACGGTTGAGATAACCGTAAATGTAGAGCCCTAAGCGCGCGGCCGGATGATACGACGGCCTACCTGTGCCGGCAGGCTCAACGCCACCGAACCCAAGTTCAGCCAGATCGAGGGCTGCAACGAAGGCGTCGATCACGCGAACCGGATTGTCATCTGCAACCCAGTCGTCCAGGCATTCCGGCAACAAAGTAGATTGCCCGCTATCAGCTCTTTGAACGAAACGAGCCATGCCAGCCCCCGCCGATTCAGTGCGGGAATCATAGCAGGCACGGCGTTTTCACACAGCCAGGGTCATTCGCGCCGTTCTCGCAGTGCGCCAAGCACTTCCGGTCTACCCCGAACAGCAGACGTGGGTACCGGCCCTGATCAGGTCTCAGCGGGGCCACAAGCCGAAATGCCAATGAGTAGCTCCTAGCTCAAACCTCATCGCGCAAAGGAGCGGGTGCTCCCTCCGGCAGCTAGCAACAGCAGCGCTTGCCGTTCTCTTGAACCGGCGGACAGGGGAACGGTGCCGAAGGAACAGAACACGCAGCAGTCGCCAAGGAGCGGCTTCAGGCGCTCGCCGCAGCTTTTGCAGTCATAGAAGAACTGGCAAGCGTCGGTCGGCATGATCTCGGCAGCAGCGTGACCGCACTTGGGACACGTGATCGTAGAGTTCAGGATCATTTACCTTCAGGCGCGTGGCAGGCACCGAGCAAGGAATTGCCGGCGAGCCTTCTTCTGATCGTCGCCAGTTTTATCTTCTCTCTCAAAACGAGGATTTCGGAATATTCATTTTGGATCTCTGGGCGGATGCGAAGTCAAGCTGCTGGGCGTTCAGTTTTAATATCGCGGCAATATGCGTACTCTGGATGTGGTGCATGGGATCTATCTCTTCGTCAAGGTCAGCGCCTGGAGAGGTTTTTAGGAGGAAGCCCACCATCCGTCGGGGAATGGCTCCAGCAAAGTCCAATCGAGTTGGTTGTCGTTGTGAGGGAGGCTGATAGATCCTGCATTCCCCCTTAGTGGCGCGTGGCGACGGAGGCGAACAGATAAAGCGAGCCGTTCACGACGTCGAACGCGGCGCGACGGAAGATGTGTCAAGCGCAATGGGGGCGCACCGCGGGCGCTTCGCTCAGTTTCTTCGACCAGATCTCGAAGATATTCCAACTCTGAGAGCTGTGAAATGAGTTCGCTAAGTCGTTCAACGTAAAGGATTGCGCGAGAGCCTCGCATAAATGTCTTCCCCAGCACAAAAAAGAGCACTATCAGGATGGCGTCAGAGCAAATAGCGCGAGTAGTAAAAGTAGAATCCTACCACCTAACTAGCGGATTTCAATATGTCAGGCATACTGCCTCAGGTGTCGCTGCCATGACGTTTGACAAGATTCCGCTCTGGGTCATTCGCGTCGGTTTGCCCGAGAGGCAGTGACTTCCGGTCTAGCCGGATAAGCGGACGTGGTCAGATCGGGCCGGCAGGTCTCGAACGGGCCAACAGCCGACCCATGCGCCGCAGCAAAAAGAACGTGCTACTCGATCACCTCGTCTGCGTGCGCGAGCAGCGTGGGCGGCAATTGCAGGCCGAGTTGCCTTGCTGCTTTCTAGTTGATGATCAGCTCGAATTCAGTTGGCGCTTGAACCGGCAGTTCGGCTGGATTGGCGCCGCGCAAAATCCGGTCGATATAGGAAGCAGCCCCGACATATATCTTGTTGTCGTCGATACCGTACGATATCAGGCCGCCTGCATCGACGAAGGCACGAAGCGGATATATGGCCGGGAGGCGGCTTTGTCCGATCAGGGCTGTGAGATGAGCTCGTTGAACCCAAGTAAAGATGTCGGGCAAAAAGATAAGCCCGGTAATGGGCTTCTCCTTCAGAGAAATAATCAGACGCTCGATGTCGGAACTGCCCCCGCTGGGTTCTTCCACCGACACAATTCCAGATGTGTCCGCAGTCTCATCGATCGAGTTCAGGATTGTAAACGAGGCCGATGCACTGGATGTCCGGTGTGACCTCTTTCAGAATGGAAACCCACTTGCCCCCGAGCGATGGTACAAACGGCGTGAAGCCGGTCACGTTGCGGCCCGGCCTGGAAAAGCTGTCGACGTAGTGCCTGCCGACCGGATCGCTCACCATCGCAAAGACGGTCGGAAGCGTCGAGCCTTCCAGTTAAAGCGCCGCCATTGACGTATTCGTTTTAGCATAGAGCACGTCAGGCTTCAGGGAGATCAGCTCACGGGCATAGCGGTGCGCTTGATCGGTATCTCCGTTGTAGAACCGGTATTCGATCTTGAGATTTTGGCCGAGCGTCCAGCCCCGCTGTTTAAGGGTCTGTTCCAGAAGCTGCGCTCCAGGCCCCTTCACAGTGAGAACACCGATCCGACGGAATTGGCCTTGAGCTCTGGCGGGAAAGGCCGTCGCGCCGAGACCGGCAATGAGACCGACCGCTCCGATGAAATCCCGTCGCTTCATGGCGCGCCCTCTCTGGACTTCAGCTTCCAATGATATCGCGCCTCCGGAGGAGGAGGACAAGCCCCGTTGTCCGGGTTGGCTCACAAGCGGTCTTCGACTAGATACGTGCGCAGGTTGCCTACGGGGCCAGAAGCGGACACCTCGACCGCGTCCCTCATGTCAATCCCTTGGCACCTGTAACCAAATGCGTAGACTGACCTATCGATCCAGGAGGGCGACTTGGCGATCGAGCGGCCAAATCGACGGTTGACCACGATCCTCGCGGCCGACGCAGTCGGCTACAGTCGGCTTGTTAGAACTGACGAGGAAGGCACGCTCGATCGCCTCCGAGTCATTCGCAAGGACATGATCGATCCTGTTATCGCGGCCCATCGCGGGCGCATCGTAAAGACCACTGGAGATGGCTTACTGGCCGAGTTTGCCTCGGTGGTGGATGCAGTTCGTTCAGCGATCGATGTGCAACGGGCCATGGCCGAGAGCAACGCAGGCCAGGGACCAGATAAGCGCATCGAGTTCCGTATCGGCATCAATCTTGGCGACGTGGTCGTGGAGGACGATGGCGACCTCATGGGCGATGGCGTCAATGTGGCGGCGAGATTGGAGGGGATTGCCGAACCTGGTGGTATTTGCCTGTCTAGTTCGGCCTATGACCAGGTACGTGGCAAAATCGATATCGCTGCGCAAGACCGAGGTCAGCAGCAACTGAAGAACATCGCCGAGCCGGTGCAGGTCTATGCGCTTTCACCCACGCGGCCCCCAGCAATGGCGCCGCACACAGCCATCGCACCGCGGCTCTCCATCGTCGTCCTGCCCTTCGTCAACCTCGATGGCAACAGCGAGCAGGACTACTTTGTCGACGGTGTCACTGAAAGTCTCACAACCGACCTGTCGCGCATTCCCGGCGCCTTCGTTATAGCCCGCAACACTGCCTTCACCTTCAAGAGCAAGCCAGTGGACGTCCGCGTAGTCGGCCGCGAACTTGGTGTGCGCTACGTGATGGAAGGCAGCGTGCAGGGCGGCGGCGACCGCGTCCGCGTGAACGCGCAGCTCATCGACACGGAAACCGGCGCGCACCTCTGGGCCGAACGTTTCGATAAGCCGCGCGCCGACATCTTCGACATGCAAGATGAGATCACCACGCGGCTCGCCCGGACGGTGGGCATCGAGCTCGTTGCCGCGGAGGGCCGCCGGGCCGAGCGCGAACGGCCGAACAACATGGATGCCGTAGACCTGGCGATGCGCGGCTGGGCAATCCTCAACCAACCCTTGTCGCTGCGCCGCGACCGCGCGGCGTGTGACCTGTTCCAGGAGGCGCTCAGGTTGGATGCTCGCAACGTCGAGGCGTTGGTCGGTCTCGCCTTCTATCATGGTAACGAACTTCGTACCTTCGCCTCGACCAATCGGGACGAACAGTTACGTACCGCCCATGCCGCGATCACTGAGGCGTTGACGCTTGCTCCGGGCAACGCCCTCGCCCATTTTGTCCACGCCAATGTCCTGCATGTCTCGGGCGCAACGGAACGGGCGCTACGCGAGCTTGAGTTCGCAATCACGCTGGATCGCAATCTGGCCTGGGCCTATGCCGATGCAGGCTTCATGAAGGTGCTACTCGGGCGCGCGGAAGAGGCAGAAGCCGATCTCACGAACGCAATCCGGCTCAGCCCCCGCGATCCCGGACTGGATCGCTGGCACGCCCTGCTCGGGATCGCCGACCTGTTCCTCGGTCGGTTAGATTCCGCCCTGAACCGGCTGCAAAGGTCAGTCGGAATAAATCCTCATGTCGCCATGCCCCATTTTTTCCTGGCAGCGGCGTCAGCGCTCAGCGGTGGCGCCACGGAGGCGCTGGAGGCGCGCAATGCCGGCCTTCGGCTCGACCCGAACTTTACTGTCGCAAGATTTCGCAACGAGCGGCGCAGTGAAAACCCGACCTTCCTGGCCCAGCGCGAGCGCATCTACGAGGGCCTAAGGTTGGCAGGGGTCCCGGAAGGCTAGGCTCGCAGCGAGACCGTCATATCTGCAATAGGTCAAAATGCGAAGAACTCACCCTGAGCAAATGTAGTCCGCTTCTCTCCGCTCAGCAGACCTAGATGAGACATGCCGCCACTTCGCAGATGGGCCAAAATGCGAAGAACTCAACGCGAGCAAATCTAGTCCGCTATATCCCCTTAAACTGACCGTGACGAGCTTGCGGACACCTGCCGATGGCGCGGAAAGCCGACATAGCGATCAAGTTGTTCAAGCACATCGTCCGGCGCACCGTTGGGCCGCCTAGCTCAACGGTCGCGGTCGGCCGGGTAAGCCGGTGGGACAATCGAGGGCCATACGATCCCAATGACCAAGGTCGGCTGCAGCGAGATACGTGCTCTCCAGGAAGGCGGTCAGCGCTACTTCTGGGTCAGCCGATTGTCTGACGACATCGTAAGGCAGAAGAAATTCCCCGAGCTTCGGGTCGAAGTACGCCCCATCGGGCATCACCTTAGCCTCCGCAAAATCTGCAGGAGCGGGATAGGCATAGGAAAAACGCCGCAAAATCCGTGCTGCCGCCGCCCGGCCAAAAACCTGCCGAAGAGACTTCATGACTGTATGCCTCTCGGGTCACCTCGTCCGGCAAAGCCGGAATGCCACCCGGATGTAGCGGCGCGCGGCGTCCGGAGAAGCGCGTGACCGCTAGATCAAAGCTGCCCCAAAAGAGATGAACCGAACTAGCCTTTCCGATGAAGCCGGTTCGAAATCGGGTGAACACATTGTTGGCGAGCACCAGCGCCTCGAAGAACCTTGTCACGGCTGCAGCATCATAGGGCCTGGTTTGCCGATCATCGCGAAATGGGATGGGCGCTGACACCTCGCTGGGTCGGTCGTGAAGCTCCGGCGTGCCCCCAATTCCCCGAACGAGTTCGAGAAAATGTACATAGAAGTCAGCCACGGACATTGGTCCTAACGGAAGCTCAGCCCTCCGCCCGTCTGCTGCTTCTCCGAGGGCGACATGTTTCCGGAGATCAAGGGTGATCTCAGTGCCGGCCCCGTCCGGTAACTAAGACCCCAAGGGCGAGGCTTCGGCCTCGCCCTCCCCTTTATTCTCCACCTCGCCGGCCGCGCCGCGTCCCGCTCTAGGAGACAGTTCGCGTGCTTGGCCGCCATCTTAGGACGTGGCCTGCTGTGCTATAGAAGTATCGCTGCGGTCTATGTTGGTAGAAGATGTCTTTCCTCGAATTCCTGTGAGATCAGAATGCCCGTTGATGTTTCCTGCTGGCATTTTGAGTACCTACACGACACACCGCGCGATCGTGCGCTTCGCGCACACGATCCGTCACTCGTGCCGGACGGGGAATCCTACGACTTCCCCGACGTTGACGCCCTGCTGAAGCATTTGGACGACCCAGGCAACGACGACCGCGCCCGATTTCAGCAGAGCATCGCGGAGCGGCTTGTACAGGACCCAGATGTCGCAGCGATTAAAGCCCTCTACACGCCGCTCAAGGATCTGAGACACTTCCCGGCCTACCGTCGCCGCCAATACGATAGGTACCATGCGGCGGCCCGGCAGATTGCAGATGGGACGGCCTCGGAAAAAGATCGGAAGCTTATCGATGGGCTCGACGCCGAGATCGCCGCCTCTAGGATATCGCTGGACCATGGTCAGATATTGTTTCATGGGCGATGCAACGACCTGCTCGTGACGCAGCATCCCTACCCGAGCTACGTCTCTGCGACACTCGATCCCATCGTTGCCCTCAACAGCGCCTTTAGGCGGGCGGGCATTGATTGCGTCAATGGTCGCCCGATGGTTCTGGTCCTCAAGTTATGCGTACCTCTGCGTGCGCTGTGGGGCCACGTCGGAAGGTCTCAAGAATGGGAACTCCTCCTGCCGCGTGGCATCGATTGGAAAGAGACCGAGCGCCGGTCGGGAAAAACCTTCGACACCATACACGCAACAGCGGGCCTGGCCTCACGTCCCGTAGCTTGGCACCGTAGCTTTTGATTTTGCAGTTCGGCATCCCGGTACAAAGATTCACTCAATCACGCCCTTAGCTGCTTTGGGTTGGAGGAGCCCCGTTCTGCCTAACCGATACGGTCCACAGAGCAAGCTCGTTCGGCTTCGTCCCGAATTGCTTTGCAAAATCGAACCACGCCGGACCTACCTTGACCCGTTCGGCACGCGCGAGCCACAAGCACAGCGAATGTCCCGAACGAAAAGCTGCTGGAGGGGTCATAGAGGTCACCGTGCGTGGGCGGCGGTGATCGGCACATTCCGGCACCAAAGGCGCCGGTGGGTCCCCTGGGCCGCCTTTTCGATCCGGGCGGTGCCTCACGGCGTCTTCATGGGCTCGGCACGCTATTGATCGTGTACTCGCCTGGCCTTGCAAGAGAAGGTGGGAGCGGCCTCTTGCGCTGTAAGCATCCGGCGAAGACCGCGCGCGGGTCACTTTCTGCTCAGGCGGCTTGATCAACGTTCCGGATGGCAGAGCGCCAATTCCATGGCAGCAGTTCGTCGAGCCTTTGGACGGGATGCTCTGCGATGCGCGCCAGAACGTCGGCGAGCCAGGCTTGCGGATCGACATCGTTCATCTTGGCGGTGACGATCAGGCTGTACATCACCGCCGCCCGCTCGCCGCCGCGATCCGAGCCGCAGAACAACCACGACTTGCGCCGCGCACGCCACGCTCCGCCGCATTGGTGGACAGGCAGATGCGGCCGTCGTCGAGGAAGCGTGTGAACGCGGTCCAGCGCTTGAGCATGTAGTCCATTGCTTTGGCGATGTCGTTGCGACGTGAAAGCTTGGCGCGTTGCTCGCGCATCCAGGCTGCTAAATCGGCGATCACCACCTCAAGCCGTTCAAACTGAGTACTGCGCTTATGGCTGTCCATAAGGACTGTTACGCACCAACTGGACTAATCCAACAAGGCGGCCCTCGCCGGAGGGAGACGGTCACCGAGACAACACTGGCCCTAGGCACCCAACTCTCCTCTACGATCCGAAGCTTCCCGGCAGTGGTCGACCGCCGCTCTGGACCGGACAGATCCGCAACCGTCGTCACGTTTTTGACGGCCGGCGCTTCCGCAGTGGGGGCGGTTTTGCTATTTGAGAGCGGGCTTTCCCGCTTTGGCGGCCGTGCGCCGAAGGCAAGCACCACCACAGCTCCCAACACTATCAGAGCAATGCCGATGATCTCGATGATGGCGCTGCGCTCAAGGTAGGCTCAGAGGACACTAATCACGCATTGCAGTAGGCTCACGACAACGGCCTTCGCAGCGGGAAGCCGGTAATAGATTTCATCGCGCGTCGCCTTGTCCAAGCTGGGTGAAGCGCGACGACTATCAGCGTCTATAAATGCGATCATCCGTTCGTTCACCTCTCCGAGCCTCGACAGCACCACGACAAGGTGACGCGCCAAATCCTTGCCCGAGGCATTCTTGGCCGCATCGAGGTTGTCCAGCACGACTTGTGCATCATCGTGAAACTGCAGCGCACGAAAGTACCGGCGATTGGCCACCGCGTTGTAACGGGCGGAATTGCTCTGGTCCAAGGCCTTTTGCGCTTCCCAATGGATGTACGCCGCTTCGTCGGGAGGAACCATCTCGACTAAATCCCGCAAGCCCACGACGTTCGTGCGGATCGCGCCAACGCGCTCCGAGGTATGTCGTTGATCGCGGCATTTCGGATCGCCGATCATCTGCGAAAAACAGGCTTCGCAACTAAGGCAGACCATGCCAGCGACGGCAAGCAGCCGATAAATGATTTGGGCGGCACCCGAGCTGCGCAACATGGTTATCTGTTTCCTCTTCACTTCCATTTCACGGCCAGAGTCACAAAGCCGCGGGGCCGCCGGTTGATCGGCAACTCGAACATCGAGCCGGGAGCGGCCGAGGCAATGAAGGTTTTCATTTCGGGCCAGCGCCATAGCAGGAATCGAAGCGCATTGATGTAGCGGGGTTTTCTGATAGGCGGGCGCGAGCACGAAGCCTTTCAGCCCCGCCCTGATCCACGCGGCCCGCTCGGCGAGATTCTTGCGGATGCGGCCGTCGCCGGTGACGACAATCCAGTCGGCATTGTCGGCGCCGAGCTTGCTGATCCAATCAACGTCTTTGGTGTCGTGCGCAAACCCGAAAGCGGACATGAACCGGACGTGGTGAGCTTGGTCTCCTTGGCGTCGGACAGCAACGAAGCGACCTTGCGCAGATCGTTGACCGAATCTTCGGAAGAAACTCCGCCCTGCCCAGCCGCAAATTGGATCTTCTGAAAACGTTCTGCTGTTAGGCCGGTAAACTCTGCGTTCTTTTGTAAGTCAGCAAGCTCGCTGTTGACCTTGGAGAGCGCAGCAAGAAGCCCACCAACAAGGCCGGTTACGCCTGCGGCTGCCGTCCCAAGTGAAGCGAAGCCGCCCGCAGTTGGATTCAAACTTGCGAATGATCGTTCAATGCGGTCTATCGCGCTATCCGCCATATCGCTAGCCTGATTCATATCGCTTTGGAATTGGTCCAGCTTCGCGCCGAGCTGGACGACGAGGTCGTTTGACATTTGGAATCCTGTAGGTGAATGCGCGCTTACATAAAATCGCGCGGGGTTGCGCACATCGCGCCATGTGCTAGACCGCGCTTGTAAATTTCGATGGAGAGCCGAGTGGCAAAGAAGACAAAGAAGACTGTTCGCCGTGAGTGGACTGCTGCCGACATCAAAGAATTGAAGGCGCACTCGAAGGCGCGGACGCCGGTCGCAAAAATTGCCAAGATGACTAAGCGAACCGTAGGCTCACTACGTCAGAAAGCCCTCGTGTTGGGTTTCGGGCTGGGCCATCAGCGGTAGCTCGCCCGGCCTTTTGTTGAGCACAGCACACAGCTCATGCTCCGCGGAGCGTAGTGAACAGAAGCTACTCGGTAGCGACCGTGCGATTGCATTGGAAAGGAAAGTAATGGCCAAAGAAAATTGTCTGATCGTTGTTTCTGCAGGTAAAAAGCTGGATCTGCTGCGGAGCGAAGCTTTTCGCATTGCCAAAGAAAACAATGCTGACTGGTGGAGCGAACGGGTGGATCTCGGCACTCGCTTTTGTTTTGTCAGCGTAGATGCCAAAAAGGCGTTCGCGTTGACCTGCGACACCTTGGACATTCGCTGCCGCGAAGGCTAGCGCGACGGCTTGCCTACAAAAAAAGCGTGCAAGATCTGGCAGCCTGGTTGCCTCAGTTGGATGTGCATCCTGCTGTTGCGGGTAGGATAGGTCGCGTATGCGGCCTGTGCTTGTGGTCGAGGCCCGCCAGCTTAGCCAGCCCCGGCGGTGCCCTCCCTCAGCCACGGAACCAATGCACGCTAAGCAAGCTTCGGTTCCACCGAACTTCATTTGCATTTGAGACAAAGTTGGCGGTAAGATGTCCTACCGGGGCTGGCTGCATTATTTCACTTGATCCATTTTTACCCGGACCGTTTGCGCAGGCCGCAGCGGTTTAAACCTCCCGCTGCGGCCTTTGCGTGTGCCTGACCCGCGTCGACGCGCCGAGCCCGCTAGACCGGATGTTTGCTAATCAACCAATCCGCAGATTTTCAGCCGAGTCTTTGCCCTTATTGTTGACCACGTCGAAGCTGACCTTGGCGCCCTCGGCAAGAGAGGTGAAGCCGGCTTTCTCAACGGCCGAAATGTGGACGAAGACATCCTTGCTGCCGTTGTCAGGCTGAATAAATCCGTAACCCTTCGTTGAATTGAACCACTTCACCGTACCCATCGCCACTTTCAGTTCTCCATTTTCAAAAACAAAACTAATGCCCGAATTTCGACAAAAGATTGCCGGGAGTCAACAACGCACGCCTGTGATGGCGCCTCGCGACGTTAGGGAGCAAATCACCAGCTTGACGGCTTCTTGTCACGTCACATGGATTGATCCGGTTCGGGAATAGGACGCGCCGCTAGACCTTGTCGATTGTCGATCCTATCCGGCCACCGCTTCAACACCTTGATCTGTATGCCTTCAGCATCGATCTGCGTATGTTGCGCGAAGCCGCCCACAAGTCCGCCAACCGTGACTCCGCCGAATGTGCCTTCAGCGGCTCGCTGAATTTTCGTGGCGTGCTGTTTCTCCAACAACATCAGACCGTCCTCAGGGAAATGCATATTCGGCGAACCGTCCACGCTGGGCCGGATGTACCGCTCGACGGCCGCCCCTTTGAAAATTTCGTGGTCGAAAAAGCACTGGGTGACATGGATCGACGGGCCTGCACTCTCGGACCAGCCGGCCAGCACGACGTCGCATCGGTCGGTCAGGGTGAGCCCGACTGCCCTCCCCCTGTTGACGCATGTTCGGAGGAGATCCGGCATCGCGGCCGCGAGCGAAGGAAGACCAGCGAACTGATTTTCTAAAAGCTGTGCCAACAGCAGGATCGGTATGGTCGACAGGCCGGTAACCGCAAACACCGCGGTGTACTCAGGCAAAATGGAAACCTTGGTCCCTATGCCGCAAAGTTTGCCGGATGCCGGATCGTGCCACGCGCCATCGGAAAAGATGTGAACCGAGTCCTGGGACTTGAAAGCGGAAATCGCCGTCACTGATCTTCGCCCTCGCCGTCCTCAGACAATTCCTCGACTTCCACGATCTCGGCTTCGCCGCAGAGCGTGCTGATGATTCCGCCGGTCGCAAGTGTCGCAGCCGCGACGGCTGTAAAGATTGGCATCAATAACGTCCACTAGAAATCGGCAGCCGGCTGCATCATTTTGAAATGCAACTTCCGATACCCCATATTTTGATTTGCAGATGCGTGCGTTCTTGTTCGGCGCCGGTGTTCTAAAAACCATTACTTTAGAGCCATCGGACACCCCTCCACCCCCTACAGCATTCCCCTGATACGCATGGCTTCACGCCTTGCCGCTATCCGACGCTGGGCAACTGCGCTGTTGGTGCTGGCGCTGGACCGCATCACAGCGGTTGTCTGCGGATAAGCGGGCCAGGCTACGGCGCTAAGCTCGATCAGACGCGCGTCGGTAATGGTACGGAGGGGCAACCGATTGCCTACCGTCATTCCAACTCTCCGCCCTCACGATAAAAGATGGCGAGATACCCGACACGTCTCGCCGCCCGACCGTTCCGGCCAGCGTCTGTCCATCCGGCGTGTCCAGATTGGCGTCGACTTCATAGCGAAGTCCCAAGGCGTCTTCTCGCAGACGCAGGCTCCCCGACGCCGTGCGCCCGACGACACGACCAGAGTCGTGGTCGAGCAACATCCTGATGTCATCCTCCCGGAGGCTGCGCGTTAACGAGCCCTTAGCAAACTTTTCAAGAAATTCGTTTGCAATCGTCGTGGCAGAGGCCCAGAGAACGGCATAGCCCCATGGTCCTAGCCCCGTCCAACCTTCGCCTCCGCCTTCGCCGACCGCGCCTCACGCTGACCGAGCTTCGACCCTTTTCTCAGAGCGCGCGCGATTGCGACTGGGTCCGTGTCGTCAGTTTTAAAGTATTTGCCACGGATGGGAATTCGCCGTTTCGTTTTGGTGCGGCGCTCATCTGCTTTTTCAAGCATTGTGCGCCTCCTTCACTTCACGGAGGAAATAGCTGATTTTTCCGTCTCTTCGATCGCCCGGGAAGTGCGCTCGCACAGGCCGCAAGTAGGCCAGATTCACATCCTCGCGCTCGATATCGTCTAGCAGCGCATCGTGTTGATCGCGCGCAGCTTCCAAGACTTTCGCCGCTTCGCACACGGCGCTAAGGCGGCGCTGGTATTCGCCGCGAACGCTGTCGCAGACGGCTTTGCTGGCCCCGTTTCGTGCCTCTTCAAGGCGGCGCCTGAGAGTCTCCTGAGCAACCTCGATGTGCCCCATCTGCACAGCAACTTCGCGGTGGCGACTCGAAAGCGCGGTCACGGAGTCGGGAAAGTCACCGAGAAGGCGCGCGACTTCTGGCGCGAGACGCTGCTTTCCCGCGGCCTCTTCTTCCTCAATCTCACGCCGAAGTTTGGCGCGCTCGGCATGCAATTTGGTGTAGCTATTCTGCAGCTCAGTCTGCTTTGCGATTAGCGCACCGTAGGCGGGATCACTCTCTGCGAGAGTGGGGATGCGGAATTCGTCGGCGGGTTTCGTCTTCAACGGCGCCATCAGGCAGCAACCTTTCCAAATAATATATCAAGAGTATCGGCCACACTGGAGATCGGGATTGTAGTCGCTGTCCTGTGCCCATCGTGAGCCCAGAGCGCAGCATTTGCTCCCGGCTGGCGAAAACGTGCGA
This sequence comes from Bradyrhizobium sp. 134, assembly GCF_023074155.1. Lineage (NCBI taxonomy): Bacteria > Pseudomonadati > Pseudomonadota > Alphaproteobacteria > Hyphomicrobiales > Nitrobacteraceae > Bradyrhizobium > Bradyrhizobium sp. 134. Next base: position 5,676 of record NZ_JADPKX010000028.1, on the reverse strand, counting down.
ATGCGTCAGGGCTTTCGATCACGATTTCAGGCCATGACCTCACAAAGGTCAGGAACGAGCGCCGCGCCTTGGGATCGCCGCGCCGGGCCATCTCGACTTCAACCGCGATAGCATCGGCCGCATTGCGCGGAATAGATCCGGGTGCATCGTCAGCAATACGAGCACCCGCAGGCGTCAAAGCTTCGTAGATCTCGACCGACCGATCCGCCAAGCGAAGTTTGGGTGAAGTTGCCATGGCCATGATAAGGCGCAGGACATCGTCCTCGCCCAAGTCTGGTGACCTAGCGGGGCCTCCTGACGGGATCTTCTCTGCCTCGCTCAAGCGGCGGGCAACGTGTTTGACTCGTGCGGAGTCGAATCCAAGGGAGTCGACCGCGGCGAGGACGTCGGCGAGCTTCGCCACGTTTGAATCTCCTCATTATAAAATGTCGATTGGGATGGTAGAAATAAGCCGGCTAGCGGTTTCACGGCACTAAGCCGGAAAAGAGGTGCGCCGGGATCGAACCAGCGCTAGTTTTTGCACGTCACGTCGGGCTACAAGACGCAGCCCCTGATAAGTGCTAAAGGGCTTGGCCGCGCTGCGAGCGTACATGCCCCAGGCCTGCCGCTCCCGCCGTGGCGAAGACCTTCATCTCCTTGCCCAGGTGATAGTTCCCCGGCTCGAATGCCGGACGGCTCCCGGGCCCGGAACGAAAATGGCCGCCCGGAGGCGGCCAAAGTATCAAGAGCGCAATACACTTCCTAAGCTGGGTTCACTATCACCGGCAGACGCGAACTCGTTTGACAATCCGCCGACCATGGTAGCCGCGCGTGACCACTGTCCGGGTCGTGCATACAGGACGGCGATGATACCGATGATATTGGACCGTTATTGCATCGGAAGGCGTGGTTACCCCAGTGAGAGGTGCTGCCGGAAGTGCATTTGCCGGTGGCGGCGAGAGAAGTACGAAGCCGAGCATGGCGGTAGTTGCGACAGCTGCATAAGCGAGTTTCTTCATTGCGTTTCCTTCAAGCGCCCCCGAGCCAATTTCTATGTTGCAGGGATGAACCTGCAATGAACGAGCAGGCCTCCGCTAGCGGCTCGCCACGCTGGCAGGCCTTGTTCCACCAAAGTTAACGTTGGTGGGCGAAACCGTCTGCGCGTTCGTCAGTTGTGAAAGCATCACCGCGTGGGCTTGGCATCGACCGGTGATGAGAACGCCCCAGATTGCGCTCCCGCCTCCTCTTACAGAGGAGCTGCGCCATGTTTAAGCGGCGTCGTTTCAAACAAATCACAACCCTCAAAGACCGGCTCGCAGCTTGGTTACAAGACCTTCGCGGCCAAGCCGAGAAGCTTCCCCCGGGACCTGACCGGGATGCGTTACTCAAGAAGGGCAAGCAAGCCGAAGCTGCTTCCGAAACCGCTTCCTATCTGAACGACTGGGTAAAGTCCCGTGGCTTGCAGCCGCCGAAGTGAATCCGCCATCTTGATTCGGCGGGTTCCGAGAGTGAAACTCATGAAAACAACGGGAGGCCACCATGAGGGATTACCAAGCTCGACTTGAGAAGCTGAGGACGGATGCGGCCGAATGCGCTCTGATCCGAGATTTGGCGACCGAACCAGCCAAGCGTGCGTTGTTCGACCGACTAGCAAACCATCTCACAGTCCTTGCGGATCAAGTTGAAGTGGCGATGCAGGAGCGGAAGAACGGCACAAATGATGAGGTAGCCTAGCCATGACCCCGACCGACGAACAAGGCCCAACAAGGAAGCCGCCGCCGATGCCGACGCGCTTGGAGGAGGCGCGGCGGATCCTTGAGGAATACGCCGATGACCTCCGGGAGATCATCAGGAAGCTTCGCCGTCACCTGAATTAAGGCCGCCTCAGTTGGCGGCGTCCCCTAAGCCGCAACTCGCTCGCCTTCTGCCAGCGCCGCGTTCAGTGCGCTCACGGCGTCTTTCACCGATCTGCCGGCCATGCGCGTCGCATATTGCCCCGCAAAGCCGAGATACTCGCTGATCTCGGCCAAGGTGCTGTCGCCCGCGGCCATATCCAAGATAGCAGCCGCCTTGCGGCCTAGGCGGGCACGGAGCGTCTCGCTGTCCAACGCCCGCGCCAGTTCCATCTGTGCGTCGGGCATTTCGGCGTCGAAGTGCTCGGTATCGGATTTATCGCTTTTCCGCTGGCGCACCTCGCCGAAGCGTTCTTCAGGGCTGACCCAGGCATGCCCGTCCCAGACCTTCACCAGCTTGTTGCCAACCCAGCGCGCCCGCTTGTTCTTGACCGCCCAAATCAACTGCTTGGCGCTGACGTCGACCATCTCACGGTCCATGTGGGGCGGTGGCGCCTCACCAGCCTCGTCCTCGTCCTGTGGCTCGTTGTCGTTCGCCGCCATCCGCGGCGGCTCGTTCAAGCTGCGCCAGAGCCTGAGACCGAAGAATGTGACGTCGTCCCTCTCCCGCTTGGCCCAGGTCACGCAGGGCGACTGCTCGTGGTGCGTGGCATGGGTGGCTGGGGCAGATGCCAGCCAGGCACGGCGCCCGGCACGGCCTTCTGGGGTGTCTGGGAAGTCGGTGGCCCGAAGCGGTGCGTTGTCGTTTGCGGGGTGCATGGTCATCCTCGTGACGTGACGTGCTGGCCTGTTTCGGCCTTCTGCGTCGGCATCTGCGCGCCGATCGAATGTTGGGGGGATGGTCTCAAACCCTCGGGCGGTTCGTCATCATACCGGTATGGGCACTTGCGGACGCGACGCCGCAGGTTTTTCGTTTGTCACCGGCCAAAAAATAATCCGATAATCTGCGGCATCACCTCTGATGTATGCGGCCGGTGCGCGGGCTGATTTTTGGAAGGGATTGAAACCACCCCCTGCCCGGTCAGGCCGCATCCTTCTCAGATATGGCCGCAAACGTGTCGCCCACCACCATGAAGGACTTACCGTGCAACTCGGCCGCGTCATTGATGGTGCCAAGCCCGCACGCCTCGGTGAGCTGGTTAAGGTGCGCCTGCCCCGCATCCTGTAGAAGAGCATTGCTGCCCTCAATCAAGATGGCAACCCGGCCCTGGGCGGTCTGCATCTCCAGCCAGGTTTCGTCGCCTCGCCTTTCCTCAGCGGCCGACAAGATGGTCAGTAGCACGCCGCGCGGCACACCGATTTCAATGGCTGCCCCGCTGAGTTTGCGGTCGTGTTCGGCGGCCTGGGCTGCATCAATGGCGTTGGAGCGGCGCCTCGCCAACTGACCCTCCTCGTCTAGCTCAGGTGCCTCTGCCTTCGGCTTCACGCTGCGGTCGGCCTCGTCGTATTTCTCAGCCGCCAACCATTTCTCCAACGGCATCCTGCGATGGCCCGGCTTTACACTTGCGGCCCATGCATCAGCGCGAGCTGCGATATAGTCGACGTCGGGGCTGCTGATGGCTTCGAATTCCCGCCGGCTGGCTTGCTTGTTGCCGTAGCGGCCGTAAGCCTTCCAGATGCGATCGAAACCAATTCCCGCCACGGCCGGCGCCTCAGCGTCCGGCCCGCTGGCGGATACAGTACCTTTACCTGAAGCCGGCTTGTAAGCCGGTTCAGGTAGGTAGGATTCGGTGGTCATCTGCACACCACTAACGCCATCTAGTGGTGTGGATTCGACCACCAGGGGGGTGGTCATCTGCACACCAGTAGGAGCGTCATCGCTAGTGGTGGCCGTTTGCACACCACTAGCCGTCGTCACCCACTGGGGCACATATTCTGACGGCCGACTGCCAACACCCGTGGCGCGTGCCGCGTGCCCCCACTCGTCAAGCTCACGGCACGCCTTGATAACGGTCTTCCGGTCCATGCCGGTGGCCCGCTGGATGTACCTAAGGCTGGCGCGACCGTTACCGTGCTTCTGCCAATATGAATTGATGATTACCCAGCCAGCCTTCATATGCCGGCCGGTGGTGCGCCTGTCGGCGGCAATCCTGCCCATGGTCCACCACTGCGAAAGCAAATCGCCGGGTTTAGCGGTGCGCTGCTTAGGGTCGTTCATGCTGGCACCCTCCGACCGCAACCGCGGCGCGCGCCAGGCTATCGGCAACACTGCGGTCGAAGGTCAGCGAGCGACCGAAAACGCGCAGCGAGCCATCAGGCTTGCGAATGACGGAAACATCCATTGCCCGAACTCCGGGCGCAATCTCGACATCGATAGAGGCAAAGCGCCTCCCGCCCGAACATGGGCGCAGATTAAGTATCTTCACTATTCACCCTTTGAAAACGCTCGCGGCAACTAGGAGGCCCGAGCAAGTGCTCCGTCCACGGCGGCCTTCACCTCGGAGAGCCACTCGCGCGGCATCTCGGAGAGATGCGCCGTGCGCCATTCGGCGTCGTCACGCCCGACTAACAACTTGACGGTCACCGAATTTCCGCCAGCGTAATACAGGTCGTCGATATAACTTCCGTCCCGCATAACCATCGTGCGCTCCTCCTGGCTTAGGGCCATACCCATTAGTGGGGCTGGGTGGGGGAACCACTAAAGGAGCCCTCAAGAAATGAGGACGGCTTAGCGGCGCGCCATTGCGCCTGCAGTCATTCGCCCTCCGTACCGCGGGTTGCCAGTGGGGGAATTCCTTCAACAATTACAGTGGGCGAATGGTTGGCTAACTGACTAGCCAAGGCATTGATAAAGCCTAATAGTTGCGTTCCGCTAGGGAGCGCCATCATCAAAATTCCCCATTGTTTTCGCTGAGAAGAAAAAGAGCCCTCAGCGACCCACTTTTTGAGCACGTCTGTTCCGGTGGGTCACATTGGCCTGGCCGAGCCCTCCGCATACATTCACACCATGACCACCCTCACCCGGCGCCCATACGAAGACGACCGCGAAGGCTGGCACGATATTATCGCGACGTGCAGATCGGTTCGATCGGAAAGCTTTCCGGCGTCCCAACACGTAGCGATCAATGGGGCTGGTCGCTCGGATTTTACCCAGGCATGAAGATCGGTCCGCGCGGCGGCTATGGCGGCACTGCCACGACTTTCTAGACGGCTCGCGAGGCCTTTGAGGTGCAGTGGAAGGCGATCGAGCCGACCTTGACCGAGACCGATTACGAGGTCTGGCGACGCGACCGCGACTGGACCGCGTGGAAATACCGGATGTGGGCCGAGCACCGCCCGATGCCGACGCAGAGCCAAACCGGCATGTCGCGCTGTTTTTGCGGTGCGGAGCTCTCGATCGGCAACGTCGCCGATCACGTCATCACCGCACACCAGGGAATTGGCGCATGAAGAAATTCACCGAGGAGCGGCCCTACGCCGACCCGGAAGCCGCTGCCCGCAAGCTGGTCGAGCTCGCCGCGGACGCGCCGGCCGTCCAAGGACGGCCGTATCTACATCGAGCGGATCAACGCGCCGTTTATGTTCAGCCTGAAAGGCAGCGAGTTCGGCGCTAGCGATCAAGCACGGCTGGCTCTGGATGCACGAAAGCGGGACCTACGTGAAGCTGATGCCACCGGGCCAGGATCTTCTCGCAACAGGCTGACCCGCTTGAAACGAGGTACTTCACTAACCCATGCTATTGTTCGTGGACTCGCGATCTGATCCCCTCAATCCGGGGAGCGAATCACATGCGCGAGCAGATCGTTGATAGCCCGGCGGATGCGATCGATTTGCGCCCCCGGTGCGAAGATTGCCACATCGCTGCCTCCCTGAGATCGACCATTCTCGACCCTCGCGAGGGGCG
>NZ_JADPKX010000086.1:0-907081 GCF_023074155.1 Bradyrhizobium sp. 134 | reverse complement strand
GGTCACCGTGATTTCCACGATCGCGAGCCAGCCGCCGATGATCGCCGACGAGCTGCGCCGGCAGGCCGACGTCTTCACCGACCTCGTCGAGCTGCAGTCCAAGCTCGGTCGCGACCCGTCCGAACGCCCCGCCCCGCGCGATCGTGATGCGCGTGGACACATGCCCAAATTCTTGCAAGAACCGAAGGGAAACGACCCACACGAGTAGACCCTGAAGGCGGCGCCCACATTCCGCAAGCGCGGCTCGCAGTGGGCATGTTTGTCGCTTGAGATATCTTGGCGTCGGCTCCTTGTCGCTTGCATGAAAAGGGCGGCGTCCGGCATTGTGTTTTTGCTGGCGAAGCGAACCTGCTGTGGCTCTGAAGAACCCCGACGCTATCGCCGTCATCGTGACCGCCCTCCGGCTTTCTCACGGCGACGAAGCTGCACGAGCCATGCTGGTCGGCGGCATGAGCTTGGCCGTGCTGATAGAGACGATGTTCTCCGCACCGATCGGGCGACGCGATGCCGTTCGATACGTCGCGTCTGCCTTGGACGATCTCGCCATCTCGCCGGACCCCGGCCCGGTCTGGCATCTTCGCTACGTTTACGAAAGTCATGGCTCGTTTCGCGTCGTCGATATGGAGATTGCGACGCCAACCGGCACACTGTCCAGTAAAGACGTCTGGCTTCGTCTGCCCGTTAGCTATCTCGCCACCTCTGCGATGTGGCCGGTGCTGTCGACGATTAGCGAGCGCGCGGTGCCTTCCTTGACGGCCTTGTAGGTCTTTATCTTTCCGGCTGGTAGTTCCTGGATGTGCGAATAGCCGGCGGCGCGAAGCTTAGCGATGATCTCCTCCGACGTCAGGCTGAGCGCGGACGAGGATCCCCAAACCAGTGCGAGGGCAGCCATGATGAAAGATCGCAGCACTTGCCCTCGCTTGCGCACTCGCCGCCACCGGGTTGGCCCGTTAGCCTAATTGGCCTCAGACCCCGAAAGCGCCTCCAGCCCAGTGTCTATCGCCGCGATGTCCCGCTCCATCTGGGCAATCGCTAACCTGCAACCAAAGCCCTCCCAGGCTTTCAGGTCGACCGCCAGGCGCTGGCGGTGCATCCTTAGATCCTCAAGCGACTGGCGGTCTTTCAGTCTCGCGTAACTCCCACAACCTAAGGGACTTCCATTTTTAGCTAATTTTTAGATTTATTATATTAAAGCATATTTAATGTAACAGTCCGATTTAATGTGGTATTTATTTAGGCCACGCCGGGTTGGATGGGCTACCGAGATTCTAACGAACTCATTTTGAGGCAGTAGGTGCGACGACAACCGACGTGCGCTCTGCGGGCGAATCCTTTTCTCGGAGAAAAACTATGGAGCAGAACAGTTCTCATTCGACACGCATCCCAAAGTCCGGCTCAATCAGCTTCGGCCGTTCAAAAGCAAATTGCTTGATCCGCAGCATCTCTGTATACGGTGCCGCCCTTGATATTGCAGGAAATGAAAAGATTCCCGACGAATTCGCGCTGACTGTCATTCCGGACGGTGACCCACGTCGCTGTTCAGTCGTCTGGCGTAAAGAAAAACGTATCGCCGTCGCGTTCTATTGATACGCCGCCAACTCATGCGGATGCAGGATTTCAGCAGCGGCGAGCCGCCGCAATTTGTGAGGCCGAACGCTCGTTAGCCAACGCGTATTTTGCCAAGGGCAAGGCGCTGCCAGCCTGCGTAATGCGCGATTAGCACTCGCGGCCCGACGCGTCCTTGTCCGGTAAGACGCGCCGGGCCTAACCATTCCCTGCTTTCCCCGTAAGGTTTGGCCGAGCTAGCATAGAGCGATTCTACAAGCGACTTATACGTGTCTGTGCAATCCCCAGAACGCGATCAGCAGGAGGGCCACGGCCCCGATCCCCAGCAACATGAGAAAGTTTCCAGCATGACGAATCAAGCTCCGGCTCGTGTGCAAGATACACGGGACGAAATTCGCCTGATAGCCGCTCTGATGGTGGAGACGGGCCGCTGAGCATCTAGAATTTCTCTGACGATCTTTAGCCTCTTCATCCGTCGGCAAAAAAGAATCCACCGGCAGAAAGGCGCAACTGAGGGCACCTTCCTTATCTCTCTTAATGCCTAGCTGCGAGGAGTCTTGTCTTCTGGGTTGAGCAGGCCAAGCCGTCGCTCCAGCTCTTGCTTTTTGGCCACGAGCCTCGCGGCAAGAATGTCATTTACGAGCGCGTGGAATTGCCACAGCTCTTCAACCGACATGCTATCAAACGGCTTCCGTTCCATGAATCCCCCGACTCACGTGTTCCCACAGCTTGGGCTTACAAGCGGGAGCCGGCAACGCTTTGTCGGTTGAGCGCGGAAGGTTATCTACTGTGACGGCGTGTGCGCGATTTTTCGGAAGCTCGCCGGCACGACCTCGACAGGTAGCGTCGCAACTCAGCTTGCATTAATCGGTGTCGCAACACGCCCAATTCTGCAATCTGATGTTCTAGAATTGCGACACGTTGATGCAAGGCGATAGCGGCATAGGGGATACGATCAGAAATAATCATCACGACCTCAAAATAAATAGACCGCAAAAACATCTCGACAATCTGAGCAGTGCGCCAGAAGACCGACACAATTGCAAGGCGAAGCCATTTTCGCATTGGCACACAGCTGGCAGAGACGTGGGCCGCGAGTTGAGGCTTTGAAGGAACGGAAAGGCGCGCGGGCATTTGAATTCGCGCTACCTCGCCCAAGCTGGCGGAGCGGCCCTCGGCGCACCCCAAAAGCCGCCCTGAAGCCGGGGCGGTCTCTACGCCATCAAGGCCAAATGAGAGAGGCCGCTTACTGAGGAGGCCCTACTTTTTGAGGGCCTTCGGCAGCACTGCCACGAAGGGGAGTGAATATACTTCCGTGCCGGACTCGTCGGTGACTACCACCGCCGCCGGCACATCAGGTTTTCGGGCCTTGATTGCCTCTGCCAATAGTTCCCGAGCAGCTTGTTCGGCCTCCCGTGTCGCGGCCGAGATGTCCGGTAGGTCTACGCCGTCGTCGTCCGTCCGTGCCTTGTCACCGCTCTTAAAGTGGAAGTAGTACCGAGAGACCTAACGATATCCGGGATTTTTGCTAATCCCGTCCCGGGGCTGGACGGATATCAAGCCGCCGGGACAAGGTATTGTTTGCCCGGCGGCTTCATTTTCGCTTGTCGGCTCAGGGGGGACCACGTGCCAGCGTCACCCGGCGGAGCTTCAGGCCACCTACGACAAGCGCTAGTTCGCGCGCGTTCCACCCTACCGGGACTCGATAATTTGCGCGGTGCTTACGATGCCGCTTAGCAGCATGCGCGTTCGTCGATGCACGAAATGGTCCGGCCACTATCCACCCGCAGCCCTGCGGAATGGCTGGCCGACGGCCATGTGACCTGCAATATCCAATGCCTGAACGGCCGCTGCGATCGCATGGTCGACGTGCGGCTCAATACACTCCCGCACGATCAGCCGTGGTCGCGCGTCGGCTTGCGCCTGGTCTGCTCAGCCTGCGGCGCCGCAGGATCTGTGCATATGTTCCGAACTGGCATGACAGTCGCGGGCAAGTCAGGCCAAGCATGGGGCTGAGGTTTTGATTCCAGCGATGAAGCACGTCACCGAACGCCCTTTCGCCGATCCGGAAGTCGCCGCGCGCCAGCTCGTTCAGCTAGCTTCGAGGGTTGATGCGGTACAGGACGGCCGCATCCACATTGAGAAGATCAACTATCCCTTCCTCTACACGCTCAAGGGAAGCGGCACCGAGTTCGGTGCCGGCATCAGGTGCGCTGTCGAGAAGGGCTGGCTCGATCTGCACGAAAGCGGCACCTATGTGCGGCTGCTGAAAGCCGTAGGAACCTAGCATCACTGCCCAGCTTGCTGTCTCGCTAGCTCTCTTCTTTGAGATGGCGGAGCGACCCCGGCATCAATCCTCAGGGCCTCAAGCCGGGGTTGTCTCTCCTTCTAGCTTAGCTTGGCTCGATCTTTCGTGCGGCCAATTCCTGGTCCAGCTCCTTCAAGCGAACGAGTAGATTTTCAACGATCTCCATGCAGTCGGAATGCCTCAACGAGTGCACGCCACGCGCTGCCAGCTCTTGCTCCAATATGGTCGCCACGATGCCTTGGATGCTCACAATCTCCCCCGGAAAACATGCTCCGGCCAGATACGGCTCAACAAAGAATTGGGTTCGCTCAAGGGAAAAGCCGCAGCGTGGTTCCAGCCCCACTGCGGCATTCCCGGGCAACTTGAAATTGGTTGGTATTAAATCGCGCCGGTGTTCTCACAGTAGAACACCCCATACCAACAATGGAGTCGGGACAACTACGGGAGTGCCATGGCATGGATCGGTTTCCAGCCCCCGTGCTCCCGGCAGCCGATCCAATTGCGGATTAGAGCGCCGGAGCCTCGAAAGTGAAGGTCGCAGGAACGGCTAAAAGGCTGCTCCTGCGACCGACGCCGCGACGTTTCGCACGATCGGCACGGCACTGGTGGTGCTAGCACAGTGGCCCGCCAGCGTGAACCAGCGAGCTCTTAAGTCGGATGTGCGATCACCTTACCAAGGAAGATTGAGCGCGACGAACAGCGCCAGGCCGACCAGAACTAGTCCCCACATGAGCGGCCTGACGGTTGCTAAACGATCCACGATATTCCCTGAGTCGATGAGATGCTTACAACGCATCCGAGGCGAAAGTTGGGGCTTAGCCGCATGGAGACTCCCCATGCCATGCGCGCCGCTTTGAAATGAAACAGACCCGCGCCACAGGATCCGCAGCGCGGCGCGCGCATGCGTTAAAACGACCCCGGCTGTGATCGCGGAAGCATGTAGCGGATCGTGAAGGAAGGTCCATCGCCGGCTGGTGGCGCATGGACTATCTGGTCACCGGGGTTTTGCAACTGCCGCATCGCCTCGCAGGCCATCGAGTGCAGGTTCTCGTCTGGGCAAACGACTCGGTGCAGCTCGCCGGCATTGATCTCGACGTGAGGACGGCCCTGCCTGGCCGCCCTGGCAATCTGAGCCTCAAGTTCCTCCCGGAAGTCGTCCATTGTCGCCATCGTGGCCCCCCCGCTGGTCGTCGCAGCCGTGCGGTCCGGCTCGCATTCATCCCGGCTTTCCTCTGCAGCGCAATCGTAGAGCTTGGACCCTGGGAAAGTTCCCAGGTCACCGACCCGGCGCCAGGCGCTACAATTTCCGGTCGTTTGGTGTCCGGGACGTAGCGGTATGGAAGAATTGATTGCCCAGCGCGAGAAGTTTCGGGCGGAGGTGGAATATTGTGCTCGATTGTCAAGAACTGCGCCCGACAGGCAGACGCGCGCGCTGTTCGAACGGCTCGGAGAGATGGTGCAAGAGATCGAGACGACGATCGCCGCGCGGGCCAAGCTGAGTGGCCGCTGGGAATAGGTGCGATAAAAATCGTCGTCAGCCGCGCGCGTAAGGACTGACTTAGCCCCGCTGATTTCGTTGACAAAAACGGCCTGGTTTTCTCACCTTTTGAATACCCTTTTCGGGTGATGGGAAATTCCTTATTCGTTCTCGCATGTCAGACGACCTCACCATGCGCCGCACCGTCGGCGGCGAAACCGCGCCCGACGATTACGAGGTGATCTGGGACGAGCTTTCGATCGGACGGATCTTCCGCGGCGTGGGCGTCGCCGGCATCAACGGGTGGTCCTGGTCGGTCTTCCTGCCGAACGTGCCGCAGCGCGACCAGCACCGCGGTGGGGCCGGCAGCCTCGCCGAGGCCAAGGCCCGCTTTCGAAACGCATGGGACGATCTGCACGGGCAGATCAGTTACGATGAGATAAGGAAGGCCCGCGAGATCCAGGGCCGCCGGCGGCCGTGGTACCGCCAGAGCACCGTCCGCCCGCTTTAACTTGCTTGAAGGCACCCATCTGACGCGCGTTGTATAAACGCGAAGGTTGGGGACCGAATCAATGCTGAAGCGAGTGGCCAGAGCAGAGCAGCATCCACGCTGCGAGAACTGCGACATCCCGACAATCCTGAGAACCTTCGTTCTCGACACCCAGTCCGGTCGCGAAGTCGGGGTGTACCAATGCCCTAACTGCGCCAAGCTGCACTGGAAAGAGTGAAGCAAATCAGGACGAAGCGCGCGACCCTAATCCGCTGGTGAGGTGAGACGCTGCGATCGGCTCGGCTTCGCTCCACGTTCGAATTCGACCGTCAGATTTTTTAGCGAGACCTTGACGGCGAAGCCAGCATCGAGCCAAGCGCGTGCTTGACTGTGACCTGCGCGGACGTTCTCGTTGCTCCACCACGAGGTGAACTTTCGAGCCGACGCCGGGAGCTTGCGTCCTAGGACTTCCTCGATTTCGGCGAACGTTAGGCGAACGATCGGTCCACGCTCATTCGACAGGCGAACATGCAGTGGCTGGTAAATGGACTTTCTAGGGTTCATGGCCTCAACACCGCAATGTAAAGCCTTCATCATAGAACATCCGCGCGGCGCTGCATTGATCGCAGACCGCTTGGACCTCGCAATAGCGGCAGTGCCTGCGGCTGAGAAGACGCCCGCCCAAATGCGGCTACCTGCAATCGCGCCTTAGTGCTCGGTCGGCCCGCGCTTTTGACGCGACTGCGCCTGCTGCTTCTCAAGCTGCTCCTCAACGAACATCAGGACAAGGCGTCGCGCGTCCTTGTCTGCGATCTTCTGGAAGGCTGTGATCAGGCGTAGCATCTGAAGATCTTCAACTCCTTGGGGCATGGCAAAGACCTGATCGGGAAAACGGACACTGAAATACGTGAAATTATGCCGCCGTTACTCCCGGAAAGGAACATGGAACTTGGTTGAAGGTTAAACCGTGCCGGCTCGCCGGCAGAGCTGGCGGAGCGGCCCCGGCCACCCTCAAGAGCCCCTTAAGCCGGAGCCGTATCGCCCGGTCGGCCGATTGTATGGAGTAAGCGTATGCGCTTCCCGCCCACGATCGTGCCGGCTGCGCCTGGCGCGAGACGGACGAAGCGGACACCGACCTCGAGACCGTGCTGCAAGGCCTCCTCTCCGGCCAGTACCTCTATCCGGTCCGGATCGTTTGCTTCGACGCGATCGAGGGATGGTCGCGCGACGCGACTTCTGGCGTGGCCGACGCGCTGGCCCAACGCGCGGCTGACAGCGACGATGAAGTCTCAGCCGCATTGGAGGGCTTCATCAGCGCCAACGCCACCAAGCGGTTTGACATCCAGCTCACGCTGCCGCTGAAGGGCGCCGTTTGATGTTCCGGGAGGGCAAGCTGAAAGGCCCTGCGCCGCAAGACGAGCGCGATGCTTCATCCGCTGCACGATCTGCGGCAAGGTACCGGACACGCGAGACCTCGGCGACGTGCTCGACCATCTGCACGGCCGGGAGATCGAGGAAGGGCCGGCGGTTCAATGACGGAAGATCTATTCCCGCCTTGAAGTGGATTTTTAACAAGCCCTTTTCCCGTGTTTCCTTAGCAGATCATGAAGGCCTCGACTGCAAGGGCAACTAGAGTGGTGTCATTCTCTGCAGCCAGAACCTTCAGAGCCCGGGCGCCCTCCGGGTTGATGCGAAGGATCATCTTTTTGGTGAGATCATCGGCGCGGGTCATGTTGAGTCCTGATCAGGTCGCATTATACGAGGAGATCAGCCTTATGACATGTACGCGCTGTGACAACACCCACTGGGTTTGCGAGAACCATCCCGATCGGCGTTGGGAGGGGCCAAAAGCCTGTGGCTGCGGCGGCGCCGGGGAGCCCTGCCCCGACTGCAACAAAGCCACGCCCGACGAGATGCCGGTGCTGCCGAAGGGCTTTGATAACAACCTCACCAGCATCGAGGTCATGCGCTCGCTGGTGAGGAACTCGGCAGGAAAGCCGCGCCGGAAGCCGCAGAAATAGGCCGGCAGACTCCAAAAAGCCGTCCCGCAACCTATCTGTTGGCCATGTTGAAAGCGTTCGAGTTCTGCCTGCCCACGGCGGCAAAGGCCGCGCCTGCTGATCCCGACTGGATTCACGAAGTCAAATATGACGGCTACCGCCTGCGCGTCGAGCGCCAGGGCAAAGCCGTGCGGCTGATCACCAGGAACGGCCATGACTGGACGAAGCGTTTCCCCTGGATCGTCCAGGCGGCGCTGAAGAACCGCGAGCAGCAATTCGTCATCGACGGTGAGACTGTGGTTGCTCGGCGTCGACGGCGTCTCGGACTTCACGCGCTGCATTCGCGCAAGCACGACGACGAGGTGTAGCTCTAAGCGCGCGGGTTGCGAACTGCGCACTATGTTGTGAGACCGCGCCTTCAACATTGAAGGAGCGCCGCTTGCCGAAGAAGAAACAAGTAGTTCGTCGCGAGTGGACCACGTCCGACGTCAAGGAACTCAAGGCGCACTCAAAGGCACGAACGCCTGTCATGAAAATAGCCAAGATAACCAAGCGAACCGAGGGCTCGCTACGTCAGAAGGCGCTCTACTTGAGAATTGGTCTGGGCCATCAACGGTGATTGAAAGCTCGCTGGCTCACACAGAACCGACCTACCGAATTTCGATACTGGTTTGACATCAATCTGACACGCTCGGGTGCAGATTATTCGTCTTGCGATGCGCCGCTGAATCTCGCGGCCTCGTGCTAGAGGTTGAGGGCTCGCTATCGCCAGCCCCGGCGGGCCCTCCCTCAGTCAGCAAGACTGACGTTTAAGTTTTCCATAAGTGTGACATCGACGACATTGCGCCCCCGCACTGTCGCTGTAGGCTTGTCTTGCCGGGGCTGGAATCAATCTTTCACGTCTTCATTTTACCCGGCTGGCCGCAGTGGTTCGCCGCTGCGGCCTTTTCGTGTGGCGCCTATCTTCACGGCGCGTTTGGAGGGCTCACTCGACGCGCAGATTTTCCGCCGAGTCTTTTTCGCGATTGTTCACGACGTCAAAACTGACTTTGGCTCCCTCATTGAGGCTGCTTAAGCCGGCTTTCTCAACCGCCGAAATATGGACGAAGACGTCCTTGCCGCCGTTGTCAGGTTGAATGAACCCGTAGCCTTTCGTCGGATTAAACCATTTCACTGTCCCCATAGCCACGTAACGTCTCCCTTTCCAAAAACTAAAACCAATACTGGAACTCAGACAAAAGCAAGCGGCTTGGAGGCCACGGCTCCGCAATCGCTTTGCGCCGGAGTCCCCCTGCCGCGCCGACCGACAGGACCCATTTTTCAAAAGCTGCGCCCGAGGTCCAGCACAACATCAACCGGCTCGCGGTCACAGCCGACGAGGATTGCCTGGCTTTCGCCGATGGCGTTCTCTGAGTGATCAACACATGTCGAAACCGCTACTCGGTGTCATTGAACAACGAATAGGGGCGACCGCTCGGCGGAGGCTAAAGCATGTAAGTAATTGTAAGCCAACCCGACACTGCGAAACACACTACAAGTCCGACATAGGGAAGAGCCACGCTCATTGGAATCTCCCAAGGAAAGAATTACGTAGAAATAGCCGTCTCTCCGACGCTCGCATCTACGACAAGCCTAAATCCTCGCCTTGTCGCAAGGCGGGCTTTCTTAACGTCCGTATGTTTTCGGAGTTCGATCTCTGCTAGCGCAACGCGCCTGCGCAGCCGTTGGACCTCCAGCATCAAGTCGTTTAGCTTTTGGAGTTCCTCAGAAAAATGGCGGCGACGTGGGCTACAAAAAGCATCCATTGGCCCCTCACAATCAGTCAGATCTGCAAAAAAAGATAGATTAATAGAATACTACTATACGCTTCCGCTTTTCAAAAATAGGTTTTTTGGCGGAAGTTCCCTCAAAGGAACTGACGGGCGCTTGCGAAACCGACCTATTTAATTCAGACTATTTAAATCGGTATTATTAGGAGCCGGGACGTAGGGCTGCAGCGCACTATTTGGCTGCGGCTACCCTCGCGTTTGATCTGCCGGAAGGCATTAGCTCAGGACTGATTTCCGTCCGCTCATTAGCCGCGCGCGGTGCTCGGCGACTTCGGTTGCCCCGTGAAGTGATTGAGAGTTTGAGGCTCGGATGATTTTGGATCTTCTTGTCGTCGTACTTGCCGTATCCGCCATCTCGTTGTTAGTCGCAAACCATGTTGTTCGGCGACGAGACGTTCTGTGGCAGGTGCGAAAGAATAATCGAGAAGGTCGTCAGGCTCTTCATGCAGCGTCTCTCATGAATAGGCGCCGCTCCCCAATTTCCTTCAGAAGCCGCGCCCGCAATTCGAGCGCGACGTCGGCCGACTCAACGTCGCAGCCGATCAACGACCTTGGCTCGCGATCCAGCGGAGATGCGCGGAACTTTGATCGCCCGAGAGCGGCGGCGATTGCGATCCTTAGGTCCCTGAACTCGTATGGGTCGTGAGGGCCGCACAAAAATTTTGATGCCTTGTCGGAATACGGCAACTGCCTCAGGCCTCACCTGCGCAGAACGACGCCGCTTCACGGCACCAAGCCGGTAAGAAAAGACGCGCGCGGGATCGAACGCGCTGAGTTTACACGTCACCTCGGGATCAGCATCCCTATAGATCAATACGGTCCAAAGGTCGGAACCCGCGTCGACAAAGACGTCGCGATCAGTTCAGAAACTTCACAGCGAGACGGCGCTCATTACGCCATACAACGGAGCAATCAACATTCAAGCCAGCACATGGAACACGCAGCCCAAATGCCGCGGGCACGATAGGCGCGCTATCGATTTGGACGATCGCAGAAGAATCCGTGAGGTGCCGGACCTTGCATCGCACAGGACTGCCCTCGACCAATATCTGCGCAGTATAGACGTTACGTCGCCGCTCGTTCGCCACGTCCCGCAGTCTCCCCGCTCTAGCGCGCGAGAGATATTGATCGGCGATTCCAGTCTCAAATGAGGCTGGACCATGGTTTCATTGGCCACGAGCCTCTATCTCCATCGCAGCCAGGCCTCCACGGCCACGCGCCGCCGTGCCAGCGCCATCTCGCTCTCTCGTCTAAGGCCGACAACTCTTTACCCTCCGATCGAAGGCCTAATTGGCGATCCATTTGCTCGAGACCCCAACGGCCCATGGCGACTTTCAGTTCTTATGGCGTTGGCGTCACGCGCGATCTCCATTGTGCTTCGAAACTTCCACGCCCTGTTCTCCAAGCAGTCTCGCTTCGCTATTTTTTCGGCGCGGAGCCGTCCTTTAGGGAAGCATTGTAGTCGGCCTGCGAACTGTTGATGCTTGGTTGATCGTTCGGTGTACTGCTTCCGGTTGTCGTTCCTGCCGTGCTGGTTGTCTCCCCGGGCGCATGAGAAGCCGCGCCGGGCTTGTCCTGATTGGCGACATAGCCAGATTCACCGGGGTTACGGGTTTTTACGCCTTTGTCGGCTTCAGTTTGCACATTTTGGTCCACACCGGCCTGAGACGTCGCGCGCGTCTGCTGCGCGGCAGCGGGCATCGAAATGAGTGGCAGCGTGGCAACAAATGCCAAGGAAAGCTTTCGATGGTTGTTCTCCATCTAAACCCTGCCCTTGCATCAACGTGCGCATCTCCGAACATCTTCGCGAAACTGCTGAAAATTTGTGACTGCGACGTTGGCACGTTTCAAACAGCGGACGACATGTCGCATTAGCGTACGCTGCTCATGGGCGCTGTGACCGCCCTCATTTTTCACCATGTCTCCGCGGGCTCCAGGTAGGCAGTCAGTAGGCTCTGCTTAGCGCCATTGCACGGGTCACCGGCACCACACTGGCAGCGGAGCTCTGCGCTCCATGCCCGGTCCGGGTGGCTCTCGTAGACAAAGCCGATGCCTAAGCAGATGGGACAGTTGGGATTGGTCATGGCATGAAAAGCGCGCGGCCCCTGCTCCATAGATCGCAAGCACCGCGCGCCTCGGTTACGCCGCCAGTTCTTTGCGAACCGCGGCGGCCGAATTGCCCACCTTGTCGACGGCCTTCTGCAGTTCGTCCCTTAAGACACCAAGCTCCTTGGTCCAATACTTGACCTCGAAGTCTTCGTGCATGTTGATCTTGCTAGGCTCGCGCTGGTCCCATTTGGTGAGATTGTCGCTCATCCTCCTCCTCCATCGCCTTTACAAGCCGCTCATCGTCGAGAACGGCCAGTAGGTCATTGATCGTTTTTTCGCTGTCCATCGGCCCAGGCTCGACATAGCGAGCCAGGATGGCCTGGGCTTCTTTTACCGCTCGGGCTACGCGATCCGGCATGCCGGTACTCCACTCACTGGCGAGGAAAACGCCCGTAAGACGGCTGTGTTCCCAAAAGGAAGGCCTCCGGGAGGACGGAGGCCTAGTCTGGGGAGGTTGCAGCATATGCTTGGAAAACTTGACCTGCTGCGCCCCGTTCCTACCGCTGCGCATGAAGCTGGCGCCTCCGCGCTGATCGCTTAATCTGCGTTATGGGTGCGCTCGAGCAGGAGCCCTGCTCGCGTCCCCGTAGTGGGCTCGTCCTGCCTTTGGCGAGCAATGGTGAGAGGCTTCAATAGAACCCGTCTGCTTGGATCCTTGGCGCATCAACGCCACCGCGTCTTCATCGCCCAGGCGGAGGCATCAGTAGCCCGCATGCGATGGCGTCGAATGTACGTGAGCTATTTTTTGGATAACCCTTTGAACGAACTGGCCCGCAGCAGGCCTTCCGAGGTGATGTCGCGGTATTCGATGTCGGCGTAGAATTTCGGCTCGACCCAGGTGGCTTTCGGTTTCTTGATGGGCTTGGTGAGCTTTTGCTTCGGGCTGGCGACAGTATAAAGCGCCTTGCGGATTTCCGCCGACTTCGTCCGGCTCCAGCCCGTCCCGACCTTCCCCATGTACCGCAGCTCTTTCCCTTCCTGCTTACCGAGGTAGAGCGCGGCGACGCCGGAGGGGTCCTTGACGAAGCCAACGACGGGGAATTTCTCGCGCTGGACGGTCTTGATCTTCTGCCAGGCCTCAACCCGCTCCGAGCGGTACGGCGCATCAACCCGCTTGGAGACGATGCCCTCGTAGTTCAGCTTGCTGGCCGCCTCGAACAGCGCCTGCCCATCACCTTCATGGTGCTCACTATAGAAGATCGGTGCTTCCAGCCCGTTCTCGTCTATCAGCTGCTTCAGCAGCTCCTTGCGGGCAAGCTGAGCCATTCTGCGAAGGTCCTTACCGTCCAGCCATAGAAGATCGAAGGCGAAGTAAACCAGCCGGTCCTGGTCGCCCCTGCCGAGGTCCGCCTGAAGTTCTGAGAAGTTGGTCCGCCCTTCGTGGATGACCACCACCTCGCCGTCCACGATGGCCTGACCCGGAATGTCGAAGGCACCAGCAATAACCGAGAACCGATTGACCCAGTTGTGCCCGTTCCTGGAGAAAGCCTTCCGGTCGTCGCGGTCGATGTGAAGCTGGATGCGATAGCCGTCGTATTTGACTTCGTGAATCCAGTGAGCCCCCGAAGGCGCTTTCATCTTCAGGGTCGCAAGCTGGGGGCTGATAAAGCCCGGCATGGAAGCTCGCGGCTTCTTGGCCGGAGCCTTGGTACGCTTTGCCACTGACGCAACTCACAAAAAGCCCGCCGCCGGTGTTGGGAGCCGACGGCGGGGCAGTCTACCTACCTTATTCACGACTCTCCAACCGGGGAGCCGAAGCGGCGTTCCCGGGCGTTCTCTCATACAACCGCAATCGCGATTCCAGGTTGTATTTTCAACGTCAACGAGAACGGCCGCCGAACGGCTAGAGAACGCGACGTGATAGAGCGTTCTTCAGGAGGAACACCTAAGGCTCGATCGGTAATTTCAATATCACTTCCTCGATCATATCCTCGACAAACCCAGTTGCCCGGGAGGCATGGACTACCACCGCTGAGGTGTGGGCTGCGGTGTTCCGAACCGCGTGGATTCTGCTCCCGTCCACCTCGTTGCGCGCCTTACTCTGTAAGGATCCCGTGCACAACTCGCCACCCGGATGGCCGAACCGAAACGCGCTCGGTAGAGCGGGGTGGCATGGCCGCAAACAAGGTAACGGCGGTACGCTTGGGGCTGGGAAGGCATTCAACAGTCCGCGACTATCCCGAGCCGCCGGAGCAACACCGGCGGCTTTCTCTTCGGCCGATCGAGGAGATGGGGCCGAGCTCGAAAACGCATCATAGCTCCAGACGCATTTCGAGCCTGCTCGCGAGCCGCACGGCGGCGCTGACGGCGCTCGCTCCTGCGCTTGCCCCGATCGGCCGAGAGCCGCAGAGGCGGCACCTGCACAACGGCGTTCTCGGCAGGAGCGGTGTTGAGTGGTTCGTCGGTGACGCGGCGCGCCTCCATGAGCTCCAACACGGCCCGCCCCTCGCTGGTGATCTTCCAACCGCCACTTTCGCGCACAACGAGACATTGCGCGAAGATGTCCAAGCCAGGCACGCGCGCGGCTAGCCGCTTGGTCCGGTCGGCCCAATCCGGGCCGCTGGTTGCCAGGATCGCCATATCGCGCTTGAGATCGTCCATTACGGCAAAGCCGTCCGGGTAGCTCACCAGGATCTTCAGGACAGTGATCTGAAAATTCACGCGGCCCCCCGCCTGGCACCGCGCCGCGTGGTACGCTTGCGGCAGGCGGTCACGTCCGGCCTGCCCCAGCGCCTCCGCGCGTATCTCGCATCCGTGGCCTCTATTGAGATCGTCAGGTACGCATGTGGGCGCGCGGCGATCTCGCGTCGCGGAACGCTTTCAGAGGCTTGGTCCAGGACGACGCGCTGCAGCGCGGTGTTGGCTGTAAACACGAGACGCCCCGCGGGCGGGAATTTCGAACATGGGGTTCAGGAAGGTTAAACCTTCCTGCGCGAGCGCGCCAGCGTTCCTGGCGAGGCTTCCAGGGCCGTCATCTACACATCAGCCGCGCGCAGCTGCACCAGGAAGATCGGGAGGTCAGGCATGGTGTTTGCCAACCAGCACGGCGGACGCCAAGGGTCGGTGAAGTCGTCGGCCTGAATGGGGCCGTTATCGTTTGCGGGCGTCATTGTGTCCGTACGTGTTCCTGTTGGCCGTCTGCGCGGCGTGGAAAATAATCTGAAAACTTGCGGCCTAAACTCTGTGACTGTGCGGCCGGCGCGCGGGGCGAAACTTCTGAGAGCCTGAATCACCCCTCCCCCTTCGGCGCCAAGCTCGTCCACGCAACATCCTTCGCGACCAGATCATCGACCATCGCATCGTATCGTCACGCGCAGTCTGAATGTCTCCACAGCAGCAACCATCGCCTTGACGCGTTTCGCATCCTCGGGCGGCACGGCCGCACACACCGCCACTGATGCCGCGCCCCTAGCATCCTCCAGACGACGCCGAACAAATTCTAATGCGGTCTCGACGTCGGCCAGTTTTGCGCGGGGCCGCCGCTTGCTTGCTCAGCATCGGCGCGCTGTCGGCTCGTCACCGTGCAACTCCGCCACTCGAACCGGTACCATTCGCCCAGCGCTCCCCGCCCACCGAGCTGTTTCTGAATATCAGGGCGTTCGCGTTCGGACGCGCGTCTACAAAACACTGGCGGTCAGTTCAGAAACTTCACAGCGAGACGGCGCTCATCACGCCATACAACCGAGCAATCAATATTCAAGCCAGCACTTGGAACGCGCAGGCCGAAAGCCGCGGGCACGAAAGGCGCGCTATCGATTTGAACGATTGCAGAGGAATCCGTGAGATGGCGGACCTTGCACCGCACAGAACTGCCGTCGACCAATATCTGCGCAGCATAGACGTTACGTCGCCGCTGGTTCGCCACGTCTCGCAGTCTCCCCCGCTCTAGCGCGCGGGAGATGTTGATCGGCGATTCCAGTCTCAAATGAGGCGCGACCATGGTTTCATTGCTAGGCCGCGAGCTTTTTCTCCATCGCAGCCAGCGCCTCCAAGCTAGATCCTGCGCTGCCACGGCTTTGCGCTCGCCGACCTTGGTATTTCCCCAGCTATTAGCGGCGGCTATCTCGCGGGCTGTCCGGCCATCTAGACTAGCCTCCAAAACCGCCGCATGGACCGCCAGTGCGGCAGCGAGTTGCGGTACATCTAGGCCGGCGATAAAGGCATCCTCTGGCCCACCCGCCGGCCCCACGAAGCTGCCCGGCGTCGCGGTGACGCTGCCGTGCTGGCGATATCCTAGAACTCGGCGCCCGGGGCGATGGCAGTCGTGTACCTTGGAATACGACAGGCCGGCGGCAACCCCGCATTGGCCCAAGCTTCCCCAAACGCGTGCCCGCCGCCGACGCCAAGGCGGTCAATCTCCCGGCGCCTATTACCGTTGCATGCGGATAATGTCTGCGCCCAGCGGGCTGCGCGATTGCGCCGATAGTCTTGGCCTTCCGAGCCGCGCTCGACCTCGGGAAACGCGCCCGTGGCCGGAAGGGAAAGGTGTCTGTCGTTATCTGCCTGCCGCTCTTCATCTGTCTTTCGGCGCTTGCCTTTGGGCTGCCTAAACAACTCCGCAGTGTCATGCCAGCGCCCGTCAGATCCGAGCCAGGCGGTGATCTGCCCACGGCTGTCAATGCGCAGGCGCGCCCGCATCGGCGCATCAAGCTCCGCCGCAATGATAGGGCCATATCCGTCGCGCGCGCGAATAGCGTCCTTCGCGGCGAGCCGAACCATTTCGTCAGGCGACGGTCGGATTTCCACGATCCGGTCAACCTGGGTGCCACCAACTTCGTTATCATTCGCGGGCATCCAGGCCGAAGGCGCGTTTGGCGCAGCGTAATCTTGCAGGAGTCGCAAATCAGAGCGCCTGCCGGCGCGAGCGAGGCGGGACTCGAGTGGGGTATGTTTTTTCATGGAAACCTCGTGACGATGGTGCTGCTGACCTTGCCGTTATCGGCTCTACTGATTAGTGCGGCTTCTGCGGCCAAGTGCTGGAATGTCCGTACAGCTGGCGGGTTTGATAAATAATCAAACGCGGAATAAAATTTACGCGTGGCTGGACGGCTGGTTTGCAGGAAGCAGATGGGCTTGGACTTTGAGCCGGCCCCTACCCGACCATGTTTCCCCTCCGGTTTTGCACGCGCGGAAGGAAGGCTGGGGGCGTCGGTCCCTGTTTGAATGACTGGAGAGCGTGTTGGCACCCCTCCGCCTACCCTTGCAACCACGGCACCAGGTCGCCCCGTCCAGCTTCAAGCAGCATCTCAACGGGCACCCATTGCCAACACCACTCACCAGTGGATGGGTCGCAACCATAGACGTGCAGCGCCTCGCCATCGCAGTCGTCGACCTCTTCAATCGTGTCTAGATCAAGCATTGCAAACCTTCCTTCGAGACCGATTTGCAGATTTGCAACCCATACGGATTTTCGAAGTGATCCGAAGAAAACCGGAGTGATTGCAAATCCTGCAAATCTGCAAGTGAATTGATAATAATCAGATGTATCACATACTTACACCTACCGCTCCAGTTGCAGTTTTCTTGCCCGGTACACGCAGCGAGTTCTGGCGTGCGAAAATAGAGGCGAACCGTAAGCGCGACAGCAAGACGTACGATGCCCTTCGCGGCGGTCGCTGGCGGGTGCTGACAGTCTGGGAATGCAGTGTCAAAGGACCAGCCCGTATGCCTTTGCAGGATGTCCTTTGCGCCTGCGCGGACTTTGTTCAAGGGAATTTGCCATCTGCCGTGTTGGCAGGATCTTGGCCGCAGAAACGTTCTATGAAGAAGCGCTCTATCGGTCCGAAGCAGTCCTCACGCGTTGAAAGGCCGGGGCCGTGATGATGACACCTAAGCCGCTCGTACGCTCATACGGGCCTTCTACGCACGGCGGACGGGGATGAAGCTACGCTTTCCAAAACGGACGAACACCCATGTAACCGAAGCCGGCTCTTGGCGGCTGCTCCAAAGCCTTGCACCCCAGGAATGGATCGTTCGTGAGGTATCTGAGCGGGACTACGGTATTGATGCTTACATCGAGCTCGTGGAAGCCACCGGTGAAATCACCGGTCATTTGCTGTCCGGCCAACTCAAAGGCGTCCGAAGTATCGAGTGGCAACCGTCTGAGGACGGTGGTCGTATTGCCAGATCCCCCTCGGTAAAGACGTCAACCGCCGCCTACTGGCTCGGCCTTCCCATACCCGTGTTTCTGTTCGTCGCCGATCTCTCTGCCCAAAACATCTTCTTCGTCCCTGTCAAGGAGGCGCTCCGGCGGGACTACGACAAACTTGCCAGTCAAGAGACCATCAGCTTCGCGCTAGTGGACGCGCTCTCGCTGACATCCGAGAACGGTTTAGAAATGCTGCGCCGGCTTTATACGCGAGAACGCCTACACGACCACTTCTCGTTTCACATCACAAGCCTGGTCAGTCACGTCGACGCCTTCGGCGAGTTCATAAGGATGAACCAAAACCGCGACGTGTTCATGGAGTGCAGACCGAACAGCACCTCCAGTTCCGGGCGCTGTACGAGTCCTGCCGGATGGCGTCGCTCTATCTTGAAGACAAATGGACAGTCGAGTCCCTGGCTGAGCTATACCGGAAGGACCGGACAGAATGGAGGGACGACACGGTTTACCTGCATGAGAGGACGCTCGACTATGCTCTTCAAAAAATCGATAAGTTCTTCCCATCCTTGGTCCGCAAGGCACTCGCCCTCGTAGGCGAGGTGCAAGCGAGTTACTCGCTTGACAAGGATCCCATCCTTTTCACTCTTTGTAGCAGCGGTGAGCTGGAATGGTCGCTCAAGCGATTCGAGGAGGAATCCGGAAGATAGGCCAGTTGTGCATTTCGGATTGCGGGACCTTCCAGCACCGAGATGGACAGCCCGAGCGCCATGTTGGTCAAGCTTCGGCAAACTTGGGCCCATGTGACAAAAGCAGCCAACGAACCGTTCGGGATGAGCCGGTAGGGAAATACAAGGAACTTGACTTCAGCCGCTGCGCTTCTGCCGAGACGTCGGCGGCTCCAGCAACTCCAAGAAGTCACGTCAGCCGAGGACATGGAAAAAGGCTTGCCATGCGTCACCGAACCGACTGTCCGATCAGCACACAAAGATCCGATGTAAGACTCCCTCGCCTATCGACTTGCCGAGCCCGCATGGCAACTTTTAGAGCGATCCTGTCGCTACCATGCCTTGGCCCGCGTCGCAGACGAGGATTGTCTCAACGCCACCAAGCCCGCCTGAAGTAGCCTAGCAATGTACGTCTCAAGGGCATAGTACAAGTCGGCTCGCTCAAGTCCCGCTGCTTTGATCATAGCCGCCTCTACGACTCACGAATCGATACGATGTGCCTGGATCACTCCCCGCGAGAGCCTCGACTTGAGGCGGG
This sequence comes from Bradyrhizobium sp. 134, assembly GCF_023074155.1. NCBI lineage: Bacteria > Pseudomonadati > Pseudomonadota > Alphaproteobacteria > Hyphomicrobiales > Nitrobacteraceae > Bradyrhizobium > Bradyrhizobium sp. 134. Next base: position 887,933 of record NZ_JADPKX010000086.1, on the reverse strand, counting down.
AAGTTCAATCAGGAGGTGCGCACATAGGCGCTGATCGTCAGTACGCCGTTGCCTCGCTGCTCTTCAATTGCGTAAGGAGTCCCTCCTTGCGACACCTGCGGGATCCCCACAGCGTAAATAGGCTTGCGCGTGACATAGTGAACGTGATCGATCGCGCAAGCTCAGTTTGAAAAAAATGGGAGGCGCAGCGGGAGAAAATTGCGAACGCTGCCGCCTCCTGTGGATACCGATAGAAGACCTTCAAACCTTTCTAAATAGCTTGCCTGGCCCCTCTTTGACGAGACCGGCGAGACCTTGTTTCCCGAACTGATGGCAGAACTGGACGACATCAAGCAAGGCATCGTCTCCGGGCTGGCTTTGCGGCGTGATCATAAGCACCGGAGATCACCTATTCCGCTGCCATGGATTACGGAGCGACAGGATCTTCGATATCTGCGGGAGGTCGTGAAAAAGATCATTCGGGCGGCCAGTCTACGGGAAGAGCTGTCATTCACTTCGTTCCGCCACGGCGGCTTTACCGAGGGGGCTGACAGCGATCTGACGGACGCTGAGCTGAGAGCGGCCGGGCGCCACCGGTCATCGCGGCAATTGCCGACCTATGCAAAGCGCACACGGAAACAGCTAATTTCAGGCACCAAGAAGCGGCGAGAGGAAAGAACAAAAGCAGCCGGTTTGTCGGAATAGCCATCGGCCGTCTGTCGGAATGACGTCCGCGAGAAACCCCTAAGCTATTGAAAAGTTTGGTGGGCGCACCAGGGCTCGAACCTGGGACCCGCTGATTAAGACTCAGCTGCTCTGAGAAACTTCGCTGGTGGATTCACCCACTGTGAAAATCGGAGCGCCAGGCGCGCGAGCTTCTGCAGACGTCAAATTGCCTCAGGCGTGATCGCCCACGCTTGCCGTCAATGTATTTTTTCTTGATCTCCCGGTGCACACGTCGCGCACACGCCGCCTTCTAACCAACTGAAAATACTGAACTCTCGTTCCAATCCATCATGGGCGCCACAGAAAAGCGATAGTCTTGATATTCCAAGTAGTTATCCTATCCTTACAATGGACTAGAGCAGGAACAAGTGCACACGTGTGCACTCCAAATTAGCCCAAATTGCACACGTTTGTACCGCGTTTGATCTCCCGGTGCACACGTAGCGCACACGAAATCGGGGTGGAGTGCACACGCAATGCCGACCTTTACGAAGGTCAAGTCGGGCAGCTGGCGCGTTCAAGTCAGGAGGAAGAACGAGTACGTCGCAAACACCTTCGTCCGGCGGCGTGATGCGGAGAGTGGGCACTGGATGTTCGAGCGTTCAATCGACCGCGGCACCCCAATTCGACGCTCCCGGCCTTTTGAGCAGCCTCGAATATTTTCCGATTTGATCGCGCTGCACCTCGACGATCCTGCGCAGGCCATGCGCCAAGCCGAGATCTGCCGGATCGAATGGTCCGATGTCGATATGACGAAGCGAACTGTCACCATTCGCGACCGCAAAGATCCGAGGTGCAAGGACGGAAACCATCAAATCGTCCCTCTCCTAAATTCGACAGACTATGCTGCGTGGCAGATCATGCTGGAGCAACGCATTCTGACGCGCGGTCTCGGGCGCGTATTTCCTTACCACTCGAAGTCCGTCGGGGCCGCTTTCCGCAGGTCTTGCAACGCGATCGATATCGATGATCTTTGCTTTCACGATTTGCGTCACGACGGGACAAGCAGACTCTTCGAAGCGGGTTTCTCAATACAGCAGGTCGCTATGGTGACGGGCCATAAGGATTGGCGAATGTTGCAACGCTATACAAACCTCAAGCCCGAGGATCTGCACAAGATGCAGACAGCCGCTCAGCCGTCGCTGGAGCAGTTCCTGGCAACGCTGGCAGCAAGCTAGGGTGACTACCCCCTGCTCGCTCGCGGGCCCGACTATCTGTCTTCGCCGCTCCGCCGACGGAAGGGATCGGCGACATCGTCGTGGCCGCTGCGGCTGCTGAAGAACATCAGGGCCATCAGCCCGCAGCCGATAACCAGCGAGAAGAAAGCTCCGAGCCCAAGCGCGATCCAGCCATGCTTGCCCATTTCGACCCCACTGCTGGCTCCCCAGATCGAGACAGCCCAAACGCCGGTCAGGATCAACATGGCTCCCAGAGCAACCAACAGCGCGATCTGGCCGGCACTGATGTTCTTCATGGCTGTTTCCACTGTGTGTCTAACGAGGGTCAACGGCGAAGAGCGAGGAGGCGTTCCTGAACAATGCCAAACCCTGAGTGGCTCGTCTGAGTTCGGTGCCGGAACGTGCCGGGCGCTGATTCGCGAAGCTTACGGCGAGTGACTTGCTGCACGGCAGCAACCTCCGTCGCAGGCAATCCGGTCCATCGAATCCAATCAAAAAACACGCCCACATCCGGGCGCGACGCCTCGGGACGGCGCGCCCACATCGCAGAGGCGGCGATGTTCGATCTTACTAAACGCGAGGGCTTATTCGGACACAGCGAGAACGGTCAGGCCCCTGGTGCGCCTGTGGGGCGTCTCGAAGTCGATCCGCTGCCCCGGCGATAGGCCGATCAAGGCCGCTCCAACAGGCGTCAGGACCGAGATCTGATTGAGCTCGATGTTTGCCTCATGCGGATAGACCAGCACGATCTCTCGGCTCGCACCCGTCTCGTCGTCGCGATAGGTCACTTTCGACCCCATCCTGATCACGCCTCGCAAGTTGTTCTCGTCCGTCACCGTGGCACGTTCCATCTCTCGAGCCAGAAAATGGGCCACTCGCGGAAACAGATCCATGCTCGAATTGGCCAAGGAACTGAGGCGCCGTGATTCGTCCTCAGTGATCTTGATCGGTGGCAACGCCGGCTGTTCTCGCCGGCTCTCAGCTTCGAAATTGCGCATTGGTCGCTCCTATGCTGCAGTTGGTCCGGGGTCGTCGTCGAAAGGGTTGCCTGGCCGCCTCGTCCCTCTCCGGAAGAGTGGGACGACCTTTGAATCCGATGGGGTCAGGCTTTGGACCCTGACGACATTCAGGCATCCGGCGACGAAGTACGGCATCTGGTCGCCGACCTGCAGTCCGATCAAAGCTGTACCCAGTGGGGTCAACACCGAAATGCAGGCGGGATCCGACCAGCACTCCTCGGGCCAGACCAGTTGCACGGTGCGACGCGGAACGCCCCAATTCGTGCAATGGGTGACCCATGATCCGATCGTCACGAAAGGACGGACGTTGTCCGCTTCGTCCGGGACGATATCGGCGCGGTTGATTTCGCCCATGAGGAACATCCCGTCCAAATCTCCTTTTTGGACGGCGAGGCGGGCGAGCTGTTCGAGCCGCGGATAGTCTGATGAGGTCAGTGCGATTTTTGGAAGAGGCAGCACGGCGCACTCCTTCTGCTTCAAGACGACCTCTCGAGTGGAGGTCACGAAAGCTGGAAAAGAGCCCGGACGGCGCGAACACCGTCCGGCTAACCGCCTGCTTGGAGGCGGCCGGCGTGAAGAGCAAAACGCGCGGTGCGCGCATCAATGTCGATGACATAAGCCATGATGCTCTAACTATAGTAGTTCATTTCCCTGGAAACATTGCGACGAAACCGCACAGCACCTGTGCACACGAAATATCGAGAGGGGACAAAGGAGCGTCATTGAAGTGAGAGGGGCGGACAATCACGCGGGTCTACCCAGCTGCGCAAGAACGTGTGTCGAAGTTTGCACCGCGTGGGATGGCCAAGCTGGCGTTGCTGCAGGCGATCGCTCTTGTCGCACCGGTAGGCCTGGGCGGCGGTTTGACATGAATGTGAGCCGTACTTCTGCCGAACCATTATTATAGTCGGCATCGATCGCTTGCACCTGGCGATGGAACACTGAACGGGCGCCATGACATGCGTACCGCTCCGAGGTCAGCCCCGCTGAGGACACCGAGCCGGTCGAGATGAGTGGCTGGCGGGTATCGCGCTCTGCGGATTCTACGCGTTGCTCGGCGCTCTCGCGGCCCTCGTTGCCGCCGCGACTGGCACCCTTCCACACTGGATCTGAGCAGCTCGATTGCGGAGCCAGTGTCCGCCAGAATGGCGGTTTCCGGGCCAAACCATCACAACGGCGCTAAATCTAGCAGTGGAGATATCGATCCGCCTCGGCTAAGCAATTGAGGATCAGCGAAAGCATCTCTCCACCTCGCAGCCTGGGGCAATGAACGCAAATGTTCCTGCTTGCCGTTCTCGTCCTTCCTTTCGCAGGAAGCTTTATTGCGGCACTCTTGCGGGTCAATGCACGCAACGCTGAGGCATGGCTCGCTGGAGCGGTCGCACTTACAGCTTTTTGCCTCATCGGCACGGCTTATCCGAACGTGACGAATGGCGGCGTTGTCGGGTGGCGAACGGACTGGGTCGCTGAACTTGGACTCGCATTTGTGCTGAGGCTTGACGGGTTCGCATGGGCCTTCGCCATGCTGATCACCGGCATCGGCTTTCTGGTGGTGCTGTATGCCCGGTACTACATGTCACCCAGTGATCCCGTTCCGCGGTTCTTCTCCCTGCTGCTCGCCTTCATGGGAGCAATGCTGGGAATCGTGCTCTCCGGCAACCTGCTCCAACTGGTTTTTTTCTGGGAGCTGACCAGTCTCTTTTCATTCCTGCTGATCAGTTACTGGCACCACAACGCGGCGGCGAGAGACGGCGCGCGGATGGCGCTGGTGATCACGTCGACGGGTGGGCTTTGCCTCTTCGCCGGCGTGCTGCTGATCGGACACATCGTCGGCAGCTATGACCTGGAGCAGGTGCTGGCTTCCGGAAACGCGATCCGTTCGCACGCGCTTTATGTCCCCGCACTCGTTCTGATCCTTCTCGGCGCTCTCACAAAAAGCGCCCAATTCCCGTTTCATTTCTGGCTGCCGCACGCGATGGCCGCTCCAACTCCCGTTTCCGCTTATCTCCATTCGGCAACAATGGTGAAGGCCGGAGTGTTCCTCCTGGTGCGGCTCTGGCCGGCAATGGGTGGAACGAATGAATGGCTGTGGCTGGTGGGCTCGATCGGCCTGATCACGTTTTTTCTGGGCGCGTTTCTCGCCGTGTTCCAGCAGGATCTGAAAGGGCTACTGGCCTACTCGACGATCAGCCATCTCGGGCTGATCACACTTTTGACCGGACTTGACACCCCATTCGGGCAGATCGCGGCGATTTTCCATATCATGAACCACGCGACCTTTAAGGCATCGCTGTTCATGGCGGCCGGCATCATCGATCACGAAACCGGCACGCGCGACATCCGCCGCCTTAGCGGGCTATGGGCCTTCATGCCGATTACGGCGACGCTGGCCATGGTGGCTGCCGCGGCAATGGCGGGAGTGCCGTTGCTGAACGGTTTTCTGTCGAAGGAAATGTTTTTTGCCGAGACGATCGAGGTCCATGACAATTCCCTCGTCGATCAGGCGCTGCCGTACATCGTCACTCTCGCCAGCACGTTCACGGTTGCCTATTCGCTGCGCTTCATTCGCGACGTGTTCTTCGGCCCGGCTCCAACCGGCTTGCCACGCGTTCCACATGAGCCGCCACTGTTGATGCGACTTCCGGCCGAACTGCTCGTGCTGGCATGCCTCATCGTCGGCGTCGCGCCGGCTCTCACTGTGGCGCCGATCCTCGATACGGCTGCCCGGGCGGTTCTCGGCTCCGCGATGCCGGAGTACAGCCTTCGTCTCTGGCACGGAATTACGCCTGAACTTCTGATGAGCATCGTAGCGATGGCCGGCGGTTTGGGCGTCTACGTCATGCTGCGGTCCTACCTGCTCTCGCATGAGGGACCGCCCTTGCTCGGTCGCATCAATGGCAAGTGGATATTTGACTGGGTGTTGGTGACATTGTCCTGGCGGCTTGCACGATGGCTCGCCACAAATCTCGGCACGAGGCGTCTCCAACGACAATTGAGACTGTTGGCTGGCGTGGCGTTCGTCGCTGCCCTGCTGCCCCTCTACGCCCGCGGCCTCTCGCTGACGGGACCGTCAGAGAGGGAATTCGACCTCGTCTTTGGATTACTCTGGGTGGTCGGCGTTGGTTGCGCGGTGGGGACCGCGGTCCAGGCCAAATTTCATCGGGTGGTGGCGCTGATACTGCTCGGGACCGCGGGTCTCGTCACCTGCGTCAGCTTCGTCTGGTTGTCCGCTCCCGACGTCGCGCTGACGCAGATCGTCGTTGAGACGGTTACGACGGTTCTCCTGTTGCTCGGCTTGCGGTGGCTGCCGAAACGCATTGCGCGACCAGGCCCGGCCGAGGCGCCCCACAGCATTCGGTGGCACCGCGTTCGCGACTTCTCCATCGCGCTCCTCGCCGGGCTCGGTTTGGCCACCCTTGCGCTGGCAGCCATGCAACTCCCGGACAATCACAGCATTTCGCGATACTTCGTGGAAAACGCATACACGAAAGGGGGCGGAACTAACGTGGTCAACGTCATCCTGGTGGATTTTCGCGGGTTCGATACGCTCGGCGAGATCACGGTGCTTGCGGTCGTCGCGCTGACCGTCTTTGCGCTTTTGCGCCGTTTCCGCCCGGCCCCCGAAAGCATTCCCGTTCCCGAACAGCAGCATGTCCAGGATGCCCACGACGAGGCTCATCCCGATCGACAGAAGGGCGACACTGCCAAGGACACGCTGGCTACTGCGGCATTGATGATGGGCTTGCTGTTTCCCGTGATCGGCGTCGTGGCCATCTTCCTTCTCTTGCGCGGGCACGACCTTCCAGGCGGCGGCTTCGTCGCCGGCATCGCAATGGCAACGGCGTTCATCCTGCAGTATATGGCTCGCGGCACGGCGTGGGTGGAAGCTCGTCTTCACGTCATGCCGGTGCGTTGGATGGGTTTCGGCCTCTTGCTGGCAGGATTTGCGGGAGCTGCCGCCTGCGTTTTCGGACACCCCTTCCTGACGTCGTACTTTGCATATGCCGAACTGCCTCTGCTCGGTCGCGTCCCCACGGCCAGCGCTCTTCTTTTCGATATCGGTGTGTTCTCGCTCGTCGTCGGCGCCACGGTCTTGATGCTCATCGCAATCGCGCATCAATCGCTGCGTCGCTATGGCGTGCCGCTCCAGGCGGGGCAACGCGCGCCCGATGAGCGAGCGAAAGAGGAGTTGGTGTAATGGAGCTTAGCCTGGCCATCGGCATAGGTGCGCTTACGGCGTCCGGAGTGTGGCTGATCCTCAGGCCGCGCACGTTTCAAGTCATCATCGGGCTTTCGTTGCTCTCTTACGCCGTCAATCTCTTCATCGTGGCCATGGGACGGGTGCGGACGGGAGCGCCGGTGCTGATCGCAAAGGAGATCGGGGATGCAACGAAACATGCTGACCCGCTACCACAGGCGCTCGTACTGACTGCAATCGTCATCAGTTTTGCGACGACGGCGTTGTTCCTTGTCGTTCTCCTCGCGTCGCGCGGCCTGGCTCGCACCGATCACGTCGATGGTCAAGAGCCCGAGGCGTGAGCGGAATCGCAAATCTGGTTGTTGCGCCCATCGTCCTGCCCCTGCTTGCCGGCGCAGGCATGCTGCTCTTGAATGGAGAGCGGCACCGCAACATCGTGGCTGCGGTCAACGTCGCCGGAACGGTTGCACTCGTTTGTGTCGCGGCGATCTTGCTCGGAATGTCTGATTCGGGTCACCCCGAAATCAGGGAAGTCTATCGCCTGGGCGATTGGCCTGCTCCGTTCGGAATTGTCCTCGTTCTCGATCGGCTCTCCGCGCTCATGCTGCTCCTGACCAGCATCCTGGCGCTGGCGTCAGTTGTGTTCTCTCTTGCCCGTTGGCACCGGACAGGCGCGCATTTCCATCCGCTCTTTCAGTTTCTGTTGATGGGCCTCAATGGTGCCTTCCTGACCGGCGATCTCTTCAACCTGTTTGTCTTCTTCGAGTTGTTGCTGGCCGCTTCGTACGGACTTCTGCTGCATGGCTCCGGTCTCGCACGGGTGAAGGCTGGATTGCACTACATCGTCGTGAATCTGGTCGCGTCGCTATTGTTCCTGATCGGGGTCAGCCTGATCTATGGCGTCACCGGGACGCTCAATATGGCGGACCTCTCGGCGCGGATACCTGCAATCGCCGCGGAGAGCCGCGGTTTGCTCGAAGCAGGCGCCGGCATGTTGGCGGTGGCCTTCCTGCTCAAGGCCGGCATGTGGCCCCTGTGTTTCTGGCTGCCGACGGCCTACGCAGCCGCGAGTCCACCGGTGGCGTCGATCTTTGCGATCATGACCAAGGTCGGCGTTTATATCATCCTGCGTCTATCGCTGTTGCTTTTTGGTGAGGGCAGTGGCGCGTCAGCGGGCTTCGGCAGTGACTGGCTGTTATGGGGTGGGTTGGCGACGATCGCCTTCGGAGCAATCGGCACATTGGCATCCCAGGACACCGCCCGTCTCGGCGGCTTTTCGGTGCTCGTATCCTCCGGAACCGTGTTGGCAGCCACGGGGACCGGGCAAGTCAGTGTCACCGGTGGAGCACTGTTTTACCTGGTCAGCTCGACCCTCGGCATCAGCGCGTTCTTCCTTCTGGCCGAACTCATCGAGCGCGGCCGCGAACCCGGAGCTGACGTGATCGCCGTCACGCGAGAAGCTTACGGAGAAGACGACGATGCGGACCACACCGAAGAGGAAGTCGGCACGGCCATTGTGGCCACGATGGGGTTGCTCGGCGTCGCCTTCATCGCGTGCGCACTGGTCATCGCCGGGCTCCCGCCGCTGTCGGGTTTCATAGCCAAATTCGCGCTGCTTACGGCGGCGCTTCATCCTTCAGGCATGCATCCGGGCGGTGCCGTTCCTGGCAGTGGGTGGGCGCTCTTGTTGGCGCTCCTCGTGTCCAGTTTTGCGGCGTTGGTCGCGCTGACCCGAGCAGGTATACGCTCCTTCTGGGCGTCGCCAGATCGCACCGTGCCGCGTGTGCGCCTGATCGAGATGGCGCCCATCATGTTCCTGTTGATCATTTGCGCGGCCCAGACAGTGCTCGCCGGTCCGGTGATGCGCTTCATGCAGGCAACGGCGCAATCGCTGCACGCGCGGGCGGGCTACATCAGCGACGTCCTGGAGATCAGCGCCCAAGGCAGCCGAAAGGCGGGCGGCAAATGACGCGATTCCTGCCCTTTCCGCGGATGAGCTTCTGTCTGCTCGCATTGTGGCTACTGCTCAATCAGGCAGTCACCGTCGGACATGTCCTCCTCGGTTGTGTGATCGCGCTCGTCGGCGGGCGGTTTCTCACCGTGCTGGAGTTACCAAGCACGCGCGTCAGGCGACCCGGCGTCCTCCTACGCTTGTTGGGATTGGTGGCGATCGATATCATCCGCTCCAACTTCGCGGTTGGCCGGATCATTCTCGGTTTTGGGCGCCGACAGCGAAAATCCGGGTTCGTGAACATTCCGCTCGATATGCGCAATCCCTATGGACTGGCGTTGCTGGCTTGCATCATTACCTCGAGCCCCGGAACGCTGTGGGTGAATTTCGATACACAGAAAGGGTTGTTGATGATCCATGTTCTCGACCTGGTCGATGAAGCCGAGTGGGTCCGCACGATCAAGCAACGCTACGAACGCCATCTGCTGGAGATATTCGAATGAGCCAGCTCTTGCTGATCTACGCGCTGGTTGCCGCGCAGGTAGTTCTGGTGTTGGCTCTCGGCTGTGGCGCGGTTCGCATATTTCGGGGGCCGCGAGCACAGGATCGCGTTCTGGGCTTCGACACGCTGTCCGTGAACGCGATGTTGTTGCTTCTGACGTTCGGGATTCGATCCGGCGAAACGCTCTATTTCGAGGCGGCTCTCGCCATGGCCCTCTTCGGCTTCGTGGGTACGGTTGCGCTGGCGAAGTTTCTGCTGCGCGGCGAGGTGATCGAATGAACGGCATCGAACACCTGCCGCCCTGGGCTGCTGCTCTCACGGCACTTCTCGTTTTTGCTGGCGCCATCGTCACACTCGTCGGTTCGCTGGGCCTCTTGCGGTTCGGCACATTCTACGAGCGGGTCCACGCGCCGACGCTCGGGACGACGCTGGGCACCGTATTCATTGCAGCTGCTTCGATCGTTTGCTTTTCGGTACTTCAGAGCAGGCCCGTGCTGCACGAAATCCTGATCATCGGGCTTGGCTTGGTAACCACGCCTATTGCCCTGACCGTATTGGTGGGCGCAGCGCGATTTCGCGATACCGCCGAAAAGAGTGCGCAGGTTCGCGGACCAAAGGGCAATTAGCGCGAGACGCGCGAATTCTTGCGGCAGGTTCCTTGACCGGCGAGTCGGTCAATCCAGGCTAAATGTCGCATTGGATTCCTGCATCGCATGCCCACTTCTAAGTACATGATGCGTGATGCTGAGTAGTAGGCGAGTTCGCCGAAGTCTTTGCATGTTGGCCGCCTGATCATAGGCAATCAGCCCCGAACTCAGTCCATGCCGCGTTCGCGGAGGGCTGGAAGCTCGGTGCCCGGCAGAGCAATGCACATGCCGCTCGCAAGCGAGCCGCACCGCAAACAGAGGCAGTGATGACTACAACGCTACGACGCCGGATTTATAGGACCCAGCTGCAGATCCGCCGGTAACCCGGACGATTCACATCGTCCGGGACGGTACCTTATTAGTTCTGCAACCAAAGCCAGGAGCTTCTTATGTCGGTGTTCTTCGCGCTGCTCGTCCTGACCTCTTGGGTCATGTTCATCTGGATTTCAGATCCCGATGGTTTCCGCGAGGCATTCGCTCGCCGCCGAGCGCCAATTCCTCACGATCCTAAAAGGTGACCCTGGGAGGTTCACCTCCCGTCACCGCATACACAGTTGCGTATGAGAGAGAAAGATATTGTACTCCGCAGCTCGCGGTGCGCGATGTCTGTTTCTTGTCGGCTCCAGATCGTCCGTCCAGGCCAAATTGCTGGATCAGACGACTGGAGCCCGCCCGCAGCAGCATCAAAGGCCCTTCGCAATAGAACCCAGTTGCCGCGCTGGTCGACTTGGCAAGCCATCGTTCTCGCGGCCGTTCGCAATCATAAGGAGTCTGACATGAACATCGTCGCCGCGACAGATTTCTCGACGCGGTCCAATCGCGCTCTGCGGCAGGCCGGCCTCCTGGTGCGCTCCCCTGATGCAAAACTGCACCTTGTTCATGTCGTCGACGAGGATCAGCCAGCAGAGCTGATCCGTATCGAAGAGCAAGAGGCACAGCGGGTGCTGGTTGAGCAGGTCGCATCCATGCCGGAGCTGCACAACGTTCAGCGTAAGCAGTTTCTGCGCGACATCTTCACAGGCACCACAATCGAGCGTGTAATTCGCGGAGGCAACATCGCTCCTGGTGATGCGCTTGGCGCGCTCGTAGGCGTGACTTTCAGCTGCGTCTCCGGAAACTAAACCGCGCATCAGGTCAGGCGCGTTCGTGAAATAGAAGATCGAGTATGAGTTTCGGTGAGTACAGCCAAGTTGGAATTAACACCGTCAATGGTGCGGTTCGGCATAAAGCGCTCACGGTTAAGTGGGGTCGTTGCCGCTCAGAAACTGCACAACGATCTCGATCTGGTCGTCAGCGATCAGGGCCGGCGCATGGCCGCAATCCGCAATGGTGTGGACGCGGACATTGCGATTGCGCCGCATCATGTCCCTGAGGACGGCTTCGGGAAGCAAATCCGATTGCTGCCCGCGTATCACAAGAATGGGGACGTCGATCGCGTCCCAGTATTTCCAGAGATCGACGCTGTGGTGCCAGGGGTTTCGAAAGGCATGGGCGATATTCGGATCGCACAGCGGCCTGAAGCAGCGCCCCTCCGCGCTCCAGATCACACTATGCGTTGTCAGATGCCGCCAGTGCGCATCCTCCAATTGCCCGAAAGGCGCCAGAACCCGCCGGTAGTAGCTTTCGGCCTGTTCGATCGTCTCAAAGGATCTTGGCGCCTCGTTGAGATTGGCACCGAGACGAAGCAATCCAGTCCAGGGCAGATAGGGTCCGATATCGTTGATGACGATGCGACGGATCGGACTACCCGGAAGGGCGGCCAGCACCATCCCGATCAGGCCACCGAGCGACGTGCCGACCCAGTCGATCTCCGTTGCACCGAGGCCTGCCATCAGCACTGTCATATCGCTGCAATATTGCGGCAAGGCATAGTCGCTGCTGTCGTGCAGCCGTTCGCTTTGTCCGCGGCCCGGCAAGTCCGGGCAAATGACGCGCCGGCCCGCGCTGGCGAGAACTGCGGCGAGATGATCGAAGTCCCGGCCGTTTCTCGTCAATCCGTGGACACAGAGCACCGGCCGCACCGCGGACGCCGGTCCCCAATCGGTGAATGCGATGCGATGAAAGCTGCGCCGGGTCAGCCCCCGCACCGATCCGGTGCGGTCGGGCGCCATCTGCCGTCCTTCAGGCCAATCCGCGGGGCGCACCTCGGTGGATTTCAGCCGCATCGGTCTATTCGACAAACCGGTGGGCGTCGGCCGAGGTTTCGAAGATATGCGGCGCGACGTCGCGGCGGGCCAGCGCGTCGCCGAGCTTCAGGCGCATGAATGCGCTGGTGGTGTAGCGCGAGGCATGATCGTAGCAGGTCCGCTCGACCTCGGCGGCCATTGAAAACCATTTCTCCGCCATGTCGGGAGCGATGTAAGACGAATCGTAATTGACGACTGCGGAAAACCGGCGTCCGACACGATGGAAGAGCTCGAGGATCGACGCCCGGATTACCTCGACGTCGGCATCTCGATGGACCCGATAGCCGTCGAGCCCGAGGAATAGTGTGTTGCGATCAGCATCGTACGACAGCCGCTCCGCCAGAGGCCTGTTGAGCAGCCGGTCGTCGAGCTGCATCAGCGCTTCGCTGAACAGCGACACATCCATGGATTTCGGCGCTTGGATGATGGGGCGAAAGCCCATCAGCGCGAGAATGTCGCGCTCCATGTCGACACCCGGCGCGATCTCCGTTAATTCGAGACCTTCCTGGGTAAGCTTGAATACGCATCGCTCGGTCACATAGAGAACCGGCTGCCTGTTGGTTGCGGCAAGCTGGCCCGAAAACGTGATCTGATCCACTTTGTCGATGAATTTCGAGGACTTGCCTTCGCTGAGGATCTTGAGCTGACCATCCACGACCGAGGTCTTGAGCCCCCCGGTGGTGAAAGTGCCTGCGAAGATCAGCCGGCGCGCATTCTGGGATATGTTGATGAAGCCGCCGGCGCCGGCCAGGCGGCCATTGAACAGGCTGACGTTGACGTCGCCGCGGCCATTGACCTGAGCCATGCCGAGACAGGCCAGATCGAGCCCGCCGCCGTCGTAGAAATCGAACATCTGGTTCTGGTCGATGATCGATTCTGCATTGATCGAAGCACCGAAATCGAGGCCGCCTTGCGGAATACCGCCGATGATGCCGGGCTCGGCAGTCAGCGTCACGAAGTCGAATAGCTTCTCCTCGGCGGCAACCGACGCAACGCCCTCGGGCATGCCGATGCCGAGATTGACCACGCCGCCCATCGGCAATTCCAGGGCGCAGCGGCGCGCAATGATCTTGCGGTTGTCCAGCGCCATCGGAACATTGCGATCGGCCGGCGCGCGCAATTCGCCGGAGAATGCTCCGTTGTAACCGGTGGCATAGGTCTGGACATGGTTTTCGGGCTGGGCAACGACGACGCAATCGATCAGCACGCTCGGAATCTTAACATGACGCGGATTGAGCGAACCGGAGGCGGCAATGCGCTCCACCTGCGCGATGACGAACCCCTTGCAATTCTTGGCGGCCGTTGCCAGCGCCAGATTGTCGAGGGTCAACGCCTCTTTCTCCATCGAGATGTTGCCGTTGTGGTCGGCGGTGGTACCTCTGATGATCGCAACGTTGATTGGAAATGCCTTGTAGAAGAGCCATTGTTCGCCGTCAATTTCGATCAACCGCACCAGCTCTTCGGTGGTGCGCGCATTCAGCTTTCCGCCGCCATTGGCTGGATCGACGAAGGTGCCGAGCCCGACCTTGGAGAGAAGCCCGGCCTTGCGCCCCGCAATTTCGCGAAACAGATGCGATACGCATCCTAGCGGCAAATTATAGGCCTCGACGTGATTGTCGACCGCCATCCGGGCGAGCTTCGGAACCAGGCCGAAATGCCCGCCGACCAGGCGTTTGATCAGGCCGGGATGCGCCAGGCGGTTGAGGCCGCGATCTGCGCCGTCCCCCGGCGCCGCCGCGAACACCAACGAAAGGTCCCGCGGCTCTCCGGTCTGCACGAAGCGCCGCTCCAGCGCCTTGATGATCTCGTCGGGCGTTCCCACGCCGACGAAGCCGGACGAGGCGACGGTGTCACCGGAACGGATGATGGCCACCGCCTCTGCGGCGTCGACGATCTTGTTGCGCATCAGGCTTCACTTCCGGGATTGGCGTCGCGGGCGACCAGCCAGTCGGCAATGCTCTGGCTCAGCTTGCCCTGCGACTTGCTGGAGACGAACAGGCCGACATGGCCGCCGGGCAGCGGAATTTCAGTGTAATCCGTGCTGCCGATCTTCGCTCCGAGCGCGCGCGAGCAGTCCGGCGGAATGATATGGTCATCCAGCGCAAAAACATTCAACACGGGAGCCGTGATCGACTTCAGATCGACCCGACGGCCGGACAGTTCAAAGCTGCCATCGACCAGGCGGTTCTCCTGGTAGAGATCCTTCAGCCACTGCTTCGCCGCTTCGCCAGGATGATGCGGACGGTCCGCGAGCCACTTTTCCATACGGAGGAAATTCATGAACTTGGCCTCGTCATCGACGACGTCGATGAGATCGACATTGTACTTCGTCAGTGAGCGCATCGGCGTCATCATCGAGAATACCGAGCTCATGAACTCGCCCGGCAGCACGCCATAGGTATCGACCAGCTTGTCGATGTCATCAGGATCGAGGCTGCGGGTCCAGAGGTTGAGGAAGCCGTGGTGCGCGGCCTTGTCCTTGACGTCGGCATGGAAGTCGATCGGGGTGATGGTGATGACGAGATTTTTCACCTTTTCCGGATGCAGAGCAGCGTAACACGTCGTAAAGACGCCGCCTTCGCAGATGCCGAGCAGCGTGATCTTGTCATGGCCGGTTTCCTGCGCGATGCGGTCGACTGCGGCATCGATGTAGTCATCGACGTAATCATCAATTTTCAGCCATCGCTCGGTTCGGCCCGGCTGGCCCCAGTCGACCAGCCAGAGATCGAGCCCTTTTGAGAGCAGGCTGCGCACCAGCGAGCGGTCAGGCTGTAAATCAGCCATGGTATACCGCCCGATCAGGCCGTAGGCTAAAAGGACGGGTGTCTTTGCGGTCGCTTCCGCCATCGATTCGTAATGGAACAGCTCGACCTTGTCGCGGCGCATGACGAGATGCTTCGGCGTGGTGCCAATGGCGACGTCTTCATCCCGCGTATTAGCGATCAGCTGTGTCGCCTTGAACATTTTCTCGGCGTTGGCCGCCATGTCGCGGGCGAAGCGCGAGGTCTGATTCTCCTGGTCGCTCATCGTGCGCCTTCGCTCTTCTGGTCACGCATCTGGCGGGTGAGCGTACGGACTTCACGGCGGAGTTCGGTCAATTGCCGCGTCACGTCGTCGAAGTCCTTGCGAGTCGGCAGGCCCAACATGGCTGACGCCGCTTCAGCCACGTCATCCTGCCGGCTCCGTAATTTGAGTCCCGCCTGGAGTAACTCTTTCTGAGCTTGCAAGAAGCCGTCGGTGCGCTGGTTACGGATCAGTTCCTCGTTGGAGATTTCGCTCCATTTGGCGAACGCCTCGCGCCACTCCGGATGCGGGGAGCCACCGCTAGCCGTTGCCGACATCGTCTCGTAGAACCGCTTCGACGCTTCAGGCCACGGAGCGGCAGCGACCGCATTGTAGCTCGCAAGCCGCTGACGCATCTCGATCCAGGCGCCAAAGGCCAACGCCATTTTCCGGTCGATGTCCCAGACGTCGGCTAGCCTCGGGCCCTGCGCCATTCGCTCGATCGCCGCCGACAATTCGTTGCCGTCGCCAAAACCACCCGGCTTTTCCGACAAACGCGCCAGCATGAACGGTGCCATCGACCCCGACCACGCCTCGACCATGCGGTTCGAGGATTCGGCCATCGTCTGCCAAAGCTTCGCCCATTCCAGGCCGGGATCGGACTCAGCGGTAGCCGATTTATCCTTCTCGCTCATGCTGCTCACTCTTTGTGCCCACTCAGGCCGCCGCGCGGTTGCCGAAAGCCTCGGTGTAGATCGCCAGCGCATCGTCGAAGCCCAATTCCCTGGGATTGTTGACGAGAAGCCGCGTTTGCTTCATCGCGTCCTCGGCGAGCTTCTTCAGGTCGCCCCTCGCGATGCCGACATCGGCCAGCGAGGCCGGTACGTTGCAATCCCGGCAGATCGCCGCGATCGCATCGACGAACAGCCGTGCCCGCTGGCTGACGCTCATTCCTTCCGATTTGGGATCGACGATCGGCGCCAGTTCGGCGTAGAGGCTTTCTGCCTCCGGCAAATTGAAGCGCAGCACCTGGGTCAGCACCAAGGCATTCGACAGGCCATGCGGCACGTGGAACAGCGCACCGATCGGATAGGCCAGCGCGTGGACGGCGGCGACCGGGGAATTGGCGAACGCCATGCCAGCTAGCATCGAACCCAGCAGCATTTGCGACCGCGCTTCGAGATTAGATCCGTCCGCACAGACCGTCCGGACATTCGCCGACAGCAGGGCGAGAGCCTGCCGCGCCAACTGGTCCGACATCGGATTCTTCCGGTGCTTGCTGGTATAGGCTTCGATCGCATGGACCATGGCGTCGATGCCGGTCGCCGCGGTGACATGCGCGGGCAGGCCGAGCGTCAGCTCCGGATCGAGGATCGCCCAGTCAGGGAGCAGGCGGGGCGCAACGACGCCCTTTTTCTCGGTCGTCGGCGTGGTGACGATCGCGATCGGGGTCACCTCCGAGCCCGTTCCGGCCGTTGTCGGCACCAGCAGCAGCGGAAGGCGTTCGCCCTTCGCAAGGCCGACGCCGTAGATATCTTCGAGGCGATCAGGCGTCTTGGCCAGATAGGCCACCAACTTCGCGGTATCGAGCGCGCTGCCGCCGCCGATCGAGGCAACCAGCTCGATGTCCTTGTCACGGCAAAGTGCGACCGCCCGCTCGATGATATGCGACGGCGGATCCGCCTCCACATCTTCGAATATTGTCAGTTCGCAGCCGCCGGCAATCAGGCCGGCCTCGGCGTTTTTGGTAAGGCCGGCATTGCGTACACCCTTGTCGGTCACCAGCAGGACACGTTTTGCCGCGTATCCCGCAACCAACTCCGCCAGCTTTTTCGATGCGCCTGCCTCGAACAGGATGTTGGGCGGCGCCTGGAAGGTAAAAGCTTTCATCTGACATCACTCCTGATCTGATCGGACATTACTGCCGCAAGCGCCGCGGCGAGCTGTTCGGTCACGGCGTCAATCGGCTGCAAACCGTCGACGATGTTGAGCAGTCCCAGCGACCGGTAGTATTCCGTGACCGGCGCGGTTTGCTCGCGGTAAACGTCGAGCCGGGTCTTGAAGACCTCGGGATTATCGTCGCGGCGCACCGGCTCGCCGCGGCTTGCCGCCTCGTCGGCGCGCCCCTTGATGCGCTCGAGCAGTGCATCTTCGTCGATCTCGAGCTCAAGTACCGCGTCGAGCTTGATGCCCCGGATAGCGAGTTCCCGATCGAGCGCCTCGGCCTGCGCGACCGTGCGCGGGAAACCGTCAAGGATAAAGCCGTTTGCCGCGTCGGAATGATCGATACGATTGGCGATCACCGATACCACGACATCGTCGGGCACAAGTTCACCTCGATCCATGATGTGCTTGACGCGTAATCCCGCAGCCGTGCCTTCCGCGACCGCCTGACGCAGCATGTCGCCGGTCGACAATTGCGGGATCGCAAATCGAGTGACGATCCTCGTCGCCTGCGTGCCCTTGCCTGCGCCTGGCGGCCCCAACAGAACCAGTCTCATATCGTTGCCCATATCTCGGTTTTAGCTCTTTGCCCGCGCGATTGCATCGACGATCAGCCGGCGCGCTTCGGCACTGTCGCCCCATCCGATCACCTTCACCCACTTCCCCGGCTCCAGATCCTTGTAGTGCTCAAAGAAGTGCTGAATCTGCTCGATCGTGATTTGCGGCATGTCGGCGATCCCGCGGACATGATCGTAGCGCATCGTCAGTTTCGGCATCGGCACGGCGATGATCTTCTCATCCCCGCCGCCATCGTCATCCATCCTGAGCACGCCGATCGGCCGGACATTGATCACAGCGCCAGGAGCGATCGGCCGCGAGTTGGCCACAAGCACGTCGATCGGATCTCCATCGTCTGAAAGCGTGTGCGGCACGAAGCCATAATTTCCGGGATAGCGCATCGGCGTATACAGGAAGCGATCGACGAACAGCGCGCCGGCCGCCTTGTTCATTTCGTATTTGATCGGTTCACCGCCGATCGGAACCTCGATGATGACATTGATGTCTTCCGGGGGATTGTCGCCAATCGAAATCGCGTCGATATTCATTTCGGCGCCGCCTTTTGGCTATGGCGGTTTTTGATCAGATCATCGACCACGGCGGGATCGGCCAAGGCCAGCGGGCCGTAAACGATGTAGCAGTGGCCCGTGACCCAGCCGACATCAGCCGTGCACCAGTAGATGTCGCCGTCGTGGTAGTCGAACACATATTGGTGCGTCATCGACGCAAAAACGCGATAGCCACCCGTGCTGTGAACGACACCCTTGGGAGCACCGGTTGAACCCGACGTGTAAAGAAGGAATAGCGGGTCCTCCGCGTTCATTTCGACCGGCGTGCAATCGGCCGAGGCCTTTGCCACCTCGTCCGCGTACCAGACGTCGCGGCCGTCGACCCAGTCGATTGCACCGCCGGTGCGCTTGACCACGATCATCGTCTTCACGATGCCGGCCACCTTCTTCACCGCATCGTCGGCATTGACCTTCAGCGGTACTTTGCGGCCGCCACGCAACCCCTCATCGGCCGTGATCACGACCTTGGACTGACAGCCTTCGATACGCCCGGCCAGGGCATCCGGCGAGAACCCGCCGAACACGATGGAATGGACCGACCCGATCCGCGCGCAGGCGAGCATGGCGTAGGCGGCTTCCGGAATCATGGGCAGGTAGATCGTGACTGTGTCGCCTTTCTTCACACCGTGACTTTTCAGGACATTCGCGAAGCGGCAGACTTGATCGTGCAACTGCGCGTAGGTGATGTGCCTGGATTCGACGGGATCGTCGCCCTTCCAGATGATCGCGACCTGACCGGCACGCCGGGCAAGATGCCGGTCGATGCAGTTCATCGCCACATTCGTGGTGCCGTCCTCGAACCACTTGATCGAGACCTTGCCGGGCGCGAAGGACGTGTTCTTCACCTTCGTGAACGGCTTGATCCAGTCGATCCGCTTGCCGTGCTCCGCCCAGAAAGCGTCCGGCGTCGATACCGACTGGGCATACATGCTGCCGTACTTCGCAGCGTCGGCATGGGCGCGCCGTGCCCAGCCGGCCGGTACGTCATGGATCAACGTATCTGAGTTTTTCGTGCCCACCCTGGAGCCTCCCCGACGCACCGCGATGCGATTGCCTTGAGAGGATGATGCATCGTCCGCGCTCGGACCGCGTCCAGGCAACATCCCGTGATCAAGCGATCTAATTTCGCTTTGAGGCGACTGACCCTACTTTTTCAGGTCGACGGTCGACGGCTGGCTCATCGCACTCGCAAGCTCGCGAAACTGTGCGTTCATTTTTTCCATCTGCTCCTTGAGATGGCTCTGATAAACTGCACCCATTTCCTGCGGGTCCTTGGCATGCAACAGCCGCTGCGCAAGCTCGAAGCCCGGAGCCACATTTTCCTCGGCGAACGCGACCGCCCTTTCGTTCATCTCCTTCGCAGCCGAATAGGTTGAACGAACGCTGGAATCGGCCTTCTCTCTCAACTTCTGGGATTCGGTAATGTATTTCGACACAGCCTCTTTCGCCTTGTCGAGCGTGGTCTGCGCCATTTCCCGCATCTTCTCGGCCTGCTCGTTGATCTGCTCACTCATTGCGCTCTCCATCGCCGGCGCTTGCAACCACGCCGATTCAGCTCAGCTCATAAATAGACCCTTGCCGACGGCTCACACGGTCGGCTCAACGACCTGTTTCAGCTTCTCGCGAAGTTCATCCACCAGCACGCGCGTATTCTCGCTGTAGTCGATCGGCACCACGACGAGGTGCACACCGCCGCCCTTGAACGCGTTTTCGAGTGTCGGAATCAATGAGCCCGTGCTTTCGACCCGCGAGCCTTTCGCGCCGTAGCTCTCGGCATATTTGACGAAATCCGGATTGCCGAACGTGAGGCCAAAATCCGGGAAACTATCGACCGCCTGCTTCCAGCGGATCATGCCGTAAGCAGAGTCTTCCAGGATAAGCACGACGAGATTCAATTTAAGGCGAACCGCGGTTTCCATTTCCTGCGAATTCATCATGAAGCCGCCGTCGCCGCAGACCGCGAGCACGCGACGTTCCGGATGCAGCATCGCCGCCATCATGGCGGATGGCAGCCCGGCGCCCATTGTCGCCAGCGCATTGTCCAGCAGCAGCGTGTTCGCCACATAGGTGCGGTAGTTGCGGGCGAACCAGATTTTGTACATTCCGTTGTCGAGCGCGACGATGCCGTCCTCAGGAATGACCTTTCGCACATCGTGCACGATGCGTTGCGGGGTCGGCGGCCAGCGATCCTCGGTATTGCGGTCGGTGATCCGCTTCAAAATGCCTTCGCGAAGCCCGAGCAACGCGCCGGCGTTGTGCAGACGACCCTCCACGCGATCCGCTAGCAGTTCCAGGCTGGGCCCTACATCGCCAACCACCTCGCATTGCGGAAAGTAAACCCGCTCCACGTTGGCGGGCGTATAGCTGACGTGGATTACCTGGGGACCCTTCGGCCCCATGATGAACGGCGGCTTCTCGATCGTATCGTGGCCGATCGCGATGATGAGGTCGGCACGATCAACGGCCTCGTGGACGTAGTCACGTTCACTGAGCGCCGCCGTCCCCATATAGAGATTGCCGCCCCCGGGTACGGTCCCCTTACCCATTTGCGTCGTGAAGAACGGAATCTGCGTGCGGCGGACAAAGCCGCCGATGCCCGCCGTGCTACGCGGCCGGGATGCCGCGGCACCGAGCATGATCAATGGCCGATTGGCCTTGAGGATCATGTCGGCGGCGCGGTCCAGTGAGGCACGATGGGCGACCGGGATCTCGATCGGATGCTGCGCCACCATCGCGACGTCTTCGGCTTCCTCGCCCGCGATGTCCTCCGGCAATTCGAGCAGCACCGGACCCGGGCGTTCTTCCATGGCGATCCGGAAGGCATCGCGAACGATCGTCGGAATGCTGGTCGTGCTGACAATCTGGAGCGACAGCTTGGTCAACGGCTTGAAAGCGCTAACCACATCGACAATCTGGAATTTGGCCTGCCGGCTGCTCATGATGCCCTTCTGACCCGTGAGCATGATCATGGGCATGGCGCCGAGCAGCGCGTAGGCGGCGCCAGTCGTCAGGTTCAATGCGCCAGGGCCCAGCGTGGTGATGCACACGCCGGGCTTGCCGGTCAGCCGTCCATAAGTCGCGGCCATGAAGGCCGCACCCTGCTCGTGGCGTGTCAAGATCAGCTTGATCGACGAATTGCGCAGGCTTTCCACGACATCGAGATTCTCTTCACCGGGAACGCCGAAAATTCGGTCGACGCCCTCGTTCTCGAGTGCGGCAACCAATAGATCTGACCCCTTCGGCATTAGCGCGTCTCCTTTTTCAATTCACTTCTCAGCAGACACCGTCACACGCATGGACGAAGCCCGTGCTGTTCGATTCAGATCCGGCCATCGCCTTCGAGATAGCCTCGCGTCCTCGTATCTGGCATCCAGAGCGAGGCAATAAAGGCGACGCACGCCATCGCAGCGACGTACCAGAAGAATACCGTTTCGTATCCGGACGATTTCAGTGACAACGCAACGTATTCGGCGGTTCCGCCAAACATCGCATTTGCGATGGCGTAGGGAAGCCCGACCCCAAGAGCGCGCACCTCGGGCGGAAACAGCTCGGCCTTCACGACGCCGCTAATTGAAGTGTAGAAACATGCAATCATGAGGCCTACCATGATCAGGCCGAAGACGGCGTAGACGTTGGTCGTGCCGGACAACATCGTCAGCAGCGGCACCGCGGCGAGCGTCGCGCATCCGCTGAACAGAAGCATGTTGTTGCGGCGACCAATCCGGTCCGAGAGTGCACCGAACACCGGTTGCAGCAGCATGAAGGCGATCAGGGCGGCGGTCATGATCGAGCTGACCGTCTTGGCATCCAGCTTGACGCTGTTGACCAGGAACTTCTGCATGTAGGTCGTAAACGTATAGAAAAACAGCGATCCGCCGATCGTGAATGCTAGAACGATCAGGAGAGCGCGCTTGTGACGCCAAAGGCCGGATAGAGAACCAGCCTCCTTGCGATGCATGGTCTCGGCCGACGCCGTCTCCTGCAACGAGCGGCGAAGATACAAGGCCACAACGGCTGCGACGGCTCCGAACAGGAACGGAACTCGCCAGCCCCATTCCTTCAATTCGTCGAGCGACAATGTCTGTTGCAGAACCACGACAACGAGGAGCGCGAGAAGTTGCCCGCCGATGAGCGTGACATACTGGAAGGACGAATAGAACCCGCGGTTGCCCTTGCCGGCAATCTCGCTCATATAAGTTGCCGCCGTTCCATATTCTCCGCCGACCGACAGGCCTTGTGCCATGCGCGCAAACAGGAGCAGCGCAGGCGCCGCGGCGCCGATTGTTTGGTAGGTGGGCAGCATCCCGATCATTAGCGATCCGGCGCACATCAGGAGCACAGACAGCACCATCGAATTCTTGCGCCCATGCGCGTCGGCGATCCAGCCGAACAGCCAGCCACCGAGCGGCCGCATGAAGAACCCTACGGCGAAAATGCCGGCCGTCGCCAGCAACTGGCTGGTCTGGTCGCCCGACGGGAAGAACGCGGCCGCGAAGTAGATCGAGGTAAACGCGTAGGCATAGAAGTCATACCACTCGACCAGGTTTCCTGACGAGGCAGCCACGATCGCCTTGATACGTGACAGCTTTTGCGCCGTGCTATCAGCGGGGATTGCCGGGTGCGATGCAGCAATGGCGGTCATTTGCTTACCCTCCCAATCGACGGATGATGCTTTGCGTGAAGTCGCCAGTGGACGCCTTGCCGCCCAGATCGGGCGTGCGAACGCCGTCCTTGCGCAAGACCTGATCAATGGCCGCTCTAAGACGGTTTGCGAGATCAGGCTGATCAATGTGCTCCAGCATCAGCCCGACCGCCAGCAGCAAAGCGAGCGGATTGGCGATTCCCTTGCCGGCGATGTCCGGCGCCGAGCCGTGCACGGCCTCGAAGATCGCCGCGTCCGGTCCGATGTTGGCACCGGGCGCCATGCCGAGACCGCCGACCAACCCGGCGAGCTGATCGGACAGGATGTCGCCGAACAAATTGGTGGTGACGATGACGTCGAACTGCCAGGGATTCATGACGAGCTGCATTGCCGTGGCATCGACGATGCGATCGTCCATTTTGACCCTGCCCTCGTACTTCTTCGCAACCTCGTGACCGACCTCGAGAAAGATGCCGGTCAGCGCCTTCAGCACGTTGGCCTTGTGCACGACGGTCACCTTCTTGCGACCGTTCTTGAGAGCGTAGTCGAATGCGAATTCGATGATCTTGCGCGATCCTTCGCGGGTGTTGACCCCGGTCGAAATAGCGACCGCGTGCGGATCGTCCCCGATCGGGATGTAGTGTTCGAAAGCGACATAGAGGCCGCCGAGATTCTCTCGCACCAGCACGATATCGATTTCGTCGAATCGTCCTCCGGGAACCATGCTTCGAACCGGCCGCAAATTGGCGTAGAGGCCGAATTCTTCGCGCAGACGAACATTGATCGAGCGGAATCCGCCCCCCACCGGCGTCGTTAGCGGGCCCTTCAGGGCGAGCCGCGTGCGTCGGATGCTGTCCAGCGTCGCCTGCGGCAGCGGATCACGGCTTGCCTCGATCGCTGCCAGGCCACCCTGCTGGATGTCCCATTCGAATGGAGAGCCGAGCGCTTCGAGAATGTCGACGGCCGATTTCACGATCTCGGGGCCGATGCCATCGCCTGGAATGAGCGTGGCGGGCGGCTTCGTTTTGGATTGAGCAGGCATTACTATGTCCTCGAAGATGAGAGCCGCGGGGTTTTGTGAATTTCAGACATGCTGCCTTGCACTCAATGTACGGGGCTTGCGGCGGAGGCGGCGGGTAGCGTTTCCTGCTTGCTGATCCAAAGCACCGCGATGATCCCGGCGATTTGAAGCAAAGCCAGCGGTATCAAGGCCACGGGGAAGCTACCCGTCGCCTCCTTGATGACGCCGAGCAGCCACACCGCGCCAGAAGTGCCGATGTGCGACAGGGTATTGATGCCGGCAATTCCGGCCGCAGCAGTTGCCGGAGAGAGTGTCCCAGTCGCCAGGGCCCAGAATGGTCCCTTGATCGAATAATTACCGATCAAGACCACGCTCAGAATAGCAAGCGTCACGGGTAATGAGCTCGTGAGCATGGTCGCAAGCAGCGCCGTTGCGCATAGCGCAAGTGGTATTGCGGTGTTTTGGGCATGGGCGCTCGACCTGTCCGAATATCTTCCCCAAAAGATCATCGCGACGGAGGCGATGCCAAATGGGATGGCATTCAGGAAGCCGGTCTCCATGTTGGACATCCCGAACGATTTCACGATCTGAGGCTGCCACAGCGACAACGCGTTGCTCGTGGCCGAGCTTCCCGCATAGATCAGACCTAGGATGAGCACATATTTGTTGGTCAGAATTTGCCACAGCGACATGTGGCCGCCCTGCTTCGCCATCGATCGCTCGGACTGCAGGCGCGCGTCGAGCCAATTGCGCGCCTCCGGCTCGAGCCACTTTGCATCAGCGGGTTTGTTCGGAAGTCCGAAGAACGAGACCAGGCCGAGCAGGACCGCCGGAATGGCTTCAACGATGAAAAGCCACTGCCAACCACGCAGACCCAGCAAGCCATCCATCGCCAGCAAGGCGCCGGATATCGGCGACCCCAGAAAGCTCGATAGCGGTATAGCCACCATGAAAACCGCAACGATCCGTGCGCGATAAGCCGCCGGAAACCAGAAGGTCAGATACAGGATCACACCAGGAAAGAACCCGGCCTCCGCTGCACCCAACAAAAAGCGGCTCAGATAAAAAGTAATCGGCCCTACCGCAAAAGCGGAGAGAATACCGACTATCCCCCATGTGATCATAATGCGCGCGATCCAGATCCGCGCGCCAACTTTCTGCATCGCCAGATTGCTGGGTACCTCGAAAATAATGTAGGCGATATAGAACAGCGCCCCGCCCGCCCCGAAGGCAGCCTGCGTCAGCCCCAGATCCTTGTTCATTTGCAGGGCCGCAAACCCGGCATTGACGCGGTCGACGTATGAAATGAAATAGCAAAGCATGAAAAACGGAAGCAGGCGCCAAGTAATGCGGCGCATGGTTTCCGCTTCGATCCTCGGTAGCGGCGCGGAAGTCGTTGGCATGGCGTCCTCGTTTCGGGTTGACGATCAGGCAGCCAGTTGGCGTAGGACGTATTGAAGAATTCCGCCGTTGCGGAAATATTCGAGCTCGTCGAGCGTATCGATGCGGCAGGTCAAAGGAACGACGATCTTGCTCACGCCATCGGACCCGCGGATCTCGATCGCGAGCTTCTGGCGCGGCAGCAGGCCGCTCTCGATTCCGCGCAGGGTCACGATCTCGTCGCCTTTCAATCCGACCGACCGCCAGGACGTACCCTCCTCGAACACCAGCGGCATCACGCCCATGCCAACGAGGTTGGACCGGTGAATGCGCTCAAAACTTTCGGCAACAACGGCGCGAATACCAAGAAGGTTGGTGCCCTTGGCCGCCCAATCGCGCGACGAACCGGTGCCGTATTCCTTGCCTGCGAACACCACCAGCGGCACCTTGTCGGCCTGGTAACGCATGGCGGCGTCGTAAATCGACATCCGCTGGCCGCTCGGCTGGTGAATGGTGTAGCCGCCCTCGACCACCTTGCCGGCTTCGTCCTTCACCGTTTGGTTCTTGATGCGGATGTTGGCGAAGGTGCCCCGCATCATCACTTCATGGTTGCCGCGGCGGGTGCCGTACTGATTGAAGTCGACGACGCGGATCTGATGGTCGCGTAGATAGCGCCCGGCGGGACTGCTTTCCTTGATCGAACCCGCGGGCGAGATGTGATCGGTGGTGATCGAATCCAGGAACATGCCGAGAATGCGCGCATTGATGACGTCGGTCGGCGGCGTCGGGTCGCTGGTCATCCCGACGAAGCATGGTGGGTTCTGGACATAGGTCGAAACCTGGTCCCACTCGTAGGTTTGCCCCTCGGAGACGCCGATATTCTTCCAGTTGGTATCGCCGCTGAAGACGTCCGAATAGCGCGCCTTGAACATCTCGCTGCCTATCGTGCGATCGATGCAATCCTGCACATCCTTGCTCGAAGGCCAGATATCCCGCAGATATACCGGCTTTCCGTCGCTGCCCAAGCCGAGCGGCTCCTTCACCAGATCCAATGCCATCGATCCGGCAAGCGCATAGGCGACGACCAGCGGCGGCGACGCCAGATAGTTCGCCCGGACGTCCGGATTGACCCGCCCCTCGAAGTTGCGATTGCCGGAGAGAACCGCGACCGCCACGAGGTTGTTGCCCGAGATGGTGTCGGAGATTGCCTGCTGGAGCGGGCCGGAATTGCCGATGCAGGTCGTGCAGCCGAAACCCACCAGATTGAAGCCAAGCCTGTCGAGATCGGCTTGGAGACCCGATTTCCTGAAGTACTCCTCGACGATCTGCGACCCCGGCGCGAGCGAGGTCTTGACCCATGGCTTTGTCCTCAGCCCTTTGGCAACGGCGTTGCGCGCCAGCAATCCTGCCGCCAGCATGACGCTGGGGTTCGAGGTGTTCGTGCATGACGTGATGGCGGCGATCACCACGTCGCCGTGACCGAGATCGAAGTTTGCACCTTCAACACAATGCCGGCTGCCGGTCTGCGCGAGTTGGCGGAACTCCTGATCCATGGCGCCGAGGAAGGCGATTTTTGCGGTGTCGAGCGTCACGCGATCCTGTGGCCGCTTTGGTCCGGCGATCGACGGCACGACATCGGTCATGTCGAGTTGCAGGGAATCCGTGAACACCGGATCCGGGGTATCGGCGGAGCGCCACATGCCCTGGGCTTCGGCATAGGCCTTGACCAGCGCGACGCGCGCGGGATCACGGCCGGTGGTGGTCAGATAATCGATTGTTCGCTGATCGATCGGGAAGAAGCCGCAGGTCGCGCCATATTCAGGCGCCATATTCGCGATGGTCGCACGGTTCGCCACCGTCGCGTCGTCGAGCCCCGGGCCGTAGAACTCGACGAATTTGCCGACCACACCGCGCTTGCGCAGCATCTGCGTCACCGTCAACACGAGATCGGTCGCCGTGACGCCCTCCTTGAGCCGGCCGGTGAGCTTGAAACCGACGACTTGCGGCAGCAGCATCGAAATTTGCTGGCCGAGCATAACAGCCTCGGCCTCGATTCCGCCGACGCCCCATCCGAGCACGGCCAGGCCGTTGACCATCGTGGTGTGGGAATCCGTGCCGACGAGCGTATCGGGATAGGCCAGGTCATTCCCGCCGTCTTCAGCCCGGCCGATCCAGATCGTCTGAGCCAGGTATTCCAGATTGACCTGATGGCAGATACCGGTCCCCGGAGGGACCACCCGGAAATTCGAAAATGCGCCCTGTCCCCATTTCAGAAAGCGATATCGCTCACCGTTGCGCTGGTATTCGAGCTCGACGTTCCTGGCCAGTGCCTGACCATTGCCGAACGCATCGACGATGACGGAGTGATCGATGACGAGGTCCACAGGTATCAGCGGATTGATCTTTTGTGGATCTCCGCCGAGGGATTTCATAGCGTCCCGCATCGCGGCAAGATCGACCACGGCCGGAACGCCGGTGAAATCCTGCATCAGTACCCGGGCCGGCCTGAAGGCGATTTCCTTCTCGGCCGAGCCCTTGTCTTGTCTCCACAGCGCGGCATGCTCGATGTCAGCCTTGCTCGTGCTGCGGCCGTCTTCGTTGCGCAGCATGTTCTCGATGATGACTTTCAGGGAGAATGGCAGTCTCGAGACGCTGGGAAGGCCATTCTTTTCCGCCGCGGCAAGCGAATAGTAGGCGTAGGTCTTTGCACCGACGACAAGTGTCTGGCGTGCGCCGAAGCTGTTGAGATACTGCTTCACAATCGAGTCCCCCTTCGCTGGAATCGTCCGCCTCCCGCAGATCTGAAGCCGGTCTATTTCTCCGATGCTGCAAAGGGATCGAGACCCGCTTTTTTCAGGGCCGGAGCGGCTGCAGCTGAAGCGAGGAAGGCAATGAGAGCCCGTCCGGCTTCCGGCTGACTGGCACTGGAGGTTATGCCTGCAGAAAAGATCGTGATTTTCTGGACGTCTGCCGGGAGCGGCCCGACAAGGTCGGCACCAGCGATCGGCAGAAGTTCACTGATCTGCTGAAAGCCGAGTTCGGCGTCGCCGCGTGCAACAACACTCGCTACCGGATCCGCGGGAATCATTTTGGCTTTGTCCTTCATCTCGGCGGCAATCCCGAGACGCTTGAACAGCTCGGTGCCTACATAGACGCCGCTGGCGCTATCGGAGTATGCAACTGACTTCGCGTTCAACAGTGCCTGCTTCAATGCGTCAGGCGTACCGATATCAGGCTTTGGGGTCCCGGCGCGTACAGCGATCCCGATCGGCGAGCGTACCAGGTCGACGCGGCTGATTCTGACCGCCCTGCCCTGCTCGATCATCTCGCCAAGCGCATCGCCGACCATGATGAGCACGTCCGCCGCCTCGCCGCGCGCCAGTCGCACGGGGATGGCGTTCTCCGTCGTTCCCATCGATGGGCCATAGGCCGTGACAACCGTGTTTCCCGTCGCGCGTTCGAATTGCGGTACGAGTTCCTTGTAAGGTGTAGCCAAGCCTCCCGAGATCATGACCCTGACCTCGGACGCCCCGGCTAGTCCCGCCGAGGCCGTCAAAACAATCAGCAAGCTCAGCGCAACTAGCCTGCGCACGACGATCGTCACGCTCATCGGCAATTTCCTTCGATGCAGTTATTCGGGGACTGTGCTTGCTCGATGATGGTCGACGTCATCGAGCACTTTGGTGGTCACGTCCCTATCACCGTCTCGGCCGAACTGGCCCCGGATAGCGCGCGTCGTTCCTGCGGCCTGTAAACGAGGTACGTCCCGGCCAGACCACAGAGTGCTGCCGCGCTCATCCAATATCCCGGCGACGCATTGTCACCAGTGGCCGCGATCAGCCAGGTGCAGATCGCTGCCGTAAACCCGCCGAACGTCGTTGCCAGACTATATGCGAGGGAGAATCCCGACGTTCGTACACCCACCGGCATGACTTCGGTCAATGCGACGATCATCGCGCCGTTGTAGCTGGCGTAGATGAAAGACAACCAAAGCAGGACCGTCAACATTTTCGGGAACGTCGGGCCTGCGGCCAACCAGGAAAGCGCGGGATATGCAGTCAGAAATGCCAAAGTCGAAAAGGCGATGAGGATCGGCCGACGACCAATCCGATCGGACAACGAGCCCATGATGGGAAGCCAGATGAAGTTCGATATTCCCACGCAAATCGTCACGATCAGGCCATCGGCCGCGGTCAGCTTGAGGACCGATTTGCCGAATGTCGGCGTGTAGACGGTAATGAGGTAGAAAGACACCGTGGTCATGATCACCATCATCATCCCGGCAAGAACAATGCTCCAGTTTGCGAGGATGGAGCGATAGATCTCGCGGGGTGTTGGATGATGCTTCCGCGCCAGGAATTCGTCGGTTTCCTGCAGCGAGCGTCGAATGAAGAATACGAAAGGAACGATCAGGCAGCCGATGAAGAACGGAATGCGCCAGCCCCAATCGTCAAGTTGCGCCGGTGCAAGCCATGCATTCAGAGCGAAACCCAGCGAGGCCGAGACGATGATCGCGACCTGTTGACTCGCCGATTGCCAGCTGGCGTAAAAACCCTTCTTTCCCAGCGTGGCCATTTCCGAGAGATAGACGGAAACACCACCAAGCTCGACGCCAGCCGAGAAGCCCTGCAGCAGGCGTCCAATCAAGACGAGAATCGGGGCCAAGATGCCAATGGTTGCGTAACTTGGCACGAACGCGATGAGCACCGTCCCGGCAGCCATGATGGACAATGTAACGATCAGGCCTTGGCGCCGGCCGATCCGATCCACGTAAGCTCCGAGGATGATGGCGCCGAGCGGACGCATCAGAAAGCCTGCGCCAAACGCGACAAAGGTCAGCAGCAGTGACGCGTATTCATTTTCGAGCGGGAAGAATGCCTTGGCGATGTACGATGCGTAGACGCCCGACAGAAAGAAATCGAACATCTCAAGAAAGTTGCCACTGGTGACGCGGAGCACCATGCCAAGCTTCGACTGTCCGGTGGTAGCCGTCATGCCGTCCTCCCATTTATCGTTTGTGATTCTTTGTCTTGTTCACCCGTCAGGCAGGTGTTGCAAACTTGATCGCGGCCGGATTGACCGATGCGCAAGGCGCTATCATTCAAGCTAGGCTGCCTCACCGTATATCAGCTGCCTGTCATCAACCTGTCGCTGATGCACCCTGCAGGAGACTCTGGTCGGAGTCGGAGTGAAGACGGTGCGCTTGGCGAGCCGGGAGATATGGGGGGTCTCTCGGATGTTATTCAGTTTGAATTCCAAATCCGTGGATTTCTATCGATCCTGCAACGCGCGGCGCCACTCTTTGAGAAAGCTCGCTCGTTTCGACTGATCGAGATAGGTGAGCAATTCTGCACCAATATGGATTGGTTTGACCGCGTTGCTGCGATCCGCAGGTATGACAACTTCTGCACCGAGGCCGAGGCGCACAGGACCGACCGACCGGGCCAGGAGAAACTTCTGACCGCGTTCCGAAAGCAAGTAATCGAGGAACAGTTTCGCGGATTCTGGGTGCGGCGCGGTGACCGGTATGAAGGCTATGCGCGACATCAACGTGATGTAGTCGGCAGGAAAAACTATTCCGATTGAGGCATCTTCCTTGGCCCGTTCGATCGCGTAAGACCCTATCATATTGTAGGCAATCAAATGTTCGCCGGATGAAATTCGATCAAGCACCGTTCCGGTGGTCGAGTAGAGCTTGATACCGGCGCCCCCGAAGGCACGGACCAAATCCCACGTTGTCCTCGTGATTCCGGCATCGCGCGTGATGAACAGGAATCCGGTCCCGCTCTGCTCCGGGTCATAGGTTGCGATCTTGCCCCGATAGGTGTCAGGCTTTCGGCTTAGAAGGCTCTTCAGATCAGCGCGCGTTCGGGGAACTTCAGACTCCGCAACGAGGTTCTTGTTATAAACAATGACAATCGGTTCCGCCGTGATGGCGTAGGCTTCGTCTTTCCAGATTGCCCAATCCGGGATATGCGCAATTTCCTTCGACACATAGGGTTGGGCATAGCCGTCATTGACGAGCTTGATCTGCAGATCCATCGCGGAGCTCCAGACAATGTCTCCGGGTGCTGCGCTGGCGGTCGAGGGATCCACGACTTGATTGTAGATCTCGTTGGAATTGATCTTTGTATGGACGATCTCGATGTCCGGATGACTTGCCCGGAAATCGGCAAGCAAGTCGGCGACGTCCGCGTCCTGGGTCGTCGATACGATGTTGAGTTGCTCTCGAGCTCCGGCGATAGCGGATGCTTGCCCCTTGAGAGGTCCGAGCTGCGCCTGCTCCGACTTGGCAGGCCATGCGAGCAAGACTCCAACGCACAAGGCCAAGGCTTTGGCAGCCCCCATCGGGACGTTTCCTCATCGATAATCCGCTTTGCGGACTTCAGTTTGTTCGGGACTGCAGCCACTTCTACAGCAGCGCACAATCCGGCCTCAACTTGAGCTTTCACCATCACGCTTGGCAAGAGGAAAGCTCACTGAAACCCGCAGGCCCCGGCCTTCCGGGCCAGGTGCAAGCACGATTTGAGCCCCGAGACGGTCCGACAACGCTTTCACGATTGCCAGGCCAAGGCCGCTTCCCTCAGGGCCGTTCGCCATCGGAATCCGATAAAAGCGTTCGAAGACACGGGCCAGATGGGCCTCCGGAATTCCCGGACCGGTATCCTCGACTTCAATTCGCGCGGTCGTGGTGTCAACAACCGCGCGAACCAGGACCAACCCGCCGGGTCGGTTGTAGCGGATGGCATTGTCGATCAGGTTTGCCAGCAACTCGCCAATCAGGACGGTATTGCCGGCGATAATCGCGGGACCGTCAAATCGATCGAACTGGACGTCGATATCGCGCGCGAAAGCCTGTGGGGCACGCTCCGACAGGACATTGAAGGCGACCTCGTTCAGGTCAACGTTCTCCGCGGCCGGTTGCGCAATGTTCTGCTCGTCGGCCCGAGCCAGTGTCACAAGTTGCCCGAGCAGCCGTTCAAGGCGGTTGATGGCGTTATCCACCTCGTTGAGGGCAGATTGGCCCGCCGGCGTCTCCGACCCCAGGCGTCGCACCAGATCGAGATGCGTCCGCAATATCGCCAATGGCGTTCGCATCTGATGCGAGGCATCGGCGGTGAACCGGCGCACTAGTCCAATGGCCAGATCCAGCCGCTGTAGCAGGGAATTTACCGCGAGCGCCGGTGCTAAAGCTTCCTGCGGCACCCGGGAAAGGTCGAGCGGACTGAGATTTGGACCGCCCTGAATACCGCGCGCATCGATTTCCTGCTTGAGTTCGCCAAGCGGCCTCAGGCCTCGATCGACTGCGTACCAGCCCAGGCAAGCGATGAGGCTAATCAACCCGGCCTCGAGCATCGCCAGTCCGATCAGCATTTCACGTTCGACGACGCGGCGCGCCTGCACCGTTTCGGCCACTGCGACGAGGACCAGCCCTGGCCTGCCGTAGACCTGCCGCGCCTGCGCGCCGATACGAACCGTCTTGCCGCGATACGCACCATCGCGATGGCCGGTTTCGCCAGCCTTCAATCGATCGAAGCCGGCCAATGGAAGATCCTTGTACCCGGTGATCAATTCGCCGAGGTAAGTCACGCTGTAGTAAATGCTATCGTGCGACTGGCTTTCCAGCATGCCGAGCGCAACCTGCGGCAAGTCGACGGTCAGTTCGCCATCTTCCACGCCGACACGTTCGGCGATGGCGAGAACCGACCCATCGAGCAACCGGTCATGGACCGTCTGGACAACGCGCTGGATCAGCAACATACCGCCGATTCCAAGCACGATCGCCAATACAATGGCGGGCGCCACCAGATTGGTGAGGAGCGTTCGCCTCAACGACGGCCGCCAGGTGGCGATCACTATACCTCCAGCAGATACCCTAGCCCGCGGACGGTGCGGATCCGCGGCCCGTCGGGACCGAGTTTCTGGCGAACGCGACCAACATAGAGTTCCGCCGCGTTCGGCGCTACCGCCTCGTCGAAGCCAAATACCTCCGCGATCAGACGCTCCTTGGACACGACTTTGCCGGCGCGGGTCATCAGCACTTCCAACACGGCAAACTCGCGCCGGCGCAACTCAAGCGGCCGGCCGCTCAGCGTAATCGTGCCCGCGACGCGGTCGTACGCGAGCGGGCCACAGATCAAGGTCGGATTGGGCAGCCCCTGCCCCCTTCTCACGAGCGCACGGACGCGGGCATCAAACTCGGCGATATCAAACGGCTTGGAGAGGTAATCGTCGGCGCCGAGATCGAGCCCGCTGACCTTGTCGCCGACCGTATAACGGGCAGTCAGAATCATGACCGGAACGGTTGACCCCGCCTGCCGTATCTTGTGCAGGACTCCGAAACCCGACACGTTCGGCAGGTTGATGTCCAGGATGATGAGGCTGTAGGGTTCAAGCAACGCGGTCTGCGCCGCCGAAGCCCCGTCAGACTCGATATCGACGGCGAACCCGGACAGCTTGAGCCGCTCGGCAAGGCCCCTCGCCATGGCGGCATCGTCCTCGACAATCAGAATCCTCACTGAACAAGCCCTTGCGTTCGCACCACCCGTGCGAGGGAGACGTCACCGTGAGGCTAGAAGGACAGTATCGAAAGATCAAATCGGAGCTTCCTCGCGGATACGAGGTCCTAGCGCAGACAGAAATCACTCGCGCGCGGCCTGTATTGCCCTTGACCAGCGATGTCGACGCAGTCTTGGCTCCAAACACAAACAGATCGAGCGCAAATTCCGCCCTGCTCCCTTTCGAGAGCCCTTTGCGCGATTCAGATCGAGGTCGCTCAAATGGCGTTCGGACTTTCCAGAATTTTCCCAGTGCACGCATCGTGCACACGTCGCTCTCTAACCAATTGGAAAATCTAAACTCTCGCTCCAATCCATGCTGGTCCCTACAGCAACCGAGGCCCAACCAGATCCAATCAGAGACGGTGTCTCCAACTAAGGACAGCAACTGCATTTAAGGCTCACGTCAAGGACGTCGCCTTATGGCGGGCGGCCGGCCAACCTTGTCCGAATTGAGCGGTTAGTTTTGCCGCATGCGAAGGCTGGATACGAACATGTGACCGGTATGATCTTCGGACTTGAGACGGCCATCGCCCCCGCGCACGAGCGGCACAGTTGAGCAGCAACGTGTTGAGCCCGATCAGATCAGGCTCGACCTGCCGCGGCTGAGAATGTCGCCTGCGCCTTTGTCGCCGACGATCCTGCCGTGCTCGTACACCACCCGGCCACGGGCGATCGTCGTTACCGGCCATCCCGTGACGTCGAACCCTTCCCATGGCGTGTAGTCCGAGCCGTGATGCAGATCGGCCTGCCGAATAGATTTCTTCAATTTGGGGTCCCACAGCACGATATCCGCATCGAAGCCGACACCGATCGAGCCCTTGCGCGGATAGAGGCCGTAGATGCGTGCATGGTTGGTCGCGGTCAGCTCGACGAATTTCTGCAGGCTGATCCGTCCCTTCGACACGCCTTCGGAGAACAGAATCGGCAGCCGGGTCTCGACACCCGGAATGCCGTTCGGCACCCAGCGGAACGAGGTGCGGCCGTTCGGCGTCAGCTTGCCCCTGGCATCGTCGTAACGGAACGGGCAGTGATCGGACGAGAAAGTCTGGAACACGCCTGACGTGATGCCTTCCCAGATCGCCTGCTGGCTTTCGGCATCGCGCGGCGGCGGCGAGCAGACATATTTCGCGCCCGTGATGTCCATGTTGAGGCCCTTCATGTCGTCGGCCGCCAGCGTGATGTATTGCGGGCAGGTCTCGGCATGCACGGGCAGTCCGCGCTGCTGGGCCCAGCGCACCTGCTCCATCGCCTCGCGCCCGGAGACGTGCACGATCATGATGGGAACGCCGATCACCTCGGCGTGACTGATGGCGCGATGCGTGGCTTCGCGCTCGACCGCCTGTGGCCGCGACACGCCGTGATAATACGGCGCGATATGGCCCTCGCGTTCCAGCTTGTTGGTCAGGAAGCGGATGGCGTCGTAACCTTCGCAATGAACCATCACCAGCGCTTCCTCGCGGCGCGCGACCTCAAAGACCTCAAGCAGCTGCTTGTCGCTGAGCACGAGGTCGTCATAGGTCATGAACACCTTGAACGAGGTGTAGCCGTCCTTGACCAGCGCCGGTAGTTCCTGCCCGAGCACGACCGCGGTCGGATCGGAGATGATGAGATGGAACGCCGTGTCGATATAGCACTCGCCTTCGGCAAGCTTGCGGTAGTTCTCGACGCAGGTCCGCAGCGACGTGCCTTTCTCCTGAAGCGCAAACGGGAGGACCATGGTGTTGCCGCCGGCGGCTGCCGAACGGGTCGCTGAGGCGAAGTCGTCGGCCATCACCACGTCGGGGCCGGAGGCCTGAGAGATGTGGACGTGGCTGTCGATCCCGCCGGGCAGCGCCAGCAGACCTGTTGCGTCGATCTCGCGGGCAGCACCCTCGAGATGATCAGCAATACTGACGATGCGGCCGTCGCGAATGCCGATATCGGCGCGAAACTCGTCGCTAGCCGTCACGATGGTGCCGCCGCGAATGGCGAGATCGAACTGCGTCACGGGAGTCTCCATCACTTGATGACCGCCGATGTCTGGAAGATCCGGCCCCAATCGACAAGAGCCCCGATGTCGCCACCCGCGAGCTCCAGGGTTCGCCATAGCGTAACCGCAACCGAATCGAGCACCGCGACTTTCAATTCCGGTTCGAGCGAGTCCGCCAGCGCGGCGCCGTCGAGGTTGGTGCAGAGGATGACGACAGCATCGGCGCCGTCAGCCGCCACAGCGCGGATCATGCCAGCAATCGTCGCAGGCGCGACCTCGCCGAACGAGAAATTGTCGCGCAGGCCGAGGTGCCGCTCCGTGTGCGGGGCGATCCCCTCCTCGGCCCAGACGTCACCGATCCGCCGCTGCACGTCATCGGTATAGGGCGATACGAGACCGACGCGCTTGGCGCCGAGCGCACGGGCGGCATCGATGCAGGCAAGCGTCGACGTCGTCGCGGGCACGCCGGTGCGCGCCGTGATTGCCTCGCAAAGGCTCCGGTCTCGGCCGATGCCGAGCCAGCTTGCGGACGTTCCGTTCCAGGCGATGGCATCGACCTTCGCATCGGCCAGCAGGTCCGCCGCCGGAAGCATCACCGAGGCGTCGAACTGGCTCAGCGCCGCAGCATCGAGCGCGATCTCGGTGACCCGGAAGCGTGAAAAATGGGCGGTGACGCCATCAACGTCGGCGAGCATCGCCGCGGTAGCCGGTTCGAGC
The DNA here is from genome assembly GCF_023074155.1 of Bradyrhizobium sp. 134. Taxonomy (NCBI): domain Bacteria; kingdom Pseudomonadati; phylum Pseudomonadota; class Alphaproteobacteria; order Hyphomicrobiales; family Nitrobacteraceae; genus Bradyrhizobium; species Bradyrhizobium sp. 134. The sequence continues at coordinate 851,183 of NZ_JADPKX010000086.1, read as the reverse complement.
ACCGAGTTGGAGGACGGCGTGATCATGCCGAGGCGCTTGCGCAGAACTAACATCGATCGCGTCCGCTCCATTTTCGGCGAAGCGCGGTTGCGCTCCTCGGCAGGATCATCCGCATCCCGCGTACCCGCGCAACCCGCAATCTGCATACTGCATGCAATTTGTTCGAAATGCTTTTATTTTGAGCTACATACGTCTTCCATTTGAGCACGGAGTTTGACAGCGATTGACTAGGATTGCGCGCAAGCAGCGAGGCTTGCGTGCAGCAAAAATCCGAGCCGACCCCGGGACGAAAGTCGCCCAAACTCAAGCGGATGGGCCTGCACGAGCGCGCCGCCGCACGGATGCGAACGATGATCATTCGCGGCGAGCTGCCGCCGGGATCGCAGACCCAGGAGACCAGGTTGTCGAAGGAGCTGGGCGTATCGCGCACGCCCTTGCGCGAGGCGATGAAGGTGCTGGCGGCCGAGGGATTGATCGAACTGCGCCCCAACCGCAGCCCGCGCATCGCCGACATCGCCGTCGACGGCATCTCGGAATTGTTCGAGGCGCTGGCTGGCATCGAGCGGCTGGCCGCGGAGCTCGCCGCGGAGCGCGCCACGGAGCGCGATCTCGCCCGCCTGCGCACGCTCCAGACCCGCATGGAAGGTCATCATCGCAACGGCAAGCTCGACGAGTACTTCGCCATCAACGGCGAGATCCACAACACCATCGTCCGCATGGCGCGCAACACGCCGCTGCGCGAGGCGCACGAGGCGCTGATCTCCCGCGCCGAACGCGCGCGTTATCTCGCGCTCGGCGCCGACCGCCGCTGGAGCAATTCGGTCGACGAGCACGCCGGCATCCTTGCCGCGCTCGAGGCGCGCGATAGCGAAACCGCAGGACGCCTGCTTGGCGCTCATGTCCGGCGCACCGGCACCGCTCTGCTCGAAGTGATCGGCACCTCTCAAGCCAAGCAGACGGCGGCGTAATCATGAAGCTGCTGCTGCTCAACCCGAACACCAGCACCGCTGTCACCCAGTTGATGACGGATGTCGGGCAGCGCGCGGCTTCGGCCGGGACCGAGTTGATCCCCTGCACCGCGACCCGCGGCGTCCCCTACATCTCGACGCGCACCGAGGCACAGATCGGCGGCGCTATCGCACTGGAAATGCTGGCCGAGCAGCATCACAAGGTCGACGCCGCGATCATCGCCGCCTTCGGCGACCCCGGCCTGTTCGCCGCGCGCGAAACCTTCGACATTCCCGTGGTCGGCATGGCGGAAGCGGCGATGCTGACCGCCTGCATGGCCGGACGGCGTTTCGCCATCGTCACCTTCGCCCAGGCGCTCGGCCCCTGGTACGAGGAATGCGTCCGCGCCCACGGGCTGTGGGAGCGCTGCGCCGGTATCCGCATGCTCGATACGCCATTCCAGGCGATCTCCGAGGTCGGCACCGAGAAGGAGGATGTGCTGGTCGATCTCGCCCGGCGCGCGATCGTGGAAGACGACGCGGACGTGTTGATTTTTGCGGGTGCGCCGCTCTCGGGCCTCGCCGAGCGCGTCGCCGACCGGATCTCCGTCCCCGTGGTCGATCAAGTCATAGCCTCGGTGAAGCAGGCCGAGGCGCTGGTAGCGCTGCGCCTGCGCAAGGCAACTGCAGGCACGTACCGCCGCCCCGCCGCCAAACCCACCCTTGGCCTTGCCGATGCGCTCGCCGCCCGGCTCGAGCATCGCGACAGCTAGGGGAGCTTCGGCCAGCGATGGGAAAAACCGAGTTCGTTCTCGATGGCACGGCCGAAGGCAAACAGGCGGGATTCGCATCCCGGTGGGGCAATGATCTGGATGCCGAACGGCAGCTCGTTCTCCCCTCGCGGCGCCGGCAGGGTCAGGACCGGGAAACCGACCAGCGACACGATGAAGGTGATGGCGAGATAGTCGATCGGCGTCTCCAGCGCCGCGCCATCGATCGCGGTGACATCGCTGATTTCGTTCGGCCAGGGCAAGACGGACGCCGCCGGCGCCACCAGGAAATCGGCGCGGGTGAACAGCTCGCGAAAGCTGCGGTAGATCGCGGTGCGGCGACGCTCGGCGTTGAGATAATCCTCCGCGGAGAGCTTTGCGCCCGCCTCGATGTTCCAGATCACGGTGGGCGTGAGCTCGACGCGGCGCGTTTTCAGCAGCTCGCCATAGCTGTTGGCGATGTGCGCGGCGCGCAGCGTCCGGAATGTCTCGATCGCACCGCCGCAATCGGGCGCGGACGGCACCACATCGGCAGCGGCCGCGAGCGCCTCGCAGGCCGCGGCGAACCGCGCACGGACTTCGCGCGCCACGGGCGCGACACCGAAATCGGGCGTCACTGCGATGCGGGGACGTGCTGCAACCGGCCGGTCGTCATTGACGACGCCCATCGAGAGCGGGTCGTGCACATCGCCTCCCGCACAGATCGACAGCGCAAGTTCGAGATCGTCGACGCCGCGGGCCAGAAAACCGTGGGTGGCGAGCATGTCCCAGCCGAGCGGGCGATGCGGCGACGGGATGCGACCGGGCGTCGGCCGGAACGAGGCGACGCCGCAGAAGCTTGCGGGCGTCCGCACCGAGCCGCCGAAATCGGTGCCGTGCGCCAGTGGCACCATGCCAGCCGCGACCGCGACAGCGGAGCCGCCGGACGAACCGCCCGAGGTCAGCGCGGAATCGGACGGATTGCGGGTCGGGCCGCACAATTTGTTGGTGCAGACCGCACCGAAGCCGAATTCCGGCGTGTTGGTCTTGCCCAAGATGATCGCGCCGGCACGCCGCAGCCGCGCGACCACGAGATCGTCTTCGGCCGGGACGTGATCACGAAACAGAGCCGATCCGTAGGTGGTCGCAAGTCCCGCAGTGTCGGTGAGATCCTTGATCCCGACGGGCATCCCATGCAGCGCGCCGATCGGAGCGGGCGCGGCGTCGCAGATATCCGCAGCACGGCGAGCCCGGTCCGCGTCGACGGTCACGAACGCCGCCAATTGCGCGTCTTGGTGCGCAATCCGTTCGAGATGCGCCTCGACAACCTCGCGCGACGACAGCTCGCCCTTCGCAATGGCGCGCGCAAGGGTTGTGGCTGTGAGGTCGCAAACCGATCGATCCGATGTCATCGCCCCACCATGCCAAACCTCGCATCGAAAGGCGAGCGCGGCGGGCACGAGACTTGCTTTCTGCTTTGGCGCAACGGGAGGCAACATCATGGCTGAAGTGCAAGGCGGCCGATCGCTCGTCGTCGACGCCGTCACCCACCGCTATCCGAGCGGCGCGCTCGCCGTCGAGAACATCAATCTCGACATCAAGGGCGGCGAGATCATCGCGCTGCTTGGGCCCTCCGGTTGCGGCAAGACAACCCTGCTGCGGATCATCGCTGGCTTCATCGCACAGACGCAGGGGCGGATCATCATCGGCGACGACATCGTCGACCCGCTGCCGCCGAACCGTCGCGCGGTCGGCATCGTGTTCCAGAACTACGCACTATTCCCCCATCTCAGCATCGGCGAGAACGTCGCTTATGGGCTTGCCGCGCGCGGTATCGACAAGACGACCCGCCAGCGCGAAGCGCAGCGCCTGCTGGATCTGGTGCAACTGCCGACCATGTCGGAACGGTTGCCACGGCAGCTCTCCGGCGGCCAGCAGCAGCGCGTGGCGCTCGCTCGCGCACTGGCGATCAAGCCGTCGATCCTGTTGCTCGACGAGCCCTTTGCCGCGCTCGACAAGAATTTGCGGCTCGACATGCAGATCGAGGTCAAGCGGCTCCAGCGCGTCTCCGGCATCACCACGGTGATCGTGACCCATGACCAGGAAGAAGCGCTGTCGATGGCTGACCGCGTCGCGGTGCTGAGCCACGGCAAGCTCGAGCAGTTCGGATCGCCGTCCGACGTCTACGACCGGCCGCAGACGCTGTTCGTGAACACGTTCGTCGGCGCCAGCAACCGCATGCCCGGCGTGGTCGTCTCGGCGGACCGGACGGCCGCCAAAGTCCGCCTCGATGCTGGCGCTGAGATCATCGCGCGGCCGGCGGGTGGCGCGTTTGCCGAAGGCGGCCGCGCCACCGTCTGTATCCGCCCCGAGCATCTGCAATTCGTCGGCGACGAGACCGGCTTTGCCGGAGTGGTCGGCATGTCGCTGCCGCTCGGGGCCACGGTCGTGCACGAGATCACCACCGCCGACGGCTCCAGCGTCAAGATCTCACAGGCGCGCATCGGCGAGACGCGCACGCTGGAGAGCGGCGCCGCGGTGCGCCTCGCGCCACTCGCCCCGTCGCTCGCCAACGCTTTCCCTGCAACGCTTTAGATCCAGTTTTTGTCCAGAGGGAGTTCGACCATGATCATGAACCGCCGAAGCCTGATAACGACCGCACTCACACTCGGTGCCATGAAGGCGTTTCCCGGATTGAGCTATGCCCAGGCCCGCCCGCTAGTGTTTGCGACCTTCACCGGAAGCTGGGAGGAGGCGCACAAGGCCGTGCTGGTGCCGGCGTTCCGCAAGGCCAACGCGGACGCCGCAATGGTGCTCGACCCCATGCTCTCGGTCGACCAGATCGCCAAGGTGAACGCCGCCAAGGCCAATCCGCCGATCGACGTCATGCTGCACGATCCCGGCCCCGCCCTGGTCGCGATCGGCCAGGACCTGGTTGAGCCCTATCCGGTCGAGAAGAGCGCCTATTACAAGGACCTCATCGCCGAGGCACAGGAGCCGATGGGCCCCGCCCCGTTCTTCCAGGTCGTCGGCCTCACCTACAATCCGGAGGCGGTCAAGACGCCGCCGACCTCATGGGCCGATCTGTGGAAGTCCGAGTTCAAGGGCCGCGTCGGCATCACCAATCTTAACTCGACGCTCGGGACCGGCTGGCTGGTCGAGATCGCCAAGATGCGCGGCGGCTCGGAAGCCAATGTCGATCCCGGCTTCAAGGCGATCGAGGAGCTGAAGCCCAATCTCGCCGCGGTCGCGGCCAATCCCGGCGCGCTTGCCACCTTGTTCCAGCAGGGCCAGATCGACATCTCGCCCGGCAATTTCAACGCCATCCAGATCCTGAAAGCGCGCGGCGTGCCGGTCGAGTTCGTGGCCCCGAAGGAGGGCGCCATCGCCTTCAAGACCACGATCCACATCGTCAAGAACTCGCCCAACCGCGAACTCGCTTTCAAGCTGATCGAGGCGTCGTTGACGCCCGAGGTGCAGACCACGCTGATGAACCCGCCCTATCTGATCGTGCCGACCAATTCCAAGGTGACGATGGGCGGCGAGATTGCGCGCGTGCTCGCCAAGGACACCGCCGAGCTGAAGCAGAAATTCGTGTTCCAGGACTGGAAGAAGATCAACGAGCAGCGCTCGGCCTGGATCGAGCGTTTCAACCGCGAGATCAAGATCTAAGAGCTTTAGGGACCCGACGATGGGCGCAGCACCGGCACCACGGGACGTGACCTCCCACGGGATGGGATTGGCAGTGCCGCTGGCGCTGTTCTTCCTGGTCTTCTTCGTGGCGCCGCTGCTGCAACTGCTTTGGCTCTCGCTCCACAACGACACGGCCGCGCTCCATTGGGGGCTCGGCCAATATTTGCACTTCCTCACCGACCCCTTCAGCCTCAGCGTGCTCGGCTCGACGCTGCTGCTCGGGGCGGAGGTGACAGCCGTCTGCCTCGTGCTCGGCTTTCCCATCGCCTGGCTCTACCAGCGGGTCGGGCCGCGGCTTCAGACCATCATTATCCTGATCGTGCTACTACCGCTCCTGACCAGCGTCGTGGTGCGCACCTTCGCCTGGATCGTCATTCTGGGCCGCCAAGGCATTATCAACGCGACGCTGCAATCGCTTGGCATCATCAATTCGCCCTTGAAGCTGCTCTACACCCAGTTCGGCGTGGTGATCGCGCTGGCGCAAGTGCAGATGCCGCTGATGACGTTGCCGCTGATCACCGCGCTCGGCCGGATCGATTCCAATCTCGACGATGCCTCCTGCTCGCTCGGCGCCGGAAGCTGGCGCACCTTCTTCAAGATCGTGCTGCCGCTGTCGCTGCCCGGCGTGATCGCTGGTTGCACACTGACCTACGCCGCGGCAATCACGGCCTTTATAACCCAGTCGCTGATCGGCGGCGGCCAGATGCTGTTCATGCCGATGTATCTCTATCAGCAGGCCTCGACGCTGCAGAACTGGCCGTTTGCCTCCGCAATCTCGATCATCTTTTTGCTGGCCGTGCTCGCGGTCGTTTCCGTCTTCACCACACTCGGCCGCCTGTCGCGCGGCTATGGAGGTGCGTAATGAGCCGGCGCAAGCGTACTCTGGAGGCGTTCAGCTTCGAGCTGGTCATGAGCCTGATCGCCGTGATCGCGCTGATCATCATCATCGCGCCGTCGCTGGTGGTGTTGATCGTCTCCTTCACCAGCGGCTTCTCGCTGCGTTTTCCGCCGCCGGGCTATTCGCTGCGCTGGTACGCCGAATTGTGGAACGCCTGGCAGCTGCACTTCGCAGCCAAGAACAGCCTCATCGTGGCACTGTGGGCGACGGGCCTGTCGGTGGTGCTCGGCGTTGCCGCCGCGCTCGCGATCTCGCGCTCGCCGAGGCTGTCGGCCCGGCTGCTCGATTCCCTCTTCATGTCGCCGCTGGTGCTGCCGGCGCTGGCCTTCGGCCTGGCCGCGTTGATGCTGTTCTCGTTGGTCGGATTGCCAGTGTCGCCGCTGACATTGGTGATTGGCCACACCGTCGTCTGCGTCCCCTATGTGGTGCGCAACACGATTGCCGCGCTCGCTCAGCTGGAGCCGACCCTGCTCGAAAGCTCGGCGGTCCTTGGCGCGAGCCGGCTTTACACGTTCCGGAGGATTGTGCTGCCGCTGATCCGGCCGGGCATCATTGCGGGCGCTTTCATCGCCTTCATGTCGTCCTTCGACAACGTGCCGGTGTCGCTGTTCCTGCGTGATGCCGCCACCGACATGCTGCCGATTCGGATGTGGCAGGACCTCGAAGGCAAGCTCGACGTCACCATCGCCGCGCTGTCGGGCGTGCTGATCATCACAACCGTAGCGCTGGTCGCGATCATGGAGCGTGTCACGGGACTGTCGCGGCGGCTGACCAACTGATCAGGCGCCGCGGAACAGCGAATAGCCCCAGCGCGTGAATTTCAGCGGTAGATGAAAATGCTCGTCGACATCCTTGATGCGAAAGCGGAACGGCGTCACCGTAAGGAACGCCTCGCGCTCGCCAAAGAACTCGCCGAGATGAAACAGGACCTCGTACTCGCCTGCCGTCACGCCCGCGCCCTGCGCAACGGGATGATCGAGCACGCCGTTGGCACCAAGCCGACCGTCGGCGACGCGCAGCGAGTCCGGATCGATCCGCCAGATCTCGACACGCAGACCCTGCGCCGGACGTCCGCTCGCCACATTGACCGCGTGAATGGAAATACCGCCTGCCACAATGTTCCTCCCGTGAGCGCAGCACCATGGTAGACGCAAACACCGCCGTTCGACCAGCGCCGGCATTGCTGCCGGCGCTTGGCGCCATGACCTCACTGCAGGCGCTGGTGGCGCTGGCTCTGTTCGCGCCGGGCGTGGTGGCACCGCGCGCCCAGATCGAAGTCTGGCAGCTCTCGATGTTCTCCTGCGCCGTGTTCGCGGTCGGCATTCCCGCCTCGTTCTGGGGCGGCGGGTTCATCGCCCGCTTGGGCTCGCTGCGGATCGCAAGCCTCTGCGCGGCGGCGATCATCGCCAGCATGGCGCTGGCTTCGCTCGGCTCGACGGCGGCCCTGCTCGCAGCCGGCCTCTGTCTTGGCCTCGCCTTCGGACCGGAGACGCCCGCAAGCGCGGCGCTGCTGGCGCGGCTCGTGACGACCGAGCGGCGCGCGTTCGTGTTCTCGGTTCGCCAGACCGGAAACCAGATCGGCGCCGTCTGCGGCTCGCTGGTTCTGCCCGCGATCGCAATCTCGCTCGGGCCCGCCTGGTGCTATGCCGCCGTGGGTGCCTGTGCGCTGCTGGCGATAGCGTGGTTCGAGTGCTTGCGGCCGGCTTACGCCGCCAAGGTCATTCCACAGCCACAGCTTGGCCTTCGCATGCGGCTGGCATTGGTGACCGCGGATCGACGCATCGGAATGCTGGCGCTGGCCTCGATGCCGTTCAGCGCAATGCAGGTGTCGCTCAATACGGTCTTCGTCACGCTCGGCACCCGCGAACTCGGCCTCAGCCATGTCGAGGCCGGTATGGCGCTCGCCTGCGCCCAGGCCGGCGGGCTGGTCGGCCGGCTCGGCTGGGGCCTCGTCGCAATGCGCCTCAACGCCTCACGCGGAGTTCTCGTCGTCATCGGCCTCGGCATGACTTTCTGCGCCGCGCTGCTGGGTCTCGATGGCGCATCGCTCGGACGGACGGGCCAGTTTGCGATTGCAACTCTGTTCGGCCTGACCGCCTCGGGCTGGAACGGTGTCTTCGTGGCCGAGATCGCCCGCCTCGCGCCGCAGGACAGGATCGGCGAAACCACCGGCGCGGTGCTGACAGCATCCTACGCCGGCCTCTTGGCAGCACCGGCACTGGTGTCGCTCCTGGACGGCGCAGCCAGTCTCGGTGCCGCCTTCTTCGCCTTGGCGTGCCTCGCCCTCTGCGGCACATTGGCACTGATCTGGGGAGGCCATGACAACCCGAAAAAGTAGCGCGTGCGAGATTGCGGCCGACGTCTCCGCCGGACGAACGAGTGCGGTCGAGACCGCCAAGGCCGCGCTTGCGCGCATCGAGGCCGCCAAGGCGCTGAACGCGGTGGTGACGACCGCTCCCGCGCGTACGCTTGCCGACGCCACAGCGGTCGATGATCGCTTGCGTGCCGGCGAGGCGATGCCGCTTGCCGGTGTCCCCGTCATCGTCAAGGACAACATCTGGGTCGGCGGCTGGCGTGTGACACAGGGCTCGCGCCTGTTCGCTGAATTCGTCGCGCCGCAGGATGCGATTGCGATCGAGCGGCTGCGCAAGGCCGGCGCCGTCGTCGTCGGCATCGGCGCAACGTCGGAATTCGCCTGCAAGGGCGTGACAACCTCGCCGCTGTATGGGCCGACGCGGCATCCACTCGATCCCACGTTGACCCCCGGTGGCTCGTCGGGCGGCCCTGCTGCCGCGGTTGCGGCCGGCCTCGTGCCGCTGGCGATCGGTACCGATGCGGGCGGATCGAGCCGCAGGCCGCCGGCTCATGTCGGCATCGCCGGGTTCAAGCCGTCGTATGGCGCGATCCCCTATGGGCCCGGCTTCGCCGAACCGTTCTTCGGCCTCTCCGTCATCGCGCCGATCGCCACCGATATCGCCGATATCGCGTTGGCGTTCGAGGCCATGGCCGGTATCGATCCGCGCGACCCGGATTCAGCCCCCATCGCTCAAGGGGCTAAAAACATCGCCGGTCTGCGCATCGCGTTCTCGCCACGCCTTGGGCTCGACGTCGCCGTCGATGATGTTGTCGCTAACGGGCTCGTTTTCGCCATCGCGCGTCTCTCCGCCGCAGGCCTCGGCATCGCGCAGCGCGATCCCGTCTGGCCGGCGGGCGCGACGGAAGAGGCCATCATGCCGCTTCAGCACGCCGGGCTCGCCGCACTCTATCGAGACGCGTTCCGCGAGAATCCGGCGGTCTTCGATCCTGACATCGCCAGGCAGATCGAGCGAGGGATGTCGTGGTCGGGCGCCGACGTTGCCGGTGCGTTGCTGGCAAGTGCCGGGATCGCCAATGCTTTCGCGGCATTCTTCGCCGAGGTCGATCTGCTGCTGGCGCCCACCGTCCCCTGTGTCGCGTGGCCATTCACCCAGTCCGGACCCGACAGGATCGGTGGCCGCGCGGCGAGCCCGCGCGCGCATGCGGCGTTAACGCCCTTCGTCAATCATGCCCGGCTGCCTGCGATTTCGATACCGTGCGGAACGGACCGGTCCGGACTTCCATTCGGCCTCCAGGTCATCGCCGCGCGCGGACAAGACCGCACGCTGCTTGAAGCAGCGCAAGATATCGAGGCGATGCTGCGAACATAAGTCCGGCCGTCAGATGTCTCTTCCGAAGACGCCGATCCCCCTTATGGGCTTTCAACGGGCGCGGGGACGAGTAAGATGCTGTCTCGTGGTCCCGGAGGCGGAATGAGCCAGCGCAAGTTCATGGGACTTGGCGGCGGTGCGACAGCATCGGGGCCGGGCATTGCGCGAGCGAGCCAACGATCGGCCAACGCAGCCGCCGAGCCCGCCTACGATGATGAGCAAGAATTCCCATTGATCATCGCGAACATGCCCGCAACCCCTCGCCAAAAGGCCTGGGCGGTGGGTGTCGCCGTCTTGCTCATCGTCCTTGCAGCGGCCATCGCGCCGTTCGCCCGGATCCAATTGGGCCAGATCAATGGTTTCGTTCCAGTATTGCAGACCGCGTTGGCCCTGGCCGAATTCATCACGGCAGCCCTGCTGTTTGCTCAATTTTCGATCCAGCCTCAGCGGGCACTTCTCGCACTCGCGAGCGGGTACGTTTTCAGCGGATCGTTCGCATTCCTGCAAACGCTCGCCTTTCCGAACGGATACGCCACCGCAGGTGTCATTGGAAATGGACTGGATAGCCCCGCTTGGCTTTACGTGCTTTGGCACACCGCCTTTCCCGCGGCTATCCTGGTGTACGGATTCACAAAGAATCACTCCGCCGCCGGCCGACCAGGCAGACCTGCAATAGCCGCGATCGCACTAGCTTTCGGCTGCATCGCTGCCACCGTGGCAGCACTGACGTGGATGGTGACCGCGAAAGCCGAATTTCTCCCTAGCTTCTACGTGAACGACGTCAGGCATCAGACCCCTCTCGGTAATCAGGTCAACCTGATACTTTTGCTTTGGAATGTGACCGCTCTCACCGTCCTGTTTGCGCGCATGCGCACCATTCTTGACCTTTGGCTAATGGTGACTTTACTCGCCTACCTGCCCAATTTCCTGGTGGCGATCATCGGCAGTTCGGTTCGGTTCACCATCGGTTGGTACGCAGCACGCGGTTTCGTTCTGGTCGGCAGTTGCATGTTGCTGACCGTATTGCTCATCGAAACGATGTTTATCTATTCGCGCCTTGCCAGCGTCATTGCCCTGCAGCGACGCGAACGAGCGAACCGGCTTCTCAGCATCGACGCGGTCACTGGCGCGATCGCCCATGAGCTGAGGTCGCCATTAGGGGCCATCTCGCTCAATGCTGCGACAGGGTTAAGTCACTTGCGAGCTGCCTCCCCTGAACTCGAGGAACTCGAGAACATCCTCTGTGACATCGAAGCCGACGGCGGTCGGGCGGCTGACATCATATCGAGCATTCGCGAGATTACAATCAAAACGGCGCGCGGCGGCGCTTCGGCAAACGTCGAGGACATCGCGGAGCTTACGCTGAGACTGTTGAAGCACGATCTCCTGGCCAATGGCGTATCAGTGACGACGGAGCTTCAGGGCAACATACCTCCAGTCGCACTGGACGGCACTGAGCTTCAGCAGATTGTCCTGAACCTCTGCAAAAACGCGATTGACGCAATGAGCTCTGTCCCCGCCGACCAACGAGAGCTCCGTCTGAAAACCGCCCTCGATGGTGGCGCAACGGTCCATTTGTCCGTCGAGGACTCGGGCACCGGCATCACACCGCGTCATCAAGAGCGCATCTTCGACCCTTTCTTCACGACGAAGCAAGGCGGTATGGGGTTGGGACTGGCCATCTCCTCCAACCTCGTCGCAAGGTGCGGAGGAAGGTTGAGGCTGGTCAAATCGGACGTCAGGGGCTCCGTTTTCGAGTTGGAGATGCCAATCTCCGCTCCCACTTCGTCGCAATGACACCACGAGACCCTCGCGATCGTTCCGCCTTTCGCTCACTTCATAGAGATCATGATCGTGCTAAGGTTGGCGACCGATACGAAGGTGCCAGACGCAGTATCTGCGTACGTCGCTCAGGGTTTTGTACCATCGACCTTCTTCCAGGTCTGGTCCGGATCGAATGCAGTCATGCGGGACACGAGAACCTTGGTCCGATAACCGAGATCCTTCTGATAGATAACGCCCGCATGGTTGACCAGGAAGGTCATGACGCCGGAATTGCCGTACTCGGCAGGCCAGGCGACCAGTGCAAAACCTCCGATCATCTTGCCATTGACCACATAGTTGAGCGCGCCGCCTGGCGCGTTCGACCCCTGCCCCTTCAGGATCCGGAAATAATAGCCGTGGTAGGGCGCCGCACCCTCCTCGGCCTTGTAGCCTTCAGCCGAAGCCTGCGCTGCTAACGCGCCGAGCGGGCTCTGGTCATTGTCGTCACGCCAGAACAACCCGTCCTTCTTGCCCGCGCTGCTGACGATGCGTTGTGCGTATACGCCGGCCCCCTCGCCGCGATCCTTGTCGGCGTAGTCGTTCTCGGCATCGACAAAGGCGAGACTGGTCTGGATGGCGTCGAGCTCATTGCGGCCGATGCGGCGATAGAGCACCTCGATGCGACCTTCGGCGATATCGAATTCCCAGCCGGTCCTGGTGTTGACGAGCGGGATCGGGAACGGGAATTCGTCCGGACCCAACATCAGCATTGCCTTCTTGTTACCCTCCGCTTTGATCGAATGCTTGGCGTCGTACATCGAGGTGAAACGTTTCCGGATGTCGACGTCGGCGACCTCATCACCGGACGAGACGATGTCCTCGGCAGCGCTGCCGAGCACTTTCAGGACGGCCCGTTCCGGTCCGCTCTTGACCGCCGACGCGAGCGCCGCCGCTGCATCCTCCGGTGTCGGATACGATTGCTGCGCCCGGGATGGCGAACTCGTGAGCGCCAGCGCCATGATGGCCGGCAGGGCGACGCGATGAAGCGACTTGAAGCTTATCATGGCATCACCTGCGCAGGAATCGTCGCGCCGCCGGCGAGCCAATCCCGATACGTACGGAATTTTAGACCGAGCTTCTCGTAATAGACCCGGAGATAACCATCGGCTCCGCGGGTAACGGCTTCTGGCTTCACCTCTTCGACTTCCTGCGCAATGACCCCGACATAGGCCTTGTCGCTGCCGATATAGCTGAAGCGGTAGTAACCAAGGCCGCTTGCGAGATGGCCGAGCAGAACGACATCATGCTTCAGCCCGATATCGGAACGCCGTCCGCCACCGCCACCACCACCGCGGCCACCGCCACCGCCACCCTGGAAGCCTCCGCCGCCGCCTCGGCCGGCGAAGCTCGCACCTCCGCCGCCGCCACCGCGCGGTCCCATGCTCGCCATGCTCGCCTGGCCACGCGCCGATGCTGCAGCCGCCGAGCGGCCCGACGACACGTTCAGGGCGCCGCCACCCCCGCGGTTCGCTGCCTTGGCGCCACCGCCGCCCTTGGCACCGCCCGCTTTAGAGCTGGCACTTTTTGCGCCGGCATTCTTGGCACCACCACCCTTGGCCGCGCGATCGCCACCACCTTTAGCACGATCGCCCCCCGCCTTGGCACGATCCCCCGGGCCTTGTCGGTCACCGCCTCGATCACCTGCGCGGTCGCCGGCACGATCTCCTGCGCGATCTCCCGCACCAGGCCGATCCTGTCCCGGCTTCTGCTGTCCGTCACGGCCGCGGAAATCCATCCGGTCGGCGGCACCGGCCTTGAGGTTGCTGTTGCCGAAGCGCTGCTGAACATTTGAATTGTTGTAGCGAACGCCCTGGCGATGCGACGGATTGTGTTGCCAGCCGTTTCCGATATTGGTGGTTCGGTGATTGATATAGACGTTGCGGTTGCCCCAGTTGCAGCCGCCGCCCCAATAATTGCCCCAGCGGCCAATGGCCCAAGCCGTGCCGAATGCAAGACCAGCCGCGACCACACCCGCGCCGATATAGGAGGGATAGCCAAAGTAATACGGTGGATACTCGGTGTAGGGCCACGCGCCATAGACTGTCGCAGGCTCGTAGTACGGCACGTACATCGTATCGGGAACTGCCGGCTCGATCACGACCACCTGCCTGCTTTCCTCGGTCTTGACGCTGACCTTCTGCTGCGTGGTGGTCACCAGCTTCTTGTTGTCATAGGCCTTGGTGCGCAGCCGCTGCACCGCATCCATCACATCCGGTTGCTGCGCGAGCACGGCGTCGCCCAGCGCCTTGGTCCAGTCGAGCTTGTCGCTCATCATGGTCAACACTTCGGCGGTTGAGGCCAATGCCTTGACACTGTCATCCCAAGGCTGCTTCTCGACTTCCGTCTTCAAGGGATCACCCTTTAGAGTCTTGCGCTCCTTCAGCCAGCGATCGGCCTGCACGACTTCCAAGGGATAGGTGGACGCGGCCAGCACGTTTGCAAGCAGTTCGTCCGGATAGAGCGCAATCGGTGCGACCAGAGCTTCGAGCTGCTCGGGCTTGAGCAACTCAGCAGCCGCTGGAGGCTTGCCGGCGGTTTGGACTTGGCTACTTGGGGCCGCCGGAGCGTCTGCGGTTTGGGCTACTGCGGCGACAGGCATCGCCAAGAGCAACGCCATCGCGATCAGAGTGTTCCCGCAACGAAGCATCACGTCCTCCCTTGAGCTCCCGTTGGACCAAGCATCTTGGACGATCAGTATCTTCTATTGATCAAGATCAAAGAAGATGGAGCTCTCCCGGAGGTCGGAGCTATTCACTCCGCGGCCGGACGTTCGATCCGGTCGATGTCCGGCCGCACCGCTTGGCCGCTGCTGCCCAGCCGCGCAGAAAGTAAGATCCGGCGATCGTGGATCAGGCTTTGAAGGCGGTGCGCGGCTACATTCAGTGTGGAGACATCGAGCGCATTCTCGTCTCCTGCAGCGGCCTTGGCGCGCTGGCCCTGGAGCACCCGGTCGATCTCGACCTCGATATCGGACAGTTCGGCCTCCGCCTCAGTCCTGCGTATCCGCGCGCCCAGCGCATACAGCAAGTCCAGGCCCCGTTCGTCTTTAGAGGAATCACGCACCTGAAGGAATTTCCAAGCCGCCGCCAATACGGAGATGAGGCCGCCGAAAATCATGGGCGCGAGAAAGATCGCGTTTCCCCATTCGTCCAGAAAGCTCTGCTGCGTTCCGTTGTAGAATGCTGCGGCGCCGGGATGGACCGGGAGGAAGGCGTCCGAATCCGTGCTCGGCGCGGTCATTTGCGAGAGGATCGGCAATTCGCCGAGCAGGTCCCTGCGTGCCTTCATCAGCGCGTCGGCCAGGCTGCCCGCCACCTCTGCGCTGAGCTGCTTTTGCGCGACCACATAGAACGAAACCCGCAGCGTGGTGAGATCCTCGCTCGGGACAGGCGGCGAACCGCGCAGCGTGCCCTTCGGGACATCGAAGCTTTCATAGGCGCGCTGCTTTTCCGCGATGGCACCAGCCGCCTCGACGGGAAGGAGGACCGGCGCGGTCTTCGGCGTCTGCAGAAAGAGGCCGCGCAAGAGGGCCAGATACTTTTCGGCAAGAGGAACGACGATCAAAATCGCTCGTACCCCCTTGGCATCGAGTGCCCGCCGCGCGTCTGCCGGCTGGAGATTGCGGAATGTCACGTTGGCGCGTCCAAGGCCGTATTCGCCGCTGAGGACGTCGACGACCTTGCGATTCATCTCGCCGCCGATCACGCCGACGCTGGTGCGCTTCAGACCAGCGATTTCGGTAATGGAGGAGCCCGGCGGCGCAACCAACAGGACGACGGCATGGGCGAGGACCGCGATAGCCTGCGCCTGCGATAGGTCGCCGACGTCACCGCGAACGACAGCAAGCTCGACCTTTTCCGCCGCAAACTGCTCGGCAGCATCAAGCGCGTTGGTGGTTTCCACCAGCTTGAGCCGGACCGGCGCGTTCGCGACGGCAAGCCGGCTTGCCAACGCCGATACCAGACGCGTGGCTTCGCCATCCAGCGATCCGACCGCGATGGTCAGCGTCGTCGGGCGAGAGTACCAGCGGTAGCCGAACAGGCCAGCTCCAAGCACAAGCACAACAGCGCTGGCGACAATGATAGAACGAAGCCAAACCGGCATTCTCGCAGGGACCATGTGGCGCTCACAGTTGATAGGCGCTCGGTGGTCGGACTGGCTCATGAGGCCAGACCGGCTCAACTGAGGCGCATCGCTGAACCGAAGTGCGATTCAAACCAATGCGAAGCCTGTCAGTGCCCGCTCAGCACCAACGTCTTGATCGGCAGCAAGAGCGCCTGAATTCGCAAGAGCATGGCGTGCACGAGGCCAACACCATCGACGACGTGCAAGGCAATTGCCCGCCCCGTGCCCGTCTCCTTCGCGGAGATCTCCTCATGATTGCTGGTATAGGCATTGACGATGCAGCTGCTGCCCGGCGTCACGCCTTCTAGCCCGCCCTTGTAGAGCGGCTCCAGGAAGGCCAGAATCGTTCCAGGTCGCCCGACATTCTGCGCCTCGATCAGTTGCTCGCCGGTTCGGAACTGCCCGGCCGCGATGAAATCCTGGACGCTGGTGACGACCATGGGAATGATCACCCACGGCTTCGAGATGCAGGTTGCTTCCGCCACCATGCCGACCTTCATCACCTGCGCCTCGATCTGACCAAAGCCAGCCTGCAAGGCGCGCCTGCCGGCACCGTCCGGAACCAGCACGCCGGCCGGGCGCATCAGCTGATTGACGACATCGCCGGTGCGGACCAGGAATTGCTCCACGCGGCCGTCGACCCCGGCGCGAACAAAGGTCTTGTCCAGATCGACCTGCGCTTCCGCCAAGGCCGCCTGGGCGCTCGCCTTTTCAGCCGGCAACAGCGTTGAAAGTCGCAACGTCGCTGACGTCTTGGACGCGGTGGCAGAGTCCACACCAGCCTGCCGCTGGTTGACCACGACCTGTAATTTCTCGATATCGCGCTGCGGGACGATACCGGGGTTGCGGCGCTGCAACTCCGTCTTGACGTCCAGTTCGTCCTTGGCCTGCTGAAGGCTGGCCTTGGCTTCCTGGATTTGCGCTTCGGCTTTGACGACGTCGCTTTCGGCGCTTGTCATCGCAGCGTCGACCTCGGCGATCTTGCGGGTGGCTGTTTCCAAAGCAGCCTTCTGCTTCGAACCGTCCAGCCTGAACAGCACGTCACCCTTCTTCACGGCCTCGCTGTAGCCGACATTGACTTCCGCCACCCGGCCGGAGCCCTCGGGCAGGATCGGCACCGTGCGAAAATAGAGCGTGGCGGAGGTGGTTGACGGGTGAAAGTAGAAGATCATGGTGATCAGAGAAATCGTCAGCATCAGGCAGCCGGTGATGCCCCATCGCAATTCATACCAGATGGAAAAGAAGGTGATCTCCTTGCCGAAACGTTTGCCCTGGGCATAGCGGCGGTAGAGGTAGTCCGGCAGGATGGTCAGAAGGGAGCAGAACATGAGCTCAAACATGGCTATGCTCCTTCTTGGCGATCGGCTTCTCGACCGGCGGCAAGCCTGGTAGTTCGGGCTCCCGACCCTCACCTGGCGCGGCGTCAGCGATCCTCTCGACCGAGCCTGCGATACTCCGCAGGGGCGTGCCGAAATCTGGCAAGTCGATCATCGCGAGCAGAAGGCCGGCCACCCAGAAAATGTGCATGTGCGTAAAGAGCGAGATGATGCCCAGCACAGCCACGATCTCGAACTGCAGCTTCTGCGACTTGTGCGCCATTCGTTCGGGCAGGCTGTGCAGCTTCCAATAGAGCGTACCGACCCAGAGCACGGTGCCGACCAGGAAGATTCCCATCACGACCATCAACACGTCCGTGCCGCTTCCCGGCGCGAGATAGAACGGCAGATGATGCGGGGCCATCGGATGAAGTTGCTCGCTCAATGGTCGCCTCCACAGAAGGGATCAGGGCGGTCTGCGCGCCGGCTCGTTACCGTGGCCGCGCAGGTGAGAAAATTGCTTGATATGAATCAAAGGTCCGAACGGCGCGAAACCTAGCTTAGCCCTGACTCCGCTCCCACAGCAAGCCAGGAACGTACCAATCATGCCCGGCATCGATGAGCTCATTCCCAACGCACTGCAAATTCGCAAGGAAGCTGCACTCGAGGAAGCCAGAAAGGCCGAGGAATATGTTCGCCTCGCCGCCGCGGCCGAAGCCGAGAAGCGCGACTTGATCGAACGGCTGAGCAAACCGTCCGGCAAATCCGAGGAGGAGAAAATCAAGCTCGCCTCGACCATCATCCAGCGCGCGGTTCGCAACGGCCTGACCGAGGTGCAGGTCTATCGCTTCCCGAACACCCTGTGCACCGACAAGGGCCGCGCGATCAACCAAATGGAGGCGGGCTGGGAGAAAACGCTGACGGGAATTCCAAAAGAGATCTTCGAGCTCTGGTCCGAATACCTCAAGCCTCGCGGCTATCGCATCGGCTATCAGATCATCGATTTTCCTGACGGCGTGCCCGGCGACATCGGCGTCATCATTTCCTGGGGCGACTGATCACGTTTCGGCCGAGTTAAGAGAAGGCGGAGCGGCATGGCAAAGGACGAAGCCTCAGAGCGGATGAAACGCAAGGACTACGAGAAGGAGCTCGAAAAGCTCCAGATCGAGCTTTGCCATCTCCAGGATTATGTAAAGGAAAACAAGCTTCGAGTCATAGTCCTGTTCGAAGGCCGCGACGCGGCCGGCAAGGGCGGCACGATCAAGGCGATCACAGAAAAGGTCAGCCCGCGCGTATTCCGGGTGGTGGCGCTGCCGGCGCCATCGGATCGCGAAAAGACGCAGCTTTTCTTCCAGCGCTACATGAAGCAGTTTCCGGCCGGCGGCGAGATCGTGATCTTCGACCGGAGCTGGTACAATCGCGCCGGCGTCGAATATGTCATGGGGTTCTGCTCGCCCGCCGAGCACGATCGTTTCCTCGCGCTCTGCCCGCAGATGGAAAAGTACGCCATCGACGGCGGCATCATCCTGATCAAGATCTGGCTCGAGGTCGGGATGGACGAGCAGGAGCGCCGCTTCAACGCCCGCATCGACGATCCGGTGCGGCAATGGAAGCTGAGTCCGATGGACCTCGAATCCTTCAAACGCTGGTATGATTATTCGCGCGCGCGCGACCTGATGCTCAAGAAGACGAGCACGAAGGACGCGCCTTGGTACATCATTCGCTCCGACGACAAGCGGCGGGCGCGGCTGAACTGTATCGCGCACATCCTGGAGGCTATCCCGCACAAGCGGATCAAGAAGGACAAGGTGAAGCTGCCGAAGCGTTCAGACAAGGGGCGCTACAATGACCAGGCGGTCCTGCGCGGGATGAACTTCGTCACCGAACGCTATTGACGAGGTGATCGGGCCGCACGGCGGGCGCGGTCCGATCGATGCTGCCGACGGACTTCGCCGGGCCCGTCAGCAACGCATTCTTTCAATACGGGTACTGATTGGGACAGACCCAGTTGCCATACGTGTCCTGATAACAACCGTTGTTGTAGCTGTTGTTGTAGTATCCATAGGCGCCGGCGGCGGCCGCACCGACGGCAGCAGCACCGTAAGCCGCGCCTCGATAGCCATATCGCGGATAGCCTCCAGGATAACCGGCGATCGGACGGCCGGGACGGCCCGCAACAGGGTAACCGGGGCGACCCGGACGACCGGCGATCGGATGGCTTGGCCGCGGACCTCCTGCGTAATGGCGTCCGCCTCCGCCATGGATCCGACCGGCGTGAACGGCGCCGCCATGGAAACCTCCGGCGCGCATGCCCCCTCCACCTCCGCGATAGCCGCCACCGCCTCCGCGGCGGGCATAGGCGTCATCAGGAATGAGCGTGGCCGTGAGAAGAACGAAGGTCGCAGCAAGAGCTAGGAGATAACGAAGCATGGCATGTCCTCCTCGGTATGGGTGCCGTGATCCGCTTTTCGACGATGCCTCGCGAAACGCGGTTGGCACCCGAACCTGGCGCTGATCTGCGGCCGCTTCCCTGACTTACGTGCCTGAGAGAAGCAGCCGCCATTCTGGCTTGAACGCCGCGACCGCAAAGCGGCCCGACTGCCGCTCTAGCGCTTCAAACTTATCGTCACGCCCCCTACCGCAGCTGACAGCTCGGCTCCGACCTTCGGTCCGCTGAGCTGCAGAATCACGCCGTTGCCGTTTTGCAGCTGAACGGCACCTGCGCCGGCGGCGATGGCACCGCCCGCCCCGCCCACAGCATAGGAGCCTTCGATCGACTCCGGCCCCCTCAGGTTGAGGGCGCGGCCGACCAGCTTGGTGGTCGAGGCGCCGATCGTGAAGCCGACGCTCATGCCCGAGACGGTGAAGGGATATTTGTGGCCCCGGAGCAGCAGAACGCCCTCGCCGCCACCGACGCCAACGATGAAACCGCCCTTGGTGAAGACAACGGCCACCTGACCGGTCTCTGCCCGCGAGGGCGTGCTGAAGCCGGCGACGCCTGCCAGCGAGGCGACCAGGGCAGCATAGATAGCGACTTTTCTCATGAGTTTTATTTCCTCTGGTTGTGACGCCGAACTATTGAGCCAGGATCATTGCGAAGTAGCCGAACACGGTGAGCAGAATGCCGGACACCGCGTAGCCGACCGGGAATCCGATCCAGGGCACGGAGCTCTGGATTTCCACCGCGGCTTCGCGGCACGGACCGGAGTGCGACCGCGCACCGGCAACGCCGCCCATCAACACGGCCGGATTGATTTTGAACACGTGATAGCCGATTGCCCAGACGATGAACGGCGGGATCGTGCAGGCAATGAAGCCGGCGACGAATATCTTCAAGGCAACCGCGCCCGTGAGTTGCGCCAACAGTCCGGCGCCGGCATTGATACCGACGATGGCGACGAAGACCACGAGGCCGAGATCCTCCAGCACGTTGCGCGCCGCGTTCGGCGTATTGCCGAAGAAGCGGAGCCGCGAGACCAGCGACGAGACGATCACGCCGGACAGCAACAATCCACCGGCATTGCCGAGGCCGATCTTGGCGCCGAAGGCTGGAAATTCGATCATCCCGATCAGGAAGCCGATGATCATGCCTGAGGCAAGCGTCAACAGGTCGGTCGAGGTGTTGGTCCGCGCAATACGTCCCCACATCTCACCGAGCTCGCTGACTGCCGACTTGATGCCGACCACCGAGACGATGTCCATCCGCTGCAACTCAGTCTTGAGACCCGCAGGGATCTGTACGCCGCCACGTTCCACCTTGGTGACCTGCAGCTGGCCCGCGATGGCCGTATCGCGGAAGGATTCAAAGGTCCGTCCGGCCATCTCCTTGTTGGTGACGAGGATGTCCGCCTGATCCATGGGAATGCCGAGCGCCTTGGCGTCGGCAACCTCGGGACCGATCAGGCCCATCTTGTCGGTCAGATGTTCGGTCGAGCCGCCGAGCGCGACGACGTCGCCCTTTTGCAGGACGAATTCGGGATCGGCGCCCTGCGGCTCTCCGCCGCGCGCCACGTTGACGATGCGGTATTCAGGATTCATCACACGGAATTTGGCGATGCTCATGCCGACCTGGGCCGGGTTTTCGAGCCGGTAGGCGCGCAGGCCGAACTGCCGGTAACCCGTCAGGCCGCCGCCTTCGAGATCCTTGACGCCGAACTCCTGCTCGTACTGCCTGGCAGCCGCCTTGGCGTCGACGCCCCACCAGCGCGGCAGATACTTGCAGATCAAGATGATGCCGACCGTGCCCCAGATGTAGGTGATGCCGTAGGACAGCGCGATCATGCCCGACGCGTCCTCGGCCTTCATGCCGTCAGGAAGCTTCACGACACCGGAGGTGATGGCTTGCTCGGCCGAACCGATCGCGGCCGACATGGTCTGCGACCCCGCCAGCATGCCGCCGGCAGCCCCGATCGGCAGCGCGAAGAGTTTTGAGCAGATGACGACAAGCGCCAGACCAAGGACGCTCGACACCAGGGCAAGGATACAGAATTTCAGCCCATCGCCTTTCAGGCTGTTGATGAAGGACGGCCCCACGCGCAGGCCGACGCCATACATGAACAGATAGTAGAAGAGGCTCTTGGCAAAGGTGTTGAGCTCAAGCTTCACGCCGTAGGTCGAGGCCCAGACCGAAAGGGCTGCGCCCACTACGATGGCGCCGGCAACCATGCCGAGGCCGTACCCCTTGATGCTGGCCCGGCCGATCCAGACGGCGAGCCCGACGACGAAGAACAGCAACAGAAACGGGTTCTGCTGCAAGAACGTGAAAAACCCTTGCATGTCCGTCCCCTTTATTATGATGCGGCCTTCAGCTTCGGCGCGGCGCCGGGCTTGGGCCGACCGATCTTTGCCAGGGCTTCGGCGCGTACGAGCTTCAGCCCTTCCTTGGCGTCGTAGCCGTGGATTTCCTTCACATCGAGCTTGCGCATGAAGTCGATGGTTTCCTGGGTGATGACCTGCCCCGGCACCATGATCGGGAAGCCAGGCGGATACGGGATCACGAAACTCGCTGAGACGAGGTCCGGCCCGGCCTTGAGGCGACGGTCGATCTCGGAATCGCCGAGCCGGATATATTCGCATCCCGCTGCGTCATAGGCCGAGTAGAAGCCGCTGCGGATGTCGCCCTCGTTGGTCTTGGTGCCGGCATCGCCACGGAAACTGTCGTGAAACTGCGAGAAGTTCGGCAGGTCGGGCACATCGGTCATCAGACTCTTGACCCGCGCCTCGAAGGTCTTCTTCGCATTGGCACCGCCCTGAACCAGCCCGCGGTCGACCTCGCCCGCGATCTCGGCCAGCACCCTCACCAGATGCGCAACATCGCTACGGGTGTTGTTGATGTTGGACTGGAATAGCACCGAATTGCGCGACGTCTTGTTGATCTGGATATTGTAATCATTGGCAAGGATGCCCTTGAACTGCGTGCCGTCGTAGCCGGCGGTGCCGCACACCAAGGTCATGCGGGTCGGATCGAGGCAGAACTCGTCGTCGTCCAGGCTCTTCAGGATGCTCGCCCAATTCATGCCTGTTGCGAGATAGTCGGTGAAGCCGCTCTGGCGATATTGCGCCGGCACCATCGCGTCCGCGCCGAGAATCCGGAAGTATTTCGAGATCAGCGGATTGCCGTTGACCGCCCTGCGGATCGCGAACGCGATTTCGATCGCGTTGGCCACCAGGCCGTAGCCCTCGAGCTCCATCTGGCGACGCGAGACGTCGAGGCTGGCGATGAGCTGCTGGTTCGGGCTGGTCGACGCGTGCGTGAACACCGCCTCCTTGAATTGCTGCTCGACGGTGTGGAATTCGACGTCCTTGACCGACAGCATCGAGCCCTGCCGGATCGCCGACATCGACTTATGGGTCGAGTTGGTCTGGTAGACGCGCAAGCGGATCTGCCGCGGATCGGGAACCAGTCGGGTCTTGAGCAGTACCTCGTCCGACGGAGTCTTGCCGAGCTCGGCCTGCTGCTTCTCGTAAGCCGCGACCGATTTCGGGTCGTGCATCCAGGCCTCGATCTCGTTGGCGGCGCCCATCGCGGTCCGTCGCCGCAGGAACGGCGAGAAGCGCGCGAAGCCGAACCAGGCTTCGTCCCACAGGAAGATCAAATCCGGCTTGATCGCGAGACACTCCTCCATCACTCGTCGGGTGTTGTAGATGTGGCCGTCGAAGGTGCAGTTGGTCAGGTCGAGCATCTTGACGCGGTCCAGCCTGTCGTCGGCCCTCGCGTTCAACAGCGCCTGCTTGATGGTCTTCAGCGGCACCGCGCCGTACATCGAATACTCCGTCATCGGGAACGCTTCGACATAAATCGGCTGGGCGCCGGCCAGCACCATGCCGTAGTGGTGCGACTTGTGACAGTTGCGATCGACGATCGCGATGTCGCCCGGCCCAAGCAGCGCCTGCACTGCCATCTTGTTTGAAGTCGAGGTGCCGTTGGTCACGAAGAACACGCGATCGGCGCCGAGCGCTCGCGCCGCCTTGTCCTGTGCTTTCTTGATGGTGCCGGTCGGCTCCAGCAGGCTGTCGAGGCCGCCGGTGGTCGCGCTGCTTTCGGCCAGGAACAGGTTCAAGCCGTAGAACTCGCCCATATCGCGGATCCAGTCCGACCTGAAGACAGACTTGCCGCGAGCGATCGGCAGCGCGTGGAACGTGCCGATCGGGCGTTGCGCGTATTTCTTGAGATTGTCGAAGAATGGCGTATCGAAGCGGTCCTGGATTCCTTCGAGGATGGAGAGATGGAGCTCGAGGAGCTCCTCGATGGAGTAGAATATCCGCCGGACCACATTGGCTTCGGGGTTCCCCGCCATTGCCTCTACGTCGCGATTCGACATCAGATAGATGTCGAGCTCGGGACGGACCCGCTTGATGACGTGCGCGAGCCGGAGCGCGGACGCGTCCGCCTCGTCATTGATGCCGGCGGCGGCGGTCATGGTGCGGAGTATCGGCGCGTCGTGACGCGAGCGCAGGCCGAAACCTTCGTTGATGACGACGGCGGCGATATTGGGGTTGAGCATTGTCGCGCAGAAGGCGTCCTCGAGGCTGCCGACGATCACCGGCTCATAGACGAAAGAATCGACCGGACGGCGCAACTTGCGCCATTCGGCAGCGAGAGCCGGCCACTTCTCGGAGGAGATGCCGGTGACGACCAACGTTTCGAAATAGGGTCGCCGAGCTGCATGTGAGCCGAAAGTCGAGGACACGAGTTCGGGTGCGTCGCCACTGCCGTCGTCCTTGGGATCCCAATCGCCGGCATGTTGGCGGAAGGATCTTGTCATCAGGGCCTGCGTAATCCGCGTCGCAAGACCAAGTGAACCCGCCGCATCCCCGGCCGAGGCCGCTTCGCGCAAAGCGGCCATCAGTTGTAGCCCAGGATACCCGTGAAACTCTTCAATGACGGAGAGATCGGCCAGTGCCGCATCGTACCTGGCGCGATCGCCGGCGCGCGCCCATGCTTTGGCTGCTTCGACCAGATCGCGCCAGTCGTCCGCCCGGCCGCCCGGCCCGGAAATGAACTGATCGATGCGCTTTTCTGCAGCCTTGGCGTCCTTGGACATGTCTCTCTCCGGATCTTTGCGATGTCACGGCTAGGATCGTGGTGCCCGCTCACCTCGGTCTATTGATCCAAGTCAAGGGTCGAGCATCTTGAAGAGGCCTGGAGTAATTTCCGGTGCGACATCGTCCAAAGCGCTGCCGCATGACGGATCGAGGACGATGGTGAGATCGCATCAGAGCCGACCGGCCAATAAGTCGGGCGGATCCTATGGATTGGGATCAGATGATTGTCCGGTCATGCTTTCCCCGAGCACGCTGTCGACCGAACGAAGCCACGCCCCGCTGTCGGTCTTTTCCGCCAGCCCCTCAGCCCGCAGCAGATCGCGCAATTGCGCGTGCGCGCCGACGATGCGGAAGGTGATATTTCGGGAGGCGAGTTCGTCATAGAGATCATGCAACATGCGCGCGCCGGCCAGATCGATGTAGGGTGACGCCGACAGATCGCAGACAACCAGCCTGACGCCGACCGATAGCGGCAAGGTGCCTAACACTGTTTCCAGGATCGTTTCAGCATTGATGTAAAGCAGCGAGGCTTCGGGTCGAAACGCGATGATGCCGACCAATGGCTCGACGCCATCGTGCCTCGCGTTGTCGGAGTAACGGCCAGTACCGGGGAGCCGGCCGAGGAACGCGACATTCGGACGCGAGGCCCGCGCCAGCAGCAGAACGATCGACGCAATGGCCGCCAGCAGGACGCCTTGCAATATCCCCAGGAGCAACACGGCCAGCAGCGCAATCGCCGCGGCATGAAAGTCGATGCGGCTGACTTGCCACATCCGCAACAGCGCGCGCATGTCCACCAGCCTGTAGACGGCGGCAAAGACGATCGCCGCAAGCACTGCCTTGGGCAGGTTCGTCAACAACCCCGTGAAGAACAGCAGGCATAGCGCAAGCGTCACCGAGCAGATCACCAGGGCCAGCGGCGTGCGCGCTCCGGCATTGTCGTTGACCGCGGATTGCGACAGCCCGCCGGCCACGGGATAGCCGTGGCCGAAGGCGGTAACGAGGTTCGCCGCGCCCAGCCCCAAAAACTCCTGCCGGACATCGAGCGCATAGCCGTGTTTGGCAGCAAAGCTGCGGGCGGCGGAGACGCCTTCGATATAGGCCAGGAGCACGCATCCCGCAGCCAGCGGGAAGAGCTCGTCGGGCTCCAACAGGCCAAAACTCGGCAACCCGATAGCCGGCAATCCCTCTGGGATTTTCCCGGTGACCGGCACGCCAAGGGACGGAAGGCCAAGCAATGTCGCCACGACAATCGACAACGCCATGATCGTGAGCCCGACCGGCCTTCCGGGCAGCCGCCGTTCTCCCACCAACAGGAACAAGAGCGCGAGGGCTCCGATCGCCAGAACCAGCCAATTGATGCCGCCGAGCTGACCGGCGAGCTTGATGGCGCGATCGAAAAAATTGTGACCGCCTCCGGCGACGCCGAACAGGCTCGGCAACTGGCTCATCATGATGGTAAGTCCCGCGCCGGCCTTGAAGCCGACCAGGATACTGTCGCTCACCAGGCGGACGAGAACGCTGAGCTTGAACAACCATGCGATCAGGCACAGCAGCGCCACCGCGCATGCGGCCAGGCTTGCGATCTCGGCGTATTTCGCCGCGTCTCCGCCGGACAATGTCCCAACCGTCGCCGCAATCATCAGCGAGATCGCCGAGGTCGGACCGACCGCAAGCTGGCGCGACGACCCGAGCAGCGCATAGCCGATGCCGCCGAGCATGTAGCCGTAGATTCCGATCTGGGGCGGCAGGCCCGCCAGCGTGGCATAGGCCAGTGACACGGGGATCGCATAAGCCGCGAGGGTGATTCCGGCGATCGCGTCCGAACGCAGCCAGGCACTGTGATACCCCGCCAGCCAAGCCGCGGGCGGAAACAGGAAGGGCCGGCGCGATCTACGGTCCGATGAGGTCATGGGCTGGCCTCGTCGTCCGGACTTTCGCAACGCAACAGCACAACCAGGAGCGCGATCACGGGGACACCGAGCGCCAGGTCCGGGATCTGCTTGGTCGCGAAGGCGCCAAGAGCGGCGCCAAGGCCGAACGTGATGCACAAGACAGCAAAAATGCCTGGCGGCCGTAGCGAGCCATTCCGGGAGGCCACAGCGAACATGCCTTCAATCGCTTGCCGCATGTTGCCCGTGATCATGACGGAGCTGTAGAGCACGCCCTCAACCCTCGTGAAAACGGCGCTCTGTACGGCGGCGACGAACGAAATCCCAAGCGTTCCCGCGAGATCCGGCAAGCGATTGTGCAGGACTGCGATGATGACGAGCAGGAGAATCTCGAGCAGCGTGCTGATGGCACTGGCGCGCTCGCGCGCCGCCCGACGCAGCCATGACGCGGCGACAATACCGACCGCGAACGCAAGGATCGGTGGGACGAAGTGGAGCGCCTTCGTCCAGTCGCCGACCGAGCCATAAACCCACAGCAGGACGAGATTGGCCGTCTGGGCGTTAGCCATGACGCCGTGGATGATCCACGTATAGGCGTCGAGGTAGCCACCGGTGAAGGCCAGCAACAGCGCGACTGGCAGCGTTTCGTCGCGGCGTATCGACGAAGCAGCGGTGGCATCCATCGTGCTCATGTCCCAACGTCGGGTTCTGAAATCCTGCGCTTGAATAGGGAGCGTCTGGCCGATCGCGAGGGTTGATCTGGATCAAGCATCGCCGGGTATCACCAACCAGATTGGCGCAAATGGCTGGAGGGCCTGCACCATGAGCACGGTCAGATGGATCATCTCCGCCGCTCCGGAAATCTTCCTGCTGCTGTCAGTCGCGCTCGGGACCATTCTTGGCCGCGTCCGGATCCGCGGCTTTTCGATCGGCACCACGGCGTGCACGCTCATCGTTGCCGTCCTGATCGGGCAGCTCGGCACCTTCACGTTTCCTTCCCTCCTCAGGGTCATTCTCTTCAGCCTGTTCGTGTTCACGATCGGCTACCGGTCCGGACCCGAGTTCTTTGCCTCGCTGAGCATCCGGACCCTGGCTCAGGTCGCGCTCGCGCTCGTGCTTGGTGGTACCGGCCTCATCATCGTTCTCGTATTTGCCCATGTGTTCGCGCTCGGTCCCGGCACCGCCTCCGGTCTTGCAGCGGGAGCTCTGACACAGTCGTCGGTCATCGGCACCGCATCTGGGGCGCTAGCCCAGCTTGGACTGGCCAAAGAGGTGCTGCAGCAGCAGGACGCCAATATCGCCGCCGGCTACGCCGTCACCTACGTGCTCGGCTATATCCTCACGCTCCTGTACGTGCCGTTTGTCGCGCCGAAATTGATGGGGATCGATCTGAAAGCGGAAGCTGCAAAGCTCGAGGCGGAGCTTTCGGGTGGCAACCCGCAACAAAATGAGAATCTGCATTATCGAAAATTCCAGGCGCGCGCGTACCGGGTGTCGGCAGCGGCGGGACGGACCGTCGGCGCCGTCGAAGACGAGATCGGCAGCCGCAGCGTGATCGAGCGGATCGTGCGCCACGGCGCCGATGTCGAGCCGCATCGCGACACCGTCCTTCAAGTGAGCGACGACATCGTCATTGCGGGACGCACCGCCGCCATTGTCGCCGCGAAACCGATTGTTGGCACAGAAATCGACGCCGATGAGATCCTGAAGGCGCTTCCGGGCAACGTGATCGACGTCCTTGTCGACAATCGCAAGCTCCATGGCCGCTCCGTCAAGGACGTGGCCGATCGTGTCGGCGATGCCGCACGAGGCGTGTTCCTCCGAACCTTGACGCGAATGGGACGTGAAGTCCCCTTGAGCGCGGACACCCGCGTCTATGTCGGTGACGTCATGACGCTGGTCGGCAGCACCCGCAACATTGAGCGCGCCGCCTCGCATGTAGGACAGATTCTGCGCTCCGAAGATCGCACCGACATTGCATTCCTTGCCGCAGGCATCGCCGTGGGTCTGCTCGCCGGTCTCGCAAGCGTAAAGATCGGGTCGGTGCCCCTGACGTTGGGAGGTGGCGGCGGCGCCCTGATTGCGGGGCTCTTCTGCGGCTGGCTGCGCTCGCGGCGGCCGACAATGGGCGCAATGCCGCCCGCAGCGCAGCAGACGCTGAGCGATCTCGGCCTTGGCGGCTTCATCGCGGCGATCGGGCTCGGCAACGGCCACGCAGCCTGGGTCGCGATCCAGTCGCAAGGCATGCTGCTGGTCGGCATGGGCGTGGTGGTCACGCTGGTGCCGCTGATCGTGACGACCCTGTTTGCCCATCGCGTGCTCCGCATGAACCCGGTCATCATCTGCGGCGCGCTGGCCGGCGCCATGACCGTCGACGCCGCCGTTACCGGCGCCTGCGAAGTTGCAGAAAGCCAGACGCCCGTGCTCGGGGTCGCCGTGCCTTACGCTGTCGGCAATGTTGTGCTGACCGTGCTTGGACCGATCATCGTGGCCAGCACTTTCGCCGGTTGAAGGAGGCGCGCGTGAATTTGCGGTCAACAGTGACCTACCTGGCGGCGGCATTGAGCATTTCGGCCTGCTTTCTTGCCCCTGTACGCGCCGACGACAATGTCCGGATCCAGGAAGAGATGTGGGCCCTGCCGCTACCGCTGCCGATGTTCGCCTATGTCGTGCGGCCCGTCGGCGACGGCCCCTTCCCGCTGGCGATCATGAACCACGGCGTGTCGCTCAAGGCCGTCGATCGCAGCTTCTTCCCGCTGGTGGAGTTCCGCGACGCCGCCAAGTGGTTTGCCAAGCGCGGCTACCTCGTGGTGGCACCAGTCGGCACCGGCTACGGCGCAGCCGCGATCGATATTCCCGAGCACGGTCTCTATGGACCGTTCTTCTCCAAGGTCGGAAACTGCACCAATCCGAACTTCCACGACGCCGGGCGTGCGGTGGCGCAGGTCGATCTCTGGATCATCGACTACATGGTGGCCGAGAAACGCGTTCTGCCGATGGACGTGGTCGTCGTCGGACAGTCCGCGGGCGGCTGGGCGTCCATTGCGCTCTCAAGCGCAAACCCACCGCAGGTGAAGGCAATCATCACATTCGCCGCAGGACGCGGCGGGCGCGTCGACGGCAAACCCAACAACAATTGCGCACCGGACAAGCTGGTCGAAGCAACTGCCGATTTCGGCCGAACCTCGCGGGTGCCAATGCTGTGGTTCTATATCGAGAACGACACGTTTTTCGGTCCGGCCTTGTCGAAGCGCATGCATGACGCCTTTACCGCTGCCGGCGGCAGGGCCGAATATCATCTGATGCCGCCCTTTGGCAACGAAGGGCATTTCTTCATCGGCTCGCCCGACACGATCGCGACGTGGTCACCACTGGTCGAAAAATTCCTCAATGCGCAAAAGTAGCCGCAGACGCCGACGCCTGGAGGCGCAATATGATCAACCCTGCTCTCAAGCCGCGACGTAAGCCTACGCGAGCCCATCTGTTGCTTTTGTTCGCAACGGCTATTGCCGCACCCGCTTCGTCCCAGAATGCTGCAGCGCAACAGCATGCGCGCGAGGCAAAACCCACCGAACTCGCGCCTCGCGGACAGCGCGAAGCCAGAGACATCACCTATGGCGACTGGCGGAAGCTTTGCGTCAAGCCCGGCGGTGCGCCGATGCTGTGCCGGACCTCGATCACCGGCAAGTTTGCAACGGGCCAGATGGCGGTGCGCGTGGACCTGATCGAGCGTGACGCCGACCCCACTGCCCGGCTACAAGTGTTTGTCCCCGTCGGGATGTATCTGCAACGGCCTGCCAAGCTGACCGTCGATCAGGGACATTCCCAGTCGTTGCCCTACACCTGGTGCCTGAGCAATGCCTGTATCGCCGCCGACGCCGCCGATCCCAAGTTCGTCAAGGACATGGAAGCCGGCAAGGCGCTGGTGCTCGAGGTCACCGATTCCAATCTTCTGTCTCTGACGACATCGTTGCCGCTGGCACAATTCGCCTCAGCTCACAATGGCGCGCCCGCTCAGACGCTGGAGCAGGATATCGAGGAGTGAGCAACGGCGAGATCAGTTATGCCCGGCGCAGGCGCGTTCAATGGAGTCGATGAGTGCGCTTGCCGCGAAGGGCTTGGCCAGATAGGCGGCGCACCCGGACTGAATCGCGGCCACTTGATTCGCCTGGCAGTCGTTGCCGGTAATGTAGATGATGGGGGTCGTGGCACCCTCGCTAGCGAGCCTGCGGCGGAGTGAGATGCCCGACTCTCCGTTCAGATTGATATCCAGAACGATGCAGCACGCCTCGTCGATGCAGCCATAACGAAGCAGCGCGGCGGCGGAATCAAAAGCAACCGCATCAAAGCCGTGCTTCCGAAGCAGCCGCTCCAAGCTTCGGCGCATCGATGAATCATCATCCACGACGTAAATCGACTTACGTGCAAACAATGGACCCGTCTTTCTGATTGGAAACCCGGCACTTGCGTCGCAACGACGCTACGCGGCAATGGTTCCTGCGCTAATCCGACGGCTAACGACGCTGGTATGTAGGCGGTCCAGGCCGAACTATGTCAATAACATTTCATATTGGCCCATCGTACAGGTCTCACCGCAGACCTGACGAAGCGCACGAAAATAGGCCTGCACTACGCCTTTTCCGAATCCAGAAGACCGAGCCGCTCGGCAGCGGACACCAGTTCGGCAAACGACAGTACCTGCATCTTAGTCATCACTTGGTGGCGGTGCGCTTTCACCGTACGTTCGGTCGTTCCAAGCTCATAGGCGATCTGCTTGTTGATTTTACCGCGTACGATCAGGTCGAACACCTGTCGTTCACGCCGCGACAGAGACGTCAAGCGAGAACGCAGCGAATCGAGCTTGCTCTGTTGGCTGCGCACCGCCTCCTGTTGAGCCATCGCGCGCTCAATCGCATCGATCAACTGTTCTGACGATACCGGCTTGGTCAGAAAGTCCTCCGCGCCGGCCTTGATCGCACGGACCGTCGTCGCGGTATCGGCATGTCCTGTCAGGAAGACGATGGGCAGCGGCGACTGGCATTGGAGGAGCGAGGTTTGCAACTCCGGCCCGCTCAGGCCCGGAAGCTGCACATCAAGCAAGATACATCCCGGATGGCTGGACCCTGGCGGATCATCCAGTAGCTGCTGCGCGGACGCATAGGTCACAACTTCATACCCGGCCAGTTTGAGTCGACGCTGGATCGCCATCCGGAAGGATGCGTCGTCGTCCACGACATAAACGAAGCCGGGCAAGTTTTTCTCCCTCGACGGGTACTTCAAATGCAGCAACCAGACGTGCCGTTAATGCCTGAGCAAAGCAGCCAGATTGGGATGCCACAACCGCGAACGGAGCGTCCGTTTTCGGCATATTGCCGCACCATCTGACAGACACTCTGACGGGTTCTCAATCCAGCGCATCGAACCCTACCTGTACCTTGGTACAATGCACCTACAGACAATGGTTGAAAACCCCACTTATGACCTAAACAACCCTCGCGGGAAGCGGATTTTCGGCGGCTCCTTACTCCCGGCCATGGAAATATCGCGCCACCATCAGTTCGGGAGTTGGCCATGTTCGTTCGCACCGCTGCCGACGCCTCTTCGCCGCTTCATTCGCTCCGGGAGCTCGGGCTAAACACCGAGTCAAATCCAATCATCAGTCTAAACGAATTTACCTATAAGAAGGGCTCGGAAGTCTACGGCGAAAAGGAGGCCGCGGAGTACGTCTATCAGGTGAAGAAGGGTGCTGTGCGGAGCTACAAGCTCCTGTCGGACGGCCGACGCCAAATCGGCGCATTTCACCTTGCGGGCGACATCTTCGGGCTGGAAAACGGCAGCGCGCACAGGTTCACGACGGAAGCGATCGTCGACACCACGGTTCGCCTCGTGAGGCGCCAAAGTCTCGAGCTGGTTGCGCAGGACGACGCCGTGGTGGCTCGTAACCTGCTGAGCATGACCACGACCAACCTTCAGCATGCGGAAGACCATATGCTGCTGCTCGGCCGCAAGACGTCGCTGGAGCGGGTCGCAGCCTTCCTGATCGAGATGGACAAGCGGCTGACGGCCGCCGGGATCATGGCGCTGCCGATGTCGCGGCGCGATATCGCTGACTATCTCGGATTAACGCTGGAAACCGTATCCCGGGCACTTTCGCGGTTGCATGAGCTCGGCATCCTCGGCTTCATCGGAAACACCCAGCGCCAGATCGTGCTGCTGGACAGGCTGAAGCTCGCTAGCCTCGATCTCCAGAATTAGACTGTGGCGCCGCGATCGCCGCAAGATGCTCCACCGTCTTGCGCAGCACCTCGAAAAGAACTGCGGTTGACCAACCAAACATCAGGATGCCGTTCATCGCTGTCATGGGTCCCGTCAGCCGCCACCCCGCGGCGGGCGTGATGTCCCCATAGCCGAGCGTGGTGTAGTTCACGAAGGTGAAATATAGCAGATCGCTCCCCGAAGGCGCCGCGCCGACCGTCGCATAGGCGAGCGCCCAAATGAGAACCTCGACAGTGTGCGCAACCATCAAAATGACAGCAGTGGTGACCATCACGGCCATCAGGTGCGACCGGGGCCGCGCCGTATGCTTCAAGCCAGCGGTACGAGCGATATCGATGGCCGCAACGGTCACCAGCGCGTGAATCATGATGTTGATCACGCTGATCAAGGTACCGAGCAGGAACTGGACCGCCATTGCGCACTCCTAGCGCGGACATCGAAGAAGTCGTCCGATGATCCGGCAAGCGCCGACCACCAAAGCTCTCTACGTTTGACTGCAACCCCGATCAAGCAGAACCGATCACGATGCCCCCTTTGATGCTGTCGCGCTGCTGTTCATCAGCAGCGCCAACGTGTGTCTCGCGATCATGAGATCCACGTCGGACGGCACGACGTAAACCGGAATGCGGCTCGCTGAAGACGATATCAGCTGCGATTGCCGCGCGTTCTGCGCCACATCAAGCTCGACACCGAGCCATGCGAGCCGCTCCGCCACGCGCAAACGGATCGACGCGGAGCTTTCGCCGATCCCGGCGGTGAAGACGAACGCATCGAGCCCCTGCAACGCAGCTGAGAGCATACCGGCGTTAAGGCCGACCCAGTGAGCGAAATAGTCGATCGCGAATTTCGCGTTGACATCTTCACTTGCCTCGAGCTGACGGATATCGCCGCTGAGGCCCGAGAGGCCGTTCAGCCCGCAATCTCCGTGGAGAAACTCCTGCACCCTGGACGCCGCCATTCCCTTTTCCGAGATGAGATAGAGCACAACTCCCGCGTCGATCTGCCCTGGTCGCGCTTCCATCGGCAGTCCGTCGATCGCGGTGAAGCCCATGGTGCTCTCGACGCTCCGTCCTCCATGGAGGGCGCACATTGATGCCCCGCTCCCGAGATGCGCGACAATCACGCGTCCCATCGCGATTTCCGGCGCAACCCTCAGCAAGGTCTTCGCGATGTATTCGTAGGAGAGGCCATGAAATCCATAGCGCCGTACGCCCTCGGCATGAAGCCCACGAGGGATCGCGTAGTGATCGGCCACCGCAGCATGGGCTCGATGAAATGCGGTCTCGAAGCAGGCGACCTGCGGCAGCGTTGGGAAGTCGGTCAGGATCGATCGTATGGGCGCCAGATTATGCGGCAGATGAAGCGGCGCCAACGCGGTCATTCCTTCCAGGCGCGCCAGGATCCCATGATCAATCAGGACCGGCCGGTCATGCTCTGCACCGCCGTGAACGACGCGGTGCCCGATAGCAATGGGGCTGATATGAAGCTCATCCCGCAACCAGGCGTCTGCAATGTTCAGTGCGGCCAGAATATCCGGCACTGCGTCGATCGGATAGGCGCGATTGGCAAGCGGATCGCCGCCGGCGCTGCTCGCCTGCAGTCGCGGGCAACGCCCGATCCCGTCGATCCGTCCCTTGATCTGTTGCCGCAGGCTTCCTTCTCCTTCGATCGAATAGATCCGGAACCTGAGGCGGGAAGAGCCGGCATCGATGACAAGGATGGTATCCATGGCACTCACGTCGCACTCGTCGGAGCATGTCGAAGCCTTGCATCAGCACCGGCGGCCACAGCAGCCGGACCAGGCGGGCCAGACATTTCCACCACCACGTTCCGACCTCGTGGTTGTATCGCTTTACCTGAAAGGCTCGGTCGAATTGATATGGGTCAAAGCTCGATCGCCAGTTTCGCCGGCACGGCACGTTCGGTACGAATCCAGGCCACCGTCAGCTCCCAGACCACAGATAGGATGATAGGTCCGATGAAGAGGCCGATGATCCCATGGAAGAGGGTTCCTCCGATCACCCCGATCAGGATCACGAGCGCTGGCGTGGTCAGGCCGCGGCCCATGACAAGTGGTTTCAGGATGTTGTCGAGAACCGAAACGATCACGAAAAACACCGTCAGCAGGAGCGCGATCGGAAATTCCTTGTCGGTCCAGATCCAGATGATGACCGGCAGGATGACAATAGCGCCGCCTATTTGCACGATCGACAACAACAACACCGCAAATGCCAGCAGCCCCGCGCTGGCGATGCCGGCCACCTTGAATCCGATGCCCGCCAGCAATGCCTGGATGATGGCGACGCCGATCACGCCTTGGGCCACAGCACGGATCGTGGCACCTGCCAGGTCGAGAAAGTGCTCGCTCTGGTCGGGCACGACGCGCGACAGAAAGCTGCGACCCGCCCCCACGAGCTGAGGTCCATACGGAAACAGCACCCCGGCCACCGCCACCGACAGCAGAAACTTGACCGTACCTACCCCGGCATTGCCTGCAAATCCGAGCAGGGTCGCCGCGAATGGCTTCAGGTAGGGCACCACAGCGCGCAAGAGCGATCGGAGATTGGTCGTCGCTTGGTCCCAGAGATCGAAGAGCTGAGGGCCGATGACGGGCCAATCCTTGAGAGACTGCGGCGGCGAAGGCACGTGCAGTTCGCCAGCCGTCATTTGGGCGGCAAGATCGGTGATCCCGTCGACCGCGCCCATGCCCAGCCAGGTCGCGGGTCCGATCACAACAGCAAGATTGACGAGAGTAAGGATCGTTGCTGCAAGCTTCGGTCGGCCACCGAGAATGTCACTGAGGCGCCGAAACACCGGATTAAGGGCAGCGGCAAGCACGACACTCCAGGCCAATATGGGCACGAATGGGCGGACCAGGAGGAGCGCCCAGATGAGCAACAGCCCCAGCAACCCCAGCCGGATGAGAAGCTGGATGATCTCGTCTCCGGAGAATATCTGGCGGAGTGTTTTCACGGACTCGCCTTCAGCTCATGCCGCGCATGCTGAGGCGAACTAGCCCCTGCTCTCGCTCAGCTGGCTTGATCCAGATCAAGCGTCGCGGCTCTCCTACAGCTGAAGTCCGGGCGGGTTCAGCTCACGCTTGGCCTCAAACACTGTAACGATCGCAACATTTCATATGCACGGTCATGCCGCCGGCGCGACGGAATCCCTCCCTCGCCGGTCAGTCGAGATTTCAACGCGGTGGAGGACATTATGAGGTTCATCAAAGGGGCATTGGCAGCATTTCTTACTGTCGCGAGCGCCATGATTTCCGTACCCGAAAGCGAAGCAGCGCCTTTGCCCACCAATGTTGGCGCGATGAGAGCCACGCTTGATAACGACGTGATGAAAGTGCGCTACGGAGGCTGGGGTAATCGCGGCGGATGGGGCGGAGGCTACCGCGGAGCGGGATTGGGCTATCGTGGCTTGGGGTATCGCGGCGTCGGATATGGCTACAGAGGTTACGGATCTAGAGGCTACCGTGGCTGGGGCGCCGGCGCAGTGGTCGCGGGGGCGGTCGTCGGTGGCGCGATCGCAAGCTCCGGCTACTATGGTGCATATCCCTACTACGGCGGCGGATACTCCTCTTACGGCGGAGGATACGGCTATGATTATTGTCCGCCCAGTGCCTACAGCGCCTACAGCGCCTACGGAAGCTATGGCGGTTATGGCGGCTACTACGCGAGGCGGAGCTACTATTCCGGCTGGTAGATTTGCCTCGGATTCTCTCGAGCACACGCGCTCTTGTTGTCGCCGTGGCGCAATGGCAGCGCGAGCGCGATACCTCCATTGATCTGGATCAGCACGCAGGCAGGAGCGCTGACATCGACTTGCGGTTTCGAACAGAGGAGGCGCATCGGACTAGCAGCTGCATTCATGACGACCGAGCTGGTTCTCGCGAGTCCTGAAAGCGCCAACGTCATTATATACTGCCAAAACGTGGACTATCCGGCGCATTGCGTCGCGAGGCCAGGCGTCGTGTTGGGAGTGCGTCCCGTCGCACGCGCTGCCGCACGGGAAGCGATGCGGCCCGGCACTCCGACCAACCGCGGCGGTCCGGTCGATCGCGCCGACAGGCGCTGACTGGCTTGCGCGGTACGGCCACAAAAATGAGGGCCGACATGACTGCCGGCCCCCTGAAGACGTCAGACCCTGGAGAGCTCAGTACCTTGCGACGACCGGGTTGGCCCCGCCGAAGCGGTAGTTGAAGCGCACTGTGAGCATATCGACGTCCTGGGTGATCCGGTCGTTCACAAAAGCGGCAAGGCGCGGATCGGCGACCGTGAACGAATTATTCCGGTGCCCCATGAACAGATGATCGTATTCGAGCCCCACCGACCAATTCGGGGTGAAGCCGTACTCGAATCCAACACCAATGACGCCACCCCAACGGGTCGCACTTTGCGCGGCGAGTTCGACGCCGGACGCAGTATCAAGGACGCTCAGCCGGTTGTCTGTCACCGCCGCGCCGCCCTTCACGTAGAGCAGTGACGCATTCCAGGCGTAGCCGATCTGGCCGGTGAAGAGGCCGATGGCGCTCGTTTTGGCGCGCGTGGAGAGCGTCGGATCGAACAGGCTGACGCGCTGGTTACTGAGATCCGCCCAATCGCCCTGAGCCTCCAGACCAAACACCCACTGGCTGGCCTGCCAGCGATAGCCAAGCTGGCCACCGATGACGCCACCGGATCGATCGCGGCAGCCGGAAGCGACGGCGACGCCGGCCGCGTCAAGGAAATCCACGCAGTTGTGGTTCTGCGCCCAGCCACCATTGCCGCCGATGTAGAACCCCGTCCAATTGTAGATCGGAATAATCGGTGCCGGAGGCGGCGCCTTCACGGCCATATCGGCAGCCATGGCGGGTCCCATGGCCAACGCCACCAGTCCAATTGTTGTCAGCAGAAGTCTTTTCATCATGCTCTCTCCTTGCCGGCCGCTTTTTGATTGCTCGAACGGCGGCTTGTTGCATTGCAATCATCCCCCAACTTCCAGCTGAAACTCTACGGGCGAGGCCGCAAACTCCACGTGCCAAAATGGCAACACTCAAGACATTTCGAACCAGGCTTCGGTTTGCCTCGCCCGCGGAGTCGAACGACTTGCGCCAGTATCCGAATTGGCCGACAGGCAGCCGTCCGCTCCGAGTCACCTCCAGTCATCCGCATCAACCACCGTGATGGCCCGCCTATTTCTCCGGGTCGCGCTTGGCATCGGGGCCGGTAATCTCGTCGCCTCGGCCCTGCTCGATCCAGGACGGAATGTCGCTCGAGGGAATCAACCGTCGCGGCAAAAAGGGATTGAGCGTGCCTGCGAACACGATCAATCCCTCGTTGAATTTCTCTCGCGCGAAGGTCCGCGCCTCGGCTTCGCTCTCGAATGTGCGCGTTTCCCGGGGACTTCGCCGCTTCGGCAAGGTCCCGCGCTTGTGCACCTCGAACGTGACGTACCAGGTTTGCGGCATCCGCCAGCTTCCGGATATCAATCAAGCGGACATCTGTCGGCAAATGAAGATCGGTAAGATCATGTGACGTCCTAGTTGCGCCGCTCTTCGCGGCGCTCCGTGCGCCCTGTCCGCCTTTCCTAACGGCGTTCAGTCCGACCCCGTGCGCCGTTCCTGACGCCGCTCGTAGCGGGCTCCCCGCCTCTCCTGGCGTCGCTCCATGCCGATCGTCTGCGCCGGCGCTTCTGTTCCGAACAGGAACGTGCCGGATGTCGCCAATCCGAGTACAGCGGCCCATCCGAGCAACGAAAACGCCTCGCGACGATCGACCCGTCCAGACCTTAACGTTTCACTCATGTCAGTTACTCCCGATCTTGAGGACGTTTGATTGGGCAATGCCTCGACGTGCGCTCGTTGACAGTATCATGGCGGGCGCCCCACTCCGAAGATGCGACCATCGGAGACGCTCACCAAACCTGGTTACCAAACCAGCCGTACTGCGGCGGCCGCGCGACGAGCCGGATATTTTTTTCGATGTGCCTCCTCACAATTTTGTTTTGACGCTGCGGCTTCGCATCAGCCTTTGCCGACGAACGCGCTGGCGGTCGTTCGGCATCGAGCGGTCCGAGCTGAGCAAAGGCCTCGCGAACGCGCGTCTGTTGGAAGTCGGCGCCCGGCAGGGCACCAAGCTCGACCTTGGCGATGTCGGTTGCGACAATCGTGGGCCGGCTCGTGTCGAGAACGACCCGCTCCGGCAATTTCCAATCGGAATGGATGCGGATGGTGGCGGAGCGCGCAGCTTCACCGCGTACGGCAGGCCGATCCGGCACCAAGGCATCCGCAACGAAGAGCATCGCGAGCAACGTACCGCCGACATAGAACAGATATCGTGAGATGGGCATCGTCAGCGCCATTGCCGCCGCAGATCTTCGTCTGGCAAGCAACGGCCCACGGCGGCAGAATTGGCGCAGCAATGCAACCTGCATGGACGTGGTAGCCTAAATCGACCCGCCGTTGCGTCAGCCGCGGCGCGCCCCTGGTGAAGCACTTGCTGAGGCATGGCGGCACTTCGTCGGTAAGCGCATGCACGCTGCAGCAAGGCTAATGTTCACCGCGTCCGAACGCGGCTTCGCTTGAGCCAGATCAACGAATTGAATTGTCCCAAACACGGCCTCGCGTAGTGCCGCACGGCTTGGTCAGTGTCAGTGACATGCCCTTTAGTACGATGGCCGGGAGAGCAATTGCAGAGATGCAGCAGGCAAGGCAGAATTCTCACCGCGTACATCGAGCTTCTGGCAGGGAGGGCCGATGATGAGCCAATTCGAACTGAGCTCGCGTGCAGCACTTTGCCGGCAGCTTGCAAGCGAGGATCCGGCAAACCAAACGGCCTAGATGGCCGAGGCAAGAAGCTGGAAGCGCCTGGCGGCCCAGGCGCTTCCTGATGAGCACCGATGGAAAGGCGGTATCACCGCCCGGCTATTCTTCGCCTTCAACCAATTGGTCGCGGCGCAACACGAGCCTACGCCGGCAGAAATGATAAAGAGCAGATCCAAACGCGTCATGCCGTCTCGGAGCTTGTCACCGACGGCCTGACGCATCCGAGCGAGAAGCGTTCGCACGATGGCATACTTGGCTCAAGTGTGGAGAGAGCCGGTGCACCACGTGACAGCATGCTTTCCGATGCGACCCGGCGGGCTGCACTCGACGTCAAAGCGTCGTCATCCAGATTCCCTTAACGCGATCCGAACTTGACCCGGTAAAATCGAAGACGAAGCAGATGCGATTTGTTGAATCCCTTGATCTAAAGCAAGCCACGGCCCTGGTGCTGCGTTGGTCTTATGACGTTGAAGTTCATTTTTGGAGAAGGTCCATGAACTCAGCGAGCGCAAGGAAGATTGCCGCTGCCGTCGCCGTCCTCGTATGCGGCACGACGTTGTCCATCGGCTGGAACGACCAAGGCGGAATTTCGCTGCAGGTCGACAAGGCGCAAGCGGCGACGCGATTATACGTCACTCCCTATTATCGCGGTCACTACTACACGAATGACGGTCTGCCCTGGTACGCGGTGCGAGCCTATTATTTTGGCGGACCGTGGAGCTACGGCTATAGCGGCTGGACCGACTATGCGGCGCGCAACGGCATCGGTTGCGTCCCAGGCTCGTTGGTGAAGGGCGGCGAAGGCATCATGTACGTGTGCCAATAGAGCTTTATGATGGCGCGATGGGCGGCGCTCATTAAGCCGCCTCTCGCGCTAGTCTGCGCTCAGGAGGTGACGGCTGAGGGGAGGATACCATGACCTATGTTCTGGTCGTCATCAGCTGGCTTGGCGTCGCGAATGGCGCCGTCATATCGACACATGAATTTCAAGCGCAGAGCGTTGCGAAGCAGCCCGGACGGCGCTGATGGAATACGCGAAAGCGCGCAGCAGCGACGAGACACTGAGGCCGCTCTGCATACAGAAGTAAAAAAGCGGCGAAAAGGGTGACGCATGTACCCGAACCCGACTGAATCGTTCTGGTGTTTCGCTTTCGCTTAAAAGCTTCACGATTTCGACGGTTCCTTGATCTTGATCAATGGTCCGAGCGCCAGTCCGTGGAGCGATCCAAATTCACTCTCACAGGCGGAGACTATCATGAAGCGTGGTTTGGTCACAAAGCTATCACTCGCGGTTGCCGTGGTCGCCCTCGGAGTGTCCGGCTCGATCGACTGGTCGGCGGAGGAAGGCCTTTCGCTCTCGCTCGGCCGGGCTGAAGCACGAGTCGGGCGGCCCTTGACGCCCGTATCAGTCGCCGGCGTAGCACGGCGCACCACCAGGCGCGCGGTCGTCGGCGGCGCAGCAGTTGGTGCAGCCGCGGTCGGCACGGCGTGTGTCCGCGTTCTGGTCAATGGCAGCTACGTCTGCCGCTGATAGTCGTCGTTGCCGGCTTTGAGCACCGCATCCTGCCGGATGGTTTTTCTGCGGGATGTGCGGTTCAGGTTTCACAGCGCGATTGATGTTGCCACATGCGAGCGGCATGCACCGACCAAATCCTCATTGGGCCACTGTAAATATTTCAGTCCCCCAGCGGCCCTTTGGCGTCCCCGTCGCTCCCCTTCAGCAACTCGTATTTAATCCGCCGCATGCGGGCCTGGGCTTCGAGCGGCTTGCAATAGGCGGTTGACGCTGCGAGCAGATCGATGGTGGCGAGAAATGCATAGCGCGACGCGGTCGGCTTAAGCGCGTCTGGCGCTTCGGGCACGTGCACGCCAAGCGCAATATCGGCGATTGAGGCCAGCCTGCTTTGCGGCTTTGTAATTGCGACGACCAAGGCGCCGTATTGCTTGGCGATAGTGGCTGCCTCGATCACTTCGTTCGCCGCACCGGTGGTCGAGATGGCAACGACGACGTCATCCCGCCCGAAGGTCGCGGCGATCATGCGCATCAAGCTCGGATCGGAGGCATGCGAGACGGCGACCCCAAGACGAAAGAACCGGTTCTGAACTTCCGCCGCCGCAAGAGTGGAACCGCCCCCCACCCCGAACGCAGCAAGCTTCGAACAGCGGGAGATCGCTTCGGCAGCCCTCTCGATGTCGTCCTTGCGAAGTCCCTCCTCGGCAGCGGCAATTGCACGACGAATTTCCTGAAACACCGACCGCCAGAGCGCGGGGCGTGCCAGATCGGTCCCGACATGCGGGGGAGGCTCAACGTAAATCCGCCCAACCGCCATTGCTTGAGCCAGCCTCACCTTGAGGTCGCGGACGCCCCGGCAACCGACGGAGCGGCTGAACCGGGTTACCGTCGGCTCGCTGACGCGCGCCCGGCGGGCCAGCTCGGAATTGCTGGCGTGAACGGCAAACTCCATATCGGCCAGCAGCACCGTGGCAACGCGCTGCTCCGACGGACTGAGGCTTGGAGCGCTCTGCCTGATAAGGGAGATGATGTCGCCGGCCACGACATTGTCGTCGCCCGACGGCTTCGAGATCGCTGCACCAACGGCTCTCGCCGGATGATTTCGCTTTGCACGCGCCATTGCCTGCCCTTCCCCAGGTCAGATCCACCTGCGCCCTTGGCGGGAAGCTGCCGTAAGAAACCTTCAGCATCGACCAAACGTATATCGGCATGCCCCATCAAAAAATAGCATTTTCCGCTTGATAATTGGCAAATTGTGTATGTAACTTTCAAACAACCAATAGCGTGCCAGCAGCCCAACAGCTGAAAGGCACATCCCCTGCACCGGGAAGCAGGCGGTCAGCAAGGCGGGAGGGCGATCATGAGATACGGTCCAAGTGTCTTGATGCGTGGCGTCGTGGGGCTGGCCACCGCGTCATTCTTGCTTGCACAGGCCAATGCCGCCACGCTGCTGCGCGAAGCCACCATCGGAGAACCGCCGCCGCTCGATGTCATGCTGACGACAGCCGACGTCGCATCGGTCATCGGCCGCCACATCTTCGAGACCCTGTATGCGCTGGATTCGACCTATACGCCGCGTCCGATGCTGGCCGAGAGCGATCGCACGGAAGACGGCGGTCGGACCATCATCATCAAGCTCCGCGAAGGTGTCCTCTTCCACAACGGCAAGGAGATGACCGCCAAGGACGTGGCCGCCTCGATGACGCGATGGGGCAGTTTCGGTGCCCGCGGCAAGCTCCTGATGGCGGCGGCTACGTCGGTCGAGGCCACCGGACAGTATGAAGTCACCCTGAAATTGTCCGCGCCGAACGGCGCCTGGAAGGCTCTCATTGCGGACGTCAATGGCGGTCTTGCGATCTATCCGGAAGACATAGCCGCCAAAGCGGGGAACCGGCCGATCGAGCAAAAGGACTATATCGGCACCGGGCCTTACAAGTTCGTGGAGTGGCGGCCGAACCGCTATGTCGAGGTGGAGAGGTTCGACGGCTACAAGCCGGTGAAGGAAAAGGGTGACGGCTTCGCCGGCGCCCGCGTTGCGAGCTTCGACAAGATCCGGTTCATTCCGGTGCCTGACGTCGGAACGCGCGTGAGCGGCGTGCAGGCGGGCGACTACGACTATGCGGAAATGATCTCCGGTGATCTGTACGAGTCCCTGAGCAAAGATCCATCGGTTCAGGTGCAGCGTACCAACGCGCCGATCTTCGGCCTGTTCTTCATGAACTCGAAGCAGGGAATCCTGAAGGACAATTACAAGCTTCGCCGCGCCATCCAGACCGCGCTGGATAAGTCGCAGGCACTGCGCGTCGCCTTCGGTCCCAAGGACCTGTGGAATGCTGAAGGATCGATCTTTCCAAACGGCACACCCTGGTACTCGAGCGAAGGCGTCTCCAATTACAGTGCGCACGACCCGAAGAAGGCCAAGGAGCTCGCAAAGGAGGCGGACTACACGGGGACGCCGATCCGCCTGCTGGTCTCGACGAACTACCAGGCACACTATGACGAAGCCTCCGTCTTCACCCGCCAGCTGGCCGACGCCGGGATCAATGTTCAGATGATGGTCGTCGATTGGGCTACCCTTCTGAAGATGCGCGGCCAGCCGGAACAATGGGACATCTTCGTCACCCACCATTCCTTCGCGCCCGACCCGCTGCTGCTCACGTTCTTGAATGCGAGCTATCCCGGCTGGTGGGACAGCCCCGAGATCGGCTCGCTTAGAGCCGAGTTGATCAACACGACCGATCCAGCCGCGCGCAAGTCGACATGGGACAAGATCCAGTCGCTGATCTATGAGCAGGTACCGGTGATGAAAGTAGGCGACGCCTACACCTATGACATTGCATCTCCCAAGCTCAAGGGGCTCAACCCAAACGGTCCCGTGTTCTGGAATGTGTCCACGAAGTAAGGACGGGCAATGAGGCCACGAAGACTGTCGAGCGCCGGCGCCGGCGCGCATCGTTGCAGCTGACCAGGCCCTCAATCACATGTGGTCTTACGCATTCAAGCGCGCAGCAACGACGGCGGTGACGCTGCTGGCAGCGTCCATCATCATCTTCGCGTTCATCCATATCGTACCGGGTGACCCGATTTATGTTCTGCTCGGTGACACCGCGACCCCCGACCAGATCGACGCCTTGCGACACCAGCTCGGTCTCGACCAACCGATTATCCTGCAATATCTCACTTGGGCCGGCCATGTGCTCGAGGGCGACCTCGGGCGGTCGATCTTCTTCCAGGCGCCCGTGCTGTCGGTAATTGCCGATGGCGCCGAGACCAGCACTTTGCTCGCCACCATGACGATGATCTGGGTTGCGGTCATCGGGGTGCCGATCGGCATGATTGCGGCGGTCCGGCACGGCACGTGGCTCGATCAGGGATTGTCCGGCGGGGCGATGCTGATGGCCTCGATACCCACGTTCTGGGTCGGGCTCTATCTGATCCTGATCTTTGCCGCCTGGCTTGGTTGGTTTCCGAGCTCCGGCTATCCGTCGATCTTCGAAGGTGGTGTCGTCAATCTCCGCTATCTCGTCCTCCCAAGCCTGGCGCTTGCGGCTCCGAATGCCGCTTTGATCCTGCGGCTGACGCGCGCCAGCATGCTCGACGTCTCCCGGGAGGACTACGTGCGCACGGCCCGTGCAAAGGGAATTCGGCCGTGGCAGGTCGTGCGTCGCCACATCTGGCGTAATGCACTCCTGTCGGTCGTCTCGGCCTT
Source organism: Bradyrhizobium sp. 134 (assembly GCF_023074155.1). Classification (NCBI taxonomy): domain Bacteria; kingdom Pseudomonadati; phylum Pseudomonadota; class Alphaproteobacteria; order Hyphomicrobiales; family Nitrobacteraceae; genus Bradyrhizobium; species Bradyrhizobium sp. 134. The sequence continues at coordinate 806,199 of NZ_JADPKX010000086.1, read as the reverse complement.
CGGCTTCACCTTCGCCGCACTACTGTCCGAAGCGGTGGTGACCGAAACCGTGTTTGCCCTGCCCGGTATCGGTCGCCTCGTCGTTCAGTCGATCCTTCGCCGAGACTACCCTGTGATCCAGGGCGTCATCCTGGTCATCGTGGTGGTTTATCTCCTGATCAATCTGATCGTCGATCTGAGCTATCGTCTGCTCGATCCGCGGGTTGAACTGCAATGAGCAGCGACAGCGTGACATTGTGGCTCAAGCCGTTCATCGCCCGCCCGATCGCGCTGGCCGGGCTCGGGGTTCTTCTGGCGACTGTGCTCGCCGCGGTCTTCGCACCCTGGCTGTCGCCTTACGATCCGTATGCCATCGATCCCCTGATCCGTCTGACGCCGCCGAACGTGACCCACTGGTTCGGCACCGATCAATTCGGCCGGGATACCCTGTCGCGCACCATTCATTCAGCACGCATGGCGCTTCTGATCGGCTCGGGCGTGGTCGTCTTCGCTCTCGCGACAGGCGTTCCCGCCGGCGTACTCTCCGCTCTGTTCCCGCGGCTGGGTCACCTGCTGATGCGCATAGTCGACGTGCTGATGGCTTTCCCGACTCTGCTTCTCGCACTCGGCCTGATTGTCATCTTGAGCCCGAGTGTGGCCACCGTCATTCTGGCCATCGGGATCGGCTACATGACGACGACGACCCGCATCGTCTATGGACTGACACTGCGCTTGCGCGCGGAAACCTACGTCGAGGCGTCTCGCAGCATGGGCGCCGGAGCGGCGTGGCTCATCAGTCGGCACATCTTGCCGAACCTGGTCTCACCACTTCTCGTGCAGGCCAGCTTCGTCTTCGCGTTCGCGCAGCTCGGCGCGGCTTCACTCGACTTCCTGGGCCTCGGCGCCCCGCCGGACATTCCGAGCTGGGGCAATATGCTGGCGGAATCGCGGACCTTCATCACGCGCGCTCCGTGGCTGCTCTTCTTCCCGGGCATGATGATCGTGGCGACGGCATTTTCTCTGAACCTGGTCGGCGATGCATTGCGCGATCGACTCGATCCGCGGTTCCGTCAAGTCTTCGGTGAGAAGGGTTAGGCCGTGCTGACAGTTTGCGACCTTACGGTGTCAGTGGGGCCGGAAACCGCGCCGGTCGACATCGTCGCGGGCGTGTCCTTCGGATTGGCCAAGGGCGAGATCCTTGGTCTCGTCGGCGAGTCCGGTTGTGGAAAGAGCATGACCTCGCTTGCGGTCATGGGATTGCTGCCGCAGCCCGGTCCTCGGGTCCGGGCCGGGCGGGTCCTGTTGGAGGGCTGCGACGTAACGCAGCTGCAGCCCTGGCAACGTGTCGAAGCCGGCCAGGGCCGCATGGCAATGATCTTTCAGGAGCCGATGACCTCACTCAACCCGGTCCGTCGGATCGGCGATCAGATCGCCGAAGCCGTACGCGTGCATGAGGGAATTTCGGGCGCAGCGGCGCTCGTCCGCGCTCGCGAGCTGCTCGAACTGGTCCGCATGCCCGACCCCAAAATGCAGCTGTCCGCGTATCCACATCAGTTGTCGGGAGGCCAACGCCAGCGGGTCATGATCGCGATTGCGCTGGCCTGCAGGCCACAGGTGCTGGTCGCCGATGAACCGACCACCGCGCTGGACGTCACCATACAGGTTCAGATTCTCGGGCTCTTGCGCGAGCTCTGCAATCGGCTAGATATGGCGATATTGTTCATCACCCACGACATGGGAGTCATTGCGCAGCTCGCCGATCGCGTTGCTGTCATGTACGCCGGCCGGATTGTGGAAACCGCGGCAGTCGATGCGCTGTTCGGCGCACCCCGTCATCATTACACCCGCGGACTGATGGATTGCATGCCGTCGCGAAATTCCGGCGCGCGCCGGCTGCCTACAATTTCTGGTCAGCCGCCGCTGCCAGGTTCGGTCGCTGCTGGCTGCGTGTTTGCCTTGCGTTGCGCAGCGGTACGCGATGAGTGCCGCGTGGCGACCCCGCCTCGCCTGGAGGCCTCCCAAGGGCACGAGGTGCTCTGCGCATTTCCACTGGCCGGCGGGGAGCTGCCATGAGCGGCAATGCCATCCTCGACGTCCGGGACATGATGGTCTCGTTCAGTGCCAGGCGAGCCGGTCGGAAATACCGGGTGCAGGCGGTGGATGGTGTATCGCTGTCGCTGGCCGAAGGCGAGGTCCTCGGGATTGTCGGCGAGTCCGGCTGCGGCAAGACCACGCTGGGCCGCACCCTCGTCGGGCTGGTCCAGCCCGACAGCGGCAACATCAAATTGAAGGGAACCGAATTGATCGGAGCCGGCGGCTCCGGCCTCCGTGAGAAGCGTCTAAGTGTTCGAATGGTTTTCCAGGATCCCAATGCATCGCTCAACCCGCGGCGCGCAATTGGAGATTCGGTGGCGGAGGCGGCCGACATCAGCGGCTTCTTCAAGAGCCGCGCCGAGCGAAGCGCGGCCATAGCTGCCACCTTGACGGCCGTCGGGTTGAACCCCTCTTTCGCCGCTCGCTATCCCTACGAGCTGAGTGGCGGGCAGCGGCAGCGGGTCGGAATCGCACGCGCCATTCTTCCCACCCCGTCCATCATCGTTGCCGACGAGCCGGTCTCGGCCCTCGACGTTTCCGTGCAGGCGCAGGTGCTCAATCTGATGATGGATCTGCGTGACCAGTTGGGACTATCGATGCTCTTCATCTCGCACGACCTTGGCGTGATCGGACAGATCAGCAGCCGCGTTGCTGTCATGTATATGGGCCGGATCGTGGAGCAGGCCGGGACGCGGACGGTCCTCGATTGTCCGCTCCATCCCTATACGCGCGCGTTGGTGGCAGCAATTCCGAAGCCCGATCCATCGAAACGGATCCAGGGTGCGATCGAAATGGGTGAACCGCCAAGTCTCTTCACGCGACCGCGCGGTTGTGCGTATGCGCCCCGCTGTCCAATGGCCAGCGATCGCTGTCTCGTCGATGTGCCACAACTTCGATCCGTCGGTGCGGACGGTCGGACAATCGCCTGCCACAACGTATAACCAGCGAGTGCCGCGCGCGGCGAAATCACGCAACGCCTACGATTGATTTCTCCTCTATTCGAGCGATCCTGTTCACGCGGCCGCAGTCGCAACCGCCATGCGGCTGGCGAGTGCCAATTCCGGGATGCCTGACGCCTGTTGCACCGCGATGTTAATCGCGACGCAACATTCAAAATGAGACTGCCCGTTAAGCCGCGCACGGCTCCGACACGTGCACTGCATCCGAGTTCGGATAGCCTCCCTTTCAAGAACCGTTGGCCTTGTCCGAACGCCGCACCGCGCGGCGGACGCGTCAGGGCGCGGTGAAAAACAGCGACAAAGAACGCCCTGGGAGGAGAGCAATGTTGAAAGGCAGTCTAGGACTGATCGCGTTGAGCAGCCTGTTACTTTCGGGCACCGCCTTCGCACAGGAGAAGATCAAGGTCGGCGTCACCGCGACGCTCGAAGGTACCTACACCGTGCTCGGCGAGGACGGTATCCGCGGCTTCCAGACGGCCCTCAACGTGCTCGGCAAGAAGGTCGGCGACAAGGAACTCGAATTTGTCATCGCTTCGACCGACGCGACGCCGGACTCCGCCGTGCGAGCCGTGCGCAAGCTGATCGAGCAGGACAAGGTACAGATCCTGCTGTCGCCGCTCTCTGGCGACGAAGGCATCGCGGTCAAGAATTTTGCAAAGACCCATCCCGAACTGACCTTCATCAATGCCGCCTCCGGGGCCCAGGAAACGACCTATGTCGATCCCGCTCCGAACTTTTTCCGCTACAACATGGACGGGGCGCAATGGCAGGTGGGCCTCGGCAAATACGCTTATGACCAAAAGAAGTATCGCAAGATCGCGACCGTCGGCGAAGACTATTCCTTCATCTATACGCAGGTGTTCGGCCTCGTGCTCGAGTTCTGCGGTGCTGGCGGACAGGTCACCAACCGGCAATGGGTGCCGCTCGGCACCAAGGACTTTGCCTCGGTTATCGCCGCACTGCCCGACGACGTCGACGCAATCTATCTCGGCCTCGGCGGCGCCGACGCCGTCAACTTCCTGAACCAATACCAGCAGGCCGGCGGCAAGGCGCATCTGATGGGCGGTTCGATCATGATCGACCAGACCATCCTGTCGTCCAAGGGAAACGCCAAGAATGCCCTGATTGGCACGCTGGCCGCGAGCGGCCAGGCCGATACCTGGGAGAACCCGAGTTGGCAGAAGTTCGTGAAGGACTATCAGGAGGCGTTCCCGCCCAACAAGCGCTTCCCGAGCCCATCGCTGCTCGCCACCAACTATTATGGCTCGACAATGGCGCTGATCCTGGCGCTGCGTCAGGTCAACGGAGATCTCTCCAACAATCAAGCCAAGTACAAGGAGGCCCTTGCCAAGATCGAACTCGACGCACCCAACGGAAAGATCAAGCTGGACTCCAACCGCCAGGCGATCGGCACCAACTTCGTCACCGAGGTTGTCGACGACGGCAAGGGCGCGCTGTTCTCAAAGGTCGTGAACGTGATCCCGAACGTCAACCAAACGCTCGGCTACGATCCCGCGGTGTTCGCCAAAATCGGTTTACCGAGCCGCACAGTACCGGAATGTAAGAAATACTGACCTAGTCTAGTTCGCGAACGATGACCGGCCGGGGAGAGATTTGCCAGAAGCGCGACACGTGCGCCCTTGCATTCTCTCCCCGGTTGTTGAACGCTACCAAAAAATACAAGAGCTTTTGGGAGGAGAGGCATGAGCCGGGCGCTCGCCGTCTTCCACGGCCGCTTTGGTCGGGCGACGGTCTATCAGTTGAACCGCCCTTTCAACATCCACGCACATCGCGAAGGTCATTTGATCTTCCATGTCGGCGGGCGTTCCGCATGCATCGATGTCAGCGACGGACGCTACGAGCTCACCGAAGGGTCCGTCGTCGCGGTCAATCCGTGGGAGCCGCATAATTTCCTGCCGTCCGATCTCGAAGGCGGCGCCGTTTTCTTCGTGCTCTACGTCAATGCGGAGTGGTTTGCGCCCGATGCGCCCGGCGCCGACCGCCTGCGCTTCGGCCGTACCCAGTTCACGCGGTCCGTTGCGCTGGACAAGCATATCAGGCACGCAGCCGCCCTCGTGTGCGGCGCTCCCTCGCTCAACAGCCTCGATGGCGAGCTGAGAAGCCTGATCGACATCTGTTATGACGAAAGCTGGCAACAGGCGGCGACCGCGCGCGATCCACGCGCAAACGGCTCCGTCACGGATTTTCGCGTTCGCAAATGCATCAAGATGATGTCGGAGAGTCCTGGCGCCGAGATCGAGCTCGACACCATCGCGCGCGAATCCGGCCTGTCGCGGCCGCATTTCTACCGGCTCTTCCGCACCCAGACCGGCGTCACGCCACACCTCTATCTCAACACGCTGATGATGGAGCAGGCACTGGAGGCGCTGGTGGCGAGCGAAGCGCCGATCGCTGATATCGGCTTCGATCTCGGCTTCTCATCCCAGAGCGGATTCACCCGCTTCTTCGCCGCCAATGTCGGCATGGCGCCGACAGATTATCGCCGCGCGGCCAAGGTTTTGCGCGCCTGAGGCCACGCGAAAAGATACTCACGATCAAGCGCCTCCCTTACAGCCGCATTAGGATGCGCCAAACGCGGTCCCGAAACAAGGATCGCGCGCGATAGGGAGCGCACGTGCATGGCAGGGCTTGCGGCCGGCAACGGTCTGCGTGCCCCTCCGCCCCGCTTGCGGGGCGAGAGATGGGGTGACGTGAAGACGGAGCGGCGATCATGACCCGCTTTGTCGAACGCCATCCCGCCTGGGCACTGATCGTCATCATCGCGATCGCGTTAGCACTCTGGCTGATTTTCGCGGTCTGGCCGCAGGGCGTTGAAGATGCGTTCGGCCGCAAGCGGGTCTTCCTCAACGCGCTCTTCAACGGCATCACGCTCGGCGGTCTCTATTTCCTCGTCGCCAGCGGTTTTACGCTGATCTTCGGCCTGATGCGCAACGTCAATCTCGCACACGGCTCGCTCTATTTGTTCGGCGGCTATGTCGGCTACGCCATCAGCGCCGCCACCGGCTCATGGGTCCTCAGCTTCATCGTCGCTTTCATCCTGACGGCGCTGGTCGGCGTCCTGCTCCAGGTCCTCGTCTTCCGCCGCATGGAAGGCCAGGACCTGCGCCAGACCATGGTGACGATCGGACTCTCGATCGTATTCGCCGATTTAATGCTGTGGGCTTGTGGCGGCGATTTCTATCAAATCCAGACTCCGAACTGGCTGATCGGACCCGTGGAGCTTCCGCTGGTCACCGCGGTCAAATCCTCAGGCGAGCCGGTCTATCTCCGCTATCCCATGGTCCGACTCGTGATCTTCGCCGCCTCCGTCGTGATCGGCGTGGCGATGTGGCTGGCGCTCAACCGCACGCGCATCGGCATGATCATCCGCGCCGGGGTCGACGATCGCGACATCCTGGCGGCGACCGGAGTGCGGATCCAACTCGTTTTCGTGGTGGTGTTTGCGCTCGGCGCCGGCCTCGCCGGCGTCGCCGGCGTCGTCGGCGGAACGTTCCAGTCGCTCTCGCCCGGCGAGGATATCCGCTTCCTGCTCGCCTCCCTCGTCGTCGTGATCGTCGGCGGCATGGGCTCGATCCCGGGGGCTGCGCTGGGCGCGCTTATCATCGGCCTCGCCGAGCAGCTCGGCTCGGTCTACATCCCAACCTACGCCATCGTCGTGACCTTCCTGATCATGGTTCTGGTGCTGGCAATTCGGCCGCAGGGCCTGTTGGCGAGGCGCTGACATGTCCCTCGCTCACGACGCCCGCGTCCCGGTTCGTCCCACCGCTGCTGTGCAACGCTCCAGATTGCGCGGATGGCCGGAGATCGACAATCCGGCGGCCTGGACCGTCGCGGCCATTCTCCTGATCATGCCCCTGATCGCCAACGGCTTCTTCCTGATCGAGATCTTTGCGACCACGCTGATCCTCGGAACCATGGCGCTGAGTCTGATGTTTCTTGCCGGCTATGGCGGCATGGTCAGCCTGATGCAGCTCACCATCGCGGGTTTCTCCGCCTATATGGTCGCGGTGTTTGGCGTCAGCGGCAACGCCAATATCAGCCTGGGATGGCCGTGGTGGCTTGCGGTCCCGATGGCGCTCGCGCTCGCGACCATCTTCGGCACGCTCGGCGGCGCGCTGGCGGTACGCACCGAGGGCATCTACACCATCATGATCACGCTCGCGATCGGCGCGGCGTTCTATTATTTCACCAACCAGAACTGGGCGATTTTCAACGGCCATACCGGCATCAATACCGTTGCCACGCCGCATTTCTGGGGCGTCAACTGGCGTGCCGACATTCCCTTCTATTATATCGTCCTCGCGGTAGCCGCGCTGTGCTACTTCGCCGTGGACTACATCTCCCGCGCACCGTTCGGCCTCGCGCTGCAAGGCGTACGCGACAATCCCCGCCGCATGGCAGCGCTCGGCTTCAACGTCAATGCGCATCGCGTTGCGGCCTACGCCTTCGCGTCGTTCGTCGCGGCGCTGGCTGGGGTACTCCAGGTCTGGAACTACCGGCAGATTTCGCCGGGATCCGTGAGCGTTGGAGCGTGCATCGATATCCTCATCATCGCGATCGTCGGCGGCATCACGCGCCCCGTCGGACCCTTTATCGGCGCGCTGATCTTCGTGCTGCTGCGCACCTTCGCACTCGACTTCCTGGTCAAGCTGGGGCTCGACGGCAACCGCTTTCGCCTCCTGATCGGCCTCGGTTTCCTCGCGATCGTGTTCTGGTCCTCGGACGGCGTCATCGGGCTCTGGCAGAGCTGGCGGCGCCGCCAACGCTCCGGCGCGGCAAGTTCAAGTGGACGACATGGCCGAGAACTTGGCCGAGACTCTGGCCAAGGATCCACCCAAGGATCCCGCCATGGATAGCGTCGCGCAACGCCTCTCTGTCGTGGGCGCCGGCGCGGCGCTGGAGCTGCGCGGCGTGACGCGTCTGTTCGGCGCGCTCGCGGCGCTCACCGACATCACTATTACCGTCCGCCCCGGCGAACGGCGCGCCGTGCTTGGTTCAAACGGCGCCGGCAAGACCACGCTGTTCAACTGCATCACCGGCGACTTCCCACCCTCTTCCGGCACCATCCGCTTCTTCGGCGAGGACGTCACGCACTTCCCGCCCTATGAGCGCATCCGCCGTGGCCTGCGCCGGACTTACCAGATCTCCGCGCTGTTTCCCGGCCTCACCGTCCAGGATAATGTCTACCTCGCCTGCCGTGGCGTCTCACGCGGGCGCTTCTCGTTTCTCCGCCCCGGTCAGAACGATGCGTTGATGCACGCGGCCGAAAATCTCGTGCAGGCCGTCCATCTCTCGGGCGTGAAGGATCAGCGCGTTGCCGAGCTCGCGCATGGCCAGCAGCGCCAGCTCGAGATTGCACTTGCGCTTGCCGGCGCGCCGCGATTCGTCCTGTTCGATGAACCCGCCGCGGGACTGTCGCCGACCGAGCGTGCCGAGCTGATCGAGATATTGACCTCCCTGCCCGCGCATATCGGTTACATCATCATCGAGCACGACATGGACGTGGCCCTGCGCGTCGTCGAGAGCGTCACAATGATGCATAACGGGCGGATCTTCAAGGAAGGCCGTCCGCAGGAGATCGAGTCCGATCCCGAAGTGCAGGAGCTTTACCTCGGAGGCGGCCATGAGTGAGGTCCGCCGTACCGCCGCCGCGCTCGAAGTCCGCGGCCTGGACGTCTATTACGGCCATTCGCACGCGCTGCAGGGCGTGGACCTGACGCTCGAGGCCGGCGTGTTCTCGGTCGTCGGCCGCAACGGCATGGGCAAGACCACGCTGTGCAAGGCCATCATGGGGCTGGTGCCGGTCAGCGGCGGCTCGATCCGCATCCGCGGCGATGACATCACCCGACAGCCGCCTGCCCACATAGCCCGACTCGGCGTCGGCTACGTTCCGCAGGGCCGGCGGCTATGGCGTTCGCTCAGTGTCGACGAGCATCTGCAGCTTGCCGCCGGCTTGCGCCGCGGCGCCTGGACGGTCGAGCGCATCTACAAGACGTTTCCGCGGTTGGCCGAGCGCAAGGATCACGGCGGCGGCCAGCTCTCCGGCGGCGAACAACAAATGCTTGCGATCTCCCGCGCGTTGCTCACCAACCCGCGGCTCCTGATCATGGACGAGCCCACCGAGGGGCTCGCGCCGGTCATCGTGGCCCAGGTCGAGGAGATGCTGCTACGGCTTGGCGAGGACGGCGAGATGTCCGTGCTCGTGATCGAGCAGAATATCGGCGTGGCGACGGCCGTGTCGCGTAACGTCGCGATCATGGTCAACGGCCGCGTCAACCGCATCATCGATTCGGTGCGGCTTGCCGCCGATCGCGAACTGCAGCAGCGCCTGCTCGGTGTCGGAATGCACGCCGGACTCGAGCTCGACCTCGACGTTCCGCCGGCGGATACGGAACCGAAGCCTTCTCCGCAGCAGACGCGGCCAGGCGGCGCGATCCGCATCTACATGTCCAACCCGACGCCGCCGACACGCTGGTCGCAACCGGTGCCGATCGCCCGTATCGAGGCCGCGGCCCGCACGTTCTCGACACAGGTGATGCGTCTCGATGAGACGGCACGACGCCGGCGCGAACCGGTCGCGGCACAAACGCAGGGCTCTCCGGTGGTGCTCGTCGTCGGTACGCTCGACACCAAGGGCACCGAGCTCCGCTTCATCCGCGACATCATCGCCGGGACCGGCCTGCGAACCCGCCTGGTCGATGTCTCCACCAGCGGCAGGCACGCGGCCAGCGACGTCTCCGCCCAGGAGATCGCCTTGAACCATGGTCGCGGCGGATCGGCGGTATTCGGACCCGACCGCGGCGCCGCCGTCACCGCGATGGCCGAGGCCTTCGCCAGCTGGCTGCGGCGCCAGAGCAATGTTGCCGGCGTGATTTCGGCCGGCGGCTCGGGCGCAGCGTCACTGGTCGCGCCCGGTATGCGGGCCCTTCCTGTCGGAGTGCCGAAACTTATCATCTCGTCCGTCGCCTCCGGTGACGTCGGGCCCTATGTCGGCCCCGCGGACATCACCATGATGCATTCCGTCGCCGACGTGCAGGGCCTCAACTCCATCTCGCGCGCCGTGCTGGCCAACGGCGCCAACGCGCTGGCTGGCATGGTCAAGGCGCGCCTTGATCAGCATGCAGGAAAGGATCGGAGCGACAGCGGATTGCCGTCGGTCGGCATCACCATGTTTGGTGTCACTACGCCGGCGGTGCAGAAGATCGCGGCCGACTTGCGCGAAGATTTCGAGTGTCTGGTTTTCCACGCCACCGGCGTCGGCGGGCGCTCAATGGAGGCACTCGTCGATTCCGGGCAGCTTGCAGGCGTCATCGACCTCACGACCACGGAGGTCGGGGACCTCCTGATGGGTGGCGTGTTCCCGGCGACCGACGACCGCTTCGGCGCCATCATCCGCAGCCGGGTGCCTTATGTCGGCTCGGCGGGCGCGCTGGACATGGTGAATTTCGGCGCGCCCGAGACCATCCCGGAGCGCTACCGCGGCAGGAAATTCCACGTCCACAACCCGCAGGTTACCTTGATGCGGACCACGGCGGAGGAGAACGAGCGCATGGCGCACTGGATCTCCGATCGACTCAACCGGATGGACGGCCCGGTGCGCTTCTTCCTGCCCGAGGGCGGCGTCTCCGCGCTCGACGCGCGAGGACAGCCGTTCTGGGATCCGGACACTGATGCGGCGTTGTTCCGCACGCTTGAGCGCAACGTGCGGCAGACCGCCAATCGTCAGCTCATCCGCGTTCCCAAGAACATCAATGACCCCGAGTTCGCCTCCACCATTGTCAGCGCGTTCCGAACACTGTTCGGCCGCACTGGGGCGCGCCGGAGACTAGCGAGGTGACCGATGGCCCGGTTTGAACGCGCTGCACTGTTGAAGCGCTTCCGCGACATGGCAAGGCGCGGCGAGCCCATCGTCGGCGGCGGCGCCGGCACCGGCCTTTCGGCCAAATGCGAGGAGGCCGGCGGTGTCGACCTCATCGTCATCTACAATTCCGGCCGCTACCGAATGGCCGGCCGAGGCTCGCTCGCGGGATTGATGGCTTACGGCGACGCCAACGCCATCGTGCTGGAGATGGCCGGCGAAGTGCTGCCCGTCGTGACCAGGACGCCAGTGCTCGCCGGCGTCAATGGGACCGATCCGTTCCGCGACATGGATCTTTTTCTGGACCAATTGAAAACGCTTGGCTTCGCCGGTGTGCAGAACTTTCCGACCGTCGGCCTTATCGACGGCGTGTTCCGCGCCAATCTCGAAGAGACCGGCATGTCCTATGCGCTCGAGATCGACATGATCGCAAAGGCACGCGAGAAGGACCTGCTGACGACGCCCTACGTCTTTAGCGAGAAGGAAGCCGCCGCGATGGCGATCGCGGGCGCGGATATCATCGTCTGTCATCTGGGCCTGACGACCGGGGGCACCATCGGCGCGCAGACCGCACTCAAGCTGACGGATTGCCCGGCGCACATCGACACCTGGGCCTCCGCCGCGCTCGGCGTCAATCCGGACATTCTGGTGCTCGCTCATGGCGGACCGATCTCCGATCCGGACGATGCTGATTTCATCATGAGGAACACACGAAATTGCCACGGCTTCTACGGCGCCTCCTCGATGGAGCGGCTGCCGGTCGAACGGGCGCTGACGGATCAGGTTCGCAAATTCAAGGCGATCGGCGCGCGATAACGCCGAAAGGTCGAGGGAGAGAAACATGTCAGGGACTCTGGTCGGTGAATTGATCCTTTGGCTGATCGTCGCCGTCGTGGTGATCGTGGTCGGCGTCTACATCGTGAACTGGCTCTATCACCGCTCGTCCAAGGAGACCTCATTCGTTCGTACCGGCCTGCTCGGCGAGCGCGTTGTGATCAACGGCGGCGCCTTCGTGCTGCCGTTCATCCACGACTACACGCCGGTCAACATGAACGTGCAGCCGATGGGCATCGTGCGCTCGCGGCAGGACGCCGTGATCACCCGTGATCGCATGCGCGTCGACATCGAGGCCGATTTCTATGTCCGAGTCCAGGCGACTCGCGAAGCCGTGTCCATCGCGGCTGCCACGCTCGGCCGCCGTACCATGGAGCCCGAACAGCTCCACGCCCTCCTCGCCGGCAAATTCATCTCGGCCATTCGGTCCGTTGCCTCGGAGATGACCCTCGAGCAGATGCATGAGCAACGCGGAGAGTACGTCGCCCGCCTCAAGGCGAACGCGGCCGAGGCACTTGCCCAGAACGGACTCGAGCTGGAGTCAGTCGCGATCACCGATCTTGACCAGACCGATCTCGAATTCTTCAACCCCTCGAACCGTTTCGACGCCGAAGGTCTGACCCGCCTGATGGAGGATATCGAGGCCAAGCGCAAGCTGCGCAACGACATCGAGCAGGATTCGATGATCAAGATCCGCTCTCGCAACCTGGAGGCCGAGCGGCAGGCGCTCGAGATCGAGCGCGAAAGCGAGACGGCGCGCCTCGAACAGGAGCGTGACATCGAGATGCGCCGCGCCCTGCAACGCACCGAGGTCGCGCGCGAGCGGGCCCTGCGCGAGACCGAAGCGGAGCAGGCGCAGATTTCCGCCCGTGAAACGATCGAGAAGGCGCGAATCGCCAACGACCAGGCGATCGCCGAAGCCCGTATCGCCTCGGAGCGTGAGACCCGCCAGCGGGAGATCGAGCGCACCCGCACCATCGAGGAGAAGGAACTGCTGGCACGGGAAGAAATCGAGAAGGCCCGGATCGCCAACCAGCGCTCGATCGATACCAGCCGCATCGCTTCCGAGCGCGAGGTGCGCCAGCGCGAAATCGAGCGGATGCAGACCGTCGAGGAAGCCGAGATCACCGCCCGCGAGGCGATCGAGAAAGCGCGTATCCAGCAGGACCGCGTCGTGACCGACGCCCGCATCGCCAACGAAGAGGAGACCCGGCGCCGCGAGATCGACCGGACCCGCGCCGTGGACGAAGCCGAGATCGCTGCCCGCGAGACGACCGAAAAGGCCCGCATCGCCCAGACCATGATTGTCAATGTCGAGCGCATCGCATCCGATGAGCGCACCCGTGCGCTGGAGATCCAGCAGGTGCGTAACATCCAGGAAGCCGAGATCGAGGCGCAGCGCGCGGTCGAGGCGGCGCGCATCGCCCGCGAGCACAGGCTCGCTGTCGAGCGCATCGCAGTCGAGCAGAATACGCGGCAGTTGGAGATCGAACGCAACCAGACGCTGGAAGTCGCAGAGGTCACCGCGCGCGAAGCCACGGAAGCTGCCCGCATCACTCAGCAAGAACGCGTGCGCTCCCTGGAGATCGCCCGCAACCGCGCCGTCGAGGAAGCCGACATCGCCTCACGCGAAGCCATCGAAGCCGCCCGGATCGCGCAGGAGAAGTCCGTTGCAGCCGAGCGTATCCAGGCCGAGCGTGACACACGTGCGCTCGAGATCGAGCGCACAGCCGTGCTCGAGGCCGCCGAGCTGAAGCGTCGCGACACCATCGAGCGCCAGCGCATCGGCGTCGATCTCGCGCTAGAAGCCGAGCGCATCACCTCCTCCAGAAAGCGCGAAGTCCTCAACATCGAGCATAAGAAGGCGATCGAGATCGCGGACGAGGACCGCGTCATTGCGCTCTCGACCAAGAAATCCGAGCGCATCGACGCCGACCGCCAGGTCAGGCAGGCCGAGATTGTCGCGCGCAAGGAGATCGAGACCACGGACGTCTCGCGCGAACAAGCGCTGGAGGCGGCGCGAATCGAACGGCGACGTTCGATCGAACAACTCGAAGTCGCCCGTGTCCAGTCGCTTCAGGAAGCCGAGATTGCCGCGCGCGAAGAGGTCGACCGCGCCCGCATTGCCTCCGATCGCGGCCTCGACGAGGCCCGCATCGGCCGCGAGCGCGAGCTGCGCAAGCTTGAAATCAATCGCGAGAAGGAGGTCGAGACCGTTCTGATGGAGAAGGCGATTGCCATTCACCTGAAGTCGCTCGAAGAATCTGCGGCCAAGGCCTCGGCCGAGGAAGCGCGGGTGCATGCCACTGAAGCCACCGAGCGCGTCATTACCGCACGCGAGAGCGAGATCGCGAAGCGCCGTAAGACCGTGGAGATCCTGATCGCCGAGAAGCAGGCCGAGGAAACGCGAATTGCCGCGGAAGCCGAACGGATCCGCGCTGCAGTCGAGGCCGAGGCGCAGCGTATGCTCAACGAGGCCGAGAACGTGCTGACCGACCAGGCACGCTACTCGCTGTTCCGTAGAAAGCTGCTCGACCGCATCGAGGGTATCGTCCGCGAGAGCGTCAAGCCGATGGAGAAGATCGAGGGCATCCGCATCCTTCAGGTCGATGGCCTCAACGGCAACGGCCATGGTGGCAATGGCGGCCGTAGCGCCACCGACGAGGTGATCGACTCGGCGCTGCGCTACCGCGTCCAGGCGCCGCTGATCGACTCGCTTCTGGCGGACATCGGCGTCGAAGGTGGCAGCCTCGCCAAGATGCCAGGCCTGATCCGGGAAGCTCGCGACATGCAGGGCATCAAGGACTCCGCACGCAAGGGCAGCGACAGTGGCGGTGGCGAGAAGCCAGCTGCTGCGCCCTCGCCCGACGGGGAGCCGCCCCCCGAGCGCAGCCCCCGGAAGAAGAGCTGAGGTGGCACCATGGCCCGGGTCTACGTCTCAACCGTCGTCAACGCACGCAACGATCGCGTCTGGGCGCGGGTGCGCGACTTCAACGGTCTGCCGAACTGGCATCCCGCGATTGCGGAAAGCCGCATCGAGGGCGGCGAGCCATCCGACAAGATCGGCTGCGTCAGGGATTTTCGCCTGCGCAATGGCGATCGTATCCGGGAAAAGCTGCTTGGCCTGTCCGATTACGACATGTTCTGCACCTATTCGATCCTCGAATCCCCGATGGGGGTCGAGGACTACGTCGCGACGCTTCGGCTGACGCCGGTCACGGATGGCGACCAGACCTTCATGGAATGGACCGCCGAGTTCGACTGCGCACCCGAGCGGGAGGCGGAGCTCGTCGCGAATATCGGCGGCGGCGTGTTCCAGGGCGGCTTCGACGCCCTCAAACGCCAGTTCGGAGGCTGAGCGCCGTGCCGCACATCGTCAAGAGCACGATCCTGGACGCGCCGACCGGCTCCGTGTGGCCCGTACTGCGCGACTTCAACGGGCACGATCGCTGGCATCCGGCGGTTGCGACCTCCACGATCGAGCGCGCGCAGGCTTCGGACAAGATCGGCTGTGTCAGGCGGTTCAAGCTGCAGGACGGCTCCGAGCTGCGCGAGCAATTGCTGACGCTGTCGGATCTGGAGCAGACCTTCAGCTATTGCCTGCTCGATACGCCGGTCCCGATGTTCAACTACGTAGCCCACGTCCGCCTGCTGCCCGTGACGGACGGCGACCGCACCTTCTGGCACTGGGAATCCCGCTTCTCGACACGGCCGGAGGACAAGGATCGGATCACCCACATGGTCGCGGAAGACATCTACCAGGCAGGATTCGACGCGATCCGCCGGCACCTCAAGGAGGCTGTGTCAACATGACCGTGACGGTGAAGACCTTCATGAGCTCGAGCGAGGCCGCCGCCGCGCTGTCGTCCGATCGTAACGCGCGCTATCTCGGCGGCGGCACGCTGGTGATGCGCGCACTGAACGAAGGCGACATCTCGATCTCGACCGTCGTGCGAGCAAATGACCATGCCTTGACGCGCATCGCCCCCTCCGGCCCGCGGATCACCCTGGGTGCTGGCGTCACTTTCGCCCAGATTCTGGGCGAGCGCGACCTTGCTTTCCTGCACGCTCCCGCCCGCTCGATCGGTGGCCCGGCGGTGCGCAACATGGGTACGGTGGGCGGCAATCTGTTCGCGCCCAGTCCCTATGGCGATTTCACCGTCGCCCTGCTTGCGCTCGATGCCACCGTAGCCCTGCAAGGCGGCTTTGGATCGCGCGACATTCCAATTGAGGAGTTTTTGCAGTCGCGCGAAAGGCAGGCGGGGACGCTCGTGCTGTCGGTGTCGTGCACGCGACCGACCAGCGCGGAGGCTTTTCGCTACCGCAAGGTCGCCCGGATCAAGCCTAAAGGCGGCTCCGTCATCACGCTCGCTGCACATCTGCCTATCAGTGGCGGACGGAT
This sequence comes from Bradyrhizobium sp. 134, assembly GCF_023074155.1. Lineage (NCBI taxonomy): Bacteria > Pseudomonadati > Pseudomonadota > Alphaproteobacteria > Hyphomicrobiales > Nitrobacteraceae > Bradyrhizobium > Bradyrhizobium sp. 134. The sequence goes on along the minus strand of NZ_JADPKX010000086.1, from coordinate 790,052 downwards.
CGCCGGTGCACGAATTGCATTGGGATCGATGGCGCCGACGCAAATACGTGCGCGGGCGGCCGAACGCGCTCTCGAAGGCCGCGCGCTCGATGCCGCGACCGTCGCGGCCGCAGCGTCTGCAGCCGCGGAAGGAACATCGCCGTCCGACAACGCGCTCGGCAGCGCCTGGTACCGCCGCGAGATCGTCGGCGTCCATCTGCGTCGTCTTCTTTTGGGTCAGGAATAGATCGTATGGCCAAGACTGCCCTGCAATTTCGTCACAACGGCAGCGATGTCGCCATTTTCGTCGACGGCGGCACCAACCTGCTCGTCGCGCTTCGCGAATTGATCGGCGACATGACGCCGAAGTTCGGTTGCGGCCAGGGCGGCTGCGGCACGTGCAGCGTCCTGATCGACGGCGAGCTCCATCTCTCCTGTCTGACGCTGGCCGAGACCGTCGCCGGCCGCTCCGTCGAGACGCTGGATAGCTTGAAGCAGGGACCGAACCTCCATCCGCTGCAGCGCGCCTTCGCCGAGAATTTTGCTGCCCAGTGCGGCTATTGCACGCCGGGCATGCTGATGGCCGCCAAGGCGCTGCTCGACCGCAATCCCTCCCCGAGCCGCGCCGAGATCGTCGAGGCGATCTCCGGCAACATCTGCCGGTGCACCGGTTACGAGCCGATCATCAACGCCATCCTCGCCGCCTCCGGCGGCCGGGTGAGCGCCTGAAGGACCACATCATGCTGGAACTGCGCAAAGATATTTTCGCCGACGAGCGCGACGACAATCTCAAGGAGATCGGCAAGGGCACGCAGCGCCAGGACATGCTCGGCCATGTCACGGGCACATCGAGCTATTTCAACGACCACAAGCTCCAGGGCATGCTGCACCTGAAAATCGTCCGCTCGACCCATTCGCATGCGAGGATCCGGCGGATCGACACCACGGACGCCGAGCGCTCAGCCGGCGTGCGCCGGATCATCCGCGGCTCCGACGTACCCCGCAATCTCAATACGCTCTTGAGCCTGATCAATTTCGGCAAGGACGACGAGCCCTCGCTGGCCGTCGACAAGGTCCGCTACAAGGGGGAGCCAATCCTGGCCATCGTCGCCGACAGCGAGCGCGAGGCGTTTGAGGCGATCGCAAAGGTGCGGATCGACTATGAACCGCTGCCAACTGTGTTCGACGTCGAAGATGCGCTGAAGGCCGGCGCGCCCGTCGTCAACGACACCTATCCGAAGAATGCCTTCATTTATCACGACACATATGATCACCAGAAACTCCGCTTCGGCGATGCCGATGCCGCACTCGCGACCGCCGATCACGTGCTCGAGCAGCGCTACCAGATGTCGCCTATCGAGCACGCGCCGACCGAAACCAACGGTTCGATCGCGGCGCCCGACACCAACGGGCGCTATGTCGTCTATACGTCGACGCAGGCGCTGTTCTTTTCGGTCGACACCTGCGCCAAGATCCTCGACGTTCCCTCCAACACCTTTCATTTCATCGGCGGCACCGTCGGTGGCGGCTTTGGCGGCAAGGTGGACACGCTGACCGAACCGTTATGCATCCTGGGTGCGATGCTGACGGGACGTCCCGTGCGCTACGTGTTCGGACGCGAAGAAGAGATGCAATACGGTCCGCCGCGCGGCGCCGAGCGCATCTACATCAAGGACGGCGTGATGCGCGACGGCCGCGTCGTCGCGCGAAAGATCCGCGCATATTTCGACAGCGGCGCATATACGCGGCTCTCGAGCTATGCCGCGGTGAAATGCGCGGCCCATCTGCCAGGGCCCTACACCATCCCCAACGTCTATGGCGACGTCTACTGCGTCTTCACCAACCGTACGCCGGCAACCGCGATGCGCGGCTTCGGCGTCACCGCAATGGATTTTGCGATCGAGTGCCAGATGGACAAGCTCGCGAACCTCGTCGGCATGGATCCGATGGAGTTCCGCATCCTCAATGCCTATCGCGACGGTGACATGAAGGCGCATCGGCGCGAGGCCAAGAACACAGCGCTGATCGAGTGCGTCCAGGTCGCCGCGGAGAAAGCCAAATGGCCGATCCGCGACGAGTTCAAGCGCGCCTCCTCCCGCAAGGACGGTGGCGGCAGTCGCGCCGCCATCCCGCGGACGCCTGCCGACACCCCGGCAAGGACAGCGGCGTCGGCGCAGCAGCGCACGACCTATGATCGGCTGCCGACGGCCGCGTTGCGCGAACCACCGCGCGAGCCCCCACCACCCGCACCGCAACCACCGCGACCAGCATCGCCCTCGCATGGGGCGGGCCGCTTCTCATCCGTGTTCGGCACCAGGAGACGTTGAGATGACCCGACATCGCGGACGCGGCATCGCCTCGGTCAATTATCCTATCGGCATGAACCTCGGTGGCGATCCCAGCCAGGCCCTGGTTCATTCCAATCCAAGCGGCAAGTTCACTGTGGCGCTATCCTCGATCGATCTCGGCCAGGGCATGAAGTCGGTAACGCGGCAGATTTGCGCAGAGACGCTCGGCGTACCCGTCGAGGACGTTTATGTCGACACCGCCGATTCCGACACCGGCCCGCATTGCATGGGCTCGTTCGCCTCGCGCGGCACCCATCGGGTCGGCAATGCCGTGATGGCGGCGGCACGCGAGGCGCGCGGCGTGATGATGGAGGCCGCCGCGGAGGAACTCGAGGTCAACGCCGCCGATCTCGAAACCGACGGACGTGGCAACATCCACATCAAGGGCGCGCCGCACCGCTCGATCTCCACCAAGGACGTCGCCATCGCCGCCCAGTTCAAACAGGGCAAGACCATCGCCGGCCGTGGCATCTTCCTGGTTCCTCTGTCCAATGTCGATCCGGAAACCGGCGAGATGTCGCCGGCGACCTGCTACGCCCATGCCTGTCTCGTCGCCGAGGTCGAGGTCGACGACGAGACCGGCGAGGTCACGATGATCCGCATGGACTCTGCCTATGAGCTCGGCCGTGCGCTCAACCCACGCCTGGTCGAGCAACAGCTCGTCGGCGGCGCCTGGATGGGCGTCAGTCACGCGCTCTACGAGACGCCTGAGCCCTATTATCCCGATCCTGTCCACGGCCCTCGCGACTTCGTCGAATATGTCATGCCCGGTCCTGGCGACATCTGCCCGCACGACATCGCCGTATTGGAACGCCCGGCTCCCGATGGCCCCTTCGGCGCCAAGGGTCCCGGGGAAATGTGCGCGAATCCCGTATTGCCGGCCGTTGCGAACGCCATCTTCAACGCCGTCGGCGTCCGCATCGACGACCTGCCGATTACGCCGGAGAAGGTGTTGCGCGCGATCAAGGCCGAGGGCGGCGCGCGCCCTCAGACGCGGCGCTGAGGTCTCGATGGCCGTCCGCAGCAACATCGTCGGCATCGACAGCCCCGAGGCACTGGAGAAGGCGCTTCGGGCGGCCTATTACCTCGCCGACGAGGGACTGGCGACCGCAGCCTATCTCGGGCTGGCACTCGGCAAGCCATTGCTGCTCGAGGGTGCGCCGGGTGTCGGCAAGACCGAGGCCGCCAAAGCCATTGCCGCTGTCCTCGGCCGCCGCCTGATCCGCCTGCAATGCTACGAAGGCATCGACGCATCCGCCGCACTCTATGAATGGAACTATCCGCGCCAGATGCTCGCAATCCGCCAGGCCGGCGATGAGAGCATCGATATCTACGGCGAAACGTTTCTGATCGAGCGACCGATGCTGGCGACGTTGCGCGCGCCTGACTCAACCGTGCTGCTGATCGACGAAATCGATCGCGCCGACCAGGAGTTCGAAGCTTTCCTGCTCGAGTTTCTGTCCGACTTCCAAATCTCGATCCCGGAGCGCGGTACGGTGCGTGCCTCGGAGCGCCCGGTCGTCGTGCTGACCTCAAACCGCACGCGGGATCTTCATGAAGCCTTGCGGAGGCGGTGCGTCTATCACTGGATCGGCTATCCCTCCGCCGAGCGCGAAGCACGCATCGTGATGATGCGGGCCTCCAGCGTCGCCGAGGGAACCGCGCGGGCTGTCGTCGCGGCCGTTGAGAAGCTGCGACGCGAGCCGCTCAGCAAGGCGCCCGGGATCGCCGAAGCCGTCGACTGGGCTGAGGCTGCCACACTGCTGCACAAGGGCGGCGCGCGCTGGCCCGATGCCTTCAGGCGCTCGATCGGCGTTGCCCTGAAAGACGAGGAAGATCTGCACTTCATTTCGCCGCGCCTCGACGCCCTGCTGGCGGAGGCCTCTGCATGAGCGCCGAACCCGAACTGCCGCGCGCTGCGCGTGTTTTCATCTCGTTCGTCGGGTTGTTGCGAACGAACAGATTTGCCGTCGCACCGGAACAGACGACCTCGTTCCTGGCCGCGATCCAGTTGCTCGGCCCGGGTAGCCTGGAAGACATTCGGCACGCAGCCCTCGCAACACTGGCCCCTCCACCGGAGCGTCGCGCAACGTTCGACCGGCTGTTCGATCTGCACTTTCGCGGAAACGAGGCAATCGAGCGCGTCGATGACGGTGAGGACGACGAGACAGTTCGGCTGCAAGAGGAGGCTCGTGGAAACGACGAGCCGCTGTTGTCGGACGAGGCCAACGAGTCCGGTCTCGCAGCTGCGCGCGCCGAAGCCCTGGTCGAGCGCCGCTTTGCGCAGCTCTCGACCACCGATGCGCTGCGCCGGCTTGCCCGCGAGGCGCCGAGGCGCCTGCCGAAGCGGCGCGGCCATCGCCGCATGCGGGCTCGCAGCGGGCCCTACGCGGATTTGCGCCGCACCCTACGCGACTCCGTTCGCAGCGACGGCGAAATTCTCCGGCTGGGACGTTTGAAGCGGCGGCAGCGTCCACGCAAGGTGTTGCTACTGATTGACGTCTCTGGCTCGATGAAGACCCGCACCGAAGAGAATATGAAGTTCGCGCACACCCTGGTGCAGGCGGCGCCCAACGTCGAGGTCTTCACCTTCGGCACGCGGCTGACCCGCATCACCCGGCCGTTGCGTCTCAAGCGGCGCGAGCAAGCGCTCAACGCCGCGGCCTATGCAGTCAGCGACTGGGACGGCGGCACCCGAATCGGCGACGCGCTGCAGGCCTTTCTCGCCGTGCCCCGCTTCGGCGGATACGCGCGGGGCGCCGCCGTGATCATAGTTTCCGACGGCCTTGAGCGGGGCGAACCCGATGCGTTGCGCGATGCGGTCGCGAAACTATCGCGCCGCGCGTGGCGCGTGAGCTGGCTGACGCCGCTCGCGTCCGGCCCCGGTTTTCGCCCGCAGACCGAAGCGCTGGTCGCGATCGAGCGCTTCGTCGACGACCTCGTCGATGGAGGATCGAGCGCGTCGATCGTCGCGCATGTGCTGGCGCTGGGACAAAGGAGAGTTGCGTGACCGACATCGTCGATGGGCACCATCATATCTGGCGCCAGGCCGACCTGCCCTGGCTGGTGGGTCCGATGCAGCCGCGCATCTTCGGTCCGTACGAGCCGATCCGGCGCGATTACCCGATAGAGGAATATCTCCGCGACCTCGAAGGCAGCGGCGTCACCCGCTCGGTCTATGTCCAGACCAACTGGGCCAATGACCGCTACGAGGACGAGGCCGCCTGGGTGCAGCAGACGGCCGAGGAGCACGGCTGGCCGCATGCCATCGTGGCTTACGCCGATTTTTCAGTCGACGACGTGCGTCCACAACTCGACCGCCTGAAGCGCTATGCCCTCGTGCGCGGCGTCCGCATGCAACTTCATTGGCACGAGAACCCCCTTTATCGCTTTGCCGCGCGGCCGGATCTCTGCACCGATCCCGTGATCCAGCGCAACATCGCCCGGCTTGCGGACTATGGCTGGAGCTTTGACCTTCAGGTGTTCACGCCGCAGATGCCGGACGCCGTACACCTTGCGGAAGCCTGCCCGAAGGTGACCTTTATCCTGCAGCACGCTGGCATGCTGGAGGACCTTTCACCCTCAGGCCGCGCCGCGTGGCGCGCCGGGATGGCCCGCCTCGCCGCATGCCCGAACGTCGTGTCGAAACTGTCGGGGCTCGGAACCTTCATCCACGGCAACGACCCCGCGCATATCGCATCCGTCCTGATCGACACGATCGCGATCTTCGGCGCCGAACGCTGCCTGTTCGGTTCGAATTTCCCAATCGAGAAATTGTGGACCAGTTACCGCGAGCTGATCGATGCCTTCCGTGCCGCCGCGGCGCCGCTGCGCGATGATCAGCGCAAAGCCATTTTCAGAACCACTGCCATGCGCGTCTATCGGCTTTGAGGGCTGAGGAAACGAACAAAAACGGATACAGGGAGGGACGGAATGCCGCTGGAGATCAAGATCCTGGACTATGGCGACATCGAGCTGGAATCGAGCTTTCTGGTTCTCGGCCACGACTGCGGCCGGACCCGCCGTGTCCTCACCCTCGGCTTCCTGATCCTCGGCGGTAAATATCCGGTCGTGGTCGACACGGGTTACCGCTCGAACCAGATCATGGAAACACTGGGGATGCGCGGCCTGCAGTATCACGAGCACATGATCGAGAACCAGCTTGCGCGGCACGGCGTGCGGATGGGCGATGTGCGATTCGTCTGCCACACCCATCTGCATATCGACCACGCCGGCAAGGACGATCTGTTTCCGATGAACACGACCGTCGTCCTCAACCGTCGGGAGCTCGAGTATTCCGTGTCCGGCCTGATGCATCCACAATATCCGGCGCCGGATATCAAGCATCTGATCGACCGTCTGCACACCAAGAGTGCGCTGCGCTTTCTTGACCTCGAGATCACAGGCCCCATCGAGCTGATGCCGGGCGTCTACTGCGACGCAGCGAATGCGCATACCGAGGGCTCGATGAACATCATCGTCGAAACCGCCGACGGCATCGCCACCATCTGCGGCGACGTGATCTATGATTTCAACGACCAGATCGTGACGCCCTTCAACGAGATCCACGACTGGGAGCCGCGCACCACGGGCAACCACGGCACCACCAAGCGGGCCGAGAAGGCCGCCATCAAAAAGCTGCTCAGCAATTCGCGCTATCTGCTGCCGGTCCACGACCGTCCCGCCAAGATCGAGGGCGGCAACGTCGTCGGCAGGCTGCACGACCAGGTGCCTGGGCCGATCGTGCAGTCCCTGCCCCAGCGCAACTGGTTTCCGGCCTAGACGCCAGAGGATGGACGATGACGCACGTCACCTTGCGCTCCGAATTCGAGACCCTGATCGATCCTTATGCGCCGGTCGCGCAGATCGGCACCGGTTTTGACTTTACGGAGGGGCCGATCTGGCATCCGGTCGATCATTATCTGCTGTTCTCGGACATGCCAGGCGACGTGCGCCGGCGCTGGGATGCGCGGCGCGGCATCGCCGAGGTCAAGCGTCCCTCGAACAAATGCAACGGCATGACCTATGACGCCGAACTCAATTTGATCGTTTGCGAGCACGCGACATCGTCGTTGATCCGCGAGCGGCCAGACGGACGGCGCGAGGTGCTGGCCTCGCACTTTGGGGGACAGGAGCTCAACAGCCCCAACGACGTCTGTGTGCACTCCTCCGGCGCCATCTATTTCTCGGATCCCTGGTATGGCCGCATGCCGGTCTATGGCGTCGAGCGGCCAAGGCAGCTCGGCTTCCAGGGCGTCTATCGCGTCGTGCCCGGCGCCGAGCCGAAGCTGGTCGTGGAGCGCAATCTGTTCGATCAGCCGAATGGGCTGTGCTTCTCGCCCGACGAGAAACTGCTCTATGTCAACGACACCGTGCAGGCACTGATCCGCGTGTTCGATGTCAATTCCGACGGTTCGCTGTCGATCGCGCGGGTGTTCGCAAGCGGCATCCGCTCCGAACTCGAGCCCGGCTTGCCCGACGGCATGAAGTGCGACCAGCACGGCAACGTCTGGGTCACGGCACCCGGCGGGGTCTGGGTCTATTCGCCGCGGAGCGAGCTGCTCGGCAAGCTCCGCCTGCCCGAACTCGTCGCCAACCTTACCTGGGGCGGGCCGGATTTCCGCACGTTGTACCTGACTTCGACGCACTCGGTCTATGCGATCCCGACCAAGGTCGGCCCGCGCCACGAGCCCTATATGAGCGGCAAGCGAGGCAGCGGCACTGCAGCAGCCGGCTCTGCTTCCGCTGCACCCGTCGTCGCCAACGGCGAGATGCAGCTCGACCCACGACGCTGTGCCATGATCATCCAGGATCTCCAGAACGACGTCATCATGGATGGGGGCGCGTTCGCCGATTCCGGCGCACCAGCTCACGCGAAGCAGCAGCACGTCGTCGAGAATGTCCGCCGCCTGGCTGAAACCGCCCGGGCGCGCGGCGTCGCCATCATTCATGTCTGGTTCGTCGTCGAACCCGGCGCGCCCGGCGTGACGCTGAATGCGCCGCTGTTCGAGGGTCTCGTCGACAGCAAGGCGATGGTGCGCGGAAGCTGGGGGGCGGCACCGGTGTCAGGTCTCGAGCCGAGGCCCGGTGATTTCGTGGTCGAGAAGGTGCGAATGAGCGCCTGGGAAGGCACGAAGCTCGAAACGATCCTGAAAGCCAGCGGCCGCGACATGATCATCAATACCGGCGCATGGACCAACATGTCGGTCGAGCACACGGCACGGACCGGTGCCGACAAGGGCTATTTCATGATCGTTCCTGAGGATTGCTGCTCGACCATGAATGCGGATTGGCACGCTGCCTCGATCAACTTCGCCATGCAGAACGTCGCCGTCGTGACTAAGGCCGATGCGGTCATCAAAGCGCTGGGATGAGCGGTGGCGAAGCTCCTGCACCTGTCCTGCTCGCCCCGCGACGACTCCTGGTCAAGCGCCGCCGCACGCATTTTCCTTGACGGCTTTCGCCGAGCTCGGCCCGACTGGGACGTGGACGTCATGAATCTCTGGCGGGAGCGCCTGCCGGAGTTTTCAGGCCCCATTGTCGAAGCCAAGTATGCACGGATGAAGGCGCAAGCCTTCAACGACGCGCAGCGGGACAGCTTCGCGGAAGCCGAGCGGATGGCGGTGCGCTTAGCGCTCGCCGAGCGGGTGCTGATTTCGACGCCGATGTGGAACTTCGGCATTCCCTATAAGCTCAAGCAATGGTTCGACATCATCGTCCAGCCCGGGCTCACCTTTCGGTTCGACCCGTCCCTGGGGTATGTCCCGCTGCTGAAGGACCGGCCGACCATCGTCATCATTGCCAGCGGCAGCGATTTCGCCACCGGAATGAACCGCGGGCGCATCGACATGGCAACGCCTTACCTGCGCGAAATTTTGCGTTTTGTCGGGATCAACAATATCCATTTCATTCCAATCGGACCAACTACTGGACCACAACAGCCCATTGAGGTGGCCCGCGAACGAGCCCATCAACGCCTGGCGGCAATGGCCGAGAGCTTCTGACGCGCCCTCCAGGCCAGTCGAGGCTACGGCAGATTGTCCCGCAGAAAAATGTCGATGCGGATGCGCTCCTGGTCCGGGCTGATGGGCTCGCCCGAACAATGCGCGAGCAGGATTCGCGCTGCGGACCGGGCCTCGTGGCCGGGATCCTGGTTGATGATGGCATCGAGGGTGCCACGGACCAGGAAACGCCGCGTGTATTGAGTCAGCTCGTGGGCAATCCAGACCACCTCACGCGCCCGTCCCGAGGCCTCGAGCGCATCGGCGATGCCACGGTTCCCGGCGCCACAGCAGTATATGCCGCGCAGATCTGGCTGGCGCGCGAGCAGTGCCGCAGTAAGCTCCCGCGTCCGCTCGCTGTCATCGCGGCCCTCGATCACCGGCAGCGCGAGCAGGTTCGGATACTCGCTGGACAGGATTTGGTGGAAGCCGAACTGCCGCTCAGTGTGATCGCGCAGCGACAACGATCCTGCGATCACGGCCACCGTCCCCTCGCGACCAGTGAGGAACCGTCCCATCAGCGTTGCAGCGGTGCGGCCTGCCGCCGGGTTGTCGATGCCGACATAATGCAGACGGCGCGAGCTCGGCGCGTCCGACACAACGGTCACCACAGCGACCCCGCGCGCGGTGAGTTCGTCGATCGCGGCGCGCACCCTGGGATGATCAAGCGCGATGACGGCGACGCCCTGATAGGCAGGCGAGAGACTTTCCAGCGCGGCGGCGAGTACGTCCGGATCGAACACGTCAACACGGAGGATATCAATGAAGCCGCGCTGGCCGGCGAGCCAGTCCGCGGTGCGCTGGACCTGCTCGGTTAGGTTGGTCATGAAGCTGTTGGTACCGGTCGGCAGCACGAAGGCAAAGCGGAACGTCTGCCCCCGTGCAAGCCGAGCGGCCGCGACGTCGGCTCGATAGCCGAGTTTTGCCACCGCGGCCTCGACCCGCGCCACGGTCTTGGCGCGCACGCCCTCGCGCCGGTTGACGACGCGATCGACCGTGGCGAGCGAAACACCCGCCGTGCGCGCGACGTCTTCAAGCGTAGCGCGAACCACCGACTGGGTCGCAACGGCTGTCATTCGCGCGCCGCCCACAACATGCCACGGGTCATCAACGTCCGGATCTCCGGTACGTCGAGCTCGTAAGCGCGGTGGCCGAGCGAGGAATAGAACACCCTGCCCGCGCCGTATCGCTTCTTCCAGACCACGGGCATCACCACGCCCTCGATCCAGGGCGCGTGCTCGCCGGTGAAGGTCGTCGTCGCCAACACCTCGTTGGCGGGGTCGACATGCATGTAGTATTGCTCGGAACGATGCTCGAAACTCTTCAGGCCCTTCATGATGGGATCATCCGGCTTCGTCAAGTCGACCTTGTAGTCGATGATGTTGCCGGGATGCGCAACCCACTGCCCGCCGCACAGGAACTGGTAATCGACGGAATCGCGGAATGCGTCGCCCATGCCGCCATGATGGCCGGCGAACCCGACGCCGCTACGGACCGCAGCGCAGAGATTGAGCGCTTCCGCCTTCTCGATTGTCGACATGGTATAGATCGGGATGATCAGCGACAGGTCGTGAATCGCGGGATCGGCGAACGCGGCGGTGGTGGTTTCGGTCCGCACCTCGAAGCCTTCCGCCTTCAGCCAACCACGGATCATCGAAGCACAGAGATCGGGATCGTGCCCCGGCCAACCGCCCCATACAATCATTGCCTTGCGCATGTTTCTGTCCTTAGTCGATCTGTCCGGTTTCACGCCCGGCCGGCAGCATCGCCGGCCGCTCGACGCAGCTCTCGATCTTGACGCGTCGCCCTTCGTCGGCAGAGGTCTGGAACGCTTCCATCACCTCCAGCACGTGGAAAGCGAGCGCGCCGCTGGCACGATGCGGCCGATTGTTCAGGATCGCGGAGGCCATGTCCGCGACGCCAATGGAACGGAACTCGCCATCGACATGACCGTGGGTCAGCGGCACCGGCTCCCAGTCGCCGCCGCCGGTCTTCGCGACCTGCACCTCGCCGCCGAAGCGGTTCGGGTCCGGCACCAGCATGCTGCCCTTGTCGCCATAGATCTCGATTGGCGCGTGCCGGTGCTTCGGCACATCAAAGCTCATCGCGATCGAGACCACCGCTCCGCTCTCGAATTCGAGCGTGCCGGCGACATGGGTCGCAACTTCGACCGGAATCAACGTCCCGTTCATCGGCTGGCTGGTGACCAGTCGCTCGGATTTCGGACGCGCGGTCGAGCCCATCACGCTCGCCACGGGGCCGAGCAGCTGCACGAGGTCGGTGATGTAGTACGGGCCCATGTCAAGCATAGGCCCGCCGCCGCGCAAATAGTAGAAACCCGGCGCCGGATGCCAACGCTCGTGGCCGGGGCAGCCGAAGAACGCGCTACCGGCCACGGGCGTGCCTATCGCGCCATCGTCGATCAGCTTGCGCGCGGTCTGATGCCCACCGCCAAGGAACGTATCGGGCGCGCAGCCGACGCGAAGGCTCTTCTGCGCGGCGAGGTCCATCACCTTGCGGGCTTCCGTGACATTGATGCCGAGCGGCTTCTCGGAATGAACGTGCTTGCCGGCGTTCAGCACTGCGAGGCTGACGTCAGTGTGGGCGAGTGGCACGGTGAGATTGATGACGATCTCGACGTCGTCCCGCTTGAGTAGTTGATCAACCCGCATTGCCGGCAGGCCGAAGGCGGCGCCTTGCCGCTCTGCCGCATCGCTGCGCATATCGGCGAGCGCCTTGATTTCCATGACCGGGAAGCGCTGGGCCGCCTTCAGATAAGCGGTGCTGATATTGCCGCAGCCGATGATGCCGATGCCGACTTTTCTCATTGTGATCTCCGTGAGGTACCGTTCATCCCTTGACCGCGCCGGCGGTGAGGCCTGCGACGATGTGTTTCTGCGCGAGAAGGAAGAGAATGATCGTCGGCAGGATGGTCAGCGTGATGAAGGCCAGGATCAGATGCCACTCGGACGAATACTCGCCCTGATAAACCATGATGCCGAGCGGCCAGGGATAGAGCGCGTCGGTGTTGAGCATCACCAGCGGCAACAGATAGGCGTTCCAGCTGTTGACGAAGGTGATGGTACCGACGGTCGCCAGGATCGGCCGCGACAACGGCAAAGTCACATAGCGGAAGAATTTGACATAGCTGCAGCCGTCGACCAGCGCGGCCTCCAGCAGTTCGTAGGGGATGTCCTTGAAGAAACGCCGCAGCAGCAGCACGCTCATCGCAAGACTGAAGGCCGCCTGCGGCAGGGCTACCCCAAGATATGTATCGAGCAACCCGAGGTCGCGCACCTTGATGAAGAGCGGCAGCACCGCCGTCGCGGCCGGAAACAGCAGGCCCAGCGTCAGGTAGCTCAGCAGCATCGAACTGCCATAGAACCTGATATGGGCGAAGGTGAACGCCGCCATCGAGGCGACGATCAGGGTCAGGGCCACCGTGAGGGTCGAAATGATCAGCGAGTTGCGCAAAAGCTGCCAGTAGCGTGCAGAGAACAGGATGTCAGCATAGTTCTGCCACTCCCAGTGACGTGGCAGGCCGAACGGATTGACGCGCAATTCGCCGAGCGATTTGAAGCCACCGAACAAGGTCGCGAGCAGCGGCACCACTACGATGATGGCGACGACGGCGAGGAACACCATCTTGAACAGCATTGAGGGATCGAACGGCGCGCAGATGGCCTTCGCGTTACTCATCGCGCATGAACCATCGCTTGTAGGTGAAAGCAAAGGTCACGCAGATCGCAAACAGGATGACCCCGATGGCGCTGCCGTAGCCGACCCGCATGCGCGAGATGCCGTTGTTGTAGAGGAAGCTCACCATCGTGTTCGAGGAGTCCGCTGGCCCACCGCGCGTCAGGGGCATGACGAGGTCGAACAGCTGCAGCGAACCGACGATAGCGAAGAACACGGAGAGCCTTATCGTCGGATAGAGCAACGGGATGACCACATGTCGCAGGGCTTGCGATCGGGTCGCGCCGTCGATACGCGCCGCCTCGACCAGGCTGTTGTCGAGGCCCTGGAGCGCTGCGATGAACAGCATCATGTGGAAGCCAAAGTACTTCCAGACGATCACGATCAGCACCGCCAGCATGGCCGTATCGGTCGAGGCAAGCAGATGCGGAGGCTCGGCGCCGAAGCTGCGCCAGATCGAAGCCACAAGGCCGTAGTCGCCATCATAGACGAAGCTGAAGATCAGCCCGGTCGCGATCTCCGCCAGGATATAGGGCATGAAGAACAGCATGCGCAGCGCCAATGCCCCGCGAAAGCGCTCGGCGAGCATCAAGGCCAGCGTGAGCGCAAGCGGCAGCTGGATGGCGAGCGAAACAGCGATGATCAGCCCGTTGTTACGCAGCGCGAGCCAGAAGGCGCGGGTCTCCAGCACGAAGCGGTAATTGTCCAAGCCAATCCAGTTGGTCGGCCTGCCGAACCCGTTCCAGTTGAAGCCCGAATACCAGGCTGCTTCGCCGATCGGCAGCACAACGAACAACGTGAACAATAGCAGCGCCGGCGGCAGGAACAGGATGAGCACCGTCAGCCTGCCGTCCCAACTCGGGCCACGGACCGTGACCTGGGGCACCATCTCGCCAGCAGCGCCGATCGTCGACACGCTCGCCGTCCGCCGCGCCACCGTCAGTTGCCCTGCTTCCACGCCATCTCGATCGCCTTGGCAGCCTCTTGCGGGCTCATGCTGCCGCCGGCGATCTCGGCCGTGACGTCGTTGACGACGCGGCCGACCGACGGACCCAGGCTCTGGTCATAAAAGTTCTGGTGGTAGTTCGACTTCGCCAGATTGGCGGCGATCAGCTTCATGAAGGAGTTGTTGAGGCCGACATCTGCGCCCTGCACGACCGGGATGATGAAGTTGCCGGCGGCAAGCCGCGTCTGCACCTCGTTGGAGACGAAGTATTTCAGGAATTCGACAGCCTCCTTCGGCGAGCCTTTCGTAATCAGCCAACCGGTGATGCCGCCGAGCGTATCGGTGGGCGCACCCTTGCCGCCGGTCACGACCGGGAAGTCGAACCAGCACATCTTGTCCTCGGTCAATCCGACCTTGTCGGCGGCGAGAGCGCGCTGCAGATGATAGACTGTGCTGATCGCCAGCGTCATCGCCGCCTTGCCGTCCCCGAAATAGCCGACCGCCTGCGGGTTCTTGAAACCCAGGAAGCCATTCTGGAACGGCTGGAGATCCACGAGCTGCTTGAACAGCTCGCCGGATTTCTGGAAGGTTTCCCCGGCAAAGCCGCCGTTCTCGCCGCGCAGCGCCGCATCGAACGCCACCTTGCCGCCGATGCGCACCGCAAGATGCGTCCAGTAGAAGTGCAGCGGCCATTTGTCGGCGCCGCCGACCACGATCGGGGTCACGCCGGCGGATTTCAACGCCTTCACGGCAGCAAGCAGATCGTCCCAGCTCTTGATCCCGGCAGGATCGACCTTCCCCTTGGCCATCAGCTCCTTGTTGCAGAGGAAGCCGACCTGCGAGAGCGCCGTGGGCAGACCATAAACCCGGCCGTTGCTGGTGAAGGCGGCGAGTGCCGCGGGTGTAAGATTGTCGCTGTAGTCCTTCACAGAATCGGTGATGTCGTCGAGCACGCCGGCCTCGATCTGCGTCTTCAGGACACCGCCGGCCCAACTGTAGATGATATTGGGCCGGTCTTTGGATTGCAGGATGGTCGGCAGCTTGGCCTTGTAGGCCTCGTTCTCGAGGAACTGCATCTCGACCTTGACGCCCGGATGCGCCCCCTCATAGGCGCGCGCGACCTCCTCCCAGATTTTGACCTGGGCCGGGTTGGCCTCGATGTGCAGCCATTTCACCGTCGTATCGGCCGCAGCGAGTTTCGCTCCGAACAGGCATGCGACAACGGCCAGTCCCAGTTTCCCGAGCAGTCTCATCACATTCCTCCCAACGGCTCTTATTCTTGGTGCAATCCTGCCTTCGATTTTTGAGGTACGCAACTGAAATTCTGATCTATGCACCTCACGAAGGAGATCGCTAAGGTGCGCGGGAGAGTCGGGCGGCGCGTCGCGCTGCCCCAACGCAAATCGAGGGATATCCATGGCTGCCGTTTATTCCGACCTCGCCGGCAAGGTCGTTCTCGTCACCGGGGGCGCATCTGGAATTGGCGCTGCGATCGTGCGGCGCTTCGCCCAGCAGAAATCCAATGTCGTGTTCTTCGACATCAAAGTCGACGAGGGCCAATCCCTGGCACGCGAGCTGTCGGATCAAGGTCTTGGCGCGCGTTTCATGCGTGTCGACTTGACCGATATCGCCGCGTTACGTGCCGGCGTTACGGAGGCGCGCAACATGCACGGCGCGATCAACATCCTCGTCAATAATGCCGCACATGACGAGCGGCACAGCACCGAGGAAATGACACCGGAATATTGGGACAACCGTATCGCGGTCAACTTGAAGCACCAGTTCTTTGCTGCGCAGGCCGTGTTGCCGGACATGAAGGCGGCGAACGCCGGCGCCATCGTCAATTTCGGCTCGGTGTCGTGGATCGCCGGACAGGGCGGCATGGCCGCCTACACCGCCAGCAAATCAGGCGTGATCGGTCTCACGCGCTCTCTGGCGCGCGATTACGGCGCCTACAACATCCGCGTGAACGCAATCGCGCCGGGATGGATCATGACCGAGCGCCAGCTCGATAAATGGATGACGCCACAGGGCGAAGTCGAGCTGATGCAACGACAATGCCTGAAGCGCAAGCTCGTGCCGGACGAGGTCGCGAAGTTCACCATCTTCCTCGCTTCCGACGAGGCCTCCGCCTGCACAGCTCAGCACTACATCGTCGATGGCGGCTGGGTCTGAGGCGGACCAAACCCAGATCGTGCAATCGCTGGCGAACGGCTCGAACCTCGTCAACCAAGCTCCTGCCGAACCTTGGCCGCCGCATCGCACATCGCTTTCAATTTCCCAAACGCGACGGCGCGCGGCATGTATTTCATGCCGCAATCGGGCGCCGGAACGAGACGATCGGGCGACACATATTTCAGGCCGTTGCGAATGCGGTCGGCGACCGTGTCGACGCTCTCAATCTGGGGGTCCGCGAGGTCGAGCACACCAAGCATGATTTTCTTTGAGGAGAGGTCCTTCAGAACGCCGAGGTCGAGCTTTGGCTGCGCCGCCTCGATCGAGATCTGGTCGGCAGTCGTATCGTCGAGCTCGGCGAGGAACGAATAGCCGGCCGGCTTGTTCGAGCCTGGCACGACCGCCGCATAGCCGAAACAGAGATGCACGACGGTCGGCACCGTGATGCCCTTCAGCGCGCGGTTGATTGCCTTGACGGCGTAGCGCTTGGCAGAATCCGGATTGTTCCGCACCCAGGGCTCGTCTAGCTGGATCACGTCTGCGCCTGCTCTTTGCAGATCGAGCGCCTCGGCATTGACGGCCTCCGCCAAGGCCATCGCGAGCTCTTCGTCGTCCTTGTAGAACTCGTTCTTGGCCTGCTGGCTCATGGTGAACGGACCCGGCAGGGTGATCTTCGCTGCACGATCGGTATTCCTGCGCAGGAACTGCATGTCATGCAGCTCGACCGGTCCCTTGCGTTTCACCGGGCCGACGACGCGCGGCACCGCGGTCTGGGTGTTACCGGTGCGCGCAACGATCATCGCGGGATTGTCTCCGTCGATCCCGTCGAGCGCCGTGGCGAAGCGGTTGGAGTAGCTCTCGCGACGGATTTCGCCATCGGTCACGATATCGATGCCGGCGCGCTCCATGTCGCGGATCGCGACGATCGTCGCATCGTCCTGGGCCTCCTCCAGATGTTCCGCTGGCAGCCGCCACATGTCGTGCAGGCGGGTGCGCGGCACCACCTTCGACAGCATGGCGCGATTCACCAGCCATTCCGGTTGCGGATAACTTCCGACCACCGTGGTCGGGAGGATATGCGTTGGCATCGGCATGAGGGTCTCCTTCTTGTTGTTGTCGAGCGCAGCCAATCAGGCTGCGCGCGTCGCCTTAGCCGGCTCTTCGTCCTTGACGGGATTGCGGAGAATCCCGATCCCGGAAATCTCGATCTCCACGACGTCGCCGCCCTTCATCCACAGCGGCGGATTGCGATAAGCGCCGACACCGCCGGTCGTGCCTGTAACGATGACGTCGCCTGGCGCGAGCTCGGTGAAGGTCGAGCAGTAAGCAATCAGCGCCGGCACGTCGAAGACGAGATCGGAGATCGGGGCCTTCTGTACCTCGACGCCGTTCAGCCGCGTGATCAAGGTCTGTTTGCTGACGTCGGTCAATTCGTCGGTCGTGACCATCCAGGGCCCAAAGCCGCCTGTGCCGGCGAAATTCTTGCCGGGCGCGAATTGCGAGGTGTGGCGCTGCCAGTCGCGGATGCTACCGTCATTGTAGCAGGCATAACCGGCGACATGGCTCAACGCGGCGTCGCGCGAGATGCGGCGGCCGGCCTTGCCGATGACAACCGCCATCTCGCCCTCATAGTCGAAGCGCTCGGATTCAAGCGGCCGGATCATCGGCTGGCCATGTCCGACCTGGCTGTTGGCGAAGCGGGTGAAGATCATCGGGTGTGGCGGAGTGGGATGGCCGCTTTCGGCCAGATGGGTGGCGTAATTGACGCCGATGCAGAAGATCTTGTCGGAATCAGGGACCGTCGGCAGCAGCGTGAGGTCCTGCAGCGCGTAGTCGGGCTTCTCGCCCGCAAGCTTTTTCAGTTCGTCGAGCGATCCCTTGGCAAGCAGCGTCTTCAGCGTCGGACAGGTCTTGAGACGCTTGCCCGCATCGATGACGCCCTTGTCGGTGACAATGCCAAAGCTCGCTGTGCCGGCGATCGTGAAACTTGCGATTTTCATCAGTCAAACGCTCTCTTCGATGGAGGAAACATAGTCGTTGATCGGAAGTGCGATCGCGCCGTCGCGGATCGGAACGCATTGCGGCGGGAAATCCTGGCGGAAGCGGGCACCGGCCGCCTCGGCGCGGTCGAGGAACCGCTCAAGATGGTCCATCGCCCCGGTCGGAAGATCGTGCAGGACCATCAGCGTCCAGGGCTGCCGGCTGCACTGGACAACGGCGCGCTCGGTCCAGCCGTCAGGATCGTCCCAGTCGCGGGGGATCGCATTCCAGAGCACGCAGCTATGCTTGTGGCAGGTGAGATAGTCGACGACGGATGGCTTCAGCAGCCGCGTATCGAGATTGCCGCCGCCACCGAACGGCCGGAACCAGCGCTGTGGATGGGCGAGATCACCGATCGCGGCCTGTGTGCGGCCAATTTCGCTCTTCGCTGTATCGCGATCCGGCTGCTCACCGAGCGGGACGCTGTGGGTGAAGGTGTGATTGCCGATCCAGTGTCCCTCCCCGTGCGCGCGCATCGCAAGGCCATGCCGCGCGGGATCGGCGAGCTTCTCGCCGATGACGAAGAACGTGGTCTTGATGCCGCGCTCTCCGAGAATGTCGATCACGCGCGGCGTCACGTTGGGATCGGGGCCGTTGTCGAATGACAGGGTCAGATCGAACACGCGAAATTCCCTCAGGTCGCCGGCTGCATCGCGCCCGATGCGATGTCATCGTTGGCCTGACCAGCGCGCGTGCCGGTCTGCCAGATCGCCGCCTTGCGCTCGATCCACCGGATCGCGGCGTTGAAGGCGATCGCCATGAAGAGCACGAGGAGGACGCCGGCGAACACGTGCGGACTGTCGAGGATCGTGCGGTAGCGCGAGATCAGATAGCCGATGCCGGCCGAGGAGATCAGCATCTCCGAGACGACGACGCCAACGATGACCAGCGCGCCTCCCACGCGGAGCCCCGACAGCACGGTCGGAATCGCCGCGGGAATGATGACGCGAACCAACCGCTGGCTCAGCGTGGCGCCCATGCTACGTGCCGCGAGCAGGAGCTGAGGGTCGATGGTCTGGATGCCGGCGGCGGTGGCCAGCATCGTTGGCAGGAAACCGTAAATCGAGGCGAAGGCGATCTTGGATTCCGAGCCGATGCCGAGCCACACCGTGAAGACGGGATAGAGGATCACGAGCGGCACTGCATAGAGGCTCGACACTATCGGCATGATCAGGACGCGCGGACCCGGCAGGCTGCCGACGATAGCGCCGAGCAGGATGCCGCCGCCGCAGGCGAAGGCCATGGAGACCACGACTTCGTAGAGCGTCACTGCGAGCGCATGACCGTATTCGGGCGCCTCGGTCCATCCGGCCATCAGCGTCGATGACAGGGACGGCAGGAACAGCTCGGGAATGAGACCGGTGCGCGGCAGCAGCTCCCACAGCGCAATCAGGCCGATCACGATCAGATATCGCAGTGTCTTCGCACTTATCTTCGCAGTCAGCTTGGCGCTCATCTCCGCCTCATGCCGATTTGCGGATATGCCGCCAGATGCGGTCGCGCAAGCTGCCGAAGGCATCGCCGCTCAGCATCTCGTAGGTGCGGGGCCGCGGCAGCTGGACCTGGAGATGATCGACGATGCGGCCGGGCCGCGCCGACATCACGATCACCTCGTCGGCGAGATAAACCGCTTCGGTGAGGCTGTGCGTGACGAAGACGACGGTCTTGCCTGTCGCCGCCCAGATGCGCAGCAGCTCGTCACCCATTGTCATGCGGGTCTGCTCGTCGAGCGCAGCAAACGGCTCGTCCATCAGCAGCACCGGCGGGTCCTGCACCAGCCCGCGCGCGATCGAGACGCGTTGCTTCATGCCGCCCGAGAGCTCGTGCGGATGGCGCCTGCCGAATCCGTCGAGGCCGACCAGCGTGAGCGCATCCTGCGCCTTGGCGCGGCGCTCCGCCTTGGGCACGCCACGCAGGGCCAGCGGAAACTCGACATTGTCTTCGGCCGTCAGCCAGGGAAACAGGCTCGCCTCCTGGAACACCACGCCGACCCTGTCCGGATCAGGCTGCGGAATCGGCGCGCCATTGATCGTGATCGTGCCCGAGGTCTGCTGGCGCAGGCCCGCCATCATCATCAAGAGCGTCGACTTGCCGCAACCGCTCGGGCCGACCAGCACGACGAAGCGACCCGGCTTGATATCGAGCGAAACGTCTTCGAGGGCAACCACGTCCTGGGACCTGGTCTTGAAGACCTGGCCGACATTCTTCACCTCGATCGCGCCGGCGCGCGCGGGAGGCTTCAACAGGGTCACGTTCGCCAATGGCTGCATCGCGTTTCCACCCATCTGACAAGTTCGTTGAAAGTCATGGCAATCGCGGCGACCATCACGACGCCGGCGAGGAGTTGCTTCATCTGAAAGTTCTCGCCCCAGGTCGCGATCTGGTGGCCGATGCCGTCGCGAGAGGCGTACATCTCGGCAAGGATCACGCCGGTGAGGTTGAAGATCATGGAGATTCGCAGGGCCTCCAGCAGCACTGGCAGCATGCTCGGCAGATAGACCCGGAACGCGGCCTGCATCGGAGTTGCGCCATAGGAGCGCGCCACCGTGAGATGCTCGACCTTGACCGACTCCACCGCCGTGGTCGTCGACATGATCACGATGAAGATCGTGGAGAAGAAGCCAAAGCCGACCTTCTGGGCGAAGCCGACGCCGAATACGAGGATGAACATCGGCAGGAAGATCGACTTCGGGATACTGAACGCGAAGAACAGCAGCGGCTTGGCCACGTCAGCGAAGTAACGGTTCTCCGCAACCAGGAAGCCGATCACGGCACCGAAGGGGACGGCTAGCGCGAACGCAGCCAGCACTTCGGTCGCGGTCACCATCAGGTCTTTCCGCACGGCCGCGCGCTGCAGGAGGTCGCCTAGCGTCGCAAACGTGTCGGACGCCGAGGGCAGCAGGCGCGGATTGACGATGCCGGTGCGCGACAGCAACTCCCATAGCGCTAGGACCGCGATGACGATCGCGATCCGTGCGAGCTTGATGGCGAGCGAGTTCCGCATCGTTACGGCTTGGTTGGAACCGGCTTGAACCTGGTCGAGATGACGTCCTCGACCGGCACGATGTCCTTGAGCCCGCCGAGCTTGGCGAGGTCCAGCGACAGCTGCACGGCCGCGTTCACGTCAGGCGCGCCCATGTCGCCGCTGGTCTCGAGCTTCATGATGGTGTTGTCGTATTCCAGGGCGGCGATCTCGGCCGGCATTTCGTAGAGTTCGGCGATCAGCTTGACGGTCACGTCGCGATTGGCGCGCATGAACGCAACCGCGCCATAGAGGGCGTTCACCGCCTTCTGAACCAGCTGAGGCTTTGTCTCCGCCAATTTGTCGAGCACGATCCAGCCTGCCGTGAGGTTCGGCGGCACCGCCGTAGCGTAATCGAGGATCGACTTGGCTTCGCCCGACTTCGAGATCTGGAAGCTCAGCGGCGAATAGACCACGGCCGCCTCGACGTTGCCTGCCAGGAGGTTCGGCACCAGACCGCCTCCCCCAACCGGGACGCGCGTGAAATCGATTTTCTTGTCCTGGAGTGTCCACAGTGCGAGCAGGTCGGAACCGGAGCCGGCGGCGGTGATTGCGACCTTCTTGCCGTTGAGGCCCTTGACGTCGAGCGTCGACTTGGCCGGGACCATCAACTGCCAGCCAAAATTTCCCATCGCGGCATTGGCCACGATCCGTGACATCACACCCTTCTTGCGTCCCGCGGAGACCAGCGAGGGCGGATCGAGGATGATATCGGCCGCGCCCGCAGCCATGCCTTCGAACGTCTCTGCACCGCTGCGGTAGATCGTGAGCTCGGCCTGGATGCCTTCCTTCTCGAACAATTTCTGCCGCACGGCCGTCTCGGCGATCGTCGTCGGCCAGTACGTCTTGGTCGGCAGGCCGACGCGGATGGTTTCGGCCGCGGTGGCAGGGCCGGCGAGCACGCCGGCTGCGAAGAGCGACGCCAATAGCGCCTTGCGGCGAGTTAATTTCATGATCTGTTTCCTCCCGGCCTCTGTTTTTCTTTGCCGGATTTTTCCGGATCGTCAGTTCGCGCCGTTCACCTCCGCAATGCGAGGCGCGGCGAGCTCGACAAACTCTTTGGTGATGCCGAAGTGCTTTGCCAATGCGCGAACCGCCGCATCCGCGTCGCGCTTGACGACGGCAGCGACAATCGCCTTGTGTTCAGCCTCGACGTCGCGCGGCTTGCCGACCTCCCTGCGAATCGAGAGGCGGCGATATCGCTCGCTTTGTTCGTGCAGCACGTCGCGGAAGCCGAGCAGCCACGGCGAGCCGCAGGCATTGACCAGTGCACGATGGAAGATGCGATGGCGGACCACCCACTCCTCATAATGCACTGTCGGATCGTCGGGGTAGCGATAGGGAACGGCCTTCAGGTCGGCCCAGGCGGATTTCACGGAGGCAAGCCAGGCATCGTCGCCCCGCTCGATCGAGCGACGGAGCGCAAGGCCCTCGATGTCGATCCGGGTCTGCGTCACGTCGGCGAGATCGGCGAGTGACACCGGGCTCACCCGGAAGCCACGCTGGTCGGACGCCAGCACGAGCCCGTCGGCGACCAGTCGGGAAAGTGCCTCACGTACGGCGGCAAGGCTCACGGAAAACTGCTTGGCGAGGCCGGCGATATGCAGCTTCTGGCCCGGAAGCAGCCGCGTCGCCAGGATGTCGGCGCGCAAGCGCTCGTGCAACGCAGATGTCAGGCTGCGCGGACCATCCCCGGGGCTTCCGGACACATGAAACTGAAGCGGACCCATGGGTCGAATGATGGCAAGTCAACGCGGAGGGGTCAATAGAAAATCGAAAATCGATTTTTCTGCTGAACGCCCGGGAATGGTACGCCCCTATCCCCGATCAACCATCTCTGGATCCCAAACGGACCATCAACCAGGATCAGCGTAGTCGTGGTTTTCCGCGCCCCTCGTACAAGACTGATTGGCGCGCCGCTACTTTGCCAGGCGGAACTTCCCGCCTTCGACCTTGATCAGGAAGGCCGAGCGCTCATCATAGCCGTTGTGATCGGCCTTGCTCATGTTCGACAGCCCATTGTTGAGATAGATGTTCTGCCCTCGCTCGAGTGCGTCCCGCAGAGCCGCGCGAAATTCGGTTGTGCCAGGCTTTGCTGTCTTCAGCGCATCCGGCGCAGCTTTTCCGATCAGCGCGACGACATCCCAGAGGTGAGCAGCAAACATGTTGGGCTTTTGCCCGTTCGCCGCTTCATACGCGGTCACGAACTCCTCCGTCGAGCGACGGAACGGATCCCTCGTGGGAAGATCGGCGGCAATGGTAAAAGCCTCGCCCGCGAATACGGCACCTTCGACGTTCGCGCCACCGAGCTTGATGAACTCCTCACTGGCCACGCCGTGTGTCTGAAATATCTTCCCAGCGTATCCGCGCTCGCGGAGCGCCTGCTGCGGCAAGACCGCCGGAGTTCCTGCGGAAGCAATGAAGACGGCGTCGGGATTGGTCGACATCACCTTGAGCGCCTGACCCGTGACGCTGGTGTCGGCGCGTGCATAGACCTCGTGTGTGGTCACGGTCAGGCCCAACGCGGGCGCGAGGCGGCTCACCTCCTTGTAGTAGCCCTCGCCGTATCCATCAGAAACGCCAATATAGCCGAGCGTCTTCACGCCTGATGTCGCGATATGCTTGAGGATGGCGGCCGCCATGAGGTCGTCATTGGGAACGACCTTGAAAGCCCAGGCGCGCTTCTCATCCATCGGTTGAACGATGGCGGTAGCGGCGGCGAGCGACAGCAGCGGCGTCTTTGATTCGAGCGCGACATCCAGCATCGGCATGGTCACCGGGGTCAGAGAGGAACCGACCAGCACGTCGACCTTGTCCTGGATCACCAGCCGGCGCGCGTTCTGGACCCCTTTGGTCGAATCCGACTCGTCGTCCAGGACAATATAGGTCACCTTCTCTCCACCGATCTCTTTCGGAAGAGCGGCAACCGTCTTGAGCTGCGGTTGGCCCAGTGCGGATCCCGGGCCGCTTGCCGAAATCACGATTCCAATTTTGATGTCCGCGTGAGCAGCATGTCCATAAAGGACGCATGCCACAAGAAGCGAGGCTCGCGCGAAACCGATCTTCATGTCCTGTTCCTCCCTGTCCGCTTCGATGACTCCGCCGGCTGCATCAGGCGCCCCGACTCGAGCTTCCAGTGCTCCCCAGGACACGGTCGCCCTCAAGAGGCATGTCGTCCGACATACGCGTTTCCTCCTGCGGTCCCGAGCAACCGGGGCGGGCCATGCTAAGCGGATCGCAGCAACGTGTCTGTCCCTAGCGTTAGGGACAAGTCATCGGTGCCCGAACCGGAATATTGGGGTGGGCGGACGCACAGCCGCGTTCTCGCGGCGCGTTTCGCCCGAGCTTTGCTTCGTCACTCCACCCTCAAATCCAAGAGGGCGCAGGGAAGGCCGGGTGCCGGCTGGCACCCGCGGTCCGCCGCGCGAAAAGCACACGCAGGAAAACCGCACAGCAGCATACAGGTGTAGCCAATCACTCGGCCTTCCCTGCGCGATGGTTGGACGGCTTATGCCGTGCTCTCCCGGGAGCCGAGTTCCTTTTGGCCTCCCTCGCCTTCGCGAAAGTCACCGGCGCCGCGCCGGTTGACGCAAGTGCCGCATCCGCAAGAGCTTGACCGTAGCAACGACGGCCAGGACCACACGGTTTTGCCGTACGCACGGCCCGCCATTTCGCCGCAGTTTTCCCAGCCCTGTCGACAAAGCCGGAAACTTACAGACGAGACGAAGCCTAGCAGCGCCGCTCGTCGGAACGAAGCCTCGGGCTCACGGAGAGCAATCCGCCCTGCCCTTAGCCTCTCGCACCCGAACGCTGCCGCGTCCACCGCAAGCCCGGCTCGCGAACATGACGACCACAAGATCGCCCCTCAAGGATGAGCCGGGATGGGCGACACATACGTCATTTCCGAATTTCGGTAAAGTGGAATATTTCTGCGGAAAGGGGTTGACGGGAGGGCGGGTGTTTTGCCCGACGGCTCTGACCCGACTCCTTCCGCGGATTGAGCGGGCTCGGCACGCGATTTCAACGCGTCGGCGGCATCAGCGCACGCAGGATACCCGGCTTCCAGGCCTGACGCGCACTGTCGAACGCCGCGAAGTCGTGATCGAACTGCCAGTAGGCCCATGACCAGCCGAGCCTGTCGGCGCTTCTCGCCACGAATGACAAATACCGCTGCCGGCTGTCGGATGGCGCGCGCTCGTACACTCCGAACTCGCCGACATAGACCGGGCGCTGCTCTTTCTCCGCCCAGAGGCTCATCTTCCTGAAGTCGGCGGCAGCCTTCGCTTCATCCTCCGGGCTGCCCCAATCCAGGGGCCCGATCCGCGAAAACGTCGGAGACCACGGCGCGCCCTGATGGGTGAATCGTATCGGCGCGTAATAATGAAACGTGACGATGAGATGCCTGTCGTCGACCGGCAGAACCAGCTCGTCGACAGGGATCTCATCGATGTTGAGAACCGCGGCGATCACCGGCCGCTCGGGATTGGTGCGGCGGATGATGCCGAGACATTCGTTGAGGAGCGAATTCCAGCTGGCGGAGCTCATTTCTCCACCAGGCTCGTTCAAGACTTCAAAGACGAGTGCCGGATATTTGCCGGCATAGCGCTCGGCGATCTGCCGCCAGAACGCCTTGAGCTTCTCGGCGCATTCGGAAACATCGCGTTGGCAAAGGTGGGTGTCGTGCTCGTCGACGATAGGAACGAGCTTCCTCGCGAGAACCTCCTCGATGACGGCGTCAAGCCGCCTCAGGACGATCTCGTCCAGGACATTCCCCGGCCCCATAAACTTGAAGCCGAAGAAATTGATCCTGACATGCGCGAACCCGGCCTTCTTGATTGCGGTCAAATTGTCCAGGCGAAATGGCGCGTTTTGGCCGCCTTCCCAGATTCCATCGTAGCCGAGAATGTTGATACCGCGACCCAGTTTTGGCGTGTCACGGGAGGCGGCCTGCTCGGCCCCTTGGGCGTGGGAGGACAGCGATGCAAGGAAAACCACCATAGCCGCAAGATTGAAGCTTCTCGGCCAACGCGCGCGCATGGCGGTCATACTGCTTCCACCCCTAAAGCCTGGAATTCCGTCGGTCGCACCGGCCTGCACGTCGCAAAGAAAAAGCCCACCAGGAGCACGGATGTGAACATCGTCGAACGAAGGAACGTCGTCTCCGTAAAATTGGTCTGAAAGCTGAGGACGACAAATCCGATGATGAGGGCACAGTGCGATCGGTCGATCGTGCGAGCGGAAATCAGATGGAGGATCTTGTGCGAGAACAGGAGGACGCTCGCGGCAAAGAGCATGTACCCCAGAAATCCGGTTTCCATCAAGATCGCGATGTAGCCGCTATGATAATTGTCGAGCACCCAGCCGTGGTTCTGTTCGAAATAATCGTAGATCGAGGGGATTGTCCAGAAGCCGTTGATGCCGAATCCGAGCAGCGGCGCATCGTTGAAATGGCTGATCGCGTAGTGCCAGATGAAGGTCCGCTCGGTGAAATCGATACTGGAATCGCCGATATGGATGGCGTCGTATCCCGTCGCGTAAAAATACAGGATCAGAAGTCCGGCCAGAATGCACATGACGAACGGCAGGAGCGCATAGAGCCTCATGCAGCCGACCGACCACATCGAGGTCACCAGCATGGCGCAGGCGGCCAGAGCGACAGCGCCGGCGCCGCGCGATTCCGACGCGAAGACACAGGTTGACGCCAGTAGGAACACCGCGAGGAAGGCCAGCCACCCCTGCCCCGTCATCTTTCGATAGCAGGCCAAGAACATCAGATACGCGCCGACGAAGCCGAGCGTCTGCTTCGATTCGTAGACGCCCTGCCATTGACCGTTGTGCATCCAGCTGTGATCGATCCCGACGTCGGGCACGGCCACCGCACAGACAGCCGACGCGGCGACCAATATGAAGAGCCCAAAGGCCGTGGCTTTCACGATTTCGTCCAGGTCGACGCGCGTGACGAGGCAAAATGCACCGAACGTCGTCATCGCAAGCGCCGCGCTCTTCATGATCGCCGCGACGCTCAGGCTGGACCAGAACACCGAGACAATTGCGAAGGCGTAGAATGCGACCAGCGCCGCCATATCGGGGTTGACCTGCAACCGCAGGCGCGGCTGCACGAATGCACTTGCGTAGATCAGGACAGCCCACATCAGAAGGGCTATGGCCTGTTGCAGAAAGCTCAGCTCCGCCGGCAGTAGCGCGGCGTTGAAGATGCCCATCGATGCGACCACGTTGATGGTGATCGAACAGGTGATCGCGAACCTGGCTATCTTCTCGACGCCAACGCTGCGCGTCGTCCAGATCGCGCTCCCGGGTGCTCCGGAATCCACCTCGGTCTGCAGGCTGGCCATGAGATGACCTTCCTTAAGCGCGGTTAATAATTCGCTAGCGCGGGTCGATCTCACGCCGCCAGGCGGCGCCGTTGTGAGAAATTAACGGTTTGGTAACGATGTGAGCCTTGCGCGAGGCATTAATGCAAATCACACGCTGCCGGTGTCTCGCCCGTAACGACCCTGCTATAAAGCGCAGGTCCGGCTCGATCGACCGCCCCGAGCTATCCGGTTTCCCTGGTATCATGAACAGACCTAGCAGCACGTTCAACATCGCCATCGAGCAGGGATTCGATTTCCTGTCGCCTGATTACGCGGAGCTGTTCGACAACTCGGCTGCCACCGCGTTCCAGCATCCGCTCTGGCTCGACACCCTCTATACCAGGCTCGCGTCTCATGCAGGCGCAACCTCTCTGGTTGTCGTGGTCCGCCACCGCGCGACGGGCGCCCTTGCGATGGTGCTGCCCTTGCTGCGGATCCGGCGCGGCCCGATACGGACCGTCGAATTCGCCGACCTCCGCGTCTCCGACTATCTGGCGCCGGTGTGCAGCCCGCAGGTCTTTTCCGAGCTGCTCAAGGACGAGAGTGCGTGCGCAGAAATCAGGTACCTCGTCCGCCCGTTCGATCTGCTCCGAATGACCAAGCTGCCGGACGGACGGCTTCCGATCGAGAACCTCCTGGCTACGCCCCGCCGCGTCGCGATGGACTCCAACGCTTACGCAACCGTTCTCGTCGCGCCGTTCGAGCAATGGCGCGCCAGTGCGATCGACCGTTCCTACCAGAAGGAGCTCGCAAAAAAATCCCGGCAGCTCCAGAAGAAGGGCGATCTGAGTTTTTCATGCTGCGGCGACAGCGCCTCCGTGATCGAGGCGCTGGACGTGATGCGCAAATTCCGCGGTCCGCGCTTTCAGGCGCAAGGCGACGGAGATCTGCTCCAGCGCCCCGAATATTACGGCTTCTATTCCGAGATGGCGCAGCGCGGCCTCGGCTCCTTTGTCCGGCTCTATGCCATGAAGATGGATGGCGAGGTGATCGCCGCCGTGCTCGGGCTCTGCCATCAAGGCAGCTTCCTCGTCATCATGAGCGCCTTCGACATTGCGGGATACAAGAGCCAATCCCTGGGCGCGCTGATGTTCGAGCAGGTCGCGAAGGACTGCATCGAGCGCGGGGATCAGATGCTCGATTTCACTATCGGTGACGAGCCCTACAAGAAATTGTTCGGCGCGCAGCCCTCGCCGATGTGGGCGGTCACGCAGGCCGGCAGCACCGTGGGCGCCATTTCCTTGTTCGCACTGAAACAGGCTCCCTGGCTCAAACTGGCTGCCAAGCGAATGTCGGAGTTCAGGCTCCTGCCGACCCGCACCTCAACGCCCACGCGCTGACCGGCGCGAGGACCCGATGGGTGCGGGCGGCTCTCAGGCGCGTAGCGCGCTTCGAACATGCGCAAGCCAGCCTGGCCGCATTTGATCGACTCGGTGGGTGATCCTGCGTCGCAGGAAGTGCAGCCGCCGCCGCACGTCCCAGCCGATATCGTTGCGGGACGTAAGGGCCTGCCGGAAGCGCGCCATCTTGAGTGACTGCTGGTCCGCCGCGATCTTGTCAGGATCGAAATAGAATTCCGAAATCTTCTCCTGGCTCATGCCCCCGGTCATGAGCCAACGCGGCGCATATTCGGTGCAGAGGCGGTCGACGTCGACCAGCAGGCGGGCAACGCCCGTGCCGGCGGCAGGACAATTGGTCTGGAACGCATCGCCGATGAGCACGACGCCGGGCTGGAGATGTCCTTCCACGATGGACAGGTCCATCACCCAATTCTGTACCCGGTCGGTCACGTGGAAATCGCCGAGGTAAGGCCGCAATCCCGGCAGCAGGCGCAACACCGTCGCTTCCGGTTCGCGGCGCAGCTCGCGCATAACAGGATCGGCCGGGTCGCGGAACATGAAGAGATTTGCCCGCATGCCGGCACGTACTGGAAACAGGCTGAGATAATCGATGCCGTCCGCCGTGCGCTCGCCGTAACAGGTCAGCGCCTCGAAATCGAACGGCACATCGTCCCGGCGCCCGATCGTGAATCCAAACGTGACCGAATGGCGCTCGGCCAGCACCCGCCGCTTGATACCGAGCTTGTAGCCGAGAACGCCCGACATGCCAGTGGCCAGCACGACGAGGCGCGCAATTATACGCCTCCCGGACGCGAGCTCGATATGCTGGATATCGTCGCTGCAATTGACGGCCGTGACCTCGTCGACGATCAGGCTGGACGGATCAGGCAGTTGACTGCGCGCCATGGCGACGAGATCGGCATAGGCTAGTCCGTAAGCCCGTCCGACGCTGACATCGACCACCTTGCCGTCCCTGATATTGAGCACCTGATCATATCGGCAGGCGACGCTATCGAGCGCGTCGAGGAAGCCCAGCTTACGCAACATCTCCAGCTGGTGGCCGCCGATTTTCTCGACCCGGAACTCGTCCGGATGGACCGCGCGCTTGTCGACGAGAGCGACACGATGCCCTGTCCGCGCGAGCACGGCCGCCGCCAGCGAGCCCGCGAGGCCGCCGCCCACGATCGCGATGTCGGCGACGATGGTCGAAGGGCCGGCTGCGGCAATCGGCTCGGGCACATTGCTATCCGCCGTCATGGTCCGGTGCTCCCACGGTCAACGATGTTACCCGTGCAATTCTCTCGCCTGATCTAGCATCGCAGGACCAAACGCGATCATTTCTCGCTATCTCGGTTAACGCAGCGCAGACCTGCCCGACCCCATGAGATCCGGCACGCGCCTTGCTCACGATGGCCATTCCCGGCGAGCCGGTCCGCATTCCAGCGGCTCATCTCGCCTCATTGGCCGTCGATGCGGCGCTATGCCGCCACGCGATCAGGCCGCACCTTGCTCTATCTGGGACAATGGGGTCAGCGATGTTCCATAGTGATGCAATAGGCATGGCCGCGACGTCGTCGCCGTCGGCAGGATCATGGAGGCCGTCCATTAACACTCGCGGTTTTTCGGCATGCTAGGCTTTTGCAAGTAATCGGAAAATGTCTCTTCAGGGGAAGTTGCCTCTTAAATTTCCATGATTGAATCCATCGTCCAGTTCATGCGGCGCGACGTGACGCGCGGTGTTGCCGGAACCATCCTTCTCAAGGTTGGTAGCGGTGCGCTTGCGTTCGCGTTGTTCTCGCTTGCGGCACGAACGATGTCGCCCGATGGGTTCGGCATCTTTGCGACCTGGCTTTCGGTGGCCCAGATGGCAGCGGTCGTCGGTCTGGTCGGCCAGGAATCGCTGCTCGTGCGATTTCTGAACGAGTATCGGGTGGGAAATCAGCCCGATCTCACCAAAGGCGTGCTGCTATCGAGCCTGAAGATTTCCTCCGTCGCGATGCTGATCGCGATCGGCGCAATGGCGATCGGCGCGAACATCAAGGGCGCCTCGTGGCTGCTGGTCATCGCGGTGTCGGCCTACACGGCCGTGAATGCGGGACTGATGCTTGGCAGCCAGATCGCTCGCTCGCTGGTCAGCATTCTCATGGGGGAAGGAAACAGGGAGTTCTTCTGGCGCGTCAGCGTCGTGCTGTTCCTGCTCGCAATCATGTGCGGCCATCGCCAGCTCGATCCCGCCGAATTGATCGCCGTGATGACGATTGCTATGTCGGTCGGACTGATTGCACAGATCATCGCGATTGCGCGAACCCTGCCGGATTTCCGCGGCACGGCGGTGGGGTCCGAGACGTCGCGCTGGAGATCGAGCGCGCTTCATTTCTGGGTCGCATCCATCCTCGAAGCCGCGAACCAGTATTTCGACGTCATTCTGGTCTACTGGATGCTGGACCCGACAACCGCCGGAATTTACTTCGCGGCTTCGCGCCTGGCCAACATCTTCGCCATGCTGTCGGCCGCACTGTACAGTTTTGGCGCACGGCGGCTCCCCTCGCTGTATTTCAGCAAGAACCACCAGGAATTCAAGCGAACGTTGCGGCTGATGGCGGAAGTAACCGCGGTGTGCGTGGTTAGCGGACTTCTCCTGATCTGGGTTGGCGGTCCCCATCTGCTCAACCTGTTCGGGCCGCATTTCGCCGCGCAGCACTGGGTCCTGATCGTGCTCGCGATCGGAACGGCGTTCCAGGCCGCGGGCGGTCCTTCTGCGGCGATCTTGCAGCTGACCGGCCATGAGCGCGAGTATGTCCCCGTGATTGCCGGAAACGTAGCGCTGCGGCTGGTCGGATTTCTCGTCCTCATTCCCTGGCTCGGCGTTCTTGGCGCAGCGATCTCGGCCACTGTGTCGCTGGCGCTCGCGACCATCGCCCTCAACATCCTCTGTCGCCGGCGAACCGGGGTCGATCCTTCGATTTTGGGACTTCTGCGCTTCTCGCCATCGAAGCCTAGCGCCTACGCGGTCCGTGGCGCGGACTCCGGCGAATAGACCTCTGGTCAGCCGAGGCAATGGCGCGGCTCGGCAATCCGTTGCCGGGTGGCGTCAACCAGCCAGCCCCAGCACTTCGCCGCGACGCGACGCCGACGGGCCGGCCGGCACACGATTGACGACGATGCCGGTCGGCACGCCGGCAAACCGGGAGAGCGCAGCGATCGCCCTGCGCATGGCGGCCGAGTCGACTGCGTCTTCGCGCGCGACCAGCATGACAAGATCAGCGTGAGCAGCCAGCGCCGCCGCCTCCGGCTGCAACGCCAGGGAGGTGGCGTGGACGACGATCAGATCGAACTCCGAACGAATATCGTCCGCGGGCGGCGGCGCCGGCCTCTTGCTGGCGCTCAGAAGCTCATCGACGCTGCGGAAATCTGCAGTGGTCATGCCGTCGGCCTGGCCCTTGGCGAGGCCGGCCCCGGCACCGCCGAGATCCGGCTCGACCCGGATCAGGACGCTCAGCCTCCCGGTGTTCACAGCCCATCGATTCAGCGACCGCGCGACGGTGTTGCCGCCGGCGCGCTTCCCGACCGACATCACGAGGACGACCTTGCCACGAGGTCCCGGCACCTTCTCCAGCCGCTCCAACAGCGGACGCAGATGGGGACCGAGATCGAGTTCGGTCGTCGCGGACACCGGAGCTTGCCAGATGTTTCTGGGGACTTCGCCAGGCGTCAGGTCGGGAATACGGGCCCACACCGGCGGACGTGACCACGTTGCCGGCTGGCGCGGAGCCGGCTCGGGGTCGCGGATATCAGGAGCGGATTTGTCCGATCCGCGTCCCGTGGCGGCAACGACCGCCGTCGATGTCAGCAGCGAACCGATCGCGAGAGCGGCGAGCAGCAAAGACAGCGGTGGAAGGGTCGAGCGCAGTGGCGGAATGGCGGACGACGCAATCTTGGTCTGGGAGCTCTGCAAGAGGCGCTGCTCGTTCGTCGTCTTGGAGCGCGAGAGGAACTGCTCGTAGATGTTTCTGTTGGCCTCGGCGTCGCGCTGCAGCTCCTGGAGGCGGACCAGAGCCTGACCATCGACCAGAAGCTGCGATTCCGCCGCCTTCATCTGGCCTTCCAGCGCCTTCTGCTGTTCGCGCTGGGCCTCGTATTCCGATTTTGCGGTATCGATGCCCTTCGTCCGCTCGACCTCGATCTGCCTGTTGAGATCGGTCAACTGGCTGTACGACATGACGAGGTCGGGATGACGATCGCCGAACACCGCCCGCTTCTGCGCAATCTGGTCATTGAGCGCCGACCGCTGTGCGCGCAGGGCGCTCAGCAGATCCTGCTTGACTGGGCTATCGACATTCGCCTTCACGTCGCGCTGTGCCTGCTCGTAGCGGGCCTTCGCCTCTTCGGTCCGGGCCCGCGCAGCGGCAACCTGCTGCGACAGTTCAGTGACCCGCAATTGCTGGGTGGTGGAATCCTTGCCCGCGTTGACGATCCTGTGCTCGAGCTTGAACGTGGCCACGGCGTCCTCTGACGCCTTCAACCGTTCGTTCAATGATTTGAGCCGGCCACTGAGCCAGTCGGCGGCCTCGTCGGTCGCATCGGTGCGGCTGCGGCCCTGGCTGGCGACGAACGCCTCGGCGATGGCATTGGCGTAGTAGGCCGCCCGCTCCGGCCGGTTCGAGGTGAAGCGGATGGCGATGACATAGGTCAGCCCGCGACGGGAAATGTCGAGGCGGTTGCGGAATCTCTCGAGCAGGCGCGCGGGGTCGCTATGCCCCCCGGAAATGTCCTGGTCATCCCGAATCTTGAGCTGCTCGATCAGTGGCTCGAGAAAGCCGTCGGACTTCGCCACTTCGACCAGGCTTTGCAGCGCGGCGCTATCCTGCCCGATGCCCGGCAGAACGTCCTGCTCCGAGGTCACGCGTTGCTCGCGGGGATCGACCACGACCAGCGCGGTCGCCGCAAATCGCACCGGGATCACCAAGAGAACGACGACGCCAAGGCCAAAAATCGCGAGAGCGAGCGTCAGGATGCGGCGAGCGTTGTCCCGCATGAAGGAGAGTGCGCCCGCGGCCGTGAGCGCACCGCCCAAGCGCGCGGCGGACTCGCGCGACTCGCCGCTCGACGCATTTTGAGTCTGCCACGACGCGGCAACACCGGTCGATCCGGAGCTTGTCGGGTCTGCGCGGCGACCGAACGTCATGGATTTTACTCGGATTCAACTGGCGAACACTGTTCAGTGCCTGCTCCAACGTAAATATCTATGGTTAATCCGCGGTTACCCGCGCCTGGCGCGGTCATGACCAATTGGTTAACGCGCTCGCTTCACTTCGTCCGGAACCAGCGGAATTCCCTCGCGAACCGTGCCCTTGCGGCAGGGCGCACATTAACTCCGTTTATTGCTAGTCGGTGTCCGCGCGAGGCCTCCATGGTAAGCACGGAGTTAAGAATGCGAAAAATTCGTTTCTCTAGTGGGTCGAGATCCGTGCTCCATTACCAGCCAAACAAGGCGTTGGGCGAGACCACTGCGACAGCACTCGCGCCACCCAACGGTGGCGGACGAAAGCTGCACGTGCTTCTCGTACAGACCCAGGCGGAGAACGCGGGTGCGCAGGAGATCTCGCGCCTGCTTGGCGCCGGGCTGACCGCCCGCGGCTATCGCGTCACCCATCTGTTCTTCTTCCGCAAGTCCGATTCGTTCGATGAGCCGCCCGACACCATCTATTGCGCGTCGAGCCGGCCGGGAAATCCGCTGGCGCTGCTGCAAATGCTGTGGACGCTGGGCGGCCATCTCAGGGCCACCAGGCCCGACGCCGTTCTGACCTTTCAGCACTTCGGCAATGTCATCGGCGCCGGTGTGGCGCGCCTGATCTGCCGCGTGCCTGTCATCGCCAATCAGGTTTCATCCGCGCTGTCGATGAGCTGGCCGGTCCGCACCGCCGACATCGTCATGGGCAGCCTCGGCTTCTTCGACCGCATCACGCTCAACTCGCAGGACATGCAGCGCGAGTATTCGCGCTACCCCAAAGCTTATCGCGCGCGCATGGTGCACGTCCCGCACGGCTTCGACGACAAGGCGCTCACCCTGACGAAGCAAGCTGCGCGACAGAAATTCAATCTGCCGCCGGAAAGCACCCTGCTCGGCTGCGCAGCAAGATTGCACCCGCACAAGCGGCTCGACGCGGCGATACGTCTGTTGCCGGATCAACCCTCCTGGCATCTCGCGCTGGCGGGCCAGGGAGCCGACGAGGCCCGGCTGAGGCAGTTGGCGGATGAGTTGAGAGTATCGGACAGGCTGCATCTGCTCGGCGAAATCACCCCGCGCCAGATGGCGGAGTTTCTCGCCGCTCTCGACGTGTTCGTATTTCCGACGCAGGCGGAGACCTTCGGCCTCGCCGCTGTGGAGGCCGCAAACGCCGGCGTTCCCTCGGTCGTCACCGATCTCCCGGTCTTGCGCGAGGTGTTGTCCGTCGAGGGAAAGCCGACAGCGCTGTTCGTCGATGCCGCCGATCATACCAAGCTGTCGGCCGCGGTATCCAGGCTCCTGACGGACCAAAAACTGCGCGACGAACTGCGGCAAAACGCCAAAGGCCTGAAGCTGCGCTATTCAGTGGACGCCATGGTGGAGGAATACGTTCGAATTCTCGGCCAGGTCATCTGATCGGGACGCATTGAAACGGATCGGCTCGACATGACCATCGAGTTTCGCTGTGAAATTGAGCATGCGCGGCAGTGGATGGGCCGCGACACGCTGTCGGTCGACGGCCGGGATGTACCGGTCCAGATCGCATGGACGGCAACGGCGGAGCCGCGGCCGACCGGTCTCGACATGCTGTTCGAGCTCGAACGTTTGGTGTTGCACAAGGGCAAGCACAGCGGCACCGACAGGCTGAAGATCAGTCCCGAACGAATGCAGGCTCGCGCCGGCACGGCAGACGTCATCGTCGATTTCACCGGTGGCGCGCGGGATCCGAACTGCTCCACCCGGCAGTATCTCCGCCCGCTGTTCAATGGAGTCGCAGGCGAAAACGCAGCTCTTGCCGCCATTCTCGCCGGCGATCTGCCGGTGATCGAAATCGTCGACGAGGTCGACGGTGCCGTCCTCGATCGCGGCCACCCCTCCGCCGAAATCGCGGCCGGTCTGAGCGGCGGACTGGAAACCGTCATGGCGCGAACCCTGACCATGGTGGCGGCCATCCTGTCGGGACGGCCGCGCATCGTGCCGCTGATGGCACGACCCGCCCGAATTGGTAACGGCCGCCCGCCGGCGGCGTACGTCGCGCGCGGCCTGGCGACATCGATTGCCAAGGAGATCTATCGCCTCTGCTGCTATGCCCCGCACTGGCATGTCGGATGGCGCTTCAATGATGGCGCCGGCGTCTGGCAGACCGGAGATCTGTCGGGGTCCCGCTGGAACGTCCTTGCCGATCCCGGAAACCACTTCTACGCCGATCCTTTCCCCATCACCTGGCAGGGGCGAACATTCGTCTTCTTTGAAGACCTCGATCACCGGGTTGGAAAAGGAATCATTTCGGCAATCGAGTTCGACGATGCCGGTCCCGTCGGAGAGGTTGTGCCCGTGCTGAACGAGCCTTGGCACCTCTCCTATCCGTTCTTGATCGAGGACGATGGCGCGTTGTGGATGATCCCGGAGAGCTCGACCAATGGGGACGTCGCCATCTACAAATGCGTTCGGTTTCCGGACAAATGGGAGCGGCATGCGACGCTGCTTTCGGGCGTCGAGCTGGCCGATGCCACGATCACGCGGCACAACGGCCTGAACTATCTGTTCGGGGCTTGGCGCGACGGCACCGGCGGCTATTCGGATTCGCTGGCGATCTATTACGCCGAACACCTCATGGGCCCGTGGTTGCCGCATGCCAGCAACCCCGTGCTGATTGATCGCGCGAGCACGCGGCCTGCGGGGAATTTCGTCACCATCAATGACAAATTGTGGCGCCCGGTCCAGGATTGTGCCGGCGGATACGGGGCAGCGCTTGCCCTGGCGGAAATCGTCGAACTCTCGCCGACGGCGTTCAAGCAGATTGTCCGCCACTCTCTGCGGCCCGGACCGGCATGGCCCGGCAGGAAGTTGCACACCTTGAACCGCTGCGGCCACCTCGAGGTGATCGACGGATCGCGTGTTCAACCCAAGATCCGCGCCTTCACGAGCAAATTGCCATCGGGCGTTTTGTCGCCGCGGACCAGTGCCTCCACCGCCAGCTAGCGGGGGTGGCTGAACAGGTCCGTCGTGGCGTCGTCGACGGCGATATCGACCAGCGCGGGCCCGCTCGATGCCAACGCTTCGGTCAAGATGGCGTCGACGTCGCCGGCATCGGTCACACGCTGCCCCGGACAACCCATTCCCCTTGCGAGCGCCACGAAGTCGAGCCCGGGCAGGTCGATCCCGGGCGGGCGGTGCGCCTGCATCAGCTGGCTGAAGGCGCGCATCGCGCCATAGCCTGAATTGTTCATGATCACGAAGGTGATCGGCAAGCGGCGTTGCACCGCGGTCCAGATCGCCTGGATGCAATACATCGCCGATCCGTCACCGATCAGGGCGACGATGCGGCGACCCGGCCGCGCCAGCGCCACGCCGACGGAGGCCGGCAGGCTGTAACCAAGTCCCCCGCTCGCCATCGTGTAGAAGCTGTCCGCGCCCGGCCGAGGCAGGAATTGCTGAATGGCGGGGCGATGCGACGGCGCCTCCTCGACCACGATCGCATCGCCCGGCATCAACGCCGAGAGCCGGGCGAGCGCATAGCCCGGCGGAATCGGATTTTGCGCGGCAGGAGCGGCAGGCCGCAACCGCGCGGCCGGCACTTCGCGCTCCGCAATGTCAGGCATCGCCGACAGCAGCCCAGCCAGCGCCTTCGGGAGCGTGCTGATGATGGTGTCACCGACAGAAGCGGATGCGGCTTCTGTCGGATCATCCGTGATCTGCCAGACCGGCGTTCCGTCGTCGAGCAATTCGCATTGTCCTTCGACATGGAAAGTAAACACCGGCGCGCCGACCACGACGATCAGATCGGCGTCGCGCAGGGCACGGGCGAGCCCTCCCGGTGCTGCCGGAAGGAAGCCGGCGAACCGTGGATGCAATTCCGGAAAGCTGGAACGGCTCGACATCGGACTTGCCCAAACGGCCGCGCTCGCCTGCTCGGCCACAGCGACCATCGCCTCGACGCAGCCGCTGCGATCGATTTCGGGTCCGACAACGAAGATAGGTCTCTTGGCGGCTCGGATCGCCGCGCCGAGCCGGACGATCGCCGCCGGATCCGGCGCAAACTCCGTCGCGATGTGGCGGACCGGCGGAGCGACTGCGGACCGCGCCCAATCATCCGACGGCACGGACACGAATGTCGGACCGCGCGGATGCTGCATGGCAGTAAGGAAGGCCTGCGCAATTGCCGCTGGAACATCTTCGGCGCGCGCCGGTTCCGCGCTCCATTTCACATAGGGCTTTGGAAACTGTGCGGCGTCCTCGGCGAAGAGATAGGGTCGCATCCGCAACAGGCTGCGCGCCTGCTGCCCGGCTGTCACGACCATCGGCGTCTTGTTGCGGAACGCGGTGAAGAGATTGCCGAGCGCATGACCGAGCCCGGCCGCCGAGTGCAAATTGACGAAAGCCGGACGCCCCGTCGCCTGCGCATAGCCGTCGGCCATGCCGACGACACAGGCTTCCTGCAGACCGAGCACGTAGTCGATGTCGTCGGGCCAGTCGCCCAGGAAGGCAAGCTCGGTCGAGCCGGGATTGCCGAAAACGCGATCGACGCCAAAGGAGCGAAGCACACCGAGGGTCGCTTCCCGAACCGTGAGAACTTTCGAATTCATGAATGGACGTCCTGGTGGGCTTCGCTTGCGGCGCGGTTAGAAGGGATAGTGCTGCGGCTGCGTCTCGATGGTGATCCAGCGCAGATCGGTGAACTCGGCGATGCCGGCCTGGCCGCCGAAGCGGCCGTAGCCCGATCCCTTCACGCCGCCGAACGGCATCTGCGCCTCGTCATGCACGGTCGGCCGTTGACGTGGCAGATGCCGCTTTCGATCCGCTGCGCCACCGGCAGTGCACGCGCGACGTCGCGGCCGAACACGGCAGCCGAAAGGCCATACTCCGTGTCGTTGGCGAGCCGCACGGCCTCGTCCACGCCACGCGCGCGGACCACCGAGACGACGGGACCAAAGCTCTCCTCGGTGTAGATGCGCATGCCGGGCACCACGCGATCGAGCACGGTGGCCGGGACGACTGTGCCAACCCGGTCGCCGCCCGCGAGCTTGATGGCCCCTTTGGCGATCGCGTCGTCGATCAGTGCAACGACATGCTTGGCCGGCGCCTCGTCGATCATCGAGCCGACCACCACCGGACCGTGGCGCGGGTCGCCGGCCGGAAGCGCAGCCGTTTTCTTCGCAAGCTTCTCGACAAAGGCGGCCGCCACCGCCTCGTCGACGATCACCCGCTCGGTCGACATGCAAACCTGGCCCTGATTGATGAAGGCGCCGAACGCGACCGCCGCGACGGCGGCATCGAGGTCGGCATCGTCGAGCACGATCAGAGGCGCCTTGCCGCCAAGCTCGAGCAGCGCCGGCTTGAGGTGGCGACCGGCGAGTTCGGCGATGACTCGACCGAGTCGAGCCGGTAAAATTGACCCGCCGCACGGCAGGATTGGCGATGAGGCGCTCGACCAGAGCGGGCGCGTCGGCCGGTGCGTTGGTCAGGACATTCACGACGCCGGGCGGGAAGCCTGCGTCCTTGAAAACCTCGCCGATCAGCCGGTGTGTTCCCGGGCAGATCTCGGACGCCTTGAGCACGACCGAATTGCCGCAGGCGAGCGCCGTCGCCACGGCGCGAACGCCGAGAATGATCGGCGCGTTCCACGGTGCGATGCCGAGGCAGACGCCGGCTGGCTGGCGAACCGACATCGCGAGACATCCCGGCTTGTCCGACGGGATCACCTCGCCCGCGATCTGCGTGGTGAGCGACGCTGCTTCGCGCAGCATGCCGGTCGCGAGCTTGACGTTGAAGGCCGACCAGATCTCTGTCGTGCCGATCTCGGCCATCATGATTCGGACGAAGGCCTCGCGCTTGGCCTCAAGCGCAGCTGCGGCCTTCAGCAACAGGGCTCGCCTCGCATTCGGGCCAAGTGCCGACCATCCTGGCAATGCGGCAGAAGCCGCCGCCACTGCGGCGTCGGCGTCGGAAGCCGTGGCAGCGGCCGCGCGGCTTGCGACCTCCTGCGACAGCGGATTGCGCCGCTCGAACACCTTGCCGCTGGAAGCGGCCTGATCCTGCCCGTTGACGAGAAGACTGACGTCCATGAAAACCTCCCTGGTGTTGTGGCCAAGCTCAGCCGAGCAGCCGCGACTTGCCGGTTTCACGCGCGAAGCCGAGCGCGATCATCGCCGCGAGCGCGAGCGCAACGTAGTATCCTGTGATCGCGTAGGTGGAGCCCGTCTGCGCAAACAGGCTGGTGGCGACCAGCGGCGCAATGCCGCCGCCGAGCACCGTCCCGAGTTGCTTTCCGATCGACACGCCGGTGAAGCGAATGCGGGTCGGAAACAGCTCCGGGAAATAGCTCCCTTCGCTGCCGAACATCAGCGGATGGATTATCCCCGCGGCGAGGATCACCGCGCACGTCACCAGCATCGTGTCACGGCTCGCGACCACACCGTAGAATGCAAACATCGAGATGGCTGCGAGCACGACGCCGGCCAGGAACAGACGCTTTCGTCCGATGCGGTCGGACCAGGCGCCGATGAGGGGCATCGCGACGAGCCCGACGAGATTGGCAAACAGCACGGCCTGCGTGATGACGACCTTCTGGACGCCGAGCTGACGGGTCGCGAAGGAGATGGTGAAGATGGCGGTCAGATAGAAATAGGAAGTCTGCGCCATCTCGGCGAAGAACACGATGAGGATCGGCCGCCAGTGCTCCCTCAGGGCTTCGACCACAGGCGCCACTTCAGTCACCTTCGCTTCGCGGAACGTCGCGCTCTCCTCGATGCGCAGGCGCATGTAGACGCCGAGCGCGACCACCACCGCACTGATCAGGAACGGCACGCGCCAGCCCCATGACAGCAGGTCCGCCTCCGGCAGCCTTGAAATCGTGAGCGCCGCAAACGAGGCGAGCACGACACCGACGGGTCCTGCGGCCTGGATCACCGCGGCCGAGAAGCCGCGCCGGTGCCCGGGCGCCGTCTCGATCGCCATAAGGATCGCCGCGGTCGACTCGCCGCCGAGCGCAAACCCCTGGACGAAGCGTAACGCCACGAGCGCGACGGTCGCGGCCACGCCTGCACTGGCGTAGGTCGGCAACAATCCGATCGACATGGTCGCAAGTCCCATCATGAGCAGCGTACACAGCAAGACCGACTTTCGGCCGAGGCGGTCACCGAAATGGCCGAACACAAGCCCGCCGAGCGGACGCGCCAAAAATCCGACGGCAAACGTCGCGAACACCGCAATGGTCGCCGTGAGCTGGTCGAATTTCGGAAAGAACAGCTGATCGAACACCAGCGGCGCGATCAGGCCGTAGATGAAAAAGTCGTACCATTCGATCGCGGTGCCGATGGTGCCGGCAATCAGGATACGCCGGCGGCTGCTCGCCGTCTGCCCGGCAGTGGCGGCGGTTGCAACATGATCGTCGTAGTGCTCCAATGCTCTTGTCGTCACGGTTTCCTCCTCCGGTGTCATTTGCCGTTTTGTTGTCTTGTTGTTATTGGCCGCGCAGCCGCTGGTCGGATGCGACGGCAAGAGTCGATCAGCTGGCCAGCCGTGCGCTGTCGCTCGCATTGCGTCCAAGTGCTCGGGCAACGACGCGCCCGATCATGCCAGCCTGTGACGCGCTGCCGCGCCAGGCCACGATCTGGTCGGGGCGTATCAAAGCCAGATCCGCCTCGTAGAGATCGCGCAGGGATTTCGGCAGCGTGACGAGTTTCACATCAACCCCGATCGCGCGGACGGTCTCGGCGAATGATGCATGCGCGGTCATGACCTCGCCGAACTGGAGCAGCGTCCACTCGAACCCGAATAGGTCGTACAAGGAGACGCCGTCGTCCAACCACGCATGCGGGGCGCGGCCGCCGGGACAGGCGCTCGGAACGTAGACGTTCGCGGCGTCGGGCGGCGGCTGGCTGCCATCGGAGACGATGATCGGCGAGCCGTCGTAACGCCCGCCGAGGGTCACGCCTGGGATGTTGAATTCGGCGCGGGCGTGCTGTTCGAGATAGACGCCCGCGATCCGCCGCGCCTCGTCGCCGGCATCGGTGGCGTCCTCGATCTCAGGCGCGGGAGCGAACAGACCGAGCGAGTCGGCAAAGCGACGCGCATAATCGGTGTTGCGAAGCGCCACCGGACGCCGCTCGACCTCGTAGCTGTCGAGCAGCTCCGCCGGGCTCACACCTTTGATGACGCTTGCGAGCTTCCAGCCGAGATTGACCGCATCCTCGATCGCGGTGTTGTAGCCAAGCCCGC
The DNA here is from genome assembly GCF_023074155.1 of Bradyrhizobium sp. 134. Taxonomy (NCBI): domain Bacteria; kingdom Pseudomonadati; phylum Pseudomonadota; class Alphaproteobacteria; order Hyphomicrobiales; family Nitrobacteraceae; genus Bradyrhizobium; species Bradyrhizobium sp. 134. The sequence goes on along the minus strand of NZ_JADPKX010000086.1, from coordinate 747,684 downwards.
CGGTCGGCGTGAACAGATGCGCCGCGTCGCCGCCGAGGAAGACCCTGCCCCGCTGCATTCCGTTCGCAACCAGCGCGTGGCCAGCGGTCCAGGTCAGGAACGACAGCACTTCGCAGTCGATCGGCGCGCCGCAAGCGCGCTGGAACGCTGCTTTGGCTTCGTCGATCGTGATCGCATTTTCGTTCTCATCGGGCCGAAGCTGCGTGTGAAACGCAAACTCGTCGCGACCGTTCACCGATGCCATGAAGGCGCGGCGGTCGCCGTTGAAGCAATTGTACATCCAGGCCTTGGCGTGCGGGATGCTCGCGTAGAATCCGGGCGAACGGAGATAGACCGCCAGCATGCGGCCGCCCATGAAGTCGCGCTGCGCTCCGGTTTCGCCGCCGTAGACGATCCCGAGCGATTGCCGGACCATCGAGCGCGGCCCGTCGGCCCCGACCAGGAAGTCGGCCCGGACCTGAAAGCGGCTGTTGTCATCGAGACATTCGATCTCGGCGACGACGCCGTCATCGCTCTCGACGTAGCTGATCAGACGATGACCGTAGCTGAGCCGTATTCCGGGAAGCCGTTCGGCATGGCGGCGCAGCACCGCTTCGACATATTTTTGCGAGACCCGATGCGGCAGCTCGGCCGCGCTCCAGGAGCCCGACATGCCCTTGACGAGTTCGCCCGCGCGTGACGACGACGGCAACTGAAATCGGGCCAGCTCGTAGCCGGTGTAGCGCGTGAAATACGCAACGTCAGTCGGATAATCCGCAGGCAGACCTTCGCGTCGGATCTCGTCGGCAAAACCCAGCCGCCGATAGTGCTCCATAGAGCGCGCCTGCGTCGCATTGGCTTGCGGATTGAATGCCGTGCCCGGCTTTTCATCGACCAGGATCGCGGACACGCCGCGCCGGCCGAGCTCGTTGGCGAGCATCAGGCCGCAGGGCCCCCCACCCACGATGAGCACCGAGGCCGTCAGACATGTTTCCAAGACGCTTCTCCCTACCAGCATTATCCTGCATGGTAAGGTTGCCTGACGATATCGTCAAGTAGCCTGACTAATCGGGCTCGTGGAGCGTGTCGAATTGCGCGCCGTAGACTGCCAATCCCTTCAGGATCGTGTCCATCGTGGCCTTGCCGAGTTCGGCGCGCATCTCCTGCTCGGCAACGTCGACGGCGTCGCGGAACGCATCGAGCCATTTGCGTCCCGCCGGCGTGAACATGACGATGCGCGCGCGCCGATCGGTCGGATCGGCGATGCGATCGACCAGGCCCAGCTCGGCGCATTGATCGACCAGCTCGCCCATCGCTTGCTTGCTCATGGAGGCGCGGCGGGCGAGTTCCGTCAGTCTGGTCCCCTCGACGTCGAGATTGCGTGTGAGGCCGACATGCGCGATCCGGGTTTCGTCATGCCCCTTCTCGCTCATCAGCTCGAGCACACGACCTTCGAAGCGCCGCACCGCGTTGTTGAGCAGCCGACCGATGTTGGCATGCCGCCATGCGGTGCCGGATGTCCTGGCTTTCAATGGATGTGCCTTCTGCAAAGCCGCCTGAATTCGAAAATGTCGCTCACTTCGCCGCGTCGATCCAGATCCCCGGCAGCGAATGCTCGCGGATGTGGGTGACCAGGAAGTCGGAAAAGACCCTGATCTTGGCGGGCAGTCCGGCACGGTTCTGGTAGGCGATGTTCATCGTCAGCAGCGGCAGCTCCCAGTCCATCAAAACCGGGACGAGACGGCCCGCCGCGATGTCGCTTTGCACGATATAGAGCGGCTGGATGAGGATGCCGAGCCCCGCCAGCGCGGCGCCGCGGATGACCTGGCCGTCATTGCTGTCGAGCGTCGGCGTGATGCGGACAGTCTGCGCGCCGTTGCCTTTGCGCAGGCGCAGCGAATAGGGATCGTTGGCGAGATTATAGACCAGCATGTTATGGCGCGCGAGATCGACCGGCTGCTCCGGCTCGCCGCAGCTTGCGAGATAGGACGGCGCAGCAGCGAGCACCCGCCGCATCTGGCCGATGCGGCGGACGATAATGTTCGAATCCGGCTCCTGCTCGCGCGTCCTGATCGCCACGTCGATGCCGGCCTCGATGAAATCGGAGTAGCGGTTGGCGGTGGTGATCTGCATGTTGAGCTTCGGATAGCGCGCGCGGAAGGCCGGCAGCATCGGCGCCAGATAGATCACCGCAAAGGACAGCGAGCTCGTGACCCGCAGCGTGCCTTGCGGCGACAGCGCGCGATCGCTGACGATGTCCTCGGCTTCCGCCAGCTCGCTCAAAACCCGGCTCGAGCGCTCCAGGAGTACCTGCCCCGCCTCCGTCAACCACAGCCGACGGGTGTTGCGCTCGATCAGCCGGACCGCAAGGCGCTCCTCGAGCGCGCTGAGATGGCGGCTCGCGGCAGCATTCGACATGCGCAGGGCTTCGGCAGCTTTGGACATGCTGCCGAGCTCGGCCGTCTTGGCGAACACTTCCAATTGGAGCAGGCGGTCCATTCTTTCGCAAACAGGAAAAGAGACTTGCGATTATTGAGCTTTATTTCCACATCCCGCAAGTCAAAATGGACCAAACACAAGCGGGATAGCAGGCGAGGAAACAGGGAAATGTCGGGCCGGATCAGGCACATCGTGATGTGGCGGCTGCGCGGGGAGACGCCCGCGGAGCGGGCCGCCGCCCGGGTCAAGGTCAAGACCCTGTTCGAGGGCTTGCGCGGCCGGATCGACGGCCTCACCCATATCGAGGTCGGTCTCGATGTCAGCGATGTCGACTACGCCTGCGACGTCGTTCTGTTCTCCGAATTCACCGACCACGCTGCGCTCCAGGCCTACGCTACCCACCCGGAACATTTGCGGGTGCGCGAGGCGCTGGGCGACTTGCGGATCGGACGCTTCCAGGTCGATTATCCCATCAAAGAGACCGGCACATGATCGGTACGTTCACCTTTGAAAACCTGCCCTGCCGCGTCGTGTTCGGCAGCGGAACGTTGGCTGGCGCCAAGGCCGAGGTCGAGCGTCTCGGCGGCAAGCGCGCCCTGGTGCTGACAACGCCGCAGCAGGAGGCGCAAGGCAAAAGCTTGGGCGCGGCGCTCGGTTCGCTCTACGCCGGCATTTTTCCGGGCGCGACCATGCACACGCCGGTCGAGGTCACGGAGCGGGCGCTCGCGGCGATGAAGGCTTGCGAGGCCGACTGCGTCATTTCCCTCGGTGGCGGATCCACGACCGGCCTCGGCAAGGCGCTCGCCTTGCGCACAGGAATCAACCAGCTCTGCATTCCCACCACCTATGCCGGCTCCGAGATGACGCCGATCGTCGGCCAGACCGAGAACGGACTTAAGACCACTGTGCGCGATGCCGCTATCCTGCCCGAGACCGTGATCTACGATGTCGACCTCACTTTGACGCTGCCGGCGAGCCTGGCCGCGACATCAGGCATCAATGCGATCGCGCATGCGGTCGAAGCGCTCTACGCGCGCGACACCAATCCCGTCACGTCGCTGATGGCCGAAGAAGGCATTCGCGCGTTGGCACGTGCGCTGCCCGCCATCGCCGCGAAAAGCGATGATCGCGAGGCTCGCACCGAAGCGCTCTATGGCGCCTGGCTGTGCGGCGTCTGCCTCGGCACCGTCGGCATGGCGCTGCATCACAAGCTCTGCCACACGCTCGGCGGCACCTTCGACCTGCCGCATGCCGAGACCCACACCATCGTGCTGCCGCACGCGCTGGCCTACAACGCGCCGGCCGTGCCCGACGCGATGGCGCGGATCTCCCGCGCCATCGGCGCCGCCGATGCATCGCAGGGACTTTTCGAGCTCGCGAGGCGGCTGGGTGCGAAGGTCGCATTGCGCGACATCGGCATGCCCGAAAGCGGCATCGACAAGGCCGCGGATCTCGCGGTCACCAACGCCTATTGGAACCCGCGCCCGCTCGAACGCGACGCCATCCGCGACCTGATCGGGCGCGCCTGGGCCGGTGAGCCGCCTGTCACCGGCAAAGCGGTGGCTTGAAGCGATGCGGCGCACGCTGATCAAATCCGCCACGATCATCAGCATGGATGACACGATCGGCGACTTCGACATCGGCGACGTGCTGATCGAGGGCAGCCGCATCGTTGACGTGCGTCCATCGATCGACGTCGGCGGCAGTGCGGCCGAGACCGAGATCGTGGACGGTACCGGCCGCATCGTCATCCCCGGCCTGATCAACGCCCATATGCACACCTGGCAGACGGGCCTGCGCGGCTATGCCGCCAACTGGACGCTGCTGGAATATTTCCGCCGCATGCATGCCGGGCTCGCTACGGTCTTCAGGCCCGAGGACATTTATATCGCGACCTTGGTGGGTGCGCTGAACCAGATCAACCAAGGCACCACGACGCTGGTCGACTGGTGCCACAACAATCCGACGCCCGATCATACCAACGCCGCCGTGCGCGGCCTGATCGAGAGCGGTATTCGCGCGGCCTTCTTCCACGGCTCGCCAAAGCCCGAGCCCAAATCGGGCGAGCCGCATTTCTCGGAGATCCCGCATCCATGCCGTGAGGTCGAGCGACTGCTGGCGGGGCCCCTCGCCGACCGCGACGGCCTGGTCACGCTTGGGCTCGCGATCCTCGGCCCGCATTATTCGACGCTGGACGTCGCCATGCACGATTTCGGCATGGCGCGCGAGCTCAAGCTGATCGCATCCATGCATCAGGGCGGCGGTCCCGCCAAGACGCCCGGTGGCTGGGAGAAGCTGATCGAGGCGGGTCTCGTCGGCGCCGGCACCAACATCGTCCATGGCAACGACCTGCCTGACGCACTGCTGGATCGGATGGTCGATCTCGGCGTCTCCTTCTCGGTGACGCCGGAGAACGAGATGATCCAGGGCCACGGCTTTCCGATCACCGGACGGCTGCTCAAGCGCGGCGTAGGGCCGACCATCGGCATCGATCTGGAATCCGTGCTGGCCGGCGACCTCTTCTCCGCCGCGCGCGTTGGGCTCTCGATGCAGCGCGCACTGGACAACGCGGAGTCGCGCAAGGCCAGCGGCACCATTCCGGCGACGACCACGATCCCCGTCCGTGAGGCGCTTCGCTGGATCACGACGGAAGGCGCCCGCATGCTCGGTCGCGAAGGCCAGATCGGCTCGCTGACGCCGGGCAAGCTCGCCGACCTCGTCATCATCAATGCCAGCGATCTCAACCTCGTACCTGTGCACGATCCCGTCTCCACCGTGGTGATGCAGACCAGCCTTGCGAATATCGAGGCCGTGATGATCGGCGGCGTGTGGAAGAAGCGGAATGGTCGGCTGCTGGCCGACGGCCTGGAGGCGAAGAAGGAACTGCTCGTGCAATCCGGCCGGCGACTGGTGCACGACATCGAACGACAGGGACACGCCGCCTGAAGGCGTCAAGGACAACAACAATGACTGATACGCCAAAGAACATCGCTTTCATCGGGATCGGCAAGATGGGCCTGCCGATGTCGGTGCTCGTCGCCAAGGCTGGTTACGCCGTGACCGCGTTCGACCGGAGTGCCGCACGGCTCGACGAGGCGCGCGCGCAAGGCGTTTCGACTGCCGCTTCGCCGGCCGAAGCCGTGGACGGCAAGGCCGCGATCGTCACGTCCCTGCCCGATGACGCGGCCTTGCGCGGCGCATTGCTCGGCTCCACCGGCCTCATCGCCGCGATGGCTGCTGGATCTGTCCTGATCGAGACCAGCACCGTGAGTGTCGAGGCTTCCGCAGAGGTCGATGCCGCCGCCCAGGCGCGCGGTGTCCTCTACCTGCGTGCGCCAGTCTCGGGCAATGCCAGCATCGTCCACACCGGCGCGCTGAGCTGCTTCGTCTCGGGCCCGAAGGACGCCTACGAAAACGCAAAACCGCTGTTCGCCGCCTTCACCCGCGCCCAGACCTATCTCGGGTCCGGCGAGGAAGCGCGATATGCCAAGCTTGCGGTCAATTTAATGATTGCGGTGTCGGCCGCCATGATGGCGGAGAGCCTGGCGCTGGCGCGCAAGGGCGGCATCGGCTGGCAGGACATTCTGAAAGTTCTCGACGACAGCGCAGTCGCCTCACCGATGGTGAAGTACAAGACCGCGCCGCTGCGTAACCGCGATTTCGACTCGACCTTCTCCTGCAGGCAGATGGCCAAGGATCTCGACCTGATCCTCGGCGCCGGCCACGCCATCGGCGTGCCGCTTCAGCTCGCGGCCCAAGTGCGCGAGACCTATGGCTCGCTGGTCGCGCAGGGCGACGGCGACGCCGACTTCATCGCGACCGTCAAGCATCTGGAACGTCTGTCCGGGCTTGGCGAGCCCAAACTCTGATCGCGGAGACACCCATGCGCAATTTCAACGAGAACACGATCACGGATGCAGTGCTGGAGCGGATCGCGGGCGCAACCGATCCGCGCATCAAGCAAGTCAGCGAAGCGCTGGTGCGCCACCTCCATGCCTTCGTCCGCGAGGTGCGACCCACCCAGAAGGAATGGGAATACGGCATCGACTTCCTGACCCGCACCGGGCACATGTGCGACGACAAGCGCCAGGAATTCATCCTGCTGTCGGACGCGCTTGGCGTCTCCATGCTGGTCGACGCCATCAACCATCCAGTGCCGGAAGGCGCCACCGAAACCACGGTGCTCGGTCCGTTCTTCGTGCAGGCGTCGCCCGAGAAAGACAACGGCGAGGACATCTCCGGCCCGATGGAAGGCGATCCGATGCTCGTCACCGGCTCGGTGTCGACCGTCGACGGACGGCCGCTTGCCGGCGCCGTCGTGGATGTCTGGCATTCCGACGATGATGGCTATTACGACGTGCAGCAGCTCGACAAGATCGGCGATCTTGCGATGCGGGCGCGCTTCCACACGGATGCCAACGGCCGCTTCAATTTCTGGTCGATCAAGCCGGCCGCCTATCCGATCCCGCATGACGGTACCGTCGGTGACATGCTGGAGGTCCAGGGCCGCCATCCCTGGCGCCCGGCACACGTGCATTTCATGATCTCGGCGCCCGGCTTCGAGCAACTCGTGACCCACGTGTTCGTCGCCGGCGACCAGTATCTCGACTCCGACGTGGTGTTCGGCGTCAAGGACAGCCTGATCCGCGAGTTTGTGCGGTGCCCGCCCGGCCGTGCGCCCGATGGTCGCATGGTGGACAGCGAGTATTTTCACCTCAACTATGATTTCGGCCTGAAGCAGGTCGCTAGCAGCGCAAGAGCCGCTTAAGCTGAACATCGCGGACCAGACAAGAGTCCGACAACAAGGCAGACAGGGAGCAAGGATGGGACCGCGGGTCAGCACGAGCATATTGGCCGATCGCCTCATGGGCATGATCGGCTCGCGCGCGAGCGTCGCGCGTGGCGTGCTCGATCAGCATGGGCAGAGCGAGTCGCATTATCGCAACCTGCCGCCCGACATCGTGGTCTTTCCCGAAACTACGCAGGAGGTCGCGGAGATCGTCAAGCTGTGCGCGGGGGCGAATATGCCCATCGTGCCGTTCGGCGCCGGGACCTCGCTCGAAGGCAATGCGGCCGCGGTCGCGGGCGGCGTCTGCTTCGACTTCGCACGCATGAACAAGGTGCTGACGGTGCACGAGAGCGACATGGACGTCGTCGTGCAGCCGGGCATCACGCGAAAGCAGCTCAATGCGGAGCTGCGCGGCACCGGACTTTTCTTTCCGATCGATCCCGGCGCCGACGCCTCGATCGGCGGCATGACGTCCACGCGGGCTTCCGGCACCATGGCGGTGCGCTACGGCACCATGAAGGACAACGTCATGGCGCTGGAGGTGGTTCTGGCCGACGGCCGCGCGATCCGGACCGCCAGACGCGCGCGCAAGTCAGCCGCCGGCTACGACCTGACCCGCATGTTCGTCGGCGCCGAGGGCACGCTCGGCGTCATCACCGAGATCACGCTGAAGGTGCATCCCGTGCCGCAGGCGATCTCGGCCGCGGTTTGCAGCTTCGACACCTTGCACGACGCCGTCGATACCGCGATTTCCGTGATCCAGTCCGCGATCCCCGTCGCGCGCATCGAGTTGCTCGACGACGTCATGATGCGCGGGATCAACGCCTATGCGAAGCTCGGCTATCGCGAAGCCCCGACCCTGTTCTTCGAATTCCATGGTTCCGAGACTTCCGTCGCCGAGCAGGCCGAAGCTGCACAGGCCATTGCCGCCGACCATCGTGGTCATGGCTTTGCCTGGGCCAAGGCGCAGGAGGATCGCAGCCGGTTGTGGCACGCTCGCGACAACACGCTCTATGCCGGCCTGGGCCTGCGCCCCGGCGCGCGTGCCGTGATCACCGACGTCTGCGTGCCGATCTCGCGACTGGCGGAATGCCTCACGGATACCCTGCGCGATGCGGACGAGCACGGTTTCACGGCGCCGATCGTCGGCCATGTCGGCGACGGCAATTTCCACATGCTGATCCTGATCGACCCGGCAAGGCCCGCGGAAGCCGAAGGCGCCAAGGCGCTCCAGGCCCGCATGGTCGCCCGCGCGATTGCCATGGACGGCACCTGCACCGGCGAGCACGGCATCGGGCTCGGCAAGATCGACTATCTCACCGACGAACTCGGCGAGGCCGTCGATGTGATGCGGTCGATCAAAACCGCGCTCGACCCCAATGGACTGATGAACCCCGGAAAGATCTTTGCAAGCGGAGCGCGCGCATGAGCACCGCCGCATTGGCCGTCGAGCCCGCCGCCCCCACGCCGCTGCTGGAGCTGCGCGGCATCAGCAAGGAGTTTCCCGGCGTCAAGGCGCTGGATGACGTGTCCTTTGCCGTCTTCCCTGGCGAAGTCCATATGCTGCTGGGCGAGAACGGCGCCGGCAAGTCGAGCCTGATGAAGGTGCTGTGCGGGGCCTACCGCGCCGATGCAGGCGAGTTCTACTGCAAGGGCGAGCCGGTCGCGATCAACTCGGCCGCGGACGCGCAGAAGCTCGGCATTGCCGTGATCTTCCAGGAATTCTCCCTCGTCCCCCATCTCGATATCGCCCAGAACATCTTCCTCGGCCGCGAGCCGAAGGGCCGTATCCCCGGCACCATCGACCGGCGCAGGATTCTGGCCGACGCCGCGCGCGTGCTCGGCACGATCGGCTTCGAGATCGATCCCTCCACCATCATCGACAAGTTGGGGGTGGCGCAGCAGCAAATGGTCGAGATCGCCAAGGCGATCAGCCAGAACGCGCGCATCCTCGTGATGGACGAGCCGACCGCGGCGCTGTCCGATCGCGAGACCGAGCTGCTGTTCGCGCTGATCGCGCGGCTCAAGGCCGACGGCGTCTCCATCGTCTACATCTCGCACCGCATGGCGGAGGTGTTCGCGCTCGGAGACCGTATCACCGTTCTGCGCGATGGTCGCCGCATCGACGGCATTCGCCCGGCCGAGGTCACGCCGGACCAGCTCGTCCGCATGATGGTCGGTCGCAACGTCGACATGACCTACCCGCGCAATTTTGCCGACAAACCCGGCGACGTTCTGCTCGAGGTCAAGGGCCTGAGCGCCTCCACAGGAATCTCGGACATCAACATCGAGGTGCGCCGCGGCGAGATCGTCGGCCTGTGTGGCCTGGTCGGCTCCGGTCGCAGCGAGGTCGCACGCGCGATCTTTGGCGCCGATCCCGTGACATCAGGCGAGATCGTCTTCGACGGCAAGACTATCTCCGGCGAGCCTGATCTTGCCGCCCGCCGCGGCATAGCGCTGATCCCGGAGAGCCGCAAGAGCGAGGGCCTGGCGCTGCTGCGATCGGTGAGCGACAATCTGGTGGTGTCGGCGCTGCGAAAGCTGTTTCCAAGCGGTCTGTTCGACCAGCGCAGCGCGCATCGCACCGCCGACGGCCTGATCAGGCAACTGCGCATTGCGACGCCCAGCGCGCGCCAGATCGTCGGCCTGCTCTCGGGCGGCAATCAGCAGAAGGTCGTGATCGGCAAGTGGCTCGCCGCCGGCTCGAAGCTCTTCATCTTCGACGAGCCGACCCGGGGCATCGACATCGGTGCCAAGGCCGAAATCTTCGCCCTGATCGACCGCCTTGTCGCCGAAGGCGCGGCGGCGCTGATGATCTCGTCCGAACAGGTCGAGATCTGCCACGTCTGCGACCGCGCCTATGTGATGCGCGAGGGGCGCATCGCCGGGCACCTCGCGCGCAATGAGCTGACAGAGGAGAACATCGTGCGACTGGGCATGCATCATGCGTGAGGCCGCGGTCGCCTCTCAACCGAATCCGCTGCAGCGCGTTCCCGGCGTTGCCATCGTGCTGGTGCTGCTGATCGCGCTGTTCAGCACGATCGCGCCCGGCTTTCTGTCGGTTGCCAACCTCTCCAATGTGCTGGTGCAGTCGACGATCCTAACCATGCTCGCGCTGCCGATGACACTGATCATCATGACCGAGGGGCTGGACCTGTCGATGGGCGCGGTGCTGACGCTGACCTCGCTCTGCGTCGCAATCGTCTCGCTCGCAACCCACTCGATGTTGCTGGGCTTAGGTGCCGGACTCCTCGTCGGCACAGCCTTCGGCTTCGCCAATGGCTGGCTGGTCGCCATCGTGGGCATCCCGCCCTTCGTGGCGACGCTCGGTACGCTCGGCATGGCGCAAGGCCTGTCGCTGATCGTCAGCGACGGCCAGAGCGTGGTCGGCATCCCCCACAGTGTGCGCGACATCTATTCGGCGACGCTTCTCGGCGTGCCCGTGCCGATCGTCATGGCGCTGGTGACCTATGCTGCCTTCCACGGCCTGCTCTATCACACCCGCTTCGGCACCTATATCTTCGCGCTCGGCGGCAACCGCGAGGCGCTGCGCTACGCCGGCCTCTCACCGAACAAGCTGCTGATCGCGGTCTATGCAATTGGCGGCGCCATGGCCGGCATCGCCGGCCTGCTGATGACAGCGCGCATGAATTCCGGGCATCCAACCGCGGGCCTCGGTCTCGAATTCGATGCGATCGCGGCCGTCGCCGTCGGCGGCACGTCGTTCGAGCGCGGCAATGGCTGGCTGCTCGGCACGCTGCTCGGCGTGCTCTCGGTCGGCGTGCTGCGCAACGGGCTGAACCTGATCTCGCTGCCCTCCTCGGTGCAGGTCGCGAGCGTCGGCGTCCTCGTCATCGTTGCCCTCTTCCTTGACGGCCTGCGGAGCCGCGCATGACCGACATCAGCAAAGACGCCATTGCGCCGCCCCGCTCGTTCCTGTCACAGGACGCGATCCAGGTATTCTATCGCCTGCTCGCGGCGCTGCTGATCTGTGCGGTGCTCGCCGTGCTCAGCGATTCCTTCCTGAGCCTCGGCAACATCCTCAATGTGCTCAGGCAGGCGAGCCTGACCTTCTTCATCGCCTCTGGCCTGACCCTGGTGGTGCTGACCGCGGGCCTCGATCTCTCCGTCGGCGCCAATGTCGCGCTGTCCGCCTGCATCGCCGGGACCGTGATCCACAAGACCGGCTCGCCGGCGCTCGGCATTCTCACCGGGCTTGCCTGCGGCGGCATCGTTGGCCTCCTCAATGGCGTGATGGTCACCGCGCTGCGCATCCCCTCTTTCATAGCCACCTACGGCATGCTCTGGGTGCTGAACGGCCTCACCTATTGGTACATGGCGGGCGAAACCCTTCACGGCTTCCCGGCCGGCTTTCGCCAGATCGGCAGCGGCTATCTCTTCGGCTTGCCGATCCCGGTCTATCTGCTGCTGGTGTTCCTCGGGATTGGAACGCTGTTTGCGCAGCGCACGATCTGGGGCCAGGAGATCTATGCGATCGGCGCCAATCCGGTCGCGGCACGGCTCTCCGGCATTCCGGTCGCGCGCCGCCTGCTGCTGGTCTACGCGGTCTCCGGGACCATGGCCGGGCTCGCCTCGATCATCTTCCTGTCGCGGCTCAATTCGGCCGAGGCCGACATCGGCGAAAGCCTGACGCTGCCCGCGATCGCCGCCGTGCTGATCGGCGGCACCTCGCTGTTCGGCGGCGTCGGCACCGTGTTCGGCACTTTCATCGGCGCATTGATCCTGACGCTGGTGCTGAACGGCATGAACCTCTTGTCGGTCAGCGCCAACTGGCAGCCGCTGGTCACCGGCATCATCGTCATTCTCGCGGTCTGGCTCGACATGAAGACCCGCCGCCGCGCGCAATGAGTTCTTGAACGACCAACAAGCAAAACGAGGGATGGAGGCAACATGAAACAGACACTGGGTTATTTGGCGCTGCCGCTGCTGATGGCGGCCGCGCTCACCACGCAAGCGCGCGCGGACGGCGAGACCATCGCCGTCTTCACCAAGAACCAGACCAACCCGTTCTTCCAGACGGTGCGGGTCGGCGCCGACAACATGGCCAAGACGCTAAACGCGAAGACGCTGCAGTACATTCCGACCAAGCCCGACAGCATTCCCGAGCAGCTCAGCCAGATCGAGGACGTCGTGGTGAAGAAGCCGAGCGCCATCGTCTTCACGCCGGTCGACTACAAGGCGATGGTGCCGGGTGTCGAGAAGATCAACGACGCCAAGATTCCCGTCGTCAACATCACCGACCGCTCGGCCGGTGGCAAGTTCCTGTCCTTCGTCGGCGCCGACGATTACAGCCTCGGGCTCGAGACCGCGCGCTTCCTGCTCAAGACACTGGGCGGCAAAGGCAACATCGTCATCATTGAGGGCGTCAAGGGCTCGCTGACCAATGTCGACCGCGTCCGCGGCTTCAACGACGCGCTGAAGGAAAATGCCGGTGCAAAACTGCTGGCCTCGCAGCCCGGCAATTACCAGCGGCTCCAGGCGCTCCAAGTGATGGAGAATCTGATGCAGTCGAACGCGCAGATCGACGGCGTGCTCGCCGCCAACGACGCCATGGCGGTTGGCGCCATCGAGGCGCTCGATGGCGCCAACCGCAAGGCGCAGGTGATCGGCATCAACGGCACCAAGGAAGCGATCGACGCGATCAAGTCCGGCAAGCTGCTCGCGAGCGGCGACTACAACGGATTTTTTCAAGGCTGCCTCGGCACCATGATGGCGATCCGCTCCTTGCGCAACCAGCCTGTCATCGCCGAGATCGTGCTGAAGCCAACCGTCATCACCAAGGACAATTACCAGCCGTTCGACGTGCCGCTGGAGCAGCGCAGCTGCCCGACTTTCGAGGAAGCCAGCAAGCTCGGCGGCAAGTAAGTCAGCACACCTTCACGACAAGCTCGGACGGCCGCAGCCGCGGCCGTCCCAAGAACACGAGACATATACGGAGACCATCATGCTGTTCGCCATTCACGCCCTCGACCGCGCCGGCGCGCTAGCGACCCGGCTCGCCAATTACGACGCCCACAAGGCTTTCCTGAGCGACACCTCGCGCTTCGGCGTCAAGATCGTGATGTCGGGGCCGCTGGTCTCCGACGACGGCGCGACCATGATCGGCAGCCTGTTCCTGATCGAGGCAGCGGGCCGTGGCGACGTCGAGGCTTTCAATCGCGCCGATCCGTTTGCAGCGGCCGATATCTGGGAAAAGGTCACGATCACGGGCTTCCTGCGCCGCCAGGGTTGAAGGCGGCTAAACAAAAACGCGAAAACAACCCCATGCACAGTAGAATGAGGTTGTTTTTACACATGAATTTTCGTCGCAAACGTCTTTGACTCGTCGGGCAAAACAGGAGCAGAGAGCCATCCTCACCCGATTGTCGCCCCCAAGCCTCGATCGAAAGGTTTGCCGCCGGCCTAACGGCTAGCTGCTCGCCACCGCTGCACTATCTTCGAGATGACAGGCCACCCACTGCTCGGGTCCAGCCGCGCGCAATGTCGGCTCTTCGCTCCGGCAGCGGTCGAACACGTATGGGCAACGGGTGTGGAAGCGGCACCCGCTCGGTGGATTGATCGGGCTCGGCACGTCTCCCTTGAGGATGATCGGATTGCGCTGGGCCCCCGGCTCGGGCAGCGGCACGGCCGAGAGCAGCGCCTTGGTGTACGGATGCTTTGGCGCGGCGAAGATCTCGTAGCGCGGCGCCACCTCGACGATCTTGCCGAGATACATCACCGCGACGCGATGGGTCATGTGCTCGACGATCGCGAGGTCATGGCTGATGAACAGCAGCGCCAGGCCGAACTCGCGCTGGAGATCCTGCAGCAGATTGACGATCTGGGCCTTGACCGAGACGTCGAGCGCCGAGACCGCCTCGTCGCAGACGATCAGGTCGGGCTCGGCGGCGAGCGCCCGCGCGATGCCGATGCGCTGGCGCTGGCCGCCGGAGAATTCGTGCGGCCTGCGGTTCAGCGCCTCGCGCGGCAGGCGCACGGTATCCATCAGCGCCGTCACGCGGGTCTCGAGATCGATCGCGGATTTGGCGAGGCCGAAATTGCGGATCGGCTCGGCCAGGATATCGCGCACGCGCATGCGCGGATTGAGGCTCGAGAACGGGTCCTGGAACACCACCTGCACGCGGCGGCGCATCTGGCGCATCGTGCTCGGATGGGCGTCGTCGATACGCTGACCGTCGAGGATGACCTGCCCCGCCGTGATGTCGAACAGACGCAGGATCGCACGGCCGACCGTCGATTTGCCGCAGCCGGACTCGCCGACCAGCGAGAGCGTCTCGCCGCGCGCGATCTCGAACGACACGCCGTCTACCGCATAGACCCATTCGGACTTGCGGCTGAACAGGCCCTTTTTGACCGGGAAGTGCTTCTTGAGGTCGTTGACCTGGAGCAGCGGGGGACTCATGCCGCGACCGCTCCCTTGGCCGCATAGTGGCAGGCCGCGACGTGACGTGGCCCCTTCTCTTCGAGCCCCGGCGCGTACTGCCGGCACAGATCGGTCGCGAGCGCGCAACGTCCGGCGAAGACGCAGCCGACGATGGGCTTGCGCAGATCAGGCACCTGCCCGGGGATCTCTGCCAGCCGCCTCGCGGTGCCGGTCAGCGACGAGCCGAGCCGCGGCACTGCACCGAGCAGGCCCTGCGTGTACGGATGACGCGGCGAACGGAACAGGTCCGCCACCGGCGCCTCCTCGACCTTACGGCCGGCATACATGACCATGACGCGCTCGGCGATCTCGGCGACCACGCCGAGATCGTGGGTGATCAGGATGATCGCCGCGCCAACCCGGTGCTTGAGATCCAGCATCAGCTTCAGGATCTGCGCCTGGATCGTCACGTCGAGCGCGGTGGTCGGCTCGTCGGCAATGAGAAGTTTTGGATTGCAGGCGAGTGCAATGGCGATCATGACGCGCTGGCGCATGCCGCCGGAAAGCTGATGCGGATATTCGCGCACGCGGCGCTTCGGCTCGGGAATGCCGACCAGAATCAACATCTCGATCGCGTGTGCCTCCGCGGCTTGCTTGTCCAGGCCCTGGTGGATCATCAGCGTTTCGCGGATTTGACGCCCGACGGTCAGGACCGGGTTGAGGCTGGTCATCGGCTCCTGAAAAATCATCGAGATGTCGTTGCCGCGGATCGCGCGCATCTCGCGATCCGACATTTGCAGCAGGTCCTTGCCCGCGAAACGGATGCTGCCGGCGATCCTGCCCGGCGGTTCCGGGATCAGCCGCATCAGCGACATCGAGGTCACCGACTTGCCGCAGCCGGACTCGCCGACGATGGCGAGCGTCTCGCCCTCGTTGACATGGAACGACACGCCTTCCACCGCGCGGTTGATGCCGCTGGGCGTACGGAAGTGGGTTTGCAAATTCTCGACTTCGAGCAGTGCCATCGCGATCAGCCCCTCGCCATCAGAGGCTCTTGGCCATGCGCGGATCGAGCGCATCGCGAAGGCCATCGCCGAGCAGGTTGACGGCGAGCACGGTGACGGACAGAAAGGCCGCCGGAAAGAACACGATGTAGGGCTTGACCTGCCACAGCGCCCGCCCCTCCGCCATGATGTTGCCCCAGGACGGAATGGTCGGCGGCGTTCCCGCGCCGATGAAGGACAGGATCGCCTCCGTGATCATCGCGCTGGCGCAAATGTAAGTCGCCTGGATCAGCATCGGCGCCAGCGTGTTGGGCAGGATGTGGCGCAGGATGATCATCGGTGTGCGCGTGCCACAGGCGACCGCCGCATCCACGTAAGGCTGCTCGCGCAGCGACAGCACGACACTACGGACAAGACGGGAAACCCGCGGAATTTCGGCGACGGTGATCGCGAGAATGACGTTGCCGACGCTGCCGCGTGTCAGCGCCATCAGCGCGATCGCCAGCAGGATCGGCGGGATCGACATCAACCCGTCCATGAAGCGCATCAAGATGCCGTCGGCCCAGCGGATGAAGCCGGAGACGATGCCGATGGCGAGACCGACTGCGGAGGCAAATATCGCAACTGACAGTCCGACCGTGAGCGAGACCCGCGCGCCGAACAGCACGCGCGAATAGATGTCGCGACCGAGCACGTCGGAGCCAAACCAGAAGGCAGCCGACGGCGCGCGGGTGCGCTTGGCGGGCGCGAGCGCGGTCGGATCCACCGTTCCAAGATAAGGCGCAAAGATCGCGATCAGGACGAGCAACAGCAGCAACGTGCCGCCGATGGCAACGGTGGGATGGCCGCGCAGCAGCCCGGCGAAGCCGCGCCGGATCGTGACCGGCCGGAGGATCTCGGGCAGTTGCGGCGCGAGGACGAAGCCCGCCGGCAGCGCTTGCGGATTGACGGTCGTGTCGGTCAATAGCGAATCCTCGGGTCAACGAGCGTATAAATGACGTCGATCATCAGATTGACGAGGACGTAGACGAAGCTGAACAGCAACACGATGCCCTGGATGACGGGATAATCGCGACGCAGGATCGCGTCGATCGTGAGCCGGCCGAGGCCGGGAATGGCGAACACGCTCTCCGTGACGACCGCGCCGCCGATCAGGAGCGCGATGCCGATCCCGATCACCGTGACGATCGGCACGGCCGCGTTCTTCAGCGCGTGGACGAACAGGATGCCGCCCTGCCCGAGGCCCTTAGCGCGCGCAGTGCGGATATAGTCCTGCTGCAACACTTCGAGCATGGTGGCGCGCGTGATACGCGCGATCAGTGCGATGTAGACACAGCCGAGTGCGATCGCGGGCAGGATCAGGTTTTGCAGCCATGGCCAGACGCCCTGGGCGAGCGGCGTATAGCCCTGCACGGGAAGCCATTCGAGCTCCAGTGCGAAAACGTAGGCGAGGACATAGCCGACGACGAAGACCGGCAGGGAGAAGCCGAACACGGCAAAGGCCATGATGGCCCGGTCGATCAGGCTTCCCGCCTTCCAGGCCGCCAGCACGCCGAGCGGCACCGCGACCACGATCGTGAGCAGGAGCGTGACCATCATCAGCGACAGCGTCGGCCCGAGACGCTGGCCGATCATCGTCGAGACCGGCAGATTGGTGAAGATCGAGGTGCCGAGATCGCCGTGCAGAATGCGCCAGACCCAGCTGCCGAACTGGATCAGGAAGGGTCGATCGAGGCCGAGGCTCTGACGGATGCGCTCCACATCATCCGGACTTGCCTGATCGCCTGCGATCACCGCGGCGGGATCACCCGGCGCGATGTAGAGCAGGCTGAACACGAACAGCGCGACGATCGCCATCACTGGCAAGGTCGAGGCGATACGCCGGAGGATGTAGGAGAGCATCTGGCTTCAGCGCAAGGTCATGCGGATTTCGACACGCCCCAGAAGAACGGCAGCGGCCCTTTCGTGATGCCGGAAACGTTCTTGCGCCAGGCCGTGTAGCTGAGGAAGAAGCCGGTCGGCGCGTAGACGACGTCGTCGAGCGCGACCTTGTTGAGGCGGGCGACCGCGGCCTTCTCCTCGTCGAGGTTCTTGGCCTCGAACCAGGACGTGACCTCCTTCTCGGTGCCGGGGCTGTTGGGCCAGCCGAACCAGGCCTTGTCGCCGTTGGCGCGAATGGCGGTGTAGGGCGCCGGATTGATGCAGTCCGAACCCGCGTGCCAGGTGTGGAACATGTTCCAGCCGCCCTGTCCGGGCGGTGTCTTCTGTGCGCGGCGGGAGCCGACCGTGCCCCAATCGGTCGCGACGAAGTCGACATTCATACCGAGCTTCTTCAAGAGATCGGCGGTCACATCGCCGAACGCCTTGGTGATCGGCTGGTCCTGCGCCACCAGGCACGTCACCGGCTGGCCGGAATAGCCGCTCTCGGCGAGCAGCTTCTTGGCAGCGTCGAGATCGCGCTTACCCTTCAGGACCTCGCCGCCCGCCTCGGTGTAGAGCGGCGTATCGGGCGTGAAGAAGCCGGGCAACGACTTCCACAGCGAATTGTCGTCGCCGACGAGCGCACGCATATAGTCTTCCTGGCTCATCGCCATCAGCACCGCGCGCCGCGCCCGCACGTCGTTGAAGGGCGGATAGAGGAAGTTCATGCGGAACGAGCCGACATTGCCGAGGGGATCGCCGATGTCGACGCTGATGTTCTTGTTCTTCTTCAGGACCGGGACAAGGTCCGCGATCGGGTTCTCCCACCAGTCGATCTCGCCGTTCTGCAACGCGGCCGCGGCGGTCGCCGGATCGGGCATCACGATCCATTCGACGCGGTCGAGCAGCATCTGCTTGCCGCCGGCGAGCCACGACGCCTTCTCCTGCCGCGGCACATAGTCGGCGAATTTTTCGAACACGGCTTTCGCGCCGGGGACCCATTCGCCCTTGGCGAACTTCATCGGCCCCGAGCCGACATAATCGCCGATCTGCTTGAACGGGTCGGTCTGCGCGATGCGCTCCGGCATGATGAAGGCGCAAGGCGAGTTGTTCTTGCCAAGCGCATAGAGCATCTTCGGGAACGGCTGCTTCAGCACCCATTTGAAGGTGCGGTCGTCGACAGCGGTGAGTTCCTGCTGCAGTGCCTTGAGCATCAGCCCCATCGGGTCGCGTGCCGCCCAGCGCGTCAGGCTCGCAACGACGTCCTTGCTCAGCACCGGCTCGCCGTCGTGGAATTTGAGCCCCGACCGCAATTTGAACGTCCAGGTGGTGCCGTCGTCGGTCACTTCCTCGGACTCGACCATCTGCCGCTGCGGCTGCAGCGCGGAATCGACGCCGTAGAGCGTATCCCAGACCAGCGCGGCGGCATTGCGCACGACATATTGCGTGCCCCAGATCGGGTCGAAATTGGCGAGGTTTGCTTGCGGCACGAAGCGCAGGGTGCGCGCGGAGGCGCCTTGTGCGATCGCCGGGGCCGAGAGGCCGCTCAATGCCAGACCGCCCGCGCCGGCCAGTCCCTTCAATACGGTCCTGCGATCCATGAAATCCTCCCAATAGTGCCGTGATGCCGGCCATCGTTGGCCAAGAACAGGTGAAACCAGAGCTCATTGGCGTGCAAATGGTATGCCACTAACCGGACCTTCGCCAGCGGGATATCCGCACCATTTGGGGCCGGTCGAGACCTCAAAGCGCAGCCGCCAGCATCGGCCCGGTCTCGATATGCGGGATCGCCTCGACCAGCTTGCGCGTGTAGTCGGTCTTGGGGTTGTCGAACAGCGCCCGGCTCTCGCCCTGCTCCACGATGCCGCCATTGCGCAGCACGATGGTGCGGTCGCAAAGCATGCGCACCACGTTGAGATCATGGCTGACGAACAGCAGTGCGATGTCGTTCTCCCGCCGCAGGCGGTCGAGCAGTTGCAGCACCACGGCCTGCACGGAGACGTCCAGCGCGGCGGTCGGCTCGTCCAGCACCAGAAGCCGCGGCCGGCAGGCGATGGCGCGGGCGATGCCGACGCGGGCCTTCTGGCCGCCGGAGAGCTGATGCGGAAAGCGCGGCAACAGATCCAGCGGCAGCCCCACACGAACGGCGCAGTCTTCCACCCGCTTGCGCAGCGCATCGCCCCCACGCATGCCGTCGAGCCGCATCAGGGGATGGGCGATGCAATCGAAGGCGGTGAAGCGCGGGTTGAGGCTCTCGTTCGGGTCCTGGAACACCATCTGGATGTCTTTGCGGAAGCGCGAGCGGTGAAAGTCGCGCGACGCCACGTGGCCGATCGACTGCCCGTCGAACACGATCTCGCCTTCGCTCGGATCGATCAGGCGGCAGATCATCCGCGACGTCGTGCTCTTGCCGGAGCCGGATTCGCCGACGAGGCCGACGCTCTCGCCGCCGGCCATCGTCATGGAGAAGTCCGCCACCGCCGCAGCGCCCTCGTCGAAGCGTTTTGCGAGCTTGCGCACTTCCAGCAGCGGCGGAGTCCCGTGAACGGGCTCCTGCCTAGGCCTGCTGACGACAGCCGCATAGCCTTCCCGCTCCTCTTCCGTCACGAGGTCCGCGATCCCGGAGGTCGCGGTTGGCGACGCCGCCACCAGGCGCCTGGTATAGGCATGCTGCGGCGCCCCGAACAGCGTCCTGGGGCTTGCCTCTTCGACGATGCGGCCGCGCTCCATCACCGCGATACGGCGACAATATCGCGCCGCAAGTCCGAGATCGTGCGTGATCAGGATCGTCGCCATGCCGCGTGCGGCGGCAATCTCCGCCAGGAGGTCCATAACCACCTTCTGCGTGGTGACGTCGAGTCCGGTCGTCGGCTCGTCGGCGATCAAGAGCGCGGGATTGCAGGAGATCGCGATCGCGATCATGACGCGCTGGCACATGCCGCCGGAGAGCTCGTGCGGATAGGCGTTCATCCGCGTCTCGGGGTCGCGGATCTGGACGGCGCGCAACAGCTCCAGCGCTTCCGCGCGGGCGGCATCCTTCGATATCCGCTTGTGAGTGAGGATCGCGTCCGCGATCTGCAGGCCGATCGCGCGGATCGGATTGAGCGCCGCCCGCGGGTTCTGGAAGATCATCGACATCGCGGCGCCCTGGAACTGCCGGAGATCGTCACCCCTGAGTTTTGTGACGTCCTGGCCGCGAAACAGTATCTTGCCTGCGGTGACGCGGCCGGCCGCATCGAGCAGCCGCGTCGTGGCAAAACCGGTCACCGACTTGCCCGATCCGCTTTCGCCGACGAGGCCAAGCATCTCGCCGGCTTCGACCGTGAGCGTCACGCCGCGCACGGCCTCCACCATCCCTCGTCGCGTCGAGAATGCGACGTGGAGATCGTCGATCCTGAGCAATTCCTCGCTCATGTGCGCATGCGCGGATCGAGAATGTCCCGCATCCCGTCGCCGAGGAGATTGAAGCACAGTACGGCCATCATCAACGCGAGGCCCGGAAATGCCACCAGCCACCACCGCCCCGTCGAGATGAAGCGGGCCCCCTCCGCGACCATGATGCCCCATTCCGGGGTCGGCGGCTTGACGCCAAGGCCGATGAAGGAAAGACCGGCGGCGTTCAGGATCGCCCAGCCGAGGTTGAGCGAGATCTGCACCGCCATCGCCGGCAGGATGTTCGGCAGCAGGAAGCGCAGCACGACCGAGAAATGGCTCTCGCCGCAGGAACGCGCCGCCTCCACCCAACCGACATTGCGGCGGACGTTGACCTCGGCGCGCGCGAAGCGGATGTAGAACGGAAGATTGATGATCGCGGTTGCAATCACGATGTTCTCGATCCGGTTGCCGAGAGCCGCAACCATCGCCATCGCCAGCACAAACAGCGGAAAGGCCATCATAACGTCGACGAAGCGGCCGACCGAGCGGTCGAGCCTGCCGCCGGCATAGCCGCAGAAGGAGCCGACGACGGCGCCGATCACGAACGAGATGCCAACCGCCGAGACCGCGATGGCGAGGTCGAGCCGCGCCGCAACGACGAGGCGGCTGAACACGTCGCGCCCGAGCTGGTCGGTGCCGGCGAGATGCGCCGCGCTCGGCGGCTGCAGGGCCTCCGAGACATTGGAGACAATGGGATCATAGGGCACCAGCCACGGTCCGAAGATCGCGACAAGGACGAACAGCAGGACACCGGCCGCGGCGACGCCGGTCAGCGGGTTGCCGCGCAAAATCCAGACCGAATGGCGGAGGGTTGCGCTGGTCATCCGATCGACACCCTGGGATCGGCGATGCCGTAGCAGATATCGACGACCAGATTGACCAGCACAAAGATGCCAGCCATCAGCAGCACAAAACCCTGCACCGGCGCATAGTCGGACGACAGCAGCGCATCGAGCGCATAGGAGGCGACGCCCGGCCAGGAGAATACCTTCTCCACGAGGACGTTCGCGCCAAGCATGGTCGAGAACACGATGCCGGCAATGGTGATGACGGGAAGGATCGCATTGCGCAGCGCATAGGTGACGACGACCTTCTGCCAGGACAATCCGACCGAGCGCGCGGTGCGCACGAAATCGCTGCCGAGCGAGACCAGCATCGAGGCACGGGTGATCCGCGCCAGCGGCGCGATGACGAACAGGGCCATGCTCAGCGCGGGCAGGATCAGCTGCTTGCAGGTCGCCCACCAGCCCTCGATGTCTCCCGCGAGCAGGAAATCGATCGACAGGAACCCGGTGCGCTGCGGCGGCAGCGAGGTGAAGACGTCGATCCGCCCGGTCGGATCAGGCGCAAGGCCGAGCAGATAGTAGAACACATAGATCAGCAGCAGGCCCGAGACGAAGGTCGGCACGCAGACGCCGAGCGCGCAGAACAGCCGCACGCCGTGATCGACCAGCGATCCCGGTTTCAAGGCTGCGACCACGCCGAGCGGCACCGCCGCAATCAATGCGATCAGCAACGCTGTGAACGTCAGTTCGAGCGAGGCCGGCAGCCGTTCGCGAAGGTCCTTCAGGACCGGCTGCCCCGTCATCATGGAGCGGCCGAGATTGCCGCGGCCGATGTCGGAGAGATAGAACACGAGCTGCTCCGGCACCGACTTGTCGAGCCCCATCTGCTTGCGGATCTGCTCGATCTCCTCCTTGCCGGCGTTGGGCCCCGAGGCGAAGAACACCGCGGGATCTCCGGGGAGGACCCGCATCAGCAGAAAGGTGAAGACCAGCACGCCGAACAACGCCGGCAGCGACGACAGAAGCCGCCTTCCCGCCCGCACCACCGTCGCACCAAAACCGGTCATCACCTTTCAGAGCCCTTGCATGTCGAGATCACTTGCGGCTGACGTCGCGATAGTCGACCTGACGGTGGAATTCGTAGGTGTAGCCCTCGATCGACGAGGCCATCACAGCGTCCTGGTTCGGCTGCCACAGCGGAATCTGAGGCATCTCGCTGAAATGGATCGCATTGAGCTTGCGGCCGGCTTCCTCGTACTTGGCCTTATCGGGCTCGAAGCGCGCTTCCTGCGCGATAGTCTCCAGCTCCGGATTGTTGATCGAGCTGTAGTTCCAGCGCTGATTGCCGGTGTAGAAGTTGCGGTAGAAGTAATCGGTCGAGGGCAGCCAGGCGACGATGCCTTCCGTGAACAAGGGCAGCTTCTTCTCGTTGATCTGCGTCGACATCTGCGCGTCCGGCAGCTTCTGGATGTCGACCTTGATCCCGATCTTGGCAAGCGATTCCTTCACGAGAGCAGCCATCGGCTCCGCGGTCGAGGCCTGGCCGACGTTGAAGCTGAAGGTGGTCGAAAAGCCCTCCGGGAGCCCGGCGGCCTTCAAATATTCCCTCGCTTTGTCGAGATCGGTCTTCACCGGCGCCTGGAACGGATAGATGCCGTTCAGCGGCTTGCCATCCGGCCAAGTCGCACCGAACAGCGGAGCTCCGCGGCCGAACAGGGCAGCCTTGAACATGTCCTCATAGGGCAGCGCGAAGGCGACGGCGCGGCGCACATTGACGTTGTCGAAGGGCGGGATCTGATTGTTCATCGAGACGAAGGTGATCGAATTGTATTGCGGCGTCGAGACCACCTTGAGCTTGCCCTTGGCCTCGAGCGACTGCACGTCGCTGGCCTGCAGATCGACGACGAGATCGGCGTCGCCGCGCTCGACCAGATTGGCGCGGGTCGCGGGCTCGGGCACGGACTGCACGATCACGCGCTTGAAGAATGCCGGCTTGTCGGGCGAGCCGCGGTTCCAATCCTCGTTGCGCTTGATGATCACCTGCTCACCGGGCTTGAAGCTCTCGATGACATAAGCGCCGCTGCCGGCGGTGTGCTCCTTCAGCCAAGCGGTGGCCCAGGGATCTTCCGGGGTCGCGTGCTCCTTGGCGACCTTCGAGTTGATGATCAGCGGGTAGACCGTGGCGAGATTCGGCAGCGCGAGCTTGTCGGGCTTCGGCAGCGTCACTTCGATCGTGAGGGGATCGATCACCTTGAACTGGTCGGCCGACGTCAACGATCCCGTCAGCAATTGTGCCTTGCCGAGGATCGGCGCGGTGACGCAGCGATCGAGCGACCATTTGACGTCCTCGGCGGTCACGGGCGAGCCGTCCTGGAACTTGGCATCCTTGCGCAGACGGAACGTCAGCTTCAGTCCGTCCGGACTGACGTCGTAGGATTCGGCGAGCTCGCCGGTGATCTTGTCGAGATCGAACACCCATTTGCCGTTGAGCTGCTTGCGGCCGAACGCGACAAGGCGGTCGTAGGTGCTCATGCTCAGCGCGAAGGATTCGCGCGTCGAGCCCGGGATGTTGGGATCGAGCGTGTTGACGGAAGCACCGGTGACATAGCGCAACGTCTCGGCCCTGGTCTGCGCTTGCGAGGGCGCGGTGGCGACGAGCAGCAACGCGGTGGTGGCGAGCACGGAGGATGCCGACCTGAAAGACACAAAACGCATTGGTTTTCCCCAAAAATTTTCGACAAGAACGCCGACAGGACAGGTTAAGAAAGAAGCAAGTTGCGCGCCAGTCTCATGATGCGCTCTTGTGGACGCTTTGTCGCGGCGGCGCATGGACGATCATCGCGATTCCTCCATTTTTCGCGCCGGCCGCGTGACCATGGCCTGCGGCACGTCATAGGCGCGGAGCGAGGCCCAGTGTCGTTCGATATCGGCGCGGAACAGGCCGCGCGTCAGGCCATTGACCAGCTTCGGCACCGCGGTGGTCATCGCGTTGATCGATGATCCCGACGGACCAAAACTCATGGTGGAGGCGATGGCGAAGAGATGGATATTCGAGATCCACGGCGTTTCGCCCACGACACGTTCGGTGAAGGCGTAATCGTCGGCGAGATAGGGAAAGCGGCCGAGCCGCGCGCTGCGTTCGCTCTCGGGGGGCTCGTAGCGGTCGGCCCAGGTTGCGATATTGCCGGCAAATGCGCGCAGCTCGCCACGGCCGGAAAAATCCATGTCGATGCCGGTGCCGCAGATGACGAAATCCGCTGCGATGACGCCGCGCGGCGTCTGCAATTCGATGCCCTTGCCAGTCTCGCGCGCGGCCTCAAGCGGCGCGCCCTCGTGCAATGTGAAATTGGCATGGCGCGCGCAGCGATCATAGGTCGGCTGCGGAAAGCCTTCGCGCATGTCGAGGATGATGCGCATGAAGCGCCAGCGCCAGGCATCGTCGAGATCGCTGAGATGGCGGAGGAAGCCGCGAAACGTCAGCCAGCGATAGGGCTGGATCAGCTGGATCTGCGTCCGACGACACAGCAGATGCACCTCCGCCGCGCCAGCCTCCAGTGCGGTTGCCGCATTGTCGAAGGCAGATGCGCCGGCGCCGATCACGGCGACGCGCTTGCCGCGGAGGTTTTCGAAATCGATATCGTCGGCGGCGGTTGCGACCGAGTCGGCCGGCAGTTCGCGCAGCGGCTCGGGGATCATCCAGTTCCCCATTCCCTCCTGCCCGGTCGCCAGCACGATCTTGCGCGCATGGAGCGTCTCGACACCGCCGCCACGTTTCACGCGTGCGGCGAGCAAATCACCCGCCGCTGGCCGGATTTCCAGAAGCTCGCTCCCGTTGCTCACGGGCAAGCCGATCGTGCGCCGCAACCAGAGCAGATACTCGGCCCAGTGTCCGCGCGGAATCAAGTCGAGTGTCTGCCAGCTCTCCTTGCCGAAACGGGCCTCATGCCAGGACTGGTAGGTCAGGCTCGGAAGATCGAGGTCGGGTCCTGTATAATCTTTCGGGCTGCGCAGCGTCGGCATGCGGGCATAGGTGAGCCAGGGGCCTTCCATCCCCTCCTCGGCCTTGTCCAGCAGCAGGATGTTGCCGACGCGGGAGCGCATCAGGCCGAAGCCGATGGCGATGCCGGATTGGCCGGCGCCGACAACGAGCACATCCAGCGCCGGCTTGCCGTCCGGCCCCACCTTCGGTTCGAGCCAGGCGGCATCGGGATGCGCGATCCGCGCGAGATCGGCGCGAACGTTCGCTTCCAGCTCTGTCAGCGCATCACTCATGCCGCGAGCCAGCCTCCGTCGACCACCATCACGGTGCCGGTCGTAAATGAGGACGCATCGCTTGCGAGGTGGAGCGCGGCCTGCGCGATCTCCTCGGCTTGACCGAATCGTTTCATGGCATGGCGGTCGCGGGAAGCCTCGCGCACCTCGTCTGAATTGGTATGACGGGCGAAGCTGCGGCGAAGCATCGGCGTGTCGATCGCACCAGGCGCGATCGCGTTGACGCGAATGCCGTCCGTCGCGAAATCCACCGCCATCGTCCGGGTCAGGCTGACGATTGCGCCCTTGGCGGCGATATAGGCGCTGTTGCCCTTGCCGCCGGCAATCGCAAGCTGCGACGCCAGCGTGATGATCGAACCGCTCTTCTGCCGCTGCATCTGCGGCACGGCCGCCCGCGCCCACAGCCAGGTGCCGCCGACATTGGTGCGGAACACCGCATCCCAGTCGTCCGGGCTCGTTGTCAGCACCGTGCCGCCGCAGGAGAAGCCAGCGGCAGTCATCAGGATGTCGAGCCGACCGTGTCGCGCCATAACCTCTCCGACGACGGTCTCGGCAAAGCTGGCATCGCCGACGTCACCGACATGCGCCGTCGCTCCACCCACCAGGCTCACCGTTTCCTGAAGTCCCACGGCATCGCGATCGACCAGAGCGAGCTGCGCGCCCTCCTCTGCAAACAGCTTCGCGCTGGCGCGACCGATACCCGAACCCGCGCCCGTAATGATGGCCGTGCGCCCTTGCAGCCGCATCTCAGATCCACTCCTTGTGCTGCGTCAACCAGGCGCTCATCGCAGCCGCCGACTCGGCGCAGCCGAACCTCGCCCGCCAGCCGAATTCATCCGCCATCCGATTCACCGACAGCGGCGCGCGATAGGCCCCATGCAGCTTGATGACGGTTTTCTCGCCGGGCGCCGCGAGCCGGCATTGCAGGCCGGGATGCAACGCTGCATAGGCCTCGCCCCATTGCAGCGCAGGCCAAAGCCCTCCGCGGGAGATGTTGTAGAGCCGGTGACGCGGCCGCTCGGCTTCGATCAGCAGTGCGACGGCCTCAGCCGCATCCGGCGCGTAGATCCAGTCCCTCATGCCCGCTTGAGGCATGATCGCCGGCTCGCCCCGGGCGAACGCGGCCAAGATCTGGAACTGGAGGCTTGGCGTGTCGCGCACGGAGCTCGGTCGCTCCCACGGTCCGAACAGGGCGCTCAGCCGTACGCTCAGGAAATCGCCGCCGAAGAGCTCGGCATGACGCGCAACCGATCGCTCCGAGGTGAACTTGCTGATGGCGTAGAACGAGACCGGATCGCAAGGCGTTTCCTCGTCGAGAATCTCGACCCGCGCACCCGTGGCGCCGTAGGCCGATGCCGAGGAGAGATTGACGACCCGGCGCACGCCATGCCGGATCGCGGAGAGCAGGATCGGGATCTGGGCCATCACGTTGATCTCGAGAACGCGCGCGGTCGATGCTCTCTCCAATTCGTCACCGGCGGTGATCGCAGCTCCAAGCACGATCGCATCAACGCCTTCGGCGATGAGGGCGTCGATGGCTGCTGCGTCGGTGACATCGCCCTGCACGGCTCTGAGCCGTGCGCCGCAGTCGGCAAGAGACCGCCGCGCGGATGGCGGCAACTCTGCACGGTCATACAGCGTCACTTCGTGCCCACGCGCCAGCAACGCCTCCGCAACATTGA
Source organism: Bradyrhizobium sp. 134 (assembly GCF_023074155.1). Lineage (NCBI taxonomy): Bacteria > Pseudomonadati > Pseudomonadota > Alphaproteobacteria > Hyphomicrobiales > Nitrobacteraceae > Bradyrhizobium > Bradyrhizobium sp. 134. Next base: position 719,995 of record NZ_JADPKX010000086.1, on the reverse strand, counting down.
GGCCGACAAAGCCGGTGCCGCCGAAGATGACGATCTTCATCGCGCGCGATCCGCCGTCACAGCAGTTTTGCCCCGAAATTCCGCTCCGGATCCATGTCGGCGACGAGCCGTCCCGTCGGCTTGGCCGCCTCGCCCCCGCTGCGTGCCAGGAACTGGCCGCTGCCGGCGCTCGCGAGGCACTTGTTACCGTCGATGATCACCCGGCCACGCGACAGCACCGACACCGGCCAACCCTTCAGCTTCCGTCCCGCAAACGGCGTATAGCCGGTGAGATCGTGCATCATCTCATCGGCGATCTCGACCTCGCGATTGGGATCCCAGATTGCGATATCGGCATCGGCGCCGACCGCGATCGAGCCCTTGCGCGGATGCAGATTGTAGATCTTGGCTGGCGCCGTCGAGGTCAGCTCGACGAATTTTTCCAGGCCCAGGCGTCCCTTCGACACCATCGCGTCGAACAGCAGCGGCAGGCGCAGCTCCAGTCCCGGCAGGCCGTTCGCGACCTGCTTGAAATTGGGATTGGGTCCGGCGCGCAGCTTGCCGGTCTCGTCGTAACGATAAGGCGCGTGATCCGACGAGATGGTCTGGAGATCGCCGAGCGACAGAGCCTGCCACAGCGCCTCCTGGTCGGCATGCGTACGGGGCGGCGGGCTGCACATCCACTTGGCGCCCTCCACCCCGGGCTTGTCGAGATCGGCGGCGGTCAGGAACAGATATTGCGGACAGGTCTCGGCAAACACCTTCAACCCCTGCCCGCGCGAGTCGCGGATGACCTTGGCGCCCTCGGCGGTCGAGACGTGGAAGATCATGATGGGCTGATCGATCAACGCTGCCATACCGATCAGCCGGGTAAAGGCCTCCGCCTCCGATACCCGCGCGTGGCTGACGGCGTGGTATTTCGGCATCGTGTAGCCGCGCGCGAGCAGGCGCTTCACCATCCAAGCGATGATGCCGTGGTTTTCGGCATGGGCGCACAGCATCGCGCCGGACTGGCGCGCGGCAAGTAGGATGTCCAGCAGCGGCTCGTCGTCGACCTTGAGCCGGTCGTAGGTCATGAAGATCTTGATCGACGCGTGCCCCTGCTTCACCAGCGCCGGAATGTGCTCTTCGACCGTTTCCTTGGTGGCATCGGCGATGATCATGTGAAAGGCGTAGTCGATCACGGCGCCCTTCTTCGCCAGCGCGTGATAATCCTCCACCACCTGCGGCAGCTTCATGCCGACATGCTGCGCGGCAAACGGGATCACCGTGGTCGTACCGCCAAAGGCGGCCGAGACGGTCGCGCTCTCGAACGTGTCGGCATTCATGATGCCGGCAGCGGACAATTGCTCGATATGGGCGTGGCTGTCGACGCCGCCTGGCAGCACCAGCTTGCCGCGGGCGTCAATCTCGCGCTTCGCGGACGGAAGCCCGCGGCCGATCGCGGCGATGGTTTCGCCGGAGATGGCAACGTCGGCTTCAAAGACGTCGGTCGTCGTCGCGACGCGCCCACCGCGAATGATCAGGTCGTAAGTGGGTTCAGTCATGAGGCACTCCATGATAGGCTCAAGCCAAGTGATCGAAATTTTGCAGGAAGACCAGTATGTCCCGACCGCGCATCCTCGTCATCAATCCGAACTCCAACCCTGCGGTCACGCAGGGGCTGGAGGACGCGCTGAAGCCGCTCGGTTTCGAGGGCGGGCCGGAGGTGGTCTGCCAGACGCTGGCCGAGGGTCCGTTCGGCATTGAGAGCCAGGCCGATGTCGATGGCGTCGCCATGCCGCTGCGCCGGCTGGTCGAGGGCGACAACAGCTCGGCTGCCTTTGTCATCGCCTGCTACAGCGATCCCGGGCTCCAGGTCTGTCGCGAAGGCACCGACCGTCCCGTGTTCGGCATCGCCGAATGCGGCGTGCTGACCGCGCTGGCCCGCGCCGAAACCTTTGGCGTCATCGCGATCGCCCAGCGCTCGATCCCGCGTCACATGCGCTATCTCAGGCAGATGGGACTGACCGAACGCCTCGCCGGCGAGCGGCCGCTCAACATGAGCGTCGCGGAAACCGCCTCGGGCGAAGGCACGCTGGCCAGGATGATCGACGTCGGCCGCGCGCTGCGCGACGAGGACGGCGCCCGTGCCATCGTGATGGGCTGCGCCGGCATGGCCCGCCATCGCCGGCCCCTCGAAGACGCGCTCGGCATTGCCGTGATCGACCCGACACAGGCGGCGGTCACCATGGCGCTGGGTAGCGTGCAGTTCTCGAACCACTAGGCGTCCTTCAGCTCTTTGGCGCCCTGCCGCGCGAGCCATTGCGCGTGGCTCTCGCGGACAAGCGCAAACGTATCCCTCTGCGTCGTGTAGAGATTGCCGAACATGCGACCGATCGGCCGGTAGGCGTCGAGGTCGACATACATATTGGCCTCGTCGACGAGGCCCTCGCGGGCGTGAACCCGGAGGACCTCGCCGACCAGCAGTTCGCGATCGGGCGAGAAGGTCAGCGCGACATGGCGCCGGCATTCGAGCGCAAAGGGTGCCGCGGCGAGGCGCGGCACCTTCACGTCTACAGAGGGAAGCGTCGCCAGCCCTGCCGCGGCGACCTCGCTGTCACCGGACGGGAAATCGACCGCGCAGTCATTCATCGCCGCGGAGAGCGCCTCATCAACCATGTGAACGACGAACTCGCCGTCGCGATGGATGTTGCGGGTGGTGTCCTTCGGGCTGTGATCCGGCTTGTGCTGGAGACCGAGCACGATCAGCGCCGGACTCTCCGAAAACACGTTGAAGAAGCTGAACGGCGCGGCGTTGACCGCCCCGTTGGCATCGAGCGTCGTCACCAACGCAATCGGCCGCGGCACCACCACGCCGCAGAGCAGCTTGTAGCGGTCGCGCGGATCGAGCTCGCGCAAGGATATGCCGGATGTGCTCTGGCCAGTCATCGACGTCACGTCTCCGGCGGCGGCACCGCGCCGGTACGGCTGGTGATCAGGCCGTAATGCTCGGTGCGGCGGTGCTGCGCGAAATTGAAGATCGTGGTCTTGCCGAAGGTGGTGGCATCGAGGTCGCAAGGGTGGACCAGCAGTTCGTCCTCCTCCGTCTTCGCTTCGGCGACGATTTCGCCATTGGGATCGACGATCAGGCTGCCGCCGAACAGTGGGTGTCCGTCCTCGTTACCGGCCTTGGCCACCGCGACGACCCAGGTCGCGTTCTGATAGGCGCCGGCCTGCGCCGAGAGGCGGTTGTGGAAAAGGCGTTTCTCGACGCCCTCATCGCTCCTCTCCGCATTCACGGACGGCGTGTTGTAGCCGATCAGCACCATCTCGACGCCTTGCAAGCCCATGACGCGATAGGTCTCGGGCCAGCGCCGGTCGTTGCAGATGGCCATGCCAATGATGCCGCCGAGCTCGCGCCAGACATTGAAGCCGAGATCACCCGGCTCGAAATAGCGCTTCTCCAGATGCTGGTGCGAGCGCTTGGTGTCGTATTCCACATGGCCCGGCAGATGGATCTTTCGATATTTGCCGACGATCTTGCCGGATTTGTCGGTGAGAACAGCAGTGTTGAAATGATGCCCGTCCGGCGTCAGCTCCGCATAGCCGAAATTCATCGCCATCTGGTGCTGCGCCGCGCGCTCGAACAGCGGTTTCGTGGCCGCGTTCGGCATCTCGCGCTCGAACCAATTGTCGAACTCAGCCCGGTCCTCCGCATACCAGCGCGGGAAGAAGGTCGTGAGCGCCAGTTCCGGATAGACGATCAGGTCGGCGCCCTTGCTTTTGGCCTCATCCATCAGCGCGATCATGCGCTTGACCACGGCCTCGCGGCTGTCGGCTTTCTGGATCGGGCCCATCTGGGCGGCCGCAACATTGACGATACGCATCAGCGAATTCCTGGTGATGTCTTGTGTGAAGATAAAGTTTCAATCACGTGCCGGCGCGAGCAGCATAACGCAGCATCGCCCGGACTTTCCAGCCTGTGCCTGCCGATCGGCACAGTGTGCGTTGCACGATCTAACCTCATGTCTGCTCGTCATCCGCAACATCGAGACCGTGGTCGAGTGCATCCAGAAGCTGCCCGGCCTCATGCTCGGAGATCACCAGTGGCGGCGCGAGGAACAGCGAGGTTTGCTCGCCGCTGGTCCCGATCACGGCGCCCGCCTCCAGCGCCCGCTCCGCGACCCGCGAGGCAATCGGCACCTCGGTGGTATCGGCGTGCCAGGAACGCCAGTCCGGCCCGTGCAGCTCCACGGTCCAGTGCAGCCCCTGCCCCGCCACACGCTGCACGCTTGGATGCTTTTGCGCGATGGCGAGCAGGCGGCGGGTGAACAGCTTTTCGAGGCCCCTCACGTGCTCCAAAATCTTGTCATCGTTGACGACCTTCAGATAGGCGCTGACGGCAGCCATGCTGATGGGATGCCCGCGCAGCGTGCTGTAATTCTGCCAGCTCGTGCCGTTGAGCCGCTCGACGACGTCCTTCGACACCACCACCGCCGCAACCGCCGCCGCGCCGCCACCGAGCGATTTTCCGAGTGTCACGATGTCAGGACGGCTTTCGGCGCCCTGGAACGCGAACCAGCGCCCGGCGCGGCCGGCGCCGGTCACCACTTCGTCGGCGATCCAGTAGGAGCCAGCCTGCCGCGCGCACCGCGCCACCTCGTCCTGATAGGCGCCGTCGTAGTAGATGCCGCCTTGGGTGTAGTCGATGATCGTAGCTGCCGTATCCGAAAGCAGGCGCGTGGCATCGGCCAGATATTCGCTGGGGGAAGCATTGTTGGCCGGCGCGCCATAGATCGCGCCCTGCGGCGCCGGCAATATTCGCACCGGCGCCATCGGCGCCGGCAGCTTTGAGCCGCCTGAGTGCACCGCAAGGCCGCCATGCCATTGCGGCTGCACCGTCATGCTGCGCGACAGGCCCGTAATGCCGTGATAGGCGCGTTCGCGCGTCGCCAGCGCGAACCGTTGCGTCAGCGCCTGACAGAGCGACAGCGCCATGTCGTTGGCCTCGCTGCCGCTGATGCAGAAGCGCACCGCGCCGACCCAATCCTCTTCGCCTCTGAACGCGGTGGCCATCAAATCGTCAGCGGCCTGCTCACGGCCGACCCAGGTCCACCCCTCGTTCACGACGGGCGTATCCGCGGCGCGGCGGATCGCCTCCACCATCGCGGGATGACGATGTCCGAGGCCGCCGCCGGTGTTGCTGCCGTCGATGAGCTTGCGACCATCGGACAGATGGAAATAAACGCCCTCGCCGCCGACCACGGCCATGGGCGCGCTGTCGCCGGCATTCAGCCCGGTTCGCAACAATCTACTCATCGCAATCCCTTCATTCCGCAGCCTCGACGCCGTAGCCACCGCCGCCGCACGTCTCGATCGTGACGAGATCGCCTTGCTGCAGCACCAGGTTCGACTTGCCGTCGATCGCGACGTTCGCGCCCTGCCGGATCAGCGAGATGCGGCAGGCCTTGCCGGGTTCGCCGCCCTGCATGCCGAACGGCGCCATCACCATGCGCTCGATGCAGGTGGTCAGATGCATCGACGGCGCCAGGATGCGATAGCTACGAATGACGCCGTCCCCGCCGCGATGGGCGCCCGTGCCGCCGGACTGCCGGCGAATGGCCTGCTGCTCGATTTGGATCGCGTAATTCGCCTCGATCACCTCGACCGGCGTGTTCGAGGTGTTGGACAGATGCACCCGCGTCGCCGAGATGCCGGCCCGATCGTGCCGCGCGCCCTCGCCACCGCCGTGGACCTCGTAGAGCATCTTCCATGAACCGTTCTGTCGCGGCTCGGCGAAGAACAGGACGCCCGCCGTGGTCGCCCCACCGGCCGACAGACGTTCGGGAATGGTGTGCTGCATGGCGCGGAAGATCGCATCGACGATGCGCATCGAGGTCTCGTGATTGCCGGCCGCAACCGAGGCATTCCACCCCGGCTCCAGGATCGAGCCCGGGCGCGTGACGATGGTCAGCGGCCGCAACGCGCCCGCGTTCTGGTTCATGTCGCGCCCGCTCATGATGCGCGCGGCATAGGCCACCGCCGAACGCGCCATGAACGGCGTCGTGTTGCAGAAATTCGAGACGCGGTCGCAGCTTCCCGAGAGGTCGAAGGTAGCTTCGTCGCCTGCAATGGTGATCTTGACATGAATGCGCGCGGGCGCGTCATCGACGCCGCCGTCGTCCAGATAATCCTCGCCCTCGTAGACGCCATCCGGCAGATCGCGCAACGCCTCACGCATCTCGATTTCGGAGAGATCGTGCAGGCGCGACTGCGCCGCCGTGAAGACCGCCTTGCCGTGCTCGCGGCAGAGCTCGACGATGCGCTTCTCACCGGCTTTCGTTGCGGCGATCTGGGCGAGAAGATCGCCCTCGCAGGATTCGGGATCCCGAACATTGGCCTTGAGCAGCTGCACGATCGGCGTATTGACGCCGGCCGCCGTGGCGATCAGAACCGGCGGAATGCGCATCGCCTCCTGGAAGGTGTCGATGGCTTTCGCAAAATAGCTGCCGGGCCAGGTGCCGCCAATATCGGGCCAATGCGCGAGGCTGACCGCGAACGCCACGATCTCGCCGTCGACGAAGACGGGCCGCACGACCTTTACGTCGTTGAGATGATTGCCGCCGAGCGGGCCCACATTGTAGATCAGTGCGTCGCCGTCGTTCAGGCTGTCGCGCGGCACCACCTTCAGCAATTCGAGGACCGTGTAGGCCATCGCGCCGAGATGGATCGGGATGTCGCGCCCCTGCCCGACCAGGTCGCCGCGGCCGTCCGTGATCGCCGACGACAGGTCGCCGGCCTCGCGCAGCAGCGGCGAGCGCGCCGAGCGCGTCATCACCAGGCTCATCTCCTCGGCCGCGGCCGAGAGCCCGTGCCTGATGACCTCGACGACGAACGGATCGAGCTTCATGCGGCCCCCCGCGTCAGGAACAGATTGCCTGGAACATCAGGCCTCGCCTGCCAGCCGGGCGGGACCACCACGGTCGACCATGCGTCTTCAATGATGGCCGGGCCGCTGACGATTTCGGTCAGCGAGGCACGGTCGATGATGCTTGTGGCGATGTCGTGAAAGCCATCGAACGAGCAGATGCGCTCGCCTTTGGAGACCGTTCTGACCGCGATGGCCGGCCGGCTCACGACGGTCGTCGATGGACGGCGCGCCTGCACCCGCACGGACTCGATGACGCAGCTCTCGCCCGTCGCATAGCCGAACAGCTCGTGGTGCCGGGCCAAAAAGTCCTTCTTCAGCCTGACAACGTCGAGCGGTCGCGCGAACGGCACCGGAATGGCGTCGTTCTGCGCCGCGTAGCGCATCAAGGCCACCAGTTCGACCCGAATTTCAGTCGTGGCAACGCCGTTGGCGATGAGCGGCGCCGAGGCATCGTCAATCAGCACCCCGATCCGCTCCGACACGCGGGCGAGGTCGATGCCGTCAAGCGCAGCACGCAAGGTTTGCTGCTGGAGGAAGCTGAAATCGGCAGTGAGACAGCCCAGTGCCGAAAACGCACTCGACGCGCTGGGAACGACCACCTCGGCAATCCCGTAGAGATCGGCAAGGCCCGCGGCATGCATCGGGCCACCACCGCCAAAGGCGAGCAGCGTGCAGTCGCGCCCGTCGATGCCGCGCTCCACGGTGACGCGGCGGAGCGCACGCGCCATTGTCGCATTCGCGACCTTGATGATGCCGAGCGCTGTTTCGGTCAGGCTCAGCCCCAGAGTGCGCGCGATCGGCGCGATGACATCACTGGCTGCCTTGATATTGATTCCGATCCGGTCGCCGAGCCTGGTTTCGGGATTGAGATAGCCGAGCACGGCGTTAGCGTCGGTGATAGTCGGCTCGGTACCGCCGCGGCCGTAGCAGGCCGGTCCCGGCTCGGAGCCGGCGCTTTCCGGTCCGACGGTCAGGCCACCGGGACCATTGCGCACGATCGATCCGCCGCCCGCCCCGATGGAATGAACCGCAAGCATCGGCTGACGCAGCGGCTTGTCACCGAGCATGCGGCCGTCGGTCATCTCGGCCTGGCCGTCGACGATCAGGCAGACGTCGGTCGTGGTGCCGCCCATGTCGAACGTCAGCATCCGCGATGTGCCGAGCTGACGTGCGATGCTGACCGATGCCGCGACGCCGGCCGCCGGACCGGACATCGCCATCACCAGCGGCCGCCGCTTCACGGCCGAGATCGGGACCATGGCGCCGGCCGAATGAAACACCTGCAGGCCGGCGCCGATCGGCAGCCGCTGCTCCAGCTCGCTGAGATATTCCACCGCGATCGGCATGGCAGCCGCGTTGAACACGGTTGCCGAAGTCCGCTCGTATTCGCGCGCCTCGGGATTGACCTCGTGCGACAGCGAGACGTGGGCAACGACGCCCTTGAGCCGCTCGCCGAGCACCTTCTCGTGCACCGGATTGGCGTAGGCATGAAGCAGCGCGACCGCGACGCTCTGCACGCCGGTTGTTTTCAGCCACGCCACCAGGCGCTCGATCTCCGCCTCATCCAGCGCCTTCAGTACCTGCCCCTCGTGGTCGAGGCGCTCGGCAAACCCAAAACATCGTTCCGGCGGCACCAGCGGCGGCGATTTCGGCGGGATGTCGAGACGGTAGAGATCGCGGCGGCGATAGCGCGCGATCTCCAGCACGTCGGCAAAGCCTTCGGTCGCGACCAGCGCCACTTTCGGCAGCCGTCCCTCGACGATGGCGTTGGTCACACGCGTGGTGCCGTGGACGAAGCGCTTGACCTCGCTCTTGCGCAGGCCCACCGCCTCGATCGCCTCCAGCATCGCCTGAACTGGAGCCTGCGGGCGCGACGGCACTTTCGCGATCCGCGCCTCCGCGGGGGAGTGTCGGATCGCGATGATATCGGTGAAGGTGCCGCCGATATCGGTGCCGACTTCCCAGTGATTTTCGTCAGCGCTCATGTGTGGGTCAGCTGCGGACGACATTCGAACCGGAGGGCGGGTGGTTCCCATCCGTCGCGAAGTACAATCCCAAGCCGAGAGCGCTCATCGTCATCCCCTGTCATGCCACCGCTTGCGAGCGTGCGACAGAGCGATGGGCTCGGGATAGGTCAGAGTTGTCGCAACGCACTGGAGCAGCCCGCGACCGGCGCGGCGCGCCAAGGCACATTTTAGGGCAGCGCTGCCCGCGGGGAGTGCAGGCCAGTGCTGATCGTTCCACGCGAGATAAGTGCGGCGCACCACGAGTTTTCCCGAACGAAACGCGACATCCGCTGCACTGCAATCCACACGCCGCGCACGGACTGTCTAATTTGCAGGCGATCGACCGGCGCTACGGGCCGTGCGATTGCTCACGAGCTATGCATGGCAGTCGGCTCAGCCTCTCTTTATTGTACGATCAGTAAGCAGTGGTTTTGCCGCTCAACGCATCGCGACCAAGCGGCGCCAGCCGATGACGATGCCCGTGATGGAGAACAGAAGGCCGAGGGTGCAGAGCCCGACGACCAAGCCGTCGCGCAGCAACGGACGCGTCAGCAGGACCGGAAAATCCAGCGTGTGCAGCGCGCCGTAGAACCAGCGATAAGCCCGCCGCGACGAATCCAGCCTTTGCAGCAAATTGCCGTCGGCGCCGTCGATGTCGAACCAGAGGTCACCGCAGTACGAGCGGTAGACCGGGGCGCCCGGGACATTGGACTGCGCGGGATAGTCGTCGTTGTCGGCAAGTACGGACGGTGCGCCGCAGCCGGCCGCGAGGCGGGCGGTCAGCCCCTGGGCCTCCTGCACATCCAGAGATCCCGTTGGTCCATCGCGGGGCGCGTCGCCTGCCTTGATCAAGGTCTGGCCGGCAAGGCCCGTCCGGTCCCGCCGATAGAGAGTGCCGTTGAAGGCAAACCATTCGATCTCGCGGGTCGACGGCGATACAGGCTGCCGATCGAGCGATGCAGCCGCCGCCCAGTTCGGTGAAGCGTTCATCACGCTGGATTCAGCCGAGGTCAATTGCCCACGCGAGAACAGCCGCCCATGATCCATGGAGAGCCAGCCACTGAAAATCCAGCTCAGTACGAACACCATGGCCGCGAGGCCGATGAGATGATGCAGGGCATGCCAGCCACGATAGGGCGATCCGATCAGACCGCTTCGAGGTTTGATCCGCGCAAGTCCGAGCACAGCGCCAAGCAAAGCTGCGAACAGCGCCAGCAGCGACAAGGTCCAGACCACGCGATCCCACAACGACCAATTGCTTCGCAGAACTGTCGGATAGATCCAGTGCAGCACACTGCCGACGAGATTCCAGGTCCGCTCGCTGCGCGTCGTATCCAGGACGATCTCGCCGGTGAGCGAGGAGACATAGACCTCCGTTCCGGCGGCGTCGCCGAGCGCAATGCGAAACAAGGGCCGATGGCGGTCAAAGCCGTTCGGCACGCTCCATTGGTCGTAATCCGAGCGCGCAACGATCGCGGCCCGCGCGGCATCGAGCCCGCGGCTGCGTGCGTGGTCTCGCGCGACGGCCAGCGCGACCTCGGAAGACGAGACCGACGCGTCGACCCCGTGGGCGGCGAGGACTGCGCCTGCGCGCGATGGGCCCGAAACGACATAGACTGGTCCGTCGCTGCGCTGGATCAGGCGAACGCGCGTCGCATCCGCGATCGCGCTCGCGGCAACGGCATCGGCGACCGCGATCGTCGTCTCAACGCGATCCAGCGGCACGAGGCCGGCAAAGCGTTCCGCTTCCGTCAGGGACGGAAACGGAACGAAATGCATCACGATTCCCGTCGCGAACCACATCGCGAACAGCAGGCAGAACGCGATCCCCAGCCATCGATGCAGCAGGACGATCGCGCGCATCATCGGTCAGCGTCCTACCATTTGAACGCGGCCGAGATCTCATAGGTCCTGGGCGCGCCCAGCAGGATCTGGTCTGGATAGAACGGATCGCCCCAGATCGCGTAACGCTTGTCGGCGATGTTGCGCACCCGGAAGGTCAGGCGGGCCTGATCGACCGCGTTGAACACCGTCTTCGGGATATCGACGAAGGCGTAGACATCGGCCACTGTATAGGCCTTCAGCGTCACGACATTGGCATCGGTGTTGTAGCGGTCGCCGACATGGCGGCCGATGATGCCGAGCTCAACCGCCCAGGGCGCGAAGAACCGGTACGACGCGCCGGCATTGGCGACGACGCGCGGCACGTTCGGCGGCGTATTGCCGGAGAACGAGCCGCCGACGAAATCGTAATCGGCATAGCGGGCGTCGACATAGGCGATGTTGCCCCAGAGGCGCAGCGGCTCGATCGGACGCACCGAGGCGGCAAGCTCGACGCCCTTCGACTCCTGCCGCCCGGCGAGGTTGAGCTGCATGCCGCCTGCCGCCGCATAGACGTTCTTGCGCAAGATGTCATAGGCCGAGAACGACCACTCCGCCCGATTGTCCCAGAACAGGTGCTTGACGCCGGTCTCGTAGGTGCGCGCGGTGGTCAGGTTGAGCGGATCGGTCGGATTGAGCAGAAAGATGTTGTTGGCTGCGATGTCGGCGCCGGTCGCGTATTGGCTGAAAAAGGTCAGGCCCGGAACGGCTTCCCACGTGTAGCCGATACGGCCCGTCGTCGGGACCCAGGATTGCGAGAACGGGAAACCCGCATTCACGAGCCCGGTCTTGTCGGTCGAGTTGCGGTCGAGCCCGATATGCTCGACGCGGAGGCCGCCGACTAGCGCAAAGGTCCGTGTCAACTTCAACCGGTCCTCGAACGACAGCGCCTCGTTGTCGATCCGCGCGGTCTGCTGCTTAGTCGTGAGCAAGCCGTAATAGCCGCGATCGGGATTGACCAGCGAGACGGAATCATCGGGGAAATTTGCGGCGCCCGGCCTGACGAAGTCGAGGTAACTCGACGATAGCGTCGTGACCAGGCGGTTGTCGAAGCCGGCGATATTCGCATCCCAGATCAGGTCGGTGATGTTTCCGACCAGGCGCTGGCTGTGCGCGACGTAGAAACGCTCGCGATCCACCATGTTCGAGTTAGGGAGGCCCGAACTGGCATTGAACGCCTCGACCTCATTGTTGAACCATGTGCGCTCTGCGCCATAACCATAGGCCTGGCTTTTCAGCGTCAGGTCTGGCGCGAGCTTCAGCTCGAAACCGCCGCGCAACCACACCTCCTGCGCGACGTTCTTGTTGTCGAAGACGTTGTAGTTGGTGTTGAAGGTGCGGTCATCGATCGTGACCGCACCGAGATTGGTTTTGTTGTAGTTCGAGACGTAATTGCCGGACACGATCCCCGTCGTCGCGTGCGAACCACTGAAGGCGATCGGTACCAGTGGCGCACCCCAGTAGGCTTTCGAGCGATCCTCGCGGTATTCGATCGCGCCCCAAACCTTGAGACTGTCGGAGATGCGGTAGTTGAGCTGGCCCGAGACGTCGAGCGTCTTGGTGTTGGTGTCGTCGGCAAAGCCGTTGAGCGAGGAACGGCTGACGTCGAAGCGGTAGTCCAGTCCCTGCACATTGGTGCTGCCGCCCGAGCCGTAATGCGCCCGGAACGAGTTCAGCGAATCCCAGGAAAAATCCGCCTCGTTCCGGATCGGACTGGTGTGCGGCTGCTTGGTGACGAAGTTGATCGCGCCGCCGGCGGCGCCCTCGCCTGACATCAGTGACGCCGGACCCTTCAGGAATTCGACAGCCTCCAGGTTGGCCGTGTCGGTGATCCGCGAGGTCATGTTCTGCGGGCCGATCTTGATGCCGTTGTAGAGCGTGTTGATCTGGCTGTTGGTGAAGCCGCGCATGGAGAAAGCCGACGGCTCGGCCGGATTGTCGCCGGCTGTGACGCCAACCGCTCCCTGCGCGACGTCGGACACGGTGCGATAGCCCTGCTCGCGCATGGTTGCGGCCGAGATCACCTCCACGGTCGCGGGCGTTTCGCGAACGGTCAGGCCAAGGCGCGAGGCGCTTTCGGCCACGGCATTGGTATTGAGCGGCGTCTGTGCTGCCGCAGTCGGCACGACAGGCTTGGGCACTGCGGATGCAGTCTCCGGCCGGCGCGCTGCTGCGCGGCGTGAGCTCTGCGCGTCCCGTCCGGCCGGGCTGGCCTGCCTGCGGGATTGTGGCGCCGACACCTCGACGGGCGGCAGTGGCTCGCGGGCCTGCTGCGCCAAGGCCGCTGGCATGTCGATGGCGATGAAAGATGTGAGAGCGGCGCATGCCAGTAGGAAACGGCGTGGTCGTACGATACAAAGGGAATACACGGTCTTGGACCTCGGAGTGACGTCAGTGGCACGTCACCGCGAACCAAGGTCCCATCTTCCGGCTCATAAGCCTTCCGATGAAGCCGAATGTCTGTACTCCCCGACCGACATCTTCGCGTGTGACCACGGCTGACGGCAGGTCTCCTGGCTCGCGGGTCACTACCTTGCGTCGCCTTCCCGGGACCGAGATACCCAGTGGCATGTGATGCAAGATTCGCCGCTTACAGTTGCGGGGGCAGCCACGGCATTGAGGACAATGTCCCCGCACCGCATTCCCTTTTCATCCCCTCTCGGGGAAACCGTCGCGAGCATCTAGGATTACGATCCAGACAGAGTCAATGTGCCAGTTGCGGCGTTATTGCCACAACGACCAGTTTCCTTGGAGATAAGCATGGAAGGCGAGACCTTCCTTTGGCTGATACGGCACGCGCCCGTCGATGGCGTCACGGGGACGATCCATGCGGCCGATGCGCCGGCCGATCTCGGCGCTCGCGCGCAGCTGGAGGCGCTGCGGCAGCGCCTGCCGCGGGACGCCACGAGCTATGCGAGCCCGTCACGGCGCACGCTCGAAACGGCCCGCGCGCTGGGGCTCGAGCCGCTGCAGCTGGACGAATTCAGCGAGCAGAACTTTGGCGACTGGACCGGCCGTCGGCATGACGAACTCGCCGCGACCGGTGACGAGGCCTATGCACAGTTCTGGAGCGATCCTGCGCGCGGACGGCCGCCGGGCGGCGAGAGCTTCGAGGAACAGGTCGCGCGGGTCCGGCTGGGTCTGTCGAGGGTCGGCGCCGGGGCCGCAGCGCTCGTCGTGCATTCCGGCACGATCCGCGCGGCCCTGTGCATCGCGCTGGACCTGACGCCACAAGCGGCCCTGCGCTTCGTGATCGATCCGCTGTCGCTGACGAGGATCGACCGGCTCGCGACCGGCTGGCGCGTCGTCTGCGTCAATCAACCGATGATTTGATCAGGCCGGACGATCAGGCACATTGGCCTGCGCAAAGGTCGCCATGCCGTTGTGGAGCGCACAGGCCGACCGCACCAGCGGCAGCGCGATTGCCGCGCCCGATCCTTCGCCGAGCCTGAGATCGAGGCTGATCAGCGGTTGCACGTTCAGCGCACGAAGCACCAGCCGATGGCCCTGCTCGGCGGATTGATGCGAAGCCAGCAGGAACGGCTGGCACGAGGGGTTGAGCCGCGCCGCCGCCAGCGCCGCCACCGACACGATAAAGCCGTCGATCAACACGGGGATGCGGCGCTGCGCTGCTGCGATGATCGCACCACAAATCGCCGCGATTTCGAGACCGCCGACGGCGCACAGGATCTTTTCCGGCGAAGTGCCCGCAATGCCATGGCGTGCAATCGCAACGTCGATCACCCGCGCCTTGTGCACACGGCCGGCCGCGTCAACGCCGGTCCCGCTGCCCGCGATCTCCTCCGCGCTCACGCCGAGCAGGCTCGCCGCAATCGCCGCCGACGTCGTGGTGTTGCCGATGCCCATCTCCCCGAAAATCAGAAGATCGGGCTGCCCGGCCTGCGCGCGCGTCACCGCACGTCGGCCGGCTTCGAACGCAAATGCCAGCTCTGCGGGGGTGAGCGCGGCTTCGATGCTGAAATCGCGCGTGCCGCTGCGCGGCTTGTCGGTCACGATTCCAGCCATCTCCTCCTGCGCCAGCGTGCCGGCGTCGACGACCTCCAGGCTGGAGCCCAGCTCACGCGCGAGCACCGAGATCGCGGCACCGCCGGAGGCGAAGTTCGCCAGCATCGCGATGGTCACTTCCTGCGGATAGGCCGAGACGCCCTGCGCGATGATACCGTGATCGCCGGCGAAGATGATGATCGGCACCCGCGCCGCGCGCGGTTGCTCGGTCGCTTGCAGACCGGCAAGCTCGATTGCGAGCTGCTCGAGCCGGCCGAGCGCGCCGGTCGGTTTCGTCAGTTGCGCCTGCCGCGCCACCGCCGCTTCGCGGTGGACTGCGGAGATGTCGGGGCATTGTTGGGTGACCCATTCGGGGAGCATGCTGCCTCGCTTGCCTCACAGCCTGCGCTTGAGGATGTAACTGTCCATGATCCAGCCGTGCCGTTCGCGCGCCTCTTGCCGCACGGCGACGATGCGCGGGCCGATCTCGGCCAGCGCGCCGGACATCACGATCTGATCGGGCATGCCGAGATAGGCCCCCCACCAGATGTGCAGGCCCGCCGGATCAAGCGACTGGAACGCCGTGCCGCCGTCGAGCATCACCACCACGGTATCGACGCCCTGCGGCCAGCCGCCATCGCGCAAGCGACGTCCCGTCGTGACCAGAAAAGGCTCGCCGATGTCATTGAGCGGCAGCGCATGCGCCGCACACAGCGCCTGGATCGAGGTGATGCCGGGCACGACCTCGATCTTTGGCGAGGGATTGAGCCGCCGCGCAATGCGCAGCGAGGAGTCGTAAAGCGAGGGATCGCCCCAGATCAGCAGCGCGACCGTGCCCTCGCCTTCGAGATGATCTGCGATCGTCTGCGACCAGGCAGCGGCCACGGCATCGTGCCAATCGTCCACGCCCTTGCGATAGTCCGCTTCAGCGGCGGCGCGCACGGGCAGATCGAACTCGGCGATACGGGGCGTGTCGCTGGTGAGCACATCGGCGCAGATCGTCCGCCTGAGATCGGCGAGATCGGATTTTGCGGTTCCCTTGCGCGGGATCAGGAGGAGATCGGCCGCGTTGATGGCAGTAATCGCGGCGCGCGTGAGCTGCTCGGGATCGCCGCAACCGATGCCTATCAGGGAGAGCGTGAGCATCGTAGCTGCGAAGGGCGGCCATACCGGCCGCCCATTCGCTTGTCTCTAGGCCGCGTTGTGCAAACGCGGAGTGACGAGGCTGGGCGCGGTGACGCCGCGCAGCGACTTCGCCAGCGCCAGCACGCCAAGATCGGCGAGCGGCTCGATCACGATGACCAGCGCATAGGACGCCGCGAAGGTCGCGATGTTGGCGAGGTTGGTCGCACCGAAGCCGGAGCCATAAATCGCCCAGAACGCCACCCAGGCGATGACACCCGCCTGATAGGTCGTCGAAAGCGCCAGCGCCTGGCGGTACTTCAGATCGACATAGGCCGTGTTGCTCGAAATGATCCGCGTGGCGATCGCCTGGATCCCGAACAGCGGCACCAGCAGCGTGGTGACGTTCATGCCATATTGCGGCAGGTCGCGCGGCTCGAAGAAGATGCCTTGGAACAGCAGGCCGAACGCGAGGCCGAAGGCCGCAGGCGCAGCTCCAAACAGCAGGAACAAGGTCGAGCCGAGGATGAAGTGCACTTCGGAGACGCCGACCGGGAAGTGCGGCAGGATCTCAAAGAAGATAAACACGAGTCCCGTGGTGGCGAGCGTGCGCGCCGCGAACGACGCGATGCCCTGCTCGCGCACGGTCTCGACCGCGAGCTTCAAGGCAACGCCGCCAACGGCGATGCCGGTTGCGTAACTCAGCACGAGCTTGGCGTCCGAGACTAGTCCGGGTTCGATATGCATGGCTCAGATCCTTCTTGCCGTCACACCCGACGGCCTTGGCCTCAAAACGTGCACGGCCGGTCTCCTGGCTCGCGGTTCACTGGGAGTCTCCGGCCTTCCCGAACCTTGCGGCCCAGTGGCTGATCGAAGTCCCTCACCGCTTACAGTCGCGGGGGCGGCTGGGGTTTTGGGCGCCGCAACTGGGTCCGCCCATCCCCATTCCCGATTATGCTCCGGCGCTTTGCGCCGCGTCGAGCACCATGCCTCTCCTGTGTGCCCCTTTCGCCAGCCGGGCGTCAAGGGGCGAAGGGCGGCCGAGACCGTCATGACCGATAATCCCCCGCCAGCGCGCCGAACAGGATGACGGCCGCCGTGGAGGCCGCCCCGCCCCGCGCAAGCTGCTCGGCAAGTTCCGAAATGGTGGTGCGGACCAGCCGCTCATCGGGACGGCCGAGCGATTCGGCAAACAACGCCGGCGTGGTTGGGGCAAGCCCGTGCTCGATCAATTTGACGACAAGCGCCGGAAACGTCCGCCGGCCCATATAGACCACGGTCGTCGCCTCCGGATCGGCCAGCGCCGCCCAATTGAGGTCTGGCGGCAGCTCGCCGGTGACGTCCGCCCCGGTCACGAACTGCGCGCGGCGCGAGGTGTGACGCCGGGTCAGCGGAATGCCGGCTTGCGCGGCGGCGACACAGGCCGACGTGACGCCGGGAATGATCTCGTAGCCGATGCCCGCTTCACGCAGCGTCTCGAGCTCCTCCTCGAGCCGGCCAAAGATGCCGGCATCGCCCGACTTCAATCGCACCACGCGCGCGCCTGTTGCGGCGTAGTCGACCAGCAGGCGGTTGACGTGGTGCTGCTTGGTCGAGGCGCGCCCTGCCCGCTTTCCCACCGCGACGAGATTGGCGCCGGGCCGGGCCAGATCGAGGATCGCCCCCGAAGCAAGATCGTCATAGAGCACGACATCAGCTTCGCGCAGCCGCGCGGCACCCTTGAGCGTGAGGAGCTCGGGATCGCCGGGCCCGGCGGAGACAAAGGACACAAAACCGCTCACCGGTCCTCCGCGATCAGGTGGAAGAACGTGCCGGTGGCTTGTCCCCGCCGCGAGCCGGTCTCGGCGATGACCGCGCCTGTCGCGTCGTGCACGACCGCCAGCGGCGTATCGGGCTGCGCGACGATCGTCGAATAGTGGAATTCGTGGCCACGCAGGCGTGCACCGGCCTGATGGCCCGGCATCGGCGCGGCGAGTTCGGCCAGACGATAGCCCAGATGCATGCGGCGTTTGGCAAAGCTCGTCTCCAGGCCAAGCAGGCCCGTCATCTCGTGGCGGATGCCGTCGGCGTCGGTCAAAGCGGTGCCCAGCACCATATAGCCTCCGCATTCGCCATGCACCGGGCGCGTTTCCGCGAAGGCCCGCAATCCGCTGCGGAAGCGCGCATTGGCCGCGATCTTGCCGGCCTGCAGCTCGGGATAGCCGCCCGGCAGCCAGCACACATCCGCGCTCGGATCAGGGCCCTCGTCCGCCAGTGGCGAGAATGTCGATATCTCCGCGCCCGCCGCGCGCCACGCTTCCAGCATATGCGGATAGACGAAGGAGAACGCGGCGTCACGGGCAAGCGCAATGCGCTGGCCGGGCGGCGTCACGTTCACGCCGCTTGCGGCAGGTTGCGGCGACCAGGTGGCAGCCGAACGCAGCACCGCGTCGAGATCGACATGCTCGGCGACTAAGCGTGCGGCCTCGTCGATGAGTTTGCCGATTTCCGCCTGCTCCTCAGCCTGCACCAGGCCGAGATGCCGCTTCGGCAGGCTGATCTCGGCATGGCGCGGCAGCGCGCCGAACACGGCGATGCCGGCGTCCAGCAGCGCACGCCGCACGAGGGCTTCATGGCGCGGGCTGGCAACGCGATTGAGCACGACGCCCGCAAGGCGCACACCGGGACGGTAGTCACGAAGGCCCGCCGCGATTGCCGCCGCAGTTTGTGCCTGTCCCGAGGGATCGATCACCAGCAGCACCGGCCAGTCCAGCATCTCCGCGATGTCGGCGGTCGCCCCGGTGCCGCAGACGCCACGCGCAGCCACTCCGTCGAACAGGCCCATCGAGCCTTCGGCCAGCACGACATCGGCGTCAATGCCGCGACTGACGAGATGCGAGATTGTCCCGCGACCCATCGCCCAGCTGTCGACGTTGACCGAGGCGCGTCCCGTAGCGGCGGCATGAAACGCGGGATCGATGTAATCGGGGCCGCTCTTGAAGCACTGCACCCGCAATCCGCTGTTGCGCCAGGCGCGCGCGAGCGCAAGCGTCAGCGTGGTCTTGCCGACGCCCGAGGCTGGCGCGGAGATGACGAGCCCTGCCGCCATCAGGACACCTCCGGAAAGCGCGGCTCGGCGCCCACGGGGCGATAGCGGCGGTCATAGTCAGCTGCATAGAGACGGCTCTCGGAAAAAACCGCCGAGCCCAGCGTCTTGCCGACCAGGATGAGCGCGGTGCGCTCCATCTCGCTGCCGACAGCCGCGTCGAGTGTTGCGAGCGTGGCGCGGACGATGCGCTGGTCGGGCCAGCTCGCGCGCCAGACGATCGCGACCGGACAATCCGCGCCGTAATGCGGCGTCAGTTCGGCGACGACCTTGTCGAGCAGATGGATCGACAGATGAATCGCGAGCACCGCGCCGGTGGCGGCGAAGGCGGCGAGCTTCTCGCCTTCGGGCATCGCACTGGCGCGTCCCGGCGTGCGCGTCAGCACCACCGTCTGGGCAAGGCCGGGCAGCGTCAGCTCGGCCTCCAGCGCAGCCGCGGCGGCCGAGAAAGAGGGAACGCCAGGCGTCACCGTGTAGGGAATGTCGAGCGTGCGCAGGCGGCGAAGCTGTTCGCCCATCGCTGACCAGATCGAGAGATCGCCCGAGTGCAGCCGCGCAACGTCCTTGCCGTCGGCATGTGCGGCGGCGATCTCCGCGACGATCTCATCGAGCGAGAGCGGCGCGGTGTTGACGATCCGCGCGCCGGGCGGGCAATGCGCCAGTACGCCTTCGGGGACAAGCGAGCCGGCATAGAGACAGACCGGACAGGCGGCGATGAGGTCGCGGCCGCGCAATGTCAGCAAATCAGGGGCGCCCGGCCCCGCGCCGATGAAATGCACCGTCATGCGCCGTCTCCTTCCGCGATCGCCGCGGTCGCGGTGCGATCCTGCGAGACCACCCGCGTCGCGATCAATCGCGCGCCAGGTCCAGCTGCCGCAAGCGCTGCCGCTTCGGCGACTGATCCCGTTCCGAACTTTTTCGCGATGAGGTTTGACTGCGTCGGCGTGTCGATGCCGGCCAACATTTCGGCGGCGACCGCCTTGATCGGCACGCCGCATTCGCGCGCGAGCTGCTTCAGAACCTCCGCGTCGGCCTTGTCGCTGACCGTCGCCACTGCTGCGAGGCCTTCGGGACCACCGGCCGCCAGAAGCGCCTCACGCAGCGAGGCCAGCGTGACATCCTTTTTGAATCCGAGCCCGGCGACCTTCATCGGACCGCGCTCCATTGCACCACGGGCCGCACCGCCTCCCAGGACCGGTAGCGGCCGAGGGAAGCGGCGTGCGCAATCTCCACGCGCATCAGTTCACCGCCGTGGCGCTGGTGCAGCTCACCCAGCAGCGCTTCCGTTTCCAACGTTACTGAATGCGCGACCAACCGCGTACCGGGCGAGAGCCGCGACCAGACCGCGTCGAACATCGCGATGTCGAGACCGCCGCCGATGAACACGGCGTCAGGTGCGTCCAGGTCAGCAAGGACTTCAGGCGCCTTTCCCGTGATGACTGTGATCCGATGTGCCAACCCGAACGCCGCTGCATTGCTGCGAATGTTGGCGGCGCGATCCTCGCGCGCCTCGACGGCGATCGCGGTGCCGCCGCACAGCGTCCACTCGACCGAGATCGAACCCGAGCCCGCGCCAATGTCCCACAGCCGTTCACCGGGACGCGGCGCCAACGCCGAGAGCGCGAGCGCACGGATCGGACGCTTGGTGATCTGGCCGTCATGGACGAAGAGTTCGTCCGATAGTCCCGAGCTGCGGGGAAGACCCTGCGCTCCTCTCGCCTCCACCGCCACCGTCACCAGGCTCCCGGCAAGATCGCCGGCAAAACTGTCGGCGCGATGCGCGTTGATAATTTCGCGCGGCCCGCCAAGCGCGGTGAGTGTCCAGAATGTCGAGGCACCCCATCCGCGCGCCGTCAGCCATTTCGCGAGATCGCCTGCCGCCTTCGCGTCGCGCACGAGGCAAATGATGCGTGCGCCTCGCGCCAGATGCGGCACCAGACGCTCGAATGGCGCGGCGTGGAGACCGAGACAGGCAATTGCTTCGAGGCGCCAGCCCAGTCGCGCGGCGGCGAACGAAAACGTTGACGGCGCGGAATGCGCAATCCACTCGCCGGCGCCCAGCCTTTCGGCGAGGCTCGCGCCGGCGCCGTACCAGAACGGATCGCCGGAGGCGAGCACCGCCGTCGGGCTGCCGCGGCAGCTCAGCACGACATCTGCATCGAACGGCACCGGCCATGGACGGCCGCGCCCGGTCACGCCGGCAAGCGCAAGATGCCGTTCACCGCCAAACACGGTTTCGGCAACATCGAGCGCCTTTCGGCTTGCCTCGGGCAGCCCGGCAAGGCCATCTTCGCCGATACCGATGATGGTCAGCCAGGGATCAGCCATGACGCGCGCCCTCATTCTGGGCGGAACGGCCGACGCGAGCCTGCTCGCGGCGGAGATCGCGCGCGCCGGCATTGACGCTGTGTATTCCTATGGCGGCCGCACCCGCGCGCCCGCCGGTCAGCCGTTGCCGACGCGTATCGGCGGTTTTGGCGGCGTCGGCGGTCTTGCCGATTACATTCGTCGGGAAGAGATCACGCACGTGATCGACTCGACCCATCCCTTTGCCGCCGAGATGAGCCGCAATGCGGTCGCGGCATGCGCGGAAACCGGGACGCCGCTGATCGCTCTGGAGCGGGCGCCCTGGACCAAAGCGCCCGGCGACAACTGGATCGAAATACCTGATGTCAACGCCGCGGTCGCCGCACTGCCCGAGGCGGCGGCAAATGTGTTCCTCGCGATCGGCCGCCAGCACATCGCACCGTTCGCGACCAGGCCGCAGCACGCCTACACGTTGAGATTCG
Source organism: Bradyrhizobium sp. 134 (assembly GCF_023074155.1). Taxonomy (NCBI): domain Bacteria; kingdom Pseudomonadati; phylum Pseudomonadota; class Alphaproteobacteria; order Hyphomicrobiales; family Nitrobacteraceae; genus Bradyrhizobium; species Bradyrhizobium sp. 134. Next base: position 698,215 of record NZ_JADPKX010000086.1, on the reverse strand, counting down.
TCGATCCGCCCGATGCGCCCCTGCCCTTTGCCGCGGACGTGATCGTGTCGCGTGGGCCATTCACGCTTGAGGGCGAGCTGGAGATGATGCGCAAACGCAGCATCACCCGGATCGTCGCCCGCAATTCGGGCGGCGACGGCGCGCGCGCCAAGATCGACGCTGCGCGGGTACTCGGCCTGCCGGTGATCATGATCGCACGACCGCAACTGCCGGAAAGATTGCGGGTCGAGGGCGTGGCCGAGATCATGCAATGGCTCGGTCATCGCACCTGCCTCGGCGCATAGACCCAGCGGCCGACGCGGCGTGTCTGCGAGTTGCCCACGATCACCAGCGTGCGCATGTCGGCCATTTCAGGTGTCGCTTCGTTCAGCCTGACGGTCTCGATCTTTTCATCGGCGGCGCTGATCGCGCGCGCGAAGATCACGAGCCGTTCGCCGCAGCCGGCCTCGTTCAGCACTGCGAGCGCACGGCCAAATCCCTCCGGCCGGCTCGCCGAGCGCGGATTATACATCGCAATGGCAAAGTCGGCTTCCGCGGCGAGCCGCAGGCGCTTCTCGATCACCGCCCACGGCTTGAGATTGTCCGACAGGTTGATTGCACAGAAATCGTGGCCGAGCGGCGCGCCGGCGCGCGCGGCAGCCGCCAGCATTGCAGTGACGCCAGGCAGCACACGGATCGGCAGCTCCTGCCATTGCGGCGCGTGTTCGAGCGCCTCGAACACGGCAGAAGCCATCGCGAAGACGCCGGGGTCGCCCGAGGACACGATGACGACTTGCCCGCCTTCGGCCGCGAGCCGCAGTGCCTCGCTTGCGCGCTGCAGCTCTTCGCGATTGTCGGAAGGATGCAAAGTGAGCCCTGCCCGCGCTGGCACGCGCGCGACATAGGGCGCGTAGCCCAGAATGTCGGTCGCGGCGGCAAGCGCGGCGGAGACCTCGGGCGTCACCAGCGCATCGCTGCCCGGCCCGAGGCCCGCGATGGTCAGCGTGCCCGTCATTCGGCGGCGTCCGGATGCCGGCCCTTGCCGTGCACGAGCACGATCGCGAAATAGGGGCAGTCGGCGGCATCGATCTCCGCGAGCCGCACCACGCGCTCGCCCGGCATGGTGCCGCGCTCGACCAGCCAGGCGTCATCCAGCCGTCCGGCGGCAGCGAGCGCGCGGCGGACCTTTGCCAGATTGCGCCCGGTCTTCATGATCACGAGCGCATCGGAATCGCGCATGCGGCGCTCGAGCTCGGCCTCGGCGAGCGTGCCCATGAGCACCGTCGTCACGTCATCACCGAGCGCGATCGGCTGTCCCACGCCATTCCAGCAGCCGACCATGCCGGGAATGCCGGCGATCACCTCGATCTCGACACGGCCTTGCAGGCGCGTGTGCAGATGCATGAAGGAGCCGTAGAAGTAAGGATCGCCCTCGCAGAGCACGACGACGTCGACCGCACGCGCCAGCCGGGCCAGACGTTCCGCCCATTCGTCGTGGAAGCCGGCAAGCAGCTGGACATATTCAGGCGTGTCGAAGGCGATTTCCGTGGTGACCGGATATTCCATCGGATATTCGGTGACGTCGGCCGCCAACATGCCCTCGACGATGCGGCGCGCCTGGCCGGGCCGGCCCTTCTTGCGGAAATAGGCGACATGCTTTGCGCCGCGCACCGTGCGATCGGCGCGCACGCTCATCAAATCGGGATCACCGGGGCCGAGACCGCAGCAGATGATGCGTCCCATCTATTCGCTCCGGCTCGCCAGCGCGTTCACGGCGGCGACCGTGATCGCGGAGCCGCCGAGGCGGCCCTCGACCGTCAGCGCGGCGACGCTCGGATCGGCCATCAGCGCAGCCTTGGATTCGGCTGCGCCGACAAAGCCGACGGGACAGCCGATGATCGCCGCGGGCCGCGGGCAGCTCCGGTCCTCCAGCATGTTGAGGAGATGAAACAACGCAGTCGGCGCGTTGCCGATCGCCACGATCGCGCCGTCGAGATGCGGCCGCCACAGCTCCAGGGCCGCAGCCGAACGGGTGTTGCGCATGGACTGCGCGAGCGCAGGAACGGTCTCGTCGCCCAGCGTGCAGATGACGGCGTTGGCGGCGGGAAGCCGCGCGCGCGTAATTCCTTCGGAGACCATGCGCGCGTCGCACAGGATCGGTGCGCCCTTCTGCAACGCCGCGCGGGCGGCGACCGCCATGCCTGATGTGAAGCGGATATGCGCTTCGAGGCCGACCATGCCGGCGGCATGGATCATCCGCACCACCACCTGCTCCTCGTCCGGCGTGAAGTGCGCAAGATCAGCTTCAGCCCGGATGGTCGCAAAGGACTGCCGGTAGATCGCTGCGCCGTCGGTCTCGTAAATGTGCGGCATCAGTGCCCTCCCATCAAGATGGAGGGATCTCTGACGATGTCGTCGCGGTTCAGCCCGCGCAGGATGGGCTCATCGCGTGTCGACCCGGCGCGCACGAGATCGAAGCCTGCGCCGGTCGCGACCAGAGTGATGGCGGCCGGACCGGAATGGGCGCAGCCCTTGGCACAGCCGGAGACGTGGAGCCGTGCGGCCGCGCCGATGTTCGGCGCCAGGGCCGCGGCAAGGCCGCGGGTATCGGCATGCGCCTCGCGACAGCGTGGCGCACCGCTGCAAGCGATGACGCGCAGCGCAGGGTCGTAGGCCTCGGTGATGAGACCGGTCGCGCTCGGCATCGCGCGCTTGCCCTCGCTCAAAACCATCCGCCATGGCGTCATGCGCAGCGCATGTCCGCAACCGGCGAACTGGTTGAGCGTCGCATGCGCCATCTGCCCGAAGGCGACGCCGACCATCGCACCTTGCGCATAGAGGCCGGGACGCGCCGCGGCCATGATCGGCGCCGGCTCGGCCTCGCCGCGCAATGCCTCCGGCAGGATTGCGCCAGCGGCAAGATGCGCCGCCATCCGCCCTCGCCCGCCTCTGACGCCGCCTGAGATCACGAACCAGTCGGCGAATGCGAGCGCGGTGGTCACGGCCTCGCCACGCACGACGGAGCGGCCGAGTTTGTCGCCATCAGCCCGGACCAGCAGTGCGCCGGAATGATCGCGCTCGATCCGCACGTCCGCGGAATCGCCCGCAAGCACGCGTGAGGTGCCGTCGTCGATGGCGAAGCCGAACTTGCTTGGAAGTTCGAGCGAGCTATCGGCGAGCGCCTCCTCGAGCTCGGCGGCGAGCGATTGGGTCGCGTCGCCGGCACGCCAGAACGGCGTCACAAGGATATTGCGACGGGATTCGGTCTCAGCATCCGGGTCGAGCAGCGCCAGTTGCGCAAGTCCGTCGAGTAGCAGCCTGTGGCTGGTCTCGTTGACGCCCCTGATCTGGAGATTGGCCCGGCTGGTCACGTCGACCAGGCCGTTGCCATGGCGTTCGGCGAGATGAGCCAGTCCGGAGATTTGTGTCTCTTCCAGCCGTCCGCCGAACGGACGCACGCGGACCACGAGCCCGTCGCCCGATTGCATGGGGCGCAGCGCGCCGGGACACCAGCCCTTGACCACGGAAGCGCTCATGACGCCTCCCGCAGCGCAGCCGCAATCGAATTGCGGCGCGTTCGCCAGAGCGAGGCCTCATGCAGGCGCGTGAAACACGTCTCCATCGCCGCCAGCGCCGCCGGATTTTCGCGGGCCATGAAGGCCCGGACGTCGTCGGTGCCGAGCGTCGCATCGTAGTAGAGGTCGAACAGATGCGGTGGCACGGCGCCGGCCAGATGCGCGAAGGCGGCCATATGCTCGAGCGTTGCGGTGATCTCGGCCGCCCCGCGAAAACCGTGGCGCATCATGCCGGCGATCCAGGCCGGATTGGCCGCGCGCGCGCGGACGACACGGGAGATTTCCTCGGTCAGCGTACGCGCATGCGGCTGCTCGGGGCGCGTCGCATCGAGATGATAGAGCGATGGCCCTGCCGCACCGAGATGTGCCGCGGCGGCCGCAATGCCGGCCTCATGCGCGGCATAGTCGGCCGCTAGCAGAAGATCGGTTTCCGGCAAATCCTGCACGTGCACGAAAGCATCGGCGGATGCGAGCCGCTTCTCGATACCGGCACGATCGAGCCTGATCTCGCCATCGGCCGAAAACGCCCATGACGATGCCGAGAGCCAGGCTTCGCCGGCGGCTTCGCGCGTCTCGGGCGTGAAGGCGTCCGGGATTGCCGAGAGGCCGACGCCGTATTGTCCGGGACGCGGCGCGAACACGCGCGATGTGCGATGGCGATATGGATTTTCGTCGCCCTCGTCCTCGCGGGCCGACAGCGCCTCGGCTGCCGCCTCGAACAATTGCGCAAGACCTGAGAAGACGTCGCGAAACAGGCCCGAGACCCGCAGCGTGACGTCGATGCGGGGCCGGCCAAGCTCGGCAGGCGCGATGATGTCGTAGCCGGTGACGCGGCCGGAAGCGTGATCCCAGCGCGGTGCGAGGCCGGCCAGATGCAGCGCCATGGCAAACTCCTCGCCCGCGGTGCGCATCGTCGCCGAGCCCCAGAGGTCGACGACAAGTCCCTTTGGCCAGTCGCCATGATCCTGCAGATGACGACGTAGCAATTCTTCGGCGAGCTTGATGCCTTGCGCATGCGCCGACGGCGTCGGTACCGCGCGCGGATCGATGGCGAAAAGGTTGCGTCCCGTGGGCAGCACGTCCTGCCGGCCGCGATAGGGTGAGCCTGACGGCCCCGGCGCGACGCGCTGTCCTGCAAGCGCGGCCCGCAAAGCGTCGCGCTCCGCGTCGCCGCAGGCGCCACGGCCGAACACGTGGAGGCCGTCACCGAACTGGCTTTCCTTGAGATCGCAGACGAAGCGGTCGATCCGCGGGATCGCTTCGGCCGGTGCGGCGGCTGCATCGAGGCCGAGATCGTCTTCGAGGCCTGCCGCGCGCGCCTCGTCGCGGATCGCGGCGATCAGACGCTGGCGGCGGGCGGGATCGAGGCCATCGGCGGTCGAGTACTCGTCGAGGAGCTGTTCAAGCCTGCGCAATCCGTCCGGCACCGCTGATGCTGCGAGCTGCGGCGGCAGATGGCCGATCGTGACGGCACCCAGGCGCCGCTTGGCCTGCGCGGCCTCGCCGGGATCGTTGACGATGAAGGGATAGATGACGGGCAGATCGCCAATCAGGGCTTCCGGCCAGCACGCCTGCGACAGCGCCACCGATTTTCCGGGCAGCCATTCCAGCGTGCCGTGCGCGCCCATATGCACGACGGCATCACAGCGCTGCCCTCGGAGCCAGAGATAGAACGCGACATAGGCGTGGCGCGGCGTGCGCGCGAGATCGTGATAGTCGGCATCGCGCGTGGTCGCATCGCCACGCTCCGGCTGAACCGCGATGATCGACCGGCCGCACTGAATCGCGGCGAAATGAAACGCGCCGTCGCGACAACCCGGATCGTTCTCCGGCGCGCCCCAGGCTTGCGCGAGATCATCCTGCAACACTTGCGGAAGGCGCGACAGCGCAGCACGGTAATCGGCGACGCTCCCGCTCAAGGTCTGCTTGAGCAGCGTCTCGCCCAGTCCATGGACCGGCGCAACATCGAAGCCGGCCTCCGAGAGGTCGGACACCAATGCGTCGACCGACGCCAGCGCATCGAGACCCACCGCATGCGCGATCTGATGCGGGCGGCCCGGATAATTGGAGAGCACGAGCGCCATCCGCTTCTCAGCGACGGGCTTCTCCGCAAGGCGCTGCCAGGCCGCAACGCGCGCGGCCACGGCCTTCACGCGCTCCTCGTCCGGCCTGTGTGCCAGATGCGAAAATTGCAAATCGGGATCGCGCATCGCTGCCGATTTGAAGCTCACCACGCCCGCAAACAGGCGGCCGTCGACCTCGGGCAGCACCACATGCATCGCGAGGTCGCCGGGCGAGAGGCCGCGGAGCGAACTCGCCCAGTCCTCGCGGCGTGCCGTGGAGAGCGCGACCTGGAACACCGGGCAGGATGCGGCATCGAACGGCGTCGTGCCGTCGTCGCCCATCGCCGAGAACGCCGTCGCATTGACGATCGCGGCAGGAGGATTTTGCGCGAGATATTCCCCTAGCCAATCCGCAACGCCTGGAGCCTTCAGCGAGGTGACGAACACACCATGCGCGTCGAACCCCTTCTCGCGCAATGCGGCGATCAGGGCATCGACCGGGCCAGTGTCGGCAGCGGTGAGATAGGAGCGATAGAAGGCCACGAGCGCGCGCGGCCTGCCCTCACCCGACGCCGGCGCGGCAATGACGCCGCGCGCCGGATCGTAAAAGCCCATCTCGGGCACGGTCGTCTCGCCGATCACGGGGCCGGCATAGAGGCCCGAAGCCAGCGCAAGCTGCGCGATCGCGGCTTGCGATGCGACGGGGCCGCCGGTGTCGCAGAGCACCTTGAGCCGCCGCAGCGTCGAGACCGGCAGGGTCGAATACGCGTCCAGACGCGTGTCGTCGCGGCCGTCGGCCGGCAGCACCGCCAGCACGATGCCGCGCTCCTTCGCCAGTTGCTGCAGGGCCGCGAGCCCATACGACCAGTAGGATTCCCCGCCGATCAGGCGCACGAGGATGCCGCGCGCCTGCGCAAGCGTGCGCTCGATATAGGTGTCGACCGAGAGCGGATGACGGAGTTCTGCGAGATTGACGAGCCGTAGCGACGGCAGGCTGTCGCGGCCACGGCGCCAGCCGGCCGCGAATGTGGCAAGATCGGAATCCGAATACGAGAGCACCACGAGATCGGCCGGGTCCTGGCCGATGTCCCTTGGTATCGCGGTCTCCTCGAGACCGCGGCTCTCGCGGAAGACGACGTGCATCAGATACCGAGTCCCGCCTTGATCGCGGCTTCATCAATGTTTCCGTGCTCGCCGATCACGACCAGCTTTGACCGCCTCGCACCCGCGCCCCAGGGCTTGTCGAACTGGTGCCGCACGCGCTCGCCGACCGCTTGCAGCAAGAGACGCATCGGCTTGCCCTCTACCGCGATGTAACCCTTGACGCGCAGCACATTCTGCTCGCGCGCCAGACGCTGAACGGATGCAACCAGCGCGTCGATGTCGGTGACTTCAGGAAGATCGATCACGACGGACGCAAAATCGTCGTGCTCGTGATCCTCTTCGCCGTCGTGATGCGAGGGACGCGCGGCGAGATCGTTCTCGGCGGCAGCGCCGAGACCGAGGATGAGGCGCGCGTCGATCGCGCCGTCGGTAATCGCCAGCATCGGCACGCGGCGCGACATCTCGGCGGTGATCGCCGCTTTGGCTGCTTCGAGCCCTGCCGCACCCGCAAGATCGGCCTTGGTCAGCAGCACGATGTCGGCGCAGGCGATCTGGTCCTCGAACACTTCCGACAGCGGCGTCTCATGGTCGAGATTGCCGTCCGCCGCGCGCTGCGCCTCGACCGCAATGGGGTCGGGCGCGAAACGGCCCGCAGCAACAGCTTCGGCGTCGGCAAGCGCGATCACACCATCGACCGTAATGCGCGAACGGATCTCCGGCCAGTCGAATGCCTTGAGCAGCGGCTTCGGCAGTGCCAGGCCCGAAGTCTCGATCAGGATGTGGTCGGGCCTGACCGGCCTCGACAGCAGCTTCTCCATGGTCGGAATGAAATCGTCCGCGACGGTGCAGCAGATGCAGCCATTGGCGAGCTCGATGATGTTCTCTTCCGGGCAATTCGCATCGGCGCAGGATTTCAGAATCTCGCCATCGACGCCCTCGCTGCCGAACTCGTTGACGAGCACCGCGAGCTTCTTGCCGTTAGCGTTGGCAAGCAGATGCTGGATCAGCGTGGTCTTGCCGGAGCCGAGAAAGCCCGTGACGACCGTGACGGGGACTTTTGCGAGCGAATTCATTCGGCGGCCTCCGGCACGACGGCCAAGGGGAGAATGGGGGGAATGCGGGCAAGCGATTGCTTGCGGAAGATCTCCGGGCGGCTGCGCCAGGGCACGAGGCCATCGGGTGCGGCCGCATAGGCCGCGGCGCCCGCGACCACGTCGCTCGCATGCGCATCCGAGAGGCGACCATAGACATAGGACCAGCGGCCGGGTGCGCTGAGCGCGACCGAGCAACCCTGGTTGCATGCAGACAGGCATTCGACCGGAACCACGCTGACGCCATCGGGCACGCCGGCCTCGAGGATCGCACCATGCAGGCGCTTGCCGGGCGTCGTCTCGCCCTCGCCAAGCGTCTGGCCGGCGCGGCAGGTGATGCAGACATGAAGTGTGACGGTCATCGCTTCTTCCAGAATAAACAGCGGGAAGCGAAGAGGCCCACGAACCGTTCTTGCGAAGGCCCGTTTCCCCGTCGCGGAACACCCCGTCCGCCGGTCCAAAATCGTCCGCGCTGGCAGGTCTCCCGGCTTCCGGAGCAGGGTTTCCCCTTCGATCCCCGCCTTCCCGATCCCCAGGGGATCAGTGGCTTCGGGCATCTCTCCGGTCACGGTCGCGGGGGCGGCTGCATTTTGGAACCAAATCTTGCCGATTCGGACCCTATCGCATTCCCTCTTCGCCTGTCGTAGGACAGGAACCAACGCCGGGTCACCATTTGCCCCCGACCGCCTCTTGTCAAGCCGAAGGACCCCGTCCGATGACGTCAGAACCGGATACCCAGACGGGCGACCAAACCGACGCCCGTCACGCCTCGAAAATGGCGAAGAAGAAGGTCGCCCGCGACAAGATCATGGCGACCAAGAGCGGCGAAAAGGGCCTCATCATCGTCCACACCGGCGCAGGCAAGGGCAAGTCCTCCTCGGCCTTCGGAATGATCGTCCGCTGTGTCGCCCACGGCTTCCCCTGCGCGGTCGTGCAGTTCATCAAGGGCGCCTGGGATACCGGCGAGCGCCGCATGCTCACGGGCCATTTCGGCGACCTCTGCCAATTCCACGCCATGGGCGAAGGCTTTACCTGGGAGACGCAGGACCGCGCCCGCGACATCGCCGCCGCCCGCGCCGGCTGGGAGAAGGCCAAGGAACTGATCCTCGACCATAATCTCCGCATGGTCGTGCTCGACGAGATCAACATCGCGCTGCGCTACGACTATCTCGACATCGCGGAGGTCGTCGAATTCCTCACGACGCAGAAGCCGCCGATGACGCATGTCGTGCTCACCGGACGCAACGCCAAGGACGAGCTGATCGAGATCGCCGATCTCGTCACCGAGATGACGCTGGTCAAACATCCCTTCCGCTCCGGCATCAAGGCGCAAGCCGGCGTCGAGTTCTAAGAACTCGCGATGGCGCGCGCATTGATGATCCAGGGGGCCGGCTCGGACGTGGGCAAGTCGCTCATCGTCGCCGGCCTCGCGCGCGCCTTTGTGCGACGCGGCCTGCGCGTGCTCCCGTTCAAGCCACAGAACATGTCGAACAATGCGGCTGTCACGGTCGACGGCGGCGAGATCGGCCGCGCCCAGGCGCTCCAGGCGCTCGCCGCCGGCGTCGAGCCGCACACCGACATGAACCCGGTGCTGCTCAAGCCCGAGACGGATGTCGGCGCGCAGGTGATCGTGCAGGGAAAACGCATCGCGACCGCGCGTGCGCGTGAATATGCGGCGATGAAACCGTCATTGATGGGCGCTGTGCTGGAGAGCTTCGAGCGGCTGAAGGCGCGCGCCGATCTCGTGCTGGTGGAAGGCGCCGGCAGTCCGGCCGAGGTGAACCTGCGCAACGCCGACATCGCCAATATGGGTTTTGCGCGCAAGGCCGATGTGCCGGTCGTGCTGGTCGGCGACATCGACCGCGGTGGTGTCATCGCGCAACTCGTCGGCATCAAGGCGGTGATCGACCCGGATGATGCCGCGATGATCCAGGGATTTGTCATCAACAAGTTCCGCGGCGATCCCACGCTGTTCGACGACGGCTATAAGCTGATCGAAAAAAAGACCGCATGGCGCGGCTTTGGCGTGCTGCCCTGGTTCGCGCGCGCCGGCGAGCTGCCGGCCGAGGATGCGCTGGGCCTGAGCGATGCGCGCAAGCCGGGCCAATGCAAGATCGCCTGTCTCGCGCTGTCGCGGATTGCCAATTTCGACGATCTCGATCCGCTCAAGCTCGAGCCTGGCGTCGATCTCGTGATGGTGCGGCCGGGCGAGGCCATTCCCGGCGACGTCAGGCTCGTCATCATCCCCGGCTCGAAATCCACCCGCGGCGATCTCGCCTTTCTGCGCGCGCAACGCTGGGACATCGATCTTCTGGCGCATCACCGCAGAGGCGGCCATGTGCTCGGCCTCTGTGGCGGCTATCAGATGCTCGGACACAGCGTCACTGATCCCGATGGGATCGAAGGCCCCGCCGGCGACACACCGGGTCTCGGGCTTCTGGATGTCGAAACGGTGATGAGCCCAGAGAAGACGCTGACGCGTGTCGCGGCCGTGCATGCCGCGACAGATCAGCCGATTAATGCTTATGAAATCCACATCGGCCGCACTGATGGGCCGGATCGCGCACGGCCATTCGCAAGGCTGAATGGCGAACCGGAAGGCGCGATCTCGCGCGAGGGACATGTGCAAGGCAGCTACCTGCACGGCCTGTTCACGTCGGATGATTTCCGTAAAGCCTTCTTGGCGAAGCTCGACATTCCCGCAGGCGACGAGCCCTATCACGCCAGGGTCGAGAGCGCGCTCGATGCGCTCGCCGATCATATCGAAGCCCATCTCGACGTCGACGGCCTGCTCGCGCTAGCGCGCTAGCGTCTCGGCCAAGTGCGACCATTCGGATTCGCCGCCTGGAAGCCCGAGGCGCAGCCATGTCGGCTCCCGTGCGAACACGCGCGACCAGATATGGCGACGCGCCAGCTTCTCCTGCGCGGCAAGCGCGTCAGGCGTCGCGTAGAGACGAAACAGCTGCGTCCCGCCAATGACCGTCCAGCCTTGCGCCTGCACCATGCCATCGAGGCGAGCGCAGTCACGCGCGAGCCGCACGGACGTGGCCTCGGCCCAGGCATCGTCATGCAGAGCGCGGCAACCGATCGCGATTGCCGCTCCCGAGACCGGCCAAGGTCCCGACATCGCCGCAAGCTTGGCGATGTCGGACGCATTGCCGAGCGCGAAGCCGAGCCGCAGGCCGGCAAGGCCATAAAACTTTCCGAAGGAGCGCAGGATCAGCAGCCCCGACCGGTCCTCGGATGCAAGCGATAGCTGCGGGGCCACATCGGCAAAACTCTCGTCGACGACAAGACGGCCGGCGCGTGGCAGCAGCGCCAGCAAATCCTTTGGCGTATGACATCGGCCGTCGGGATTGTTGGGATTGACGACAATGGCGAGGTCGGCGCCGACCAGCGCGTCGAGCTCCCCGACCTCCTGGACCTCCCAGCCCGCGGCCGAGAGGACCCCGGCATATTCATTGTAGGTCGGCGCGAGGATGCGCGCGCGGCCGGGTGGTGCGAGTTGCGGCAGCAATTGAATTGCGGCCTGTGCGCCGCCAAGCGCGACAACCGCCGCGCTCGTGCGGTAAGCGTGCCGCGCCGCCCGATGCAGAGCCTCGATCTCGGCGCGCGACGGCAACGCGCTCCACGCGCGCGAACTCACCTCGCCAACGGGATAAGGCAGACGGTTGATCCCGGTCGACAGATCGATCCAGTCCTCCGCGCGACCGCCGAAGCGCTGCTGGGCCTCATCGAGATTTCCACCGTGCTCGCGCATGTGCTCTTCTTTCACGCGAAGGCCAGGATCGCAAGGAGGCCGGCGAGCAGCAGCATGGCGCGGCGGTAAACCGTCAATCCCCGATCGATGTCGGCGGCAAGCGGATCGCGCGCACCTTCATTCAACCAGGGCTCGTTCGTGGTGCTGCCGTGATAGACCCGCGGACCGCTGAGCCGCACGCCGAGCGCACCCGCCATGGCTGCTTCCGGCCAGCCGGCATTGGGCGAACGATGACGGCGTGCGTCCCGCGTCATGCACGACAGCGCCTCGGATCGCCGTGGCGCCAGCAGCACGAACAGAAATCCGGTCAGCCGCGCCGGAATGAAATTGGCGACATCGTCGATGCGCGCCGCGGCCCAGCCGAAGGCTTCGTGCCGTTCGGAGCGATGGCCGATCATGGAGTCCAGCGTGTTGATCGCCTTGTAGCCCAAAATGCCGGGCAGACCGAACAGCGCGCCCCAGAACACCGGTGCGACGATGCCGTCGGACGCATTCTCGGCGAGGCTCTCGATCGCCGCGCGCGCGATGCCGGCCTCGTCGAGCGTCAGGGGATCGCGGCCAACGATGCGCGAGACCGCGTCGCGCGCGGCGGCGATGTCACCGGCCCGCATGGGATTCGCGACGGCAGCAACGTGGTCGTGCAGCGAACGCAAGGCGGCCAGCGGCCAGGCCAGGACGCCGACCAGCACGATCTGGATCCAGCCCAGGGGAAGCAGAGACTGAAGTGCCCAGCCGACCGCGACGGAGAGCGCGATCACCACGAGCGCTGCGGCGAGACCAGCGGCGCGGCGAAATGCCGGCCGATCGGACGGTCGATTCCAGGCGGTGTCGACCGCAGAGATCAGCCGGCCCAGCCAGGTGACGGGATGGCCGATGCGCGCGAACAACAACGACGGCCAGCCCAACAGGGCATCCACCGCCATCGCAACCGCCATCGCACCCGCAAAACCCACACGCGTCTCCTGTCCCGCCCCTGTTGCGCAAAGCGAAGGCCGAACGCAAGCCCCCGACTGCCTGATTTCGGCTTTGTCTTTGGCCGCGTTTGGTGATTAGTCAGGCCCACAGGAGACCGTTATGGCCGTCATCTTGATCACGGGCGGAGCGCGATCGGGCAAGAGCGCCCATGCGGAGAAACGCGCACGCAGCTTTCCGGGCCGCCCCGTCTACATCGCGACGGCCGAGGCGCTCGATGCGGAAATGGAAGCACGCATCGAAAAGCATCGCAGACGACGCTCAACCGATTGGATCGAGCGGGAGGTACCGCTCGATCTTCTGCAGGCGCTGATCGAAACCGATGGCGGCGGCGCTAGGCTGGTGGACTGCCTGACCCTGTGGCTCTCCAACATGATGCATGCGCAGCGCAACTGGGATCACGAAGTCATGAAGCTCGCCGTCTTCCTGCGCGCCCAGAAGAGCCCCGTCGTCTTCGTCACCAACGAAGTCGGCCTCGGCATCGTCCCCGACAATGCGCTGGCGCGGAGCTTCCGAGACGCCGCCGGGTTCATGAACCAGGCCATCGCGGCCGTTGCCGACGAGGCCGAGTTCGTCGTCGCCGGCCTGCCGATGAAGCTGAAATGAAGGCGCGCGACCAACTCCTGCGAGACGTCATCGGCGATCTCAGGATCGCCGCATCGTTCGTGACGATCCTTCCCGTCGCCTCGTCGAAGCCAGCCGGCGACGGGGCCATCGCGCGCGCGGCATGGGCGCTTCCCGTTGCAGGACTGGCGGTCGGGCTTACCGGCGCTTTGGTTTATGCGATCGCCAGCCGGTTCGGTCTGACATCGAGCCTCGCCGCCCTGCTCGCGCTGGCCGCGACCGCCCTCGTCACCGGCGCGCTGCACGAGGACGGCCTTGCGGATACTGCCGACGGGCTCGGCGGCGGCCGCACGCGCCAACGCAAGCTCGAGATCATGCGCGACAGCCGGATCGGCACCTATGGCGTCTGCGCGCTGATCCTGTCGTTCGGCCTGCGCTGGAGCGCGCTCGCGGCGATCGCCAATCCGTGGGCCGTCGCGCTCGCGCTGTGCGCTGCGCATACAGCGGCCCGCGCGGGCTTGCCGGCGTTCATGTCGCAGGTCGCGCCTGCACGACCTGACGGCCTGTCGGCGAGCGCCGGATCACCGCCGGGCCGCAGCGTTGCGATCGCATTCGCTGTTGGAACCCTCGCGCTCGTGCTCGCGCTTGGGCCGGGCAAGGCGCTGGTGAGCCTGATCCTGCTCTCTCTCGCCGGCCTGATGCTGGCGCGACTTGCCATCCGCCAGATCGGCGGGCAGACCGGCGACATCCTCGGCGCGTTCGAGCAGGCCGGCGAGATCCTGATCCTGCTGGTTGCCGCAGCTTTCCAGATCGGAGGGTGATGCGATGGTCGAATTCGACGACACCTTCCGCCAGCACTTGCGCGAGCTGTTCGTGTGGCGCCGCGACGTTCGCCGCTTTCGCGCCGATCCGTTGCCTGACGGCGCCGTCGATCGCCTGATCGAGACGGCCTGTCTCTCGCCTTCGGTCGGCCTCAGCCAGCCCTGGCGCTTCGTCATCGTTGACGACGCCGCACGGCGTCGCGCCGTGATCGACGACTTCAAAGCGTGCAACGCCGACGCGTTGAATGCCTATGCCGGTGAGCGCGCCGCGCGCTATGCGACGCTGAAACTGTCGGGTCTCGAACAGGCCCCCGGCCACCTCGCCGTGTTCGCGGACAAGGCCAGCGACATCGGTCACGGCCTCGGCCGCGCGACAATGCCGGAGACGACGGAATATTCCGTGGTCGCGGCGATCACCGCGATGTGGCTCGCCGCGCGCGCCGAGGGCATCGGGCTTGGCTGGGTATCGATCCTCCATCCAGATCGCATCCACGCTAGTCTCGACGTCCCGGACACCTGGAAGTTCATCGCCTATCTCTGCATCGGCTATCCGGAGGTCGAATGCGACCGGCCCGAGCTGGAACAGGCGAAGTGGGAGCAGCGGCGCGGCGCGGAAGAATTTACGTTGCGGCGTTAATCAGACCGCCTCGCAGTCCATCGCCTGTCGTTGCGAGCGCAGCGAAGCAATCCAGAATCTTGCCGCCGAATCAGTCTGGATTGCTTCGTCGCAAGAGCTCCTCGCAAAGACGACGGAGAGAGCTTCAGCTACGACTTGCTCCTGCCGGCCACTGCCGCGACAGGCGCAGTGCTTTCCTGCTTCTGGAACATCAACAACGGCCGGAAGATGACACGGCCATAGGCCTCGTAATGGTTCTGGGTCGAGACCGCCATCTTCAGCGGCGTCGCGTAATTCGCCTCGAACGTCATGAACGAGGCGTAGGTCCAGGAGAAGCCGATGCCGACCGAGCCCAACTCGGTGATCCCGGGGAAGGTCGAATACACCGCACCCCAGTCGGTGAAGATGTAGGTGTCGAAACCCCTGAGCCATTGCGACCAATTGTAGTGCAGCTCGGCGTTGAAATAATAGCCGCTGTCGCCGGACGCCGAGTTGGAGGGATAACCGCGCACGGTGGTGGGACCGCCGATCGAGAAGATCTGGTCGCCCGGCAGCAGCTTTTCCTGTGTGTACTGCCAGCTCGCCAGCACGTTGGTGCTGAAATTCGCCGGCCCTGCGGCGCTGGTCGCGATCAACGAGCCGGTATAGGTGTTGAACGCGCGGTTGTTGCCGAGCACGTGGTCTTGCCATGCGATGTAGTTCACCGCAGGCGAGACCGTGATCGAATAGGTGTTGCCGGAATTGGTCACCGAGAGGCCCGCCGTGGCCTTGTCGTAGTGATCCTGGGTCACGGCGACCGTGGCGAAGCGGCTGACCGTCTTGCCTTCGGTCTCCGCAGCGTTGAGCAGCACCAGCCAGTTCTGCGTCACCCAGACCGGCTGGCTGAAACTGACCGCGGCCTGGCTCGAGCGTCCGGTGACGTCGAGCGCGACGAACGGTCCCTGGATGATCTTGATCTTGCCTTCGGTATAACTGACGCCGGCGCGGCCGCCCCAGGGATTGACCGGGATGCTGTAGGCGACATTGCCGTTGAGGTTGCCGTCGGAGCGGACGCCGTAGAAGGTCAGGCGGTCGTCGACGCCGAACAGGCCGTGGCGCTTGTAGAAGGCCCCACCCTCCCAACGCCCGGTGTTTTCCGCGCCCTGGTTGTCGGTAAAGAGCTGCAAGGTGTCGACCGGCGGCTCGATCACGGCGAACTGGAGATCGGTCAGGCCGAAGGTCGTGCCGGGCTGGAGCAGCGCCTTGATCTGCACGTCGTTGGTCCGGTTGAACCAGATCACGTCGCGATTGAGTTTTGGAACGTCGAGGACCTCGCCTTCGGGCTCCTTCACGCGCTGGAGGATGTACTCGGTGCGGGTCTGCTTGTTTCCCTCGATGGTCGTCTTCTGGAGCCGGCCTTCGGTCAGCTTGACGCGGACGATGCCGCCCTTGGCATCCTGCTCGGGCAGCGTCGCAATGCCCGTCACGATGCCGCGCTCGGTATAGATGGCGTTGATGTCGGCGACGAGCTGCAGCAGCGAGGCGATGTCGACGTTCTTGCCGACATACTTCTTCGCGATCTCGTCGAGCTCGGCCGGCGTGATGAACTTGGAGGCGTCGAATTCGACCTTGCGCAGGCGGAATTTCGGCCCGCCCGGCTTCAGGAGCGGGGACTTCTCCCGCTCGCCGCCAATCACCGCCGGCCCGTTGAGCTTGGGCGGCGCGCTCTGCTGTTCGAGCTGCCGGCGTTGCCGGTCGACATCGTTCTGGATCACGCCGGGATTGATCGACGGAATCTGCGCCCGCGCGGAGGCGATGCACGACGCTGCCAGTCCAACCCCTATCGCTGCCCCCAGAATGCGCATCCCTGGTCCCGTTACCATGCCTGTGCGAGACGGCCGATGGCCGGCTTCGCTGCCTCGATCGCCGCGTCCTTCCAGCCGGCGCGTCCCACGCGCTGGCCCTGCCGGCGCAGCTTGCGCATGTCGCTCAGTCCCTCGACGTTGACGGCGGGACCAGAGCCGATGGTCTCGACCGGCCGCGGCGTCAGCAGCGCATCGAGCCGCGCCTTGCCGGAGAGACCGAGCAGGTAGAACGTCCCCCCGTCCTTCTTCGCGAGCCAGGTCTCGATGTTCTCGGTGCCCTCGCCGTCGACCGGGATGTTGCGCACCATGCTGGCGCCGGTGAAGTCGTAGCAGCAGGTGTGGGTCGGCCCATAGTTGCTAACGGTGGCCGAGACGTTGCCGGTGTAGAACACCACATAGGCGTTGCTGACATTGGCATTCCCGACCTGGCTCATCGTGAACACGCCACCCGGCTGGTAGAGTTGGAGCGACGGCCAGTTGGACGGCGCGGGCGTACGGTTGTTGAGCAGCACCTGCTGGGTTGCCGTGGTCAGCATCAACTGGCCTGGGACATAGCCGTTCAGGATCGCGACCGCGTGCGCATCAGTCCAGAAGTTCGCGTCCACCACCTTGAACTGGTTGATGATGATGCTGTCCGGATCGATCGAGATATTGGCCGAAGTCGCGACGCCGCCGTTATGGCCGGTGATGTTCATGATCAGCGGAACCGACGGGTTCGAGCGGACCTGCTCGCCCTTGACGTTGATGGTATCGGCGGCGAGATCGAGCTCCTTGACCACGCTGACCCAATCGATGGTCAGGTCGCCCGATGAAGTCAGCTTGATCACATTGCCGCTGACCCGGTCGAGCGAGACCGATCCGGCCACATCGAAATGCGTATCTCCGCTGGCCGAGATCGATCCGCCACGGAGTGAGCCGGTGTCGGACTTGACGTTGAGGTCGCCGGCGTCGCCCGGGATGCCTGTCGTGGTGAGCTGGCTGAAGACGATGTCGTTGACGGCGTGCAAGGTCAGTGTGCCGCCGCTGATGGCGGTGCCAACGGTAATCCCCCCGGCGGTCGCGGTGACGTCGAGTGTGCCGCCGGCCCTGAGATTATCCCAATGGACCACGGTGCCGCTCAGGACCGCGGTGCCGGTCGTCGCCGTGAGGTTATGACCGGTGTTGCTGCCCGCCGCGATCAGCCTTGCCGAGCCGTGGGCGGAGACCGAGCCGAGCGTCGTCACGCCGCCCGACATCACCGTCTGCGCCAGGATGAAGCCGTTGTCCGCATTGACGTTGATGCCGCCGGCATCGCCGCTGTAGCCGGTGGACGTGAGCGACTTGAACGTCACGTTCTGGATGGCATGGACCGTCTGCGAGCCGCTGCTGTCGGCGGTGCCGATGACGATGCTGCCGTTGTTCGCGACGGCGCTGAAGGTGCCGCTTGCGCCTGCATCCGTACCTGCCAGCACTTGGTCGAGCGTCAGGCCGCCGGTGCCGAGGATGTCCACGCTGCCCTTGACCGCCGAGAGCAGGCTTGCCTCGGTGTCGGTCAGAGACTTCAGATAGATGTCCCCGGCACTCGTGCTTGCCGACAGCCGCGCGGCACTGAGGATGAACCGGCTCGTCGCGTTGCCGATGCCGTTGGATGCGCTCAGCGAAACTTCGGCGCCGGAGCCGGCCGCGACGAATTTGGTCTGGCCGTCGCCATTGTCGATGATCGCTCCGAGCGAGGCAACGCCGCCAGCGGTGACGATGATCGAAGGCGCGTTCGAGGCCGCCGCATAGGACAGCGACGAATTCAGCTGGCCGATGGTCGCGTCGCCGGTGGTGGTCACGGAGATCACGCCGGCCGCGTTGATGGCGGAGTAAGCTCCCATCGACAGTGTCGCGGCTACTAGCGTCACCTCGCCGGCGCTGCTGGTCGCAACCACCGGCGCCGTGCCGGTGCCGGCCGCGAAGTTCATGCCACGGTTGGCGAGGAGCTGCATCAGGCCACCGCTGGCGAGGTCGGCATTGATGGTGAGCGCGCCGCGCGCAACGTTCAGCGTCAGTGCGCCGCCGGATGTCAGCGTCCCATAGGCGCCGCTGGTGCCGACCACGAAGTCGCCGGTGACCGCGAGGATGCTGAGATCGCCGACCGCCGAGCCGGTCACGGCGCCGGAGATATTCACCTGCACCGGCTGGAAGGTCGAGCCGTTGAAGCCGATGCTGCCGCCGGCGCGCAGATCGAGGTCGGTGCCGAGAATATGGATCGCGGTACGGTCCGTGAAGCCGGACTCGGCGTAGATGCTGCCGGTCGCCGCGAGCTGGATTGCATTGCCGGCAGCGATGTTGCCGAGGATGAGATCGCCGGTGGTCTGCTTCACATAGATGCCCTGCGCCGACGAGACCTGGTCGAGCTGGTCGTTGGCCGGGTCGGCGAAGGCGATCTGGATCGCGTTCGCGTTGGTCGCGGGATTGCTTCCGGCAGCGCCGGGGGCACCGACATTGCCGTGCTCGGCGATCAGAGTCAGATTGCCGATATCGCCGGAGATCACGGGCGTACCCGTCACGCCGGCGGCGGCGGTGATGCTGGTCACGGCGTCGAGCTTGACGTCCCCGCGGCCGGTCACCTCGATGCCGTTGGCCTGCGCGGCCGCGATCGGGCCGTAATTCGCGGTGATGCCGCCGAGCGTGAGGCTGTTCTTGCTGCCGAGATAGATGTTGGTCAGCGCCTTGGCCGAGATCGCGATCGGGTTGTCGACGACGACGAGGTTCTGCTGCGACAGGCTGACCGTATAGGTCACGACGTGGGTGGTCGGATCCGTGACCGCGCCGACGGTGAGCTGACCCGGACCGGCCGTCGCGAGCAATCCCCTCTGCGCCGGCGTCAGCGACGAGGAATCGACGCTGGTGAATGTGAACGTCTGAGGCGCTGCCGAATTGCCGACCGAGCCGTGCGGCGCGTAGAGCATGATCTGGTTGGCGCTGACATTGGCCACGACGTTCTCGTCGATCGGCGGCGGCGCCGCGCCGACGGCCGACGACGAGACGGTGTAGGCGAGCTGGCTCTGCGTCCACTGCGCGCCCGCGGTGATGATGCCGTAGACCCGCTCGGTCGACGCGAGCGCATAGGCGTAGTTCGCATTGTAAGTGTTCAGCGCCGTTTGCAGCGCCGTATTGCTCGGTAGGCGCTGATTGGCTGTCGTTATGCCGTCGAACAGCTTCGTGAACAGCGTCGACGACAACGAGCTGCCAAACACGGTCCCCAGCGGATCTGCCGGTGCCGTGCCGAGCAATGTCGTCAGCGACGTCTTGAGCTCGTCGGTCGTGATCTTGCCGAGCAGGAACTGGTCCCTCAGGAATCGCGTCGTGGCCTCGACCTTCATGTCCGTCGTCGAGACGTTTGCGGGATCGATGCCGAGCTTGGCCGCCACCTGCGCCCGCAGCACCGTCAATCCCACCGAAGTCGGGTTGTAGGTGCTGCCGTTCGCGAAGGCGATGTTCTTGAGCTGGAAGTAGTCGTTATAGGCCGACGTCACCATCAACTGGTAGCTGTTGACGGCGTTGGTGGCGGCGTTGCCGCTGAGCAGGTCGAGGCTGGTCCAGACGTCCTGGAGATGCTGGCTCTGCGCCTGGGTGAGACCGACCGCCGCCCTTCCGTTCAGGATGCTGGCCTGGTTGCCGTCCGAGCCGGCCGCCTCGAGGAACACCGGGCCGCCGCTCGACTGGACCGTGCCGAGACGCAGGTCGCCCTTGGACTGCACGATGTAGGTGCCGGTCGCCGATGCGCTGTCGAGAACCCCGCCGTCGACGGTGCCGCCGGCCTGCGTCGTGCCCGTCGCCTGGATCACCAGCGGATTGATATTGGTCAGGGTGCTCGCGCCGTTGATGACGGCGCTCGTCGCGCCGATCGCGCCGGCGGTGGAGTTGATCTCGACGTTCTTGCCGATCACGACGGGGTTGGCGACGTCGTAGGGCGAGGCCGAGTTGATGTCGCCGGTCGCCGAGATAAAGACGCTGCCCTGCGGCGTGCTTCCTGCCGAATTCACCTTCACCTGGTTGATCGAAAGCGAGCCGACGGCCGCGATCGCGATGTCGTGGTCGATCGAACTGGCCGTCAGGCTGCCACCATAGACCTGCACCTGGACGGGAACACCATTCGCGCCGATCGTGCCGATGCCGCCATCCGCCGAGAGAATGACGCTCCGGCCCGATATCATCGGGTTGTTCGCGTTCGTGCCGCTGGTGATAGCCGAATTGGCCCCCGTGGCGCTGACCGTCGTCGTGCCCGAGAGGTTGTTGATCGGACCGTTGACGACGATGCCGGAGTTGGACGTGACCAGAACCGTGCTGTTGCCGCCGCCGCTGAACGAGATGTTGATCGGGTTCGACGCCTTGACCGTATTGGTCAGCGTCAAGGTCAGGTGATCATAGATATTCTGGTACCAATTGTATTGGTTGTCCGTGCCGCAGCACTTCTCGGGATGGGTGTTGCCGCCACCGGTGTGATAGGAACCGGTTGCGGTGACGACTTCCTGGAAGTTCGAGGTCTGTGGGCCAGTGCTGCCGCCGCCGCCCTGGGCCTGCTGCACGTCCGAAACCAGGCTGATGGTGCGGGTCCAGTTCTGCCCGGTCGCCGAGTTGGGCGTGTAGTGCCATCCGTAGTCGAACTGCGTCGAGCTGGTCGGACGATCCAGCGTAGCCGTATCGACCCACTGGTAGAACATGTTTGCCTTGGTCGCGTACTGGATACCTGCCGTGCCGCTGAGGCTCGTCAACATCGTGTCGGTGTAGTGGCTCGCATTGACGCCGCTCGTTTGATACGTCGACACCTGCTGGCCGCCCGCGGCGGACGGATTGTAGACGTACCACGTCGTCTGCTGCTTGAGCTGATCGACGATCTCGATCACGCTCGGCGCGCTGACGCCGGTATTGATGGTGTTGGTGACGAGCTGCAGGCCGGTTGTGTTGTTGACCGTGATCGAGCCGGCGCCACCTTTGACCGCGATCGTGCCTTGGGAGACACCGTCCTGAGTCGAGGTCGAGATGATCCTGCCGTTCAGATAGACGTAGCCGCCCGAGCCCTGAACCACGCCGTTCACGAGGATCTGGTCGGTGAGAGCGTTGTACTTCACGCCGATCTTGATGTCGCCGGCAGCCTCCGTCGTCGCAGACGCCGTGATGTCGTAATAGCTGCCGTTCCGGGCGTTGACCTGGGCCTGGGCAAAGTCCGCGCCCGCATTGCGGCTCTTGAGGTCGTTGATGGCGGTCAACGTGGAGCCGCCGATATCGACCGAGTAATCGCTGCTCGTGCCGCTCTGGATGGTGCCGTTGATGTTGATGACCCCCGCCGAGATGATGATCGCCTTGCCGAAGATGAAGGGCGCGTTAGCCGGCGGATTGGTCCCCGTGCTCGAGTTCGCGGCTGAGTTCGAAGACGCGGTCTTCGGCGTGATCACGTCGGGCTGGATATTGACGACCTGGAAGTAGGCAGAGCACCCCGCGCAATTGAATGGCGAGTAATACGTAGCCGTGTGGTTGGTGGTGGTGGTGTTGCCCTGTGCATCTGTCGAGGTCGTGGTGTAGTCGTAGGTCGAGTTGCTGTAGACGCCTTGCCCGGTATAGGTATTTCGCTCCCACGGCGCGGTGGAGATGGTCTGAGCCGTCGGGCCCTCCATGATCGCGAGCGTAGCAGCGTTAGGCACGCCGCCGACGTTCGGGTTACCGGCGCCGGGCGCACCCTGGCCCATCGGCAGGAAGATCGCCGAATAGAGCGACAGGCCGTCGTAATACAGATCCAGCATGCGCGCGGTGAAGATGGTGCTGTTGCTCGCCGTTTGCTGAACGCCGTTATTGCCGTCGACGCAGCAATAGTAGGAATACGGGTGACCGCCGCCCGCACCGATATGCGGGCTGTTCGCGTAATCGCCATAGGCGCCGAGATAGGTCGCCGCCGCCATCACCGCCGTCAGCGTGTCATTATCACCTGGCTTGAATTCGACACCCGACCATTGCGAGAGAACATCGTGGTTGGAGGTGTAGAAGCTGCCGATGCCGCCGAGGAAGACGAACGAGCCGTTGGGCGCCACCATCTGGACAGTCGCGGCGTTGAGCGACTGCGACGCGACGATGCTGCCGAGATTGTTGGTGATCTTGAGCAGGCCGTTCTCGTTGTTGACGACGCCGTCGAAATAGATGTCGGGCGTGCGGGTCAGCTGGTTGCCGTTCTGGTCGACGCCGAGTCCGCTGGAGGGATCCAGGCGGTTGTAGGTGGCCGAGATGTCGATGATCGGCGTCGCGCTCGGCGTGGCCGTGAAGGTCACATTGGAGTGCGAATCCGGGTCGACATGGTCGATCTGGCGGTAGGTGATGTTTCCTCCGGTGATATTGGTGACCGTGAGGTTGGCCAGGTCCATGAAGTCGAGGCCCCTGTTCTCGATCTTGATCATCGGCGAGCTGCGCGCGATGACCGCCGGCGCTGCGGGGTTCGTGCCGCTGTTTCCGGTCAGCTTCTGCGCCAGGATCGAGACGTTGCCGGCGGACACCAGCATATCGCCGAACGCGAAGGCATTGCCGGCGGCGTCGGAGGTATACGGCGCCTGCTGGATCAGCGCGTTGATCTGGCGCTGGAAGTCGCCGGTCGGATCGGTGCCGGACGGCGACATCGTGGCGGGCGCCGCGGGCGTCGCCGCCGCGAGCTGCGAGCGGATCTGCGTCTCGGTCAGGCCGGTCAGCGTGGCGAGCTGGTTGACGACGCTCTGATAGGGATTGAAGCCGCCGACGATGGTGTACTGGACCACCTGGTGGTTCCAGCTCATCATCGGGTTGAAGTGATCGACGTCGGCGACATATTCGAGGGTGGGTGTCGACGAACCGCCGGACAGCAGTGACGAGTAAGGACTCGTCGTGCTCGCGGTCGGTGCGCCCGCACCAACGTCGATCGTAATGGTGATATCGTTGTTGATGCCCGCTACCACCAGGCCATTGAGCGCGACATCGCCGGTTCCGCTGGTGTGGCTGTGGTTGTCGCTGTTCTTGGCGCTGAAGATGTCCAGATAGGGATTGTAGTTGCTGCCATTGCCGGAGGCCGTAACCTGACCCTGGGTCGCTCCCAGGGAAATGTTCTGGACGCCGAGCACGCTTGAGGTGTTGGCGAGCGTCAGGCTCGTGGTGTCATCGGCGTTGGCCGTGCCGCGGTAGAGCGTGGAGATCGGAATCGCGGTGTTGTTGTAGACGACCGTCGTCGCGGTAGCCTGAACGCTGCTGAAGATAATGGTGTCGCCCGACATGCCGGCATAGATGTTGATCTGGCCCCAGGCTTCGACCTTGGCGTTGTTGCCGACGGTGACAGCCTGGTTGGCATGAACCCAGCTGTTGGTGCTGGCGCCGACGCCGGCGATCGCGCCGTAGAGACTGGCATTGGCGTTGTTGGCCGCCGCCATCTTGGCAGCCGTACCGATATAGATCTTGCCGGCGCTGAAGAGTTCGCGGGCATTGATGTTGACCGCGAGCGTGGCGTTCGCCGTCATGTTGGATTCGGCGCCGCCGCCGGCGAAGAACGCGGCTGTGGCCAGGCTCGCCGTGTCGTTGGTATTCAGCGTGTTGTAGGCCTCGATGTTGATCACCGCCGCCGATGTCCGGGGATCGCCGTTGAGGCTCAGCACCGTCCCGGCGCCGATATTGGTGGTGACGGTCTGGGTGACATGCGTGTTGCTCAGTGCCGCAGCACCCGCGAACACGCCACCGGAGCCCGACCGCGCGCCGCCACCAGCCTGGTTGACGATGTCGTTGGCGATGGCGACCATGTCGCCGCCGGCCGAGTTGATGATCAGATGAGGTCCAATGTCGACGGTCGTGGTCGCGTTGACGTCGTTCTGCGCGCTGCCTCCGGAGACGCCGGCCGTGGACGCCTGGTAGGCATCGCCGCTGGCGGCATAGTTCGTGGTGTGCTTGGCTTGGATGTTGAGGCCGCCGAAGAACAGCGTGTCATCCGTTGCGCCGCCGTCGAACCGCGCATTGGTCACGGCGGTCGAACTGGTCGTCGCGACCGCGGCAGCGCCGGCATAAGTGCCACCCGCGCCAACCGTCGCATTGGAGACGTTGATGTCCTTGCCGGTCGCCGTGATCTGGAGGATACCGGTGTAGTCGGCGTGATTCAGATGGGTCGCATCCATATCGTCGGGGGCGCCCAGATAAGCGTAAGTGTGCGCGCTCGACGACGTCTGGGCGACCGTCGCACCCACTGCCAGGAAGCCGGTCGAAAGGCCGGTCGCCTGGGCGTATTGGCTGCTGTCGTTCTGGGCCGTGATGACCACGTCGGCGTTGGGAAGCGTAATCCCGGTGCCGCCATACGCGCTCACCGTCGCGTTCTCGGACGCCCTGGCGTAGCTGCCCTGTGCGCCGATCAGCGAGCCACCGCCGCCAGCGAGTGACCAGGCGTAGGTCGTCGTGCCGCTCGTCGGAACCAGCGCCATCGCGGTCACGGCGAGCGCACCGCCCGAGAAGGTGGTGTTGTCGCCGACATTGGCCGTGACGGTGGCCGTCACCATCGATTCCGCGACCGATACGCCGATGGCGCCGCCGCCGACCGCGACGCCAATCGCCTTGCTCGAAAGATTGGGGGTGAGCGATGCCGACACCAGCGTGCCGACGCCGGCCGCGGAGGTGGTGATCGAGGCGCTGGAACCAATCTCGGCAAGAACAGTCGAATTTTCCTTTGCCGTCGCGACTGCGCCGTCACCGGCGACGATACCGCCGGCGACCGCGGTCGCGGACGCCGACATGGCGCCAGCCTCGCCTGCGCCAACCGCAAGGGTCGAGCTGTTCACCGTCGCGTTCGACAGCACCTTTGCCGCGACCGAACTGGATCGTCCCGTGGTGGCGATCGATACCCCGATGGCCGCAAGGCCGCCGGTGCCGCCGCCCGCGGTCACGCTCTGCGTCGAGCTGTCCATCGCCATGACGGCGACGCCGGTGCCGCCCGTGCCGGTGACGGAGCCGCCGAGCTGGGCTGTCACGGTGTTGGCGACGTTGCCGACCGCCACGGCAGCATCCGCGCCGAAGTAGAGCGCTGCACCGCCGGCAATCGCCTCGCTGTCGACGGTCTTGCCCGAATAAGGGCCGGTGTCGGCGTCCTTGACCCGCGCGGCGACCGTCACGGAAGGCGCCGCAACGATCGCGCTCAGATTGGCGAGCACGCTGCTGTTGACGCTGGTGTAGCCGATGCCGGCACCGATCCCGACATTCTTGGCAAAGCCAGCGCCGAGCAGGAACATCTTGGTCGCGTTGGCGCTGGTAGCAGCGACGTTGACCTGCGTGCCCGTGACGTTGCCGCCCGCGATCCGGGCGGTGACGCCGTCATTGCCGCCCGTCAAAACGGTGCTGACGTCGTAGGTCGAGGTTGCGTTGGCGTTGCCCGGATTGCCCGAGGTGCCGCTCGCGACCGCGTCGCTGCCGTGCGAGGAATTGGTGCCCGCGTTCACCGACGCGAGGGTGCCGTTGTTGCCCTGGTTGAGCTGGCCGGTCTGCTCGCCCTGCGTATCCGGATCGGCGGTGTTGGTGCCGACGATGATGACGCCGACGGTTGCGCCGATGCCGACGCTGCCGCCGATGCCGGCGGTGACCGCGTAGGACAACACTTCCTTGGTGCTGAGCGCCCCGACATTGATCGCGCCGGACGAATTGAGGTTGCTGTTGCGGCTTTCCGCAATGGTCTGGCTCTTGAAGACGATAACGTTGGCCGCCGCGCCAACGCCAACGCCGGACCCGCTGGCTGCAATCGAGAGCGCGCCGGCGATCTCCTTGATCGCAACGTCCTCGGTGGCGTTGATGGTGACCGCGCCAGCCGCGCCGCCCGTGGGGGACTGCAGCGTGGTGTCGTAAACGCCCGCGATGGTGGTATTGTTGGCGATCTCGATATTGGCCATGCCGGCGATCGCCGCCGTGCCGGTCGAAAGCGCCCCGCCGATCGAATAAGCCTGGAAGCGGTTTTTCGTCGTTGCCTGGACGTCGAGCGCACCGCTCAGATTGACCGCGGTGGTGTGCGCCGCGCCGTTGCCCTGGTAGTGGAACTCGTCGCCGACATAGGCCTCCGTCCGGTTCGCCGAGACCTGAACCAGGAACGCCGCGCCGATCGCGGCCTGGCTGCCATACGCGCCCGAGCCGTTCGCCGACGCGATACCTGTGGCGTCGTAGGCGTTGACCGTGAGCGACGACGCCGTGAGGGAGCCGCCGTCGACATAGGCCTCGGTAGTCGCGACGAAGACGTTCAGCCCGACCGAGCCGGTGCCGAAACCGACCGCGATCGATGACGCGTCCTGCTCGGCATTGGCTTTCACGGTGACGGCGCCCACCGTTGCGCTCGTCGACTGCACGCCGCCAACGGTCGCATTGGTGATGTACGCCTCGGTGTCACGCGACATCGTCGTGCTGAGAATGGTCGCGCCGCCGCCCCCGCTCCCGGTTGGCGGCACCACGCCGGCGCCGAACGCGCCCGAATAGGAGAAGCTGCTGGCGGCCACCTCGATCTGTGGGTCCAGCGTCGAACTTGCCAGCCGCGTGTCGATTGCCGCGCCGTCGATATAGGCCTTGGTGGATCCGCTCATCACATTGGTGATCGGATTGATCATGATGGAGATGCCCGAGCCCGCAGACAGGGTGGCGACGTTGGTGACGACGGCCTGGTGCGAGCTGGCGACGACGGCGAGGCCGCGTACACTCTCCTGGGTCTCGCTCAGATCGGGCGTGGTGTCGGTGGGCGCGCTGAAGCCGCCGAGATCGATCGCGTGCGCGAGCGTGCCGCTGTTGACCGAAAGCACGTCGCTCGTGCTGGTTCCGCGCGCATCCACTTTGGTTGTCGTCCCGCTGATATAGGCCGCGGTGGTGCCGGTGATCTTGTTCGTGACCATCGAGCCCGCGCCGCCGGCCGCGCCCTTGCTGATGGACACGGCGCCGGCGAAAACACCCGCTTTGTCATTATTGCCGGCTAGCACGGCAACGTTGTTGTTCGCGATGACGTCGGCCCCGCCGGCAATGCTGGCGGTGACGTTGGTTCCCATCAGATTGGTAGCGACCGAGCCTGCAAGGCCGATCTGCGAAGAAATCGCGATACCCACGGCAACTGTCGAGATGCTGGCGTTCGAGTTCGCGTTGACGGCGACACTGCCCGAGGCGGTCAGCTTGGAACCGGTGACACCGGCGCTGACATTGTTGGCAATGCTGCTGTAGACGAGCGCCAGGCCCGCGGCGCTGCCTTGCGTCGAGCCGCCAGCGACGGCGGCGGCTCCGGTGATGCTGGAATTCTCGATCGCGGTGACGGAGATGTTGGAGGCCGTCACGGTCGATTGCGTCGTGTCGGACTGGTTGTTACCGATAGCCGCCGAAACAGTATTGGCGATCGAGCTGATCGTCATGCCGCCAACGCCGGCAAACTGGCCGCTCGCCAGACCGAATCCGATCGTGACCGACTGGATCTTCGTGGTGTCGACCGCATTCACGCTGACTGTGCCGAGGGCCGACATCCGGACGTTGGCGATATAGGCCGAATGCGTCGTCGCGATGGTGTCATACACCATCGAAGCGCCGACATTGTTCTTGCCGGCCTGGATGGTGCCCGCAACGGAGACGATGCCGGCGCCCGGACCGTTACCCGCGCCGCCGTTGAGCGCCGCCGCGCTGAAATCTATGCAATTCGCCGTGCCGTTTCCGGCGGCGGCCGTGCACGTGTCCGATGCGAGATGACCGCTGTTCGACTTCTTGACCAGATTTCCGAGCGCCGTATCGAGGTCCGACACAGCGCCACTGTCCGCCAGCACCGTCACGCGCCCGACATTGATGTTCACCGTCGCGCTGCTGCTGATATACGCCGTCGTCGTGGGCGTAATCTCGTCGACGACGATTGCCCCGGCAAGTCCGTTGGCGTTGCTCCCTGCCCCGCCCGAGGCCGCGCCCGCCGCAATCACGCTGGCGCTGTCAGCCAGCACCAGCAGGCTGTCATAGTTCGAGATCGACGTATTGCGGATATGCGCGTCGGTGGCATTACCGCCCGAGGGATCGGCAATCGACGCATAGGTCAGCGCGATGCCGACACCGGCCTTGCCGCCCGAGAGATAGAGCGAACCGCCGCCGATCGCGATGTTCGTGGTCTGATAGGCATCGACCTCGATCGCGCGGTTGGTCCCCGTCGCGAAGCCCGTGATCGTCGAGTTCTCGATATAGGCATTGGCACTGTCCGTGACGATGCCGACAGATCCCGACAGAGCGAGCGCATTAGCTGACGTTCCGCCGGCCACGCCGAGGGCGACGACGGTTTCCGACCCGCCATTAAGTGCCTGCACCGTCACAGACATCTGGTTCTGCATCGTGGTGCCGGAGATATAGGCGAGCGTGGCATTGTTGGACATCGCAGCCGCGATGGCGGCGCCGATCGCGGCTCCCTGAGACGACCCGCCCGACATGTTGGCCGCGGCGGAGCCGGAGCCGTTGCTCAGAATCGTGTCGTTGAGCGCCTGCACGATCGTATTCGTGTTCACCGCGGTCGCCGTGGTGAATTTGTTGACCGACGTATTCTTTATATAAGCACTGGTCCCGAGCGAGACGTCGCTCACGGACGAGCTGCCCGCAAGGTCCATGGTGAAGCCGCTCGTGCTCGATCCCGAGCCCGAGCTGATCTTGTTTGCAGCCAGCGCGATCCCGGCCGGCCCGCCGGTCGCGGCGGCACCGGCGGCGTTCGCCTTGTCGGCGAAGCTGGACAATGACGGCTCGCTAATCGAAGCCGCGACGGCCGCGGACGTGATCCGGCCAGAGGTGGTGGCGCTGATCGTGAGGTTGTCGGCGTTGACCGAGCCGCTTCCGCCGCCGTTGCCGGCAAACGGATCGTTGCTGCTGAACGGACCGGACCGGATGTCGGAATGGTTGTCGCCGATATAGGCGGATGTATCCATATTCGCGCCCAGATAGGCAACGGACAATCCAACCGCCGAACCGCCGCCGACATTGACCGCGCCGGCGATCGTCACGACCGAGAGATCCTGCTGCGCCAGGACGTTGAGCGTCGGAGAAAAGACGCTGGCCTGGCTGGAGATCGAGGCGTGCGTCGTGTTGTTGAGGAACCCGAGCGAGGTGATGCCGTTCAGAGCCAGCGCGCCGCCGGCCTTTCCGGACGACGGCGCGACCGCGACGAACTGATCCGAGGTGATCGCGTTGACGGCGATATCGTCCGCCGCCCGCAGCGATGCACTCTCCGAAACGCCGGCGATCGTGCTGGTGTTGAACTGGACGAAATTGAGCGATCCGCCCACCGAGGAGCCGCCGGAGGTGTTGCCGGGCAGGAAGCCGAGTGTACCGACATTGCCGGCGGCGTCGATCGACGCCGTCGTCGTCGTCGCCGCGATCTGGATGCTCGCGTCGTAAGTGTGGACGTCGCCGTTGTTCGCCGTCGCGGACCAGCTGCTGCCGCAAGCCGCCGTGCATGTCGCGGTCAGGCTGGCGCTGCTGGCCACCCACGCCGTGGTGTCATTGTTCACGACGAAATGGTTCACCGAGCCGGCCACGGCGGCGGTATCGCCCGCGTCGGCCGTGGCGTTGGCATAGCTGGTCAGGATGTTGCCGCCGACGCCGAGATTGCCGTTGAGGTGGCTGAGAACCTCGGTCAATCCGTCCCACTTCAGCCAGGTATTGGTGATCGGCATCCAGGTGCTGGCGTCGACAGCGATGTTGGCCGCATTGATCACGGTACCGCCGCCGACATAGGCGTTCGAATTGTGATTGAAGTTGCCCCATGCGACCGCGGCGCTGATCGCGACCCCCTCGCCGCTCGTCGGGTCCGAGGCGATCGCGGAAGCCGTGGCGTTGCTGCGCACGCCGCGGTCGACGAGGGTGCTGACGACGGCGACGTTGCCACTGACATAGAGGTTCGGTGCGCCGCCGCTCGGATTCTGGCCGATCGACGCGGTGGCGTTTTCGGTGCTGTTGGCCAGCGACAGCGCGGCGGCGGCCTTCAAATTGAAATTCACCGGCATCAGCGGGATCATATGCTGAGCGATGATCGAACCCGGGCTGGCCGTGGAGACCATGAAATCCTGGATCGCGCCGATCACGGCCGGCGTACCGACGATGGTCGAAGCCATGGTCGAGTTGCTCGTGGTGTTCGACGTCGCCTCGACCATCACGGAGCCGTTCATCCGGGACGACGTGCTGGTGCCCAGGGACGAGCCGAGCTTTGCGGTGGCCGACGTCGTGACGTCGCTGATGGCGAGCGCCCCGCCTATGCCGCCGCTCGCATTCGGTGTGCTCAGCGCGACCGCGGTGGCACTGGTCGAGAACGAGTTGTTGTTGATCGCACGCACCGTCAGCGCGTTGCCGGATGCAATCACGTTGCCGACGGAAAGGTTCGCGCCGGTCGCGACATTGGCGGTGGTCGAGACCGAGCCGGTGGAATAGGCAACGGTCGCGACGAACTGCGCGCTGGACGTCGCCGCGACCGCAGTCACGTTCAGCGTGGCGTCATTGATGGCGTGGATGTTGAGGTTGCCGCCCGCGCTGATCGTGGCGCCGGAGGCCACGTTGGTGGTGACGTTGCCGTCGAGCTTGCCGACGACGGCGGCGGCGCCGATCGGCGAACCGCCGAGCAAGGTGCTCGCCAGCGCCGGATCCTGCGCCGTTTCCGAGCCGTGCGACCTGATGTCGACGTTGCCGACGCCGTTGATGTTGGCGTGGCTGTTGATGTTGACCGTCGCCGTGGCGCTCGCGGCCACATAGCCGCCGTTGAGGCCGAGCAGCGAGGCTGCAAGCGTGGTGCCGACCAGCGTGAAGAGGCCGGGCACCGAGCTGGTGAAGCTCGATGTCGCCGTCGAGGTCGCACCAATCGAGATGTCGCCGCCGGTGATCTGGCCGTCGATCGTGATTCCTGTGGTCGCGGTGGCCTGGCCCGAGAGCTTGGTATCAGTCGCCGTCGCGGTCAGCGTGACACTGCCGCTGGCGTAGTTCGTTCCACCAACATTGATCGCTTGGGCGAGAATCTTCGCTCCGTTGACGATGCTGATGGTCGGCGCGTCGATCTCGACATTGATGGCGTTGCCGACGGAATGAGTCTTGGTGGCGTCGAGGTTGCGGGCATCGATCACCGCATGCGCGGCCAGTGTGACCGAATTGTCGGCCTGAACCAGATAGGTGCCACCAGCGCTGAGCGCCGCGATGGCGTTGGCGACGGACGTGTTCCCGAGGGTTACGCCGACGTCGCCCTGGCTGGCGTCGCCGATCACCACATCGGTCGGGTCGATCAGCAGCGTGCCGGCCCGGCCGTTCGGCGCGGCGAGGTTGATGGTAACGCCGCTGCCGACGTCGATGACGCCGTTTCCGCTCAGCTCGACCAGGCCCGCATTGCCGGTTTTCGAGCTGGCATTGATCTTCGCGCCGCTCTTCACGGTCACGTCGTTGCCGGCCTTGACGAGGACGCCGCCGGCATCGGCGGTCCTGCTCGCCGTGCTCAGCCGCGCATTCTTGCCGAGTTCGGCCTGGTTGCCGGCCACGACCGTGATGTTGCTTGGCGTGGTGGTCTTGCTGCGCGCGGTCAGCCGTCCGTTGACGCTGGCGCTGTTGACGGCGCCGATGTGAATGGAGCCGTTGCGCACGGAAATCGCGGCAGCGCTCCGCAGCCCCTTGGAATTGACCGAGGCCGCGAACTTCGCGGCATGATCGAGATTGGCAATGTCGCGCTGGCTCGCGCCACCGACAAGGACGTTCTGCCCGGTCAGGCGCACGCCATCGATGGCATTGACCCGGCCGTAGATCCGGATGTTGCCGTCCGGCGAGACCGGGAACGAGCCCGCCATCAGATTGGCGATGGCCGAACCGTTGATCTGCCCCTGCGCGCCGATCAGGCTGTCGGTGAACTCGCGCGTCGGCGTCGAGACGTTGAGGCTGCCGACATTGACCGTTCCGCTGCGGCCGACCACGAAGCCCTTGGGATCGGCGAAATAGACGTTACCGCCGATCGCGCCATTCATGTAGGAGTTCAGCGTGCCGTTGACGTAGACCGGTGCGTCGCGAACGATGTTGACGAGATTTTGCGTGCCGGTCGGCAATTGCAGATTGACCGTGTTGCCCTGCCCGACGCTGAACTGCGAGAACGAGTTGAAGGCACTGGTGCCGGAGACGGTCGACGTCGTGACGGTGGTCACGCTGCCAGACGTCTGAAGGCTGGTCCCGGTGCGGCCGTCCGGCGTGATCACGTTCGCCGGCTGCGCCTGCAGGCGAACACTGAACACCGGCAGGAAGACCATCTGCATCGCGCAGAGCAGTGACATCGAGCGGAAACGCGCGAGCCCCCGCAGCGTAAGCTCGTCATTGTCTCGCCTTGCAGATGGTCGGCGCATTTCAGATCCTCTTCATCGGCACTGGGGCCGATCCACAACCGGCTGGGAGAATGTCGTGGCGCGCGGCATCAGAACTGGCCGGGCGGCAGCTTGAATATGTCGGGGCTCTTGGCATCGGCCACGTAGAACAGCAGCAGGCTGGTAGGCGTCAGCACTCGCTGGTTGTTGTCCTTGTTCTCGAACGTGCCCTGGAGAAGCAAAATGACCGAGCGGTCCTTGGCGTCGCTGCCGCGGAACATCACGATGCCGCCGTTGACGGGCATGTTGACCGCGATGGAGTCGGGCTTGAAGCCCTCGCTGAGGAAATGGGCGCGCAGGATGTTGGCGTTGGAGAACAGCTTCTCCGGCGTGATCGCCGCGTCGGTGCCCTTCGACCAGACCGCGCCGACCTGGATCAGAGACTTCGACTTGTAGCCGAACACGTAGGAGAGCTCCGCGGTGCCGCCGTTCGGCAGCAGCTCGGGCGCCGAATAGAGCAGGCTGTGCGTCAGCTCGGATGCATTGTCCTGCGCCCTGACGGCGTCGGGCTTCGCGCCGAAATCCTTGGCTATCGCCGCGCGCACGTCGGCCTCGTTCATCCCGAACTTGGCCGAGCGGAAGCCGTCGATCGCCTTGGAGTCGATCGCCTTGGACTTGTCGTCCGGGGCCGCCGTCTCGGCCGCGGCCGCCGACGTCGCGCCGGCAGCGACCGGCGTCCCGGCTGCTGCGGGAGCGGCACCGGCGGCGGCTCTCGGTGCCGTCGCAGCTTTCTGCTTTGGCACGGCGCCCTGGGCCGCAAGGGGGCCCGCTGCAACGGAGGTGAGCAGGCCGACGAGGGCCGGAACGAGATAGATCTTGCGCATCGAAAACCTTCGAAAAAAATTTGAAACAACGCTTCAAAAATCAGCAGCTACGAAATCGGCCTCCCCGAACCGTCATCACGACCGAGACGGAAAATGTTGCAACGCCGCAGTGCGTTACAAGGTGTCACGGAGGAGGCAAGGTTCGAACAGCGACTCTTTGGCGGCGTAGGAATACGGTATCGGGCTGCCAAACGCTGCGAATGAGCAGTCACAAACGCAATTTTTCATCAATTGTGGATGCCGGCCGTTCGCGCTAAGCATCGGCTTAGGGCAAAGCATCATGCAAAGACTTTCATGACCGAACGGCCTTCCGCTCTCGCGGTCGATCGCCGCGGGTTCATTCGCCTTGCGGGCACGACCGCCGCAGGATGGCTGGCGCTGGGCGCAACATCTGATCGCGTGCGGATCGTGGCATCGCTGACGGCGTTGCCGCTCGACGACGAACTGACCAGAAGGAGCATGATCGACAGCCCGACCTCCCGCCTGGGCGGCCTCATCGTGGGCTTGAGGCAGCGAGGCTGGGTCGAAGGCGTCAATTTCCGCCTCGAACTCCGTTCGACCTTCGGCGCGCCGGACAGACTGAAAACCGCGGTCCAGGAATTGCTGGCGCTCAAGCCGGATGTGATCCTGACCGGCTCGACGGTCGAAACCGCAGCAGTCCTGGCGGCCACCAAAACCATCCCGATCGTGTTCGCGACCGCCAACGATCCCGTCGGCAACGGCTTCGTCGAAAGCCTCGCCCATCCCGGCGGCAACGTGACCGGCTTCACCAACAGCAGCGCCGAGATGGGCGGCAAATGGCTTCAGCTCATTCGCGAGGCGGTGCCGGATCTTGCGCGCGTCGGTATTCTGTACAACCCGGCGACCACGCCTCGCGGCGGCCGCTTCTTCCTCGATTCCATCGAGCAAGAGGCAGCACTGGCCGGCGTGTCCGTGGTCCCCGCGCCCGTCAGCGCGCCAACCGAGATAGACGAAGCCGTCAGGCCCTTCTCCGAACCGCCCAAGGCGGCGATGATTGCGCTGGTCGACAGCTTCCTCGTGGTCCACCGGCAGGCTGCGGTGGCGGCGGCGGCCAAATATCGCGTGCCCACGATTTACCCGTTCCATTACTTCATGGATGCGGGCGGGCTGATGAGCTATGGCCCGACGCTCGAAGTGCGCTCGGCTGACTATGTCGATCTCATCCTGCGCGGCACCAAGGCCGGCGATCTGCCGGTGCAATCGCCGCGGAAATACGAGCTCCTGATCAACCGCACGGTCGCCCGCACGCTGGATTTGACGATACCATTCACGCTGCTCGCGCGGGCCGACGAGATCCGCGAGTGAACGAGACGATCGACCAGGGAGATTTGCGGCCACCTCCCGGCCGGCTGTTCCGCAAATACCTCTACTCGATCGTCGCGCTCGCTTTTGCCGCGCTCGCCATCAACACGGGCTTCGACGTCTGGTTCTCCTATCGCGAGCAGAAGCAGCTCCTGGCGGCGACCCAGCGCGAGCAGGCAGCAAGTGCCGCCATCCAGATCGGCCAGTTCATTGGCCAGATCGAAAACCAGATCAGATGGCTTTCGCGCCTGCCCCCGGAGCTGTCCACGAACGAGGACCAGCGTCTGAACGCCATCCGCCTCCTGCGCCTCTCGCCCGCGATCGCGGAAATCGCCGAGCTCGACGCCCGCGGCCGCGAGCAGGTCCGCGTGTCGCGCCGCGTCGCGGACAGGATCGGAAGCAAGGCCGATCTCTCCGCTTCGCAAGCCTTCCGCGGCGCCAACGAAAGCCGCGCCTATTACGGACCGGTCTACTTCCTCGGTGACACCGAGCCGTTCATGACGCTCGCCACGCGTGGAACTGGCGTCGCGCCCGATGTGATTGTCGCCGAGGTCAATCTTCGCTTCATCTGGGACCTCGTCGCCGGGATCAGGGTCGGCAACACCGGCAAGGCCTACGTGGTCGATCGGATGGGGTTGTTGATCGCGCATCCCGATTTGTGGCCGGCGTTGCGTCGCAGCGATCTCTCCGGCCATCCGGACGTCCGGGCCGCGCTCGATGGCGTCGGGCCGCCCTCGGGCGGCCTGGTCAAGGAGGATCTGTCCGGTCAACGCGTGCTGTCGACCTATGCGACGGTCCCCTCGCTGGGCTGGCTGGTGTTCGTCGAGCTGCCGCTCACCGAAGCCTACGCACCGATCTATGCGTCGATCGGACGCTCGACTTTTCTCCTGGTCATCCTGCTGGCATGTGCGGTGCTGGTCTCTCTCTTTCTGAGCCGGCGCATGACCGTGCCGATCCAGATCCTGACGCAGGGCGCGCGGCGGATCGGCAGCGGCGACCTCGGCCTGCGGCTCGCGATCAAGACCGGTGACGAGCTGGAGGCGCTCGGCGATCAGTTCAACCGGATGGCCGCTCACTTGCGCGAATCCTATGCGACGCTCGAGCGCAAGGTGATCGAGCGCACCTCCGAACTGGAAAAGACCCGCGACCAGGCCCTTGCCGAGCACGATGCCGCCGAGCGCGCGCGCAGCGCGGCGGTGGCGGCCAACGAGACCAAATCGCGCTTTCTCGCGGTCGTCAGCCACGAGCTGCGCACGCCGCTGAACGGCGTCATGGGCGTACTGCAACTGCTCGACGACGGCAGCCTCGGCGAAGCGCAACGGCGCCACCTCACCACCGCGGCCGCGTCGGGCGAAACGCTGATCGCGCTGGTCGACGGCATCCTCGAATATGCACGCCTCGAGGCCAGCGCCGAGACTCTGGAAACCCGCGATTTCCGCCTCGACCAGCTCATCGAAACGGCGGCCGACCTGATGCGCCCGCAGGCCTCTCACAAGGGCCTCTCCTTCGATCTCGCCTGCGATGCGACGGTCAATACCTCCGTGCACGGCGATCCGGTGCGGCTCAATCGCATTCTGCTCAACCTGATCGGCAATGCGATCAAGTTCACACCGCGCGGCGGCATCGGCTTGAGCGCGGCCGCCGAGGCACATGACGATCATGTCCTGCTGCGCATCACCGTTCGCGATACCGGCATCGGCATCGCGCCCGACATGCACGAGCGGATTTTCGAAGATTTCGTCCAGGCCGACGACAGCATCGCGCGGCGGTTCGGCGGCACCGGCCTTGGACTGGCGATCGCGCGGCGCCTGACCCGCCTGATGCGCGGCGAGTTGACGGTGGCGAGCACGACGGGCACGGGCAGCTCGTTCATGCTGCAGGTCCCGCTTGGCCTCGCCGCGAGCGGCATCGCGCAAGGCGCGGACCAGCCGCCCTCGCGGCAGCTTCGCGTCCTGCTGGTCGACGACGACCCCGTCAATTGCGAGGTCGGCGAAGCGATGTTGAAGAGGCTCGGCCACCCCACCACCATCGCCACGAACGGCGCGTCGGCCATCGCACTCGCTCGCGATCAAGCCTTCGACATCATCCTGATGGATCTGCACATGCCCGATATGGACGGGGTCGAGGCGGCATCGCGGATTCGAAAGCTCGGTCTGCCGACGATGCCACGCATCATCGCGGTGACCGCCGACATGTCGCCCCGCGCCCGCGAGCGGCTCGCGGGCGCGGGCATTGCCAGGATCGTCAGCAAGCCGATCCTGATCAATGCGCTGCGCGAGGCGATCGAGGACGATGCCCAGAACCAGCCCGCCGCGCCGCAACTCGCCGCAGGCGCCTTGATCGACCGGCATTTCCTCGATGACCAGAAGGAGCTGTTGGGCCCGGCGCAGATCGCAAAACTCCACGACCTGCTGGAAGAGACCAGCGAAAAGCTGGTCGAGGACATCACCAGGGCAGCAGTGACCGGCGATCCCGCGCAGCTGGCGCGCTGCGCGCATCAACTCGGCAGCGGCGCGAGCGCACTCGGCCTCGTCCGCCTGTTCGAATTCTGCCGTGAGATCGAGCTGGCGGCAGTCACGATGTCCCCGCCCGAATGCCAGAGCGCCGCCCGCGAAATCGCCGCGCTTCGGAAGGCCTCGATGAGCGCGCTGGACGATCTGCTTCGGCCGGCCTAACAGCGTTCGGTCACTGACTGAAATACAAGATGATAGGAGGCGCCGGTGCGCGCAAAATGTCTCGCCATTGTTCTCATGCTGCTCGCTCCTGCCGCGCGCGCCGAGGTCGAACAGTTCCCGTCCAGCTTCAAAACCAAAACCATCGCGGCCAACGGCACGCAGATTCATGTTCGCGTCGGCGGCCAAGGGCCTGCCGTGATCCTGATCCACGGCTTTGGTGATACCGGCGACATGTGGGTCAAGCTCGGCGCTGACCTCGTGCGCGACCACACCGTTGTCGTGCCCGATCTGCGCGGTATGGGCCTCTCGAGCAAGCCCGACAATGGCTACGACAAATGGACCCAGGCGGCCGACATGCGGGCCGTTCTCGCAGCGCTCGGCATCGAAAAGGCCGCCGTCGTCGGCCACGACATCGGAACCATGGTGGCCTATGCCTACGCGGCCCGGTATCGCGACCTGACCGAGAAGCTGATCGTCATGGATGCTCCGGTACCCGGGGTGCCGCCGTGGGACGAGGTCGTTCGCAGCCCGCAGCTCTGGCATTTTGATCTCGGAGGCCCCGACATGGAGCGGCTGGTCAAGGGCCGCGAGCGCATCTACCTCGACCGCTTCTGGAATGACTTCGCGGGGACGCCCTCCAGGATCGCGGAAGCGACACGCCGTCATTACGCAGAGCTCTATGCGCGGCCGGGCGCCATGCGTGCTGCGTTCGCCCAGTTCAGGTCGATCCGAACCGACGCCGAGGACAACAAGAAGGCGATCGCGACCAAGTTGACCATCCCCGTGCTGGCCGTCGGGGGCGAGAAATCCTTCGGTGCGACGGAGGCCGTCGTGATGCGAAGCGCCGCGACTGACGTCACCGAATTGGTCATTCCGGACGCCGGTCATTGGCTGATGGAAGAGCAACCGGCGGCAACCGTGAAGGCGATACGCCAATTTCTCGATACCAAAAAATAGAGCAGCGAGCCGCGCGGAGCCGACATATCTCGGCTCGGTCCTTCCGCGCGGCTCATTTTAATCGGCCCGACGCTTCATCCTCCCGGCCAAACCGCTCAACCAGAAAATCGATGAACAGCCGCACCTTCACCGACAGATGCCGGGTCGGCGGATAAACCGCGTAGAGCGCAAGCGGCGGCGCCGAATACTCGTCCAGCACGGTCCGCAGCTCGCCTTTCCTCAAGGCGTCGGCGGCGATGAACTCCGGGAGCAGCGCGAGCCCCCTGCCCTTGATCGCGACATCACGCAGCACTTCGGCATTGTTGACGCAGAGCGACCATGCCGGCTGGATCCAGTGATCGCCATCGGCGCCGGTGAGCTTCCACTGATTGCCCGTCAGCAGGAAGCCGTAGGTCAGCACGGCGTGCTCGCGCAGATCCTGCGGATGCTTCGGCGTGCCGTGACGCGCCAGATAATCCGGCGAGGCGCAGATCATGCGGGCCACCGGCATGATTTTTCGCGCGATCAAACTCGACGATTCCAATTCCGCGATCCGCAGCGTCACGTCAAAACCGTCCTGGACGGGATCGAGCAGGTCGTCGCTGAGCACGAGCTGGAGCTGCAGCTCCGGATATCGCGCCATGAAATCGGCGAGCACCGGCCCGAGCCGCAGGGTGCCGAACGACATCGGGGCGTTGACGCGCAACAGGCCGCGCGGCGCCGACTGGGCCTGCGTCACGGCCTGGTCTGCCGCCTCGATCTCCGAGAGGATCACGACGGCGCGCTCGAAATAGCGCTGGCCGATCTCGGTCGGGCTGGCGTGGCGCGTGGTCCGGTTCAAGAGCTGCACGCCGAGACTGCCCTCGAGATCGGCGATGTATTTGCTGATGGCCGACCGCGACAGCCGCAGCTGGCGGCCGGCTTCGGCAAAGCTGCCGCTTTCCACCACCTTCACGAAGGCCCGGAGGCTGGCCACCTTATCCAAGGGCCAGCCCCGGCGATTGGTTCCAAATCGTAGACATAGACGTCATAATTCCACGGATTGTCTCCAATTCAAAGCGGCACGATATTTCCGGCCAGAGCAAGACCGCTCCCCGAATGTTGGAGGACGACAATGTCTGGACTGCACCACGTCACCGCGATTGCCGGCGATCCCATCAGGAATTTCGGCTTCTACACGCGCGATCTCGGCCTGCGCTTCGTCAAGAAGACGGTCAATTTCGACGATCCCGGCACCTACCATTTCTACTACGGCGACGAGACCGGCCGCCCCGGCACCATCCTGACCTTCTTCCCCTGGGCCGGCGCACCGGCCGGGCGCCGCGGCGTCGGTGAGACCCATCAGACCGCCTTCCGGGTGCCGCAGCGCTCGCTCGGCTACTGGACCCAGCGCTTCACCGAGAAGGACATCGCCTACGAGGCGCTGGAGAAGCGCTTCGGCGAATCCGTGCTGCCGTTCACCGATCCTGATGGCATGGCACTCGCGCTGGTCGGCGTCCCCGGCGCCGAGAACGAGCCGGGCTGGAGCAATGGCGACGTGCCGGCCGAGCACGCGATCCGCGGCTTCCACGGCGTGACCCTGCTGCTCGACAGCGCGGCGAAGACGGCGGCCGTCCTCACCGACGTGTTCGGCTTCAAGGAAACGGGCCGTGAAGGCTCCGTGATCCGCTTCAAGGCAGCCGGCGATGTCGAGGGCAGCGTCGTCGACATCTACGAGGCCAAGGGCTTTTTGCGCGGCCATCAGGGTGGCGGCTCGGTGCACCACATCGCCTTCCGCGCGGTCGATGATGCCGAGCAGGGCCAGATGGCGCAGAAGCTCGTGAGCAATCACGGCCTGCACCCGACCGAGCAGCGGGACCGCAACTACTTCCGCTCGATCTACTTCCGCGAGCCCGGCGGCGTGCTGTTCGAGATCGCGACCGACATCCCCGGCTTCGCCGTCGACGAGCCCGTCGCGACGCTGGGACGAGACCTGAAGCTGCCAAGCTTCCTCGAAGCGCACCGCAAGCAGATCGAGGGCGTACTGCCGAACCTGGAGGAGACCGTGGCATGACCGAGAGCGCATTCATCCATCGCTACGAGCCCGCGACCAGCGCGGGCTCCCCTCCGCTCCTGCTGCTGCACGGCACCGGTGGCGACGAGAACGACCTGCTCGGGCTTGGCAAGATGATCTCGCCCGGCGCGGCCCTGCTCTCGCCGCGCGGCCGCGTGCTCGAGCACGGCATGCCGCGCTTCTTCCGCCGTCTCGCGGAGGGCGTGTTCGACGAAGGCGACGTGCGCCGCCGCGCGCACGAACTCGGCGGCTTTGTCGCCGAGGCACGGCAGCGCTACGGCATCGCCGCGCCGGTCGCGGTCGGCTTCTCCAACGGCGCCAACATCGCAGCCGCGCTGTTGCTGCTGGAGCCGGACGTGCTGGCAGGCGCGATCCTGCTCCGCGCCATGGTGCCGCTGTCGGATCCGCCGAAGGCTGAGCTCGGCGGCAAGCCCGTCCTGCTTCTCTCAGGGCAGGCTGATCCGATCGTTCCGCCGAGCAATTCCGCGAAGCTAGCCTCGTTGTTGTCGGGAGCCGGAGCGCGGGTCGAACACAAGGTGTTGCCGGCGGGCCATCAATTGTCGCAAGCGGACGTGACGCTCGCCCGCGACTGGATCGGCAAACTCGCCGCCGAAGTCGCCTGATCCGGAAAAAGCGGCGCATCGTTTTCGAACGGTGCGCCGCGGCTTCATTCGAACCAGCCGCGCCGCTTGAACCAGATCAGCGGCAGCACGCCGCCGGCGATGATGGCAAGCCACGCCAGCGGATAGCCGAACGTCCAGTCCAGCTCCGGCATGTGCTTGAAGTTCATGCCCCAGATTCCGACCATGATCGTGGGCGGCACGCCGACGACCGAGACGATCGTCAATATCTTGAACAGCTCGTTCTGCTGGATGTTGATGAAGCCGAGCACCGCATCGAGCAGAAGCTGGATCTTGTCCGACAATCGCGTCTCGTAATCGCCGAGCGAGACGACATCCTTGGAGACGGCTTCGAGGCGCTTCTTCGAGGCGGCAGTGATCCATTCACCGCCGACATCGCCGGCGAATGATGCGATGCGGCCAACACCAAGCAGGACATCGCGCGCCTTGGCGAGCCGATCCGCCAACTCGCCGATGTTTTCCAGCGCCTCGCGCATCCTGCGGCTGGAGCGGACCGGCCGCTTGGTGCGAACGAGCCCGCCTTTGAAGACGCCCCGCGAGAGCCTGTCGACCTTCGCGCCGAGATGCTCAAGGACATCGGCGCCGCGGTCGACCATGGCCTCGACCAGGCTGGTGAACACGCACATGCCGTTCTCCAGGCTGTCATCGGAACCGATGCGCTTGCCGATGTCGTCGAAGATCGGCAGCTGCGCGAAGCGCACCGTCACCAGCACGCGCGGGCCGATGACGAATCCCACGGGCGTGATCTCGGCCTCGTTGTCCTCGTTAAGCCGGACCGCAGGCGAGCTGAGATAGAGCGTGCCGTTGTCGAGGATCAGGCGGCTCGACGCTTCGATCTCGCTGAGCGAATCCTCGGACGGAACGCGTATCCCGAGCAATCGTTCGACGAACTGCTTTTCTTCTGCGGTCGCGTCCAAAAGATCAGCCCAGATGATCTCGGACGGCATCTGCGCGCCGATCTTCTGCCAGTCGTCGGACGGCCACCTGTACAGTTTGAGCAAGGAACCGAACTCCGTACGTCGTCACGCCGGATGGTTCATTGGGCTGCCATCCACCGGGCTAACGTCTGACGGTTACAAACGTTCAGTGCCTTTGCCGCGCGGACCCGAGCTGAAGAGCGGGCCGCGATCGCCAACTGAAATCAACGCAAGGACTGCTCAAGCCGCCACGTTGGCGAGGAAGCGATTCACCGACGAGCGCAGCAGTGCCGCCTGGCTGGACAGATCGTGGGCGGTTGCCAGAACCATGTCGGCGGAACGGTTGGCATTATCCGTAGCTTCGGCCGTTCCGGCAATGCTTCGGGCAACCTGGGCCGTACCAGTCGCGGCCTGACCGATACTTCTGGAGATCTCTCCCGCCGCCGCATTCTGCTGACTGACAGCCGCGGCGATCCGGCCTGTGAAACTGTCGATGTCGCCAATGATCAAGGCGATCGCTCCAACGTTGTCGACTGCCTGCCGTGTCGCCAACTGCACCTCGTTGATTTGCGACGAAATCTCCTCGGTTGCCTTCGCAGTCTGGGTTGCAAGCGCCTTGACCTCCGACGCGACGACGGCAAAGCCCCGACCCGCCTCGCCGGCCCGCGCGGCCTCGATGGTGGCGTTGAGCGCAAGCAGGTTGGTCTGTCCGGCAATGGTCCGGATGAAGCCGACCACTTCGTCGATCTGCTGTGCCGCGCTTGCGAGCCTGCCGATGGTCTGGTTGGCGGACTCCGCCATACCGGAGGCGCGTTGGACGATTGTGGAGGCGTCGGCCAGCTGAGAGCTAATGGCCTGCACGGACTCACCGAGTTCGCTCGCGGCGCTCGCAACGGTCTGGACGTTGCAGGACGTTTCCTTGGCAGTCGAAGCCGCCTCGCTCGAACGTGTGCCAGCGACGCGCGCCGTCTCGGCCAGGTTCTGCGCCGTGTCCGTCAACTCCCCGGTCATGCGGTCGGTGTGGCTGAGCACGGAGCTGAAGGCGGCGCGGAACGCATCGATCTCGGCCTCCACACGTTGCCGGCGGCCGATCTGCGCGGCGCTGCTCTGATCTTTGGCGGCGATCAAGGCCAAGTCCTCATCGGCGCGGGCTTTCAGGCTGGATTGCATCACGGCCAGAGACTTCAGGAGCCGACCAAGCTCGTCGCGACGACGGACGGATATATCGTCCATGAAGTTGCCGGCTGCCACGCGTTCAGCGATCCGGACTGCGGCCGAAATCGGCCGGCTCATCGAGTAAGTGAAGGCGAGCGCGATGACGAGTCCGATCAGCGCCGTCCCGACCGCCACTGACACCATCGTGGTGCGGGCCGAATTGACCGCTGCTTCCGCCTCCGTGCGATATTCATAGCCGTAAGCCGCGACAAGCTCGACGAGATCGTCGATCGACGTCATCAACCGGTCGCCCTGTTGCGCGAGCAGGAAGCTGGTCGGAATCTCCGTTGTACCGCCGGCGGACGACTTGAGAATCTTCAGCGCGCCGCTGGACCACTCCTTGAGCTGGCCCTCGACCTTCTCGCGGACATTCGTGACATTCGGCGATGAGGTGCGTTCGCGCACGACTTTCAGATCTTCGAAGCTGCTGCGCACCAGATCCTCGAACTTCTTGACCTGTTCGCCCGAGCTGCCCGCGAGCAGGTTTCGCTGGAGCACGAGGCGGGCCTCATGCAGCGCCGCGTGGGCGGCCCGCGCATGGTTGATCCCCATCAGCGGCCCGTCATAGAGACGGATCACCAGATCGCCGGAATTGCCGATGGCGCGTATGCCGTAGAACGCGATCCCGCAGGCCAGCAGGATCACGACACTGAAGGCACCGAATATCTTGTAGCGTATCGACATCATCAATCTCCGGCGCCACGTGGTCGTTAGTCAGTTACCTTCACCATCATCTTCATGCGCGGATGGATGGCGCAGATCACCAGGACCTCGCCGGCATCCTTGAAGCTGACGTCCGTCGAGGTACCGGGCGCCTGCGATCCGAGGTTGAATTCGTTGCCCTTGCTGGCCGACATGATGTTGTGGGGCACCGTGTCATCGTTCAAAAACGTGACGGCAGCGCCCTTCTTGACCGAGATGTTCTCGGCTGAGAAGACGCGCCCCTGCTGGTGGATGACTTCGGTGGCCGCATAAGCGCCTACCGAAAGCCCGCTGACGATGACGCAAGTGAACAGAGCAAGTGCACGCATGGGGTATCCTTTTAAATTTAGCGCGGCAGGACCGGCACGGCCGTCGGGGCGAGTTCGCTGGTCAATGTCTTGAGGAACGCAACGAGATCGGCCTTCTCCTGCGCTGTCAGTTCGAGAGGGCGCATGAGATCCGAGCGGCTAGGTCGATCGATACC
This sequence comes from Bradyrhizobium sp. 134, assembly GCF_023074155.1. Taxonomy (NCBI): domain Bacteria; kingdom Pseudomonadati; phylum Pseudomonadota; class Alphaproteobacteria; order Hyphomicrobiales; family Nitrobacteraceae; genus Bradyrhizobium; species Bradyrhizobium sp. 134. The sequence continues at coordinate 653,701 of NZ_JADPKX010000086.1, read as the reverse complement.
CGCGTGATCGTAGTGCTCGATGACCTCTTCGAGCGTTGCGAGCGAGCCGTCGTGCATGAAGGGGCTGCGGCGGCTGATCTCGCGAAGGCCCGGGGTTTTGAAGGCGTGCTTCATCTTGATGACACCGGGAAGGTACTCGCCACGGCCGACGTCGCTGCTTGGCAGCCCGATGTCCTGAAAACCCTCATTGGTGAAGTTCCAGCCTTCGTGACACGCTGCGCACTGCGCCTTGCCATTGAACACGGCAAAGCCCCGCTTGGCATCTTCCGAGATCGCCTTCTCGTCGCCCTCGATCCAGCCGTCGAACGGCGCCCGTTCGGAGACGACGGTACGCTCATAGGTCGCGATCGCCTGGCCCAGCGTCTTGGCCTTGATTCCCTCGCCCGGGAACGCGGCCTCGAACATCGGTTTATATTCGGGAATGCCGGAAAGCCGCTGCATGAGCTCGTCGAGCTTCATGTTCATTTCGCCGGGGGACTGGATCGGGCCGAGCGCCTGCTCCTCCAGTGTCGGAAGACGGCCATCCCACATGAAGATGGCGCTCCAGGCCGCGTTGACGATGGTCGGTGAATGACGCCCGAGCTTCGCCATGCCGTGGCCGACGCCGACCGCCAGCCCGTCGCCCCAGCCGAACCCGGGGCTGTGGCAGCTCGCGCAGGACTGCGCCGATGTCACCGAGAGGCGGGTGTCGAAATACAGCTTCTTGCCGAGCGCGGCTTTCTCTGGCGTGTACGGATTTTCTTTCGGGAACGGGATTGTCGAGGGTCTGCGATACAGGGCCTTGAGGGCGTCGAGCCCGCCCGGCGCCTTCTGTGTGATCTCGACCTTGCGGCTTTCACCGATGACGGCTGCGCCGAAACCGATCGTGCTGAAGCCGATAGCGCCAATACCGGCCGATGCGACTGCGGCGGCGAAGATGGTATAACGTGAGGAGCCGAACATCGGCATGCAATGTCCCTCGAGAGGGTGTCATTCGCGACACTGGAAAACCTTCGAGGCAATGCACCGCCCTTCTGGCGTGATGAAAATAGAGGCAGATCGTTAAAATAAAATGTTGGCGCCAGCAGATCGGCATGTATTTTCGGCAAACCAGCAAATACAAATTGCAGGAAAAAGCGGCAACAACCGTCATGATACCGAAGTTGCAGGGTGGGCCGTCTGAGTTGGCACCATGTCAATACGGAGTATTTAGCCTTTCCCGGTGCGTGCGCCTCCGCGCGCGTGAACCGGGAAGCAGTGGCAATTGAATTGCGGCGCAAGAGCAATCCGCGGCCAAGAATGGATAGCCGGACGACTTGGCGATCCTGCTTGAGCAGCGATCCTGTTCAGGGCTCAACTTGGTACAAGGTGCCAGAGGCCGCGGCTCGACATGCCTGCCGATGGTACAGTCGAAATTGTCTTCACGTGCCGGAACGCTTCGCCGTAATCGCAAGGCGCACCAGCTCGGCGGGATTTTTCGCGCCGACCTTCTGCATGATATTGACCCGATGGCTCTCGATGGTGCGTGGGCTCAGATCCATGCGGTCTGCGATCTCCTTGGTCGACCTCCCGCCGATCAGCTCGGACAGAACTTCCCGCTCGCGAACCGTGAGCGGCGGCCGTCCGGGGAAATGAAACACAGGCCCCGAGCTCCTGGACTCCCCAGGTTTCAGAGCTGCCGCAACCCGCGCAACGAGGTCGTTGCCCCGAAATGGCTTCTCGATAAAATCAAAGGCGCCCTGCTTGATCGCGCGGACAGCCGTTACGACGTCGCTGCAACCGGACACCATGATGATGGGCCGATCAAAACCTCGGTTCCGGAGTTCCCTCAGTATTTCCAACCCCGAAGTGTCATTCAGAACGACGTCGACGAGGACGCAAGAAGGATTGGAATCGAGGCACAACGCAATGAATGACTTCGGATCGCTGCAGCCGATCACATCGAACCCCGCCCTGGTGAGCACGAGCGAGACCGTCTGCCAGACCGCGGGTTCGTCATCCAGCACCAGAACAGGTCCGGCAGGCACTTGAACGGAAGGACTACCCGTACAATTACGTCTCGCGCGATTCATATGCTGTATGCCAAAAGGTCAGTGCTGATGCTCGCCGAATCGAGCGAGGCTTTGCATCGACGCTTAAACAGGCGCGGTTCATCCGCTCGGCTTGTTGGGTCCAATCCATCGGCCAACGGGGAATTGGGAGGAGATTTATGGAGGTCGCATTCTCCACCGCAGACGTGCATCCGCGGGACCGTTTCGACTATTGGCAAGCTGCCACGCGCGAGCGGATCGCCGACCACGACTCCTCGATTTCCTCTCGCGACGGTTTCAAAGCAGAGCTGTCGGTCGGACGCGTTGGGTCGCTGGGCCTGGTTAGATCATGTAACTCCGAGATTCAGGTCGCTTCCACAAACCGGCATGCGGCCTGCTCGGACCCCAGCGAAATCCTGTTATTCTGTTTGCTCGCTGGTCGAATCCTGCTGGAACAAAGCGATCGCAGGGTGTCCTTGGACGCAGGCTCACTCGCGTGTGTGGACCCGCGGCTCGCCCACACGATGCACTTTCTCGATCAGTCGTCCACGCTCATCATCAAAGTTCCGCGAACGGAACTTGAAGCAAGACTCGGTACGAACTTCGATATTGCGGCTTGCCGCATCGCTCCGTTGGGTCCGCAGGAGCGCCTAACCCTATTCTTTGCAGCCAAGCTGGAACAGCTGAGCGGTACACTCGATAGGACAAGCGAGGAAACCATCTCGACGCAGGCAATCGACTTGATTGCGCTCTCCCTCGGGAACGCGGTCGATAGGCCAACGCAACTTCCGGCCAATAAATCGCGCCTTGTCTGGCACATTCACCGCGTCATCGAGGCGAGATTGCAGAATACCGACCTCACGCCGGAGCGAATCGCCGAACGTGTCGGAATTAGCGTTCGCCAAGCCAACAGATTGCTCGGAACGCAGGGCAGCTCACTCATGCGGCTCGTCCAAACCAAGCGATTGGCGCGATGCCGCCACGCGCTGGAAGACCCGAGACAAATACACCGTTCAGTCAGTGACATCGCTCTCGGCTGGGGATTTTCGGACCTGACCCACTTCAGCCGATCATTCAAAAGAGCTTATGGAATTTTGCCCAGCGACCTCCGAAAGCTCAAAGAAAGCCGGTGAAAGCGGCCCCTTCGTTTCGGCCACGGCTTGGCGCGCGACGTATCGGCGAATGTCGCAGAGCTGCTTCTCCAACAGCACCAGCTCCTCGAGGGCAGCTTTCAGCTCCCTCTGAAGCCGCCGAAAGCGCATGCGATAGCCGTGCCGCTTCGCACCGTTCAACGCTTCGGTGGTCGATTCCAGTTCGGCGAAGCACGGTGCAAATTTTTCCCTCTTTTCCCTGGTCTCCTTGCTTTGCGCAATGAGATCGGCTGCGATGAGACGCTGTTTCAACACAGGCTCGCTAAGGTGCAAGGTTGTGACGTTCGACATCTTGGACAATCGATACTGGAGAGAACGGGATGGCGCCTGGCGTTCACCAGGCGCCCGTTGCTTTTCAGATCAGGCGGCGCGTACGGTGGAGAGGAACCGCTGTACCTGAGCTTTCAGCCTGTTGCTGTCGGAGGACAGTGATTGCGCCGAGGACAGCACCTGGCTGGACGCCCCGCCCGTCTCCGTCGCCCCCCTCTGAACGTCGACGATGTTGGAGGAAACCTGCTGAGTGCCCTGGGACGCCTGCTGGACATTGCGCGCGATCTCCTGAGTGGCGGCGCCCTGTTCCTCCACCGCTGCCGCAATGGTCGACGAAATTTCAGAAAGTCGTTCGATCGTACCGCTGATACTTTTGATCGCCGTGACGGATTCCTGCGTTGCGGCCTGAATGCTGGTGATCTGCTGTCCGATGTCGCCGGTTGCCCGCGCGGTCTGCTCGGCCAACGCCTTCACCTCGGAGGCAACCACTGCAAAGCCGCGGCCCGCATCGCCGGCCCGCGCTGCCTCGATCGTTGCATTCAGCGCCAGCAGGTTGGTCTGTCCGGCGATCGTGTTGATGAGCTCAACCACATCGCCAATGCGGGTCGAGGCCCGCGACAGCTCGCTGACCTGGTTCATTGTGTTGCGGGCCTGGCCGACGGCTTCGCCAGCCATCCGCGCCGATTCCTGAACCTGCCGGCCGATTTCGTTAACCGACGTCGACAGTTCTTCCGTTGCGCTCGCAACCGACTGGACGTTGGCAGAAGCCTGCTCGGACGCGGCGGCAACGGTCGTGGTGACCTCCTGAGCACGTGTCGCGGAATGGGTCAACGTGTTGGCTGAGGCTTCCAGCTCGGTAGAAGCGGACGCCACGGCGTCCACGATCTCGCCGACAGCGTGCTCGAACTCGTTGGCAAGCTTCTCCATTTCCAGCTTGCGACGCCTTGCTTCCGCCTGCTCGTTGGCCTTTTGCTCATCCTCCATCCGGCGCACGCGCAGGCCGTTCTCCCTGAAAACGAGGAGTGCCTTGGCCATGTCGCCGATTTCGTCGTTGCGCGTCGTATATACGACTTCGGTGTCGAGGTTCCCGTCGGCGATAGTCCGCATCGTGCCGTTCAGCCGCTGGAGCGGCGAAGTCACCCGCATCAACACAAAGCATGCAGCGACGAGACCCATCAAGAGTGCGACGCCCCCGACCGTGAACGTCACCAGTTTTGCGAGCGAATAGCTGCCGCGTGCCTCTGAAACGGCCTGAGCGGCACCCTTCTCATTGAATTCGACAACGGCGTCGATGGCGTTCTGCGCCTCACTGAACGCTGCACTCCCCAAGCCATTGTAGTCGCTTATCGCCTTGGCCGGATCACTCGCGGCCAGCATCAGGATGCGATCCTGCTCATTCTTATAGAAACCTGACTTTTGCTGGAACTTATCCCAAAGCGCCCTTTCCTGAGGCGATACGATGGTAGCCTCATAGACCTTCGCGGCCTTCTCGGCATTAGCCATATATTGCGAGAGCTGCCCTTCTGTAGTTCTGCGCTGCAACGGGTCGGTGGTCACGATCAGGCGGCTGCCGGCGACCCGGCCGCGTGTCGACCAATACTTGACGTCACCCAGCGCTTTCGTCGCAGGCAACCAATTGGTGGCAAGGTCTTCCGCATTCGCATTTAGCGCTGCCGCGCGGGAAAGTGCCATCCATGCCTGCGCCATTAGAAGGAGCACAAGGAGGGAAACGATTCCAAGTAGGCAAATTTTAACACTCAGGCGCATGTTTGCTCCCGCAAGCAAAGGGTTAATAAAACGCCCTGCATCCTTGTTCGAGTTGGTTGACGAAAGCTAACCGATGACCATCGTGTGACTACGGGATTGCCGCAGCAGATGCCGGGCGGCGCGTTCAACTGCGGCGCTCCGGCTCAGACTGACGTGAGACAGACGGTCTGTTGTGAGTCAGCGGGAAAGAAGCGAGAGACGCTGCTTGGAAGACCAAGGTTGGTTTTGGTCTGCCTGGTCACGAGGTCTTGGCGATGACGCGCCTGCAAGGTTTGCTCGCAATCGAGACGGCCGGTCAGATCTTCACCTCGTCCGGGCAGACCTGGCATGTGGTGGCGACGGCGGCCGACGAGTTCTGCGATGATGCCATCATGCCAGTGTTTTGCCCGACGCGTCAACGGCATCGCGCTACGCGAAGCCATTCGATGGCGTGACGCGCAAGTCATTGAAACAACTACCCTCGGCTACTGTGCATGGGGTTGTTTTTCAGGTTTTTGTTTGGACCGGCCTCGTGACGATCTCTTCCGTTGGGAGAGATCGTCACCGAAATCAGGCAATCGACCTGCGCGACCCTACTCCCACGCCCATGTCGAGAAATCGTTCTCGTATTGGGGCACGTCCTTCCAGACGCCCTTCAGCTTCTTGTTGGTGATGGTGATCAGCTGCGGCTGGTACAAATAGCCGGAGACCGCGTCGGTTGCCAGCATCCGCTGGGCGTCGCCGAGAAGCTTGACACGGGCGGCTTCATCCGGCGTCGACACGATCTGCTTGTAGAGCGCGTTGAAGGCGTCGTTGTTGTAGCCGAGATAGTAGTCCGGCTCGGTGATCTTGACGAGATCGAACGGCTCGACATGGCTGACGATGGTGAGGTCGAAATTGTGCGGACCATTGCCGGCGAATACCTGCGACAGCCATTGCGCCCATTCGACGTTCTCGATCTTGGCGATGATGCCGACCTTGGCGAGCTGGGCTGCGAGGATCTCGCCGCCCTGCCGCGCGTAGGACGGCGGCGGCAGCTTCAGCGACAGCTCGAGCGGCGTGGTGATTCCGGCCTCGGCGAGCAGCTTCTTGGCCTTCTCGGGATCGTAGGGGTTGATGCCTGTGGTGTCGACATAGCCGAGCGCGGTCGGGACGTAGAAGCTGCCGATCGGCGTACCGAAACCATCGACGGCGCCGTCGATCATCGCCTTGCGATCGATCGCGGCGAGGATCGCACGGCGCACGCGAACGTCGTCGAGCGGCTTCTTGCGATGGTTGATACCGACGATGGTCTTCGCCCTGGAGCCGCCGACCATAACGTTGAAGCGCGGATCAGCCTTGAACTGCGCGATGGTGCGCTGGGCCGACACCCGGGGAAACGCGTCGACGTCGCCCGACAGCAGCGCGGCCGTCTGCGCCGACGGATCGGAGATGAAGCGGATCGTCACCTTCGAGAGCTTGATCGCGGCGGCGTTGCGGTAGTCGGCCCATTTGGTCAGGGTCATCGAGGAGCCCTTGGCCCACGCACCGAGCTGAAAGGGCCCGGTCCCGACCGGCTGCGTGATATTGGTGGCAGCGCTCTTCGGCTCGACGATCGAGCCGCTCGCCTGCCCCAGCAGGAACGGCAGGTTCGGCTCGGAATTCTTCAGGCTGATCACGACCGTATCGGCGTCGGGCGCGTCGACCTTCTCGAAGCTCTGGAACAGGCTCTTGTCCTTGTTGGTGCTGGTGGCGACAGCATTGCGCTCGAACGAGAATTTCACGGCCGCGGAGTCGAACGGCTCGCCATTGTGGAACTTGACGCCCTTGCGCAGCTTGAACGTATAGGTCTTCAGATCGGGCGATGCGGTCCAGCTCTCCGCCAGCAGGGGCGACGTGGTGCCGTCCTCGTTGATCTTGGTCAGGGTCTCATAGATGTTGTAGAGCGTGACCTCGGCGATCGCGGCGGCGGCGGCATTGGTGGGATCGAGCCCGGGCGGCTCCAGCGCCATCGCCATGACGACGCTGTCCTTCTTGGACTGCGCCAGCACCGGCAACGGAGCCACGGCAAGCGCGGCGGCGAATGCGACGATCGATAGTTTCCTGAACATGCGTAACTCCCCGGCCTTGTCTCGTCTCAAGCCTACGCCAATCCCGCCGCGGACGCTAACCTTCCACGGGCAATTGCGGCAACGCCATCACGGCTTCCGCCTTATGGCAGGCGGCCAGATGCGTCTCGCCCACCTTGCGTAGCTCAGGCAGAACCTCGCGGCAATGCTGGTCGGCGAGCGCGCATCGCGAGACATAGGGGCAGCCGGTCGCCGCCGCCGATTGCGAGGCGATCGCCTGGGCCCCGCGCCGCCGCCGGCCGCCACCGGCGCGCACCCGCGGCACGGCGTCCAGCAGTGCTCGCGTGTAGGGATGGGCGCAGCGCTCGAACAAATCCTCTGGCCTGCCCTGCTCGACGATGCGGCCGAGATACATCACCGCGACCTCGTCGCAGAGATAGTCGACGACGGCGAGGTCGTGACTGATCAGGACGTAACTGAGGCCGAACTGTTCCTGGAGGTCCTGCATCAGATTCAAGACTTGCGCCTGCACGGAAACGTCGAGCGCCGAGACCGGCTCGTCGGCGACGATCAGCTTCGGCTGGGTGATCAGCGCGCGCGCAATAGCGATGCGCTGGCGCTGGCCGCCGGAGAATTCGTGCGGATATTTCTCCATGTCGGCATCGCGCAGCCCCACCTGCCGCAGCGCTGCGGAGACGCGCTCGCGGAACGTATTCCGGTCGGCGTCTTCCAGCACGGTGAGCGGTTCGGCAACGACGCGCGCGATGGTCTGGCGTGGGTCCAGCGATCCGTAGGGATCCTGGAACACCATCTGGAAATCGCGGCGGGCGCGGCGCAGCTCGTCAGCGGAGATGCGGTTGAGGTCGCGGCCGAGCAGCGCGACCTGCCCCGATGTCGGCCGTTCCAGCGCCATCACCACACGCGCAAAGGTCGACTTGCCTGAACCGGACTCGCCGACGATGCCGAGGCTCTTGCCGGCGTCGACCCGCACGCTCACACCGTTGAGCGCGCGCACCTGCCCCGGCGGGCGAAACACGCTTTCGCGCGGCAGCGTGTAGCGCTGCTCGAGATCCTTCACGTCGAGAAGAGGCGCCGTGCTCATGCGGTCAGCGCTCCGATGCGTTCGGCCATGGAGACGTCCGTCCGGATGCAGCGCACGAAGTGGCCGGGTCCGACGTCCACCATCGGTGGAAGCGCGGCCCGGCACTGCTCGATCACGAGCGGACACCGATCGGCGAAGGTGCAACCGGAAGGCAGATCGGCGAGCTCCGGCACCGAGCCGGATATCGTCGTCAGCCGCGTCCCCTTGCGTGCGCCGAGTTTCGGTCGGGCGCGGAACAGGCCCTGCGTATAAGGATGGCCCATCCGGCGGAACACTTCGTCGGTCGGCCCGCTCTCGATGATCGTGCCGCCGTACATCACCATCATCCGTTGCACGTTCTCGGCGATGACGCCGAGATCGTGCGAGATCAGGATCATCGACATGCCGCGCTCCTCGACGAGGTCGGCGATGAGGTCGAGGATCTGGCCCTGAATGGTGACGTCGAGCGCCGTGGTCGGCTCGTCCGCGATCAGAAGGTCGGGCTCGCAGGCGAGCGCCATCGCAATGGTGACGCGCTGACGCTGGCCACCGGAAAACTGGTGCGGATAGGCGTCGACGCGCCTCGCCGGATCGGGCAATCCAACGCGGTCGAGTAAGGCGATCGCTTCCTTGCGCGCCTGCGATGCCGAAAATTTCCTGTGACGCCGCAGCGGCTCGGCGACCTGGTGTCCGATCGTGTGCATCGGATTGAGCGCGGTCATCGGCTCCTGGAAGATCATGCTGATGCGATTGCCGCGCAAGCGACAATAGTCCGCGTCCGACAATCCAGCGAGTTCGCCGCCATCCAGCTTGATGCTGCCGGTGACGACCGCGCTGTCCGGCAGCAGCCCCATCAGCGACAACGCCGTCACCGACTTGCCGCAGCCGGATTCGCCGACGAGCCCGAGCGTCTCGCTGCGCTTCAGGGCGAAGCTGACGCCGCGCACGGCCTGTGCCGGCCCGCGGCTGGTGTTGAGGCGCACGCCGAGATTTTTGACCTCGATCAACGGCATGGTCGAGCGCTCGCCCATCGTCATCGCTCCCGCGCCAGTCGTGGATCGAGCAGATCGCGCAGTCCGTCGCCGAGCAGGTTGAGGCCGAGCACCGCGATCGCGATCGCAGCGCCCGGATAGACCGCGAGCATCGGCGACTGGAACAGCAGCGTCTGCGCGTCGTTCAGCATCCGTCCCCAGGACGGCTGCGGAGGCTGCGTGCCGAGACCGAGATAGGACAAGGCGGCCTCGGCAAGAATCGCGAGTGCAAACTGGATTGTCGCCTGCACGATCAGGATCGACAGGATGTTGGGCAGCACGTGCTCGATGGTGATGCGAAACTTGCCCTTGCCTGCCGCGCGCGCGGCCAGCACGAATTCGCGCGCCCAGATCGCGTTGGCCGAGCCGCGCGTCAGCCGGATCAGCGTCGGGATCTGGAAGATGCCGATGGCGACGATCGAGGTCACCATGCCGGGCCCCACGACCGCGGCGAGCATGATGGCGGACAGCACGGCCGGAAAGGCGAAGGTGAAATCGGAGAAGCGCATGATGATCTCCTCGGTCCAGTCACGCTTCGCCGAGGCGATCAGGCCGAGACAGACGCCGAAGGTGAGACCGATGCTCACCGCGATGATGCCGACCATGATGGTGGAGCGGGCGCCGGCGAGCAGCAGCGAAACGATGTCGCGGCCGAAGACGTCGGTGCCGAGCCAGTGCGCGGCCGAGGGCGGCCGGAGCTTTGACGCGATGTCGATCTCATAGGGCGACCAGGGCGTCCACAGCAGCGACAGCAGCGCCGAGGCGAGAACCAGCACGCTCAGCGCACCACCGAGCACGAAGCTGCGATGACGCAGCGCGCGGCGCCAGAACGTCCGGGCCGGCAGAGGGCGCGCTAAGGCCGGCGCCTCGACGAGGGTGGTCAGCGGCGCGCTCACAGATCGTGGACCTTGATGCGGGGATCGACGAAGGCATAGAGCACGTCGACCACGAAATTGACGATGACGACCATGGTCGCGAGCAGCATCACGCAGTTGCGCACCACGATGAGGTCGCGGTTGGCAATCGACTGGAAGATCAGGCGGCCGAGGCCGGGTAGATAGAACACGTTCTCGATCACGATGGTGCCGGCGAGCAGATTGGCGAATTGCAGCCCCATCACCGTCATCACGGGGATCATGGCGTTGCGCAGCACGTGTTTCCACAGCACCTCGCGCTTGCCGAGGCCCTTCGCGCGCGCCGTGCGGACGAAGTCTTCACGCAGCACTTCCAGCACCGCCGAGCGCGTGACGCGTGCGAGGATCGCGGCCTGCACCACCGCGAGCGACACCGCCGGCAGCAGCAGCGATTTGATGCCGGGCCAGATGCCGTCCTCCCAACCGGGAAAGCCGCCCGCGGACAGCCATTGCAGCCGCACCGAAAACAACAGCACCAGCAGGATCGCGAACCAGAAATTCGGCAGCGCGATGCCGACCTGCGTCAGCGACATCACGCCGACGTCGCCGAGCTTGTTGTGGTTGGCGGCGGTGTAGATGCCGGCCGACAGCGCCAGCGTCACCGTGATCAGCATGGACATTATTGCGAGCGGAATGGTCAGCACCAGCCGCTCCGCGATCAAGGCGGCAACCGGCGTACCGTAGACATAGGAGTTGCCGAGATCGCCGACCAGCAGCCCCTTGACCCATTGCAAATAGCGAACCGCCAGCGGCTGATCGAGCCCGAGCTTGACCGTGAGCGCGCGGACCGCATCTGGCGAGGCGTCGGCGCCCATCAGCATCTGCGCAGCGTTGCCCGGGAGAGCATCCAGCACCAGGAAAATGATCACGGATGCGCCGACCAGCGTCGCCAGCAAGGTCAGCAGACGTCGGAGGACAAATACGCTCATGCGCGCTCGGATTCAGGGCTCATCCGTTGCACGATCAACATGTCCGGGCACCGGAGGCAAGTGCTTTGCTGCATCCCCATCTGCTCAACCGGGCCAGCGGGACAGAAGGCCTTGCGAGGCCTCGAACAGCGCGCTCACGCGCAGCAAGTCCGCATCAGCGCGGAAGCGGCCGACGAGTTGCAATCCGATCGGCAGGCCGTCGCGGCCGAAGCCGCAGGGCAGGCTGATCGCGGGGTGTCCGGTCATGTTGAACGGCATGGTCCAGGGGAACCAGTGCGGCCGGACGCTGTCAAAGTGCTTGCCGTCGATCTCGATGGTGCCGAACAGGTCCTGATCGATCGGCAGGGCGGTGCGGGTGATGGTTGGCATCGCCAGCAGATGCCCGCGCGCAAGCAGGGATTGCACCCGGCGGAACAGCGCCGTGCGCGCGAACATCGCCTCCTGATAGGCGACGCCGCTGACGTCGGTGGCAAGCGCAAGCTGCTTGAGGAAGGCCTCGCTCAGCGCTTCCCCTTGCTCGGCCGCGAGTTTGGCAAAGCGCGTGCGCCAGACCGTGTGATTGATGGCGCGCCAGATCGGCTCGATGTCGAACCCCTCGCCCGAAAATTCCTTGAGCTCGGCACCCAGGCCCGCGAGCCGATCGAGGCTGGCCTTGAAGCCGGCTGCGACATCGGCAGAGACAGGGCGTCCGGGCGGCGACAGGCAGTACAGGATTTTCTGCCCACGCAGATCGCCGCGCGGGGCGGCCGCGCCGATGAAGTCGGGCACGGGAACGCCGATCGACCAGGGATCGCAAGACTCCTCGCCGGCCATCGCCTGCATCATCAACGCGGTGTCGGCGACGGTCCGCGTCATCGGCGTGACATAGGTCTGGTTGCCGAACGCGTCCAGCGCCTGGCTGTGCGGGATTACGCCGTTGCTCTGCTTCAGCCCGACCACGCCGTTGCAGGCGGCGGGAATCCGCGTCGAGCCGCCGCCATCGGTCGCGATCGCAAGCGGCGCGATGCCGCTCGCCACCGCCACCGCCGCGCCGCCGCTGGAGCCGCCCGGCGAGCGCTCGGCGCTCCACGCATTGCGGGTGCGGCCGAACAGGGGCGAGTCGGTCAGGCACTTGCTGCCGAATTCGGGCGTCGTGGTCTTGCCGATCAGGATCGCGCCTTGCGCGCGCAGCCTTGCAACCGCGACGGCATCCTCGTTCGGAACATTGTCCTTGTAGGGAACGGCGCCGAAGGTGGTCTTGACGCCCCTGGTGTTGACGATGTCCTTGACGGTGACGGGGATGCCGTGCAGCAGGCCGAGCGGCTCGCCGGCCATCACCTTGCGCTCGGCCTCGCGCGCGGCGGCAAGCGCCTCGTCGCCGCAGATCGTGATGAAGCAGTTCAGCTCAGGCTGGAACGCCTCGGCACGGGCGAGCACCGCGCTGACGAGTTCGACGGGCGAGATCTGCTTTGTCGCGATGAGGCCGCGCAGCATGGTTGCGGATAGCAGGCAAGGATCGCCGTTCATCGTCACATCGCTCCGAAGCCGGCCGCCGTGGCCGATTGCATTGACAGCGAGGATGACAGTTTTGTTAACTCGCCGTCCAATACGATTTTGGACGCCATCCCATACGTTTTCGGTATGCCAATGGATCTTCGCCGGCTCCGCTATTTCGTCGCCGTCGCCGAGGCGCGCAGCGTCGGCAAGGCCGCCGAACGGCTGCGGATGGCGCAGCCGCCGCTTTCGGTCCAGATCCGCAAGCTCGAAGCCGAGATCGGCGCGCCGCTGTTCCGCCGTGGCACGCGCGGCATGGACCTGACTGAGGCGGGTCAGGCCCTGCTGGCGCGCGCCGGCGAAGCGCTTGCACTTGCGGCTGACGGCGCCGAGGCCGCGCGTGCAGTGGCCTCGGGCCGGCGCGGGCGGCTATCGGTCGGTTACATGATCGTGCTGGGTAATGCAGTGCTGCCGCGGCTTATCCCCGAGTTGCGCCGGTCTATGCCCGGCGTCGACCTCGAATTCGCGGAACTCAGCGCATCGACGCGAGAGGCGCGGCTGCTCGACCGCAGCGTCACGGTCGCGCTGTGCATGCCGGCGATACATCACCCCGAAATTCAGGTGGCGCGGATCGGTGCGCAGCCGCTCCTGCTGGCGATGCCGAACCATTCGCCGCTCGCCCGCCTGAGCACGGTGCCGATGGCGAAATTGCAGGGCCGTCCGCTGATTGCGCTCCCGCCGCCGGACCAGGATCCCGCCTCCTCCGCGGTCGCCGCCCTGCTGCGGCGCCACCAGATCGTGATGCCGGTCGCAAGCCGGGTGGAGACGGTGCATGCGGCGATGAGCCTGGTTCTGGCCGGTGAAGGTCTTGCGATCCTGCCAGCCTGCGCCAAGCTCGGGGCGCCGCGCGGCATCGTGTTCAGATCGCTGCGTGATGCCTCTGATTCGATCGACATCGCGGTGTGCTGGCGCCGGGATTCCCAGAGCCCGCTGATCCGCACGTTCCTCAAATGCGCCGAGAAGGCGGTCGCACGACTGTGAGCGGCCTACCAGCTCCAACTGATCTCGTGGCTCCAGGGCGGATCGGCACCGCGACGGGTGCAGGTGAGACCGGCGCAATTGGCGGCAAAGAACAGTGCACGGCGAAGCTCCTCTGCGCCGATATCCTTCAAGTGCTGTCGAGGGAGACGTCCCTGCTTGTGCAGGGCGAACAACAACGCCGCCTGAAAACTGTCGCCCGCGCCGATGGTGTCGGCGACCACGACTTTGGGCGCGGCGACCTCGATCTGCCCTGCCCCCACATGCCACGCGATCGCGCCGCTGTCGCCACGGGTGATGACGACCAGGCTCGCGCCCCCCGCGAGCAGCGTGCTCGCACGCTGGTAATACGGCTCGTCGCCGAACAAATAGGCAAAATCGACGTCCGACATCTTGATGAGATCGGCGCTGGCCGCAAACGCGGCCATGCGCGCGAGATAGGCCGGTTTGTCCTTCACGAGGTTGGGTCGGCAGTTCGGATCAAAGGAGATTGTCGAGGACGCCCGCGCGTCCGCGATCAGAGCCTTGGTCTCGGTCGCGCCCTGGTCGTTAACGAGTGTGGTCGAGCCGACGTGGAGAACTTCGATCGCGTCGAAAGGAATGGAGCCGCGCTGGTAGACCCAGTTCCGCGCCGCCGTCTCGGCATCGTAGAACGCGTAATGCGACTCGCCCGCGACAATACGAACGAAAGCGAGCGTGGTCTGGTGATCGCTGCGGGTGGCGAGACCGAGCTCTACATTGGATGCAGCGGCGTGGTCGGCGATCATGCGCCCGAACATGTCGGTCGAAATTCCGCCGACAAAGCCGGTCGGCGCGCCGAGCCGCGCCATACCGATTGCGACGTTAAGGCAGGAGCCGCCGACCGCCGGCATCACCGCTTCGCGCCCGTCGGTGTTTCGCGTCGGGACGAAATCGATCAGCGCATCGCCGCAGGAAATCAGCATCCGTCTCAACCTCCCGCGATGTCGCGCATCGCGACGCGGCTGCCGCGATCGACCTCGCGCAGCAGCTTGTAGACCTCGCGCTTGCGGGCGTGAAAGGCGGCGATGTCGGGCGTGGTCGGCTCGCTCTTGCGTCCCAGCGCCGACATCTTTGCCATGGTCTCGCCGATCGAGGCGTAGGCGCCGCCGGCGACTGCGCCGAGCATGGCGGCGCCGAGCAGCACGGGTTCTTTGGTCTGCGGCAGCGCGACCGTGAGGCCGGTGGTGTCCGCCATGACCTGCCGCACCAGCGGACTGCGGCTGGCGCCGCCGCCCATGATCATGATGCCGGAATGGACGCCATGCGCGGCAAAGGCCTCGATCACCTCGGCAAGCCCATAGGCGAGCCCGCACAGACCGGCGACGAACAGCCGTTCCATCGAGGCGATGCCGGTGTCGAGATCGAGGCCGGCGATCACCGCGCGCGTGTCAGGGTCGGCGTAGGGCGAGCGGTTGCCGATGAATTCAGGAAGTACATGGACGTCGCTGGCCAGCAGCGCGGCACGGCTGGCGCCGCCTGCGCGCGCGATGATGCGGCGCTCGAGGAACTCGATGAGGTCGAGGCTCTCGCTGCGCGCCGCCGCGCTCGCCTCGGTGTGGCCGGGGTGCGACTTGAGAAGATGGTCGATCGCAGCGCCCGCAGCCGACTGCCCGCCCTCGTTGAGCCAGAAATTCGGCACCATGCCGGAATAGTAAGGACCCCACACGCCCGGCACGAAGCACGGTTCTTTCGTCGTCGCCATGATGCAGGCCGACGTTCCCATGATGTAGGCGAGACGGTCGGAGACATCTGTCGCGCCGTCCGATTCATCGCGCCCGCCGATCGCCCCGATGCCGCCAGCATGCGCATCGATCAGGGACGCTCCGACCGGTGTGCCCGGTGACAAGCCAAGATCGGCAGCTGCCGTACCGGTCAGACCGGCGCCGAGCCGCGTGCCGGGCGCGACGATCTCGGTGCCGATCCGGGCGTATTTCTCGTTGACGAAATCCGACAGGCCGATGCGCTTGAAGAATGGCGCGCTCCAGCCGCCGCCGTCGTGGGCGAGATAGTTCCATTTGCAGGTGACCGTGCAGGTCGAGCGCTGAAGCGAGCCGGTTGCGCGCCAGGTCAGGTAATCCGCCAGATCGAAGAAGTGCCCTGCAGCATCGAAGCTCGCGCGCATGTGCCGCTTCAGCCACAGCAGTTTCGGCATCTCCATCTCGGGCGAGATCGAGCCCCCGACATAGCGCAGCACGGCATCACCGGTTTCGTTGATCAGCCGCGCTTCGGCCGTGGCGCGATGATCCATCCAGACGATAACGTTGCGCTGCCTGCCGCCGGAGGCGCTGACGGTGAGCGGTTCGCCTTGCCCGTCGAGCACCACGAGGGAACAGGTGGCGTCGAAACCGATACCGCCGACGCTGTCGGGCGCGATGGCAGCTTCCGCCATCGCTGCCCGCACCGACGCAGTGCAAGCGTCCCAGATATCCTGGGACGATTGTTCGACGATGTCGCCGGCCTCGTGCCATATCCTGATCGGATGCCGTGCGATCGCCAGTAAGGTGCCCGCCTCGTCGAACACCCCTGCCCGCGTGCTCGTGGTCCCTACATCGACGCCGATATACGCTCGCGGCATTGTCGCCCCCGGAAGCTCTCGTCAGTTTTGACGCTAGCCTACCAGCAAGTGTAGCCGCCATCCACCAGCACGATGCTGCCGGTCATCAGGCTCGCGGCTTCGGAAGCCAGGAACAGCACGACGGAAGCGATCTCATCGACCTGCCCCATCCGTGCCATCGGGGTTCCACCGATCCAGGCGTCGTACATTCTCGGATTGCTTTTCACGAAGGCGTTGAGCGGCGTCTCGATATAAGTCGGCGCCACCGCGTTGACGCGGATGCCGCGCGTGCCCCATTCGGCGGCGAGCGATTTCGTGAGATGGTGCACGCCGGCCTTGGACGCATTGTAGAAGCACTGCTCCTGCGGTTTGTTGACGATGAAACCGGACATCGATCCGACATTGACGATGGCGCCGCTCCTGGCATTGAGCATGTGCTTGCCGAACTCGCGGCAGCACCAGAAGGTGCCGTTGAGATTGACGTCGATGACGTTGAGCCAGTGCTCGTCGGTCACGGTCTCCGCCGGCGTCTCGCTGCGGGCGATGCCGGCGTTGTTGACGAGGATGTCCACCTTGCCGTGGCGCGCGACGAGGTCGCTCGCCACTTCCGCCACGCGCTTGGTATCGGTGACATCCATGATCGCCGTCTCGGCGTCGAAGCCCTTCGCCCTCAGGCTGGCTTTCGCGCTGTCCGCGACCTTGCTGTCGCGGTCGCCGATGACGACCCTGGCGCCGGCTTCAGCCAGCGCTTCGGCGCAGGCGAGCCCGATCCCCTGCCCGCCGCCGGTGATGAACGCGGTCTTGCCGTTCAGCTTGAACTTTTCCAGGTACATGTTGCTCTTCCGCTTCTTGCCGCTTCTTGCCGTTTCTTGTCAGTTCCGAATGGCGTTGCCGCTCGCGTCGAAGCGATGGATGCGCGCGGGCTCCGGCACCAGCGACACATGATCGCCGGCATGCAGGCTCAATTCACCGATGTAGCGCGCCGTCAGCATGCCGAGCTGTCCGGCATCGACATAAAGGAAGGTGTCGCTGCCAAGGTGCTCGGCCACCGCGATCGTTCCCTGCCAGCCGCCGGCACCGTCGCGTTCGATCTTGAGATGCTCCGGCCGCACCCCGATCGTCGCCGCGCCCTTCTGCAGGGCGTGCTCGCCGGTGACGAAGTTCATCTTCGGCGAACCGATGAAGCCGGCGACGAAGAGATTAGCCGGCCTCTCGTAGAGCTCCAGCGGCGAGCCGTATTGCTCGATCTTACCGCCGTTGAGCACCACGATCTTGTCGGCCATGGTCATGGCCTCAACCTGGTCGTGGGTGACATAGATCGCGGTAGTGCCGAGCTGCTTCTGGAGCCGCGTCACCTCGATGCGCATCTGGACGCGCAGCGCCGCGTCGAGGTTGGAGAGCGGCTCGTCGAATAAAAAGGCCTTGGGCTCGCGGACGATGGCACGCCCGATCGCGACGCGCTGGCGCTGGCCGCCGGAGAGCTCGCGCGGCTTACGGTCGAGATAGGGCGTGAGGTTCAGCGTCGCGGCGGCGGCCTCGACCTTGCGGTTGGTCTCGTCCTTGGAAAGACCCGCCATCTTCAGGCCGAAGCCGATGTTGCCGCGCACGCTCATATGCGGATAGAGCGCATAGGACTGGAACACCATTGACAGCCCGCGCTTGGCGGGCGGCGTGTCGACCACGTTCTTGCCGTCGATCAGGATCTTTCCGCCCGAGACGTCCTCGAGCCCCGCGATCAGCCGCAAGAGCGTGGTCTTGCCGCAGCCTGAGGGACCTACGAACACCACGAAGGAGCCGTCGGCAATCTCGAGGTCTGCGCCCTTGATGATGTGCACGGGGCCGAAGGATTTCTGCACGTCCTGAAGTGTGATCTGACCCATGATCCGGCAGCCCTTCCTACTTTACCGCGCCAAAGGTGAGCCCGCGCACGAGCTGCTTCTGGCTGAACCAACCGAGGACGAGAATGGGCGCGATCGCCAGCGTCGACGCCGCCGACAGCTTTGCCCAGAACAGCCCTTCCGGGCTCGAATAGGACGCGATGAACGTGGTGAGCGGCGCAGCGTTCGAGGTCGACAGATTGAGCGTCCAGAACGCCTCGTTCCAGGCCAGGATCAGGTTCAGCAGCATGGTCGATGCGAGTCCCGGGATCGCCATCGGCGTCAGGACATAGACCAGCTCACGGCCGATGGTGGCGCCGTCCATGCGCGCGGCTTCCAGGATGTCGCGCGGGATCTCCTTGAAATAGGTGAAGAGCATCCAGATCACGATCGGCAAGTTTCCCAGGCACAGGATGAAGACGAGCCCGATGCGGGAATCGAGCAAGCCGAAGGACTTGTAGATCAGGTAGATCGGCACCAGCACGCCGACCGGCGGCATCATCTTGGTCGAGAGCATCCAGAGCAGGATGTCCTTGGTGCGTTTGGTCGGCGAGAACGCCATCGACCAGGCGGCGGGGATCGCGATCAGCAGCGCGATCAAGGTCGAGCCGCCGGCGATGATGATCGAGTTCATTGCGTGGAGGAAATAGTCGCTGCGCTCCTGAACCGTTGCGTAGTTCTCGGTGGTCCAGTGGAAGAACAGGAAGGACGGCGGAATCGCGAAGGCCTCAAGTTCGGTCTTGAAGCTCGCCAATACCATCCAGAGGATTGGGAAGAAGATCAGGAAGCCGAAGAACCACGCCCCGATGGTCGAGACCACCACCCGCTGCCTCGTCGCTATCCGCGCCATGTCTCAAGCCTCCAGATTGCGGCCGACGATGCGGACCAGGAAGAAAGCTACGACGTTGGCGATCACGACGGCGACGAGGCCGCCCGCCGAGGCGGTGCCGACATCGTACTGGATCAGTGCCTGCGAATAGATCAGGAAAGCGATGTTGGTGGTCGACAGTCCCGGGCCGCCGCCCGTGGTGACGTAAATTTCGGCAAAGACGGTGAGCAGGAAGATCGTCTCGATCAGGATCACCACCGTGATGGGACGCGCGAGGTGCGGGAGCGTAATGTAGATGAAGGTCGAGACCGCGCTGGCGCCGTCCATTTCGGCGGCCTCCTTCTGCTCCTCGTCGAGCGACTGCATCGCAGTGAGCAAAATCAGCGTCGCGAACGGCAGCCATTGCCAAGACACGATCAGAATCACCGCGAGCAGCGGCGCGTCGGTGAACCAGTCGATCGGCGTCAACCCGAACAGCGACGCGATCCAGGCAAACAGCCCGGACACCGGATGCATCAACAGGTTCTTCCAGACCAAGGCGCTCACCGTCGGCATGACGAAGAACGGCGCGATGACCATCAGCCGCACGATGTTGAGGCCGATCACGGGCTGATCGAGCAGCAGCGCCAGCGGAATTCCGAGCAGGACAGTCAGCGCCAGCACCGAGCCGACCAGCACCAGCGTATTCTGGAGCGAGGCGAGGAACGCGGGATCGGTGAGGAAGTAGCGGAAATTTTCCAGCCCGACGAACGATTCCGAGCCGGGATCGAGCAGGCTGTAATGCAGCGTCGAGAAATAGATCGTCAACGCGAGCGGGACAATCATCCAGATGAACAGCAGCCCGACGGCCGGCGTCAGGAGCGTCCGTGCGAGAAGCTGCGTCTGCCGGGTTGCCATTCTTGGCTTCTCTCCGCTTGCGGGAAGAAGGCGGCCATCCATCCTTAGCGGTGGATGGCCGCAAGTCTGAGCTCAGGAGGGAGAGCTAGAGCTCACTTGATATAACCCGCGCGCTTCATCTCGCGCTCGGTTGAGGATTGCGCCGCGGTGAGCGCGGCATCGACCGTCATCGATCCCGCAAGCGCGGCCGAGAACTGCTGGCCCACCTGCGTGCCGATGCCCTGGAATTCGGGGATCGCCGCATATTGCACGCCGACGTAGGGCACCGGCTTCACCGTAGGCTTGTTCGGATCGGCGGCATCGATCGAGGCCAGCGTCAGCTTCGCAAACGGGGCGACCTTCAGATAATCAGGATTTTGGTAGAGCGAGGTTCGGGTGCCCGGCGGCACGTTGGCCCAGCCCTCTTTCGCGGCGACGGTCCTGGTGTAATCCTTGCTCGTCGCCCAGGCGATGAACTTCTCGGCGGCTTCCGCCTTCTTCGAACCGGCGGGGATTGCGAGATTCCAGGCCCACAGCCAGTTGGCGTTCTTGCCGAGCCCGGTGTTGGGCGCCATCGCAAAGCCGACCTTGTCGGCGACCTTGGAGTCCTTCGGGTTGGTGACGAAGGACGCCGCGACGGTGGCGTCGATCCACATCGCGCACTTGCCGGCATTGAACAGCGCCAGGTTCTCGTTGAAGCCGTTCGAGCTCGCACCAGGAGGGCCGGCCTGCTTCATCAGGTCGACATAGGTCGTGAGTGTCGCCTTCCATTCCGGGGTGTTGAACTGCGGCTGCCACTTCTCGTCGAACCAGCGTGCGCCATAGGAATTGGCCATGGCGGAGAGGAACGCCATGTTCTCGCCCCAGCCGGCCTTCCCGCGGAGGCAGATGCCGTAGACGCCAGTGCTCTTGTCGGTGAGCTTCTTGGCGGCGTCCACGACGAAATCCCAGGTCGGCTTTTCCGGCATCTTGAGGCCGGCCTTGTCGAACAGGTCGGTGCGGTACATCACCATCGAGCTCTCGCCGTAGAACGGCGCGGCGTAGAGCTTGCCGTCGACGGAGACCGCATCCTTGATCTTGGGCAGGAGGTCGGCGACGTCGTAGTCGGCGCCGAGATTCGCGAGCGGCACCAGCCAGCCCTTCTTGGCCCAGATCGGCACCTCGTAGGTGCCGATGGTGAGGACGTCGAACTGGCCGCCCTTGGTGGCGATGTCGGTGGTGACGCGCTGGCGCAGCACGTTCTCCTCAAGCGTCACCCATTTGACCGATATATCGGGGTTCTTCTTGGTGAATTCAGCCGTCAGCCCCTGCATGCGGATCATGTCGCCGTTGTTCACGGTGGCGATCGTCAGGGTCGTTTCGGCCATCGCAGGGACGGCCAGCAACAGGCAAGACGCGCCGCAGACGGCGCCGAGGACGTGTTTCACGGTGACCTCCCTAGGATCGCGCTTTTGAGCATATGCCCACGCGTTGGGCGTATGTTCGACTGAGGGCGGGCCGTTGTCAAGCAGGCGCAAAGCTGTTCGCGCAACTTATGAGTGCTGCGGTGCGGGAGATGGGCTGAGCTCTCGTCTCACACTCAGTGTCTTGCCCCGCGAAAGCGGGGCATCCAGTACGCCGTGTCGTCTATTGGTTTGCCCTAAGAGGAGCCGCGGCGTACTGGATCGTCCGCCTGCGCGGACGATGACAGTGTGGTGTAGGAAAAGACCGCCTGCCTCGCCAACGCGAAGAGCGAGCCTGCCTCAGCGCTCCAGAATCGCCCTTGCGGTCGCCTCGTCCGTGATCAGCCCGTTGATCAACTGTCCATTCAACGCCGCCGCGATCGCCGGCACCTTGGCCGCACCGACCGCGGCGCCGATCGTCGTGGTCTTCGCGGGTACTTCCGGCGGGATGCTGGTCAGGCGCCTGTTGGTGCCGGCCTTCAGCAGGCGGCCCTTGGAATCATAAGCCCAGCCGGTGATCTCGCCGATTGCCCCTTGCCGCATCATCTCGAACAATTCGTCGCGGGTGACGAAGCCGTCGACATGGACCTGCGCCTTCTGGTCCATCTGGCCGATGCCGACGAGGCGCAAATCTGCCTTGGCCGCGACCGCCTTCACCTTCGCGATCGGCTCGATCCGGACCATCTTGTTGCGCTCGTCCTCGGACGACATCAGGAACGGCAGCGGCATCGGATAGTGCCGCGCGCCGGTGCGGTCGGCGAGCCGGCCGACGGTGTCGTAGAAGCTCGCGGAACCGTCGGCGGAGATATTGCCGACCAGCGAGACGATCTGGTGATTGGGCCGGTCGATCGGCGTGACGCGCTCGACCGCGGCGCGCACGGCGCGTCCCGTGCCGAGCGCGACGATGACGGGGGTCTCCGAACGCAGGGTGGAATCGAGCAGGTTGGCGCAGCGTTCGGCAATGCCTGCTGTGGCCTGGGGCGCAGCGGAATCTGCCGGCACCACCTCGCAATGGGTAAGCTCGAAACGCTCCTTCAGACGCGCCGCCAATTCCATGCACGCGGCGATGGGATGTTCCAGCCGGAAGGTGATGAGCCGTTCGGCGAGACACAGCGACACCAGCCGCTGCGCCGACGCGCGCGACACCTGGAGCATCTTCGCGATCTCGTCCTGGGTGTGACCGGCAATGAAATACAGCCAGCCGGCACGCGCGGCGTCATCGAGCCTGGTCTTTTCGTTCTCGGCGGCCATGGCGGGCGTCAGGCGTCCTTCCAGAAATCAATCATGCGCGCGAAGACCCGGTCGGCCCCCGCACCCGACAGTATAGCGTGCCCGTCGCGTCCGCGATAATGGCTGCCGCCGGCAAATCCCCAGACCATCATGCCGGCCGCCTTACCCGCCAGCACGCCGCTCGCACTGTCCTCGATCACCAGCGTGCGCGCAGGTTGCGCGCCCATCTGCTCGGCCGCGTGGAGAAAGAGATCGGGCGCCGGCTTGCCGTGCCTGACCATCTGCGCGGTGTAAATCCGGTCGCCGAAATGCGCCCGCAGGCCGGTGACGTCAAGGGAGAGCGCGATACGGTCGATGTCGCTGGACGAGGCCACGCAGAATGGTGTCCGCAATTCCGATATCACGGCGGCAACACCCACGATCGGCTGGAGTGATCCGGCGAACGTGCTCAACACATGCGACTTCAAGCGCGGCAGAAAGCCGTCCGGCACGACCTGCCCGAGGTCCCGATAATGCTGATCGACCGCTTTGGTGCTGCGTCCGAGAAAGAGTTCGAACGCCTGCTCCGGGCTCAGCGCGATGCCGCATTCGGCCAACACGTCGGACAGACACCGACAGCTCAACAGCTCACTATCGACCAGCACGCCGTCGCAGTCGAAGATGATCAGATCGGGTTTCGGCCGGCCCTGGTCCATCCCGCCATTCGATCATATACCCAATTGGTGGGCAATAGCTCACTCAAGGCCCCGGAACGCCGCACTCTTTCCTGGATCAGTGCGCCACCTGCCGGTAGATCGCCGGCAGCGCCGCGGGCAGTCGGCGGATATTACCGACGATGGCGTAGCCGCCACGCCCGAACAGCGTCGGGAAATAGGATTGCGCGGTTGCGTCCACCGTGACGCCGAAGGCGGCGATGCCGAGCCGGCGCGCCTCCTGCACCGATTTGCGGGTGTCCTCGACCGCGAAGCGGCCTTCGTAATGATCGACATCGTTCGGCTTGCCGTCGGTGAGGACGAGCAGCAGCTTCTTGCGCTGCGGCTGACGCGCGAGCTCGGCCGAGGCGTGGCGCACCGCCGCGCCGATCCGCGTGTAGTAGCCGGGCTTCAGCGCACCGATACGACGCTCCACTGCCCCGCTCATCGGCTCGCCGAAGGCCTTGACGGTTTCGAGCCGCACCCAGGACCGCCGGCGCGACGTGAAGGTCAGGATGCTGTGGTGGTCGCCGCAGGCTGACAGGCCGTGCGCGAGCACGAGCAGCGCCTCCTTCTCGACGTCGAGCACGCGATGGCCCTCGACCCAGGCGTCCGTCGAGAGCGAGACATCGACAAGCAGCGTGACGGCGAGATCGTGCCCCTGCGGGCGCATCGCGACATGGATGCGATCGAAACCGCCGCTGCTGCCAGCGCGAAGATCGCATCGCGCGCGCACGAGCGCGTCGAGGTCGAGGTCGTGTCCATCGGCCTGGGCGCGCATCAATTCGCGGCGCGGCCGCAAGATCTCGAAGCGCCGCCGCACCTGACGGATATGCCGGCGCATGGACTCGTCGGGCGACCAGGTCTCGCCGGTCTCGGACGCGGCGCCCGCGAGCACGTGGCAGTGATCGGGCAGGTAGGAGCTGCTGCGGTAGTCCCATTCGGGATAGGTGAGATCTGCGTTCAGCGGCGAGGCATCAAGGGCTTCCGGCGGCAGGTCGAGATCGAATTTGAGCCGGCTCGCCGGCTTGCCGCTGCGACGACTGAGCGTGATCTCCTCGAGATCGTCGGCGGCCTTCCGCGCGTCCTCGTCCTCGCTGTCGTCGGCCGGACGGTCGACATTGACCATCTCGGCCATCGCGAGGATCTTTTCGAAGCGGTTGAGCACGAAGGGATCGCGGCGATTGGCGTTGTTTTCGCGCTCGCGCACGGCAAAGCGCTTGCGATTGTCCTGGGCCGCGGCCCCCGCGCCTGGTGCGCACGCGTCGTCGCCCGCATGCGAGGGCGAAAGCTCGCGCGTCCAGCAATCGCCCCAGAGCGGACACGGCAGGACCGAGCGATAGCCCGGCGGTGACTTCTCCGGCAGCGGACCTGTCCCCATCATCGCCGGCCACAGCCGGCCCGAAGGCGCCTTTCCGGCCCCGAGCAAGGCGAGAGCGACCTGCTCGATCTCCTGCTCGATACGTGGCAACGGACGTCGCGGCCGGGCCTCGGCCATTGCTGCGGCGAGTTGCGCGTAATCGGCGGCGAGCCCGGGAAACTGCGTGAGCACAAAGACCGCCGTCTCGCTCGCCCGGCGCAAGACCAGAAGGTCCCGCCGCAGCGGATCATACTCCGTGATCGTCTCCATCGGAGCGACCGCGAACCACGCCGCAAGCCAGCGATAGAGGCATGCGTTGAGGCCGCGGTCGGCAAATATCGCGATGCGATCGGGGAGGAAGACGGTCGCGGCGTCGCGGCCCGGCTGTTCGAGACGTTCGTCTCCAAGGCCGATGCGCTGCCGCCAGCCGAGCCGATGGCCCGCTCTGCGTGCGCCCGCGCTTGCGATCTGAACACCCGTCTCGCCCCCAAGCGCACGGAACATCACCGCCAACCGGCCTCTCACCTCCGCAAGCGCGACCGCGTGATCATCGTGAACGGGATAGCTCGCGGTGCCGCCGACCATCCGGTGCCAGGCACGGCCGACCGTCTCCTCCAATTCGAGGAAGTCGAGCATGGAATCTGCCTCACCCAATCACGGCGCGCGTGACATCTAGCAGCGCCGCCTTGACGTCGGAATCGTCGGTCAGCGGCTCGATCATGCCGGCGAGCACGGCATCGGCGATCGAGACTCCCGCCGCAATCAAGGTCGCGCAATACACCACGAGCCGGGTCGAGACGCCCTCCTCCAGATCATGCGCCTTCAGCGCCCGCAGACGTCCGGCGAGCGCGACCAGCGGCCGTACGCGATCCGGTGGCAGCCCGCTCTCGGCCGACACCACCGCAATCTCCTGCTCGGCCGGCAGGAAGGCGAACTCGATGGCGACGAAGCGCTGCCGCGTCGAGGGCTTCAACGCCTTGAGCAGGGTCTGGTAACCGGGATTGTAGGAGACGACGAGCATGAAGCTCGCGGGAGCAACAAGCTCCTCGCCGGTTCGCTCCAGCGGCAGAATACGGCGGTCGTCGGTGAGCGGATGCAGCACGACGGTGACGTCCTTGCGGGCTTCCACCACCTCGTCGAGATAGCAGATGCCGCCCTCGCGGACCGCGCGCGTCAACGGACCGTCGGTCCACACGGTGTCGCCGCCCCTCAGCAGATAGCGGCCGGTGAGATCGGCGGCGGTGAGATCGTCGTGGCAGGCGACGGTGTGCAGCGGCAAGCCCAGCCGTGCCGCCATATGCGCGACGAAACGTGTCTTGCCGCAACCGGTCGGCCCTTTCAGCAGGACCGGAAGCCGGTGCCGCCAGGCATGCTCGAACAGCACGCATTCGTTGCCGCTTGCGACATAGGCTGGTAGCGCGGGTGCCGGCGCGGCCAAGGCGTGAAGAGCTGCTTTCATGATCTCTCTCCGAAAATTTCTGAAGCGGCGGCCGCGATGAAACGCGGCCGCCTTCACGCTTACTCGGCCGGCTGCAGCGCGGCGGGAATGGTCGCCTGCCTTTCGCGGCCGGGCACCAGCACGGCCCAGACGAACATCAGCGCGGAGATCGCGACGAACACACCGGAGCCGAGCCGCACCCAGTAGAAGAAGGCGAGCTGGTCCTGCACGTCCATGTAGCCCTGACCGAGCACGCGCTGGAGATGGACCTGGACCACGCCGGCAAAGGTCAGCGCGAATGTCATGGTCATCATGGCCGTGCACATGATCCAGAAGCTCGTCATGCTGAGCCACTGGTTATAGGGCGCGCGTCCCTTGATCTGCGGGATGGCGTAAGCCATCACGGCAAGATTGAGCATCACATAAGCGCCGAAGAAGGCGAGATGGCCGTGCGCGGCGGTGACCTGGGTGCCGTGGGTGTAGTAGTTCACCGAGGACAGCGTGTGCAGGAAACCCCAGACGCCGGCCCCCAGGAACGCCATCACCGAACAGCCGACCGACCACAGCAGCGCGGCGCGGTTCGGGTGCTTGCGGCCGGCCTTCCAGGTCATCTGCACCGTGAAGATCACCATCGTGAAGAACGGCGCGACCTCGAGCGTCGAGAACAGCGAGCCAATCCACTGCCAGTAGCCGGGCGCGCCGATCCAGTAGAAATGGTGGCCGGTGCCGAGAATCCCCGAGAACAGCGCGAGGCCGATGATGACGTAGAGCCACTTCTCGACCACCTCGCGATCGATGCCATTGAGCTTGATCATGAGATAGGCGAGCACGGAGGCCATGATCAGCTCCCAGACACCCTCGACCCAGAGATGGACGACGTACCACCAGTACATCTTGTCGACGGCGAGGTTCGCCGGATTGTAGAAGGCGAACAGGAAGAAGATCGCAACGCCCCACAGGCCGAACAGCAGGATGTTGGTGACCGTGGTCTTGCGCCCCTTGAGCGCAGTCATGGTCACGTTGAACAGGAACATCAGGCAGACGACGACGATGCCGACCTTGATGATGAAGGGCTGCTCAAGGAACTCGCGGCCCTCGTGGTAGTGGAAGAGATAGCCCACCACCGCGACGCCCGCCGCGCCAAAAAACATCCAGAACTGGATCTTTGCGAGCAGCGGGCTGTACAGCTCGGTCTCAGTTTCCTCAGGCAGCAGGAAATAGGTCGCGCCCATAAAGCCGATCAACGACCACACGATCAGCGCGTTGGTGTGGATCATCCTGACGATGTTGAACGGCAGCAGCACCGATAGCGTGTTGGGCAGGACGTAGATCGTCCCGGCGAGGAGGCCGAACAGGACCTGGGCCAGGAACAGGGTCAGCGCGCCGTAGAAATACAGCATCGCGACTTTCTGGGTTTGGTATTTCATCTCGGATTCTCTCTGTCTTGAAAGAGGAAAGCGGCGGGCTCAGCCGGCCTTGTTCGGCGGCCAATCCTGGCGCTTGATCGTGCTCACCCATTGCAGGAAATCGGCGAGATCGTTGAGCTCCTGATCGGTGAGGTTGAACTGCGGCATCTGCCGCCGGCCCTCCGCGCCCGAGGGCTGCGACTGCATCCAGGCCTTCAGCGGCTCTCGCGCGCCGGCCGGGTCTTCCTTGCCGCCCCATCGATCCCAGACGTTGCCGACTTCGGGCGCGAAATAGGCGCCTTCGCCGAGCAACGTGTGGCAGTTGATGCAGGAGTTCTTCTCCCAGACATGCTTGCCGCGGGCGACCGACGACGTCAGCGTCGCCGCGTCCGTGGATGCCGTGGCCATGTAGTAGTGGCTGTGCGCCGTCAGCCCGATGAAGATGGCGAAGAAAAAAGCCGAGCCGCCGTAGAAGACGTTTCGAGCGGCCGACTTGGTCAGGCGTTCAGCCATTGCCAATCCTTTCAATTGAGTCCCGTCGCGTAAATCGGTGATGCGATTTATTGCCGATTGGCCCAGCCCGTTCTTTGTCAGGGCGCAAGGAGTGAGTCAGATCAGGGCGACGACGGCGGATGTGAGCCAGGCAAACAGCACCACGATGAGGATCCAGGCGCTGACGAGGCCGCGCCAGAGCGCAGGCGCCGCGCGAAGATCGAGGAAGTCGAGTGCAATCCGGCGGCCCTTGACGGCGGCCAAGGCCAGCAGCAGGGCGTTGCCGAGCAGCGGCCGCGGCACCAGCGGTGGCACCAGGATGGTCGCGAGCGCGAGGCCGATCAGCGCGATCCAGGTGATGTCCAGGCGATCCGGCATCGTCACCGCACCAGATAAAGAATCGGGAACATCACGATCCAGACCAGATCGACCATGTGCCAGAAGGCCGTTCCCGTCTCGACGCCGAACGCTTCAGCGCGGCGGCAGACCAATGCGAGGATGATGATGCCGAGGCAGACGTGCAGGAGATGGAAGCCGGTCAGGAGGAAGTAGAGTGTGAAGAAGGGGCTGGTTTCAATTCCGATGCCGCGTCCGATCTCTTCGGCATATTGGGCGAGCTTGACCGCCACGAACAGGCCACCAAGCCCCATGGCTGTGAGCAGCCAGTATCGTGTCGCCCGCCTCTCGCTGGCCCGCGCGGCCTTCGTAGCCCGGGCCGCGGCCCAACCGCTCGTCACCAGCACGATAGTGTTCAATCCGGCGAGACCCGGATCAAGCGCCGCCTGCCCCGCCGCGAACACGGCGGGATGGATCGCGCGGGCGACCGTGAAGGTACCGAGAAACAGACCGAAGGCGGCGAGCTCGCTGAAGATCAGCACCCAGATCATGGGATCGCCGGGAAGATCGTCCAGAATTCCCCAACCCGTTCCCTGTGGTTCGCAATCGGCTGCCGACATCTGCTCTTCCGGATCAGGACAACGGCCAGACCTAGCTCAGCCGTACCGATCCGAGTTTGTTGCCGGACAAACTTGGGGAATGCCGATCAATTTGTTTGCGCCGTCGCAACGTCCAGCCTGCCGGGTCGCGGTACGAAACGCCGAAGGTTCCATGGAGCTGCGAGCGATGACATGAGCGATGCACAAATCGGGCTGATGACCGCGACGCCCATCATCATCGTCTTCGCCATCGCGCTCCGGCGAATCGGCGTGCTATCGACCGTGGCCACCGTGTCGGCGGTGAGCATCTCGGTCGCGATCGCGGCGGTGCTGTTCACGACGCAGTAACGGCTGCCCCAGCCTGCATGGAGCAGAGCGGAATGCGGATCAGTGGTCCCGTATTGCGATTCGCTCCATCCGGCTACGCAGCCTCATCTCCGCTGATTATAAACGTCGATGCACACTGCCCCGAGCAGGACCAGGCCCTTGATGACCTGCTGATAGTCGATGCCGATGCCGAGGATGGACATGCCGTTGTTCATCACACCCATGATCATGGCGCCGACCACGGCACCGCCGACGCGGCCGACCCCGCCATAGGCTGAGGCGCCGCCAATGAAGCAGGCGGCGATGACGTCGAGCTCGAAGCCGAGACCCGCCTTCGGCGTTGCGGTGTTGAGGCGCGCGGCGAAGACGAGGCCGGCGAGCGCGGCGAGCACGCCCATGTTGACGAAGGTGAGGAAGGTCAACCGTTCCGTCTTGATGCCCGACAGGCTTGCGGCCTTGGCGTTGCCGCCGACCGCATAGATTTGCCGGCCGATCACGGTGCGGCGGGTGACGAAGCCGTAGAGCGCGATCAACGCACCCATGATCACCAGCACGTTGGGCAGGCCGCGATGCGAGGCAATCAGATAGGTGAAATAGAGCACGGCGCAGGCCAGAAGAATGCTCTTGCCGAGGAAGAACGCGTAAGGCTCGACTTCGATGCCGTGCAACTGCTCGCGCGACCTTCCCCTGGCGCTGGCGTAGACGAGGCCGAGCGCGAGCACCGCACCGATCAGCATGGATGTCGGATGCAGGGTGCCGGCCTCCGGCAAGAGCTCCGGAATGAAGCCGGAGGACAGTTTCTGGAAGGTCGCCGGGAACGGTCCGAGCGACTGGCCCTGCAACACCGCGAGCGCAAGCCCCTTGAACACCAACATGCCCGCTAGCGTCACGATGAAGGACGGGATCTTGAAATAGGCCACCCAATAGCCCTGCGCGGCGCCGATTGCCGCGCCGAGCAGCAGGCATGCGATGAAGGCGAGCGTGTAGTCGACCTTGTATGTCACCATCAGCACGGCGGCCACCGCGCCGACGAAACCCGCGACCGAGCCGACCGAGAGGTCGATATGGCCGGTGACGATGACGAGCAGCATGCCCAGCGCCATGATGACGATGTAGCTGTTCTGGAGCACCAGATTGGTCAGGTTGAGCGGCTGCAGCAGCGTGCCGCCGGTCATGACCTGGAAGAACAGCATGATCGCGATCAGCGACATCAGCATGCCGTAGTTGCGCAGATTGTTCTTGATGAAGCTGCCGTTCCGGCGCTCCTCGGGCAGCGAAACCGTCTTGTCGGTCATGGCTGCGATCCTCCCATCTCGGCACCCGCCAGGGCGCGGCTTCCATAATTTCTGTCGTTGCGCATGATGGCGCGCATGATCTTTTCCTGTGTCGCTTCGGTGCCGGGGAACTCGCCGACGAAGGCACCGTCGTTCATGACGCAGATGCGGTCGCATACGCCGAGCAACTCGGGCATCTCCGAGGAGATCACCACCACACCGCGGCCGGCCTCTGCAAGCTCGTTGATGATACAGTAGATCTCGTACTTGGCACCGACGTCGATGCCCCGGGTCGGCTCGTCCAGGATCAAGACCTTGGGATCCGTCATCAGCCATTTCGACAGCACGACCTTTTGCTGGTTGCCGCCGGAGAGCTGGCTGGTCTCCTGATAGACGTCGGAGCAGCGGATGCGCATCCGGTTGCGGTAGTCGCTGGCAACCTTCAGCTCGGCGATGTCGTCGATCACCCGGTTGGGGGCGACCTGGTTAAGGCTTGCGAGCGTGATGTTCTTGCGGACGTCGTCGGCGAGGATCAGCCCGAGCTGCTTGCGGTCCTCGGTGACATAGGCAAGGCCGGCGTCGATCGCGGCCGCGACGTTCGGCAGCACGATCTCATGGCCCTCGAGCCGGATGCGACCGCTGATCGTGGTGCCCCAGGAACGGCCGAACAGGCTCATGGCGAATTCGGTGCGGCCAGCGCCCATCAATCCGGCAATGCCGACCACCTCGCCGCGTTTCACGCTGAAATCAACGTTCTTGATCACCTGCCGCTCGGGATGGATGGGATGGTAGACCGACCAGTTCTCGACGGTGAGGACGGGCTCGCCGACCTTTGCGCTGCGCTCCGGAAAGCGATGGGCGAGATCGCGGTTGACCATGCTGCGGATGATGCGGTCCTCCTGGATCGGCTCGGCGCGGCAGTCGATGCCGTCGACGGTGCGGCCATCGCGCAGGACGGTGATGTGATCGGCAACACGGGCGACCTCGTTCAGCTTGTGCGAGATCAGGATCGAGCCGATGCCCTGCTCGCGGAAGGCCATGAGACGTTCGAGCAGCGCGGCACTGTCGGCCTCGTTGAGGCTGGCGGTCGGCTCGTCCAGGATCAGCATCCGCACCCGCTTGGACAGCGCCTTGGCGATCTCGACAAGCTGCTGCTTGCCGACGCCGAGATCGGTGATCAGCGTGTCCGGCGATTCCTTGAGGCCGACCTGAGCCAGCAGTTCCCGGGTACGCCGATAGACCTCGTCGCGATCGATCACGCCGAGCTTGGACGGCGGATGCGACAGGAAGATGTTTTCGGCAATCGACATCAGCGGGATCAGCGCCAGCTCCTGATGGATGATGATGATACCGAGCGCCTCGGAATCGTTGATGTCGCGGAAGCGGCGCTCCTCGCCATCGAAGATGATGGTGCCCTCGTAGCTGCCGGCCGGGTAGACGCCGCTGAGCACCTTCATCAGCGTGGACTTGCCGGCACCGTTCTCGCCGACGAGGGCGTGGATCTGCCCGGCTTCAACCGAGAAGTTGACATCGCGCAGCGCCTGGACGCCGGAAAAGCTCTTGCTGACGTTACGCATCTCCAGCATTGCGGTCATCGGTTCATTCTCCCGGGGGCTTCCACAATCGTCATGGCCGGGCTTGTCCCGGCCATCCACGTGCAGTCGCTTGCGAAGAGGGACGTGGATGCCCGGGACAAACCCGGGCACGACGAGTTGATAAACATGCGCTTCGCCCAAACCCTAAAGAACTCCCTCTCCGCAGGTCGGGAGAGGGAGTAGACCTCTTACTGGAACTGCGACTTCTTGTAGTAGCCGCTGTCGACCAGGACCTTCTCCCAATTGTCCTTGTAGACCACGACCGGCTTGAGCAGATAGGACGGCACGGTCTTGGCGCCGTTCTCGTAGGTCTTGGTGTCGTTGACGGTGACCTGCTTGCCGGCAAGCGCAGCGTCGACCATGTCGGCGGTCACCTTGGCGAGATCGCGGGTGTCCTTGAAGATCGTCGAATACTGATCGCCGCGCAGCATCGCCTTGATCGAGGGCACTTCGGCATCCTGGCCCGAGATGACAGGCATCGGCTGGCCGG
Source organism: Bradyrhizobium sp. 134 (assembly GCF_023074155.1). Classification (NCBI taxonomy): domain Bacteria; kingdom Pseudomonadati; phylum Pseudomonadota; class Alphaproteobacteria; order Hyphomicrobiales; family Nitrobacteraceae; genus Bradyrhizobium; species Bradyrhizobium sp. 134. Next base: position 621,173 of record NZ_JADPKX010000086.1, on the reverse strand, counting down.
CGCTGCCATAACCGACCCCCTTCAGCGAGGAGATGATGCCGATCGACAGGCCGTCATACGGCGACAGCACCGCGTTGACCTTCTTGTTGCCGTAGTAGGCGCTGAGCAGATTGTCCATGCGGGCCTGCGCGGTGGCGCCGTCCCAGCGCAAGGTCGCGACCTTGTCCATGCCCATCTGACCGGAGACGACGACGAGCTTGCCGCTGTCGATGTACGGCTTCAGCACGCTCATCGCGCCGTTGTAGAAGAAGTAGGCGTTGTTGTCGTCGGGCGAGCCGCCGAACAGCTCGATGTTGAACGGACCCTTGCCATCCTTGAGGCCGAGGCCCTGCACGATCGACTCGGCCTGGAGCACGCCGACCTGGAAATTGTCGAAGGTCGCGTAATAGTCGACGTTCGGCGTGCCGCGGATCAGGCGGTCATAGGCGATCACGGTGATGCCTTTTGCTTTCGCCTGCTTGAGCACGTCGGACAGCGTGGTGCCGTCGATCGCGGCGATCACCAGCGCTTTCGCGCCCTTGGTCACCATGTTCTCGACCTGCGAGAGCTGGTTCGGAATGTCGTCCTCGGCATATTGCAGGTCGGTGTTGTAGCCGCGCTCCTTCAGCACCTTGACCATGTTGTTGCCATCGTCGATCCAGCGCGCCGACGATTTGGTCGGCATGGCGATGCCGACTGTTGCTTTGTCCTGGGCCGAGGCGGTGACGCCCGCGGCCATCGTCGCAGCGCCGGCCAGCGCGAGCGCGAGGAAGGTCGTCTTCAGTTTCAACATGTTTCACTCCCTTGGATGTCAGACTGTTTTTTCGTGTCGTCGAGAACTTTGGTCGTGTGCAGCTTCGAGCCTCCTATGCGAGCTTGACGTCAGGCTCCGCGCGACCGTGCGCGGAGGCCTCCAACAGGAAGGTGTAGCCGGCTTGCGGATCGGCGGCACGCGCCGCCGCATCCATGTCCTGCCAGGCCGAGGTGACGAGGAGACGTGATAGATCGGGGCCGACAAAAGCGGGGCAGCTCGCCTGCTTTGCCGGCACGCTGAGCGAGCGCAGCCGCTCGCCTTGCGGAGAGTAGACGTCAATGCGGCTCGCACCCCAGCAGGCGTTCCAGATGTTTCCGTCGGCATCGCACACCGATCCGTCGAGGCCGCCGATGCCGGTGTGGCGCAGCAGCACCTCCGGCTCGCCGCGCGGCAGGCCGGTCGCGGGATTGAGCGGCACCGCGTAGAGCACCGCACGCGCGGTGTCGGCGAAGTAGCCGGTAGCGCCATCGGGCGAGAAGCAGATCGAATTGGGAATGCTGATGCGCGGAAACAGCATCGATATCTTGCCGTGCTGGAACGCGTAGATCGCGCCTGCCTCTGCTTCCGCCTTGCGGCCCATGGTGCCGATCCAGAACGTGCCGGAGGGGTGCACGCGGGCATCGTTGGAGCGGGTCGCGGGATTGTCGGCTTCGAGCGGACAGAGCAGCGCCATCGCACCGTCGGCAATTTTGCGGATATAGAGGCCGTCTTCCGTGACGATCAACTGCCGCTCGGCGTCAATCCGCCCAAGTGCGCTCGCCATCCGGCCCAGCGCATGAACGCGAATCCTGCCGCTGCCGAGCTGCGCCTCGAACAGTCGCCCCTCGCGGATATCGAACCACCAGGCCGTGTCCGTGGTCACGTCATAGGTCGGCCCCTCGCCGAGATGGCAAGGATCGTTCGAAAGAACCGAGGTCGGCACCTGTTCCATCAGGACCTCCTCACCGCAAAGCGATAGACCGTATGATGGCGATAGACCTCGCCGGGCGCTAGGCGCGGGCTCGGGAAATCCGGCCGGTTCGGTGCGTCCGGCCAGATATGCGGCTCCAGGCACATGGCGTCCGACTGCCGGTACAGCTTGCCGCCCTTGCCCGAAATCGTGCCGTCGAGATAATTACCCGAATAGACCTGCAGACCGGGCTGATCAGTGAACAGCTCCATGATGCGCCCCGAGCGCGGCGCCTCCAGCCGCGCCGCGAGCGCAAGCTTGCCGTCACGCGCGAGACAGTAGGTGTGATCGTAGCCCTTGCCGTTGCGCAATTGCTGGTCGCTCTCGCGGATGCGCTCGCCGACCGGCCGCGGCTCGCGGAAGTCGAACGGCGTGCCGGCAACGCTGCGCGGCGGCTCAAGCAACGGAATGGCGGTGGGATCGATCGCGAGGAAATGCCCGGCCGCGACCGTCAGCTTGTGATCGAGAATGGGCGTGCCCGATGTCGCGCCTTCCAGATTAAAGAAGCTGTGGTTGGTCAGGTTGACGATGGTCGGCCGGTCGGTCCGCGCCTCCATGGTCAGGGATAGCTCGGCCGGGCCGGTGACGCGATAAGTCAGGCGCACATCGAGCCGACCGGGATAGTTCTCCTCGCCGTGCGGACTGACATAGGTCAGCGTGACCGCGGGCTCGGCGCCGTCGTCGATCTCCGCAATGTCCCAGAGCTTGCGGTCGAAGCCGTCGAGGCCGCCATGCAGCGCATTCGGACCGTTGTTGACGGGAAGCTGCACCGTCTCGCCGTCCAGCGAGAATTGTCCGTTGGCGATGCGATTGGCGTAGCGGCCGACGGTGGCGCCGAAGAACTTTCGTTCAGCGAGATAGCCGGCGAACCCATCATGGCCGAGCACGACGTCGTCGTAGCCGCCTTTGGCGTCCGGCGCGATCAGCGCCTGGATCACCGCGCCATGGGTGATGATGCGCGCCTCGAACCCGCCCTCGCCGCGCAGCACGATGCGCTCGACCTTGCAGCCGTCAGGCAGCGTTCCGAAGACGTCTCTCTCTGTTTTCGATCCAGCCATGATCAATCCACAAACGGTTCGACGATCGTGCGCCTGCCGAGCAGGAAGGCGTCCGCAACGAGACGAAGCGGCGCCAGATCGACGTCGCTCGCCCCTGTCGCGGCAAGCGTGACGAAGCGCCGGTAAAGCTCCCGATATTCCTCATCGGGCGCCTCGGCAACGGTCTTGCCATCGATCGCCATGATCCGGCCGCCGCGGGATAGCGTCATCCGGCCCTGGTCGGTTTCGACCAGGATATCCCAGCTCTGCGGTCCGGTCTGGCGGAAATCGAACTCGGCGGTCACAGGCAGGCCGTCGATGTCGGTCAGCGTCAGGTTCGCGGCGATCGGCGCCTGGCAATTGGCGGGGAAGGCGAGCTCGGCCGCGGTGACGAACACGGGCTTCGGCAGGATCCGGGTCAGGATCGACAGCGCATTGATGCCGGGATCGAACACCCCGAGCCCGCCCGGCTCCCAGATCCAGGCCTGCCCGGGATGCCAGACGCGGACGTCCTCTTTCCAGTTGATGTGCACGGAACGGACGCGGCGGGCGGCGAGCCACTCGCGCGCCGGCTCGACCGCCGGCGCATGGCGCGAATGCCAGGTCGCGAACAACGTCCGCTTGGCCTCTCTCGCCATCGCGATCAGCGGATCGAGCTCGGCAACGCCGGCGCCCGGCGGCTTCTCCAGCATGACATGCTTGCCGGCCCTGAGCGCTGCGACGGCCTGGGCGCGGCGCACTTGAGGCGGCGTGCAGAGCGAGACCGCGTCGATCGGCGGACCTTTTTCCAGCAGCTCTTCGATCGTCGCGAAATGCGGCAGATCCGGCAGCGAGGCGTTGCGGCTCGCGACGGCTGCCAGCGTCGCGCCGGGAACCGCTGCGATGGCGCCGACATGCTGGTCCCGCGCGATCTTGCCGAAGCCGACGATGGCGATGCGAAGTTCAGTCACGATTTTTCTCCAGCTTCCGCGGACGGCAGCGCTTCGGCCGATACAGTCTCGATCACTGTCCCCTCGTGGCGGCGCATGCCGTTGTGAATGACGTAGACCATCGCCTCCGACGCGGTCGCGGCTTCACCGGCGGCGATGGCATCGACGATCTTCTGATGCCAGAGCAGAACGGTGTCGCGGTCCTCCGGTTCGACCGGTGCGCTGAGCAGGAATGAGGCGCGCAACGCAGCCTCGATGACGTGCCCGATCGAGCGCATGAACAGATTTCCGGAGGCGCGCGCCACACCGACATGGAGCGCAAGGTCGGCATCGGCGAAGCCAACGGAGTCGGAGGCCTCAAGCCGCATCCGCTCCATGCAGCGACGGAGCTCGGAGAGATCCTGCTCCGACCGCTGCGCCGCCGCCAGCGCGGCCGCGCGCGGCTCGACCGCGAGGCGGATCTCGGCGAGGTCGTTGAGGAAGCGCTTGTCGATCCCGGCATCCAGGTGCCAGGCCAGCACGTCGGCGTCGAACATGTTCCAGGCGACGCGCTCGCGCACGACGGTGCCGACCCGCGCCTTGGTAGTAAGCAGGCCCTTGGCCACCAGCGTCTTCACGCTCTCGCGCAACACCGGTCGCGACACGCCAAACATCGCGATCATCTCGGCATCGCCCGGCAGCCGCGTCCCTTCTGCATATCGGCCGGCGATGATGTCAACGCCGATCGAGCGGGCCACTTCCGCGTGATTTGAGTGCGCCCGGCGCGTCGGAATGACGAGGATGCGCGAGGTGGTCATGAGACTGCTCCCGCGCGCTTTGCCACGGGCCGGCGCGCGAGCGCAACCAATCCCTGTTGCAAGGCGATGAAGGCGAACAGCAGCACACCGGTCGCGATCTTGGTCCACCAGCTCGACAGCGTCCCGTCGAAATTGATGTAGGTCTGAATCATGCCCTGGATCAGCACGCCGAGGAAGGTTCCGATCACCGAGCCCTGCCCGCCCGTAAGCAGCGTGCCGCCGATCACGACGGCCGCGATGCTGTCAAGCTCGACGCCGACGGCGGACAGCGAGTAGCCGGCGCTGGTGTAGAAGGAGAAGACGATGCCGGCGATGCCAGCGAGCAAGCTCGACAGCATGTAGATCTTTACCGTCATCCTGCCAACTGCAACGCCCATCAGGCTCGCGGTCGCCCGGCTGCCGCCCAGCGCATAGACATTGGCGCCGAACCGGGTGAGCTGCAGCAGCAATGCGCCGCCGATCACGATCGCAAGCATGATGATCGCGACCGCCGTCAGCCGTCCACCGCCGGGTAGTCGCAGAGCGAAGTCCGACACGGTCGAATAGACCGGTGCCGTGATCGGCACCGATTCCGTCGAGAGTAGGAAGCTGGCACCCCGGGCCAAAAACATGCCGGCGAGCGTCACGATGAAAGGCGGCAGATCGAAGACATGGATCACCGCGCCCATTGCCGCGCCGAAGGCGGCCGAGAGCGCGAGAATGGCGACGAAGGCGACCAAGGGCGGCATTCCCCAGCGCTCGATCGCCAGCGCGACGAACACCGTGGTGAAGCCGATCACCGAGCCGACCGAGAGATCGATGCCGCCGGAAATGATGACGAAGGTCATGCCGGTCGCGACGATGCCGAGGAAGGCGTTGTCAGTCAGGAGGTTGCCGACTACGCGGGTGGAGGCGATGTTGGGAAACTGCATCGCGCAGAGCACGAATCCCGCGACAAGCACGATCGCCGTGATGAGGACGGGCGGCAGGCCTTTCATGCCTTGGTCCCCCGCAGCCGCCTCACAACGCCGGCAAAGCCGGACAGCTTCGGCGATTGCAGCAGCAGCACGGCGAGCACCACCACCGCCTTGACCAGCAAATTGAACTCCGGCGGATAGCCCGACAGCAGAATGCCGGTGTTCATGGTCTGGATGATCAGCGCGCCGAGTACGGCCAGCACGAGGCTGAAGCGGCCGCCGAACAGCGAGGTGCCGCCAATCACCACCGCGAGGATGGCGTCGAGCTCGAGCCAGAGGCCGGCATTGTTGGCATCCGCGCCCATGATGTCGGCCGCTGCGATGACGCCGGCAAGCGCAGCGCAAACGCCGCACCAGACATAGACCGCCAAGATCATCGCGCGCGTGCCGACGCCGGCAAGCTCGCTCGCCCGCGCATTGCCGCCGGTTGCCTCGATCAGCAATCCGAGTGCCGAGCCTCGCACCACCGCGCCGGTGAGGATCAGCATGCCCAGCGCAATCGCGACCGGCACCGGCAGACCGAGAATAGAGCCATTGCCGAGCCAGACCAGATCGGGCGAGGAGAAGGTCACGATTCGACCCTCGGTAATGAGCTGGGCGATGCCGCGTCCCGCCACCATCAGGATCAAGGTCGCCACGATCGGCTGCATGCCGAGTATCGCGACAAGAAATCCGTTCCACAATCCGCAGATCAGGCCCGCACCGAGCGCAGCCGCCAGCACCACGGCCAGACTGTGGCTATCGGCGAGGCTCGCCGCGATCGCGCCGGAGATCGCCATGACTGCACCGACCGACAGGTCGATGCCGCGCGTCGCGATCACCAGCACCATGCCGAGCGAGAGCAGCGCGACCGGCGTGCCGCGGTTGAGCACGTCGATCATGCTGCCGAACAGCCGGCCGTCCTGGAGGCGCAAATCAAAGAATTGCGGCGACACCACGCGATCGACCGCCAGGATTACGATCAACGCGAGGATCTGGGCAAGACCGCGGCGCGGCAACAGCGCGGTCATGCCCGGCCCTCATGTGCGACACTGGCGTCATCGGCGGCGATGGCGGCGAGAATGCTGCCGACGTCGATGGCCTCGGCGGTGAGCTCCTCGACATGAGCGCGGTCGCGCAGCACCACCACGCGATCGGAATAGGTCACGATCTCGTCGAGCTCGGAGGAGATCACGAGCAGCGCAAGCCCGTCGTCGCAGAGCTCGCGTATCAGGCGGATGATCTCGGCATGCGCGCCGACGTCGATGCCGCGGGTCGGCTCGTCCAGCACGAGGAGCCGCGGCGAGGTCGCAAGCCACCGTGCCAGCAGCACCTTCTGCTGATTGCCGCCGGACAGCAGTCCGATGGGCCGCTCCGGATCGGGCGGACGAATGTCGAGCATCTTGACGTAACGGCTCGCAATCTCGTCCTGCTCGCGCCGCGACAGCGGCCGATGCAAACCGCGCTTGGCCTGAAGCGCGAGCACGATGTTCTCGCGCACGGTGAGCTCGGCGACGATGCCGTCGGTCTTGCGCTCCTCAGGGCAATAGCCAAAGCCGTGGCGCACGCCGTCACGCGGCGACTGAAGCCGGACAGGCGCGCCTTCCACCCTCGCCTGTCCGCGATCGGCGCGCTCGGCGCCGAACACCAGCCGGGCCGTCTCGGTCCGGCCCGAGCCGAGCAAGCCGGCGAGACCAACCACTTCGCCATGCCGCAGCTCGAGATTGAACGGCGCGACATAGCCGGCCTTGCCGTAACCCTCGAAGCTCGCACAGACTTCACGCGTCGTCTGTGCGCCTGCCGATGCCCGCGCGCTGGTGGTCTCGGCCAGCTCGCGGCCGAGCATCATCCGGATCAGCTCGAGCCGCGACAGCGACGCGGTCTCGCGCTCGCCGACCAGGCGACCATTTCGCAAAACGGTGATACGATCGGAGATCTCATAGACCTGGTCGAGGAAATGGCTGACGAAGACGATGCCAATGCCGCGCTTGGCAAGCTGACGCATGACGCCGAAGAGGATCTCGACCTCATGGCGATCGAGGCTCGCGGTCGGCTCGTCCAGGATCAGCACGCGCGCCGAGAGATCGACGGCGCGCGCGATCGCGGTGACATGCTGGATCGCCACCGAATAATTGCCAAGCGGCGCTGATACGTCGATGTCGAGACCGAAATCCGCGAGCAGCGACTTCGCGCGGCGTCGCATCTCGCCTTCACGCACGATGCCGAAGCGCATCGGCTGCCGGTCGAGGAATAGGTTCTGCGCCACCGAGAGATTCGGCAGCAAATTGACCTCCTGGTAGACGGTGGCGATGCCGGCCTGAACCGCCTCCTTGGCCGAGCGTGGCGCGACCTCTTCGCCGCAGATCCTGACGATGCCAGCATCGCGCGGGAACACGCCGGTGATCACCTTGATCAGCGTGGACTTGCCGGCGCCGTTCTCGCCGAGCAGCGCATGGATCTCGCCGGCGCGAAGCGTGAAGTCGACCTCCTGCAACGCACGCACGGCGCCAAAGCTCTTGCTGATCCCACGCACCTCCAGCAGGGAAGCAGCGGAATCCGGGCTGTTCTCCATGACAAATTCACTCCCAACGGCGCCCGCTGACGATGCGGACACGGAGCCTGTTCGTTCGCGCGGCGGTTTCGAGCGGGATCGCCGGACTGCCGACACACGGTCGTCCGGCGACACTCTCGCCTCAGTAACCGAGGCCCTTCTTGCTGTCGTAGATCTTCTGCGGATCATCGGCGGGCGTGTAGAGCTTCGACTCGGTCTGGATCCATTTCGGCGGAACGGTGCCCTTGTCCTTGAAGGCGGCGATGGCATCGAGCGCGTGGCCAGCCATGTTCGGCGTCAGCTCGACCGTGGCATTGGCTTCGCCGGCGACCATCGCCTTGAAGATGTCGGGGACCGCATCGATCGAGACGGTGAGGATCTCCTTGCCCGGCTTGAGGCCGGCTTCCTTCATCGCCTGGATCGCGCCGACCATCATGTCGTCGTTGTGCGCATAAACTGCGCAGATCGACTTGCCGCCGCCTTCGGCCTTGATGAAGCTTTCCATCACTTCCTTGCCCTTGGCGCGGGTGAAGTCGCCGGTCTGGCTGCGCACCACCTTCAGGTTCGCGTGCTTGGCGATGGCGGTGTCAAAACCCTTCTTGCGGTTGGCGGCGACGCTGGCGCCGACCGTGCCCTGCAATTCGACGATGTTGCAGGCCTTGGCGCCGACGGTCTTCGCCAGCCAGTCGCCGGCGACCTCGCCTTCGTGAACGCTGTCGGAGGTCACGGCGGTGAGATAGAGCTCCTTCCCGGAGGGATCGATGTCGCGGTCGAGCAGCACGACCGGGATCTTGGCCTCCTTGGCTTCCTTCAGCACCGAGTCCCAGCCGGTTGAGACGACGGGCGCGAGGAAGATCGCATCGACGTTCTGCGCGATGAAGGAGCGGATCGCCTTGATCTGGTTCTCCTGCTTCTGCTGCGCGTCGGCGATCTTGAGATTGACCTTGCGCTTGGTGGCCTCCTGCTTGGAAACCGAGGTCTCGGCCGCGCGCCAGCCGGATTCCGATCCGATCTGCGAGAAGCCGATGGTGAGCTCGGCGGCGTTCGCCGGCAGCGCGAGCAGCAACGCGGCAGTGGCGCTGGCCGCAAAGAGGGCTTTGAGGATCATCGGCGTATCTCCCAAATGTTATCCGGGGCGCCGATTGGTAGCATCGCACCCACAGGCCGACCTTTGAGGCGGCGGGAGGGACTATTTCACGGAAGTTTGGTTCCGACTAGTCATATTATCTGACTATTTGGATCGGTGCGATGGCTGGCTGGAAGGCTCGGGTATGACACGCCCAGCGCGATTTTGTTCCAGCGATGCAACGCGGAGATGAAAAAATGGTACAGCGGTTGGGATGAGGGCACCTCTGCAAGGACGGTGAAAGACGTACCCGCAACCTCTCTCCCCGTCATTGCGAGCGCAGCGAAGCAATCCAGAGTCTTTCCGCGTAGGGATTCTGGATTGCTTCGCTTGCCTCGCAATGACGGTGGGGAGAGCTTCTTCGTCTATCGAGCAAGGCGACTCGTGGAGAGTCCCCCACACCCGGCGGGCAGTGAGCTAGATCAGCTTCCGCTGCGCCAGATTCTTCATCAGCGCGCCGATGCCGAATGTCCAGGGCTCGCACTCGTCGCTGGTCCGCATGCGGTTGACGAGTTTGCCGAGCTGGGGTGCCGAGATCGTAACGATGTCGTCGCGCTTGTGGGTGAACCCCTGTCCCGGCGCGTCGCGATCCTTGACCGGCGCGAACATGGTCCCGAGGAACAGCACGAAGCCATCTGGATATTGGTGCACCTTGCCGATGGTCTGCTCGACCAGATCGGTCGGATCGCGGCTGATCATGCTGATCGAGGAATGGCCGTCGAGGACGAAACCGTCCTGCCCCTTCACGTTCAGGCTGATGTCGAGCTTGCGGGCGTCGTCGAGGGTAAAGCTGTCGTCGAACAGACGGAGCAGCGGGCCGATGGAGCACGAGGCGTTGTTGTCTTTGGCCTTCGACAACAGCAGCGCCGAACGGCCCTCGAAGTCGCGCAGATTGACGTCGTTGCCGAGCGCGCCGCCCACGATCTTGCCGCGGCTCGAGACGAACAGCACCAGCTCCGGCTCGGGGTTGTTCCAGGTCGACTTCGGATGCAGCCCCGCATCCATGCCGGTGCCGACCGACGACAAGGTCGGCGCCTTGGTGAAGACCTCGGCATCGGGGCCGATGCCGACCTCGAGATACTGGCTCCAGGCGTTCTGGTCGATCAGCACCTGCTTGAGGTGCATCGCCTGGTCCGAACCGGGCTTGAGCTTCGACAGATCATTGCCGATCAGCCGCGTCACCTCTTGCCGGATCGCTTCGGCCGAGGCCGGATTGCCTTTCGCCCGTTCCTCGATCACGCGCTCCAGCATCGAGATGGCAAAGGTGACGCCGGCTGCCTTCAGCGTCTGGAGATCGACGGGTGCGAGCAGCCACGGCTTCTTGGGGTCGCGACCATCGGGGGCCGTATTGGCCACGATCGCTTCAAGATCGCCAATGCGCTCGCCCTTGGTCGCGGCAAGCGCCTTGGCCGGATGATCCTCTTCGCAAAGCGCGCTGACGGTCGGAAATTTTGCGGTGACGTCGAACACACCATCGCCGCGCACGGCGACCACGATCGGGCCATTCGCCTGCGGCAGCCAGACGCGGCCGACAAGCGTTCCCCGCGTGCCGTCCTCGGGGAGAAGGTCCTTAACCGTCAATGTCGTCATGGGCGCATCCTCGCTCTTTTCGGATCGGCCTCGCTCGCGGAGGCCTATCACATTGGCGAAGACCAATAAACGTCTGGGACGGGAAGTCCAGCGCGGCAGCCCGCCGCGCTTCTATGCCCCCGCCCGCGCTTTTCGCGCCGCAATCTGCTGAAGCGCCCAGCGCGCGTTCTTGCGCACCTCGGGATCGGGATCGTCGGCGATGACGGCAAGGAAGGCTTCGCCGTCGTGGTGGGCGATTTCGCCGAGCGCAGCAGCCGCCTCTTTCCGCAAATTGGCCTGGTCGTGGTTGACGCAATTGCCAATCGGGCGAACCGCGCGCTCGATCTTCATCCGGCCAAGGCTGCGGATTGCCTTCAGACGCACCTGCCAGAACTCGTCACTGAGCGAAGCGATGAGCTGGTCGGCGGCAATCGATCCGTTGACATTGAGGCCCAGCGTTTCCGCGGCCATCTCCCGCACCATCCAGTCCGAATCCTTCAAGGCGCGCGTGATCATCTCGGCCGCGGGCTTCATCTGCGAGAAGGCGAGCGCGCTCACCGCAGCACGGCGCACATGCGCGTCCGGATCGTTGATCAGCGCGGTCAGCGCCGGAATCGATTCCTCCAGTTTGAGGAACCCGATCACGCCGATCGCCTGCACCCGCACGGCGGCATCGGAATCCTGGAGCGCTTCGAGCGCGGGTTTCAAGGTGTCCTTACAGCGCAGCTCCTTCAGCGCACGCAACGCGCCCATGCGGACGAAGGCGTGGGCATGCTTGACCAGCGGCAGGATGATTTCGGCGCAGGCGGGATCTTTGAACTCCGCCATGCTGTCGGCCGCGGCGGCCGCGACGATTCTTTCGGGGTCGACAAGCAGCTTGACCAGCGCGCTGGCGGCCTCCGGCCCATCGAACTCGCCGAGCGCCATCGCAACCTGCTGGCGGACGCCGGCATCGGGATCGGCGACCATTTTGGCGAGATGGCCGACCGCTGCGGGATCGCCGGAATGGCCGAGCGTGATGATGGCGACGCGGCGCTCCCCTGGATCGGCGGCCTGGAGCCGCTCGTCGGCATCTTCGAGATCGTCGTAGGATTCGAACGGGCTCGACATGACTACCTCAGGAGATATGGAATGTTGACGGTGACGGCGCCGGTCGGGCAATCCGCCTCGCAGGGCATGCAGTACCAGCATTCGTCATAGGCCATGTAGGCCTTGTTGGTCATATCGCTGATACGCAGCACGTCGAGCGGGCAGACGTCGACGCACACGGTGCAGCCCTTGTCCGCGATGCATTTGGCGTCGTCGACGACCACCGGAACCGATGTCTGATAAGAAGCGAGAGGCATCGTATGTCTCCTGTTATTTGTGCGGCGGGTCAGGCGGTGGCGCGGATGCGCTGCTTGTCGTAGAGATCCTTCTCGTCGTCGGCGATCGGCACGATATAGGGCTCCACCGCACGCTTCTCGCTGGTCATCTTGCCGTCCTGCTTGCTGAGCAGCGTGTGGCAGAACCAGTTCTCGTTGTCCTTCTCCGGGAAATCCGTCCGCCAGTGATAGAGGCCCCAGCGGCTTTCCTCGCGGTAGAGCGAGGCATGCACGGCCATGTCCGCGCAATCCATGATCGACTGGACTTCGAGCGCGCGGAGCAGTTCGTGCGCATTGCGCGCGATCATGCGCTCCTGCATGTCTTCCCTCGCTTCAGCGAGCCGGCGCATGCCGAGCTCGTATTTGCGCGTGACTTTCGGCGGCTGGAGATAGTCATTGACGAGACGCCGGGTCTTGTACTCGATCTGGTTCGGCGGAATGCCGTCCTCGCGTTTGGTCGGCGCCATCACGCGGTCACGTTCGCTGGCGACATCGGCCGCGTCGAATTCCGCGAAGTCGTGATTGTCCGCGAACTCCATCGCGTCGATGCCGGCGACCGAACCGTTGGTGAAGGCGCCGAGCATGTAATTGTGCGGCACGCTGGCCATGTCGCCGGCGGCATAGAGGCCCGGCACGGTGGTGCGCGCGTTGTCGTCGACGAACACGCCTGACGCACTGTGGCCGGAGCAGAAGCCGATCTCGGAGATATGCATCTCGATCGACTCGCTGCGATAGTCGACGCCGCGCCCCTGCTGGAACAGGCCGCGAGTGGGACGCTCGACCTTGTGCAGGGTCGATTCGATCTCCGAGATGGTGTCGGGGTGAAGATGCTTGAGCTGGAGAAACACCGGGCCCTTGCCGGACAGCAGCTCGTTGTAGAACTCCAGCATCATCTGGCCGGACCAGTAATCGCATTCGATGAAGCGCGATCCCTCGTTGTTGGCGGTGAAGGCGCCGAAGGGACCAGCGACGTAGGCGCAGGCCGGCCCGTTATAGTCCTTGATCAGCGGATTGATCTGGTAACATTCGAGGTTCGCCAGTGCCGCACCGGCGTGATAGGCCATGGAATAGCCGTCACCGGAATTGGCCGCATTCTCGTAGGTGCCGAACATGTAGCCGGAGGTCGGCAGGCCGAGACGGCCGGCGGCGCCCATGCACAGGATAACGGCCTTGGCCTTGATCACCAGCATCTCGGCGGTGCGGGTATTGACGCTGATCGCGCCGGCAATGCGGCCGTCGGCGGATTTGAGCAGCCGCGTCGCCATGTAGCGGTTGGAGATCAGGATGCGGGCGCGGCGGAGCTGGCGATACAGCGCCTTCTTCACCGTTTCGCCGTTCGGCATCGGCAGCACGTAGGTGCCGATGTGATGCACCTTCTTGACGGCGTAGTCGCCGTTCTCGTTCTTCAGGAAGCGGATGCCGAAGCTGTCGAGTTCCTCGATGATCGAGTAGCAGTTTTGCGCGTATTTGTAGACCGCCTTCTGATCGACGATGCCGTCATTGGCGATGGTGATTTCCTTGGTGTACTGCTCGGGCGTCGCATAGCCGGGAATGACGGCATTGTTCAAGCCGTCCATGCCCATCGAGATCGCTCCGGAGCGCTTGACGTTGGCCTTTTCGAGCAGGACGACGTTCGCCTTCGGGTTCTTCAGCTTCGCCTTCAGCGCCGCCATCGGGCCGGCCGTGCCGCCGCCGATGACGAGCACGTCGCAGGAAACCTCCGAAAGTCCGTCGACGATCTGATCTAGTGACATCGCTTGCTCCTGGTTCGCCGGCAGGTCCGGCGCCTTTGCATCAGATTTGTTCAGCAGGCGTCCCGGCGATAGCAATTAGTTGTCGCCGGGCTGCGATTTGCGCCTCAGCGCTCGACAAAGGCCTTTTCGATCACGAAATGGCCGGGCCGGCTGTGATTGCCCTCGACAAACCCGCGCGCAGAAAGCATCGCGGGAAGTTCCTCCAGCATCGCCGGGCTGCCGCACAGCATGATGCGGTCAGTCTCGATATCGAGGCCTGACAGACCGATGTCGTCGAACAGCTGGTTCGACGCGATCAGGTCGGAGATGCGGCCGCGATTCCTGAACGGCTCGCGGGTGACGGTCGGGTAGTAGACGAGCTTGTCACGAATCAGCGGCCCGAAGAACTCGTGATCGCGCAGGCCTTCGACGAGGTGCTCGCCATAGGAGAGCTCGGAGACCTGGCGGCAGCCATGGGCGAGGACGATGGTCTCGTAATTCTCGTAGACGTCGGGATCCTTGATCAGGCTGGCGAACGGCGCGAGCCCCGTTCCGGTCGAGAGCAGCAGCAGGCGCTTGCCGGGAATGAGGTTGCCGGTGATCAGCGTGCCAGTGGCCTTGCGGCCGACCAGGATGACGTCGCCCTCCCTGATCTTCTGAAGGCGCGAGGTCAGCGGACCGTCCTGCACCTTGATCGAGAAGAACTCGAGCGCCTCCTCGTGATTGGCGCTCGCCATGCTGTAGGCCCGCAGCAACGGCTTGCCCTCGACTTCCAGCCCGATCATCGCGAACTGGCCGTTCTGGAAGCGGAAGCCCGGATCGCGCGTCGCGGTGAAGCTGAACAGGCTATCGGTCCAGTGCCTGACCGAGAGGACCGTTTCCTTCTGAAATGCGCTCATTGTCTCTCCTGATCTCGATTGCGCACAAGGTTTCGGAGAGACAGGAATCCGGCAATGCCGAACTGAAATTCCCGGTGGATTAGTTTCACATTTCGCGGGCGATGATCGAACAGCAGGCAACGAAGATCAGCGCCTCGCACCTGCGCCTGGCAATTAGTTGCTATCGCAGCAGCGCTGCGGCAACGTAGAGAAGGGTCGGAGACACGTCATGACCTTGGTGGCACCGACCGTGGCAGATTACGAAGCAAGCGCCGACCTCGCGACGCTCCGCGTCCGCACCGCTCAGGACGACACGCTGGACTTGCCCGCGGAAACGCTCCGCCTCTCCTGCAAATGCGCCCACTGTACCCGTGCCCGCTTCGACGGCCGCTTCCCCGAGCGGTTTCCTGGCATCGCGATCACCGAGATCGGCGATCTCGGTTACGGGCTGAACATCTCGTTTTCGGATGGGCACAATCGGGGGATTTACCCGAAGCCGTATTTGTTGAGCCTGGCGGGGCGGTAGACGCCACAGGTCGTCCTCCAAACTCCGCTGTCATTCCCCGCGACCCGGCTACGCCAAGGCTTCGCCGGGGTTCAGGCCCAGGGGCGCCGAAGCTTTTAGCGTAGGCGGCAGGCGGGGAATCCAGTACGCCGCGGCTTCTCGATAACCCATTGACGTCTCTGGAATACTGGATCGCCCGGTCAAGCCGGGCGATGACAGCGGGGTGAATCTGGCACGGACATTGCTCCTCTTTAGAACGGTTTGAACGTTCCGGAGGCAAATGATGTTGCAGGCAGCGGCCAATGTGGTTCGCGGGACCGTTCCCGCAACGGTCCGGCCTGCCGGCGGTTCCTCGCTGCTGCTCACTGAGAACCAGCAATGGATCGGCGGACCGCCGGCGTTGATGGACAAGCTCAGTCAGCGCGAACGTGAGCTGGTGCTGAAGCAGGGCCGCCGGAAAGTGCTCAACCGTGGCCAGACGCTGTTCAGCCAGGGTGGCAAGCATGACGGTATCTGGCTGATCGAGAGCGGCCGTATCCGGGTGTTCTACACCTCTCCGCTCGGCCGCGAGATCACGCTGGCCTATTGGCATGTCGGCAATTTCGTCGGCGGGCCGGAAGTGTTCGAAGGCACCGTGCATCAATGGTCCGGCGTTGCATCCAGCAATTGTAGCGTGGTGCATCTGCCCGGAAAGGAGCTGCGATCCCTTGCGGTCGAGATCCCGAACCTCGCGATCGGCCTGATCGAAGGCCTGACCTTCAAGGGCAAGTGCTATTCGGCTCTGGCCCAGATGCTGGGAACGCGCTCGATCACACAGCGCCTTGCGCATCTGTTGCTGCATCTCGTCGACCTCTATGGCGTCGATGACGCCGACGGCCGGGTGATCGCCGCCGCCTTCACCCATGCCGATATCGCCCACATGGTCGGCGCCACCAGGCAATGGGTCACGATCAGCCTGAAGCGCATGCAGGAGAAGGGAATCGTGCTGACCAAGCGCTCCCAGATCGTGGTCTGCCGGCCCGACGTGCTGGAAGAGATGCGAGGGCAAGGGTCTGACTAGGGCCGGTGCCCATGCAAGCAGCTTTATAGTGCAGGACTGCCCAAGGAGTATGCAATCAACTTTTCCCGGCAACTAATCGACTGTGGCGCTCATTCCGGATTTGCCCTGCCCACGCCCTCACCCAATCATGGCAACCACAGCACATCCAACCGAATGAGGATGAGAATGGTCCGCCATCTTCCCACGCTCTCGATCGCGATGTCGGTGACGTCGCTGGCGCTTCTCCTCGCGCAGCCGGCCGCGGCGGAAACCGTCACGCTCGGCATCGGAACGCAGGACACCACGACCAACACGGTGACCGCCGGCGTCGTCATCCGCCAGCTCCATCTCCTCGAAAAATATCTGCCGAAGGACGGCAAATACGCCAACATCAAGTTCGAGCTGGAGTGGCAGAACTTCACCTCCGGCCCGCCCGTCACCAACGCGATGATGGCGAACAAGCTGCAGATCGGCATGATGGGCGACTATCCGCTGATCGTGAACGGCTTCACTTTCGACAGCAATCCGGAGAGCAAGAGCCGGCTGATCGGCATCGCCGCCTACAGCCTGTCGGGCTCCGGCAACGGCATCGTCGCTCACAAGGATTCGCCCTATTACGATCTTGCCGATCTCAAGGGCAAGCTCGTGAGCGTGCCGTTCGGCTCAGCCGCGCACGGCATGGTGCTCAAGGCGATGCAGGACCGCGGCTACGCGTCGGATTTCTTCCAGTTAGTCAGCCAGAGTCCGGAGGTCGGCTCGACCAATCTCCAGGAAAAGAAGATCGACGCGCATGCCGACTTCGTTCCGTTCGCCGAGCTGCTGCCGTTCCGCGGTTTTGCGCGAAAGATCTTTGACGGCGTCGAGACCAATCTGCCGACCTTCCACGGCATCGTCGTGCGCACCGATTTCGCCGAGAAATACCCTGAGGTCGTCGTCGCCTACTTCAAGGCGGTGATCGCCGCCAATCAATGGCTGCGCGACGATCCCAAGCTCGCCGCCGAGAAGATCCAGGAATGGACCGGCATCAGCAAGGAGGTCGTCTACATCTTCCTCGGCCCCAGCGGCAACATGACCACCGATCCCTCGATCAAGCCGGCACTGATCGATGCCGCCACGGCCGACGTCAAAGTGCTGCAGAACCTCGGCCGGATGAAGGAGTTCGACCCGAAGAAATGGGTCGACGACAGCTACATCCGAAAAGCGTATGCCGAGATGAAGCTCGACTATGACGCGCAGCTTGCGAGCACCAAGAATTACGAGATCTCCGGCGACGATTCCTTCTGCAAGAAACCGATCTCCGATCCGCGCAAGGCCGGCGAGGTCTGGGTCGACGATTCAGGCATCATGCCCTTCTCGTCAGCCAGCTGCACGCTCGGCGCCTATGCCGACTACAAGACCAAGGGCAAGAAGATCAACGTCGCCTACGTCTTCGATACCACCCGCGGCATCAAGCTGTTCGCCGACCAGGCTTTCTTCGCGGTCGGCAATGGCGAGGTTGCGCCATTCCTGCTGAAGAAGGACGCCGAAGCCTATGCCGTCAAGATCAGCGGCAAGGTGCTCGGCTTCGACGACGCGGTAAAGGCGGCGGTCGGCGGGGGCAAGACGTGAGCAGTCCCGCCCTCCTCAGACATTCCGAGGACAGCATGCCGGCAAGTGCAATCGCGGAGGCAAGCGCCATGCCCGCCTCCACGCCACCCGCGTCTCCACCCTCCTTCGGCACGCTCGCACTGCGCTGGTACCGGCTCAACCGGGGCGGGCTGCGCGCGACCGCGATCGGCATCATCTCGCTGCTCGCCTTTCTTCTGGTCTGGCATCTGCTAACGACCTATCGCGTCGTGTTCTTCGTGCGCTTCACCAACGTGCCTTCGCCGCTCGCGGTCTATGCGAGCTTCACCAAGGCGATCCACGATCCGAAATTCCTGCTGCACGTCCTCTTGAGCTGCCGGCGCATCTTCTTCGGCTTCTCGCTTGCGGCGATCGTCGCGGTGCCACTCGGCCTGATCATGGGCCGCTTCAAGCTGATCCACGAGATCATCTTCCCAGTAGCGGAGGTACTGCGGCCGATCCCGGCGATTGCCTGGGTGCCGATGGCCATCATGCTGTGGCCGACCAACGAGCAGAGCATCGTCTACATCACGTTCCTCGGATCGTTCTTCCCGATCCTGGTCAACACGCTGCACGGCATGTCGCTGGTGGATCCCGTGCTGGTGCGTGCCGCGCAATGTCTCGGCGCGCGGGAGCGCTCGATCTTCCGCGATGTGTATTTTCCGGCCTCGCTCCCGCACATCTTCACCGGCCTGACCGTCGGCATGGGCGTGGCCTGGGTGTCGCTGATCGCCGCCGAGATGATCTCGGGGCAGTACGGCATCGGCTATTTCACCTGGGAGGCCTATTCGCTGGTTCAGTATGCCGACATCGCGCTTGGCATGATCGCGATCGGCGTGCTCGGCCTCGGATCGAGCATGTTGATCCGAGGCGCCGGACAATTGGTGATGCCGTGGAGGTCAAGATGAGTGAGATCGTTGTCAAGGCACCGCAGGGCCATATCGAGGTCAAGAACTTCTCCCTCAGCTACGACAGCATCGAGGGGCCGGTCGAAGCCGTCACCGATACGCAGATTCATGTGAAGCCTGGCGAGTTCGTCTCGATCGTCGGACCCTCCGGCTGCGGAAAGTCGACGCTGCTCAACGCGGTCGCCGGCTTCCTCAAGCCGACCACGGGCATCGTCACCGTCGACGGCGAGAAGGTGAACGGCCCCAGCGCGGAGCGCGGCATGGTGTTTCAGCAATATTCGCTGTTTCCCTGGAAGACCGTGCGGGAAAACGTCGAGTTCGGCCTGAAGATGCGCGGCATGCCACGCTCGCAGCGCGAGCGCGCCGCGCGCACGCTGCTGGGACTCGCGGGCCTCGAAGCCTTCGAAAAGCATTACCCCGAGAAACTCTCAGGTGGCATGAAGCAGCGCGTCGGCATCGTCCGGGCGCTCGCGACGGGACCCAAAGTGTTGCTGCTCGACGAACCCTTCGGCGCGCTCGACGCGCAGACCCGGGTCATCATGCAGCAGATCCTCACCAACATGTGGCAGCGGCTGAAGATCTCGGTGCTGTTCGTCACCCACGACATCGACGAGGCGATCTTCCTGTCCGATCGTGTCTACTGCATGACCGCACGCCCCGGCTCGATCAAGGCGGAGATTCCGATCCCGCTGGAGCGGCCGCGGCAGCAGTCGATGATGATGTCGTCGGAATTCCTGGCATTGCGTCGCGGACTGATGTCGCTGATCCGCGAGGAAAGCATCAAGGCGATGGGCGGCGAGCTCAACGACATGGGCATGCAGGGGCTGAACATCGAGCTGCACGGGCATTCACTCGCCGATGTGATTTAGCGATTTCTCGACCCTTACCCTCTTACTTCCCTTCTCCCCTTGCGCGAAGGAAGAAGAGTTCGCGGCTACAGCCGCCTTCACTTGAACCAGTGCACCAGTGCGATGCTGATGCCGAGCAGCAGCATCAGCGACAGCGTCACGGCCGCCGTCACCCTGCCCCCGACATTGGCCAGCACACGAACGTCGACACCCAGACCCAGCGCCGCCATCGACACCACCGTGAGAAAGCTGGTGATCTTCGTCACCGGACCAACCACCGTGCCTGGCACGATCTCCAGGGATCGCAGGGTCGCCAGCGCAAGGAAGCCGAGGATGAACCACGGGACCAGGCGGAAAAAGCCGACATTGGTCTTCTTGGCGTCGCTGTGCCAGCGCGAGGCCGTCAGCGAGAGGCCGACAACCACCGGCCCGAGCATCAGGACGCGCATCAGTTTCACGAGCGTGCCGATCTGGGTGCTAACGAGCCCCGCCGGCACAGTCGCCGCAAGCACCTGCGGCACGGCATAGACGGTGAGGCCTGCGAGGATGCCGTATTGCGTGGCCGATAGCTGCAGCAGCGGGATCAGCAGCGGCAGGCCGAGCACCATCATCACGCCGAGGATGGCGGTGAAGGAGATCGAGGATGCGATCTCGTCATTGTTGGCGCCGATGATCGGCGCCACCGCCGCAATCGCCGAGTTGCCGCAGATCGAGTTGCCGCAGGCGATCAGGATCGAGAGCCGCGTCGAGAGACCAAGCAGGCGGCTGATGCCGAAGGAGACGCAGAGCGCGACCACAACGACGGCCGCGATCGAGGCCAACAGCGCGACGCCGGACGCCGCGATAGCAGCAAAGCTGATCGAGGCTCCCAGCAGCATGACGGCGACTTCGAGCAGCTGCTTGGCGCTGAAGGCGATGCCGGACTGCCAGCGCGGCGCGGGCTTCCAGAAGCTGCGCACGGCCATGCCGAGCAAGATCGCCATCACCAGCGCCTCGACATAGGGATGTTCGAAGACGCCCAATTCCGCCCGTTCGAGCAGGGCCGAAACACCGGCCACGGCGATGCAGAGGAGGATCCCGGGAATCAGCGCGACAATGCGGCCAGTGGCCGTGGTCGGCTTGGCGTCGGCCGGACTGGATGCTTGATTCTGCGACACAAATCTCTCCCCGAGGAGAAGGATTTATACGCAGCGCCATCCGATTGGGAAATAAGTTTTCGACATATCAGGGCTCAGGGAAGTTCTATCCTCAGTCCGGGATAATCCGGCCTGGAAGGTCAGGCGCGCGCCTTAGAAGATCAGGCTCTTGGCCAGCGAGGCGACGCGGCTGAAGCCGTCATAGACGCCGGGCTCGAAGAAGGCCGCACGCGCCAGCACGATGCCGGCGACCAGCGACCAGAACAGGCCGGTGCCGACCCGCAGCAGCAGCTTTGACCCGCGCGAGCGCGGCTGGGTGTCCGTTGCGGACACCAATTGCTCGCCGAAAGGCTCAAACCTGGTGCGTTCCATGGCAGTCAATCCATCAATTTCTCATGGAAATGTCGTCGTTTCGGCCCCAAACAGCAATGGAAGCGATTGGCTTTTTTTCCTCCCGAAGGGGAAACTCCTTCCGCCGGACGGACCCGGGGCAATAGTTTTCTTCTTCCGGCCTATTTGAGCACCGGCGCCACGGCGAGCAGGTAGCGCCGCGCGTATGAAAGGAATCTGCCAATGCCAAATCCCCGCGTGCGTATCTACACCGACTACAAGAGCCCCTACGCATTCGTGGCCAACAAGCGCCTGTTCGAACTCGAGGAGACGCACGGCGTCGAGCTCGAATGGCTGCCCTATACGCTGCGCGTTGCCGAATTCATGGGGACCGTGGAAGAGCGCACGCCGCATTTCTGGCGCAAGGTGCGCTACGCCTATATGGACGCTCGGCGCTATGCCAATGCGCAAGGGCTCGTCATGAAAGGGCCCCGGCGGATCTACGACGCGTTCTATTCCAGCGTCGGCATGCTGTTCGCCCAACAGCACAGCTTCTTCCGTCCGTATCACGATGCGGTGTTTCGGCGCTTCTGGAGCCATGAGCTCGAGATCGACGATCTCGCCGCCATCACGGACGTCATCACGTCCTGCGGTGGCTCAGCCAGTGAGTTCAAAGCCTACATCCATGGCCCCGCCCGCGCCGAGCATGACCGCATCATTGACGAGGCCGAAGCGCTCGGCGTGTTCGGCGTGCCGACCATGGTATTCAACGGCGAGCTGTTCTGGGGCGGCGACCGCATCGACATGCTGATCGAACGCATCGAGAAGCCTGAGACGATCGAAGCCGCGCTCGGCAGCCGCCATCGCAAGCCGGTATGAGCAGCAACGCTACGCCGCCAGCCCGCTCCCCACCGGAGCAAACTCCAGCCCGAGGCTTTCGGCCACCGCTTTGTTGGTGATGCGGCCGCGATGCACATTCAGCCCGTTGCGCAGATGTGTATTTTCCAGCACTGCAGCAAAACCCTTGTTCGCGAGCATCAAGCCGAACGGCAGCGTCGCGTTGTTCAGCGCCTGGCTCGACGTCACCGGCACCGCGCCAGGCATATTGGCCACGCAATAATGCACGATGCCGTCGACCAGATAGATCGGATCGGCATGCGTGGTCGGGTGCGAGGTCTCGAAGCAGCCGCCCTGATCGATCGCGACGTCGACCAGCACGGCGCCCGGTCGCATCGATGTCAACATCGCACGCGTGACGAGCTTGGGCGCGCTCGCGCCCGGCACCAGCACCGCGCCGATCACGACGTCGGCAGCGAACACCTCCTCCTCAACTGATTCGACGGTGGAGAAGCGGGTGCGTACGCGCCCGGCAAAGAGACCATCAAGCTGCCGCAACCGAGGAATAGAGCGGTCGATCACGGTGATCTCCGCGCCAAGGCCCGCGGCCATGCGCGCGGCTTGCGTTCCCACTACGCCGCCGCCGAGCACGACGACCCGCGCCGGCTGCACGCCGGGAACGCCGCCCAGCAGCAGTCCGCGGCCCCCAGCCGAGCGCTTGAGCGCGGCGCCGGCGGCCTCGATGGCGAGGCGGCCGGCGACTTCGCTCATCGGCGCTAGCAGGGGGAGGTGACCGGCCGCGTCGGTGACGGTTTCATAGGCGATCGCAGTACAGCCGGAGGCGAGCAAACCCCTGGCCTGTTCGGGATCCGGCGCGAGATGGAGATAAGTGAACAGGATCTGGCTGTCGCGGAGCTGGGCCCACTCGCTCTTCTGGGGCTCCTTCACCTTCACGATCATGTCGGAGTTCGCGAAGATGTCGCGTGCGCTGTCGGCAATGATCGCCCCTGCCCGCCGGTAGACTTCGTCGGAGGCGCCGATGCCGCCACCCGCACCGGTTTCGACCGTCACCTCGTGCCCCGCCGCGACATATTCGCGGACTGCACCCGGGGTGAGCCCGACGCGATATTCCTGCACTTTGATTTCCTTGGGCACACCGACGCGCATCCCGGGCCTCCTTTTGATTCACCTCATGATCGTAGCGACCTGCCCGGTTTGGTTTCGTGCAAATATCCGCTAGCTTTGGCGTCCCTGCGCCGGTTTCCGGCGCGCAAACGCCCTTTCACGCTGGAAACGAAACTTTGGCCCTCGACCGGAAAGATCTCGCCATCCTCGCGGAACTCACGACCAATGCGCGGGCCAGCCACACCGAGCTCGCTAACAAGGTTGGGCTATCCAGCACCGCGCTCGCGCGGCGGCAGAAGGCACTTGAGGACGACGGCTACATCCAAGGCTATCAGGCCACGCTCGACCTCGCGCAATTCGGCCTCACCACCACGGTACTGGTCCGCATCGCGCTGGAAAGCCAGAGCGATGAGGCGTTGAAGGCGTTCGAGGCGGAGGTGGTGAAATGCCCGTCCGTCGTGCGCTGCTTCCTGATGTCGGGGACCGACGACTACATTTTGATCGTGCTCGCCCGCGACATCCAGGATTTCGAGCGCATCCACCGCATGGAGCTGTCGCGCCTGCCGCGCGTCGCGCGGGTCCAATCGAGCTTCGCGCTGCGCGAGGTCGTCAACCGCGCCGTGCCGAATGTGGTGTTCGGCGAAGCAAAGCGCTGACCGCAACCTCTCGGAAAGGCGAACTGCCTGCAAGGAACCAACCGGTCGGTGGTCCGTTGGGCGCTATTGGCCGGCGGAGGCGTGCCCCCGCGTCAACACGGCTGACGTCCGGCACGGTCGCCGTCGCAGGGAGCAGGACATGGGCGATGTCACGCATCAGATTTCCGAACGAATCCCGACCCATCTTGTCGTCAACGGCGTCAGTCACACGCTCGATCTCGTGCCATGGACCACGCTGCTCGACGCCTTGCGGGACCATCTTGCGCTGAGCGGCACCAAGAAGGGCTGCGACCATGGTCAGTGCGGCGCCTGCACTGTGCTGGTGGATGGCCGGCGCGTCAATTCGTGCCTCACGCTCGCCGTCATGAAGGACGGCGCGGAGATCACGACTGTCGAAGGTCTTGCCAAGGACGGCGCACTGCATCCCGTGCAACAGGCGTTTATCGACCATGACGCCTTCCAGTGCGGCTATTGCACGCCGGGACAGATATGTTCGGCGGCCGGACTGCTCGCCGAAGGCCGTGCCCGTGATTCCGACGAGATCCGGGAGCTCATGAGCGGAAACCTCTGCCGCTGTGGCGCCTATCCGAACATCGTCGCCGCCATCCAGCAGGCAATGGGCCAGCCATGAACAATTTCCAGTACGCCCGAGCCACTGATGTCGCCGACGCGATCCGCCTGCTCGCCGCCGATCCCGGCGCCAAGCTGATTGCCGGCGGCACCAATCTGATCGACCTGATGAAAGAGAATGTCGAGCGCCCCTCCCGGCTGATCGACATCTCCCGCCTGCCGCTCCGGGAGGTCCAGGAGACGACCGACGGGTCCTTGCGCATCGGCGCCCTGGTGCCGAACTCGGACCTCGCCTACCATCCATTGATCGAGCAGCGCTATCCCCTGCTCGCCAGCGCGATCCTAGCCGGCGCGTCGGCGCAATTGCGCAACATGGCCTCCGTTGGTGGCAATCTGATGCAGCGAACGCGTTGCGCCTACTTCTATGATACGGCCACGCCCTGCAACAAGCGACATCCCGGCAGCGGCTGCTCGGCGATGGACGGGCTGAACCGCAACCATGCGATCCTGGGCACGAGCGCCGCCTGCATCGCGACCAATCCATCCGATATGAGCGTGGCGCTTGCCGCGCTGGACGGGCTCGTGTACGTCGCGGGTCCTTCCGGCGAACGCACCATCGCGCTGACCGATTTCCATCGGCTGCCCGGCGACAAGCCTCATGTCGATACCAATCTCGACACCGGTGAGATCATCACGGCGATCGAGCTGCCGCCGCGCGGCTTTGCACAAAACTACAGCTACCTAAAAATTCGCGACCGGATGTCTTATGCTTTCGCTCTGGTCTCGGTCGCCGCCGCGCTCGAATTGGAGGGCAACGCGATCATCGGGGCACGCCTGGCGCTCGGCGGCGTGGCGCACAAGCCCTGGCGCAGCCTCGAAGCCGAAGCGGCGTTGCGCGGCCAGGCCGCAACGCCCGATCACTTCTCGCACGCCGCGGATCTCTTGCTCCAGGGAGCAACGGCCCGCTCACATAACGGCTTCAAGGTCGAGCTCGCACGCCGCGCCATCGTGCGGACGCTCACACAGGCGGCGAACGCCACGCCGCAATCCCAGGCCCACAAGAAGATCGCGTGAGGACCCCATGAACGCTTATGTCGGAACGCCAACGTCGCGTGTCGACGGCCGCGACAAGGTCACCGGCGCCGCCAAATACGCCGGCGAATTTCCGGCCGACAGGCTCCTCCATGGGTTCGTCGTCGAGGCTACCATTCCATGCGGGCGCATTGCCCGCCTCGACACCAATGCGGCGCTGCAGATCAAGGGTGTGCTCGACGTGCTCACGCATGCGAACCGTCCGCCGCTGGCCGATAAGGACGAGGCGTGGAAGGACGAGGTGGCGCCCGAGGAAGGCTCGCCTTTCCGTCCGCTTTATGATGACAAAATCAAGTTCAATGGCCAGCCGATCGCACTGGTCGTCGCGGAGGACTGGGAAACCGCGAAATTCGCCGCGACGCTTGTGCGGGTCGACTATGAGCAGCATGGTTTTGCGACCGACCTCGAAGGCGAGCGCGGCAACGCTGCCGAGAAGGACAAGCCGCATAAGCCGCGGGGCGACGCCGCAGCCGCCCTTGCGGGAGCTGATGTGCGCCATGTGGCGGACTACGTGATACCGACCGAGCATCACAACCCGATGGAGCTCTATGCGACCACGGCGGTCTGGGACAGCAATGGCAAGCTCACGATCTATGACAAGACGCAGGGCGTCCAGAACGTCCACAAATTTCTCTGCGGCGTGTTCGACAGGAAGCCGGAGGACATTCGGGTGATCTCGCCATACGTCGGCGGCGCCTTCGGTTCCGGCTTGCGGCCGCAATATCAGGTGGTGTTGGCAACGCTCGGCGCGCTCGCGCTGAAACGGTCCGTTCGCGTCGTGCTGACACGGCAGCAGATGTACGGGCTCGGCTACCGGCCAATGACCATCGAGCGCGTCGGGCTCGGCGCAAAGTCAGATGGTACGCTCGATGCGGTCACGCACGAGGCCATTGCCGTCACCTCGCGCTACGAGGATTTTGCCCGCAACGATACCGGCTGGGCCGAACAGCTCTACCGCAGCCCGAACAGCCGCTTGTCCCACAAGCTGGTCCACCTTGACGTCTCCACCCCCTGCGACATGCGCGCACCGGGCGCGGCGTCGGGCGTCTGCGCGCTCGAATGCGCGATGGACGAGCTTGCCGTCGCACTCAAGCTCGACCCGGTCGACCTGCGGCTGAAGTGCTACTCGGACCGCGACCAGAGCGAAAACCTGCCCTACACCAGCAAGCAGTTGCGGGCATGCTACGCGCGCGGCGCGGACGCCTTCGGCTGGAGCAGACGCAATCCTGCGCCGCGCTCGATGCGCGACGGCAGGGAGCTGGTCGGCTGGGGCATGGCCACTGGTGTGTGGGAAGCACTGCAGATGCCAGTCGCCGTCCGTATCGTGCTGACGTCGAACGGACATGCCGAGGTGTCTTGCGCGGCATCCGACATCGGCACCGGCACCTACACGATCGTGGCGCAGGTCGCAGCCGATGCGCTCGGCCTGCCGATCGAGAACATCAGCGTCAGGCTCGCAGATTCCAGTCTGCCGCAGGCGCCTGTCGAGGGCGGCTCCTGGATGGCTGCCTCGAGCGCACATGCGGTGCTCGCAGCCGCCGAGGAGGTGCGCAAGGAACTGTTACGCCTGGCCGGGAAGATGCCAGGCTCGCCGCTCGCCGGCGCCGAGTTGGCCGATACAGTGCTGACCGACGGCAGCATTGCCAGGGCCAGCGACAACAGCCGCGCGGTCTCGATCGCCGACGCAATGCGCCATGGCGGGGTCGAACGCATCGAGAAGGAAAAGCTCAACCAGTTCGATGAGGACAAGAAGCACGCGCGCAACACCCATTCGGCCGTCTTCGCCGAGGTCAAGGTCGACGAAGAGCTAAACGTCATTCGCGTGACGCGGGTCGTCAGTGCCGTCGCGGCCGGGCGGATTCTGAACACCAAGACTGGCCGCAGCCAGATCATGGGCGGCGTGGTCTGGGGAATCGGGATGGCCCTGCACGAGGAGACGGTGATGGATCACCGCTTCGGCCGGATCATGAATGCGAATATCGCCGAGTACCACATTCCGGTGAACGCAGATGTTCGCGACATCGACGTGATCTTCGTCGACGAGCCGGACGCGCACATCAACGCGCTCGGCATCAAGGGCATTGGCGAAATCGGCATTGTCGGCGTCCCGGCGGCGATCGCAAACGCCGTCTATCACGCCACCGGCAAACGCATCCGCCGCTTCCCGATCACACTGGACAAGCTGCTCGACTGAGACGGTGCAGCGGTCCCGCTCGGCGCCAGCGTGACCTCACGGCGCCCGGCCGCCAAGCCCCTCACGACGGAAAGTCAGCCGGTCTGACCTGGATGCGGTCGGCATGCAACGACCAGTGGTGCAACGCCTGGTCCGCGCAAAACCTTGCCTTCGCCCGCTCTCTGGCTTCGTCCTCGTCGGAAGCGTCGACCTCGAGCGTGCCCTGGCACACCTCGATCTGCCGGCCGTACTGGCCGAGCACGTCCTTCATGAACCTGACCACATAAGTTGACATGGGACCTCCTGCCTGCCCCGGCGGCGCTCACTCTAATCCCATTTAGCCGGATTGCGGGAGGGAGATTTTGACGCGGATCAAAGTCGGGCGCGATTCCCGCCCGCCGATCATTCGGTGGCGCGTAGCGCTAACCGGGACATTGGGCAGCAGGAGCATCGCACCCCGGAAGGACAAAGCGACCATCGACTACGCCGGCGTCGCACCAAACGCCTGCTTGAATCGCTCCGCATAGCGTGGCCAGACCTCGGGATTGATGATGCGCGGCGGGCGCTTGCCGTCCAGCGTCTGCAGCACCTGCTCGGCGGCGATCCGGCCCATGTTCTGCCGCGCCTCGATCGTGACGCCCGCGGTATGCGGGCTCGCCAGCACGTTGTCGAGCTGGAGCAGCGGATGCTCCGGTGGCGGCGGCTCCTTGGACCAGACGTCGAGACCGGCGCCCGCAATGCGCTTGTCACGCAACGCCTGGAGCAGCGCATCTTCGTCGTGGATGAAGCCACGCGCCGTGGTGATAAAGTACGCATGCGGCTGCATCAACCCAAACTCGCGCACGCTGATCATATTGCGGCTGCCCTTGTCGAGCGGACAGGAGATCGAGACGAAGTCCGCGCGGCGCAAAAGCTCGTCGAGCTCGACCTTCTCGCCACCCCGCTCGGCCATCACCTCGGCCGTCAGGTACGGATCGTAGGCCAGCACCTTCATGCCGAACAGGCCCTTGCACAGCGCGGCGATGCGGCGACCGACATTGCCGAGGCCGATGATGCCGACGGTCTTGTGCTCGATCTCGTTGCCGACGAGTTCGTTGCGGTTGACGTTGGACTCCCTGCGGAGCTTGCGGTCGGACTGGATGATGCGCTTGGACAGCGTCAGCATCATCGCCAGCGCATGCTCGGCGACGGAATGGGCATTGCCGCCGGACTGGTTGACGACCAGCACGCCGGCATCGGTGCAGGCCTCGACGTCGACAGGATCGAATCCCGCGCCGTTGCTGGAGACGAGCAGCAGGTTCGGCGCGCGCTTCAGGAAGGCAGCATCGACATGGAAGTGCGGGGCCAGTTCGTCGCGGGCGGCGCCGATCTGGTAGACATGAGCCGCTTCGATGATCGGCGCGAAAAAGTCCTCGGGGCTCTCGTTCTCGATGCGATCGAGCCGGACGTCGGGCCGCGCCTTCAGGATGTCGATGTAGATCGGGTTGGCCAGATATTTGACGTAGAAGACGCGCTTGCTGTTGACGGACATCAGGACCCTTCCGGCTCTCTCCAGGAGATCCGCAGGGCCAGCGCTTCGCGCGCTCCTGTCATGCGTTCCTCCGTTCTCTTGTTATTGCCGCTTATGACACGGCGGCACCGGCCGCGGCAGGTCGCCTGGCGCAGATCACGGTGCAGCCCGGGCATGTTGACAATCCCGCTGCCTGCGTCAAGTTCGGCAGACCGCCGCGACGGCCAAGACGATGGCCACGACAAAGGCAAAACACCAAGAAGCATGCGCGGCCGAAGGGAGAACGCAATGGCGATTGCGGAGCAACAGACCTCGTCCGAGGCGGCGCAGACCTCCAGCGACGAGAGCTGGCACGGCATCGTCCTGCAAACCCTGAAGCGGAACGAGATCAGCCTCGTCCCTTACGTGCCCGACCGCGTGCTGACGCCGCTGATCAAGAACCTGCACGCCGATCCGTTCTTCACCACCTTTGCCACCGCCCGCGAGGAGGAGGCCGTCGGCATCGTCTCGGGCGCCTGGATGGGCGGACGGCGCGGTGCGGTGCTGATGCAGACCTCGGGCTTTGCGACGCTCGCCAACGTGCTGGCCTCGCTCGCGGTGCCCTACCAGATTCCGCTGATCATGTTCGTGTCCGAACGCGGCACGCTCGGCGAATTCAACTACGGCCAGTCACTGGTCTGCCGCACCATGCGTCCGGTGCTGGATTCTCTGGCGCTGGAGCATCACACCATCACCCGGCTCGACGAGCTCGAATTCATTGCCGACCGCTCGATCAAGCAGGCCATGACGACGCAGGCGCCGGTCGCGCTGATCCTCAACCCGCTGCTCACGGGCGGCAAGGTGTTCGACAAGTGAGGCCGGCTCAAATGAATACAGACGCGCGCAACACCAAAGTGATGAACCGCTTCGACGTCACCTCGCGCCTGATCGCGAAACTCGAGCACGAGGAAGCCGTGATCGGCGGCATCGGCAACACCAATTTCGACCTCTGGGCCGCCGGCCACCGTCCGCAGAATTTCTACATGCTCGGCAGCATGGGGCTCGCCTTCCCGATCGCGCTGGGCGTGGCGCTGGCGCAGCCGGACCGGCGCGTCTTCGCGCTCGAAGGCGACGGCTCGCTGCTGATGCAGCTCGGCGCGCTCTCGACGATTGCGGCGTTGAAGCCGAAGAACCTCACCATGATCGTAATGGACAACGGCATCTATCAGATCACCGGCGCGCAGCCGACACCGGCCGCGAACGTGGCTGACATCGTCGCCATCGCGACCGGCTCCGGGCTTACCAACAGCGCCTGGGCCGCGGACGAGGAGGATTTCGAGCGTCTGGTCGAAGAAGCCATGTCGGCCGGCGAGCCGAGCCTGATCGCCGTTCGTATCGATGACAAGTCTGGCGTCGGCGCCACCCGACGCGACCCCGTACAAATCCGGGAACGCTTCATGCACGGCCTGGGCGTGCGTGAGCCGCTTTAACGTTTTGTCATTAACTACACGGCGATCTGATCCCGGCCCCTCGGCAGGCTGCTGCAATCCATGCTAAGCGGTGCGGATGTCCATTTTGGTTCGCTCCTCTGCCTGGCTGCTTGCCGCCGCCGTCGCCTTTGCAACCCTCGGCCCGCCCGGCCTGCGGCCCCATTCCGACCTTGGCCAGGACGGTGAACACGCCCTCGCCTTCGTCCTGGTGGGACTAGCCTTCGGCCTCGCCTATCCGCGCCGCCGCCTGTCGGCTACAGCCATCGCTGTGGTGCTGATCGGCCTGCTCGAACTGATGCAATTCTGGGCACCGGGACGACATGCGCGGCTGGAGGACTTTCTGGTCGATGCCGGCACCACCTGCATCGGCTTCGCCCTCGCGACCGTCGCCGATTGGGCCTTGACGCGGTTTCGCGCAAATTCGGCCCTGACGAGCCAAGGCCCCGCGGAGTGATGCTCCGCAGGGCCCGCCTTTCAAAGCTCACGCTCCGATCGATCAGTCGATGATCTTGACGACGCGGCGCGTGCGCGGCTCCACGATCACGCGGCGATCGTTCACGACCGCATAGCGATACTCGGTGTAGTTCGGCACGGGCCGCAGCACCACGGTCGGCGGCAGGGGCTCGCCGACCACGACGCGCTCGTGAACTACGACGGAATCATCACGCGGAATTCCGCCCAGGATCGCGTTCGGAATTTCAAGGCCGGCGCCCACGGCTGCACCGACGGTACCACCGACCATCGCACCGACCGGACCGCCGATGTCGCCGCCCGCGCGTGCGCCGTTCCTGGCGCCCTCTTCGGTCGTCGACTGAGCAAAGGCTGCACTCGACGCCAGCAGCGACGCGGCAGCCAACGAAATCGCAAGACGGGTTTTCATGTGCTTATGTCTCCAGTGATTGTTGTGCGCCTTCAACCGCGGGGCCGGATCATTGTTCCGGTTCCCTCGCCCGATCTAGGCAGAACCACAACGGAGACTGTTACCCGGTAACAGTTTAGGCCGCGGCGATCTCGTGCCCCGCCATCAGTTCCAGCGCGCGCACCATCGCCGAATGGTCCCAGCCCTTGCCGCCATGCGCGGCGCAGGACGAGAACAGTTGCTGCGCCACTGCGGTGCTCGGCAGCGACAGGCCGAGCGCGCGGGCGCCTTCAAGCGCGAGGTTAAGATCCTTCTGGTGCAGCTCGATGCGGAAGCCGGGATCGAAATTGCGCTTCACCATGCGCTCGCCATGCACTTCGAGAATCCGCGAAGACGCAAAGCCGCCCATCAGGGCCTGCCGCACCAGCGCCGGATCCGCACCGGCTTTCGACGCGAACAGCAGCGCTTCGCTGACCGCCTCGATCGTCAACGCGACGATGATCTGGTTGGCGACCTTCGTGGTCTGGCCGTCGCCATTGGCGCCGACCCGGGTGACGTTCTTTCCCATCCTGTCGAAGATCGGCTTCATGGTGTTGAAGGCGCGCTCGGGGCCACCGACCATGATGGTGAGGCTTGCCGCCTTGGCACCGACCTCCCCGCCTGACACCGGTGCGTCGAGATAGTCCGCGCCGAGCGCCTCGATCTTCTTCGCAAACTCCTTGGTCGCCAGCGGCGAGATCGAGCTCATGTCGACCACGATCTCGCCCTTGGAAATGCCGCCCGCGACGCCGTCCTTGCCAAACAGCACGGCCTCCACCTGCGGGGTATCCGGCACCATGATGATGACCGCATCCGCCTCCTCCGCAACCTCCTTGCTTGACTTGCAGACAACGCCGCCGGCGGCGATCAGCTCGGGTGCGACCGGCCCGACATCGTGCAGGAGAACGCGATGGCCTGCGGCCAGAAGATGACCGGCCATCGGCCGTCCCATGGTGCCAAGTCCGATAAAGCCGATGTCGATCATGTCAAAGTTTCCTCAGGTCTCGAAAGTCTGCGCCGCGTGCCAGGACAGGCCGTCCAGCGTCGTGGTGCGCGGCTTGTATTCGCAACCGATCCAGCCGCGATACCCGATCGCGTCGAGATGGCGGAACAGGAAGGGATAGTTGATCTCGCCCGTGCCGGGCTCGTGGCGGCCGGGATTATCGGCGAGCTGGATGTGCGCGATCTGCGGGAGATATTCCTGCATGGTACGGGCGAGATCGCCCTCCATGATCTGCATGTGGTAGATATCGTACTGGATGAACAGATTGTTCGAGCGCACCTCGGAGATCAGCTGCACGGCCTGCTCGGTGCCGTTCAGGAAGAAGCCGGGAATGTCGAGCGTGTTGATCGGCTCGACCAGAAGCTTGATGTTCTCCCGCGCCAGGGTCGACGCCGCAAAGCGCAGATTCCCGAGCAGCGTTTCGTTGAGCTCACGCGGATCGGCATCGACAGGCGCGATGCCGACGAGGCAATTGAGCTGCTCGCAAGCGAGCGCCTTGGCATAGTCGATGGCGCGAAACACGCCGTCCCTGAACTCGCTGACACGATCCGGCAGGATCGCGATGCCGCGCTCGCTCGCGGCCCAATTGCCGGCCGGCAGATTGAACAGCACCTGCGTCAGCCCATGGCTGTCGAGCTGCTCGCGCAACTGCGCCTTCTCGAAATCATAGGGGAAGAGGTACTCAATCCCGGAAAAGCCCGCCGCTTTGGCCGCGGCGAAACGGTCCATGAACGGCATCTCGTTGAAGAGCATGGTGAGGTTGGCGGCGAATTTCGGCATGATGCTGGTCCCCTATTCCGCCGGCTGCAGCACGCCCGGCCGCGCGGTCGCGACCTCGTCGAGCGGCAGGTCCAGCACCTCCTCGAACTCGACGACGTTGTCGATTTCCGTGCCCATCGCGATGTTGGTGACGCGCTCGAGAATGAACTCGACCATCACAGGCACGCGGTACTTCGCCATCCATTCGCGTGCGGTGGCGAACGCGGCCTGCGCGTCCTTGGGATCGGTGACGCGAATCGCCTTGCAGCCGAGCCCTTCGGCGACGGCGACGTGATCGACGCCGTAGCCGCCGAGCTCGGGCGCGTTGATGTTCTCAAAGGAGAGCTGGACGTGATAGTCCATGTCGAAGCCGCGCTGGGCCTGGCGGATCAGGCCGAGATAGGAATTGTTCACGACGACATGGATGTAGGGCAGGTTGAACTGCGCCCCGACCGCGAGCTCCTCGATCAGGAACTGGAAGTCGTAGTCGCCCGAGAGCGCGACGATATCGCGATCCGGGCACGCCGCGCGCACGCCGAGCGCCGCAGGTAGGGTCCAGCCGAGCGGCCCCGCCTGCCCGGCATTGATCCAGTTGCGCGGCTTGTAGACACCCAGGAACTGCGCACCGGCGATTTGCGAAAGGCCGATCACGGTGACGTAGCAGGTGTCGCGGCCAAACGCCTTGGTCATCTCCTCGTAGACGCGCTGGGGCTTGATCGGGACGTTGTCGAAATGGCTCTTGCGCAACATCGTCTTCTTGCGGTCCCGGCAGGAAGCGGGCCACGCCTGGCGCTCGCGCAACCTGCCTGAGCGGCGCCACTCCCTGGCGACGGCGACGAACAGTTCGAGCGCCGCCTTCGCGTCCGAGACGATGCCGAGGTCGGGATTGAACACGCGCCCGATCTGGGTCGGCTCGATATCCACGTGCACGAAGGTGCGACCCTTGGTGTAGGTCTCGACCGAGCCGGTGTGGCGGTTTGCCCAGCGGTTGCCGATGCCGAGCACAAAATCGGATTCGAGCATGGTGGCATTGCCGTAACGATGGCTGGTCTGAAGACCGACCATGCCGGCCATCAGCACGTGGTCGTCGGGGATGGCGCCCCAGCCCATCAGCGTCGGCACAACCGGCACGTTGGCGATCTCGGCGAATTCCACCAGCAAATCCGAG
Source organism: Bradyrhizobium sp. 134 (assembly GCF_023074155.1). NCBI lineage: Bacteria > Pseudomonadati > Pseudomonadota > Alphaproteobacteria > Hyphomicrobiales > Nitrobacteraceae > Bradyrhizobium > Bradyrhizobium sp. 134. Next base: position 586,881 of record NZ_JADPKX010000086.1, on the reverse strand, counting down.
GCGTCGGCGTTGATGACACCGCCGCCCGCGACGATCAGCGGACGCTCGGCCGCATTGAGCATCTCCAGCGCCTTCTCGACCTGCTTGCGGGTCGCGCTGGGCTTGTAGACCGGCAGCGGCTCGTAGGTCTCGTCGTCGAACTCGATTTCGGCGAGCTGCACGTCGAGCGGCATGTCGATCAGGACCGGGCCGGGCCTTCCCGAGCGCATCACGTGAAACGCCTGGCTGAACACGCGGGGCACCAGCGCCGGCTCGCGCACCGTCACCGCCCATTTGGTCACGGGCTTTGCGATCGATTCGATGTCGACGGCCTGGAAATCCTCTTTGTAGAGTCGCGCGCGCGGCGCCTGCCCGGTGATGCAGAGGATCGGGATGGAATCGGCGATCGCCGAATAGAGCCCGGTGATCATGTCGGTCCCGGCCGGCCCCGAGGTTCCGATGCAGACGCCGATATTGCCGGCCTTGGCCCGCGTATAGCCCTCGGCCATGTGCGAGGCACCTTCGACATGCCGCGCCAGGATATGGCGGATCGAGCCGCGCTTCTTCAGCGCTGAGTAAAGCGGATTGATCGCCGCCCCGGGAACGCCAAAGGCAGTCGAGATACCTTCCTTCTCCAGAATTCGCACGGCAGCATCGATGGCTCGCATCTTCGCCATATCGGACCTCGCTTGAGTTGCATTGGCTCGAGCGAGATCATCGGGCCCGCGAGGGCTGCACTCAACGAGATCGATTTTATTTTCCACGATGCGGCAGCCGTGGAAAAATCGCGGCGGTCTCAATCGGTTAGATCGAGACTCGCGTGAAAGCGCTCACTCGAACAGCGGCGCCAGCTGCATCTGCGGCACCAGCACAAGGCCCTTGTCGGTGATACGAATTTCCGGAATGACCGACAGCGGAATCAGATTGAAGCCCATGTAGGGGATGGTGCAGCCGGCTTCCTCCCATTCCTTCTTCAGCACCTTGACCTCTTCCGCCACCTCCGGGACGCGCTTGTCGGACAAGAGCCCAGCGATCGGCAACGGCACCAGCGCCCTCACCTTTCCGTCAGCGACGAGGCAGACGGCGCCCTGTTGCTCCTTGATGGCGGCGACCGCGACCTGCATGTCAGCCTCGTTGGTGCCGGCAACGATGATGTTGTGGCTGTCGTGCCCGACGCTGGAGGCGACCGCGCCGCGCTTCAGGCCAAAGTCCTTCAACAGGCCATAGGCGACATTGCCGGCCGATTTGCCATGGCGCTCGACCACCGTGACAAAGCACAGGCCGTAGCGCGCAAACAGCGTCGGCCAGTCCTTTGCGGGCTCGATCGCGATCTTCTCATGGATCAGCGTGATGCCGGGCAACGCGGTCTTGATGGCATTGACGGTGCAGGCCTTCGCCGGCAGCTCCGGCGTCAGCTTCAGCTTCTCCGGCAGCTTCACAGTCGCGTAGGCCGCCTGCGGGTATTGATATCGCTGCGACAATGCCTGATCGAGCCGCGGCGTGATCTTGCGGTTCTCGACCACCAGCTCGCCGCCGTACCAGGTGCATTGCGGCTTCAGATTGTCGTCCATCAGCACCAGATCGGCACGGCGGCCGCCGCCGAGCCCGCCGATATCGCTGTCCATGTTGAAGCGCGTGGCGCCATGCAGCGATCCCATCGACCAGGCCTGCTCCGGCGACATTCCTGCCTTCACGGCTTCGCGCACCACCCAATCGAGCCCAAATAGCAGGAGATCGTCGGCATCGCGATCGTCGGTGCACACGGCCGTGCGCTTGTGGGAGGCCCCGAGCTCGGTGATGGTGCGGATCGCCTGCGGCAGCGAGTGCCATGGCGTGGTCGGCGGTCCGCCGCGCAGGAACACCCAGACCCCGGCATCGAGCAGATCGTCGGCGATGTCGCGGTCGATCGCCTCATGGGTGTCGGTGACGCCGGACGCTGCATAAGCCGCAACGAATTCGCGGCCATAGACATGGCCGGATACCGGCCGCCCGCGCTTTAGGGCGGCGGCGAGGATGGCGTGGCTTCGCTCGTCGCCCATGGTGACAGGCACAAAGTCCATCTTCTCGCCGAGCCCGACAGCTTCGGGCCAACGGTCGAACAGGCCGGCGATCTTATCGGGCGTCAGATCGCCACCCGCGGTCTCGAGTGCGGCCGAGGTGGCCGGCACCGTGCTTGGCACGGTCAAAAAGATCGACAACGGCGCCTCGCGCGCGTCCTCCAACATCGCCTCGACGCCGGCGACGTCCATGACGTTGCCGATCTCGTGGCTGTCGCAGAAGATCGTAGTGGTGCCGTTGAGCAATGCGGCTTCGGCATAGGCGCAGGCCGTCACCATCGAGGATTCGATGTGGATGTGCGGATCAACTAGGCCCGGCGCGATAATGCCGCCAGCGGCATCGTAGGTCGTGACACCGCTCCAGGCCTTCTTGGCCGTTCCAGCCGGCTTCACCGCCGCGATGCGGCCGCCGGTGATCCAGACCTCACGTCCCTGATGGACACGCTCCGAATAGGTCGAGAGCACGCGCGCGCCGGTGACGACGAGATCCGGCGCGACACGCGCCGAGGCCACATCGGCGAGACGCCGGGTCATCGAATGCAACGGTGCGACGGCGAAGCGGGTAAGTCTGGTCATCAGGACCCTCGCGTGGCGTTATGGCCCTGCGATGGTTACGCCCTGCGCTCGACCGGGCAAGCGCAAATATAACGGCACGCCCTGCTTACGCCTTAGGCGTCGAACCGCCTGCCGCCGCCGGCCTCGCGGGCCTGCGCGAGTTCCGTCGTCTCGGGGCCGCTGCGGCAGCGGCCTTGACCCGAATCCGCATCGACCTCCCGTTCTGCTCGTCGATCTCGAAGGAATTGGTCTTTCGCACGAGGTCGCTCAGTTTGCGGAAGCCGAACGTTCTCGGATCGAAATCGGACGCGAGATTGGCAAGTTGGCGACCGACTTCCCCGAGCGTCACCCAGCCGTCCTCGCTCTCCATCTGGGTGATGACCTTCTTGATGATGGGGGTTGCGGCATCGAGCGGCTGAAGCGACGTCGATCTCGAGGCGGCGTCCTGGGTGTTCGCCGGCGCGGGAAGTAGGTTCTCCGTGTAGACGAACCTTCGACAGGCCTGCCGGAAGCTCTCCGGCGTCTTCTGTTCGCCGAACCCAAAGACATCGATGCCCTGCTCCCGGATTCGGGCGGCGAGACGGGTAAAATCGCTGTCCGAGGACACCAGGCAAAAGCCGTCGAAACGGCCGCTGTGAAGCAGGTCCATCGCGTCGATGACCAGGGTGATGTCCGAGGCATTCTTGCCGGTCGTATAGGCAAACTGCTGCTGCGGGATGATGGCGTGCTTCGACAGGATGTCGGCCCAGCCCCTCGACCTGGCATTGGAGAAGTCGCCGTAGATGCGGCGAACGCTGGCCTCGCCGATCTTGGCAATCTCCTCGAACAGTCCATCGGCGATCTTTGCCGAAGCATTGTCGGCATCAATCAGGACAGCGAGACGGGGCGAACGGAGCTCTGACGGCATGACTTTTCCCACGAGATGAACGTAGCATTAGAAGACGCTCGCGTCGGGATGGCTAGTCCTCGTTCGCCTTGAAGCGTCCCATCCCTTTCAGCACGAAGGGTGCCAGCAGCGCGATCAACGCCAGCGCAAGCAGCGTCGCCGAGATCGGGCTCTGGAGCAGCGTCATGGGATCGCCGAGGCTGATCGCGAGCGCGCGACGCAGCTGGCTCTCGGCGATCGGGCCGAGGATCAGGCCGACCACGACGGGCGCGATCGGAAAATCGAACCGCCGCATCAAAAAGCCGAGCACGCCGAAGCCGGCCAGCATCGACAGTTCGACCACCGACGGCTTTGCGGCGATGGTGCCCATGGTCGCGAACACCAGGATGCCGGCATAGAGCCACGGTTGCGGGATCGCCAGCAGCCGCACCCACAGGCCAACGAGCGGCAGATTGAGCACCAGCAGCATGCAATTTGCGATGAACAGGCTCGCAATCAGGCCCCACACGAGGTCGGGCCGCTCGGCGAACAGCAGCGGCCCCGGGTTGAGGCCGTATTGCTGGAACCCCGCCAACATCATCGCGGCGGTCGCTGAGGTCGGCAATCCCAGCGTGAGGAGCGGCACCAGCGTGCCCGCAGCCGAAGCGTTGTTGGCGGCCTCCGGTCCTGCGACGCCTTCGATCGCGCCCTTGCCGAATTCTTCCGGGTATTTGGTCAGCCGCTTCTCGCAGGAATAGGACAAAAAGGTCGGGATCTCCGCGCCGCCGGCAGGCAGCGCACCGATCGGGAAGCCGAACATGGTGCCGCGCAGCCACGGCTTCCACGATCGCTTCCAGTCTTCCTTGGTCATCCACAGCGAGCCGCGCACCGGCTCGAGCTTCTCCTCGGTGTGGTGACGGCGTGACGCGACGTAGAGCGCCTCGCCCACCGCGAACAGGCCGACCGCGAGCGTCGTCACCTCGACGCCGTCGAGCAGCTCGGGCACTCCGAACGCAAGCCGCGCCTGACCGGTCAGCTTGTCGATGCCGACGAGGCCCAACGTCAGTCCGATGAACAGGCTGGTCAGGCCGCGGATCGGGGAATCGCCGAAGGTCGCCGACACCGTGACGAAGGCGACGCACATCAGCGCGAAATAATCCTCCGGGCCAAAGCGCACGGCGAAATCGACCAGCCACGGCGCGAGAAAGGCAAGCCCGATGGTGGCGATCGTGCCCGCGACGAAGGACCCGATCGCGGAGGTCGCGAGCGCCGGCCCGCCGCGGCCGGCCTTGGCCATCTTGTTGCCTTCGAGCGCCGTCGCCATCGAGGCGCTCTCGCCGGGCGTGTTGATCAAGATGGCCGTGGTCGATCCGCCATACATGCCGCCATAATAGATGCCGGCAAACATGATCAGCGAACCGCCGGGATCGAGCTTGTAGGTGACCGGCAGCAGCAGCGCGACCGTCAGCGCCGGGCCGATGCCGGGCAGCACGCCCACGGCGGTGCCGAGGAACACGCCGATCAGGGCGTAGACGAGATTCATCGGCTGGACGGCGACCGCCATGCCATGCGCCAGCGCGGCAAAAGTGTCCATCACAGCAGTCGCTCCAGGGGGCCGGCGGGAAGGCTCAACGTCAACAGGCGGTCGAACGCGAGATAAATGAGGATCGACATCACCAGGGCGATGGCGGAATCGACGAGGACGGCGCGACGCCCAAATGCTGCCGAGGTCGTGACGAACAGCGCCGACGTCGCCAGGATGAACCCGCCGCCGAAGCCGATGATGCCGATCAGCAGCGCAAGACCAGCGAGGATCAAGACCACAGGCACGGGATCGGCGCTCTCGCGCGCCGGCAAATGACCGCGCAGCGCGTCGACGAGATTGCCGATCGCGAGCAGCGCGAGGCCGGAGGCGATCACGACCGGCATGGCTTCCGGCCCCATCCCGTACATCGTGGTCGATTGCAGGCCGCGCGCGTCCCAGACCAGCACCGCGGCAAGACCTGCGAGCAACGCAGCAATGACGACGCCGGCGCGATCAACGCGCCGCGGCGGCTGGACCGGATCGCCCGAGGTCATGACTTGACCAGGCCGACTGATCTCAGCACGTCGGTGACGCGCACGGTTTCCTTCTTTAGGAAGTCGGCGAAGGCGTCGCCGCCGAGATACGCATCCTCCCAGCCCTTCTGCTTGAGGATGTCCTTCCAGGCGTCCGACTTCACCATCTTCTCGACCGCGTCGCTCAGCGTCTTGCGCTGCTCCGGCGTGATTCCGGGAGGCGCGACCACCGAACGCCAGTTGGCGATCACGAGGTCGATGCCCTGCTCCTTGAAGGTCGGGATGTCGCTGCCTGGAATGCGCTTCTCCGAGGTCACGCCGATCGCGCGCAGCTTGCCGGACTTGATCTGCCCGTCATATTCACTGAGGCCGGAAATGCCGGCAGTGACCTTCGCGCCGAGAATGGCGGCGAGCGACTCGCCGCCGCCCGAGAACGGGATGTAGTTGATCTTCTTCGCGTCGGCGCCAACGGCGCCGGCGAACAATGCCGCCATCACATGATCGACGCCACCGGCCGAGCCGCCCGCGAAGGTCACCTTGGCGATGTCGGCCTTCACCGCTGCGGCCAGATCCTGCGCGGTCTTGATCGGTGAATTCGCCGGCACCACGATCACCTGGATTTCCTCGGTGAGGCGCGCGATCGGCGTCACCTGTTCGAGCGTGACGGGTGATTTGTTCATGGCGAGCGCGCCCACCATGACGAAGCCGTTGACCATCAGCTGGTTGCCGTCACCCTTGGCGCCGTTGACGAACTGCGCGATGCCGACGCTGCCGCCTGCGCCGGGAACGTTGGTGACCTGCACGCTGCGTGCGACGCCGGCAGCGACCAGCGCCTGCTGCATCGAGCGCGCGGTCTGGTCCCAGCCACCGCCCGGCGCCGCCGGTGCCATCAGCTTGAGCTCGAGCTGCTGGGCAAAGGCCGGCGTCGCTGCCGCAAGGGTCAGCGCGACGGCTGCGCCGACGAGGCGCGCGGGAAGTTGAAACATGGGACGTCTCCGGGCTCATGCGGACGTTTGCCGCATCGTGTCGTTTGGTCGCATATCAGCCAAAACAGCCGACACTGTCCAGTGACATACCCCGGGTTTCCGATTAGCGGGGTGTCGGAACTGCCCCGCCGAGCGCGGCCGTCAGTTCGGCAGCAACATCGCGGACGATCTGCCCGATTTCCGGTAACCGCTGATCGGTCAGCCGGCTCGTCATGCCGGAGACCGAAATCGCCGCGAGCGGCTCGGCGCAATCGTTGTAGACCACCGCGGCAACGCAGCGCAGGCCCATGCAGGCCTCTTCATCATCCAGCGCGTAGCCTTGCTTTCGGATCTTTTCGAGCTCCTTGAACAGATCGCTCGGCCGCACGATGGATTTCTCGGTCAAGCGTGGCATGCCGTGATGGCGGATGACGGCACCGACGTCCTCGTCGGAATAGGTCGCGAGTACCGCCTTCCCGACGCCGGAGGTCACCATGGGGACGCGGCCGCCGACTTGGGTCAGCGAACGCATGATCTCGCGGCTCTCCATGCGGGTCAGCACGATGATGAACTCGTCGTCGACCATGGCAAGATTAGCGGTCTCGCGGGTAAGATCGCGCAGCTTGCGCAAATAGGGGATGGCCTGGGCGCTGAAATTGCGCCGCCGCGCAAAGCTCGCGCCGACCGTGAAGCTGCGCACGCCGACATGCCATTTGGATTCGGCGCGGTCGAACTGGACGAAGCGGCGGCTTTCCAGCGTGGCGAGCAAGCGGTGCACGGTCGAGGCGGAGAGCCCGGTGCGAACAGCGAGGTCGCTGAGGCGATAGCCCTCGTCGTCCTCGGACAATGTCTCGAGGATCGACAGCGCGCGGTCGACGGATTGCACCCCGCCGTCGCGCGCGTCGTGGTCGGCCTCCGATGGCGATCGGGGCTCGATCGATTTGCGCCGGATCACGTTCCTGCTCATCGCGACCTGACTGTTCTCGCCTCTCCCCGCACGCGAGGAGAGGCGAAGCGGCATCGTCGACTCAGAGCAGCCCTGCCCCGCGCGCCCATTTGTACTTGGCGCCGAGCACTTCCACCGGCAACTCGGTCGAGTATGCATAGGCCGGGATGCCGTTCTGGTAGAGATATTCGGCGGCCTCCTCGACCTCGACGTCGCCGGCGAGCGAGGCGACGATCGGCTTCACGAAGCCCTTGGCCTCCATCTCCTTCTTCACCTCGACCATGTTGCGGGCGAACACCATCGGCGGCGTGACGATGGTGTGCCAGTAGCCGAGAATGAGCGAATGGATGCGCTCGTCCGTCAGGCCGAGCTTCACCGTATTGACGTAGGTGATCGGCGGCTCGCCACCGGTGATGTCCACGGGATTTCCGGCCGCGCCAAACGGCGGGATGAACTTGCGGAAGGCCGCATCCAAATCCGCCGGCATCGCCATCAGCGACAGGCCGTTGTCGACGCAGGAGTCCGACAGCAGCACGCCCGACCCGCCGGCGCCGGTGATGATCAGCACGTTCTCGCCCTTCGGCGTCGGCAGCACCGGCACGCCGCGCGCGAACTCGAGCAGTTGCCGCAAGCTACGGGCGCGGATCACGCCGGACTGCGCCAGGACATCCTCGTAGATCTTGTCGTTGCCGGCGAGCGCGCCGGTGTGCGACGAGGCCGCCTTCGCACCGGCGGAGGTGCGGCCGGCCTTGAGCACGATGACCGGTTTTTTCTTGGAGACGCGCTTTGCCGCTTCCGCAAAGGCGCGGCCGTCCTTGAGGTCTTCGCAGTGCTGCGCGATCAGGTTGGTGTTCGGGTCCTGCTCGAAGAAGGCGAGCAGATCGTCCTCGTCGATGTCGGACTTGTTGCCGAGGCCGACGATCGCCGACACGCCCATCTTGGCCGAACGGGAGAAGCCGATGATGGCCATGCCGATGCCGCCCGATTGCGAAGACAGTGCCGCATGGCCCTTGACGTCATAGGCGGTGCAGAAGGTCGCGCAGAGATTGGCAGGCGTATAATAGAAGCCGTAGATGTTCGGTCCCATCAGGCGGATGTCGTACTTCTTGCCGACTTCGACGATCTCGGCCTGGAGTTCCGGCGCGCCGGCTTCCGCGAAGCCCGACGGGATCAGAACCGCGCCGGGAATTTTCTTCTCGCCGCATTCGGTGAGCGCCGCGGCCACGAACTTCGCGGGAATTGCGAACACCGCGGTGTCGATCACACCGGGCACGTCTTTGACGCTCTTGTAGGCCTTGTAGCCGAGGATCTCGGCGGCCTTGGGATGGATCGGGTAGATGTCGCCCTTGTAGCCGCCGTTGATGAGGTTCTTCATCACGGAATTGCCGATTTTGCCGTCTTCGGCCGAAGCGCCGACCACGGCAACCGCCTTCGGCTGCATGATGCGGCTCATCGCCGCGACGATCTCTTCGGTCGGGCGCGGCTTCGGCTTGGGCACGTAAGCGAAGTCGACGACGATGCGGACGTCGGCCGCGATCGCGTCCTTGGCCGTCGCGAACACCGGGTTGAGATCGAGCTCGACGATCTCGGGGAAATCGGTGACGAGCTGCGAGACCTTGACGATGACATCGGCGAGCGCGGTGCGGTTCACCGGCTCACCGCCGCGAACGCCCTTCAAAATTTCATGCGCCTGGATGCCGTCGAGCATCGACAGCGCATCTTGCTTGGTCGCGGGCGCGAGGCGGAAGGTGATGTCCTTCAGGACTTCGACCAGCACGCCGCCGAGACCGAAGGCAACCAGCTTGCCGAACGAGGCGTCGGTGATCGACCCGACGATCACTTCGGTGCCGCCGGCCAGCATCTGCTGCACCTGGACACCCTCGATCTTGGCATCAGACTTGTACTTCCTGGCGTTGCCGAGAATGGTCTCGTAGGCCTTCTCGGCGTCCTCGGCCGACTTGAGGCCAACGATGACGCCGCCGGCTTCGGTCTTGTGGAGAATGTCCGGCGAGACGATCTTCATCACCACCGGGAAACCCATCGAGGCGGCCATCTTGCCGGCCTCGCCGGCCGACTTCGCCACCCCCTCCTTCGGCACCGCAATGCCATAGGCGTCGCAGACCAGCTTACCTTCCGGCGCGGTCAGGCTGGTGCGCTTGTCCGCCTTGACCTGGTCAAGCACCTTGCGGACGGCATCTTTGGAATTGGACATGTGGCTTCTCCCTTGACCTTGGTTCTTGCGTTCTCAAAGCGCGCGCGTGTTGCGGCTGCCCGTGATGCTTTTCCATTCGCCGCGCTCTGTTCCATGTCGCGGAACGGAGTGGCATAAAGCCGAGATTACTCCGCCGTCTTGGATCAAAAATGGCTGGCGATGGCATTTGGTATGCCAGAAGCCAACTTGTCAAGCTGCAGCGCACCTTAGAACGCTGCAAAAAATAGGCAGCTTGACATTCTGGTATTTGGTATGCCAAAAACTTTCCCGTTAATAATCCTGTAAAAGACGACTCCCACTGGAGGAGATTCGTCGTGTCACTGCGGAAACCAACCAAGGCGTTGCCGAACATGGCCGAGGCAGATATCGCAATCGTTCGTATTGCCCCGGAGTCGAGCTTCAAGAACAAGGCGTATGACGCCTTGAAGGAAGCCATCCTCAAGATGGACATCTACTCGACGCCCGAGCCGGTGATGCTCGACGAGCGCGCGTTGTCCGAGCGCCTGGGCGTGAGCCGCACGCCGATCCGCGAAGCCATCGCGATGCTCGAGCAGGACGGTTTCGTGAAGACGGTTCCGCGCCGCGGCATCATGGTGGTGCGAAGGACCAAGAGCGAGATCGTCGACATGATCCGCGCCTGGGCGGCGCTGGAGAGCATGGCGGCCCGTCTCATCACCGCCACGGCGCGCAAGAAAGACATCACGGCGCTGCGCGACTACTTCAAGGATTTTGGCAAAGACCGCCTCCCCGAGGATCATGTCGAGGAATATTCGCGCGCTAACATCGCCTTCCACCAGGCGCTGATCTCGCTGTCGGAATCGCCGGTGCTGGTCGATCTCACCAACGACCTGCTGCTGCACGTGCGTGGCTATCGGCAACTGACCATCGGACGCAAGGACCGCACCGCGACGTCGTTACCCGAGCATCTCGGCATGATCGAAGCCCTGGAGGCGCGCGATACCGAACTCGCCGAGAAGCGCGCCCGCGATCACACCCTTGGCCTTGCCGCTTACGTCGAAGCGCATGGTCAGGAACTCTTCTAGCTAGCAACGTTCACCAGAAGGGCGAGGCATCGCCCCCAAAAGCCTGAAACGGCATCTTGAGACCAGGGAGACAAGGCCCATGCTGAATACCGCGACCAAGTCCGAAGCACCGGGCACCGAGCAGGAATTGACGGATGGTTTTCATCTCGTCATCGACGCGCTCAAGCTGAACGGCATCAACACCATCTACAATGTGCCGGGCATCCCGATCACGGATTTGGGTCGCATGGCCCAGGCGGCCGGTATTCGCATGATTTCGTTCCGCCACGAGCAGAACGCCGGTTATGCCGCGGGCATCGCCGGCTACCTCACCAAGAAGCCCGGCATCTGCCTGACCGTTTCCGCGCCCGGCTTCCTCAACGGTCTCACCGCACTCGCGCACGCCACCACCAACTGCTACCCGATGATCCTGATCTCGGGCTCCTCCGAGCGCGAGATCGTCGACCTCCAGCAGGGCGACTACGAAGAGATGGACCAGCTCGCGATCGCCAAGCCGCTGTGCAAGGCAGCCTATCGCGTGCTGCACGCCCAAGACATCGGCATCGGGCTTGCCCGTGCCATCCGTGCCGCCGTCTCCGGCCGTCCCGGCGGCGTCTATCTCGACCTTCCGGCAAAATTGTTCGGTCAGGTAATGAACGCCGATGCCGGCCGGGAGTCGCTGGTCAAAGTGATCGACGCGGCTCCCGCGCAGATCCCCTCGCCCGCTTCGATCAAGCGCGCGCTTGATGTTTTGAAGAGCGCAAAACGTCCGCTCATCATCCTCGGCAAGGGCGCGGCCTACGCGCAGGCCGATGAGGAGATCAAAACCTTCGTCGAGAAGAGCGGCATCCCCTTCCTGCCGATGAGCATGGCCAAGGGCCTCCTCTCCGATACGCATCCGCAGTGCGCAGGCGCCGCCCGCTCGACGGTGCTGAAAGAATCCGACGTCGTGCTGCTGATCGGCGCCCGGCTGAACTGGCTGCTCTCGCACGGCAAAGGCAAGAACTGGGGCGAAGCGCCCAAGAAGTTCATCCAGGTCGACATTGAGCCCAAGGAAATGGACTCCAACGTCGAGATCGTCGCGCCCGTCGTCGGCGACATCGGCTCGGTCGTCTCCGCCTTCAATCAGGCGATGGCTTCGGGCTGGACCGCCCCGCCGGCCGAATGGACCAAGGCGATTTCGACCAAGCGCGAAGAGAACGTCGCCAAGATGGCGCCGAAGCTCATGAACAACAAATCGCCGATGGACTATCACGGCGCGCTCGGCGTGCTGAAGAACGTCATCAAGGATCATCCCGAGGCGATCCTCGTCAACGAGGGCGCCAACACGCTCGACCTCGCCCGCGGCGTCATCGACATGTACAAGCCGCGCAAGCGTCTCGACGTCGGCACCTGGGGCGTGATGGGTATTGGCATGGGTCAGGCGATCGCGGCGGCTCTCGAGACCGGCCATCCCGTGCTCGCGGTCGAAGGCGACTCGGCCTTCGGCTTCTCCGGCATGGAGGTCGAGACCCTCTGCCGCTACAATTTGCCGATCTGCGTCGTCATCTTCAACAATGACGGCATCTATCGCGGTACCGACGTCAACAGCGTCAACGCCGATCCGGCGACGACCGTGTTCGTCAAGGGCGCCCGCTACGACAAGATGATGGAAGCCTTCGGCGGCATCGGCGTGAACGCGACCTCGCCGGACGAGCTCAAGCGAGCCGTCAACGAAGCCATGGCTTCGGGCAAGCCGACGCTCATCAACGCCGTGATCGATCCGGCCGCCGGTTCCGAGAGCGGCCGCATCGGCAACCTCAATCCGCAGAGCGTTCTGCAGAAGAAGAAGTAAGCACTCCCCTTCAACCCATAAGGTCCCTGCGGGTGCAGGGGTAGATCAGAGTACGGAGCAACACGATGACAAAAGCGCTCGAGGGCGTTCGCATTCTCGACTTCACCCACGTCCAGTCCGGGCCGACCTGCACGCAGTTGCTCGCATGGTTCGGCGCCGACGTGATCAAGGTGGAACGTCCAGGTGTCGGTGACATCACCCGCGGCCAGTTGCAGGACATCCCGAACGTGGACAGCCTGTATTTCACCATGCTCAACCACAACAAGCGCTCGATCACGCTCGACACCAAGAACCCCAAGGGCAAGGAAGTCCTCACCGAGCTGATCAAGAAGTGCGACGTGCTGGTCGAGAACTTCGGTCCCGGCGTGCTCGACCGCATGGGCTTCCCCTGGGAGAAGATCCAGGCGATCAACCCGAAGATGATCGTCGCCTCGATCAAGGGCTTCGGTCCCGGACCGTACGAAGACTGCAAGGTCTATGAGAATGTCGCACAGTGCACCGGCGGCGCCGCCTCCACCACCGGCTTCCGCGACGGCCTGCCGCTGGTCACCGGCGCGCAGATCGGCGACAGCGGCACCGGTCTGCATCTGGCGCTCGGCATCGTCACCGCACTCTATCAGCGCACCCATTCCGGCAAGGGCCAGAAGGTGACGGCCGCGATGCAGGACGGCGTGCTCAACCTCGCGCGCGTCAAGCTGCGCGACCAGCAGCGCCTCGCCCATGGTCCACTCAAGGAATACAGCCAGTTCGGCGAAGGCATTCCGTTCGGTGATGCCGTGCCGCGTGCGGGCAACGATTCCGGCGGCGGCCAGCCCGGCCGCATCCTGAAGTGCAAGGGGTGGGAGACCGATCCCAACGCCTACATCTACTTCATCACCCAGGCCCCGGTCTGGGAGAAGATCTGCGACGTGATCGGTGAGCCCTCCTGGAAGGCCGATCCGAACTACGCCAAGCCGGCCGTCCGCCTGCCGCGCCTCAACGAAATCTTCGGCCGCATCGAACAGTGGACGATGACGAAGACGAAGTTCGAGGCGATGGAAATCCTCAACAAGGACGACATCCCCTGCGGCCCGATCCTGTCGATGAAGGAGATCGCCGAAGACCAGTCGCTGCGCGCGACCGGCACCGTGGTCGAGGTCGACCACCCCACCCGCGGCAAGTACATCTCGGTCGGCAACCCGATCAAGCTGTCGGACTCCCCGAGCGAGGTGGAGCGCTCCCCGCTGCTCGGCGAGCACACCGACGAGATCCTGCGCACCGTGCTTGGCTTCTCGGACCATCAGGTCGCCGATATCCACAAGTCCGGCGCGCTCGATCCGCCGCAAAAGCAGGCCGCGGAGTAAGCGGGCTTATCTCACGACGCGAAAGGCCGCCGGCTTCGGCGGCCTTTTTGTTGGCGCGCAAAGGCTGCATCGCACGATCGGCGCGCTTGCCGCGCCGCCAAGGCTGGATTAAAGATTGTTTCGCGAGGAACAGATGCGGTGGCCGGCCGTTACTCCTCGACCGGCGTGCTCCCGGAAATGCGAGCATGCCCGGAAAAGCCAGCATGCAATCTCCACGGCGAGTGCAGCACGCCTCGCAAAGACCCTGCCCCACGCTGAAGAACTGGTCGCCTCCGCTTCCGAGGATGGCAAGTCGGCCTTTCAGTTCGGGCACAGGTGGCGTCGCGTCCGGCACTCGCCAGGACCACGCTCGTTGATCAAAATGAGGGCTTAAATGTCGAAAGATCAATCCTCTGATCGCGCCAAGCGTGAAGCCAACAAGGCGTTCAAGCCTGCGACAACGCAGAAGCCGATCAATGACTATGCGAAGGACCAGAACTCCTTCAACGAGAATCGCGAACGGCTGAAAGCGGAGCGATTGGCCCGGGAGGCGAAGCCGGGAAGGGGCTCCGAATAAGAACGTCGGTCCCAGACTCCGATCGCGGATTGCGCTGAAGGCGCGGCACTGAAACCTGCGCCTGCCCTACAGCATCGATAGCACGACGATTCCGTCTTCGACTGCACCGGAAGCGAGCCGCGCCCGCGCCATACGCTCGAACTCGGTCCGGTTCTTGCGAAGATAACTGAAAGCCTGCTTCTGCGTCAGGAAGGTCGTCGCAAGACGGCACATCTGTCGTCCCGCGCCAAGCGCGAGAAAGAAGGTGATGGTGCCTCCGCCATCCGACTTGATTCTAGGCACGACCCGCACTCTTTGGCATGTGATCGGCCCTCTCCGAGGTGTCGTCGGCGCAATGGAAGCCAGCTATGGCGTCACCTTCTTCTTGCGCTTCGTCGGGGTGGCGGCGGGCAATGATGCCTGAAGGGCGGCGTCTGCCGCTTCCTTGGCTTCGCGCAGCTCTCGAAGCCGCGCCATGTTCTTGCGAACATCGACGGCTTGCTTTCCAACATCCACCATCGCCCGAGCGCCTTCCTCTGCGGCCAACCGCTGACGGTTAGTACGCGCGATGCTTTCGGGTGACGGTTCGGCCGGTCTCTTGGCGCTCATTATTCACCCTGCTCTGCAACGGACAAAAACCCGCTCAATCCTGGGATCGAGCGGGTGGCATGGCCGTTTCAGCACATCCGTGAAACGGCACCAAGGCTTTAGGCCAGCGAGAGATTCTCAGCGCTGACCTTACCCCGCATCTTGTCGGTCTTGAGCTCGAAGTTGACCTTTTGGCCTTCAGCGAGACCTGCAAGACCAGCCCGCTCGACCGCGCTGATGTGAACGAACACATCGTTGCCGCCGTCGTTCGGCTGAATGAATCCAAAGCCCTTCTGGCCGTTAAACCACTTCACAGTACCTGTCGTCATTTTCTTCTCCAAAGCGCATACGCGCAGGTTCCGCGTGCTCGTCACGCAGAACAAATTCTATTCGTCGATGTCTATGGAAAAGGAGCCCGCGGGCGCATTCAACAAGGCACAGCGGCTGAACGAACAGCCTCAACGTATACCACATCCTCGCTATTTGCAAGGCTTGGCCGAATTTAACGGCCCGGGAGCCCGGCGGTAGGTACAGGACGTGCGCTATTCGGCGCTCATCGTTCGCCGCCGGCGAGCTGCTCTGGGAGGGCTGCCGAGCGCCACATGCGTGGATCCATCAAAAAATTCGAGATGCCCCGTCGGATCGGCGGTACCTCGTCCGTCATCTGGACATGAACGGGCAATAGACGCTGACGTCGAGCCCGGCGCTTCACGAGGAAGACTGATCATGCCCAGCACTGTCCGCCTGCACCGCGTTTTGACGACCAGCCCGGAGAAAGTCTATCGCGCCTTCCTGGAGGCGGATGCGCTGGCGAAATGGCTTCCGCCGAACGGCTTCACCTGCACCGTCCATCATTTCGAGCCGAAGGTCGGGGGCACGTTCAAGATGTCGTTCCGCAACTTCACGACGGGCAACAGCCACGCCTTCGGCGGCGAATATCTCGAGCTCGTCCCCGGCGAACGTCTCCGCTACACCGACAGGTTCGACGATCCCAATCTGCCGGGCGAGATCCAGGTCACCGTGATCCTGAAGAAAGTATCCGTCGGCACTGAGCTGGATATCACGCAGGCCGGCATCCCCGACGTCATCCCGCCGGAGGCATGTTATCTCGGCTGGCAGGAATCGCTGCGCAATCTCGCGAAGCTCGTCGAGCCTGAGATCAAGCAATAGCGACCGGACGGGACTTAGGGGCGGCCGCGCGTACCGCAGGCTACGCGCCCGCCCTCGACTGGAGGCCGCCACTTGCGGTCCAGCGGTCGGGATCCGGGCTATGTCCGATCAAAGCAAGGCCGTAGGCGATCGACTCGAACTGGTCGCCTGACATCAGCCGTTCGTTGCCGAACCGCTCGGCGAACAGTCTTCGAACGGCTGGCACGAAGGACGTGCCGCCGGTCAAAAACACCTTCTCGATCTCGCGCGCGGTAATGCCGGCTTCGCCAAGCACCTTGTCGACGGTAGCCCCGAGCCTCGCGATATCGTCGGCAATCCAGGCTTCGAAATTCTTCCGCGTGATGGTCGAGCCGATGTCGACGCCACCGCCTTTGAAGCGGAACTCTACCTGGTCCTGCGCCGACAGTGCGACCTTGGCGTCGGACACCGCGCGGTACAGCGCAAAGCCGAGGTCGAGATCGACGATGGTGATGAAATCCTCGAGCAGAGCCGGCTTCACCGCGGTGCGCGCAAGCTCCCGGAGTTCGCGCAGGTCGCCGTTGCTCTTCATCATCGCGAGCTGATGCCAGCGCGCGAGATTGGTGTAGTGGCCGGTGGGGATCGGTAGCACCTTGTCGAACGAGCGGAAGCTCGAGCCCTTGCCCAGCCGCGGCGAGACGACGTGATCGACGATGCGGTAATCGAAGGTGTCGCCCGCAATCCCGATGCCGGCATGGCCGAGCGGCTCGGCGCGCAAGGCCCCGCCGGCACGCGAGAACCGCATCACCGAGAAATCGCTGGTGCCGCCGCCGAAATCCGCGACCAGCACGGTCGCATCGCGCTCCAGCCGGCGGGCGAAGGAGAACGCGGCTCCGACAGGCTCGTAGACGTAGCGGGCGTGACCGGCCCCAAGGCGCTCGAACGCGGCCCGGTAACGTTGCATCGCCAGCGCCTCGTCGGGATTGCCGCCCGCAAAGCGCACGGGGCGACCGACCGTGATGGTGGACGTCTCGAAGCCGAATTTATCGCCGCCATGACGCGCCAGCGTCCGCAGGAACGCCGCCAAAATATCCTCGAACTTGTAGCGCTGCCGGAACACCTGGGTGGTGTTGAAGCTGGAGCTCGCGGCGAAGGTCTTGAACGACTGGAGGAAGCGGTAGACATGTCGTCCTTCGAGGAACTGCTCGATCGCCCACGGGCCGCCTTCGGCCTGGGCGCCGGCGCCCGGCCGGTCCTCCCAGAAACACAGCGCCGACACGAAGACGCTGTGGCGCTGTCCGCCATGGTCGAAGCGGATGGCCTCGACCCGGCGGTCGTCCGCTGCAAGGGCCACGACCGTGTTGCTGGTCCCAAAATCGATGCCGATCGAGACGGCGGGCGAGGCGCTCGACATGAACCACTCTGACAGATGATTGGAAGGGGCAGACCACTAACGGCTTCGTGTACCGCTGCCAAGGCTCCGTTTTTGGACATCGACGGTCATATGGTTCAGTTTCGGCCGGTCTTGGGCATATCCCGCTCAAACCGGCCCATTTAACGGATTGTTATGCTGCAATGCGAAGAGCTAAATGCTGCTATGCAATGGCATGCATAGACATTGGCATCTGGTATACATAAATTCCCCTTCGAAATGAGACAGCACTACTGACCGTCTCAAGAAAGGGAATTCGATGTCCAAGACCGCCTCCGTCGCTCTCGCGCCCTCCTCCTCGCTGTTCGCCCGTCTGATGGCCACGATCGACCGCCTCCTGATGGCGAGCGCCAAGATCTCGAATCACAACGGCGACCTGCCGCGCTTTGGCCTGTGACCCGGGCAACCTCCCGCCCCTGCGCGCACAGCGGCAGACGGTTTTAGATCAGTCCGCATACTACTTTTGATGAATGGCCCCGGATGACGGGGCCATTTCTACTTGTGCTGTCCTGAGTCACAGCCGCAACCGGGCAAGGTCCTGCGGCATTTGCGCACGGTGACCGGACCAGCGCTTGAAGCTTGGCATAATGCATACAAGAATGCCGTTCCAGCGCTCGCAGAAAAATGAGAGGCGCCACGGGAGGCTTTATGACGGACATGGTGCAAGCAACCGCCCCGACAGCCGCGCGCGTTAGCGACACGTATCGCTGGACGCAATTGGCGGTCGGTGTCGCGGCGATGGTGATGATCGCCAACTATCAATACGGCTGGACGTTCTTCGTCCCCGACATCCAGAAGAAGTTCGGCTGGGATCGCGCGTCGATCCAATGGGCCTTTACCCTGTTCGTGCTGTTCGAGACCTGGCTCGTGCCGATCGAAGGATGGTTCGTCGACAAATACGGTCCGCGCCTCGTCGTCCTGGTCGGCGGCGTGCTCTGCGCCGCCGGCTGGGCGATCAACGCGCAGGCGACCACGCTCAACGGCTACTATCTCGGCATGATCATCGCGGGCATCGGCGCCGGCGGCGTCTACGGCACCTGCGTCGGCAACGCGCTGAAGTGGTTTCCGGACAAGCGCGGTCTTGCCGCAGGCATCACGGCCGCGGGCTTCGGTGCAGGCTCTGCGCTGACCGTCGCGCCGATCCAGGCCATGATCAAGGACAGCGGTTTCCAGACCACCTTCCTCTATTTCGGCCTCGGACAAGGCATCATCATCTGCATTCTCGCCTTCTTCCTGCTGGCGCCCAAGGCAGGCCAAGTGCCCAGCGTGGTGGCGAACGCCAATCTGCAACAGACCCGCCGCAACTATCAGCCGACCGAAGTGCTGCGTCAGCCAATCTTCTGGCTGATGTACTTCATGTTCGTGATCGTCGGCGCCGGCGGCCTGATGGTGACGGCCAATTTGAAGCCGATCGCGGCCGACTGGAAGATCGACAACGTGCCGGTCACGCTGATGGCGGTGACCATGACCGCGGTGACCTTCGCGGCCACGATTGACCGCGTGCTCAACGGCCTGACGCGTCCGTTCTTCGGCTGGATCTCCGACATGATCGGCCGCGAGAACACCATGTTCATCGCCTTCGGCATGGAAGGCATTGGCATCTGGATGCTCTACCTCTGGGGCCACGATCCGCTCTGGTTCGTGCTGCTCTCGGGCTTCGTGTTCTTCGCCTGGGGTGAGATCTACTCGCTGTTCCCCTCGACCTGCACCGACACGTTCGGCGCCAAGTTCGCGACCACCAATGCCGGTCTGCTCTACACCGCAAAGGGTACGGCCGCGCTGCTGGTCCCGATCGGCAACTACATGCAGCAATCGTCGGGCAGTTGGGACAACGTGTTCATCATCGCAGCCGGCGCCAACATCCTGGCCTCGGCGCTGGCGATCGCGGTGCTCAAGCCCTGGCGCAAGGTGGTGGTCGCGCAATCGACTGTCTGACGCGCTCCAAAAGCGCCTTCTCGTGCAAAACGCCCGGCCTCACGGCCGGGCGTTTTCGTTTTGCGCAACGTCTTCATGAGTCCGCCGTTCCCAAACGGAACCCCGCATATTTTTGTCAGTGGCGCGCCAAGATAAGACTTGCAATCTGGAATATGGTATACCAAGGTTCTCATCGCGCTTGCGACGATACGCCACAATATTGCGACATCAGGTCATCTTGCGACCGGTGTCGAACCAGACAGGCGCTCGGGAGGTTTTTGATGATTTCCAGCACCGATGGCGCTGTCACGGCCGCGCCTCTTCGCACAGGTTTCCGTTGGCTCCAGTTGGTCATGGGCATCGTCTGCATGGCGATGATCGCCAACCTGCAATACGGCTGGACGCTGTTCGTCGATCCGATCGATCACGCGCACCATTGGGGACGCGCCGCGATCCAGCTCGCTTTCACCATCTTCGTCGTCACCGAAACCTGGCTGGTGCCGATCGAGGCCTGGTTCGTCGACAAATACGGCCCGCGCATCGTCATCATGTTCGGCGGCGTCATGATCGCGCTGTCCTGGATTCTCAACTCCTATGCCGATAGCCTCACCTTGCTCTACGCGGCCGCGATCATCGGCGGCATGGGCGCGGGCGCGGTGTACGGCACCTGCGTCGGCAACGCACTGAAATGGTTTCCCGATCGCCGCGGCCTTGCCGCCGGTGCAACCGCCGCCGGCTTCGGCGCAGGCGCTGCACTCACCGTGGTGCCGATCGCGACCATGATCGCGACGAGCGGCTATCAGCACGCGTTCCTCACCTTCGGCATCGGCCAGGGCGTAATCGTCTTCGTGCTCGCCTTCTTCATCCAGCCGCCGCGGCTCTCGATTCCGCCGAAGAAGAAGCAGCTCAATTTGCCGCAGACCAAGATCGACTTCACCCCGCCCCAGGTGCTGCGCGCCCCTATTTTCTGGGTGATGTATCTTGTGTTCGTCATGGTTGCCTCCGGCGGCCTGATGACCGCGGCGCAGATCGCCCCGATCGCGCACGACTTCAAGATCGCCGACACGCCGGTCACGCTCGCCGGCTTCCAGATGGCGGCATTGACGTTCGCGATCTCGCTCGACCGCATCTTCGACGGTTTCGGACGGCCCTTCTTCGGCTTCGTCTCCGACACGATCGGCCGCGAGCACACCATGTTCATCGCCTTCGGCACCGCCGCGCTGATGCTGCTGACGCTGTCGGCCTATGGCCACGTGCCCGTCGTCTTCGTGCTCGCCACCGCCGTCTATTTCGGCGTGTTCGGGGAGATCTACTCGTTGTTCCCCGCGACCTGCGGGGACACCTTCGGCTCGAAGTTTGCAACCACCAACAACGGCATGCTCTACACGGCGAAGGGGACGGCGTCCCTGCTCGTTCCGCTCGCAAGCGTGATCTCGGCCACCTATGGCTGGAAGGCCGTGTTCGTGGTCGCAGTCGCGCTGAACGCGACGGCAGCCCTGACGGCGCTGTTCGTGATCAAGCCGATGCGCCGCTCCTTCATCCTCGGCAAGGAAGCCGAGAGCGCCAACGCCGCGACGGGGAACGCCAAGACCGAGACGGCATAACCACACGCCTTGCATGGGTGTGACAGGGGGCGCAGCGATGCGCCCCTTTCTTTTTGGCTCACGATAAATGTCAGCATTGCTGCCGCAAGAATTTTCGGATCAGCCAAACCGAACGCTTGACGATTGGCATTATGTATACCACACTTGCCACATCATTCACCCAGGGAGGTTGCAATGCTGGTCGGAGACATTCTGCGCAAGAAGACACCGCGCGTTGTCACGGTGCGAATGAACGAAACGGTGGGTATCGCCGCCAAGCTGATGCGCGCCAACAATATCAGCGCACTGGTGGTGAAGGACGTGGTCCGCTCCGAGGGTAACACCGCGGTCGGCATGTTCACCGAGCGCGACGTCGTGCGCGCGGTCGCTGAGCACGGCGCCAATGCCGTCAACGTCAAGGTCTCGCAGCTCGTCTCGGTGCAGCAACTCGTGTCCTGCACCTCGAGCGACACGATCGAGCACGTCCGCCATCTGATGAACCGGAATCACATCCGGCACCTGCCTGTCATCGACGATTACAGCCTCGTCTCGGTCATCAGCATGCGCGACATCGCGGCCGTCATCGACGAAGCACTCAACGGCACGCCGCAAGCAGCTTAAAGCGCCTCACTTCCCCTGCGACTACCGGCCCCGGCTCGGACCCTTCCGAGCCGGACCGGATCTTTCGTCCCGAAATCCGGCTTCTGCTGCTCCGCGAGGATTCCATGAAGATCTGCATCTACGGCGCCGGCGCAATCGGTGGATATCTCGGGGTTCAGCTCGCGCGCGCGGGCGCCGATGTCAGCCTGGTCGCACGCGGCGCGCACCTTGCCGCGATGCGCGAGCGCGGCCTGACGCTGCTCGCGGGCGAGGAGAAGCACACCGTGCATCCGCGCTGCACCGACGATCCGGCCGAGCTCGGCGTGCAGGACTACATCATCATCACGCTGAAGGCGCACTCGATCACCGGCGTGATCGAGACAATGCAGCCGCTGCTCGGCCCCCACACCCGCATCGTCACCGCCGTCAACGGCATCCCCTATTGGTACTTCTACAAGCACGGCGGCCAATACGAGAATTCGACGCTGGAGAGCATCGACCCCGGCGGACGGCAGTGGCGCGAAATCGGCGCCGAGCGCGCCATCGGCTGCATCGTCTATCCCGCCACCGAGATCGAGGCGCCCGGCGTGATCCGTCACGTCTACGGCAACAACTTTCCGCTCGGCGAGCCCTCCGGCGAGACCACCCCGGACGTGCAACGCCTCGCCGATCTCTTCGTCGCAGCCGGGCTGAAAGCGCCGGTGCTCGACCGCATCCGCGACGAGATCTGGCTCAAGCTGTGGGGCAATGTCTGCTTCAACCCGATCAGCGCACTCACCCATGCAACACTCGACGTGATCTGCACCGATCCGGCGACCCGCGCGCTGTCGCGCGCGATCATGATGGAGACGCAAGGCATCGCCGAGACGTTCGGGGTCAAATTCCGCGTCGACGTCGAGCGCCGCATCGAAGGCGCCCGCAAGGTCGGCGCGCACAAGACCTCGATGCTCCAGGATCTCGAGCGCGGCCGCCCGATGGAGATCGACCCGCTCGTCACCGTCGTGCAGGAGATGGGCCGCCTCACCGGCATCGCCACCCCCGCGCTCGATTCAGTGCTGGCGATGGTGACCCAGCGCGCCCGCATCGCCGGTCTCTACGACGGCATCTCGACACGATCGGATCCGCGCGCACTGGCGGTGGCGTGATGGCTCGCGAGATCAAACAATGGCTCCGCTTCCGCAATAGCGGTGCCACCGGGTTCGGCACGCTGAATTCGTCAGGCATCAGCGTGCACGAGGGCGAGATGTTCGGCCGCCATGCGGCCACCGGCAGGACGCTGGCGCTGCCGGAGGTCGAACTGCTCGCGCCCTGCGCGCCCAGCAAGATCGTCGCGCTCTGGAACAATTTTCACGCGCTCGCGGCCAAGCTCAACCAGCCCGAGCCGCCCGAGCCGCTCTACCTCCTGAAGGCCACCACCAGCATTACGACACCAGGCGCCGTGATCCGCCGTCCTTCTTATTACGACGGCAAGACCACGTATGAAGGCGAGCTCGGCATCGTCATCGGCAAGACCTGCGCCCGGGTGTCGCCGGCGGACGCGGACAGCTTCATCTTCGGGTACACCTGCGTCAACGACATCACTGCCAACGACATCCTGACCAGCGATCCCACTTTCCCGCAATGGGCGCGGGCCAAGGGCATCGACGATTACGGCCCGTTCGGCCCTGTCATCGCCACCGGTCTCGATCCGGCAAAGCTGGTGGTCCGCACCATCCTCAACGGCGCGGAGCGGCAGAACTATCCGATATCGGACATGATCTTCTCCGCGCAGGAGCTGGTCAGCAGGATCTCCCACGACATGACCCTGCTCCCCGGCGACCTCATTGCCGTCGGCACCTCGGTCGGCGTCGGCGTGATGAAAGAGCCGGTGAACATCGTGACCGTCGCGATCGACGGCATCGGCGAGCTGACCAACGAGTTTCGGCTGTAGCCACCAACGCGGTGCGGTAGCCCGGATGGAGCGAAGCGAAATCCGGGGCTGGCAAGGCTTGCAGAACCCGGCTTGCGCTTCGCTCCATCCAGGCTACGGAACACTCCATCCAAGCTCGGGAAATCCCGGCAACCAACTTCTCCTCCACCGATCGGCTGACGCATTCAGCCGTGGATCGTGCGACCGGACCTATCCGGCAAGCCCCCGCCGCCCTTGATCTCGGTTCCGCTCTCCAATAGCAATTATGGCGATAATGTGTGCCGGCGTGAGGAAGTCACGATGTGGCTGTTTTTCCTGGTTGCCTGGTTTGTTCTGCTCACCGCCATCGCGATCTTCGCCCAGCAGGCGCTCGGTTACGATGTCGGCCACCTGCCTGCCTGGTTCGGAGGCCTGCCTGTCCCGCAGCGGTTTGCGACCGGCGCGATCCTGGCTCTGGCGCTGGCACTGATCGGCGCCTCCGCCTGGCGGCTCTCGCGCCAGGACCGGCGCCTCGACACATTGCGCGACCGCCTCAAGAAGACCCGCGAGGACGTCGTCGTCGCTCATGCCCTGCAGAACCACCTCGACGCTACCGTCCAGCACCTGATCGAGAGCGATCCCCGGGAGGCCGTCTCCGCCCTCCATGACAAGCTGGGCGAGACCGAGCAGCGCGCCCTGCTGCAGCGGGGCCGCAACGAATCCACCGACATGCACGACCAGCTCGCCGAAATCCGCCGCCGCCAGCAGAAACTGCGCGACATGGTCGGCAAGGTCGCCGAGCAGCGCCGCGCGGTCGAGCCGGTTTTCACCGAGATCCGCGACCGCCAGAACCAGCTCGAACGCTCGCTGCACGACCTCGAGACCGACGACCGCAAGAACAATCTCGCCGACCGGCTCAAGGACATCGCGCGCGACGTATCGACGTTGCTGTCCCGGGTCGGCACGGTCCAGGGCACCTTTGCGACCCTGAACCAGTACAAGGAAGATCTGGCGAAGTCCCACGCCGAGCTGGTGCCGCTGCGCGCCTCGGACGCCGGCCTCAATGCCTTGATTGGCGAGCTGGGCCTCAGCCATGAGCGCCTCGTCAAGAGCGTCGACGAGCTCGAAACCGTCGGCGAACCGCCGCTTGGCACCCGCGTCGAGACGCTGTCGAAGAACAAGGTCGAGATCGAGCAGCGCCTGGCCCGCATCGACGACAGCTTCCACATCCTGAAAGGGATCGGGCTCGACTTCGAAGAACTCGGCCAGCGTCGGGCCCAGCTCGAACGCTCGCTCGCCGGTGTCGAGATCGACGCCGAGGGCAAGACGCTTGCCGACCGCCAGAATGCGCTGAACGATTTTGTTCTCCAGTCGCGCCAGCGCCTCGGCGCGTTACAGGAAACGCTGGCGACGCTGAACGCCTTCAAGACGGAGCTGTCGAAGTCGCAGGCTGACCTCGTCCCACTGAAGGCGCCCGTGTTCGGAATCGAGGCCATGATCGCGGACGTCGGCACCACGCGCGACCTCCTCGCCGAAACCGTCGGCGAGATCGAGGCGAGCGGCGACGTCAGCCTCGCCTCGCGCGTCGACGCGCTGACCAAGAGCAAGCGCGAGGTCGAGGACCGCCTCGCCCGCATCTTCGACAATTTCAACGCGCTCGACGGCCTGCGAAAAGACATCGGCGGCATCTTCTCGACCATCAGGAACAGCCTGAACCGGATCGGGTGAAGGCACCCGATCCTTCGGGATGGTTCGAACCGCGATCCCCATCCGCGCGACCAATCCGGACATGCGCTTGATCCTCGGCCTCTTCTCCGCCCTGCTCGGCGCGCTCGCCGGCTGGTCCGCCCTTGCCGCACTGGTGATCGCGCTGGCCGGGCCAGACCGCGATGGCGGCATCGCCATGGGCGCCTTCTTCGACATCGGTCCGATCGGCGGTGTGGTTGGCCTGATCGCCGGCATCTGGCTGTTCGTGCGCTTCGGCCTGGTCCGGAACGCAACGCCACAGCCGCCCACGGAAACCTCCGACACTACGCCTCACCGCACCACGCAGCTCTCTGCGCCCTTTGCTCTGACCGTTCTGCTCATCGCGGCAATCCTTGGCTATTGGGGCTGGTACGAACTCATCCGCTCGCCCTATCTCAGTCACGGCTACATGACGCTCCACATCGAGTTTCGCCTTCCCGCCGGCATGACGCTGCCGGACAAGGCGGAGGATGTGCACATCGAGGTCGAGGAAGCGACAGGTTATGCCAATGCCAATTTGCCTCCGAACTGGCGCGCGCATGAAGGCGAGCGCAAAGCGATCATTGCCTCCACATCGTTGACGTACAAAACGCGTCACCGCGCCGTCAGCCTGACGCTTCCGGGTTCGCCGACGCAGAGCTGGCCGATCGATCTCCCCTCCGATCCTGATCCCACCCCTGGCTTTTCACCCTGGCGCGCGGCGGGCGATGCGTCACCCGCGAAGATCGAGATGCATTTCCGCCTCAGCGCCGATCACTGACCAACGAGCGGCGCGAAGGCGAACGTTCAGACACATCACGTCTCCGCGCGCCCGGCAGATGCCGCCAACATGTCGCGCGGATGCCGCACTGTGGACGCATTCGGCCGCCCTTCTGTGAGGCGTGTCTGGGGGCACGGCGGTGCCGTGTTTGGACCAAACCTTCTAGGGGTATGACTGTGAAGAAGATTGTATTTGTCGTGGGTGCTACGCTTGCTCTGGTGACGGTTGCGAATGCTGCGGATCTGCCGCGCCGCCAGCCCGTTCCCGTCTATTCCGAGCAGGCGCCGATCGGCAAGATGCCGATTGGCAAGAGCCCGGTTGGAAAGGCCCCGATCGGCAAGGCGCCCGGCCCCGTCGCCGCGCGCTACTGACGCGCAGCGAAATACGCAGAAGCAAGCGTAGACTCTGCGTGAGTGGCCGACATTCGAGGGGCATAGCGTGACGAACAAACCTGATCGATCGGGACCCTGCATCCTTGCGGGATTCGCGCTCGCGGCCATGCTCGCGTGCACGACACCCTCGGCCTCGGCCCACGAAGCGAACAAGCGCGTTGCTGACGCAAACGCGCTTGCCACGACCGACGCCGTATCACGGCCGGCGCCGCAAACGACGCGGCGCGCAGTCGCGCGCGCGGAGAAAGGCCCGTACTACGTCGATTTCCGAGCCCGCACGGCCGCGAGCTGGGGTCACGCCTTCGTCTGGTACGGCAAGACCAGCGAGCGCGCCGTCGAAGTGGCAGGGCTCACGCCGGCCGGCGACACTTGGGCCTATGTGCTCGGTCACCTCACCTGGGTGCCGGCGGAGACCGGCGCGAGCTACGGCGATCTAGACCCCGATTACCTGACCGCGAACTACCGCGTCTATTTGAACGAAGCGGACGCCAAGCGCGTGTTTGCCTATATCAAGAAATTGCAGGCGAGCTCGCCGGTCTGGAATGCCGAGACCACCAATTGCACCGGCTTCATCGGCGACATCGCCGAGTACATGGGATTGAAGGTCCCCAACCGCTGGCAGCGCCCGGAAAACTTCGTCAACAGCCTCAAGGAAATGAACGGCGGCCGCCAGATGGTGCGGCTGTCGGCGGAGTAGCTGAAGCCGTCTTGCCCGTCGGGCAAAACACCCGCGCAAATTCCCGCGTCGCGTGTCAATCCCGGCTCGCCAAAATATTCTACTTTACCGAAATTCGGATTTGTCGTACGTGAGCGATACCCTGACCCGGGACAAGGGGCGGATCGCGATCGTCACGAACCGCGGGTTGGGCAGCGATGGACGCGACGGCGTCGGGCGCGGCGAGCCTTGCAGGGCGGGAAACCGTGAGCAAAGGCTTTCGCGTCTACGACACGGCGCCGACAGCGTCTTCGCATGGTTTCGGGTGCGAGCACACGCCAGCTCCCGAAGTCCCAGCGAGGACGTGCGCGGACGAACAAGTCGTGTGGTCCTGACGCCCGGGGTCTGTGCGTCAAGTCCTGTGGTGATGTGGCGGTCCAACCGGGGCGCGCGCATCAGTCATCTGCGGGGCGACGGGGGCAATAGTGCATCGCTCCCCGGGGAGAGCACGAAGGACACGTTAAAACCATCGCGCAGGGAAGGCCGGGCGATCCGGCGAACCTGTGGTCCACCCCGTGTGCATTTCTATCGTGCACGGATCTGCGGGTGCCAGCCGGCGCTCGGCCTTCCCTGCGCCCTTGTTACGACGAGGGCGATGCGATCGGGCAAAGCTCGGGCGAATGCGCCGCGAGAGGGCGGAGGCGTGCCTTGCGAGAAAATGCAAGTTGATGGTCTCCGAAAGCTCCTCATCCTCCGTCGGTGTTGAAGCAGCGGCGCACAAAAACCCTCGCGCCACCCGGTGCTACCACCTCAATTATCCGCCTCACGGAATCCCCCCGCTCCCCGCATGATCGCCCCGCCTCCACCGCACGCCCTTCCAATAGACTTTTGCCGACCCGGGCGGCATCCTGCCGCCATCAAACGATAACAGAGCGCCACACAGGCGGAGGAAACAGACCATGCTGCAGACACGGTTCACCAAGCTCGTCGGTGTCGAGCACCCGATCGTCCAGGGCGGCATGCAATGGGTCGGGCGCGCCGAGCTGGTCGCCGCCGTCGCCAATGCCGGAGCGCTCGGCTTCATCACGGCGCTGACCCAGCCGACACCGGAGGACCTCAGGAAGGAGATCGCCCGCTGCCGCGATCTCACCGACAAGCCGTTTGGCGTCAACCTCACCATCCTGCCCGCGATCAAGCCGCCGCCTTATGCCGAATATCGCGCCGCTATCATCGAGAGCGGCATCAAGGTGGTCGAAACTGCCGGCAACAAGCCGCAGGAGCACGTCGACGAGTTCAGGAAGCACGGCGTCAAGGTCGTGCACAAATGCACCAGCGTCCGTCACGGGCTCTCGGCCGAGCGTATGGGCGTCGACGCCATCTCGATCGACGGGTTCGAATGCGCCGGTCATCCCGGCGAGGACGACACCCCCGGCCTGATCCTGATCCCGGCCGCCGCCAACAAGATCAAGATCCCGATGATCGCCTCCGGCGGCTTTGCCGACGCCCGCGGCCTCGTCGCCGCACTGGCGCTGGGCGCCGAAGGCATCAACATGGGCACGCGCTTCATGGCGACCAAAGAGAGCCCCATTCATCAGCTCATCAAGGAGAAGATCGTCGCCAATGACGAGCGCGAGACCGAGCTGATCTTCCGCACCATGCGCAACACCTCCCGCGTCGCCAGGAACGAGATCTCGACCAAGGTCGTTGCGATGGAGAAGGAAGGCGCCAAGTTCGAGGATATCCGCGAGCTCGTCGCGGGCGCCCGCGGCAAGATGGTCTACGCGACCGGCAACTCGGATGAAGGCATCTGGTCAGCGGGCCAGGTCCAGGGCCTGATCCAGGACATCCCGACCTGCGCCGAGCTGATCTCCCGCATCGTGCGCGAAGCCGAGGCCATCATCCGCAGCCGGCTCGAAGGCATGATCGTTCATCCTACAGCGCAGGCTGCGGAATAATCACTGCAAGAAGCGAGAGCAATACATGAAGGCTTATGTCTACGGCCCTGGCGGCGCTACAATTTCCGACGTCGCTCAACCAAAGCCTGAAGGCACGCAGGTGCTGGTCCGGGTCCGCGCCTGTGGACTCAATCGCGCCGACACCGGCATGCGCAAGGGCCACGCCCATGGCGCGGCCGGCGGCGCCGGCACCGTGCTCGGCATGGAATGGGCCGGCGAGGTCGCCGCACTCGGACCGGATGCCAAGGGCGTCAAGGTCGGCGACCGCATCATGGGCTCGGGCGGCGCGGCGTTTGCCGAATATACGCTGGCCGATCACGGCCGGCTGTTCCGCGCGCCCTCGAACATGAACTTCGAGGAAGCCGCCACCCTGCCCGTCGCGCTCGCGACCATGCACAACGCCGTCGTCACCATCGGCGGCGTGCAGCCCGGGCAGGCCGTGCTGATCCAGGGCGCAAGCTCCGGCGTCGGCCTGATGGCGATGCAGATTGCGAAGCTCAAGGGCGGGAGACTCGTGATCGGCTCCTCGACCGATGCCGCCCGCCGCGGCCGACTGAAGGAGTATGGCGCCGACCTCGCGGTCGACTCCTCCGACCCCTCATGGATCGACGAGGTGCTGAAGGCGACGAACGGCGAAGGTGTCGACCTCATCGTCGACCAGGTCTCGGGCAAGGTCGCCAACCAGAACCTCGCGGCGACCAAGGTCAAGGGTCGAATCGTCAATGTCGGCCGGCTCGGCGGCACCCATGCCGATTTCAACTTCGACCTGCACGCGGCCCGCCGCATCGACTATGTCGGCGTCACCTTCCGCACCCGCACCATCGAGGAGGTCCGCGAGATCTTCGACGAGGTCAAGAAGGACATCTGGGGCGCGGTCGAGTCGCGAAAACTGCAGCTGCCGATCGACAAGGTGTTTGCCTTCGACGACATCGACAAGGCATTCGAGCACATGGAGGCCAACAAGCATCTCGGCAAGATCGTCGTGACGGTGCCGTAACATTCCTGAGGCCAAAGACCTAGGTCTAGTAGGGTGGGCAAAGCGAAGCGTGCCCACCATGCGTCAGCGTCCCCGAAAGATGGTGGGCGCGGCGCTCCGCGCCGTTGCCCACCCTACCAAACCGGGGGATCCCGCTCCTGCAACTCACTAGCGTCTACGCCTGTGGATCGTCGCTTGATGTTCACCCGTGGCCTGCTAAATCCCCCGCCATGAGCTCCCAACACAACAAGACCTCGGTCGCAGCGATCTCGATCTTCGCCAGTGGCGGCATGGCGGCGGCGAAGTTTGCGGTCGGGATCGCGATCGGCTCGCTAGCGCTGATTTCCGAGGCGCTGCATTCCTCGATCGACCTGGTCGCCACCATCATCACCTGGGCGGTGGTGCGGGTGTCCGACAAGCCGGCGGATGAAGAGCATCATTACGGCCACGGCAAACTCGAAAGTGTCTCGGCATTGGGCGTGACCGCCCTGCTCTACGTGCTCGCCGGCGGAATCCTGGTCCAGTCCTACAGCCATCTCCGAGAGGGAGTTGCGCCGCCGACGATCTCCGCCGTCCCTTTCGTCGTGCTGGTGATCGACATCGCCGTCAATTTCTGGCGCGCCCGTGCCCTGCACCGTGCCGCACGGGAGACCAGGAGCCAGGCGCTCGCCGCCGATGCGCTGCATTTCGCCTCCGACGTGATGGGTTCGTTCGCCGTGATCGTGGGCCTGATCCTCGCCGGTCTCGGCTTCTGGTGGGGCGACGCGGCTGCCGCCGCCGCGGTGGCCGTGATGATCGCCCTGCTCGGCCTACGCATGGCCGGCTCGACCGTGCAGACGCTGGTGGACCGCGCCCCGGAAGGCGCGCATGAGACGGCCACGGCCGCGATCCGCAGCGTACCGGGTGTGATCGACATCGAGCGGCTCCGCGTGCGCATGGTCGGTGCCACCACGTTTATCGACACGATCGCAAAGGTGCCGCGGACTTACCCCATCGACCGGGTCGAGGACATCAAGCGCAACGCGCAAGCAGCCGTCGAGAAGGCCTTCGGCGATACTGACCTCACCTTCACCGCAGTCCCCGTGGCGCGCGACAACGAGACCGTGCGCGACCGCATCATGGTCATCGCCCACAATTCGGGCCTCGCCATCCACCACGTCACCGTGCACGATCTCGGCGCCAAGCTGATCGTCAGCATCGACCTCGAGGTCGACGCCGGGATGCAGCTCGACGCCGCCCATGAGGTCGCCAACACGCTGGAACGCAACATCCAGGAAGAGTTCGGCGCGGACGTCGAAGTCGACGTCCACATCGAGCCGCTGGAACCGGAACTGCCGTTCGGGGTCGATGCCGCGTCGGAACGGGTGCAGGCCATCGCCGCCGCCCTGACAGAGTATGCCGCCGGCGGCGAGATCCACGACATCCACAATGTCCGCGTCCGCAACACCGACGCCGGCGAAATCGTCAACTTCCACTGCCGCGCCGAGCCGTCGATGAGCGTGATCAGGGTGCACGAACATGTCGACGCGATCGAGCGCGCGTTGCGGCGCGCGTTCCCGAGCGTGAAGCGCGTCATCAGTCATGCCGAACCGCCGCGTGCGTGACAGAGAATGTGCGAGGAGTCACACGTTCTCGTTTCGGACTCGCCGCGCACGTAAGTTTGCGGACGCGCGACGCACAAACTGCGCGTTGGATAAGAATAAATTCGCGTTAACGATTCGTTGACTCTCGACAGCCCGCGAAATCTGGATTCAAATCGACCTTGATTCGGAAGCGATGTGGGGCTGCTTCCAAAATCAAGTTGCAAGCAGGTTCCAGGGGGCTTTAGGCATGTCGCGTGCAGACGCCGCGAACGCGTGCGTCCAATCCGATTCGATCAAAGGATTGGCGCAATCGATCGCGAAACCTGCCTATCATCGGCTCCTGATCGCGGAGCCTGCGCTGCGCCGTGCCGTGCCGACGCTCATCATCGCGTTCCTGATCACGATCTGCCTCGGCGCGTTCGTGCAGGTCGTCGACCAGACGCGCCAGAAGCGTCTGGTGATCCGCCACGACATCTCGGCGCTCGCCGACCTGCTCGCCGAGCGCATCGACCGCCTCACCTCCGCGCGACAGGAGCGGCTGAAGAACATCGAGAGCCTGCCGGCGCTGCTGCCTGACCTCATTCCATCCTGGGGCACCGCCTCGGGCCGGCACGTCATCGTCACCTCGGCCGGACTCGACCGCCGCATCCTCGCCCGCATCCCGGTCGACAGCGATCCCTCGGGCAACGACCGCCTGCTCGACGCAATCACGACGGCGCAACTGCTGGCGGCGCCGCCGCGCGACGGCAACATCTCCGACATGACGCTGCCGAATGGCAACGCCGCGATGGCGACCTCGCGGCAGATCAAGTCGCTGCCCGGCTTCGTCACCGTGATCCAGGAGCGCAACGAGCCGATCTGGGGCTCGGACGCCGCGCTGTCGGTCACGCTGTCGGCCACCACCGGCTTCGTCGTCCTGATCCTCGGCTTCGCCTTCCACTGGCAGTCCACCCGTGCCCGCGAGGGCGACCTGATCAACGACGCCGTGCGCGGCCGGATCGACACCGCGCTCAACCGCGGCCGCTGCGGGCTGTGGGACTGGGACCTGTCGCGCGGCCGCATCTTCTGGTCACAGTCGATGTTTTCCATGCTCGGCCTCGACGGCCGCAACGAGCTCCTCACCTTCGGCGAGGTCAACGCGCTGGTGAAGTCCGACGACATCGACCTGTTCGAGATCGCCGACCAGCTCATCTCCGAGAAGATCGACCACATCGACCAGACCTTCCGCATGCAGCATGTCGACGGCCACTGGATCTGGCTGCGCGTCCGCTGCGAAAAGACCAGCGGCGCGACGGACTCCAGCGTTCACCTGATCGGGATCGCCGTCGACATCACCGAGCAGAAGAGCCTCGCCGAGCGAACTGTCGAAGCCGATTTGCGCCTGCGCGACGCGATCGAGACCATTCCCGAAGCCTTCGTGCTGTGGGACGCCAGCGACCGCCTGGTGCTCTGCAATTCGCACTTCCAGCGCCTGCACAAGCTGCCCGACAGCGCCGTCATCCCCGGCACCTCCTACGAGACCGTGCTCGAGGTCGGCCGCATGCCCGAAGTCCGCACCCGACACAACGAGACGGCGAGCCAGGGCCCCGGCGCGCGCACCTTCGAGGCGCAGCTCGACGACGGCAGCTGGTTGCACATCAGCGAGCGCCGCACCAAGGACGGCGGCTACGTCTCGGTCGGCACCGACATCACCCGCATCAAGGAGCACGAGCAGAAGCTGGTCGACAACGATCTACGCCTGCGCGCCACCGTCATCGACCTCAAGCGCTCGCAGGCAGCCCTGGAGCGCCAGGCGGGCGAACTCGCCGATCTCGCCGAGAAATATCAGCGCGAGAAGACCCGCGCCGAGGAAGCCAACCAGACCAAGTCGAAATTCCTTGCCAATATGAGCCACGAGCTGCGCACGCCGCTGAACGCGATCATCGGCTTCTCCGAGATCATGGGCTCGGGCATGTTCGGCGAACTCGGCTCGGAGAAGTACCAGGAATACTGCCACGATATCCTGACCAGCGGGCATTACCTGCTCGAAGTCATCAACGACATCCTCGACATGTCCAAGATCGAGGCCGGCCGCATGAAGCTCGACATGGAAGAGCTCGACCTGGCGCAGACTCTGGCGGAATCCCTGCGGGTCGTCACCGGCCGCGCGCAGGACAAGCACCTGACGCTCGACGCCGACATCGCGAAATCCATCTCCGTCGTCGCCGACCGCCGCGCCACCAAACAGATCATCGTCAATTTGCTCTCCAACGCCGTGAAGTTCACGCCCGACGGCGGACGCATCGTGGTGCGCAGCCGGCAGCTCGACGACAGGATCGTGCTGATGATCGCCGACACCGGCATCGGCATCGCGCCGCATTCACTGGCGCGGCTCGGCCGCCCCTTCGAGCAGGTCGAGAGCCAGCTCACGAAGACCTATCACGGCTCGGGACTGGGCCTCGCGATCGCCCGCTCGCTCGCGCAGCTTCATGGCGGCTCGATGCGGCTGCGCTCCAAGCTGGAGGTCGGCACCGTCGTGCGCGTCACCCTGCCCCGCGACGCGATCAAGTCGGCATCAGGAATATCGGCCGCGGCCTGAATGCTACGATTGCAGCGACGGCGCGACTTCCCGCGCGACGTTGACCAGCGCCGCGATCAGCGGCGTCATCGGATCACGCTGCGGGATCACCATGCCGATGCTGTAATTGACATCGGGATCGGTGATCGGGATCGAGCGCACCGTATCGGACAGGCCGAGCGTCTCGGCGAGCTTGGCCGGCATCACGCTGGCCCAGCGCCCCGTCTTCACATGCGTGAACAGCACGAGCAGCGAATTCGACGTCAAGGTCGGCGTCGCCTCGGCGCCGACCGAACGTAACGCGCGGTCGATGATGCGGCGGTTCTGCATGTCGGGCGTCAGCAGGCACAGCGGCACCTGCCCGACCTCCTGCCACGTCACCGTCTCGCGATCGCCGAACATTCCATCCGGCGCGGTGAGCAGACGATAGCTCTCGCTGTAGAGCGGGATGGTGCGCACCTTGCCGATCGGCTCGTTCTCGATATAGGTCAGCCCCGCATCCACCTCGAGATTCTCGAGCAATCCCAGCACCTCGGACGAGGTCGTGGAGCGGATACTGAAGCGCACCTCGGGGTGCCTGGCGCGGAACGGCGTCGTCAGCGCAGCGACCATGCCGAGCACGGTGGGGATCGCGGCAATACGGATCTCGCCGGAGAGCTGATGCTTCAGCCCGTTGATCTCGTCACGCATCGCGCGGGCATCGCCGACGATCCGGCGCGCCCAATCCAGCGCCCGCTCGCCTTCCGGCGTAAAACCCTGGAAGCGGGAGCCGCGCTGGACCAGCATCACGCCGAGGATCTCCTCGAGCTGCTTCAGCCCGGTCGACATCGTCGGTTGCGTCACGCCGCACATTTCGGCGGCCCGGCCGAAATGCCGCTCCTTCGCCAGCGCCAGCAGCAGTTCAAGCTTGTCGAGCAACCGGTCATCCCCTCGGATTGTGTGGTGGCATACAAGCTAGCATGCCCGCCCCTTCCCAACACGCAAAAACCGCCCGGCGGACGGCTCCAATCGCAAATTCAAATCGAGTGATTGCCGTCGCAAATCGATCTGAATCCGCAATCGCAGCATGAGACAGCTTTATTGATCTTCGAACGATTCCAAATAGTTTGCGATCAGCAGACGCTCTGGTCGAGAACGAAGAATGACAACGGTTTTTGAGCCTTGGGACGAAACGCGCGGCGCCGAGATTATCGCCGAACGCAGCGGGCAGGAAGGCGCGACGCTGGTGATCCTGCACGCGCTTCAGGAGGCGTTCGGCTACGTGCCGGCGGCGGCCATTCCCATGGTGGCGCACGCACTCAATCTGTCGCGCGCCGAAGTGCATGGCGTGTTCACGTTCTATCATGATTTCCGCCACAAGCCGGCCGGCCGCCATGTGCTGAAAC
Source organism: Bradyrhizobium sp. 134 (assembly GCF_023074155.1). Taxonomy (NCBI): domain Bacteria; kingdom Pseudomonadati; phylum Pseudomonadota; class Alphaproteobacteria; order Hyphomicrobiales; family Nitrobacteraceae; genus Bradyrhizobium; species Bradyrhizobium sp. 134. The sequence continues at coordinate 551,368 of NZ_JADPKX010000086.1, read as the reverse complement.
TCTGCCGCGCGGAGGCCTGTCAGGCGGCGGGCGGCGACGCGCTGGCTGCGCGTGCGGAGGCGAAGCTCGGCGTGTTGCTGGGCGGCACCACGGCCGATGATCGCGTCACGCTGGAGCCGATCTACTGCCTCGGACTGTGCGCAACCGCGCCGTCCGCGATGCTCGACGGCCGACTCATCGGCCGGCTCGACGAGAAGCGCATCGACGCGCTTGTGGCGGAGGCGCAGCGATGAGCATCCGTCTATATGTCTCTCGCGATGCGGGTGCGCTTGCGGTCGGCGCCGACGAGGTCGCGCTGGCGCTGGAGCAGGTCGCAGCCAAGCGTGGCATTGCCGTCGAGATCGTCAGAACCGGCTCGCGCGGCCTGTACTGGCTCGAGCCGCTGGTCGAGGTCGCGACGCCGCAGGGCCGGATCGCGTTCGGCCCTGTGACCGAGACCGATGTGCCCTCCCTGCTCGACGCGCTCGCGAGCAACACGCCGCATCTGCTGCGGCTCGGGGCCACCGACGAGATCCCCTGGCTCAAGCGCCAGACCCGCCTCACCTTCGCGCGCTGCGGCGTGATCGACCCGCGCTCGCTCGATGACTACCGCGCCCATGGCGGCTACAAGGGCCTCGAACGCGCGCTGTCGCTCGGCTCGGAAGCCATCCTCAATGAAGTGACGGCGTCCGGCCTGCGCGGCCGCGGCGGCGCAGGCTTCCCGACCGGCATAAAGTGGAAGACGGTCGCGCAGGCGAAAGCGGATCGCAAGTTCATCGTCTGCAACGCCGACGAAGGCGACAGCGGCACCTTCGCCGACCGCATGATCATGGAAGGCGATCCCTTCCTCGTCATCGAGGGCATGACGACCGCCGGCATCACCGTCGGCGCGACCAAGGGTTACATCTACATCCGCAGCGAATATCCGCACGCGGTCGAGGCGATGAACGCGGCCATCCAGGCTGCGAAGCGCGGCGGCTATCTCGGCGCGAACATCGGTGGTTCCGCGCACAGCTTCGATCTCGAGGTGCGCGTCGGCGCCGGCGCTTACGTTTGCGGCGAAGAGACCTCGCTGCTGGAAAGCCTAGAAGGCCGTCGTGGCATCGTGCGCGCAAAGCCGCCACTGCCCGCGCATCACGGCCTGTTCGGCAAGCCGACCGTCATCAACAACGTGCTGTCGTTCGCCGCCATCCCCTTCATCCTGGCCGAAGGCGCCAAGGCCTATGCCGATTTCGGCATGGGTCGCTCGCGCGGTACGATGCCGATCCAGCTCGCCGGCAACATCCGCCACGGCGGGCTGTTCGAGACGGCCTTCGGCGTGACGCTCGGCGAGCTCGTCGACGACATCGGCGGCGGCACGTTCACGGGCCGCCCGATCCGCGCGGTACAGGTCGGAGGCCCCCTGGGCGCCTACTTCCCTCGCGCGCTGTTCGACACGCCGTTCGACTACGAGGCCTTCGCCGCGCGCGACGGCCTGATCGGCCACGGCGGTATCGTCGTGTTCGACGACAGCGTCGACATGCGCAAGCAGGCGCGTTTCGCCATGGAATTCTGCGCCATCGAATCCTGCGGCAAGTGCACGCCGTGCCGGATCGGCTCGACCCGCGGCGTCGAGACCATCGAGAAGATCATCAAGGGCGAGCGCGTGAGCGAAAACCTCGCACTCGTCGAAGACCTCTGCAACACCATGAAATTCGGCTCGCTCTGCGCGCTCGGCGGCTTCACGCCCTACCCCGTGCTCAGCGCATTGAAGCACTTCCGGGAGGATTTCGTCCCGGCCCCGACCACGCTTCAGGCCGCGGAATAGGAGGACGACAATGTCTCTGATCGAAGAAATCGACTTCGGTACGCCGCGCTCGAAATCGGAAACGATGGTGACGCTGACCATCGACGGCAACCGGGTCACGGTGCCCGAGGGCACCTCGATCATGCGGGCGGCGATGGACGCCGGCCATCAGATCCCGAAACTCTGCGCGACCGACATGGTCGACGCGTTCGGCTCGTGCCGCCTTTGCGTCGTCGAGATCGAAGGCCGCGCCGGCACGCCGGCGTCCTGTACCACGCCTGTCATGTCCGGCCTGATCGTGCACACCCAGAGCGAACGGCTCAAGAAGCTGCGCAAGGGCGTGATGGAGCTCTACATCTCCGACCATCCGCTCGACTGCCTCACCTGCGGTGCCAATGGTGATTGCGAGTTGCAGGACATGGCCGGCGCCGTGGGCCTTCGCGACGTGCGTTACGGCTACGAGGGGGAGAACCACGTCTTCGCGAAATCCCACGGCGAGATCAACGCCGCCTGGATGCCAAAGGACGAGTCCAACCCGTACTTCACCTACGATCCCTCCAAGTGCATCGTCTGCTCGCGCTGCGTCCGCGCCTGCGAGGAGGTGCAAGGCACCTTCGCGCTCACGATCTCCGGCCGCGGCCTCGACAGCCGCGTGTCGCCGGGCATGAGCGAGAGCTTCCTCGGCTCCGAATGCGTCTCCTGCGGCGCCTGCGTGCAGGCCTGCCCGACAGCGACGCTGACCGAGAAATCCGTGATCGAGATCGGCCAGCCCGAACATTCGGTCGTCACCACCTGCGCCTATTGCGGCGTCGGCTGCGCCTTCAAGGCCGAGATGCGCGGCGAGGAACTCGTCCGCATGGTGCCGTACAAGGACGGCAAGGCCAATCGCGGCCATTCCTGCGTCAAGGGCCGCTTCGCCTGGGGCTACACCAACCACAAGGAACGCATCCTCAACCCGATGATCCGCGAGCGGATCGAGGATCCCTGGCGCGAAGTGTCGTGGGACGAGGCCTTCTCGTTTGCCGCCGACAGGATGCGCGGCATCCAGAAGAAATACGGCCGCGACGCCATCGGCGGCATCACATCGTCCCGCTGCACAAATGAAGAAACCTATCTGGTGCAGAAGCTGATCCGCGCCGGCTTCGGCAACAACAATGTCGACACTTGCGCCCGCGTCTGCCACTCCCCGACCGGCTATGGCCTCTCGACCACGTTCGGTACCTCTGCCGGCACGCAGGATTTCGACTCGGTCGAGGACACCGACGTCGTCGTCATCATCGGTGCCAACCCCGCTTCGGCCCATCCGGTGTTCGCCTCCCGCCTGAAGAAGCGGCTGCGCCAGGGCGCCAAGCTGGTCGTGATCGATCCGCGCCGTACCGAGATGGTGGAATCGCCGCATGTGAAGGCGCTGCACCTGCCGCTGATGCCCGGCACCAACGTTGCGGTGATGACGGCACTGGCGCATGTGATCGTCACCGAAGGCCTCGTCGACGAAACCTTCGTGCGCGAACGCTGCGACTGGAGCGAGTTCGAGGAATGGGCGGCGTTCGTCGCCCAGCCGAACAACAGCCCGGAAGCCACTGCCATCCTCACCGGCGTCGATCCGAAGGATCTGCGCGAAGCAGCGCGCGTCTACGCCACCGGCGGCAACGGCGCGATCTATTACGGTCTCGGCGTGACCGAGCACAGCCAGGGTTCGACCACCGTGATCGCGATCGCCAACCTTGCGATGGCCACGGGCAATATCGGCCGTCCGGGTGTCGGCGTGAACCCGCTGCGCGGCCAGAACAACGTGCAGGGCTCCTGCGACATGGGCTCGTTCCCGCACGAGCTGCCCGGCTATCGCCACATCTCGGGCGACGCCGTGCGGGACCAGTTCGAAGCGCTGTGGAACGTCAAGCTCAACCCCGAGCCGGGCCTGCGCATTCCCAACATGTTCGACGCCGCGGTCGAAGGCACGTTCATGGGGATTTACGTGCAGGGCGAGGACATCCTGCAATCCGATCCCAACACCAAGCATGTGGTGGCAGCACTCTCGGCGATGGAATGCGTCATCGTCCACGACCTCTTCCTGAACGAGACCGCGAACTACGCCCACGTGTTCCTGCCGGGCTCGAGCTTCCTCGAGAAGGACGGCACCTTCACGAACGCCGAGCGCCGCATCCAGCGGGTCCGCAAGGTGATGACGCCGAAGAACGGGCTTGCCGACTGGGAGGTCACCATCGGCCTCGCCCGGGCCATGGGCTTCGAGATGACCTACAGCCATCCTTCCGAGATCATGGACGAGATCGCGGCGCTGACCCCGACCTTCGCCGGCGTCTCCTATGCCAAGCTCGACGAGCTCGGCTCGGTGCAGTGGCCCTGCAACGACAAGGCGCCCGAGGGCACGCCGGTGATGCATATCGACGGCTTCGTCCGCGGCAAGGGCAAGTTCGTCGTGACCGAATATGTCGCGACCGACGAACGCACCGGCCCGCGCTATCCGCTGCTGCTCACCACAGGCCGCATCCTCAGCCAGTATAATGTCGGCGCGCAGACCCGGCGCACCGAGAACGTAGTCTGGCATGCCGAGGATCGGCTGGAGATCCATCCGCACGATGCCGAACAGCGCGGCGTGCGCGACGGGGACTGGGTGCGGCTGAAGAGCCGCGCCGGCGAGACCACGCTGCGTGCGGAGATCACCGATCGCGTCGCGCCGGGCGTCGTCTACACCACCTTCCACCATCCGGACACGCAGGCCAACGTCATCACGACCGACTTTTCGGACTGGGCAACCAACTGCCCCGAATACAAGGTCACGGCGGTGCAGATCTCGCCGTCGAACGGCCCGTCCGACTGGCAGAAGGCCTACGACGCACAGGCGCGGCATTCCCGCCGTATCGCGCCGGCCGAGGCCGCGGAGTAGCGGCATGCACGTACCGGTCCAGGCCATCGACCGCGAGATCTGGCGCAACGGTGTCGCGTCCGAAGGAGCGCGGCTGATTCCGGAGGAGACGCCGCTGGCGCTGACCTACAATGGCGGCACCTACGCCGTCATGATGGGGACGCCGCAGAACCTCGAAGATTTCGCGGTCGGCTTCAGCCTGGACGAAGGCATCATCAGATCCGTCGATGACGTCAAGTCGCTCGAAATAGTCCGCCTCGACGACGGCATCGAGCTGCGCATGTGGCTGGCACCGGAAAATGCCGCGCGAATCAGCGAGCGCCGCCGCCACATCGCCGGCCCGACCGGCTGCGGCATTTGCGGCATCGACTCGATGGCCGAAGCCGTGCGGCCTGCGGCCGTCGTGCCGCAGGGACAGACGTTTACGGCAGAGCAGATCATGGCGGCGATGCAGACCATCGCACCGCTACAATCGATCAATTTGCAAACACGCGCCGTTCACGCCGCCGCGTTCTGGTCTCCTGCCGGCGGTATCGTCGCGCTGCGCGAGGATGTCGGCCGTCACAACGCGCTCGACAAGCTTGCCGGTTCGCTGGCGCGCAGCCGTACGGCTGCAAGCGGCGGCATCGTGCTGCTGACGAGCCGCGTCTCGGTCGAGATGGTACAGAAGACGGCCGCCATCGGCGCGCCGGTGGTGGTCGCCGTCTCCGCGCCGACCGCGCTCGCAGTGCGCACCGCTGAGGCCGCCGGCATCACGCTGATTGCCATTGCCCGCCAGGACGGGTTCGAAGTGTTTTCGCATGGCGGCCGGGTTGTCGCCTGTCATGCCACGGAGGTTGCTGATGTCGCCTGACCGCTTGATCTACATGGCCAACCAGATCGGCACGTTCTTTCGGAGCCAGGGCCACGACAAGGCCGTGCCGGGGATCGCCGACCACATCAAGAAATTCTGGGACCCGCGGATGAAGCGCGCGATCTTCGCCCATCTCGATGCCGGCGGCGTGGGTCTTGAGCCGAATGTGCGGGAGGCGCTCACCTCGCTGAAGCCGACGACGTCCCTTCCAGCAGCGCCCTGAAGACACGCCGCACCTCGCTCTGCGTCTCCTTCACGCGCGCCTCCAGCGAGGAGAAATGCGGCGCGTCGCCGGCGCGTGCCATCACGCGCAAGAGGTCGGTGCCGGCGGTTTCCGGCTTGAACCGGTCGCTGACGCAGAGCCGCAGGATCTGCGTCAGGTCGTGATAGAGCCGCGCCGCGGCACGCAATATCTCGGTCTCCGATTGCGCGAGCACGCCGAGCCTGCATGCATTGTCCAGCACCTGCGTGGTGCCGACGTCGAGAATCTCCGGTTTCTCGTGCGCATGCACTAGCTGGAGATATTGCGCGATGAAGTCGATGTCGACCATGCCGCCGGCGGCATATTTGAGATCCCAGCAATCGGCCTCGCCCTTCTCCTGAGCAATCGCACGCCGCATGTCGGCAACGTCGTTGGCGGTGATTGCGGGATCGCGGCGACGGGTCAGGACGTCGCGGATGACGTGTTCGATCCGCTCCCGGAATTCGGGCGAAGCCGACACGACGCGCGCGCGCGTCAGCGCCATGTGCTCCCAAGTCCAGGCCTCGTTGGCCTGGTAGTCCGCGAACGAGACGAGGCTCGAGGCCACAGGGCCGGCACGCCCCGAGGGGCGCAGCCGCATGTCGATTTCGTAAAGCACCCCGTAATTGGTGCGCGTCGTGAACGCGCTGATCAGGCGCTGGGTGAAGCGGGCGAAGTAATGTGCACCTTGCAGTGACTTCGCACCGTCGGAGTCCGGATTGTCGCTGTCGAAATCGTAAAGTAGGATCAGGTCGAGATCCGACGACGCGGTCATCTCGCGGCTGCCGAGCCGGCCCATTGCGATGATTGCGCTCTCCTGCCCCTTGATCCGGCCATGCTGGGCGGCGAAGCGGTCGGCGACGAGACCATGCACGGTATGGACGATGCCCTCGGCGACGTCGGCAAAGGCCGTGCTCGCCTGCTGCGCCGAGACGGTGCCGGAGAGAATGCGCGTGCCGATCAGGAACAGGCTCTCCTGCCCGAACAGGCGCAGGCGGTCGAGGAACTCTTCGTAAGAGCCGGCATCCTGCACGGTGGTCGCAAGCCGCCCCGACAATTCCTGCCGGTCGGGCATGGCGCCGAAGAAGCGCGGATCGATCAGGCCGTCCATGAGCTGCGGCTGCCGCGCCAGCATCTCGCCGAGCCGGGGCGCCGCGCCCAGCACCAGGGCCACGAGCGCAACGAGATCGCGGTTCTGGCCGAGCAGCGTGATCAGCCGGCCGCCGCGCTGAAGCGCTCCAAGGAAATGGTCGAACGCCACGACGGCTCGATCCGGCTCCTCGGCATGAGCGAGACCGTCGATCAGGGCCGGCACGAATTCGACGAATGCGTTTCGCGTCGCCTCAACGCGGAACACGCGGTACTCGCCGGTGATCCAGTCACGCACGGTCTGCGCGACGGCGGCAGGCTTCTTGAAGCCGAGCGTGGCCAGATACTGAAGCAGCCGCGGATCCTCGGGACCCGCACCGTAGTCGAGCGCCGGCAGCTTGGCCGTGCCGGTCGGATCGTCGCCCTCGAACAGTTTTTCGTAGTGGCCCTGGACGATCTCGAGCTGGCGCAAGAGGTCGCGGGCAAAGGCCTCGCGATCCGGATAGCCGAAGAACCAGGCGAAACGCTCGACCGCCTCCTTGTCCTCGGGCAGTGTGTGGGTCTGCTCGTCTGCGATCATCTGGAGGCGATGCTCGACCCGGCGCAGGAATTGGTACGCCGTGGTCAGCTCGTCACGCGCCGCAATCGTGATCCAGTTGCTGGAAGCAAGCACGCCGAGTGCGGCGAGCGTCGGCCGCACGCGCAGTTCGGGATGCCGGCCGCCGGCGATCAATTGCTGGGTCTGGGCGAAGAACTCGATTTCGCGGATTCCGCCGCGCCCGACCTTCACGTTATGGCCTTCGACTGCGACCTCGCTCTGGCCGCGATAGGTCTGCATCTGCCGCTTCATGTCGTGAACGTCGGCAAGCGCGGCGAAGTCGAGATGCTTGCGCCAGACGAAGGGCGCGATCTCCGCGAGCAGCGCCTCGCCCGCCCTGGGATCGCCGGCGCAGGCGCGCGCCTTGATCATCGCGGCGCGCTCCCAGGTGCGCCCTTCCCGCTCGTAATAATTCAGCGCGGCGTCGCGCGAAATCGCCACCTGCGTCGAGGATGGATCGGGACGCAGGCGCAGATCGACGCGGAAGACGTAACCGTCATAGGTGCGCTGCTGGAGAATGCGTGCAATCCCCTGCGTCACCCTCACGAAGAATGGCTGGGGTTCGATATCGGCGGCGAGCGTCGTATTGTCGGGATCGAAAAACACGATGAGATCAATGTCGCTGGAATAGTTCAGCTCGCCTGCGCCCATCTTGCCCATCGCAAGCACGATCAGCCCGCAGCCCTCCTCCGGCGCCTCGGGATTGGGCGGCGAGAGCTTGTCGCGTGCGGCTTCCTGCCGCAGCAGGTATTGAAGCGCCGCCCGCACCGAGGACACTGCGACATCGGTGAGCGCTGCGGTCACCCGCATCACCGGCCAGACCCCGCCGATGTCGCACAGTGCAATCAGGAGCGCGGCCTCCGCCTTCATGCGGCGCAGCAGCCGCATCACCTCGGCTTCGTCGGATGCCGCGAGCACCGCGCCGTTCGCCTCCGCGACCAGCGTGGCGAGATGCGCATCCGGATCGCATTCCAGCAGCCGGATCAGACGCTGCGGATCGGCGCGCAGCAGCTCAAACAGATAAGGCGAGAATTCCGCGATGCCGGCCAGGATGTCCCGCGCGAAGCGGTGAGCCAGCAGCGCTTCAAGACGAGTGAATTGCGCGGGCTCGAGCTCGGCCAGCCAGCTTTCAAAACGTCCTTGGTCGGTGACGGAAGCGGCAATATGGGGAGCCTCCGCAAAGCGCGCGGCAAGTCTCTCACCATGCTTGTCCGCGTTTCCCGGCGCGGAATGGTTCATGCCACCTTCTGTGGCACATCCTGCATTGGCGGAGCAACCCTGTCGCCAGCCCCCGCGCGCGCCGGCAGCACCAGCGTGGCGACAAGACCGGGCTGGGCGTCACCCAACCTCAACTCACCGCCATGCAATGTCGCGACCGCGGAGGCGAGACTGAGGCCGAGGCCGGATCCAGGCAGCGTGCGGCTCGCTTCCAGCCGCACGAATCGTTCCACCACATGCTTGCGGTCGGCTTCGGGGATGCCGGGACCGCGATCGGTGACGCTGAGCAGCACTTGATCGCCCTCGCGCCTCGATTCGATCGTGATCTGCCTGCCCTCCATGCTGACCACAGTTCCCGCCGGCTGCGCGGCCGGCTTGCCGTATTTGATCGCATTCTCGACAAGATTGGCGAGGGCCTGGCTGATCAATTCGCGGTTGGCGTGGACCGGGGTCGGCTCGCACCTGACCTTCAAGGTCATGCCATCGTCTTCGGCCAGTGGCTCGTAGAGCTCGTGAATGCCGTTGGCGACATCGGCCGCGTCGAAATCATCCATGTTGCCGCGCGCCTGCCCGGACTCGGCGCGCGCGATCATCAGCAGCGCGTTGAAGGTGCGGATCAGCCCGTCCGATTCCTCGATGGTCCGCTCCAGCGCGGCGCGGTAGTCGGCCTCGCCGCCGGATTTCGCCAGCGCCTCCTCGGCGCGGTTGCGCAGGCGCGTCAGCGGCGTCTTGAGGTCGTGTGCGATGTTGTCGGAGACCTCCTTCAGCCCCGCCATCAGCGCCTCGATCCGCTCCAGCATCGCGTTGAGGTTTTCGGCGAGGCGGTCGAGCTCGTCGCCGCTGCGCCCCACAGGCAGGCGTTCGCTGAGATCGCCCGTCATGATGCGATGGGCGGTGCCGCTCATCGCGTCGATGCGCCTGAGCACCCTGCGCGCCACGAAGATGCCGCCGCCAAGGCCGAGCACCACGACGATCAGGATCGACCATTGCGCGGCCTTCGCCACGATGCCGAACAGCCGTCGCCGCTCGGCCAGATCGCGTCCGATCAGAAGCCGGAAGCCGTTTTCCAATTCGGTGACGCGGACGAGCGCAAGATGGTCCCGATCATCGGCATCCTCGATCCGCCGGTAGGCGGTCTCGGACCAGCCGCGCGTCGCCATCACGCCGGGCGCGAGCGAGCCGACATTGCCGGCGATCGACTGGCCGGTCGGCGTCGTCACCAGATAGAGGTTGGCGCCCGGCCGCAGCGCCCGGTACTCGATCGCGAGCACGAGAGCGCGCAAGCCGCGGCGGCCGTAGATCTCGTTGATCTCAGACGTCTCGGCATTGACCGTCTGCGTGATTTCCTCGGTGATCAGCCGCCGCGTATTCCAGGCGAAATAGGCCAGCAGCGAGGCCGCGAACATCGCGAACAACAGCAAATAGACCAGCGTCAGCCGGAATGCCGTGGTGCGGACGAGTTTACCGAATGCCGTCACGAATCATGTATCCCGCGCCGCGGATCGTGTGCAGCAGCGGCCGCTCAAAACCCTTGTCGATCTTGGAACGCAACCGTGAAATGTGCACGTCGATCACGTTGGTCTGCGGATCGAAATGATAGTCCCAGACGTTCTCCAGCAGCATGGTGCGGGTCACCACCTGACCCGCATGCTTCATCAAATATTCGAGCAGGCGGAATTCGCGCGGCTGCAGCGTCAGCTCGTCCTTGCCGCGCGCGACGCGGTGGGAGAGCCGGTCGAGCTCGAGATCGCCGACCCGGTACAGCGTGTCCTCGGCCGGACCTCCGCGGCGGCGCGACAGCACCTCGACCCGGGCCAACAGCTCGGCGAAGGAATAGGGTTTCGGCAGATAGTCGTCGCCGCCGGCGCGCAGGCCCTTGATGCGGTCGTCGACCTGGCCGAGCGCGGAGAGAATCAGCACCGGTGTCGAATCATCCTTGTCGCGAAGCGCGCCGATCACCGATAGGCCGTCGCGCTTGGGCAGCATGCGGTCGACCACCAGCACGTCGTAGTCGCCGTTCTCGGCCATGGCGAGGCCTTCCTCGCCGTCGCCGGCGTGGTCGGCAATGTGCCCGACCTCGCGAAACGCCTTCACGAGGTAGTCGGCGGATTCGCGGTCGTCTTCGATGATGAGGAGGCGCATCGTGCGTTCGGCAACGGTCAAGGGAGTGAACCTTCTCTAAACATGGCGCGAGCGGCAATCGCATGCAAGCCGAGTGAGAGACTCTGGCATGGAGAAAAAGGCGGGCGGTGAAGCTGGGGGGACTTCACCGCCCTAGGCCTTCCGACGGAGGGGGGCGTATTCCACCGGAAGGTAGACAGGGGAAGCAAACGTTGCGCTGCTCCCCCGAAGGGCGCCGTCGGCGGGGGCGACTGATGCCGGCGACACCCTTCATCTCGGAGGTCCTGAGGCCGGGCCCTTCGTTACCCCTTGGCGATGGGCACGGCGACGAAGCGCGACTGGCCGCCGCTCTTCACTCGCATCAGGACGCTGTTCTTGTTGTCTGTCCGCGCCGTGTTGATGGCGTCGCGGACTTCGCCGGCGGTGCTCACGCTCTTGCCGCCGACTTCGAGAATCACGTCGCCTTCCTTGAAGCCGCGTTCGGCAGCCGCGCTCTTCGGATCGACCTCGGTGATCACGACGCCTTCCTTGCCGGCGCCGGCCACGGAATCGGCGGGCGCCACGGTCATGCCGAGCTTGGGCACGTCGGTGCCGCGGCTCGCGCCCTTGCCGCTGTCCTTGTCGATGTCGGCCTTGGCCTCGATCGTGTTCGGCAGCTGGCCGAGGGTGAGGTTCACCACCTTGTCCTGGCCCTTGTGCAGCACGTTGAGCTTCACGGTCGCGCCGGGCGCCAGGCCGCCAATGGTACGGGCGAGCTCGCGGGCGTCCTTGACCGATTCGCCGTTGACCGACGTGATCACGTCACCGGACTCGATGCCGGCCTTGGCCGCCGGACCATTCGCCTGCGGCTCGGCAACCAGCGCGCCTTCGGCCTTCTTCATGCCGAGGCTGTCGGCGATGTCGGATGTCACCGGCTGAATCTGCACGCCGATCCAGCCGCGGCTGACCGAGCCCTTGTCCTTGAGCTGCGCCACCACGCTCTTCACTGTGCTCGCGGGAATCGAGAACGCGATGCCGACGCTGCCGCCGGAGGGCGAGTAGATCGCGGTGTTGACGCCCATCACCTCACCGTTGGTGTCGAAGGCCGGACCGCCGGAATTGCCCTTGTTCACGGGCGCGTCGATCTGGATGAAATCGTCGTAGGGGCCGTTGCCGATGTCGCGGCCGCTGGCCGAAACGATGCCGGCAGTCACGGTGCCGCCGAGGCCGAACGGGTTGCCGACCGCGAGCACCCAGTCACCGATCCGCGGCTTGCCGTCGGCAAGCTTCGCGAACGGGAAGTTCGAGCTGCCCTCGACCTTGATCAAGGCGAGGTCGGTGCGCTGATCGGTACCGATCACCTTGGCGGTGTAGGTCTTGCCGTCGTCGGTCGTGACCTCGACCTTGTCGGCGCCGTCGACCACGTGGTTGTTGGTCACGGCGAAGCCATCAGCCGAGATGAAGAAGCCGGAGCCCTGGCCCTGCACGACGCGGCCACGACCGCCACCACCCTTCAGGCCCGGCATGCCATCCGGACCGCCGAAGCGGCGGAAGAACCGCTCCATCGGCGAGCCCGGCTGGAACGGCGACTGCGCGTCATCGCCATCATCATTGCTCGCGGTCTTTTCCTTGATGTTGACCTTCACCGAGATCACCGACGGCTTCACGCGCTCGACGATGTCGGCGAAACCGATCGGGCGTTCGACCTTGCGGACCTCGTTGTTGACCTGTGCATGCGCCGGGCTCGAGAACAGGTCGGCCGGCGAGGTCGACGTGCCGAAGCCGTAGACGGCGGCGCCGAGGCCGGCGACGACCGAGGCCATCAGCGCGATCTTGCGGGCCGAGAAAACGGATCGGCAGGGCTGCCGGTAGGACGGAAGGTTCGAGAGGTCGGAACGGTCGGTCATGCGGAGATCTCCAGGGCCTTGAAATCCATTTGGCGCCTGACGCGGCACCTTACGGACCTGAAGATGGGGGCTGCCGCCTTACCGTGCGCTGGCGGCGGGGTTAAACTTTTGTAATGAACGCGGATGCGGATGCGGCAGTTTATCGCGGCCGAAAGTGTTGAACCGGCAGGAACTTAACGAGGTTCCAGAAACGCCCGCGCAGTGCCGGCTCGATGCGCAGCAACGTAGCTAGCGCGATTTGGCTTCATCCGCCATCAATGCGGCGAGCCGCGCTTCCTCGTCGGGCGTGAGCGGCGGAGCCGGTAGGTCTGCACCATTTTGCGAGCGCCGGCGGATTTGAAGCCATAGCGCCAGGCCGCCGCCAAGCAGCAGCAGCGGCGCGAGCAGCCACAGCAGCATGTTCTGGCGCTCGAAACGCGGCTTGAGCAGCACGAACTCGCCGTAGCGCGCGACCAGGAAATCGAGCACTTGCGAATTGCTGTCGCCGGCCGCGATGCGCTCGCGCACCAGGAGCCGCAAATCGCGCGCGAGCGGCGCATCGGAATCGTCGATCGATTGGTTCTGGCAGACCATGCAGCGCAGCTCGCGCGACAAGTCGCGTGCACGCGACTCCTTCACAGGGTCCGACATGATCTCATCGGGCTGCACGGCATGCGCCGCAGGCAAGGCCAGCAGCATCAGTGCGACGAACGCGACCATCATTCGGCGCATCAGATCACTCCGCCGGCTGCAGGCGCTGCTTTGCCCGCGCCGGTTTTGGCGCACCGACCCGCAGGCGCCGGTCCGACAGCGACAGCACGCCGCCGAACGCCATCAGCACCGGCCCCCACCAGATCAGCAGCACCAGCGGCTTGTGATAGATGCGCACGGCAATGGCGCCCTCGGCAGTGGCGTCGCCGAGCGAGATGTAGAGCTGGCTGGCGCCACGCGTCAGGAGCGCGGCCTCGGTGGTCGAGGAACCGCGGGTGGTGAAGCTGCGCTTGGACGGCGTCATCATGCTGAGCTTCTCGCCGTCGTGGCTGACGTTGAATTCGGCGATCATCTCGTGGAAGTTCGGCCCTTGGCGCTGAAACAGGCCGTCCAGCTTGACGTCATAGCCGGCGACATGGGCGACGTCGTTCTGCTTCATCGTGGCGATATATTCGCTGTTCCAGGTGGTCTCGCAGACGATTCCGATCAGCGCGACGCCGAGGCCGGCATGCGCGAATACCGAGCCCCAGGCCGAGCGCGGCAGACCGCGGGCACGATGCAGCGTCGTCGCGAACGGCAGGCGGAACAAGCCGGTTCGTTCGGCCAGATCCGTCGCAGCGCCGGCAATGACGAAGACGCCAAGTCCGATTGCCAATGGCGCCAGCGCGCTGCCGCCGAGCGCCCAGCCCCAAACCATGGCAACGGCGACAAGCCCGGCAACGCCGGCCGCGAGCAGACGTTGGGTGACGCCAAGCAGATCGCCGCGTTTCCATGCCAGCATCGGCCCGAACGGCACGGCGAGCAGCAACAGCGTGAACAGCGGGGCGAAGGTCAGATTGTAGAAGGGAGCACCGACCGACATCTTGAAATCGGCGAGCATCTCCATCGCCAGCGGATAAAGCGTGCCGAACAGCACCACCGCGCAGGCGACCGTGAGCAGCAAATTGTTCAGCACCAGCGCACCCTCGCGCGAGATCGGCGCAAACAGGCCGCCTTGCTTCAACGAGGTCGCGCGCCCCGCGAACAGCGACAGGCTGCCCCCGATGAACAGGCAGAGAATCAGGAGAATGAACACGCCGCGGGTTGGATCGGTCGCGAAGGCATGCACCGAGGTGATGACCCCCGAGCGCACCAGGAAGGTGCCGAGCAGCGACAGCGAGAAGGTCAGGATCGACAAGAGGATGGTCCAGACCTTCAGCGCGTTGCGCTTCTCCATCACCAGAGCCGAATGCAGCAGCGCTGTTCCGGCAAGCCACGGCATCAACGAGGCGTTCTCGACCGGGTCCCAGAACCACCAGCCGCCCCAACCCAGTTCGTAGTAGGCCCAGTACGAGCCCATGGCGATACCGAGGGTCAGGAAGATCCAGGCGACCAGCGTCCACGGCCGCACCCAGCGCGCCCACGCGGCGTCGATCCGCCCCTCCAGCAACGCCGCGATCGCGAAGGAGAACGAGATCGAGAAGCCGACATAGCCGAGATAGAGCATTGGCGGATGCACGGCGAGACCGATGTCCTGAAGCACCGGATTGAGATCGCGTCCCTCGATCGGCGGGTTGGCGATGCGCAGGAACGGGTTGGAAGTCACCAGGATGAAGAGATAGAAGGCGCTGGCGATCCACGCCTGTACGGCCAGCACATGCGCGCGCAGCGACAGCGGCAGATTGTTGCCGAAGGCCGCGACCAATCCGCCGAACAGTGCGAGGATCGACACCCACAAGAGCATCGAACCTTCATGGTTTCCCCACACGCCGGTGATCTTGTAGAGCAGCGGCTTCATGGAGTGGGAATTCTCGTAGACGTTCGCGACCGAGAAATCCGACTCTACGTGCAGCATCACCAATGCGATGAACGACGCACCGACGAACAGAAGCTGCGCCAGCGCAGTGGAGCGCGCCACATTCATCAGCGCATCATCGCGCAGCCGCGCACCGATCAGGGGCACGATGGATTGGATCAGTGCCAATCCGAGCGCCAGCACCAGCGCGTAATGTCCTGACTCCGCGATCACCGCACTGCTCCCTGCGGATTGCCCTGCGCGGTCGTGGCCGCGGGCTTGACGCTATCGGAAGCCTTGACGCCATCATAAGTCTTGGCGCCGTAGTCATCCTTCCAGTGCCCCTGCTTCTTCAGGGCATCGGCGACGTCCTTGGGCATGTAGGTTTCGTCGTGCTTGGCGAGCACGGTGTCGGCCTTGAACACGCCATTGGCGTCGAGCGCGCCTTCGGCGACGACGCCCTGCCCTTCCCGGAACAGATCGGGCAAAATGCCCTTGAAGGCGACCGGAAGCTTTGCGCCGCCGTCGGCGACCTCGAAGGTCACTGCGAGATTGTCGCCGCGCTGGAGCGAGCCGGGCTGCACCAGGCCGCCGAGGCGAAACCGCTTGCCGGGCGCAACGTGCTTCTCGGCGACCATGGTCGGCGTCGAGAAGAACACGATGGAGTCGCGCAATGCGTTGAGCACCAGCCCGGCGGCGAGCGCGAGCACGGCAAGCGAGCCGCCGATGATGGTCATACGTCGCTGCTTGCGCGTCATGGCGTATCCATTCCCTGCTCGTCTCGTCCTGACATCATCATCCGTCGAGCCCGAGTGTCTTGAGGCCTTCATCGAGCTGGCGCAACCGCGCTGCATCGTTGGCAACCGCCTGGCGGGCATCGGTCGATGCCCCCACCGCCTTGTCGCGATCACCCATCACGAGATAGGCGCGCACCAGGCGCAGCCAACCCTCGACGTCGTCGCCGTTCTGCTTGAGGCGCGTGGCGAGCCGTTCGACCATGCCGCGAACCATCGCGTTGCGATCGCCCTCTTTCATGTCCTTGGAAGCTGCGAGGGTTTCATCCGACAGCGCCGGCATCGTAGCGCCACCGCCGCCGACCCGGGCGAGCGAGGTCTGCACCAGAGGGCGCCACGGCGCATCCGCCGGCGCTTTCGCCAGCAGCGCGCGCCAGATGTTGGCGGCATCGTCCTTGCGACCGTCCTGCTCGGCGGCGAGACCGAGAAAATAGTTCGCCTTGGGGTCGTCAGCGCTGAGCGCCCGCGCGCGCTCGAACTCGGTCTTGGCCTCGGCGGTCACGACGCCGCCGGCGGCGGCCGAGATCGCTTCGCCGAGATCGGACCGGCGCTCCGCGCTCTCGCCATTGTAGGTGAGCGAGTTGCGATAGGCGCGCACGGCGTCATCGAAGCGGCCAAGCCGCTCCAGCACGGGCGCGATCACGTTCCAGCCGCGCCCGTCGGTCGGATTCTTTTCCAGATGTTGCTCGACCTGGACGACCAGATTCTCGAGCGACTGCGCCATGCCGGACCCGGATCCGCGCTCCCGCTGCGCCAGTGGAAAGTCCTGAAGCCTGGGCGAGCCGAGCGGCACATAGACGCTGATCGCAACCAGCGGCAGGCCGGCAAGCGCCAGCACGGCCGCCGCGCGGCGCCATTTGAGGCTGGATTTCGGCGCCGTTGCGGGCTCGCTGCCGGCTGCGGCGAGCAGCCTGCGGCTGACCTCGACGCGCGCGGCCTCGGCTTCGGGCGCTGCGATCAGCCCTGCGGCAAGATCACGCTCGATCTCGGCGAGTTGGTCCTTGTAGACCGCGACCTCGCTGCCCTGATTTTGCGCGCGTCCGCTACGGCCGAGCGGCAAAAGCACGGCGAAGATCGCCGCGACCGTCATCAGCGCGAACACGAACCATAGCATCATCTGGCAAGCTTCCGGCAGCGCGCAAGCCGCGCCCACAGGTGGCTTTACACCACGGCCGGACGATGCGGCAATTGACAATTGTCAATTCGGCGCGACCGCGCACGGTCCCGAAATGGTGAAAATCCAACGGCTTAGCCGATCTCGAAGTCCGCGCTTTGAGCGGCGTCCTCGCCATGCCCGTTGAAGGCCTTCAGGAAGTATGTTCCCGGCTCGATAGCGTCGGGCAATCTGATGCGCAACGCTCCGACCGGAACGGGCGATGCAACCCTGGTGACCGTCTCAGGAAGCTGCCGACCGCTTGCCTTCTCGACCAGCACCACCTTCGCGCCGACCATCAGCCTTTGATATTTGGCAACGACGACGCGATTCTCGATTTCGATGGAACTGATAACGGATTTCATGCGCCCACAGATAGAAATATCAAAAAAATTTGCACGGCGACCGTAGGGCCCGACATCGGCATCGTCAACCTGAAATTGTGACTACTGAAATATGCGCCTGGATCAGCTCGCGCGCGACGATTTGCGCTCGCCCGTGGCCGCGTTCTCCGCGGCGCGGCTCATCAGCGAGGCATAATCATCGCCGAACAGCACCTGGCAGAAGCGGATCGCGGCCTGCACCTGCTGCTGCCGATAGGTGCGGACCTTGTGATCGGCGCCGCGCAGCGACTGCACCAGCTGCTCGGTTGAACGCTCGACATATTGCTGCAGGTCGGAATAGGTGCGCAGTGTCACCTCGTTGATCGCAAGCTCGCTCGCATAGTTGCGACAGGTCGCGACGAAATCGATCAGCGCCACGGTTTCCTCGACCTCGGTGCTGTCGATCCGCGCGCCCGGCGGAATGTCCTTCTCGGCGCGCTGGCGCAGGATGCGGCGGACGCGGCCGGGAACGCTGTCGATCTCGGATTGCAGCGCGTTGGAGATGTCGGCCCGGATCGAGGTCAACTGCTTGCCCCAGGCGGAATCGTTGCGCAGGTCGAGTTCGGTACGCAGGCCCCGGACGCCGTCGTGCAGCGTCTTGAGATTGCCGGCGACATTGTCGAAATGGCCGCGCTTGATGTCCATGCGCAGGACGGCGGCCACGCAGGACAGATCATGCAGCGCCATTGTGACGGCGACTCCATAGGGCGTTGCCGCGACACGGATCTCGTCGTCGGACGCGGCAATCTTGATGGCGAGGCGGATGATCTGCCACGGCGCGGTCATCCGTTGCACGACCATCGAGAGCGCGAAGGGCAGCATCTGCGGCGTCTGGAGGACGGGAATGTTGAGCGCGGCAGTCACCGAGGCGATCTGGGCATCGCCGAAGGCGCGCAAAGAGCGCGGCAGCTTCTCGTTCAGGGTGCCGATAGCCTCGCGGACCGCGAGGACCGCCCCGGTCGAATAGAGATCCTCGATCACGTTGGGCGGACCGACGCGGGCGAGCGCACGCGATTTGTCACCCCCGCCCGGCCCCGTCAGCTCGAAGATGGCATCCGCGGCGACCGCCTGGAGCTTCGAGGCCAGCGCTTCGACCTGCCCTGCACTGTCGGCCGGCATGCGCGCCAGCGCCGCCTCGAATTCGCTCAGCTTGGCCGGAGCACCGTCGCGGCCGAGCCATTGCCAGATCGGAGCCAGGGAAGAGCGGCGGATCTGCCCGGCCCGGATCGGGGCGCCTGCTTCGACCAGGAATGGTTCCAGTACCTGGAACAGTAGCCGCGACAGATCGTCCGTGCGCGGCGGTGTTGCTTCCTCGGCTTCCGTCTTGC
This sequence comes from Bradyrhizobium sp. 134, assembly GCF_023074155.1. Classification (NCBI taxonomy): domain Bacteria; kingdom Pseudomonadati; phylum Pseudomonadota; class Alphaproteobacteria; order Hyphomicrobiales; family Nitrobacteraceae; genus Bradyrhizobium; species Bradyrhizobium sp. 134. The sequence goes on along the minus strand of NZ_JADPKX010000086.1, from coordinate 532,591 downwards.
GGACAATCTTGCGCAGCTGGTCGAGCACGAGGGTCGCCACGGCCGTGTCCTGGCCGCGCTCGAGCGCGCGCTCGAACTCCCGCATCAGCAGTGCCTGCGCCTGCGGCGGGAGCTGCGCGAGATATTCCCTCAGCCGCTCGATCGATGTCTGGCTCATGCGCCCGGGTAATGAACGGTAAATGGCGAAAGTGGGATCCGTCCTGCTCGATCATAGGTGGGCCCGCTTAAGAAGCCGTTTAGGAAGTCGCTCCGAATACCCCTGGTTTCTTTCGGATCGGTGTGCTTCTGCAGGTCAAATAGTCGCGTCGGAACAAGGGATTATATTCCGGGGAGGACCAGCTCCGCCCGCAAGCCCCCGGTCGGCGCGCGACCGAGTGAGAGGCTGCCGCCGTAGAGCGCAGCGAGCTCGGTCACGATCGACAGCCCCAGCCCCGATCCGGGCTTGGACTCGTCGAGCCGTTGGCCGCGCCGTGAGACCTGGGTACGCTCGGCCTCCGACAGGCCGCGGCCGTCGTCGTCGACGATGATATGCAGCCGCGGACCGGCGCTCGCCTGATGCGGCGCCTCCACCAGAACTTCGATGAAGACCCGCGAGGCCGCCCATTTGCAGGCGTTGTCGACGAGATTGCCGACCATCTCCTCCAGATCCTGCCGCTCGCCGCGAAATTTCGCCGACGGATCAGCCTCGGCCTCGACCACGATGCCGCGGCCGCGGTGGATCTTCTCCATGGTCCGCCGCAATGCCTCGATGGCCGGTGCAACCTCCGTCACCGTCGCAACGACCGAGACCCGCGCCGCGATGCGCGCGCGCTCGAGATGATGGGCAACCTGGTCGCGCATCACGTCCGCCTGCTCCATCACCTTTGCCGCGAACGGATCGGCGGGATGCGCGCCGGCCTCGTTCACGATGACCGAGAGCGGCGTCTTGATGGCGTGAGCGAGGTTTCCGACATGGGTGCGGGCGCGCTCGACGATCTCGCGATTGGCGTCGATCAGCGCGTTGGTCTCGCGCGCCAGCGGCGCGATCTCAACCGGGAACTCGCCCTCGAGCCGCTCCGCCCGCCCGGACCGGATGTCGGCGATGGATTCGGAGATGCGCTTGAGCGGCGCGAGACCGAAGCGGACCTGGAACACGGTGGTCAGCAGCAACACGATGCCGAGCGCGGTGAAGGTGCCGCCGAGATAGTAGTCGAAACTGCGCGTCTCGTCGAAAATCTCCGTGTCGTCGCCGGCGACACTGACGAGAAATTTGCCGTCCGCGCCGAGATCGACCGGCCGCTCCACCATGCGCAGGTTCTGTCCCTCCGGACCGTCGACATAAGCGATCCGGATGCCGGCGGCGGTAAGCTCGGTGCCCTGCTCTTCAAGCTTCGGCAGCTTCTTGTCCCAGAGCGAGCGCGACGAGCGCACCTCCGGCTTTTCGGGGTCGGTCCGCGTGATCTGCCAGTACCAGCCGGACAACGGCAGCTCGAACAGAGGCTCGCCGAGCGACTGGAACTGGCGGTCCGGCGGCTCGTCGGGGGTGGCGACCTCGGCGATCAGTGTGCGGAGATAGAGATTGAGCCGGCGGTCGAAGGCGCGCTCGGTGGCGTTCTTGTAGACCGACGACAGCACCACGCCGGTGATGGCCAGGATCACCACGAGCCACGCGGTCGCCGACAGGAACAGGCGGTTCGCGAGCGAGCTGGCGGGCATCGGAATGATCCCGGAGGCGCGGGGTGGCATGGCGTCGGAACTCATGACCCGAACAAGGCCTCTGCCGGGCCGCCCGTCAAGCCAAGATACGTCTAGACAAGATCGTTCGAGACACCACGGTTCAAGCGCCGGGGGGCGGCGGGGTCAGGAGATAGCCGAGGCCGCGGACAGTCTGGATGATGTCGACGTCGAGCTTCTTGCGGATGCGGCCGACGAAGACCTCGATGGTATTGGAGTCGCGGTCGAAGTCTTGGTCGTAGAGATGCTCGACCAGCTCGGTGCGGGACACGACGCGCCCCGAATGATGCATCAGGTAGGCCAGAAGCCGATATTCGTGCGACGTCATCTTGATGGGATTGCCTGATACGCTGACCCGGCCGGTCCTGGTATCGAGCGTGACGGGGCCGCAGCTCAGCTCGCTTTGGGCGTGGCCAGTGGAGCGGCGCAGCAGCGCGCGGATGCGCGCCAGCACCTCCTCCAGGTGGAACGGCTTTGCGACGTAGTCGTCGGCGCCGGCATCGAAGCCCTGGACCTTGTCGCTCCAGCGATCGCGCGCGGTGAGGATTAGGACCGGCATGGTGCGGCCGTTGCGCCGCCAGGCTTCCAGGACCGAGATGCCGTCCTTCTTCGGCAGGCCGATGTCGAGCACCACGGCATCGTAGGGCTCGTTGTCACCGAGATAATGCCCCTCCTCCCCGTCGAAGGCGCGATCGACGACATAGCCGGCGTCGGTCAGCGCCTTGGTGAGCTGGCGATTGAGATCGGGGTCGTCCTCAACGACGAGCAGGCGCACGCTTCTCTCCAGAATTAGGCCGCATGAACACCCGCACAGATGAGCAATTCCGGCGTGAACTGAATATGAACGCGGGGAACCGGCCGCGTTACTTTTTGGTCATATCCGACCTGTTCGCGCTAAACGCATTGCGCCCGCCAAGCCACCGGACGAACCGACGGCCTGGCGGGCGCAATGTGCCGCGTTATGCGGCGAGTCGGAAGGTGCGAACCGTCCGGTCGATCTGCCGATCAGGTCCGGAAGAACACGAACCAGATGACCGCGAGGATCAGGATCGCAAGCCCGGTGGATATGGCGAGCAGCGCCGCCACCGACGGCCCAGGCTCGCCCTGGCGCGCCTCGGTCGGAGTTTCCACGATCTGACGTTGGTCTCGCGTGGTTGCCATGGTGACCTCAATTCTGGCTGTCGCGTCGGATGGCCGCGACTGCTCGCGGCGGAATGTCTCGTGGCAACGCATGATGGGATATGATGTTCCGGCCTTTGCGGCCTGATCAGGTTGCACCCGCGCACCGGGCGGCCGGTTAACGCAGTTGCAAGATTCAGCAATCCGCCTTGCTATGATTCGTTGTTCCCCGATGGTATCTTCGTCTTCTGTCCCCGTTGCGTTTGGAGTAGCCCATGGCCCCCCGCGCCAATTGGAAGGGTTTTCTGCGTTTGTCGCTCGTGACCTGCCCGGTCGCGCTCTATCCAGCCACTTCGGATACCGAGAAGGTCTCGTTCAACCAGATCAACCGCAAGACCGGCCACCGGATCAAGTACCTCAAGGTCGACGCCGAGACCGGTGACGAGGTGACCTCGGATGACATCGTCAAGGGCTACAAGGTCGACACCGACACCTATATCGAGGTCACCAAGGACGAGCTCGACGACATCGCGCTGGACTCCACCCACACGATCGAGATCGACGAGTTCGTACCGAAGACCGACATCGACAGCCGCTATCTGATCCGCCCCTATTATCTCGTGCCCGATGGCAAGGTCGGCCACGACGCCTTTGCGGTGATCCGCGAGACGATCCGGAGCATGGACAAGGTCGCGATCGGCCGCGTGGTGCTGACCAACCGCGAGCATATCATCGCGCTGGAGCCGCTCGGGAGCGGCCTGATGGGGACGCTGCTGCGCTACCCCTATGAGGTGCGCGGCGAGAAGGACTATTTCGACGACATCCAGAACGTGAAGCTGACCAAGGACATGCTCGACCTTGCAAAGCACATCGTCGAGAAGAAGTCCGGCGCGTTCGAACCCGAGCTGTTCGAGGACCATTACGAGACCGCGCTGATCGACCTCATCAACAAGAAGCGCAGCGGCGCGCCCATCGCCGCGAAGGCCGCGCCCAAGACCGGCGGCAACGTTATCAACCTCATGGACGCGCTGAAGAAGAGCATCGCGAACGAGAAGGACGCAAGCCCCCCGGCGAAGGTCGCCAAGGACGTGAGCAAGGACGCCGTCAAGGGCAAGAAGCCGAAGAAGCGCGTCGAAGGCCAGCGCGAGATGCTGCTGCCGATCGCCGGCAAGGGCGGCAAGGACGCTGCTGCGAAAGCCGCTCCCAAGAAGGCCGACAAGCCAGCGCGCGCGCCGGCGCGGGCGAAGAAGGCCGGCTAGCAGCATCGCACAGCGACGACGCCGTGATACCTCCCCTCGTCGATCGGTCGACCTGACATGCCCTGGTCGACCGCGTTCGACGACCCCATTTCGTTACGTGGCGGGCGCAAGCTTCGGACGCTGCAAGAAGCTGCCGATCACATCATGCGACTGCCCGAGGATACGCAGCATGCGAGCCACTGGCAGACCGCGATCGAAACCCTGATCAACGCGGCCGAGACCGGCGGCGGCTGGATGATGTTCGCCCGCATCGCGGTGTTGCGGGCGCTGAATGCGGACGCTCGGCGCGACTGAGCTTTGCACCCCGGTCGAGAACAGGCTCAACAATCCGTTAAGCCAAGCCCGCGCTTTCAGCGTCTGCCCGCAGTCGCGGGGGCGGCACGTAATCCTACGGAAGACAAAATTAACCGACGCTTCCCGCTCAGCGCAGCATGGTCGCCCTCGATTGAACTCGGGGTTGCAGGCTCGTGCAGCAGCAGGACGCCAGAAAGAACTACATCGGCATCGTCAACGACGCGGCCGAGGAAGAAAGCCTCGCCGGCAGCTCCGCGCGGGCGCAGCCGTCCGTGGTCAGCTATCTGGTCGGACGTCTGGCGATAGTGCTGAAACGCCCCGGCAAGGCCGCGCCGAAACGCCAAATATCGTCCTGAGACACCACGACGAAATCGCCAAATGCGTCCGAATTGGGTGACGAAACCTTAAGTCAATCGATGACACCATATCAAACGGCAGGTGAGGACCATCCACCTGCGTTTTGACGCGCCCGCGAAAAATTAGTGAATCAATTTACCATTCCGAAAACGGCACCAGCCTAGGTTGGACGGATGAACAGGAGTTGACGATGACTTTGCTCAAGTCATTTCTTGCCGACGAAAATGGTGCCACCGCCATCGAGTATTGTCTGATCGCCACGGGCATCGCGCTCGCGATCATCACGGCCGTGAACAACACGGGCGGTGCACTCCTGAGCGGCAAATTCAACTCGATCAGCGCGGCGGTGAAGTAGCCGGCATAGCCGGCGCGCCGCAATGTCATCAGCACGAGTCCGCGTGCAGCGCGCCGGATGACGGGCTCCTCCTTCCGATGCGGCGGCGACCCCAGCTTGATTTTCGCGAAGTTCACATTATGGCGTTGTGTCGTGCGGTTGCGCCGTCGTAGAGCGTAAGCTCAAACTCCAGCGGCCCTATGACATGATTCCTTCCGACAAGCCGACCTCGACAATCCGGGCTCGTCTTGGCTCTGACCAATCGGTGGCGATCACCGTTCTTGCTGTCCTGGCGGCCCTGTCGTTTCTTCCGGTGCTGCTGACCCCTATCCCCGCGATGGTCGACTATCCCAATCACCTCGCCCGGATGTACATTTTGAGCCAGAACGGCACTCCCAATGCCAATCCGTATTACGAAGTGGCCTGGGCATTCTATCCCAACCTTGGAATGGATCTGCTGGTCCCGCAAATGGCGCGGCTGATCAGCCTCGAGAACGCCACGCGGCTGTTTCTGCTCCTGAGCCAATTGCTGATCGTCGGAGGCGCGCTTTTGCTCGAATGGGCCCGGAAGGGACGGGTCCATCTCGCCGGCTTTGCGGCGCTCGCTTTCCTTTACTGTCTGCCTTTCAGCTGGGGCTTCGTGAATTTCGAGTTCGGACTGGGCCTCGCTCTCTGCGGCGTCGCGCTCTATCTGATGCTCGCGGAACGCCCATGGCCACTGCGTTTCGTCGTCAACATGGTCTTCGTCGCGGCGCTGTTTGCGGCGCATTTCTTCTCCCTCGGCATCTACGGCGCGACGCTCGGCCTTTACGAACTCTCGCGCATCCGCCATGGGCGAATATCTTGCGGTGTCGCCGCCGCGCGGCTCGCCGCGTTGGCCATGCCGGCGCTTGCCCTGTTTGGGATCATGCGCATGACCGCGGGATCGATCGGAAGCGAAGGAACGAACTGGTTCTTCGGATTCAAGCCGATCTGGCCGCTGCGCATCATGAACGGCTACAATTTGACGGTCGCGGCGGCGACCGGACTGACGCTGATGATCTCGCTGTTCTTCGCCGCAAGGCGCGGCGTCCTCAAGCTCGAAGCAGCCGGAATCTGGCTCGCGATCGGCTTCGCGCTGCTCTATGTCGTCATTCCCTCGAAGCTGTTCGGAACCTCGTTCGTCGACCTGCGCGTGATTCCCGCTGCGGCTCTGATCCTGCCGGCTTTCTGCTCGCTGACGCTGCCCAGCCGGGCATGGGGAATGGCAGCGCTCGCCGCGGTCAGTAGCGTCATACTGATCAATCTCGCTGTCGTGCTCGCGGTCTGGCTGCCTTACCGCACCGACTATGCGGCCATCGTCGCATCGTTCCACAAGATCGATCGCGGTTCGCGTATCCTCGTCGCCAGCACGGACGACAATGGAGACCCGCCCTTCGCCGACCTCACCTCGTATCCGATGTATTATGCGCCGACGCTGGCCGTGCACTATGCCAACGCGTTCGTGCCCAATCTATTCACGGAAGCGGGCAAGCAGCCCGTACGGCCCCGCGAGGACGTGCGCCGTCTTGCCATTCCCTACGGGGGGCCGGTGCCGCTCGGCGTGCTTACCGCGATTGCGGCAAGCCGGCAGCCGGCTGGCGTTCCGCCGTTCGTCAGCACCTGGCACCAGGATTACGACTATCTCTACGTCCTCGGGCCGAAGGTCGCAAACCCGCTGCCGGATCTACTGGAAGCGCTGGACACCTCGGAGCGATTTGTTCTCTACAAGATCCGCCGCAAGTCCTAGGCCGAAGTCCTAGGCCGAAGCGCCGCCCAGCGTGGTTAATCGGGTATCCCCATCCGCACCCGCCTCATTGGAAGCCGCCACGGCGCCCCATATCCTTAATGGTTGTGGCAAGGCGACCTTAACCACCGCCGGCATAGACTTCCGCTCCTGCAACGAGTTGGACTCTCTCGCATGGCGGCCAATTTCCAGTCGATCCGCTACAGCCTCGTCATCCCCGTGTTCAACGAGGAAGCCGTGTTGCCGGTGCTGCTGCGCAGGCTCGACCTGGTCTTGTCCCGGCTCGACGGGCCGGCAGAAGCAATCTTCGTCGACGACGGCAGCAGTGATTCCAGCTCGATCGTGCTACAGGCGCTCGCCGCGCGCGACCCGCGCTTTCGCTATATCGGCCTGTCGCGAAATTTCGGGCATCAGATTGCCATCACCGCCGGCATGGACGCCGCGCAAGGTGAAGCGATCATCGTCATGGATGCCGATTTGCAGGATCCGCCCGAAGTGATCGAGCAATTGATCGCAAAATGGCAGGACGGCAACGACATCGTCCACGCCCGCCGCCTGTCGCGCGACGGCGAAAGCCGATTCAAGCGCGCGACCGCGCATCTCTTCTACCGGCTTCTCGGCAGGATGTCCTCGGTCGGCATCCCCGCCGACGTCGGCGACTTCCGCCTGATCGATCGCAAGGTGCTCGACGCGCTTCGGCAGATGCCGGAGCAGGACCGCTTCGTACGCGGCATGATCGCATGGCTCGGCTTCCGGCAGGCCGAGGTCACCTTCCACCGCCTCGAGCGTGCAGCGGGCGAGACCAAATATCCGCTGTTCAAGATGGTGCGGCTCGCGACGAACGCCGCGCTCGGCTTTTCCGATTTGCCCTTGCGGCTCGCAATCTGGTGCGGATTGACGGTGTCGGGTTTGGCACTGCTCTATGGCGGCTGGGTGATCCTGTTGTGGCTCAGCAACGATAGTCATCTCGTGACCGGCTGGTCCTCGACGATGGTCGTCGTGTCCCTGCTGTGTGGAATGAACATGCTGATGACGGGTATCGTCGGGCTTTACGTCGGCCGCATCCATGCCGAGGTGAAACGCCGTCCGCTCTACGTGGTGCAGACGCGCGCCGGCTTCGAGCGCAACGAGGCGGCGGCCGCGCCCGCGATCCACGCCGTCAACGAGTGACCCCGCGCATGACCGAGCTCTTCGACGGTTATCACGACAACTACCGTGACGTGGTCCAATCCTCGATCGACTTCTCCGGCTTGCCGCATCATTTCTTCATGCGCGCCAAGGCCGATCTGCTGGGCAATCTGATCGCGCAGCGGCTCGACACGGAGAGGCCCGACATGCTGGACGTCGGCTGCGGCGTCGGCAGCCTTCATCCGCTGCTGCACGGCATGGTCGGCCGCTTGAGCGGCATCGACGTTTCTTCGGCCAGCCTGGCGCAGGCACGCGCTGACAATGGCAGGGTCGACTACCGTGAGTTTGACGGCCGCACCTTTCCATTCGACGATGCCAGCTTCGATCTGGTCACGGCCGTCTGCGTGATGCACCACGTCGTGCCGGCTGAATGGGCGCAATTCATCGCGGAGATGCGGCGCGTGACCCGCCCCGGTGGACTCGTCTGCGTCATCGAGCACAATCCGTACAACCCGCTGACCCGCCTTGCCGTCGCGCGTTGTGAGTTCGATCGGGACGCCGTCTTGCTCGGGGCGGACAAAGCCCGAAAATTGATGGCTGCCGGCGGCTTGCGCGAGATCGGTGCGCGCCATTTCCTGCTGCTGCCCTGGGACACCAAGCCCGCGCGGCGCCTCGAAGCGACCCTGAGCGGCGTGCCGCTCGGCGGCCAATACGCCGCCTTCGGGACCGCTTGATCTATCTTTGCGGCATATCTCGCCGCTTGTGCACGACCGCCACGTCGTCGCTGTAGACGCGTTGCCATTGGGGTAGCCGGTCCAGCATCGCTATCGCCGGCGTCCCCGGCGCGAGCAGCGTCGCGCCGATGTTGTATTCGTCGAGCAACTTGAGAAAGTCGCCGAGATCGACCAGCGCCAGGGCGCGATTGTAGCGGTTGATGAACGCTCCCCCGTACAGTTCACCGCGACCGTCGATAAAGGTGGGAATGCCGGCAAAGATCAAATAGCCGCCGAAGGAATAGTCGTTGAGCACGTGCCCCGTCGTGGCGAGCTTGGCTTCAGCGATGGCAGCCTGAGGGGTAATGGCCGGAGCCGGCCGTATATCACGGGCCAGCGTCGCCCCGCTCACCACGATCAACACACCCAGTGTGGCCAGGTTCAGGCCGCGCGACGAGCCGGCAGCATCTTCCGCAATCGGTCCGCCGAACTTCCGCCCCAGCGGAGCCGCCAGATAGAGCGGCGCCAGCATGGCCAGCAGATCCGCATTGCGGATCTGGGCCAGCGCGAAATGCAGCAAGCCGATTACGACCAAGGCCCGCACGACCGGCAGCGTCACGCCGCGCGAGAGCGCGAAGATGCCGGCCAGCAGCAGCAACTCGAAGAAGCCTATGTGGCTGAAATCCTGCGGCCGCCATTCCGCGATCCAACCGAGCGCGGGGCCGAGGCCGAGCGTGGTCAGGGGCATCAGCAGCGGTTCCGGCCCATAGGGCGTCAGGCAGGACGCCGCGACCGCAAGCGCGGTGAACGGCAGCCAACGCAGGAATACGCGCGGCCATTCGCTGCGCTTCTCGCGCAGCAGCGCTTCGAGCCCCGCAGGGCCGATCAGTCCAAGCGCCAGCACCACACTGCCGTGCAGATTGGCCCACACGACCAGCAGCGGGAGAGCCCAGTACGGCGGAGGCCCTCCACGATCCATGCAGCGTACCAGGGCAGCCGCCCAGGTCACCATCAGCGGCAGCACCAGCACGTGTGGCCGCGCCAGCATATGCGGCGCCAACAGGATCACGGCCGCGATCACCATGAGCAGCGTCTGGGCCGGCGAAAGCTCGCGCAGCAGGAAGAACGTGAACAGGCCGAAGGCGAGCGCTATCGCCGCGGCGCCGACGACGAGGACGCCCTGCCAGCCGGCAAGCGCGTAGGCTCCAGCGTAGATGATCTCCGAGAGCCATTCGAAGGTGATCCAGGGGGCGCCGTGCCTCGAAAAAGAAAATGGATCGCTCGCCGGCAGCGTGCCGTGCGCGATGATCCAGCGCCCGACCTCGATGTGCGAATAGGTGTCGGGATCATTGAGCAGCCGCGGTCCTAGGATCAGCAGCAGGACATAGACGCCAAGGCTCACCAGCCAGGGGAGCGCCGCGCGCGCCGAAAACGGTTGAACCTCGCTGTGGACGGCCTGTTCACTCATGGCGAGCGCAAGTTAAGGCCCAAGCGTTAAATTCCTCTTTGACGTTCACGGCGGCTGGGGAGTGCGCGGCGGGCCGGTCACGCTTTGTGAACCATACTCCCGGCCGCGAAATCCGGGCTGCGGCGCTTTGACGACCATGCGGGTCCTGATACCCTTCATACTGTCAATCAACCAACCACAGCTGCAAGGATGCGGATGAGAAGCGTGATGCTCTTGGCTTTCAGCCTCGTCTTTGTCGGCGTCTGGTCGCAGGACGGCGCGAGAGGACAGACTTCGGCCGCACCGCCGGTTTCGCTTTCTCCGCCCAATGGATCGCCGTCGCACGCGGGCGCCAAAAATTCCAGACCTCCGCCGGCAGCATCCATCAAAGAGGCTTCGCCGCCGGTGATCGGCGGGCTTTCATCGGCGCCGAGCCCAGCCGCCGACTACGATGGCTTCAGCGTAGGCACTGGCGACGATAACGACACATCGCATCAGGTGGTCCCGCCTGTGAGGTCACGCACGGCGACGGGCTCCAGGGCCGACCCGGGTGCTAAAGGCGCCGCTGAGCAATTGATCGATCAAGAAGACGAGGCGTTGAAACGCAAGCTGAGGATCTGCCAAAGCTGCAAGTAGCGGACGGAGCGCGGCGAAATTGGTCACGGGTCTATCCGGGTGGCACGGCCCCGGATTGCGCTGCGCTCCCTCCGGGCTACGGCAGCTCGCTGCATAGCTGGCCTACCGCAGCTCTCACGCGCTCACGCTTTACCCTCCCCCAATTTCCTGATCCTCTCTCCCCTAATCAGCCGGACCAACCGGCCTGCCCAGGGAGAGAGACGCCATGAAGCTCGGCACCGCGATTGCGGAAATCATGAAGCGCGAGGGAATTGAGATTCTCTGCGGCTATCCGGTCAACCATCTGATCGAACATGCGGCCAAGGCCGATATCAGGCCGGTGATGGTGCGGCAGGAGCGCGTCGGCATCCACATGGCAGATGCGATCTCGCGGGTGACGTCGGGACGCTCGATTGGCGCGTTCTGCATGCAGCATGGGCCCGGCGCGGAGAACGCGATGGGCGGCGTCGCGCAATGCTACGGCGAATCGGTTCCCGTGCTGGTGCTGCCGATGGGTTATCAGCGCAGGCTTGCGCATATCGAGCCGAACTTCAATTCCAGCGAGGCGATGAAGGCGTTTTCGAAATCGTCCGAACCGATCATCCTTGCCGCCGAGGTCGCCAACATTTTTCGCCGCGCCTTCACCAAGCTGAAGAACGGCCGAGGCGGGCCTGTCATCGTCGAGATCCCCGCGGACATGTGGAACGAAGATGTACCGGAGCCGCTGAACTACACGCCTGTGCTGCGCACCCGCTATGGGGCGGACCCTGTTCATGTGAAGGAGGCCGCCCACCTGCTCGTCAACGCCAAGCGCGCGGTGATCTATGCCGGCCAGGGCGTGCATTACGCGCAGGCGTGGCCACAACTGAAACGGCTGGCCGAACGGCTCGCCGTTCCCGTCACCACCAGCCTTGGGGGCAAATCGTCCTTCCCGGAGACGCATCCGCTCTCGCTTGGCTCTGGCGGCCTTGCGGTGCCGCGCGCGGTGCCGAAGTTCCTGGCCGAGGCCGACGTCATTTTCGGCATTGGCTGCTCCTTCACCGAAACAAGCTTCGGCATCGCGATGCCGAAAAACAAAACCATCATCCACTCCACACTCGATCCGAACCATCTCAACAAGGACGTCGAAGCCAGGATCGGCCTCGTCGGCGATGCCGGGCTCGTGCTCGATGCGCTGCTGGAGGAGATCGGCAAGACCGTCACCGCGGATCGCGACGCCTCGGTGGTCGCGGCCGAGATCGCGGCCTCGCACAAGGAGTGGCTGGCGAAATGGATGCCGAAGCTCACCAGCAATGACGCGCCCTTGAGTCCCTATCGCGTGCTGTGGGACCTGCAGCACACCGTCGACATCGGCAACACCATAATCACCCACGATGCCGGCAGCCCGCGAGACCAGCTCTCGCCGTTCTGGAAGTCGGTCGAGCCCCTCACCTATCTCGGCTGGGGCAAGACGACGCAGCTCGGCTACGGCCTTGGGCTGGCCATGGGCGCCAAGCTCGCAAAGCCCGACAAGCTCTGCATCAATGTCTGGGGCGACGCGGCGATCGGCTTCACCGGAATGGATTTCGAGACCGCGGTGCGCGAGCGCATCCCGATCATGTCGATCCTGCTGAACAATTTTTCGATGGCGATCGAATTGAAGGTGATGCCGGTCTCGACCGAGAAGTATCGGTCGACGGACATTTCCGGCGACTACGCCGCGATGGCGCGCGCCTTCGGCGGCTATGGCGAGCGGGTGACAAGACCTGAGGACATCATCCCCGCGATCAGGCGCGGCATCCAGAAGACGCAGGAAGGCGTTCCCGTGCTGCTGGAGTTCATCACCAGCAAGGAGACCGAGGTGTCTCGGCCGGGCACATAAAGCTGGCCGGATTCAGGCAGCAAAACTCGCTGTCGCGGACGCTGGCTCCGGCCGCAGGAGATGTGATAATCCGCCCTGGTGCCGCGCTTGTCGCAGCATCAAGCCGGATTGCGAATGACCGCCCCTTCCAACGACATCGCGGAACTCAAGCGCCTGTTACAGGTGGCCACAGCCGAGAACGCGCAGCTTCGCAGCGAGCTCGCGATTGCGCGCGATCGTCAGAACGCCAGCGCCGGGATTCTGCGCACCATCGCGGCCTCTCCCTCCGATGCCCGGCCGGTCTTCGAGGCGATTGCGTCCAGCTCCAGGCGTTTGCTCGGCGGCTTCTCCGCCACCGTGCTTCAGTTCATCGAGGACGAGCTCCACCTCGTGGCGTTCACACCAACCAGCCCCGAGGCGGACGAAGGGCTCAAGGCGTCGTTCCCGCGCAAGATTGCCGACTTTCCGACCTTCGCGCTGGTGCGCGGCGGCGAGACGATCCAGTTTCCAGATAGCGAAGCCGCGGAGGTCCCGGAGCTGAACCGGAATCTCGCGCGGCTGCGCGGCTTCCGCAGCGTGCTGTTCATGCCGTTGATGAACCGGGGGACGCCAGTCGGCATGATCAGCGTCACGCGCGCCGAGCCCGGCGCGTTCGCAACCGACCTCGTCCAGCTGCTCCAGACCTTTGCCGATCAGGCGGTGATCGCGATCGAGAATGCGCGCCTGTTCAACGAGACGCGCGAGACGCTGGAGCGCCAGACCGCCACCGCCGACATCCTGAAAGTGATGGCCGCCTCGCCGTCCGACGTACAGCCGGTGTTCGACGCCATCGCCGCCAACGCCAACCGGCTGATCGGCGGCTTCTCCACGGCGGTGCTGCGCTACATCGGCGGCGCCGCGCACCTTGCGGCGTTCACGCCGACCGATCCGGCCGGTGATCGCGTGCTGCAGTCCTCGTTCCCGGTGCCATTCGCGCAGTTCCCGCCCTACCGGCTCGTGGCCGGTGGGGTGGCGGCGCAATTGCCCGACACCGAGGTCGAACCGGCGGCCCGCGACATCGCGCGCGCCCGCGGCTACCGCAGCATGCTGTTCGCGCCCTTGATGAGCGACGGTGAGGCCATCGGCGTCATCATCGCCACGCGACGCGCGACCGGCGCGTTCGGCGAGCATCACGTGCGGCTGCTGCAGACCTTCGCCGACCAGGCGGTGATCGCGATCAAGAATGTCAGCCTGTTCAACACCACGAGGGAAGCGCTGGAACGGCAGACCGCGACCGCCGACATTCTCAAGGTGATCGCGGCCTCGCCCGCGGATGTGACGCCGGTGTTCCAGGCGATCTCCGATAGCGCCAAGTCCCTGGTCGGCGGCCATTCCTCCACCGTCACGCGCGTCATCGACGGCCTGCTGCACCTGGCCGCCTTCAGCACCGACAACGAAGCCGGCAATGAAGAGCTGCTCAGCTCGTTCCCGGCGCCGCTGTCGGCATCCGGCATTCACAGCCGGGTGGCAAGAAGCGGAGAGTTCGCATCCCGCAGCGACATGCAGAACGAGCCCGACCTCACGGACGCCATGAGAGAGCTGGCGCGGACGCGAGGTTATCGCAGCATCCTCGTGATCCCGATGCTGCGCGACGGCGTCGCGATCGGCACCATCGGCGTGACGCGGCCGGAGGCCGGTCCTTTCCCGGACAAGGCGATCGCCCTGCTCAAGACCTTTGCCGACCAGGCCGTGATCGCCATCGAGAACACGCGCCTGTTCAACGAGGTGCAGGATCGCACCCGGGACCTCGCCAAATCGCTCGACGATTTGCGCGCAGCCCAGGACCGGCTGGTCCAGACCGAGAAGCTGGCGTCGCTCGGCCAGCTCACGGCCGGCATCGCGCACGAGATCAAGAATCCGCTCAACTTCGTCAACAATTTTGCATCCCTGTCCGCCGAACTGACGGACGAACTGAACGAGGCGCTCGCGCCTGTCCCGCTCGCGGACGACGTCCGCAGCGAGGTCGACGAGCTGACTGGACTGTTGAAGGACAATCTCGCCAAAATCGTGCAGCATGGCAGGCGCGCCGACTCCATCGTCAAGAACATGCTGCTGCATTCCCGCGAGGGCGGCGGCGAGCATCGGCTGAGCGACATCAACGCGCTGGTCGAGGAGAGCCTCAACCTTGCCTTTCACGGCGCCCGCGCCGAGAAGCCACAGTTCGACGTGACGTTGAAGCGCGAGCTCGATCCGGCGGCCGGGCAAGCGGAAGTGTTTCCGCAGGAGATCACCCGGGTGCTGCTGAACCTGATCTCGAATGGCTTCCACGCGGTCGCCAAGCGCAAGTCGGATGACGGCGCCGCCGATTACGAGCCGGTGGTGATCGCCGCGACGCGCGATCGGGGCGACAGTATCGAGATCAGCATCCGCGACAATGGCACCGGCATTCCGCGCGAGGTGAAGGAAAAGATGTTCGATCCGTTCTTCACCACCAAGCCCGCCGGCGAAGGTACCGGCCTCGGATTGTCGATGAGCCACGACATCGTCGTGAAGCAGCACGGCGGCACCATCGACGTCGCGACGGAGCCGGGCAAGTTCACGGAATTCACGATCGGGCTGCCGCGACAGAGCAGTTTTTCAGACAAGAACAAGAGATAGACTCGCCCGGAGGATGCCGTGACGAATCTGGCTTGGCTCGTTCGACGGCAATTGCTCTCGCTGTCCGGTGTCGGCCTCATGCTGGGCGCCCTGTTCTTTGCTGCCGCGCTTACGCCGACGCTGATTCCGCGGAGCTATCTCACGCAAGGCGCGCTTGCCGGCGGCTGTTTTGCGATCGGCTATTTCGCCGGCGTGCTGTGGCGCCGGCTATGGCACTATCTCGAATTGCCCGAACCTTCGCCGCGGGCGAGATCGATTGCGAATGCGCTGGTCACGGCCGGTTGCCTGCTGGTCGTCGTTATCTTCCTGCGGCGAACCGCCGAATGGCAGAATTCGATCCGCACAGTGATGAAGATGACGCCGGTCGAGACCGCGCATCCGCTCAAGGTCTGCGTCATCGCCCTGATCACGTTCGCCGTTCTGCTGGTGCTGGGGCGGCTGTTCGCGTTTGTCGCCCGCTTCCTCGCCGTACGCACAAAGCGCGTCATTCCGCGGAAGCTCGCCAATGTCCTCGGCGTGCTGATCGCAGGCCTGCTGTTCTGGTCGATCGCCAGCAACGTCCTGGTCCGGACCGCGTTCAACGCGCTCGACTCCTCCTTCCGCGAACTCGACGCCCTGCAAGAGCCCGAGCGGCCGCAACCGGCCGCCCCCAATCGAACCGGGAGTTCTGCGTCGCTGGTGAAGTGGCAGGAACTCGGGCGCATGGGGCGCCGGTTCATTGCCTCGGGTCCGAACGCGACAGAGATCAGCGCCGTTACGGGACAGCCCGCGCAGGATCCCGTGCGCGTCTATGTCGGTCTCGGCAGCCGCGACACGGCCCAGGCGCGCGCCAAGCTTGCGCTCGAGGAGCTCAAGCGCCAGCACGGTTTTCAACGCAAGGTCCTGATCGTCGTTACGCCGACCGGCACCGGCTGGGTCGATCCATCCGCGATGGATACGGTGGAATATCTCCACCATGGTGATGTCGCGAGCGTCGCGATGCAATATTCGTATCTCAACAGCCCGCTGTCGCTGCTGTTTCAGCCCGAATACGGAGCGGAGGCGTCGCGTGCGCTGTTCGCCGAAATCTACGGCTACTGGACGAGCTTGCCCAAGGACAAGCGGCCAAAGCTGTATCTGCACGGGCTCAGCCTCGGCGCCATGAACTCGGAAAAATCCGTAGAATTGTTCGAAACAATCGGCGATCCCATCGCCGGCGCACTATGGAGCGGAGCGCCATTCGAGAGCCGCATCTGGCGCTCGATTACCGATAACCGCAATCCAGGATCACCGGCGTGGCTACCAAAATTCCGCGACGGCCGCTTCGTGCGCTTCATGAACCAGAACGGACCGACGGTGCCGCCGGATACGCCCTGGGGCCCGATGCGCGTGGTCTATCTGCAATATGCCAGTGACGCGATCACATTCTTCGACTACGGCGACGCCTATCGGGCGCCGGCCTGGATGGACGCACCGCGCGGGCCTGACGTATCGTCGGAACTGCGATGGTACCCCATCGTCACGATGCTGCAGCTCGCTCTCGACATGGCGGTCGCAACCAACACGCCGATGGGTTTTGGCCATGTCTACGCGCCCGAACACTACGTCGATGGCTGGGTCGCGGTCACAGATGTCGGCGATTGGTCTGCCGAAGCGCTCGCACGGCTCAAGTACCAGCTCGCGACGAAAGCGCGGAAGACGGGCGCGGGCAATGGCGACGATGATCCCGACCGCGGTGGCTAACCCTTACTCCGCCATCTCCACCTGCTGCGTGACGGAGGGACCGGCCAGCGGGCGCTCCTCCATCATGATCAGGCAGAGCGCGGCGCCGGCCATCAGCGCCGTGGCGGCGCCGAACACGTAACGGAACGCATGCCGCATGTCCTCGGCGGGGATCGCATTGACGGCGCCGTGATGCTCGCCGGCGAGTGGAACGTCGGCACCGAGGGCGATGAGCAGGATGGCCGCGAACGCCGCGACCGTGAACGAGGACATCAGCGAGCGGAAGAAGTTCAAGGCGCCGGTGATGGTGCCGACCTGCGGACGGGCGACCGAATTCTGCACCGAGACCACGCAGACCGGAAAGGTGGTGCCGAGGCCAAGCGCAAACGCGGCCATCAGTGTCAGCAGTGCCCAGAGCGGCAACGTCGTCAACGTCAGGCCGAGGCCGCACAGCGCAGCCCAGGACGTTCCGACGATGGCGACCCGCTTGTAGTGCTTGGCGCGCGCCATGGTGCGGCCGGCGACGGCCGCGCCGACGGTCGAGACCGCCGCGAGCGGAATCAGCGCGAGGCCCGCTTCGCTGGCGCTGAGGTGATAGACCGCCTCGTAGTAGAGCGGCAGCTGCACCGTGAGGCCCGTGATCGCACCGAGCGCGCAGCCGCCCGCCGTCAGCCCGAACGGCACAACCGATCCTCCGAGCAGCGGCAGCGGCAGGAACGGCTCGTCGGCGCGGCGCGCATGCCACACGAAAGTGACCGCGAGCGCGACGGCACCGCCCACCATCGCAAGTACGGTCGACGAGAGCCACGGGAAGCGCGTGCCGCCCCAGGTCAGCACCAGCATGAAGACGACGGCGGAGGCCATCAGCAGCACGCCGCCGAGCCAGTCGACCTTGCGCTTGCGGTGGAACACCGGGATCTTTTTCATCCTGGGCAGCAGCAGCGCGATCGCCGCGACCGCGAGCGGCACATTGATCCAGAAGATCATCGACCAGTGCAGATGCTGGGCGAACACGCCGCCGATGACCGGGCCGAGAATGCCGCCGACCATCCACACGCTGGAGAAATAGGCCTGGTACTGGCCGCGCTCGCGTGGGCTCACGACGTCGGAAATCACGGTCTGCACGACAGGCATGATGCCGCCGCCGCCCAGTCCCTGGAGACCGCGTGCGAGAATCAGCATCGGCAGGTTCGGCGCGATCGCGCACAGCACCGAGCCCGCGACGAACAGGCTGAGCGAGATGATGATCATCACGCGGCGTCCGTAGATGTCGCTGAGCGTGCCGAATACCGGCGCGACCGCGGTCGAGGCGAGCAGATAGGCTGTGATGACCCAGGAGAGATTGGAGACGTCGTGGAACTGGCGTCCGATGGTCGGCAGCGCGGTTGCGACGATGGTCTGGTCCAGTGCGGCCAGGAACATCGTCAGCATCAGGCTGATGACAATGGTGCGGACCTCGTCCTGCGACAGCGGTGCGAGCGAGGGAGCGTCATCGACGCTCAAGACCTCGCTAGGAAGGCGTGACAATTCCTCGGCGATGTCGTCGGGCAATGTCTGGGTGTCGGCAGAACTGCTCTGCCGCTCGAACTTGTTCATCTCGACCGGAAGCCATGGGGCGGCGCAACGCCGCGAAGGATTCGTTCTATGCAGTCCAATGTAGACAGCAAAGTTCTTCCCAGGCAGGCACCGCGGCGCATGGGTGCATCCCAAAGTCGGGCCATCGCGACGATTGGCGTACGGACCCAAGTGAGAGTCGCAGGGCCCCCGTCGCTGCTGGCAGCCCTGCGACGTCCCAGGGCACCTTTAGGAAAACATCAGTGCCGTCTTGCCCGAGGGGCCTGGATGCACCAGTCGCAGCCGGGCGATATAGCTTCGGCCGGCGAACAATTTGTAGGAAATCCTCGCGTTTCGATCCTCGCCGCTATCATCGTCGCCCACGAGAAACCGCGGCGTTCCGTTCACCTCCTCGAACAGGACCAGCGTTGCGTCAGACGGCCCTTTGGTCTCGATGGTATATTTGCGTGAGGCGCTGGGTTTGATCGCATAGTCCATCTGCTGACCAGCGGCGAGATCGACCACGGCCGGATGGAAGGGCTGAAGCGTCGTCAAGGCCGGCTGTAGCGGCGGATACCAACGGCGGATCCACTGCTTGTCTCCGGCGGAGAGCGTCCCCGGAGGAACCAGACCATTGGTCTCGTAAGGCTTCGGCTCCGCAATCAGCCCCGGCTCAAACTCGTATTCCATGATGGAATCCGGGTCCCATGTTGAACCCTGTACCTGCTGCGGGGTGAGCTTCTCCAGGATGTTGTGAAACGTCGTCGAGCGGCTCCACTTGTTGGGCGGGGCGCCCAGCGACTTGTAAACAGCCTCCTCATGCCACTTGATGCCGGCGAAGGGATTTTGATGCTCGTGCTCCATGCCAAGCACGTGTCCGAGTTCGTGCAGCGCTGTGCCGCTGCCATATTGCGAGGTCAGATCCCAACCATACACGGTGGTCGGCTCGGTCTGGGATACCTGCAGCACGTCCCTGCCAACCTGCGAGGCCGACGATCCGTCTGGCACTGAATAGCCAATTCGCACTTCGGCTTCAGCGAGTTGGGAGACCTCCTGGAATTCGAGGCCGATGCCTACCGTCTTCCATTTCGCGAAAGCCTTGCGTACCGCGTCCGCCTGGGCCCTGGGAACTTCAAAGTGACCCGAGGTGAAAAAGCAGTAGTGCAGGACCGTGCCGTTCACCCACTTGGATCGGCTCGAGATAATCGCACGTGCGCGAAGGGTGTCGGCCATGACAGCCGGACTGAGCTGCGGCAGGACTCTTGGGCCGTTCTGACAAAATGGCCGGGCCTGACCTTTGACCACGGGAGATTTCTTCGCCTGCTTTTGCGACTTTGCCATATGGCTCTCCAAAAGATTGCGCCCCAAATGGGGACTGAAAACAGAAGCCAAGAGAAAAACGGCACCGTAAAACGGCGCCAGTCTATCACAATCTCAGATTGTATCAATATGCTGCGCCAGGGGCTGGGCGTCCGCGCCGGCGCGACGTCGATCTCGCAGGCGGATCAGTCCTTCGGACGTCGCTTCAGCCGGGCCCGTTTCGGAAGCTGCGCCGGCCACTGCACGATGTGGTTCTCGAGCTCATCGTCCGGGATCTCCACCTCGCTGCCTTCGACCCGTCCGCGCACGGAGACGCCCGCCTCATGCACGGTGTCGGGATCGCCTGACACCAGCGGATGCCACCAATAGAGGTCGCGCCCTTCCGCGACGAGCTTGTAGCCGCAGCTCGGCGGCAGCCAGTTCAGGGTGCGGACATTGGCCGGGGTCAGGCGGACGCAGTCCGGAACCTTGTCGGAACGATTCGCATAGTCCTTGCAGCCGCAGGTCACCCCATCGAGCAGCTTGCAGCCGACATGGGTGAAATAGATGTCACCGGTGCCATCTTCCTCGAGCTTGTTCAGGCAGCAGCGGCCGCAGCCGTCGCACAGGCTTTCCCATTCGGGCCCCGACATCTCTTCCAAGGTCTTGGTTTTCCAGAAGAATCCTTCCTGGCCTGAAGGTCGTTTGGGAGCTGCGGTCATGCGCCTCAACAAAAGTTCGAAAGAGCTACGGCTGATGCCATCTAGGGCGTGCGGCCGCGGGGCTGCAAGCAACGCCCGCGTGAGGCCCGTAATGAACCGGGGTCAATTAGGCCTGTTGTTCAAAATCGCAAGCGTGACCATTGGTTTATAGGCCCTGCTCGGCTAGAAGGAACAGCAAGTCCCCACCGTCGCTGGCCGGGCGCCTTGGGTTTGCCGCAACACTCCCGCAAGACGTCTCGATGCCGCCCCGGCCGGGTGCTTGAACGCTTTCGAACCAAGCCGCAAGGGTTCTAGGTGCGCCAGATCATACCACCGCATTGGAAGGCCCGGATCCGGAATTTCTTCCTGGATCTCGATGCGCGCATCGACTCCTCGCTGTTCTCCTCGGCCAAGGGCATCCGCGAGCTCTACGAGCGCTACTCGACCTTCATGGACCGCTTCTATGTCGGGCGTTGGAAGCGCTGGGTGTTCATCGAGCCGCTGTCGGAGGCTGCGACGCTGGGCCTCGGCGGCCTGGTTGTGATGCTGACCCTCGCCATCCCCGCCTTCCGCGAGACCGCGGACGAGGACTGGCTGAAGAAGTCCGACCTCGCGGTGACCTTCCTCGACCGCTACGGCAACCCGATCGGCAGCCGCGGCATCAAGCACAACGATTCGATCCCGCTGGAAGATTTTCCGGACGTGCTGATCAAGGCGACCCTCGCGACCGAGGACCGCCGCTTCTACGAGCATTTCGGCATCGACATCGCCGGCACCGCGCGCGCGCTCGTCACCAACGCCCAGGCTGGCGGCGTCCGCCAGGGCGGCTCCTCGATCACCCAGCAGCTCGCCAAGAACCTGTTCCTGAGCAACGAGCGCACCATCGAACGCAAGGTCAACGAAGCCTTCCTCGCGGTCTGGCTGGAATGGCGCCTGACCAAGAACGAGATCCTCAAGCTGTATCTCGACCGCGCCTATATGGGCGGCGGCACCTTCGGCGTCGACGGCGCCGCGCATTTCTACTTCAACAAGTCGGCACGTGACGTGACGCTCGCCGAAGCCGCGATGCTCGCCGGCCTGTTCAAGGCGCCGACCAAATACGCGCCTCACATCAACCTGCCCGCCGCACGCGCCCGCGCCAACGTCGTGCTCGACAACCTCGTCGACGCCGGCTTCATGACCGAGGGCCAGGTGTTCGGCGCCCGCCGCAATCCCGCGTTCGCGGTCGACCGCCGCTACGAGGCGTCGCCGAATTACTATCTCGACTACGCCTTCGACGAGATGCGCAAGCTGGTCGACACCTTCCCGAAATCCTACACCGAGCGCGTCTTCGTGGTCCGGCTCGCGATCGACACCAATGTGCAGAAGGCTGCGGAGGACGCGGTCGAGAACCAGCTCCGCCAGTTCGGCCGCGACTATCACGCGACCCAGGCAGCGACCGTCGTCTCCGATCTCGACGGCGGCATTCGCGCCATGGTCGGTGGCCGCGACTACGGCGCCAGCCAGTTCAACCGCGCCACCGACGCCTACCGCCAGCCGGGCTCGTCGTTCAAGCCTTACGTCTACACCACCGCGCTCCTCAACGGCTTCACGCCGAATTCGATCGTGGTGGACGGACCGGTCTGCATCGGCAATTGGTGCCCGCAAAACTATGGCCATTCCTATTCCGGCGCAGTGACGCTGACACAGGCGATCACGCGTTCGATCAACGTCGTGCCGGTCAAGCTGTCGATCGCCATCGGCCAGAAGAACGAGCCCAAAGCGCAGAACCCGGCCAAGGTCGGCCGCGCCAAGATCGTCGAGGTCGCCCGCCGCTTCGGCCTCAAGGCGCCGCTGCCCGACACGCCGTCGCTGCCGATCGGCTCGGACGAAGTCACCGTGCTCGAGCACGCGGTGGCGTATGCGACCTTCCCCAACCGCGGCAAGGCGGTGACGCCGCATTCCGTGCTCGAAGTGCGCACCGGCGCAGGCGATCCGGTCTGGCGCTGGGACCGCGACGGGCCGAAGCCGCGCCAAGCGATCCCCGCCTCGGTGGCCGCCGACATGGCCGGCATGATGAGCCACGTCGTCAGCGAAGGCACCGCGCGCCGCGCAGCCCTTGACGGCATTCCGACCGCGGGCAAGACCGGCACCACCAATGCCTATCGCGACGCCTGGTTCGTCGGCTACACCGGCAATTTCACCTGCGCGGTCTGGTACGGCAATGACGACTATTCGCCGACCAACCGCATGACCGGCGGCTCGCTGCCGGCGCAGACCTGGCACGACATCATGCTCGCGGCGCATCAGGGCGTCGAGGTCCGGGAAATCGCCGGCATCGGCATGGGCCAGAAGCTGCCGCCCGAGCGGATCGCCAACGCGCAGGCCAATGCGACGCCGAAGGTGCTGGAGACCAAGCCCGGTCCGCCGCCGGTGTTGACCAAACGCGGCGCCGACGTGTTGGTGCGGGTCGAGAAGCTGCTGGATGACGCTGCCAGGACCGCGACCAAATCGGCGGCCACCGATCCCAAGCAAGCCAAGCCGGCATCGTCCACGAGCGCGCTCGCCTTCCCGCAGAACTATGCGGAAGAGAATGCGAACGCATCCGCCCCGCGCAAGAACTGATCGAAACAAGTGCGGCTGATCCTGATCACATTGACGGCCCTTCTGCTCGCAACCGTGGTGGGCGTCGGCGCGACCTGGATGACGACGACGCGCGGCACCGAGATCGGCGCGCTGACCATCGGCCCCTGGACCGCGCGTCCGCGCACCGGCACCGCCGATGTCGATCCGTATTCGCGCGCCACCATCGTGCGCAACGGCGAGCTGCCGATCGGCACCGGCGACGGCGTCGCCTTCACCGCGACCGCCGACGACAAGAAGAAGGTGCTCGACGGCCGCTGCGACGTCGTGGTCTCCGGCGTGACGCCGCCGGCACGGTTCTGGACGCTGACGCTTTACGACCGCAAGGGTCATCTCGTCCCCAATTCGCTGCAGCGCTACGGCTTCACCAGCCAGGAGATCGTGCGGCAGTCCGACGGCTCGTTCGAGATCCGCATCGCCTCCCGCTCGCGCGCCGGCAACTGGCTGCCGACCGGCGGCATCGAGCGTTACGCGCTGATGCTGCGGCTCTACGACACCCCGGTCGGCGTTGCCACCCGCACCCAGCGCGACGCGCCGATGCCCACCATCACGACGGCGGGCTGCTCATGATCCGGCTGTTGTTCACCATCGTTGCCGGCGTGGTGCTGGGCCTCGTGGTTCATCTCGTCAGCGTGCTGGCGCTGCCGCGGATCGCGACCCAGGACGCCTATTCGCGGCTGACGCCGATGACCAAGCTCAACGCCGTCACCCAGCTTCCGCTCGCCGATCCGCAGACCTCGCCGATGCCGTTCATGGACCCGGCCTTTGCGCTGGCAATCTGCCGCTACGATCTGTCGAACGGACCGATCAAGCTGACGGTGCCCGTCAGCCAGGCCTACACCTCGGTGTCGTTCTACACTCGCAACGAGATCGCCTATTACGCCATCAACGACCGCTCGGCCGGCAAGAAGGTGATCGAGCTCGATTTGATGACCGAGCCGCAGCACAACGAACTGCCGGAGGACGAAGAGATCACCGCCGCCGACCGCCTGATCATCGATTCCCCCAGCACCACCGGTCTGATCGTGATGAAGGCGCTCGCCCCCGAGCCCGGCCTGATGCCGCAAGCGCAGGCTTCGCTTGCGGCCGCGAGTTGCGGCCCGCAGACCGAGGCGCCGGCCAAGGCCGAAGCGCCGCGCGGACGGCGCTGAGGCGCGGCTTCGGCAAGCCGCAAAACAAAAAGTCGAAAAACAACCCCATGCACAGTAGCGGGGGTATTGAAATCATTAGCCATTTTGGTTGCACCAAATAGGCGTTTGCCGGACCGATACATCCCTGCCCGTCGCGCTGTTCGGCTTTGACTCGTCGGGCAAAACACTGGCAGAATGGCATCATCGAAAGTTCACCCGCGCGGAGCAATCCGCCGCGGGTTTTTTTATGCCGGAGCAGCTTGCGCTTAGAATGGCGGGGCTCGTTCGAGATTGTCCCCGCCTGAATTCGGAACGAACATTCGACCCTTGAATCATTCCACGTCGGCTGAGTGTCGGATGTCCAACCGTGTCGCGCTTAAATCAGTTCGCCCGTGAGGCCGCAGCGGAATTGCTGCGCATGGCAAAAACCACAAAGGATCCCACGGTCGCTGCTGGCTTCGTACAGCGTGCCGCATACCTGAAAGACGGCACCGGCGAGCTTCCTGCCATCGATGTCGAGGCCATGGTCGAAGAGCCGCCCAAGCCCTTGGCGAAGAACCAAGGCTGCCTCGGTCGGCGAAGGCTTCGTCCACTCCCTCAGGACTGAGCGGGCGGAGCTCCGGTATTCAGAAGTTGAGCTACGGCGGTCACGATTTGCGCAGGTGCAAATGGCTTGGTCAGCAAGATGCTGTTGGGCACGCCGTGGGCGGGCCATTGATCGGCCGCCGCGCCTGTCATGTAAATCACAGAGATGTCCGGATTTAGCTCCCTGGCGCGATGGCCGACTTGCCAGCCATCGAGCTTTCCGAACAAATTTATATCGGTAACGAGTGCGCGATACTTGGTTTGGTTGCCCTGCAGAAGACTAACTGCATCCTCCCCACTGACGGCGACTTCGGCTTCAAAGCCGCCATCTGACAATGCGTCGGCCACCATGTCGCGGATAAGCTGTTCGTCTTCGACGACGAGGATAGTAACTCCCGCCCCTTGCATGCTGGCCCCCCTGCGCACCCCGCTGTGCGATCGGGGAAGGAACTCGCGATAAAGAGTTATGTTCCATTTTGAACACAGCGAGCAAGGGTCCCCCGCCCAACGAAGGTCAGCTCGACTTCAGGAGCGCAGCTTCTTGCGCAACTTCCCGATCAATTCGCGAAGGCCCGCGACATGCTCGTGGAGGATGCGCCGCCGGGCCTAGTCGCCCTCGCGGACTTTCACTTTTGGCTTGGCCGGCGGCTTATCGCGCCTGACATCGCACCAGCCGCACGGCCGCAGGCGGCCTGGATCTAGATCGATCTTTCACGCTCTCAGGGTTGCGGCGGTTCTTCTGGCGGGCTTGGTGGCGGCAGTCCGTATTCCAAGGCGCGCTTTGCCGCCAGCTTTCTGTAAGCCGCCGCCTGGCTCAACAGCTGAGTTTTGAAGGTCGAATCCTGCTCGCCCGCGGCCAATTTCTCCAGACTGACGGCGCGCTCCAGGTATTCGTTCAACAGTTTCATCGCCGCCCCCGGCTTTTCTCGGACCCTTAAAAATCTCACGGCGCGAAAAAAGGTCAAGCGGGGAAAGTCCGGCTACCGATCCACTCCCTCAGGGTGAGCGCAGTACGGGAATCTTGGTGCCCGTTGAGGCACCAGGCAGACAGGGAGGGATGACGGCTAAGGCCCAGAGAGCGGACGGTGCTACAGTGACCGCCGCCGGCCAGCGGTCAGGATACTACCGCTGGTTAGACCTTGGTCATTCAAACTGATCCAGAATCTCTCGCACCTTCAGCGCTAGTTTTGCTTGCGAGATTGGCTTCTCCAGCAGGTTGACGCCTTCATCAAGCCTTCCCTGATGGACCACGGCATTGCGCGAATAGCCGGTCATGTACAGGATCTTCAGTCCAGGTCTAATTTGATGCGCGCGCCTGCCGAGTTCGCGACCATTGATCCCCGGCATGACCACGTCAGTGAGAAGAAGGTCCACCTTCGAGTCTTCTTGCAGGAGAATGGTCAGAGCGGCCTGGGCGCTGCGGGCCGAGAGGACGCGATAGTTGAGCTCCCGCAGGACGTCAGAAATATAGACGCGCAGATCTTCATCGTCCTCGACGACGAGAACGGTCTCGGATAGCTCACCCTCGGCAATTTCCTCGGGTGCGATTTCCTCGCGCGGTGTGCTTCCGGAAAAGCGCGGAAAGTACATCTTGATGGTGGTGCCTTGCCCCACCTCGCTGTAGATTTTTGCGTGGCCTCCGGATTGCTTGACGAAGCCGTAGACCTGGCTCAGGCCAAGCCCGGTGCCGTGGCCCGGCTCCTTTGTCGTAAAGAAGGGCTCAAAGGCGTGACTGAGAACGTCCCGCGACATTCCGCCTCCGGTGTCAGTCACGCAAATGGCGACGTACTGACCGGGCGCCAGTTCAGGATTGAGCCGGCAGTAATCATCGTCGGCGGAGATGTTGGCTGCTTCCAAAGTCAGCTTTCCGCCGTCGGGCATGGCGTCACGAGCGTTGATTGCCAGGTTGACGATGGCTGACTCCAGATGATTGGCGTCGGCTTCGATTTCCCAAAGACCCGCACTTCCGACGGTCTGGACTTCGATGCGCTCTCCGAGCGTGCGCTGAAGGAATTCCTGCAGGCTATTGACGTAGTTGTTTACGTTGATTGGTTTGGGATCAAGCGCTTGTCGGCGCGAAAATGCCAACAAGCGACTGGTCAACGCCGCGGCTCTCTGCGCGCCTCGTTTGGCGTTTGCGAGCGCCCGGTTCAGATTGGCTCCGGGCGCCTTGGCGTGCCGTTCAGCTGTCTCGAGATTGCCAAGGACGATCATGAGCAGATTGTTGAAGTCGTGCGCGATCCCGCCGCTGAGTTGCCCCACCGCCTCCAGCTTTTGGGATGCGGCGAGTTGCTCCTGAACGTGCTTGAGCTCGTCCTCAGCGCGCTTCCGGTCCGTAACGTCGCGCGTGACTTTGGCGAACCCGACGATGTTTCCGGCCTCGTCCGTGATGCGATCGATGATGACCGACGCCCAAAAGCGGGAGCCGTCTTTTCGCAGGCGCCAGCCTTCCGCTTCGAAGCGACCATGCTCCGCCGCCTCTGAAAGCGCACGCTTGGGCACACCGAGTTCTATCTCTTCAGGCGTGTAAAAAGCGCTGAAATGCCGACCGATGATCTCCGGCGGCGCGTAGCCCTTGATCCGCTCTGCTCCGGGATTCCAGGTTGTCACGTTGCCGAGTGGGTCGAGCTGAAAGATCGCGTAATCGACCACGGCCTCGACCAGCTGGCGATAGCGCCGCTCACTATCGAGAAGCTCTTCATGGGCTTCCTGACGTTCGGTAACGTCTCGCGTGACCTTGGCGAAGCCGATCACTTCACCGGCTTGATTGCGGACGGCATCGATGATGACCGATGCCCAGAAACGGCTTCCGTTCTTGCGGACTCTCCATCCTTCGGCGCTGAAGCGGCCTTCTCGTGCTGCGACGCTCAAGGCGCGCTCTGGAAGCCCATTGGCGCGATCATCTGGCGTATAGAAGGATGCGAACGACTTGCCGATGATTTCGTCAGGCGAGTAGCCCTTCAACCGCTGGGCACCGGAGTTCCAGCTGCGGACTGTGCCGTCGAGGTCGATCATGTAGATGGCGTAATCAACGATTGCGTCGATGAGCAGTTGAAGGCGCGCAGTATCGTCGATCCCGTCAAGTTTTGACTGGTGGGCTTGCAAATGGTCGACTCCGGTGTCGGGGGAAACCGTTTAACCGCGAAGTCTTTTTATTGTTCCGTAGTGCTGCTCCGTGCCAGCCTCGGATGGCATGACCTCTGTCGGGGTCTGAAGTCCGTTAAGGGCGGTTATCGGATTCCAGAAAAAGCGCTGGTGGCATGTCTGCTGAGGGCCAGGAGACGACCTTCCTAGAACTGCCGGCGAGAGCTAAACCTTATTGTCTGTTTCCCTGCTCAACAAAATCGCCCCACTCCTCCCTGAGAACCGCACGATAGATTCCGGGAGGAAGCACTTCCTCTATGACTTCCGCATTCCGGGAGGCGTTTGGATCTAAGAACAACCCGACTAACGGCATGCACACCTTCATGGCGTAGCGCGCGGCGTCCTCGGCTGTCCGAACGCCCGCCGCTTGAGCATCAGGTGCGTGCGACCGAACACAAGCTCGAAAGCGGGAAACAGACGGCTGCTCTCCATGATGCGTCTGAGCGGATAGCTGAGACGATAATATGAGAAGCGAGATCAAAATAGCTGCTCTCAATGGACGCTCCAAGACATTGAAACGGACTAAAGTTGAAGCTCGCTTTTGGGACCGAAATAAGGGCGGCCAACTCTGCAATGGGTCACAAGCGGCGATTGGCGCCGGGCTGGAAACTTCCGGTCTACCCCTCTGAGCCGACATGTCGCGGCACCGCTCCAACGGTAGCGATGGGCTAAAAGGCGACCGAACTCGACTAGCGATTGGCCTCAATTCATCTTATCTTCCGCCCATGAACGATTGCTGTTGTCCTCCGCCGCCCCTCAACTTGGGCGGAACCAAAAAGCGGGATGCCGCTTACCGCCGGGTGCTCTGGGCTGTGCTCGCGATCAATGCCGCAATGTTTGCGGTTGAGGTCGTCGCGGGCCTCGCTGCTGGATCGGCGTCGTTACAAGCAGACGCGCTCGACTTCTTAGGTGACGCTGCAAACTATGCCATAAGCCTGCTCGTAATTGGCATGGCACTCCGCTATCGCGCTGCTGCTGCTCTTGCGAAGGGCGCTACAATGGCCGCCTTCGGTGCATGGGTCATCGCAACAGTCGTTTGGCATTCGCTCCACGGAACGCTCCCAAGCGCATTTGCTATGGGCACCGTTGGAGTTGCGGCCTTGGCTGCCAACGCCGCTTCATTTGGTCTTCTTTGGGCGTACCGTCATGGTGACGCCAACATGCGATCTGCATGGATTTGCACCCGTAACGATGTGCTTGGGAACCTCGCGGTCTTATTGGCAGCCGCTGGCGTGTTCGGGACCGGCACAGGATGGCCCGACGTGATCGTGGCCGCCATCATGGCCGTGCTTGCTATTCAGGGTGCTGCTATCGTCATCCGCCAAGCCGTCGGAGAGCTGCGCGTAGGCGGTTTGGCAGCAGCCGAATAAATCCCGTTGCCAAGGGCTAATGTCCGTTTTGGTCAAAATGCGAAGAACTCGACCTGAGCAAATTTTGTCCGCCATGCCTCAATGAGCGGACCTCGTGGAGCGATGCTGCCACTTCGCCGAAGGGCCACAAGCGGTCATTCCTGGTGGAGATGGTCACGTCGCCACGAGTACAGAACATCGGGTTCTTTCTCTTCGTTGCGTGCGCCATCTGTCTTTGAGACAAGCCGAAAACCATGCTTCTCGTAGAACTTGCGTGCAGTTTGGTTTCGCTGGAAGGTCCAGAGGCTCAGGTGCGCAAATCGATCCTTCGCAACATTCAACAGCGTAAGGCCAATCTGACGGCCTTGCCACGTTGGGAGCACGTAGAGTTGGTCGATCCATGCATCGCGAAACGCTATAAAGCCAACGAGCTCTTGGCCGCTGGACCAGCCCCAGAGTTGGCAGGCCGGAAAAATGCGTTCTCTGAAGAACCAACGGTCCTCCGCTGGAGTGTGGAGCCCGGCCAGAGTTGGCAGAGCTTGGTCGAAAGCCGTACGATGGACAGCGGCCGCAGCATCCATGTCTTCAATCGCAAGTCGCCTCAGCATTTATGAACCCCAAGGTCTCGGCCGATCGTACCCCAGCGAACCTATCGCAGCTATGCGCAACACGTCTCTTCTGGGGCAATCGCGTCGGTGCAGACCTCTACTGTCTCTTCCAGTCCGGCCCGAACAGCTGACATGGTGGAGCCGGCGCAGTTGGTCCGGAACGGGCCAGAAGCCGAAGCCAACTACTGATACTCCTCGAGAGAAAACTCAGGGGGCTTTCCGCGCGTCGTCACAGACCAGTCGATGCACTGTCGGCGCTACAATTTGACTGCGCTTCAAGTCCATGTTGCTAATTACCTCGGAGAACTTGCCGTCGCAGTCAAAGTGAAACTCGAAGAGGTTGTTCTTGTTAAAGGCATCTCCATCGATAATGTAGGCAGTGGCGGAGTGGGCGGGCTTCGTGCTTAGATCAATTGCGAATTCGGTGCCGTCGTCGGCGGTCATTACCTGCCAGCGCGGCTTAATGAGCTTGCCCCGCCAGTTGACGTAGCCGTCACGCCAGAGAAGTGACCATGTGTCCGCCGCCATGCGATCTGGTGACTGAGCCGCGATACTCGATGGTAACACCGCCAAAACGGACATTAGGATTTTGGTTCCAACCTTCATTGAGCGTACTCACTTGGCAACATTGGGTGGGATAGCTCATCATTGCCCACTGCCAAGTCGAACAGCCTTTTATGGCCGCTTTGGGTCACAAGCCGCCGAAGTGACAGCCGGCTGCAAACTTCCGGTCGGCCCCTGTGAGCTGACATGCAGCGAGACCCCGCCAACGGAAGCGATGGGCCAGGAGGCGACATCGCAATCTTTGCTTGATATGAAAGTGGCCGCCAAAGGGGGATGACCATTAATGTTTGCCGTGGTCGCAATCTTGGGGCTGCTAACGGTGCTACTCGCACCATCATGGATTGTTCTTTTTCTTTTCAACCGGATGACCTTCAGTCAAGCCCTACGGGCGGCATCACCTGTTTGGGCTGCCCAAGTGATTATCTCCATCGCGCTCATTTTTCTTGCCGACAAATCAGGTTTGCTAAATCCGGCGGGTTACGTGCTTGGGACATGTGTCTTGGTTGGGTTCGCAGGTGCTTTTTTCCTCCGCCGCTCAAAGCACAGTGGGTGACGTCGGAAAGAAGCTACGGATTGGTATGGGCCAATAAGGGCCATGACGAGACGCATTACCAACAGGGCTTCTGACTATCGTTTCCGCGAAAGCAGGGGCACTCGGCTGAGCCGGACGCCTGGCGGGTCAAACGGTACGACGGCGAGCGGATCGCGAGGTCACATAGATGCCGAGGAGGAACGGAACCGCCGTGAGCGCTACGCTTGGTAGGAGGTCAGTGACGATCATTTTGAACGAAGCCAGACGATGTGTGCGGTGCCACTCATTGGTCGGCAGAGCCCACGCAATGATCGCAAAACTGAGCCAAAGCATAACAGCCGTCGCTGCGATGCTGAGGTATGTAAGCCTTCCATGCTTGAGCAGCACGGCCGAGAGGGGCACGCCAACTACCGTGGCAGGCGGCAACAGGTAAATTAAGGTCAGCACTGAGGCATAGACGGTCCAGCCGGGTACGATTGACCAACGTTGGGCCTCTTCAAGGAGACCAGTCGAAACGCGCTTGCTGAATTCATTATATGACCAGAGAAAATTACTGGCTAAATGGCCGAATGCACCGCATGCGTATCCAATGAGCAACGGCCCAACGCCGAACCGAGTAGATGTACTGCCGAGGATCATGGACCAGACGAAAAGCGAGAGCAAAAGTGCCATTCCAACCAGCAAGAAACCGGCTGGTCCCATCATCCCATAGACAATCCAATCGGTCGGCACTTCGCAAATCTCTAATGAAGGAGCGCTCGGCAGCATTCGGGCAGGACTAAGTGTAGCAACTTGGCCCCACCATTGCGAGCCGGGCGTCCGGTTTGGGTCACTTGCCGAAGTCGGCAGGGTCGCTTGCGCGGCAAAGACGAGCATGATAGCAAGCGCCATCGGGTCAAACACAACCGCCCGACCAGCTTTCGAGCCAAGCGTTGTTTCGCTCCATTATGGAGGTGAAACATGTCTTGCGACAGCACCCCTGGCTCAATCTGCACATCCAACGCAGCCTTCGTTCCTTCTCCAAACCCTGGATGGTTCTGGAAACTCACGCTCGCGCTGCTGGACGGCATCACACGGCGCCGCCAGTACGACGAGCTTCTCGAACTGGACGACCGGCTTCTCGCGGACATCGGCTTATCGAGAACAATCGTTGGGGAAGCTCGACGGTCTTATTTCTCAGGTTGGCGTGACAAATCGGATATTGTCGATTCCTGTCGGTGAGCGCCCGACACCTGCGCGTGCGAAGGCGGCGCGTCTGCTTGTCTCTGCGGATCGGACGGCCGCCAAGCTCGCAAAGGTCTGAAGATTTTTCCACCACGATCTTTACGCCTCAGAAGTCCAGCTTGTCTCGTATGGCGTCAATTCCGGCTTTCGCGCAGGCTTCGTCCGCGTCACCGCCCGGCGCACCGGACACGCCGACCGCTCCGACCAGGGAGCCGCCGGCTTCGACGATCAGTCCTCCGGCGATGACGACCGTTCCGGGAAGGTTGCGAATGCCAGCCTGCATCATGCCCGGCTGGCTGATCGCATTCAGCTCGGTCGTGCTGGTCTTGAACGAGGCAGCTGTCCACGCCTTGCCTGCTGCCGTCGAGGGCGTGTGAGGGCCTGCAAAGCGGTCGCGCAACATCACTTGCGTGACGCCGAAGCGATCGACGACCGCAACTGCAACCTGGTATCCACGGGTGCGGCAGTTCGCCAACGCAGCGCGCGCAAGATCGAGCGCCAGTTCCGGACCGAGGGATTTGTAGGCGACCAGACCTTCCTCCGCCCGCACCGGGCAGATGGACGCAATCAGCAGGGCCGTCGCGACCGACAGGCATCGAACGTTCATGGCAATCTCCGGCAAAGGTGACCAAACGCCTATTTGATCCCACCATATGTCAGATCATCGAACAGGGTTACGCTATCTGCCTTGGTCCAAAGGCCGATCATGCCGGCGTCCGGAATGGTGACGTCGTCCACCTCGAACAATTGCTTTCCGTCATAGCTCACCTTGAACCGACTTCCTGCGAAGTCGCAGCGCAGCAGGTGCCATTGCCCCGACGACACCGGCGCGCTGACGCCATAGCCGCCTCTGCGACCCACGATCTCAAGTGATGTTCGGACGCCATTGGCCGTCTTGTACAGCACGACATTGTCCTCCAGCGCGTTCGCGCGGACCACGTAGTAATTGTCGGCATCCTTCGCACGCCAGATAACTCCCGCCGCGCGATCCTCGGAGCCGGCGACGGCCTTGAATTTCACCTCGACGAAGCCGTCACGGATGGACGTATCGCGCTTGATGGCGAGGGGAAACGTCGCCCGTCCGGATTGCTTGAGGACGTTTGGCTTGCTTGGCGCTGTCGACTCGGCCTCGACGGTCCATTTCGGCTGTCCCTTGCCGGTCATCGTCAAAGTCCATCCGTCGGGCGAGGTTCCGGCAGCAGCGTTGTCGAAATTCAAGGTCTCGGCCATGGCGTTCCCTCCCACTAACAAAGCCAGCATGGATGCCAGCGCAAGCTTGCCCATGAGCTTGTCCACGTGCTTGTCCATGCGTCAGCCCTTCGTGCTCGCCGTCTTGTCGAGCGCCGCACGGAGACCCTCTGCAAGTTTGACGGCATCGTCGTTGGCCCAGAAGTGCATGAAGAAGAGCCGCGGCTGTTCGTCCAGCATGTGGCTGTGCAGCGCGGTCACCTCGATGCCGTGCGTCCGCAGCGCCACGATGACCGGGTTTACCTCGTCGCTGGTCAGCACGAAGTCGCCGGTGATGGCCGCCCTACCCGCGCCCGTCGGCTGGAAATTGATGGCGATCGCCACGCCCATCGCGCCGACGGGCGTCAACAACATGCCGTCTTCCGTGATGGGGTCGCGCCGCTTCACGTTGAACTGGTAGACGCCGCCGTTCGCCTGCCCCTTGACGCCAATGATCTGATCGAGATTCGCGGTGTCGAGGTGGATGGCGGGCGGCGGGTTCGCCGGCGCCGTGACCGTCAGCGGGGTCTTGCTTTCGGCCAGCGCATCATGGATCGCCGAGGCCAATTTGACGGGATCGCCATGGCCGGCGACGTGCATGTAGAACGTGGCCGGGCTCGCACGCAGCAGATGATTGTGCACGGCGGTGATCTCGAGCCCGGTCGCGATCATCTTCGCCATCACGGGATTGATCTCGGTCTCGAGCAGCACGAGATCGCCCATGATCATTGCGCCGCCATGCGCAGGCTTGAACGCGACCCAGCCGCCAAGCGCCAGCGCCGGCTTGATCGCAACCCCATCCAACGTCACGGAGAGATCGCTGCGGGGAAAGCCGTAACGGCGGACGTCGTCCGAGACGGCGGGCTTGCGCCCCAGGGTCTCATCCACCTTCTGCCAGTCGGCATCCTGAGCATATGCCGGGATGAAGGGGCCGAAGCGAAATGCAAGAAGACAGACACCAATGCCGACCACGGCCCAAATGATTCTTTTCATCGCGCTACTCCCTAGGCTTAGTTTCGCTCTTTGACCTGGCCGCTGCTGTCGACGACCAGCGTCACCGCCTTGCCGTTCTTCACCGCCTTGGCGGTGATGCCTTCGGCCGTCGACTTGATATCGCTGACTTGCGTGTAACCGGCCGCCTGGATCCTGGCGACGAGCTCCTCCTGCGTCAGAGCGTGCGCGCTCGACAGCCCGCCCGCGACCGCAAGCAACAGAACCGTGCGGAAGATTGTTCGTGTTCGCATGATCATTCTCCTGGTCTTGTCCTGCCCCAAGTTTTCTTGCCCCAGGTGAAGTCCGCTCGCGATCTTCCCCTACGCGATGCCCACAAGGCGCAAGAGGCCGCGGGCATTAATGTGCACAGCGACGCGACCGGCGCGGACGCCGTGCCGAAAAGTCGAGCCGGTCTGACGGATGAAATCGGGGATGTATGATGACATGCTGCGCCCTTGGTGATCAGGACGCGATGCTTGGGCATGTCGCCTCACGGGGAGATCGCACATCCCCCGAGCCCCAAGTAAAAACCCGAGGGCGGCAGCTGTCAACGGGCCCAGGCTTTGGGCGGCGCACCGACGCCGCCGGCGAACGTCACAAAGAGTTCACCGCTCCGCGGAACCCCGCCAGCCACGTCTTGAAACTGGCGGACGGCCCCGCTACTGTCCTTTGCGTGGGGACAAAGCAGACTCCCCGTGAGGCCTCGGTCCAAGCTCTGCGCAGCACGCCATTTGTGGAGCTTGCGCATGGACACCGAACGACACCCTTCTCACCAACATACCGTCGCCATCCTCTCACGCGGAGACGCTGCCGCGCGGCGGGATGCGACGGCGCAAAACAGCCGCTTCGCGCAGCTTTTCGAAGCGCTCGCCGCCGTCGGCATTGAAGCCCAGCCGGCGATCTATGATGAAGGCTTCGCCGAGGGCGTCCGTGAACAATTGCTCGGGGTGGACGGCGTGCTGGTCTGGGTTAACCCCATTCAGGACGGTCGAAGTCGCATTGGTCTCGACGCATTGCTGCGGGACGTCGCGGCGCAGGGTGTGTGGGTAAGTGCCCATCCCGATGTCATCCTCAAGATGGGCACCAAGGAGGTTCTGTATCGTACCCGCGCGATGGGCTGGGGAAGCGACACGGCGCTATATGAAACCGCTGCGGCGATGCGCGCCGAGTTACCGATGCGGCTCGCCGCTGGTCCGCGCGTGATCAAGCGCAACCGGGGCAATGGCGGCCAAGGCGTCTGGAAGGTCGAGAGTCTGCCGACCTCCTCCATGATAAAGGTGCTGGACGCCACCAAGGACGCGCCCGAGGAACTGACGCTGGATGATTTTCTCCGTCGTTGCGCCGAGTATTTCGAGAACGGTAGCGTGATCGACCAACCATTCCAGCCTCGCCTGGGCGAGGGCGTCGTACGTTGCTACATGGCAGACGATCGCTGTGCCGGCTTCGGCCATCACAAGGTCAAGGCCCTGGTTGATTCGCCAGCCGCACGCGCCGAGGCCGGACCGCGACTCTATACCTCGAACGCAGACTCGCGCTTCCAGCGGCTGCGTCGGTTGATGGAAGACGAGTGGACGCCCCAATTGATGTCGTTGCTGGATATTTCGCGACTTGATCTGCCTGCGATTTGGGACGCCGACTTCATGCTTGGCCCGGTCCTTCCCAACGGAACCGACAGCTATGTCCTCGGCGAGATCAATGCCAGCTGGGTGCATCCCTATCCGGACGAGGCGCCGGCGGAGATCGCGAGGCGAGTTGCCGATCGGCTCCGGCGCAAGCTTTGAGACATGCTGACGGTCCGCGCGCTCAAGCGCTTGCACATCTCCGTTTCATTCGACTTGCAGGACGGCGAATGCGTCGCCCTGCAAGGGCCCTCGGGCGTAGGGAAGACCCAACTCCTTCGCGCGATCGCGGATCTCGATCCCAACGAAGGAATGGTCAAACTGGACGGAACGCTCAGGGAGGCGATGCCCGCCCCGGCCTGGCGCAAGCGAGTGACCTACCTCGCTGCCGAGCCGGGCTGGTGGACAGACATCGTGCAAGATCACTTCGGCGGCTGGGATGATGCCTTGCCACTGGTCACGAGACTGGGATTGCCCTGCAGTTGCGGTCCCTGGCCGGTCCAGAGACTTTCGACCGGCGAGCGACAACGGCTGGGGCTGGTGCGGGCGCTGATGCTGCGATCGCGGGTTCTTCTCCTGGACGAGCCGACGTCAGCCCTCGATTCGGCATCGACGGCGGCCGTGGAATCCTTGATCGCCGAACGCATTTCGAATGGAACGAGTGTCGTCTGGAGCACTCACGACAACGCCCAGGCCCGCCGCGTCGGGTCGAGGGTCCTTGTGATGAATGCCGAGGGCGGAATTGAGGAAAACCCGCCGTGAGTTACATTCATTTGACATACGGCGATTTGGTTCTGCCCGCGCTCCTTGTCGTCATGGACGGCGCTCTCTCGCTCGCTCTCCGCCTCAAGCTTGAAAAGCAGCTGGCCATCGCCACCGTGCGGATGGTGGTTCAGCTGGTGCTCGTCGGATACGTGCTGACGTTCCTGTTTGCCGCGGTCTCGCCGCTCTGGACCGCCCTCGCCGCCGTCGTCATGGTTCTGTTCGCATCACGGGAAATCGTCGCTCGGCAAAAGCGACGCCTGCCGGGTATCTGGAGCTATGGCTTAGGGGCGGGATGCATGCTGCTCGCGGCCGGTACCGTCACGATGTTCGCGCTTCTGACGGAGCTACGTCCGGATCCGTGGTATCATCCGCGCTATGCGCTGCCATTGTTGGGCATGATCCTGGGCAACACCATGACCGGGATAAGCCTGGGCTTGGACGTGCTGACGAATAGCCTGGTGCGCGAACGGGCCGCCGTCGAAGCTTGCCTTGCTCTTGGCGGTACCCGCTATCAGGCGTTGCTGCCGGTCCTGCGGGACGCATTGAGAAGCGGCTTCACGCCAATCATGAACAGCATGGCGGCGATCGGCCTTGTCTCTTTGCCGGGGATGATGACCGGTCAAATCCTTGCAGGCGTCGAGCCGATCGACGCCGTCAAGTATCAGCTCCTGATCATGTTCTTGATCGCCGGCGGGACGGGATTGGGAACGCTCGCCGCCGTGACGGGAGGCGCTCGCCTTCTCACCGATCATCGACATCGATTACGCCTCGATCGATTTTCCACCGCCGAGTAGAACTGCGCGACCTCACATCGACTGCGCCCGAACAGACTGGCCCTTCCGCGCCCACAGCAGCGCGAATGGACCCAACGCGATACCAGCCGCGAGGACGCCGAACGCCAGCAGCCAGCCGGTCGCGCTCTGCGGGCCGCCGGCTGCATCGAGCGCGGCGCCGGTGCCCCAGGCGCCGACCGCTGACAGGCCGAATCCGACGGTCGAATGCAGGGCCAAGGTCGCGCCGCGATGTTCGGACACAGCCGCGGCCGACATGCCGGCGGTCAATGCGCCCGAATCCGCCGGCACGGTCAGGCCATAGGCAAGCAGCAGCAGCGCGAGCACCCATGCCGGCGCTGTCGCGTTAAGGCCGATGATGAGCGCGACGCAGGCCGACGCGATCATCACGACCGTGATCGCGCGATGGCGCCCGAATTTCAGCGCCGCCTCGTTGCCGAGGATGCTGGCCGGCATCGAGATCACCGCGAAGCAGAAGCTCAGCACGACGGGGCTCAACCATGAGGGCGCGCCTTGGTGGACGACGACGAAGGTCCAGAACCCGACCAGCCAGGTGCGGATACCGTAGAGTTCGAAGCAATGGGCGCCGTAGCCGAAGATGTATCCGAGCGCCTCGCGGTTGGCGAAGACGGGCGCGAAGTTCAAGAGACGTCCCGTCTTCGGCGCGGGC
This sequence comes from Bradyrhizobium sp. 134, assembly GCF_023074155.1. NCBI lineage: Bacteria > Pseudomonadati > Pseudomonadota > Alphaproteobacteria > Hyphomicrobiales > Nitrobacteraceae > Bradyrhizobium > Bradyrhizobium sp. 134. The sequence goes on along the minus strand of NZ_JADPKX010000086.1, from coordinate 494,292 downwards.
CGCTGCGCCTGCATCAGAAGGCACGCGACGACCATTGCGATCGGACCGAAGCCGGTGACAAGGAAAGCGGTCCGCCATCCCCAGCGGTCGGCGATCACTTGCGCGACCAAGAACGAGAGGCCGACGCCGACCGAGAAGCTCGACGTGTACAGCGTGACGGCGCGCGAGGTGTCGCCGGGGGGAAGCCGGTCCGTCAGCGCCTTCAGGCCCGGCATGTAGGCGCCGGCAAATCCAAGTCCTGCCAGGGACCAGATCGCGGTCGCGGACCAGAACCCTTGCGCGAAGATTCCGAACGCGGCGGTCGCCAGTCCGCTGACGATCGAACCCCAGAGCAAAACGAGGCGCGCGTCGATCCGGTCGGTCAACGTCGTCAGCACGGGCACGGCGAGCATGTAGCCGAACGCATAACCGCTCGCCATCAGGCCGCCTTCGGCCGCCGAAAGCCCCCACGCCGGCATCAGATGCTGCGCCAGATTCGCAGACAACGTCACATGCGGCAGCAGATTGCCGACCTGGCCGATGCACATCACCGCGATCAGAGACCGCCCGCTCAAGTTACGAATGCTGTCCTCCCGCCCCCACGCCGACACGGCGCACCAACCACAATGGGCAACTCCCCGGCTTCACCTGCAAGACCCAAATTCATGAACAACCGCAGCCGGAAGCGCCGGCCTTCTTCGCCGCTTCGTCGTCGGCGCAACAGGCCGTCGGTTCCTGCTTCGCCGGCCCGCCGCAACATCCTGATCCGGCCGCGGCGGCTTCGACGCCGCCGCGCGTGCAGACGCCGGTCTCCGGCAGCACGAGCTCCACCCTTGCGGCGGCTTTCTTGTCGCCGGCGAGATCGGCCGCAATCGAGCGCACCTGCTCATACCCCGTCATCATGAGAAAGGTCGGCGCGCGGCCATACGACTTCATGCCCGCCATGTAGAAGCCCGGCTCGTCGTGCGAGAGCTCGCGCGCGCCGTGCGGGCGCACCGTGCCGCAGCTGTGCTCGTTGGGATCGATGAGCGGCGCCAGCGCGACCGCCGCCTCGATGGCGGGATCGAGCCGCAGGCGCAATTCGGACAGGAACGAAAAGTCGGGACGAAAGCCGGTCGAGACGATCAGCTCGTCCACAATCACGCTTCGCGCGCCGCAACCCGAGCCGGCCGCGATCTCGAGGCGGCCTTCGGAGTCCGACAGATGCGTGACGCCGAATTCGGTTTCGACCCTGATCTTTCCGGAGGCAACAAGCGCAGCGAACGCGCTGCCGAGCTCTCCGCGTGCGGCAAGCTTGTCATTCCGGCCGCCGCCAAAGGCCTTGGCGGGATCGGCGCCGCGCAACAGCCAGATCGCTTGCGTCCCCGGCACCTCGCCTGCGAGCTGCACCAGATCGATCAGCGTGCCCACCGCGGAGTGGCCGGCGCCGAGCACCGCAACGGTCTTCCCGGCATATCTGGCGCGGCCGGCACCGCGGACATCGGGCATGCCATAGGCGATGTGACCGGCGCATTCACGCTCGCCGATCGCGGCCAGACCATTACCTCCGGCGGGATTGGGCGAGAACCATGTGCCTGATGTGTCGATCACGGCATCCGCGCGCAGCACTTCAGGACCTTTGCCGTTCTGGTAGCGGATTTCGAACGGCGCCTGCTCACGCCCCTTCGTCTTCGCCTTGTCGAAGCCGACGCGGCTGATGGCCGTGACACGGCTGGATGTCCGGATCACCTCGCGCAACGGCGTTCGCGTCGCAAGCGGCGTCAAATATCGGTCGATCAGCTCGCCGCCGGTCGGATAGGAGCCCGGGTCCGGCGAATTCCATCCCGTCGGCGCGAGCATGCGCGCGGCGGCCTTGTCGATATTGTACTCCCACGGCGAGAAGAGCTGGACCTGCTGCCACTGGCGAACCGCGTGCCCCGCTTCGGGTCCTGCCTCCAGCACGATGGGTGACATGCCACGCTCCAGGACGTGCGCAGCTGCTGCGAGGCCGACAGGCCCTGCCCCGATGATGGCGACCGTCTTAGCGTTCATTCGACTTTTCCCATAATTCTAGAATCATCGAAAATGCTAGCCAAAAAAAGTTCACGCCGCGGTTTGCTTCGTCTTGCATCCGACTTCGTCTGCGCAGCACTCCGCCGCCAGGAAATCGACCAGGCCCCGCATCGCCTCGAAATTCGCGTGACAGACGAGGCTCGTCGATTCCCGGACCTGACTGACGAGCCCGACCGAGACCAGGGTCTTGATGTGATGCGACAGCGTCGAGGCCGGAATCTTCAGCTTGTCCTGCAGGCGGCCGACGGCCATGCCCTTGTGCCCTGCCCGCACCAGGGCACGATAGATCTGAAGCCGGGTCCGGTTTCCCAGAGCCTCCAAGCGTGCTGCTGCGTCGTCGATCTTCATGGCCGCCATGATGCGCCTGCCGATTTCAAACTGTCAAACCATATTTCTAGAATCTTCGAAATACTGGCTCGGCCGCCCAACGGGCAAGAATTCCGGATTGACGCGCTCCAATTAGTTCCATAAGTCTGGATATATGGAAACAGAAGAAGCCGTCCTGGCGCTCGCCGCGCTGTCCCAATCGACCCGGCTGGAGGCCTTCCGCGCACTGGTCAGGCACGAGCCTGATGGTCTCGCTGCCGGCGATCTCGCACGGCTGTTGGAGGTCCCTCAAAACACCCTCTCGGCGCATCTGTCGATCTTGACGCGCGCGCGGCTGGTGACCTCCGAGCGGCGCAGCCGTTCGATCGTCTACCGCGCCAATCTCGGCGAATTTCGCGACGTCGCGGTCTTCCTGCTGCGGGATTGTTGCGGCGGACGGCCGGAAGTCTGCGAACCTGTCGTCGAAACCCTGCAAGCGTGCTGCAAGCCGAGACGAAAGGAGCGAAGCCGTGCCTGATCAATTCGATCTTCCGCGGCGTCTCGCGGCTGAGGCGCTCGGCACGGGCATTCTGGTTGCCACGGTGGTCGGCTCCGGCATCATGGCGGAGACGCTGACCAAAGACGTCGCGCTTGCGCTTCTGTGCAACACCCTGCCGACCGGCGCCATTCTGGTCGTCCTGATCACCGTGCTCGGTCCGATCTCCGGCGGACACTTCAATCCGGCAGTGACCCTCGTCTTCACCGGCAAGCGGGAGCTGCCGGTGAACGACGCCGCATTTTACGTCGTCGCGCAGATCGCCGGCGGCATCGCGGGAACGATGGCAGCGCATCTGATGTTCGGACTGCCACTATTCGATTTCTCTGAAAAGATGCGAACCGGAGGACCGCAATGGTTCGCCGAAGCCGTCGCCGCTTTCGGTCTGGTCGCGACGATCCTGGCCGGCATCCGGTTTCAGCGCACTGCGGTCCCCTGGCTGGTCGGTCTCTACATCACCGCGGCCTATTGGTTCACGGCCTCGACCTCGTTCGCCAATCCGGCCGTGGCCATTGCGAGGTCGCTGACCAACACGTTCACGGGCATACGTCCCGCCGACCTGCCCGGATTCATTCTCGCGGAGCTCTGCGGAGCGTTCGCCAGCGTGCTGCTGATGAATTGGCTGCTCGCAGACGCCCGCGCGGCCGACCCCATCCCAATCGCGGAGACCACCCGATGAGCGTCACGATCTACCACAACCCCGCCTGCGGCACATCGCGCAACACGCTGGCGATGATCCGGCAGAGCGGCGTCGAGCCGGACGTGATCGAATATCTGAAGACGCCGCCCTCCCGCGAAAGACTGGTCGAACTCGTCAAGGCCCTCGGCGTCTCCGCTCGCGCGCTGCTGCGCGAGAAAGGCACGCCCTACAAGGAGCTCGGCCTCGATGACCCCAAATGGTCCGACGACGAGCTGATCGACCAGATGCTCGCGCATCCCATCCTGATCAACCGTCCGATCGTGGTGACGCCCAAGGGCACACGCCTGTGCCGTCCCTCGGAAGCGGTGATCGATCTCCTGGACCGTCCCGTCGGCCGCTTCGTGAAGGAGGATGGCGAGGTGGTCGAAGCGCGATAGGCTTACGAGATCCCTGTCCTATTGGGATCAGATCTTCGGGATCTTCGCCCGCTCCACCACGCCGGTCCATTTGCTGATCTCGGTCTCGATCAGGGCCTTCATCTCCTCCGGCGAACTGCCGCGAACCTCGCCGCCGACGGCGGTCTCCAGACGCTGCTTGAGGTCGGGATCCCTGAGTGCGTCGAGCGTCGCCGCATTGAGTGTGGCCATGATGGCGGGCGGCGTTCCCTTCGGGGCCAGCAGGCCGGCCCAGGTGCGCACGTCGTATCCCTTGATACCGGCTTCCTGAACCGTCGGCACATCGGGCAGCAATGCGGTGCGCGTCGGCGAGGTCACCGCCAGGCCGCGGATCGCACCGGCCTGGATCTGCGGGGCGAGCAGGACCGGCGTGCCGACGATCACCGGAACCTCTCCGCCGAGCAGCGCGGTGACGGATTGGGAGTCGCCGCGATAGGGCACGTGCACAATCTCGACGCTGGCGGCTGCGTTCAACAGCTCTCCTGCAAGATGGTGCGTGCTGCCGAAACCGACCGATCCGAAGGAGAGCGCACCCGGCTTCTGCTTTGCCATGGCGACAAGCTCGCCCAGCGATTTTGCCGGATAATCGCTACGCACCGCGATTACGAGCGCGTAATAGACCAGCGTCGAGATCATCTCGAAACTCTCGGCCGGCTGGTAGGCGAGGCTCTTGTAGGTCGCGGCGGAAATCGCGTGAGCGCCGGTGACGAGCCCGATCGTGTAGCCATCGGGCGCCGCTTTCGCGATGGCATCCGCGGCGATGTTGCCGCCGGCGCCGGGCTTGGCCTCGACGATGATCGGCTGGCCGAGCTTCTTCGAGAGCCCGTCGGCGATGATGCGCGACAACGTGTCGGCCGCGCCGCCGGCGGCAAATCCATGCAGCAGCCGGATCGGGCGCGATGGATAATTGTCCGCCGACGCCGAAGTGGCTGCTAAAAAGCCGCCAAACAGAAAAATCGCCGCAGCAAGCCGCTTCATCCTTCGCATGGATGCGTCCTCCCTTTGACTGTTCTATCGTTGGCCGCGACGAGGCGGCGTTCTTCAAGTCGAGTTTGAATCCGCTAGCGGGCGAACTCCGTGCATTCAGGCGATGGCGGCATGCCCCAGACGTCGCGCGGCAGACCGACCCAGACTTTTGGCCGCTGCGGTCGATCGCGATGCCAGGGACGCGGCTCGAAGTAGCCGAGCTCTTCGTCAGTCATGCGGTCGAGATCGAAGAACAGCTCGACCACATGCCCGTCGGGATTGCGGTGGTAGATCGCGGTGTTGTGCCCGGGGCCATGACGAACCGGCCCCCAGAGAACCGGCAGCTTGTGCCGCGCGAGATGATCGCAGGCCTCGTGCATGTGGGCGGCACCACGCAGCTCGAACGCGACATGATGCAGGCCACGGACGGGCGCGCGGGCGAAGTTCAACGTGTGATGCTCGAAGCCGCTGCGCATGAAGACGAAGCGATCCTCGATCCAGTCTGAAACCCGCAGGCCCATCATGTTCGCGTAGAACTCCGAGGCCGCGCGCGGATCGGGCGTGCGAAGAGCGACATGGCCGAGCTTGGTGACGGCAAGCGCACCGATCCGCTCCTGCGCAGGCGTCGGCGTCCAGCCCTGAATCAACTCGAAGCGCGTGCCTTCGGGGTCGCTGAACGACAGCGATTTGGAAATGCCAGGCAGGGGATCGCTATGCAGCTCGGGCCGCAGATCGGCCTGCTTCAGCGCGGCGCCCAGCGCCTCGATCTGGACATCAGGAGATATCTCGAAGGCGATGCTCGTCAGCGCCGCGTCGCCGGGTTCGATCACCAGCGAAAGCTGCTCGGAATCGTTGGCAAGGAAGATGCGGTTGCCGTCGCGGCCGACGAGGCCAAGACCGATCAGGGCGCGGTAATAGTCGAGCAACCGCTCGGGATCGGGCGAGGCAAAGCTCGCGTGCCGGAGCCGGGTGAAGCGTGCAATGGGTGCTTGTGTCGTCATCGTGCAATCCACCCCCTCATGGCGTCATGATGATCTTGCCGAGCGCCGAGCCTTGCTCGAGCAGCGTGTGGGCCTGCCTGACCTCGTCGAGCTTCAGGACCGCCGAGATCGCCGGCTTGATCGCATTGCGGCTCAGCGCGTCGATCACGTTGCGCATGAGCGCGCGACGCCCGTCGCGATCGTGGTCGTAGATGTGGAAGGAGAAGCAGCGTATCGCCGGGCAGATGTCGAGATGGTCGCGCATCGCCGCCATCAGGTTTTCTTCCGGCAATCCTGCGAAGGCGTTGTACGACAGCAGCGTCCCCCATTTGCCGAGCGCGCCGAGATAGCCGGTGAACTCGGGCCCACAGACGTGATCGAGCACGAGGCCGACGCCCTCGCCATTGGTCAGCTCGCGGGTCCGCGCCACCACGTCTTCGCGGCGGTAGTAGATGACGTGATCGGCGCCGTTGCCGCGCGCAAATGCGGCCTTCTCCTCGTTGGAAACCGTGCCGATGACATTCATCTGCGCGAGCTTGGCGAGCTGCACCAGCGCGGTGCCGACACCACCCGCCGCCCCGATCACCAGCACGCTGGCCGGTGCGCGCGGATGGCGGCACTCGTTCAGCAGCGCGTAGGCCACCTGGTAGTTCGACAGGCACACGGCCGCTTGCATATCGACATCGTCGGGCAGCAGATGAATGGCGTCCGCCGGCGCGACCACATAGTCGGCGTAGCAGCCGCCGCGCTGCGACAGATCGCGTGCGCTCAGCAGCACCTTCTGGCCGATCGCAAACCCTTCGACGCCGGACCCGAGCGCGGCAATGCGGCCGGCGACGTCGTTGCCGGGATTGGCCGGCAGCGGCGGCATCCATTTGTAGACGCCACGCCGGATCAGCACATCGGGCTGCCCCACCCCGAACACTTCGGCCCGGATTTGCACATGGCCGGGTCCGGGCACAGGCACCGGAAGCTCCACCAGTTCGAGTGCATCCGGCCCACCCGGCTGACGCACCAGCACCGCCCTCATGATTTCATCTCCGCCCATATTTTCGAAAATAATATCGTTTACGAAAATTATTGCAAGATGCTCGTTAGCGCGGCATGTTGAGCCAATCGATTCAATGACAGAAACCATGTCCGAAAGCGCCATTCGCCCCCGCAAGGAATTCGGCAAGACCGTTGCCGCCGACATCACCCATCGGCTGCGCGAGGAGATCATTGCCTGCGGCCTGGCGCCGGGCGAGCCGCTGCGATTCGACGTCCTGCGCGAACGATTCGGCGTAAGTTTCACGACGCTGCGCGAGGCGCTGACGGCGCTTACCGCCGAAGGCCTGGTCGACGCGCAGGAGCAGCGCGGATTTCGGGTGGCGCCGGTCAGCCGCCAGGACCTGGTGGAAGTCACCGATGCCCGGGTGCTGATCGAGGTGGAATTGATCCGCCGCGCGATCGAGCGGGGCGACGACGATTGGGAAATCGCCGTCATCTCGACGCTGCATAGATTGAAGCGAATCGAGCAGCGCGATCCCGAACATCCGCTGCGCGATCCCGAATGGAAGATCGCCCATCGCCAATTCCACCAGGCACTGGTGTCCGCCTGCGGCTCCGCTACCCTTCTTGCCATTCGCGCCGACCTGTTCGATCGCGCCGAGCGCTATCGGCATCTGTCGTCCAATTTCCGGCCGCGGCCGCGCGACAAGGCCGGCGAGCACCAGGCGATCATGCAGGCCGCCATCTCGCGCAATCCGGATCTCGCGGTGCAGCTGATCGAGACGCATATCCGCACGACTGCCGACAACGTCGCGACCTACGCCGCGCATCTGCTCGATATCGAATAGGCGGCAACGGCTTTTTACCGCCGTGGGCTTGCGCCCCGCCAGATTATCGAAAATAATATCCAAGATCGAAAATGCCAACCTTTGGGGCGTAACCATGAAGCTGCTGTCGTTCTTGGACGGAAATCGGGAAAGCTGGGGCGCCGTTGTCGAAAATGGCGTCGTGGATCTCGGCCGCGCCCTGCCCCAGTACCCTGTTCTCGCGGACTTCCTCGGCAGCGACGACTATGCGCGGCGCGAGGCCATCGTCGCCGGACACAAGCCCACGATGGCGCTGAGCGACGTCAAATATCTGCCGGTGATCCCGCGTCCGGAGAAGATCGTCTGCGCCGTGCGCAATTATCTCGACCACCACAATGAAGCCGTGGCGTTCGGGATGAAGCGCGAGATCACGGAGTTTCCGCCGATCTTCCTCCGGGTCTGGCGCTCCCAGGTCGCGCACAACGCGCCGGTGATCCGGCCGAAGGTCTCGGACAATTTCGACTGGGAGGGCGAGCTGGCTGTCGTCATCGGCAAGGGCGGCCGTCACATCAGCCAGGCCAACGCCTGGGATCACGTGGCGGGCTACTCGATCTACAACGACGTCAGCGTGCGCGACTGGCAGCGTCATGCCCAGCAGATCGCCTCCGGCAAGAACTTCGTCGGCACCGGCCCGTTCGGACCATGGCTGGTGACGCCGGACGAGATCGGCGATCCCACCAAATTGAAGCTCAAGACGCGCGTCAACGGCGCGGTGGTACAATCCTCCGACACCTCGATGCTGATCTTCTCGATCCCGCGGCTGATCGAGTACAGCTCGACCATCTTCGACCTCGTCCCCGGCGACGTCATCGCCACCGGCACGCCGGCTGGCGTCGGCTTCACCCGCAAGCCGCCTGTTTTCCTCAAGCCCGGCGATGTGGTCGAGGTCGAGATCGAGAACATCGGCGTGCTGCGCAATCCCGTCGTCGACGAAGCATAGCGCCTGCGCATGTCGTCTCAAGACGTGTCCCATGACATCCGCAAGACCGCGCTTAGCGTCGAGACCATCTGGCACGAGCGCGGTCCCCGGCTGGAGAAGCCTCTGTTGGTCGGAACGGCCATTGCGGTGATCCGCAATCCCTTCGCGGGCCGCTTCGAACCTGACCTGATGCCGTTTCAGGCATCCTTGCGCGAGCTCGGGCGCGAGCTCGCAACACGGCTGATCGCGCAGCTCGGCGGCGCCGCGCAAATCGAAGCCTATGGCAAGGGCATCATCGTCGGCGAGGACGGCGAGCTCGAGCACGGCGCGGTCTGGCACGAGGCCGGCGGCCAGGGCATGCGCGAGGTGCTCGGTCAGCCCAAGGCGATCGTTCCGGCGGCGAAGACCATCGGCGGTCCGGGCACGCGGCTCATGGTTCCGCTCGGGCACATCCACGCCGCCTATGTCCGCAGCCATTTCGGCACCGCGGAGATGACCCTGTGGGATTCACCACGGCGCGACGAGATCGCATTCGGGCTCGTGATGGCGACCGGCGGCCGGCCTCACGCGCGCATCGGAGGCCTCGCGGCATCCGCGATCTCCGCGCACGACGGACAGCGCTGACGGCCCGAGCAGCGCACTCAATGTGCGTCGCACCTGCAGCGCTCATAATCGGGGGGATCGTGGCTGTTGACGACGCTCACGCGATCGCCGTGGTTCAGATCATCTCGAAGACCATGTTGCGCGCTGACGAGCATTTCGTCGCGATGTGAGCGAGCGTTATGTCGCAGCGCCGCCGCCGTCGCATCCGCTGGCGCTGAAGGAGAAGCTTCGCACCGCCGATCTCGCCCGCGTCCCCTTGATCGACCGCTGCCATTGCGAGCAAAGCGGCAATCGGAAGACTGGGCCATGGCGCTGGTCGCTGCCGGGGTCGGCATCGCCATTGTCCCGGAAGGCGTGGCGCGCGGCAATCCGGACGTCGCAGTGTCTAAAGCAGCGGGCCAAGTCTCCACGGGGCCGAGCGGCCGTGGCCAACGCGAAGAGATCGCCTCGTCCGCGCTAGCGCATCCTTATTGCAGCGCAAAGTAGCGCTCGTAAATCCATCAAATCATGTGCTATGTATATTACGCCGGTTGTTTGCCTAAAAACTAATCAAAGAAGAATGAAAGAGGCGTCATGATCGGTTTGGAGGGGGTTTCCGCCCAAGCGTTATCCGACACCATCGGCGCCATCTACGACTGCGCCCTCAATCCGCAGCTTTGGGCGGCCACCTGCCGGAAGATCGCCGATCTCTGCGAGAGCACGGCGGGCGGCATCTGCGTTCACGACATGAAGCACGTCCAGAACGACCAGCTGTTCGTGTTCGGCTACGAGCAGACGTTTCTGGAAAAGCTCGGCGAAAACTACGCGAAGACGCCGATGGCGGCCGCGGATATCGTCGCCGACATCGGTCATGTCAGCGCGCTCTCGATGAACGATCTCGATGAGCTGCTCGAAAGCCGGTTCTACCGGGACATTCTCCAGCCTCACGGATTGCAGGACATCATCTGGTTTCCAGCTCTGCGGACCGGCGGGCGCATGGCCTCCATGCATGCCTCTCGGACGGCGAAGACGCATCGCTATCAGCAGCTGGACATCAACCTGTTCAAGATGCTGTCCCCTCATGTCTGCCGCGCCCTCACCATCTCCGACGCACTCGACCTCAGGACGCTGCGGTCGGAGATGCTGGAGCGGACATTCGACATGCTTGCCGTCGGTGTCTTCCTGACGGCGCGCGACGGCCGGGTCGTCTACATGAACGAGACTGCCGAGCGGCAGATCAAGACCGGCAACGCCGTTCGTGTCCTCGGCAACCGGATCTTTCCGACCGATGCCGCCGCCCGCGACGCGCTGTCCAAGGCCATCGACGAAGCGTCCCGCGACGATGCGGATTTGAGCGGACACTCGCTTGCGATCCCCGATATCGACGGCGCCGGCTACATCGCCACCCTGCTTCCTGTCGATCGCGGTCAGCGCAACGGAATCCTCGCCCCGTTTGCCGCATCGGTAGCCGTCTTCATGAAGGACCCCGCCGAGGTGCCGATGATGCCGGGCGAGGCTTTTGCGAGGCTTTACAAGCTCACGGGCGGCGAGCTTCGCGTGCTGATGACGCTCGCGCAAGGTCTCGGCGCGAAAGAGGCGGCCGACATGCTCGGCATCGGCGAGTCAACGGTGCGCTCTCACCTGCAGCGCATCTTTGCCAAGACGAACACGACGAGGCAAACGGATCTGCTTCGCCTGCTGCAAAGCGCCACGCCGCCACTTCTGCCCGCACAAGGCGCTGTCGGCTAATTCGTCACCTGACGTACGCCTAAATCGTCGTCATTTGCCTGCGCCGCCGGCTTGCGCCGCGCTACGCATGCCGGGCGAAATCTCCAGACACGAAAAAATTCGTCGACGACGGTTGCGTTTCATTGGTTCCGATGATGCGGCGATGCGGGATGACTGATTTTCTCATCGTCACGACATCAGGAGATCAACGATGCGGACGGCAACTGGCGGGCGCTGCCTCGATACGGACGACCATCGGCCCGAACCAAAGCGATGGCGTCTCGCGTCTTACGTCTTCCTGATCGCGCTGATGTTGCTGGCCATGTTCGAGCAGAAGCAAGCCACCGACGTCTCAATTCTTGCCACCGGCCCACTGCCGGCAATCAACATTCCTTGAGTGAGGCCGCGTTGGCGCACCCTTTGCTTCGATTTGGTTTTTATTTGCATCGGACATTTCATGACTCAAACCGCGAGCGATCAAGCGTTTTTGCTCATGCTGATTTCAGCCTGCCTGGGCGCGTGTTTCGTTTGGGCGTTCTGGGAAATCGAGGAAGCCCGCCGGCGCCGGCAACGGTACGACGAGTTCACGCGCGAAGCGCGACGGCCGGTCAGGCCCGGCCATTAGCCCACGGTCCGGATCATCATGCGAGCCCTCGCAACCGCCACCATTGCGAGCGCTTTTGCTCGCGCATTCCCCGCGTCTTCGTTGCGGGCACATGTTCTCAAGCAGCTCACTTTGTGCTGCGGAGCCGTCCTCTTCGTATGGCTGCTGTCGCTGACCCACGGGTTGGATCTCAGCGCCGGGTTCTTCTGACCGATCGGATTCGACCATGAGCATCATGTCAGTTTGGTCCGGAGCGGCCTCTCAGGTTCCCAACCGCCACGTCGGACCGGAATCGCGAGGCATCTTCGCCTTCATCATGTCGGCGCTGCACGCCTCGCGACGACATCAGGCAGGTCGCGTCCTGCGCCATTACGAGCACTTGCTCACCAACGAACTCAAACACGATGCCGGAGAACGAGAATGATCGTTGCGAACAGGACAGCTGAGGCAGGATTGACGGTGCGGTCTCCGCAGCGCAGTGAAATGCGTTGGCTCCTGGCGGTCGCAGCCGCATTCCTCGTCGTTCACATCGTCGCCGTGATGATCTGGGGACGCGCGTCGGCGAGCGAGGCCGCGGCTCCAGTGCAGCCGACCATATCGCCCTTGTGCGACTAACTGGGTTAGCCCTTCGAGACGACCGCGCGGCCGTAGGGCGGCTGGGCCGCGACCGGCGGGTTGGCGGTCTGGGCGGCGAGTTCGCCGATCAGGCGGTCGGCATCGGCGGCCATGCCGTCGGGCGCCTGGATCACCAGCCGCTCCAGCCCCCAGCGATAGGACGAGACGCGCTGCTCGAGGCACTGCTGCACCCACTGGATGATCAGCGAATTCTCCTGCATGCGCTCGACCGCGTCCTCCTTCTCCTTCGGCGAGAGGGAGGAGACACGCGCCATGCTGGCATTGCGCTTCTTGTCGAGGTCGATGACGCGGATCGCGGAGGCGAAGAACGGCTCGAAGCGGGTGATGTCGTTGCGCACGTCCTCCATCAGCTGCGTGTAGCGCGAAGAATGCGAACGGTGCGGCTCGTCGATCAGTGTGCGACCATACATGGTGCGGTCGAACACGATCTTTTGCCGCCAGGGCGAGGGCAGCGCCTTGTAGTCGCCGAACACGCTCTTCCAGGCGGGCCGCGACAGCGGCGGCTCGATCAGGGGATAAGCGAGGTCGCGAAGCTGGCGCTCCTCGTCGGTGAGCTGGAACTGGGATGGCTTCAGCCCGACGCTGGAGGTGACTTCCGCGCCCAGCCAGCGATGCATGTCGTCGCTGCGCATGTCGGCGCGGGTCCGGCCGAAATCGCCACCACTACAGGCGGCAAGCGTCGCGCCCAGCACTGCGAGCATGATGGCCGTTACGACGGGCCGGATCTGGCGGATGTTCTCCGGCATTGCAAAGGCCGAAGGCTAACGGCGACGACGACGGCGCCCCGGCGCTGTGCCCCGCTCCGGCCCGTGATCGCCGCTGGTTTCGTCGCTCTCGCGCTCAATGCGGATCACGGGGAGGATCAAAATCGTGCCCATGTCCGCGCGCGGAGCCACGTCCCCCGACGCGCTCACCCGGCGACCGGCCGGAAATTCGATGATGGTCCCCATATCAGCTCTCTTCAATTGCCGCGCGACCCGGCGCGCCTCTGCAACATGCATTCATTAAGATCAGTTCATGGTTAACGGGGTGTAAACGTGCCGGCGGGACCGTAACCGCACGGGCGGGACCCGGCCGTCCCGTTGCGGCACGAGAACGCTTCAAATTGCCCGTTCGGCTTCACGCCTCGTTTTCCTTAACGAGCCTTTAAAGGAGCCCGCGATAGGCTGGCGGCGAGTATCTCTTCCAGGTCGCGTATCTCTCCATGACCAAGTCGTTGTTTCCAGGATTCGACGGGCTGATGACCCTCTCCCGTCGCGAAGGCGTCGATGTTCGTCCGACGCTGCTGCGCGTGCTGACCGACCTCTATGTCCAGTCGAGCACCCATAGCGACGACGAGCAGCGCCAGTTCGTCGAGCTCGCCACACGACTGATCGACCAGGTCGACGACGCGACGCGCGCGGCCGTCAAGTCGCGGCTTGCGATCTATCCGTCGACGCCCGCGCCGATCATGCAGAAGCTCGGACTGTCGGCCGCGCAGGAGCGCCGCAGGGTTCCGCTCGCGCGCGAAATCCCGGCGCCCGTCCCTGCCCCCGCTCCTGCCCCCGCTCCTGTCCCCTTGCCGGTTCGCACGCCTAGCGACGCCGAGCTGCGCATGGCCTCGAACATGGCGATGCAGCCAAAGGACGCGGCCGATATCCACGACATGTTCTTCCGCGCTGGCGCTACCGAGCGCGCGCTGATCCTGCACAATCTGGCGGAGACGCCGCTGAAGGCCGCGCCGCGGATTCCGACCGTCCGCGCCAAGCGCGGGATCCAGATCCTCGAGATGGCGGCGATCGCGGGCGATGTCGAGAATTTTACCTTCGAGCTCGGCGACAGCTTGATCCTGCCCTCGCGCGTCGCAGCCCAGATCGTCGACGATGCAAGCGGCGAAGCGCTCGCGGTCGCCGCGCGCGCACTCGACATGCCAAGCCCAGTGTTCCAGCGCATTCTGCTGTTCTTCAAGCCGGAGATCGGCAACTCCGTGACCGACGTGTACCGACTGTCGCGGCTTTACGATCGCCTCAGCGACCGCGCGGCGCTGGTGATGCTGGCCGCCTGGCGCGGCTCGACGCTTGCCGTCACCCGGGCCAAGTACCAACCGTCGCTGCACCACAGCGAGCGCCAGCGCGCACGTGCGGGCGCAAGCCAGACGCGTCCGGGCGTGCAGCCCGGCTCCGCGCCTGCGGTGCGGACAGGGACTGACGGATCGGATCGTTAGGTCTTCGCCAGCTCGAGGAAATGCCGCCCGGCGCGGTCTTCGGTCTCGACGATCCAGATGTCGGAGTCGAAGCGGATCTCCTTGGTCAGACGCTCCTCCACCGCGGACTCCGGCATCGGCTGCGGCGCAAGCGGCACGAAGAAGCGATCGACCGGCCGACCGTCGTCATAAGAGGTCTGCGGCGCCGGCACGTAGAGCATCGCATTGCCGTCGAGCAGCGAGACCTTCACGAACACCGCACCCGCCTCCTCGGCGCCGCGACGACGCACCGCGCCGTACACGCCCTCGGTCTGGCACCGGCGCAGATAGGCTGAGACCCAGATGTTTGATTTCAAACGCATGGAGGCCACGATAGGACAGCGCTGCAATCAGCACCAGCCTTCGCACAACATCACGACTATTCGACGGGGTGGCCGATCGCGGCGCCGAGCTCGCGGAGCAGGCGGTCGGACAGCTGGCCGGTGACCTGCATCTTGTGCTCGCGCTCGAATTTCTGGATCGCGGACTGGGTCTCGGCGCCCATCGCGCCCGTGATCTTCAAATTCCCGTAGCCGTATTCGGAGAGCGCGCGCTGCACGCCGGCGATGCGCCGCGCGGCCGGGCCCTGCTGCACGGGGATCGGCGCCGGCGGACGCGAGACGGAGGGCGGCGCCGAAATCGTTTGCTTGACCAGATTGGTCATGGGATCGCCCGAGCGCGGCGTCGATGCAGTCGCCTCGACGGGCCTCTCCGGCGGCTTGTCTGCAGGTTTGGGCTCGGCACGAAACTCCGTCGCTCTCGGCTCGAGCGGAGAGGTATCGGCGCCGACGGGACGCGGACGGGGCAAGGGGTTCGACAGCGCCATGGACGACGGCGCGGGAAGATTGATCACGGTACCGAACATCGGCGCCGGGTGCCGGCCGGTCTGCAGGAACAGCGCATTGGCAACGATCGCGCCGATAGCGGCAACGGCGACGAGACCGGCCAGCGTATCCTTGGGGCTATGCAGCAGCACGCGCAGCACAAGATTGCGCTCGGTCTCGACATCGATGACCGCGGCCTTGGCGCCACGGCGGCGCGGAGCGGCTTCGTCCTTGGCAGACTTCTTAGGCACTTTTCTTCACCAGAGCGGGTTGATCCTGAACTTGGTCCTGAGATTCCTGACGGAGCACCGGCGTCAGCGTCGCGATCTTGCTCTCGCTAGCCTCAAACGTCTTTTGATCGAACGTCTTTTGATCAGACGTCTTGGCCTGCGGCGTGTAGACCAGCGGCAGCTTGACGCTGACGGCAGTGCCCTCGCCGAGCCTGCTTTGTACCGTCAATTCGCCGAGATGCAACGCCACCAGGCTCTTCACGATCGAAAGTCCGAGGCCGGTGCCTTCGTGACGGCGCTGATAGGTCTTGCCGGCCTGGAAGAACGGCGCGCCGATGCGCTTGAGATCGTCAGGCGCGATGCCTATACCGGTGTCGCTGACGCGCAGCGCAAGCTGTGAGCCCGAGACCGCGGCTGTGACGGTGACCTGACCGCCGCGCTCGGTGAACTTGACGGCGTTGGCGACGAGATTGAGCACGATCTGCTTGAAGGCGCGTGGATCGCCGGTCATGACAGGCAGGTCCTGCGGCGCATCGGTGACGAGATCGACGCCGTTCTCCCGCGCCTTCAGCGCCAGCAGATTGCAGCAATGCATCAATGATGCACGCGGCGCGAACGGTTCCGACGCCATCTCGAAATTGCCCGACTCCATCTTGGACATGTCCAGGATGCCGTTGACGACCGAGAGCAGATGCTGGCCGGAATCGTTGATGAGCTGGGCGTATTCCCTCCGCTGGGCCGCGCCCAGCATCAAGGTCTGCTCCTGCGTGATCATCTCGGAGAAACCGATGATGGCGTTGAGCGGCGTGCGCAGCTCATGGCTCATGGTGGCGAGGAAGCGCGTCTTGGCGGCGTCGGCCGCCTCTGCAGCGCTGCGTGCCTCGTCGAACGCCTGCTCTCCGAGCTTGCGGTCGGTGACATCGCGCATCACGGCGACGACATCGGCCTCGCGCGTGGCATCACGGCCCATATCCTGGTCGAGCGGGCGGCACCGCATCTCGACCCAGATGAAGTCAACCTGGCCGCGTTCCGAGCCGGCACGTTCCCGGCGCAACCGGAACTCGACGCTGCGCACGTCGCCGCGCGCAGCATCGGACAGCGCCGTCAGATACGCCGGCCGATCGGCGACATGGACCCGATCGAACAGGCCGTGGCCGAGCAGTTGCGCGACGGGCACGCCGAGCATGGCTTCCACCGCCGGTGAAATGAACTGCACCGCGCCGTTGCGCTGATGCCGCGAGATGACGTCGCTCATATTCCGCGCCAGGAGGCGGTAACGCTCCTCCTCACGCGACAGCAGCGCCACGCTGGTGCGCGCGAGCGATTCCGCACCGAAGGCCAGGCCCGCGGCATAGAGCGTCGCCGAGGCGACGCCGAACGCCATCAGCACGCCGCGTCCCGCGGCGCTGGTGTCGCCAATCGGCAGCCACCCGAGCTGGCTGACGAGGATCAGGATGCCGGCGCAGGACAGTGCCAGCAGCGATGCAAAGGCCGCGACGCGGCGCGAGGCCGACAGCGCAGCTTCGAGGGGAACCACGACCAGCCAGATCGCGGCGAAGGATTCGATCCCGCCGGTCGTCACCGCAACCGCCATGATCAGGCCCGACAGCGCCAGCGACGACAGCACATGCGCGCCTTCGTAACGGCCGGTGCGCGACAGGAACCAGGACAACAGGATCGGCGCAATCAGCCAGGCGAAGGCCGCGACCTCGATCGCGCTCGGCGCGCCGCGCATGGCGAGATAGACCGGGAATGCGGCGAAGGCGGCCAGGCTGCCGAGCAGCCGCGGGGCCATGAAGGCACGATGGCGCGCTCGCGTCAGCGCGTCGTAACGCGCGGAGGGATGCAGCAGCGCATCGAGACAATCGCGGATGATACTCAAAACTGTCACGGGTCTCGCGCTTCGGCTCATTCGTCGGGAAGACGCGCCGGAACGCCTCCTTATCGTTGAGCCACCGTGTCAGAGCGACCTTAAACGAACACTAAGGCAGCGCGGCGCGCCGCCGGACACCGCGTCATCGCAGGGCTTTTTAGACGATTTGACGACGTCATCGGCGGGGATGGTGAACACAGGGTTTCCCCGTGATCCGCATGGTTTCGAAATGGTGGACGGGCGCGGCCGCAGAGCTCACGGCACGGACGTCAATCGAAAATTTACGACACCGTCGATTGCAAAGATTCTTGAGTCAATTTTCCGCGAATTAAGCGGAAGGCAATCACTTGCGATTTATCGAGAGTTGCTAGGTCCGACATCCGCGGAGATCGCCGCGACGGGGTCTAACATACAGGTCGCAAGATGCGCTTTCTGCTTCGCATCACATTCTGGCTCGGGCTGGTGCTGGTGCTCCTGCCGCGGGACAAGACGCCCGAATCGGACAAGCTGCCGCAGATCGGCGCTGCCGACGCGGTGCAGGCTGCGACCGCGGCCGTCTCCGACATGACTCAGTTCTGCAAGCGCCAGCCGGCGGCCTGCGAGGTCGGCGGACAGGCCGCCACCATCATCGGCCAGCGCGCGCAGGACGGCGCGAAGAAGATCTACCAGATCATCAACGACAAAAAAGAGCAGCTCGAGAAGCCCGACAAGAAGGCGCCCGACCACACCGGCTCGATCGCGCTGGCCGGCGAAGGCGATACCGCAACCAGCGAAGCGCCGCGCGACACCCTGTCCCAGGACGACCTCGCGCTGGAATGGCGCGGTCCGGCGCTTGCACCGGCGAATTAGCGCCCAAACCCTATCGATTTCGGCGCTTTGCGTCCCTATATTGGCCTGAACGGGAACTTTGGGCCAGCATGACGACGATCGACGAAATCAGGGATAATTTCGAGATTCTGGACGAGTGGGACGACCGCTATCGGTACGTCATCGAGCTCGGCCGCACCCTGGAACCGATGTCCGAGGCTGAGCATTCGGCCGAGAACAAGGTCAATGGCTGTGTCAGCCAGGTCTGGCTTCAGAAGCTGATCGATCATCGCGATGGCGGCCCGCCGGTCCTGACATATCGCGGCGACAGTGACGCCCACATCGTGCGCGGACTGGTCGCAATCGTGCTGTCGCTTTACTCCGGCCGCACGCCGCAGGAGATTCTTGCGACCGACGCCATTGCCGTATTCGACGAGTTCGGCTTTCGCGATCATCTGACGCCGCAGCGTTCCAACGGCCTGCGCTCGATGGTCGAGCGCATCAAGACCGACGCGAAAGAGGCGCTCGCGGAAGCGTCGTAGAAAATCTACTTCCGCTTCCGCTGCTGCTGTCCCAGTCCCATCTGCTTCGCAAGCTGCGAGCGGGCCACCGCATAGTTTGGCGCGACCATGGGATAGTCGGCCGGCAGGCCCCATTTCTCGCGATATTGCTCCGGCGTCATGTTGTATTGGGTGCGCAGATGGCGCTTCAGCGACTTGAAGCGCTTGCCGTCTTCCAGGCAGACCAGATAATCGGGCGCGATCGACTTCTTCAGCGAGACCGCCGGCTTCGCGGGCTCAAGCGGCACCGTCTCGGTGCGGCCCGACGAAACGCGCACCAGCGCGCCATGCACCTGGCTGATCAGGTTCGGAATCTCAGCCGCAGGCGTCGGATTATTGCTGAGATAGGCCGACACGATGCCTGCCGTCAGCTCAATGAAATTCTTAGCCCCGGCATCCGACATCGCCCCGCCTTTCTCCACCTTGCGTCTCACGGGAGAGACGACGTCAGAGTATTCCGTGTCAACAATACGTTTGGCTGAAATGGGACGACTGAGGAGTATGGGCTGATTTACTGACGAACCAACAAGAACGCCAGCGCTTTACTTGGCTGCGCCAGAGTTGCCTACGCCCGCTCTTCAAGCGCCCCGCTGGTCAAGGTGGGAGCGCAGTTCGTCGATCGAGGCAAAGCGCATCATCCCTTCCGGCATCTGGGCTTCGATCGAGCCGTCGGAGTAGAGCGAATAGGCCATGCCGTCGACGATGCCGGATTTGAGCACGGTCACGGGCGCCTGTTCGGCCGCAGCCGCAGGCTCCGGTGCGGGCGGCGGAGCAGCCTCCGCGAAGGTCGACGGCGAGCGCGGTGGCGGGCGCCGCGAGCCGGCCGGCGGCTCTGCAGGCCTCATGCGATCCGGCTTCGGCCAGGCGTCGTCAAAGCTCGCAGGCGGCGCCTCCGGGGCGGCAGGCTCCCCCGACGGCTCGGCATGCGGCAGCGGCGGCACGCCCTCGCCGGTCTTCGCCTCCGCGCGCTCGCGCTCCTTGCGGGAGGTCGAGGCGAACAGCAAGTTGCGCCGGCGCGGCGGCTCCGGAACCTCAGGCGGGCTCGGAGCTTCCGGCGGTGGCGGAGGTTCGACGCGCGGTCGCTCGCGCGCGGCTGCTTCGTTCTGCCAGGGGGGCGGGCCTGCGGCCGGCAATGGCGGCGCCGGCTCCATCTTCTCCGCGCCCGGCTCAGGCGAGGGGGCAGGCGTTCCAGGCATCCCGAGACCCGGCAGTACGGGCCGGACCCGAACGTCGGATGGTGCGATTGATCCAGCGAGCCGGCGGGCCATGCCCTTCAATTCCGCAACCACGACGTAGAGGCCGGCCAGTAACATTCCGGAGCAGACGCCGATGGTGCCGGAGATTATGAGGGTACTGCCGAGACTGAATTCCCTGACGGTGAAGCCGAACAGGATCGCAAGGAGGCCCGCCAAAACGGCGAAAATCCCCGCGATCAACAATGCCAACGCCATCGAACTCACCCCCGGCCGCGCAGCCACACGCGACACTCGTCACGCCACGATACCGTCATCCGGTGTTCCACGCCAACGTCGAATTATAGCCTGCGTTCCTAAAGGAAAGGAAATCAGGGACTTATTCACATTCCCTTCAGCTACGGCTCGCTACTTCTAAGCTGCTCTCGAGCTGGTCGGATTTGCTGCGTTGCATCAGGAATTTAGCCATAATGCCCAATTACTTGGTAATGGAACTGCGCTATAGGGATTCCGGGGAGCAGGCCCGCGCGCACCAGCAGGGCCAAGAGGGGATTCCGGGTCACCAATAGCCATGACATCCATCACGACTTCGGCGATCGACACGCCTCTGCGGCGCTCGGTTGAACGGACTTGCGACGATCTCGCCATGCTGGTGTTGGCTACGGTCGCCGTCATTGCCGGTTTGACCTTCCGCGACTACGGGCTCGGCTGGGACGACTACACCCACGCCGAATATGCCGACCTGCTGCTGCGCATGTTCGGTTCCGGTTTCAAGGACACGGCGGCACTCTCCTTCGCTAACCTCTATATGTATGGCGGCGGCTTCGACATGGTCGCGGCCCTCCTGCACAAGGTGATTCCGCTCGAACTGTTCGAGACGCGCCGTCTGGTCGGCGCCGTCGTCGGCGTGATCGGACTTGCGGTGACGTGGCGGCTCGGCCGCCGAGTCGGTGGCCCCCTTGCGGGACTTGCCTCACTCCTGCTGCTCGCGCTCTGCCCGACCTTCTACGGCCACATGTTCATGAACCCGAAGGATGCGCCCTTCGCGGTGGCCATGATCATCCTGATGCTGGGTCTCGTCCGCCTCGCAGAGGAATATCCGCAGCCTTCGCCGCGCACGATCCTGATCGTCGGCCTTGGTGCCGGCCTCTCGCTCGGCACCCGCATCCTCGGCGGCCTGGCGCTGGTCTATGCCGTGATCGGCTTCATGCCGTTGTTCCTGGAGGAACTGCGCAGCGAGGGCCTGCGCGAGTCGGTCCGCCGCTTCGCTTATGTCGTCTACGTGCTGCTGCCCGGCCTCGTGCTCGGCTACCTCGTGATGGGGCTGATCTGGCCGTGGTCGATCATGGAGCCCGGCAACCCCTTCGAGGCGCTGACCTACTTCTCGCACTTCTTCGAGAAACCCTGGAAGGAGATGTTCGACGGCGCGATCGTATCCGTGCCCGACATGCCCTGGTCCTATCTGCCGACGCTGTTCGCGCTTCAGTTGCCTGAGGTGATGCTGGTGCTGATGTTCGGCGCCGTGATCGGCACCTTCGCACTGCTGCCGCGTCGCGAGGTTCCCGCACGCCGCAAGACCATCCTGCTGATGCTCACGCTCGCCGCGACGCTGCCGCTCGCGATCGCGATGGTGAAGCGGCCGGCGCTGTACAACGGCATCCGCCATTTCGTCTTCGTGATCCCGCCGATGGCGGTGCTCGGCGGCGTCGCCTTTGGCTGGGCCATGCAGCGGCTGCGCGCTAATCACCGCACCTGGCAGCCGGTCGTGCTCGCCACCTTCTGCTTTGGCTTGGCGCTTTCGCTCGCCGAGATGATCCGCCTGCATCCTTATCAATACACCCACTTCAACCACATCGCCGGCACCGTGCGCGGCGCCGACGACCGCTTCATGCTGGATTATTGGGGCCTGGCGCTGAAGCAGGCCTCGGACGAATTGCGCGAGCAACTGGTGGAACGCCAGGAAGTGCCGCCGCGCAACCGCAAATGGAAGGTCGCCGTGTGCGGTCCGCAGCGCCCCGCCCAGGTCGCGCTCGGCCCCGATTTCACCATCGGCTGGGATTCCAATGCCGCCGACTTCGCCATGACGCTCGGTGAATTCTACTGCAAGGGCCTCACCGCGCCCGTGCTGGTCGAGATCAAGCGCGACGACGTGGTGTTCGCCCGCGTCTACGACATCCGCGGCAGCAGCATTTCCAGCCTGCTCTCGATCCCGGCACCGTAATAAATTTCTCCGGATCGTAGCCCGGGTGAGCGCAGCGACATCCGGGGCCTATCAGGCAGCCCCGCATGTCGCTTCGCTCATGCGGGCTACGCTGGACTGCCGCGCTTTGTGTGCCTTGCCGGCAGCTCGCGGCAGGACTACCCTCCCTCCCCGCAACAACGATGTTCGGAGAGATCAACCATGTCGCCAGCGGAAGCGCGCCTGAAGGAAGTGCCGTCGAACATGACGGAGGCCGAGTGGCAGCAACGGGTCAATCTCGCCGCCTGCTATCGCCTCGTCTCGCTCTACGGCTGGGACGATTTGGTCGACACCCACATCTCCGCGCGCGTGCCCGGCCCCGACCATCATTTCCTCATCAATCCCTACGGACTGATGTTCGACGAGATCACGGCGTCGAGCCTCGTCAAAGTCGATCTGCACGGCAACCAGCTCTCCGAGAGCGAGTACAGCATCAACCCCGCCGGCTTCACCATCCATTCGGCGATCCACGAGGTGCGCGAGGACGCCATCTGCGTGCTGCATCTCCACACCCTCGACGGCACCGCGGTCTCGAGCAGCGCCGAAGGCCTGCTGCCGCTGAACCAGACCGCTCAGCTCGTCACCCACGACCTCGCCTATCACGACTACGAAGGCATCGCCCTCGACCACGACGAGCGGCCGCGGCTGCAGAAGGATCTCGGCGACCACAACCACATGCTGCTGCGCAACCACGGCACGATGACGGTCGGCCGCTCGGTGGCCTCGGCCTTCGAGCGCATGTATCACCTTGAGCGGGCCTGCTCGATGCAGGTACGTACGCGCGCGCTGGGCACGCCGGTCTATCCGGTCGACGATGTCGCCATCGACAAGAACACCGAGCTGCTCGCCAACCGCGACCGCGCCGAGTTGCGCGCCACCAACCTCGTGTGGCCTCCGCTGCTGCGCAAGCTGGACCGCGAGCTTCCGGGCTACCGCTCTTGAGATTTTCGGGATTTGGTGTAGGGTAGGTCTCAACACCCTCTACACATTTTCGGAATGAAACGCCGCCCAATTCCGGGCGGCGTTTTTATTTGGCCCCGTCATTGCGAGGAGCGAAGCGACGAAGCAATCCAGGCTGTCTCTGCGGAGAGATTCTGGATTGCTTCGCTACGCTCGCAATGACGAGGACAGAGCGCCCGCTACTTCACCTCCGCCAGCGCCGCGAGGATGCGCGCCCAGGAACGGATGCCTTTCTGGAAGCTGCGGAGGTCGTACTTCTCGTTCGGCGAGTGGATATTGTCGTCGTCGAGGCCGAAACCAACAAGCAGCGAATCCAGCCCCAGCGTGCGCTTGAAGTCCGCGACGATCGGGATCGAGGCGCCCGAGCCCATCAGCACGGTCTCCTTGCCCCATTCCTCGGTCAGCGCGGTCCTGGCCGCGGCGAGCGGCTTCATGTTCCAGTCGAGCGCAATCGCGGGCCCGGCAGAGTGGTCGCCGAACTCGACCTTGCAGTCCCCCGGAATGCGCGCCGTCACGTACTCGCGGAAAGCCTTGCGGATCTTCGCGGGATCCTGGCCTTCGACCAGCCGGAACGAGACCTTGGCCGATGCGTGCGACGGGATCACCGTCTTCGAGCCCTCACCGATATAACCGCCCCAGATGCCGTTGACGTCACAGGTCGGACGCGTGGAAGCCTGCTCGACCAGGAGCCTGCCCTTCTCGCCGGCCGGTATCGATAGTCCAACCGGCTTGAGGAAAGTGTCCGGCGTGAAATCGAGCTTCTTCCACTGCGCGAGAATGTCCGACGGCGTGTCCTTCACCCCGTCATAGAAGCCGGGAATGGTGATACGGTTGTCATCGTCGAACAGCCCGCCGAGAATTTTGGTCAGCACCCGGATCGGGTTCATCGCGCTGCCGCCGAACACGCCGGAATGCAGGTCGCGATTGGCGGCGGTGATCTTGAGCTCCTCATAGAGCAGGCCGCGCAGCGAGGTCGTGATCGCGGGCGTGTTGCGGTCCCACATGCCGGTGTCGCAGACCAGCACGTAGTCAGCCTTAAACTCGTCCTTGTTGGCTTCGATGAAGGGCACGAAGTTCTTCGAGCCGACTTCTTCCTCGCCTTCGATCAGGAAAGTGACGTCGATCGGCAGCGACCCCGTCACCTTCTTCCAGGCGCGGCAGGCCTCGACGAAAGTCATGACCTGACCCTTGTCGTCCTCGGCGCCGCGCGCCACGATGATCTTGCGGCCGTCGGCATGGTCGGTCACAACAGGCTCAAATGGCGGACGGTGCCAGAGCTCGATCGGATCGACCGGCTGCACATCATAGTGGCCGTAGAACAGCACATGCGGCCGGCCACCGGCGACACTCTTGCCGACGACCGCGGGATGGCCGGCGGTCGGCCTCACTTCAGTCGCGACGCCGAGGCTCGCGATGTCCTTGGCAAGATGCTCGGCCGCCGCCTTGCAATCAGCCGCGAAGGCGGGATCTGCGGAGATCGACTTGATCCGCAACAGCGAGAACAGACGCTCCAGGCTGTTGTCGAAATCCTTGTCGATGTGGTCGAGCACGGATTGAAGCTGTGCATTGGCCATGGTCGTGTTCCCTACGTTTCATGTCTCAAGAAATCGGGGTCTCAAGATCACTGCGCTTTTAGCCCTGCCGCTGCCTCGGAGCTAGCCGCGACGGGCGGATGCCGGATGTGCCATCCGAGCGCACCTGCGAGGATCGCCGTGGCGACGAGATTGTTGCCCCAGGCCTGGATGACATTGGGAAACCACGGCAGCGCCAGCAGCATGAGACCGCCGGCGACGCCGAGGGCGAGCCAGGTTCCCAGGCGTACATTCGCCCGCTCATCGAAGGCGGCACGATGCATCAGCACCGTCATCGGGAAGAACAGCCACATGAAGTAGTATTGCCGCGCCAGGGGCGATGCCACCGTCATCAGGCAGAACAGGATGCCGAGCTCCTCGGCGTCCGACCGCGCCGTACGCTGCCCCTGCCGTGGCATGACCGCGACGAAGGCGAGTCCGAGCAACGCCGACAGCGCCAGCACGATCCAGTTCGCCGTCCTGTAATCGACGTCGATGACATTCATCGTGCGCGGCGGCTTGTTGGCATCTTCCTGATTGTAGTTGATCGGCCGGACCAGCCGGTGCGTGACAGCAATGAGGGACTGGTTCACCCACGACCAGTTCTGCTCGTCGCGCTGGCCAAATCCTTTTTCCGAGCTCGACCCGACCATGCCCTGATACCAGGTCTTGACCTCGGCGGCGTTGCGCTCGAAGCCGCGTATGGGGGCCGGCACGATATAGAGAAGCATGCCGGTGAAGGCGACCGTAGCGACGGCGGCTCCCCAGTTTCGACGCCAGACCAGATAGGGCAGCACCGCAATGGGAAACACCTTGATGGCGGTGGCGAGCGCGAACATCAAGCCTGCGAGCCAGGAGCGTTGATGCTGCAAGCTCCAGAAGCCGTAGAGCATCATCGCCAGCAGCACGAGGTTCGGCTGGCCAAGATCGAACATGTCGAACACGAAGGTCACGGTGACGAGAGCCGGCAGCGCCTCCAGCCAGGGGCCAGGCGTGCGGCCCGAACCAGTCATGGCGTTGGAAAACATTCCCGTGTACCACCACGCCACAATATTAAGGATCGACAGCACGGTGTAGAGCGCGACCTTGCCGAACCAACTCGGGATCGCCAGCAGGATTGCCGGCAGCGGTGGGTAGATGAACTCGAAGTACTCATGGATGTCGCCGGGATAGAGCGGCCCACCCTGCAAGACCTGCCGCCCAGCCCAGTACCACAGCCCGTAATCCTTGGTCTTGCCGTGCCCGAAGATCTCGGGACCGAGGACGTCGGCGGCCAGGATGAAGCAGCAGAGCAGGAAGAGCAGGTCGAGCGGCGCACGCAGCGACAGGGTTCGGAGTGCGCCGGGTTTGGTAAAAGATTCAGGTGAGGTCACGGTGTGGTCCAGTCATGGGCCATAGCACCTAGCAGACCGATAGAAGGTTGGAGAGTCCTGTTCACCCGAATTTGTACCCGCCGCGCACAAGCGGCGGGTTTGCGGGCGAATTGCCTCAAACAGGGCTTTCTGCCTAGCGACGCAGCAAGCCGCCGAGCGCGCCGCGGACCAGCGTGCGGCCGATCGAGCCACCGAGCTGGCCGGCGACCGACTTGCCGATATTGGCCGCCATCCCCCCGATCACCTGGTTGGTCACCGATCGGGTCATGTCGCGCGCGATGACCTGGCCCGTCGACAGGCGGCCGCGCTTGACGTTGGTGCCGAAGATGGTGCCGACGATCGAGCCGATCTGGCCGAGAATGCCGCCGCCTCCACCGCCCGCCGCGCCTGGATCGGCAGTCGCAGCAGTGCCGGCAATGCGCTTCTGGATCATCTCGTAGGCGGACTCCGCATCGACGGCGGTGTCGTATTTGCCCTTCACCGGGCTTGCATCCATGATCGCCTTGCGCTCTTCCGGCGTGATCGGTCCGATCCGGGCCGATGGCGGCCGGATCATCACTCGCTCGACCATCGCCGGCGTGCCGTTGCCTTCGAGAAAGGACACCAGCGCCTCGCCCTTGCCGAGCTCCATGATCACCTTGGCAGTGTCGAGCTTCGGGTTGGGCCGGAAGGTCTGGGCCGCGGCGGCGACCGCCTTCTGGTCGCGTGGGGTGAAGGCGCGGAGCGCGTGCTGCACCCGGTTGCCCAATTGTCCGAGCACGCGGTCGGGCACGTCGACCGGGTTTTGCGTGACGAAATAAACGCCGACGCCTTTGGAGCGGATCAGGCGCACCACCTGCTCGATCTTGTCCATCAGCGCCTTGGGCGCGTCGTTGAACAGCAGATGCGCTTCGTCGAAGAAGAAGACCAGCTTCGGCTTGGGCAGGTCACCGGCCTCGGGCAGCTCTTCGAACAGCTCCGACAGCATCCACAGCAGGAATGTCGCGTAAAGCCGTGGGCTCTGCAGCAGCTTGTCGGCGACGAGTATGTTGACCATGCCGCGGCCGTCGCGGTCGGTCTTCATGAAGTCTTTCAGCGTCAGCGCCGGCTCGCCGAAGAATTTGGTGGCGCCCTGATTCTCCAGCACCAGAAGCTGGCGCTGGATGGTGCCGACAGTGGCCTTGGTGACGTTACCAAAACCCTGCGCCGCCTTCTTGATCTCGGCAAGCGGACTCTCCTCGGCATCCGCCCCCTTCTTGCCGGCGTCGGGCACGATGGCATCGAGCAGCGCGCGCAGATCCTTCATGTCGATCAGCGTCAGCCCGTTGTCGTCGGCGACGCGGAAGGCGACATTGAGCACGCCTTCCTGCACATCGTTCAGGTCGAGCATACGTGCGAGCAGCAGCGGGCCCATTTCCGTGACGGTCGCCCGCACCGGGTGGCCCTGCTCGCCGAACACGTCCCAGAACACCGTCGAGAACTGGTCGGGCTGGAACGTCAGTCCCATCTCGGTGGCGCGCTTGACGATGAAATCTTTGGCTTCGCCGACTTCGGAGATGCCTGAGAGGTCGCCCTTGATGTCGGCCGCGAACACTGGAACACCAGCGCGCGCAAATCCTTCTGCCATCACTTGCAGCGAGACCGTCTTGCCGGTTCCGGTTGCACCCGTGACGAGGCCGTGGCGATTGGCGAACGCCAGCGTCAGCCATGCCTGCTCGCTTCCTTTACCGACGAAGATCTTGTCGTCGGTATCACCGAGCTTGCTGTCCTGTGCGGTCATTATGCCCTGATCTCTCTGCCTTGTTTCGCATATCGAAACTCGAATGCACCAGTTCCGTAGTTTAACGCATATCGCGCGCTGATTGAAACCATTCAACGCGCTCCGGGCATGCGACATCGTCGGAAACATGCGAGTGACATCAGCCGAAAGTAGGAACGACGCATTCGCATCGCGGCATTTTTCTGCCGATTTCATCTCCGCCCTTGCATCGCTGCAACACTTCTCGCGCGTTCGAGAATGAATCGGAACGTTGATGGCGTTCATCGCTTGTATTTCAGATCACGCCGGCTCAAGATCATTTTCGAAAGCAATACTCCGGCATGTGAACCGGCTGAGGGGCGGCCATATGGACGAGCTGATCGGGCGGCTGGCGACAAACGCCAGCATAGATGGTGCTGTCGCTGAAAAGACCGTCGGCATTATCCTGGGCTTCCTCCGCAACGAGGGTCCTTCCGACAGCGTCCAGGTCCTGATCGACCAGATTCCAGGTGCAGAAGCGGCAATCGAGGCGTCCCGCAGCGGCGGAGGACTGTCGCGGCTGATGGGCGGCGGCTTGATGGCGGTCGGCACGCGCCTGATGGGCCTGGGACTTGGCATGTCCGAGATTCAGAACATCGCCCGTGAACTTTTTCGCTTCGGCCGAGACAAAATCGGAGCGGATCAGATGGGCAAGATCATCGCGGGGACCCCGGGCCTCAGCCAGTTCGCCTGACGCCTGCGCATTTCACATCGAGTATCATGACATATCCGATCTCCGAGATTGAGGGCCTGTCGGCCTTTGCCGCCAACAAGTTGAAGGCGCAGGGTATCCGCACCACCGATGCGTTGCTCGAGGCGGCTTCGACCGTGAAGGGCCGCAAGGCGCTCTCCGCCAAGACCGGCATCAGCGAGCAGTTGCTGCTGGAATGGGCCAACGTCTCCGACTACATGCGCATCCCCGGCATGGGCCGGGCCAAGGTCGGCCTGGTCCGCGCCGCCGGCGTCACCACCGTGCGCGAGCTCGCCTACCGAAATCCGGCAAGGCTGGCCCAGAGCATGCGGGATGCCAACGAGAAGAAAAAGCTCCTCCGCATCCTGCCCTCGGAAAAGTCGGTCGGCGACATCATTGCCAAGGCGAAAAAGCTGCCGCCGAAGATTTCGTATTGATCCAGGGACAAGGCTGGGCAGATAGAGCACCGCTCCTTCCCGGTCGTCATTGCGAGCGCAGCGAAGCAATCCAGAGTCTCTCCGCAGCGGCAGCCTGGATTGCTACGCTACGCTCGTAATGACGGAGCGTGGGCAAGAGCATCGCGCCCTCACCGGCCCCGGAGTGCATGGGGCGACTGGATCGCCCCCCAATCCCGCCTTGAATCCCCCCTCCCCGACCGTTAAAGCGGGCCGCATGAATGCCTCGCCCTCTCCATCCGTCCCGGCGGCCGGTTCAGTCGGGCCTGACGTGCTGCGGACGCTGCTGGAGCGGCCGATCCCGGCGGTCATGGGCGTGCTCAACGTCACTCCGGATTCATTCTCCGACGGCGGCGAATTCATCGCGCCCGAGCAGGCGCTCGCGCGGGCACGGGCGATGATCGAGGCCGGGGTCGACATCATCGATATCGGTGCCGAGTCCACCCGGCCCTACAAGGGCGCTCGGCCGGTCACGGCGCAAGACGAGCTGGCGCGGCTGCGGCCGGTGCTATCGGAGATCGTGGCGCTCGGTGTGCCCGTCTCGATCGACAGCATGAAGGCGGAAGTGGTGGCCTTCGCGCTCGATCAGGGCGCGGCGATTGCAAACGACGTCTGGGGCCTGCAGCGCGATGCCGCCATGGCGCCGCTGATTGGCGCGAGAAGCGCCCCCGTCATCGTCATGCACAACCGCGACAGCGTCGATCCCGCCATCGATATCGTCGTGGACATGAAAGCGTTTTTCCTGCGTTCGCTGGAGATCGCGGCAAAAGCCGGCATCGCCCGCGACAAGATCGTGCTCGATCCCGGCATCGGCTTCGGCAAGACGGCCGAACAAAGCATGACCGCGCTGGCGCGACTTCGCGAGCTCGACATGTTTGGCCTGCCGATCCTCGTTGGCGCCTCGCGAAAACGCTTCATCGCTTCGGTGTCGCCGTCGGAGCCGACAGAGCGGCTCGCCGGCTCGATCGCCGCGCATCTGATCGCCGCGCAGCGCGGCGCGAAAATCATCCGGACACACGACGTCGCCGAGACCTTGCAGGCCCTGCGAGTGGCGCACGCAATCGAGAGCAAGCCATGACCGATACGATCTTCGTGAGCGGCCTGTCGATCCATGCCCGCCACGGCGTGATGGAGCACGAGACCGAGGTCGGCCAGCGTTTTGTCATCGACCTCGAGCTCTATACCGACCTGTCGGAGCCGTCGCGCAGCGACCGGCTCGCCGACACCGTGTCTTACGCCGACGTCGTGGCGACGACCACCGCGGCCTTCAAGAACACCAATTACAAGCTGCTGGAGCGCGCGGCCGGCGCGGTCGCCGATGCCATCCTGTCGCACTTTCCGCGTATCCGCGCCGTGAAGATCACCGTGCACAAGCCGCATGCGCCGATCGCCGCGATCTTCGACGACGTCGGAATCATGCTTACGCGTTCGCGGCACCCCTGACATGGCAAGCGTCCTGATTGCACTCGGCGGCAATGTCGGCGATGTCCGCGCGACGTTCCAGAAGGCGATCGCCCATATCTGCGGCATGGCGCAGGCTGCGTTGATCGCGCGCTCGTCGGACTATACGACCCCGCCCTGGGGCGACGAGGACCAGGCTCCCTTCATCAACGCCTGCATCGAGATCGAGACCGATCTCGATCCGCATGCGCTGCTGTTCGTGATGCAGAAGGTCGAGCAGAAATTCGGCCGCTCGCGCGATAAGGAGCGGCGCTGGGGCCCGCGCACGCTCGATCTCGACATGATCGCCTATGACGATGTGTCGATGCAGAAGCCCGATCTGACCCTGCCGCATCCGCGCCTGTTCGAGCGCGCCTTTGTGCTGGTGCCGCTGGCCGAGATCGCGCCCGACCGCGTGATCGCAGGCATTCGTGTCCGTGACGGTCTCGCCAGCGTCTCGACACAAGGCATTGAGCGGCTTCCGGATACCGGTTAACCAAAAACAACCGTTTGCAGGGACGGCCGGCCGTGGCAATTTCGCCTGCGAACAACAAGATTTTCGGGAGCCCTTCGCCGCATGACCTCCGCGACCGACGACCTGCCGCTGGCGGCGGATTTTCCCAAGGCGACCGTCGACGACTGGCGCAAGCTGGTCGATGGCGTGCTGAAGGGCGCGCCATTCGAGAAGCTGGTCGCCAAGACCTATGACGGAATCAGGATCGATCCGCTCTATCCGCGCGCCAAAGGCGTTGCGCCCGTGGTGGGTCGGCCGGCGGCGGCACCCTGGCAGATCATGCAGCGGATCGACCATCCCGATGCAAGTGCAGCGAATGCACAGGCACTGACCGATCTCGAAAATGGCGCGACAGGGCTTGCGCTGGTGTTCGCCGGCGGCAATGCCGCTCACGGTTTCGGGCTGGAACCGACCGCAGACGCAATCGCGAAGATCTTGAAGGACGTCCATCTCGACGCCGGCATCGGGCTGGAGCTCGAGATCGGTCCGCAATCGCGGATGGCGGCGATCCACGTCGCGGAATATGTGAAGAGCAACGGCATCGATCCCGCGGCCTGCGACATCCGCTTCGGGCTCGACCCGCTTGCGGCCGGCGCGGTGTGGGGCCACAGCCCCTATACCTGGGACGAGATCGTTCCGGTCGTCACCGGCGGCATCAAGGGCCTCGCCGCGCTCGGCTTCAAGGGACCGTTCGCATCAGCCGACGGACGCGTCGTCCACGATGCCGGTGGCTCGGAGGTGCAGGAGCTCGCCTTCGTGCTCGCCTGCGGCATCGCCTATTTGCGCGCGATCGAGGGCGCGGGCGTTCCGCTGGAGCAGGCGCAGGGCATGGTCTATGCGCGGCTTGCCGCGGATGCAGATCAGATCCTCACCATGGCAAAATTCCGCGCCTTGCGGCTGCTGTGGGCGCGCATCGAGACGGCATGCGGGCTCATGCCAAAACCGCTGTTCATCACCGCCGATACCGCCTGGCGCATGCTGACGCAACGCGATCCCTATGTGAACATGCTGCGCGCGACCATGGCGACGTTTGCGGCCGGACTCGCCGGCGCGAACGCGATCACCGTGCTGCCGCATACGCTGGCGCTCGGCCTGCCAGATCCGTTCGCGCGGCGCGTGGCGCGCAATACGCAGCTCGTGCTGCTGGAAGAGAGCAATCTCGCCAAGGTCAGCGATCCCGCGGCAGGCGCAGGCGGCATCGAGACTCTGACGGGCCAGCTTTGTGACGCCGCCTGGGCGCTATTCCAGGAGAGCGAGAAAGCCGGCGGCGCCTTCTCTGCGCTTCAGCAGGGCCTGTTCCAGAGCAAGGTCGCGGCCGCGCGAAAAGCCCGCGACGCCAACATCGCAAAACGCCGCGACGTGCTGACCGGCGCCAGTGAGTTTCCGAACCTGCACGAGAACGAGACGATGGTGCTGAAGGCGACGCCGATCGCGCTGGCGCCTTATGGCGAGCAAAAATACAAGTTCGACCCGCTGCCGCCGATCCGGCTGGCGGAACCGTTCGAGGCGCTGCGCGACAAATCCGATGGGGCCTTGAAGGCACACGGCGCGCGGCCGAAAGTGTTCTTGGCCAATCTCGGCACGCCCGCCGATTTCACGGCGCGCGCGACCTTTGCCAAGAGCTTGTTCGAGACCGGCGGCATCCAGGCCGTCGACAGCCAGGCCGTCGACAGCCAGGGCTTCGCCGATCCGGCCCAGTTAGCTGCAGCCTTCAAGGCCTCCGGTGCCGGGCTCGCCTGCCTTTGTTCCAGCGACAAGGTCTATGCAGAACACGCCGAAGCCGCGGCGCAGGCCCTGCAAACCGCCGGCGCCCGACTTATCTATCTGGCAGGCCGCCCGACCGATGCCGAGGCGGCGCTGCGTGCAGCCGGCGTCACCGGTTTTGTCTTCGCCGGGGGCGACGCGCTTGCGACATTGCAAGACACGTATCGACGGATGGAGCAGCCATGACGGAAGCAGGCAAACCCGTTCTCACCGGCGGCTGCCAATGCGGGGCAGTGCGCTTTGGAGTCACGACGGCGCCGAACAGGGTTTCGATCTGTCACTGCCGGATGTGCCAGAAGGCGAGCGGGGCGCCGTTCGCCTCTTTTGCCGACATCAACAAGACGGACTTTGCATGGACCAAGGGCAAGCCGTCGTTCTTCCGCTCCTCCTCCATCGCCGAGCGCGGATTTTGCGCCGCCTGCGGCACGCCGCTAAGCTTTGGCCGCATCGACGGCGACCGGATCGAGATCATGACCGGCGCGTTCGACCGCCCCGATCACGTGGTGCCGACGCGGCAGTTCGGTTCCGAGTCCCGTCTCGGCTGGGTGGTCGGGATCGCCAATCTACCAAGCCAGACCACGCAGCAAAATTACGGGCCGGAGAAGATGGCAACCATCGTCAGCCATCAGCATCCCGACCATGATTGAGCGCCCATGATATGGTTGAAACCATGAGCCGCATTCCTGATTTCGCAGACATCGCCTTCGAGCGCACCACAAGCGCCGCGCCATCAGGCAGCGCCGAGCCGTGGCTGACGCCCGAGGGCATTCTGGTGAAGCCCGCTTATGGCGAGGCCGACCTCGCCGGCCTCGACTTCCTCGAGACCTATCCGGGCATCGCGCCTTATCTGCGCGGCCCCTACCCGACCATGTACGTCAACCAGCCCTGGACCGTCAGGCAATATGCCGGCTTCTCCACGGCGGAGGATTCCAACGCGTTCTACCGCCGCAACCTCGCGGCCGGACAGAAGGGCCTCTCGGTCGCGTTCGATCTCGCCACCCATCGCGGCTATGACAGCGACCATCCGCGCGTCGGCGGCGACGTCGGCATGGCCGGCGTTGCCATCGATTCCATCTACGACATGCGCACGCTGTTTGCGGGCATTCCGCTCGACCAGATGAGCGTGTCCATGACCATGAACGGCGCGGTGCTGCCGATCCTCGCGCTCTACGTTGCTGCCGCCGAGGAACAGGGTGTGCCGCCGGAGAAGCTCTCAGGGACCATTCAGAACGACATTCTGAAAGAGTTCATGGTGCGCAACACCTACATCTATCCGCCCGCGCCCTCGATGCGGATCATCTCGGACATCTTCGCCTACACCTCGCAGAAGATGCCGAAATACAATTCGATCTCGATCTCCGGCTATCACATGCAGGAGGCCGGGGCGACGCAGGACCTCGAGCTCGCCTATACGCTCGCCGACGGCGTCGAATATCTTCGTGCCGGCCTTGCGGCGGGCCTCGATGTCGACCGCTTCGCCCCGCGGCTGTCGTTCTTCTGGGCGACCGGGATGAACTTCTTCATGGAAGTGGCCAAGATGCGCGCCGCGCGGCTGCTCTGGGCGAAGCTGCTCAAGCCCTTCAATCCGAAGGATCCACGCTCGCTGTCACTGCGCACGCATTGCCAGACATCCGGCTGGTCGCTGACCGCGCAGGACGTCTTCAACAACGTGATGCGCACGACGGTGGAAGCGATGGCGGCGACGCAGGGCCACACCCAGTCGCTGCACACCAACGCGCTCGACGAGGCGCTCGCTTTGCCGACCGACTTTTCGGCGCGCATTGCCCGCAACACGCAGCTCTTCCTGCAGCAGGAGAGCGGCACCACCCGCATCATCGATCCCTGGGGCGGCTCGTATTATGTCGAGCGGCTGACACGCGACCTCGCCGCCAAGGCCTGGAGCCACATCCAGGAGGTCGAGGAACTCGGCGGCATGGCCAAGGCGATCGAGGCCGGCGTACCGAAGCTGCGCATCGAGGAAGCCTCCGCCAAGACCCAGGCCCGCATCGATGCCGGCAAGCAGGCGGTGATCGGGGTCAACAAATACAAGCCGACGGACGAAGCTCCGATCGATATCCTCAAGGTCGACAATACCAATGTCCGCCGGCTCCAGATCGACAAGCTGACGCGGCTGAAGTCCGAACGCAACCAGAAGGACGTCGAGGCCGCGCTCGCCGCGCTGACGCGCTCGGCCGGCGAAGGCAACGGCAATCTGCTGGCGCTCGCCATCGACGCCGCGCGCGCGAAGGCAACCGTCGGCGAAATCTCGGACGCGATGGAGAAGGTGTTCGGCCGGCACCGCGCCGAGATCAAATCCATCACCGGCGTCTACAAGCGGGAGGCGTCCAGCATGGGTAACC
Organism: Bradyrhizobium sp. 134; assembly: GCF_023074155.1. Classification (NCBI taxonomy): domain Bacteria; kingdom Pseudomonadati; phylum Pseudomonadota; class Alphaproteobacteria; order Hyphomicrobiales; family Nitrobacteraceae; genus Bradyrhizobium; species Bradyrhizobium sp. 134. Next base: position 459,181 of record NZ_JADPKX010000086.1, on the reverse strand, counting down.
GGGTCGAGAAAGTTCAGGCGCTGATCGATGCCTTCGAGGAGGCGGAAGGCCGCCGTCCGCGCATCCTGGTCGCAAAAATCGGTCAGGACGGTCACGACCGCGGCCAGAAGGTGATCGCGTCGGCCTTCGCCGATATCGGCTTCGATGTCGACATCGGGCCGCTGTTCGCGACTGCCGACGAAGCCGCGCGCCAGGCGGTCGAGAACGACGTCCACATCCTCGGCGTTTCCTCGCTCGCGGCCGCCCATCTCACAGCCGTGCCCGAACTGAAAGCCGCGCTGAAGAAGCAGGGCCGCGACGACATCATGATCATCGTCGGCGGCGTGGTGCCGCCACAGGATTACGACGCGCTCTACGCGGCCGGCGCCGAAGCGATCTTCCCACCGGGCACGGTGATTGCGGACGCGGCCGAAGAGCTGATCCGCAAGCTGAACGCCCGGCTCGGGCATAGCGAGGCGGCGGAGTAGGTCGCCATCGATCTTCGAAAGGACAGTGCGTGATATTTTCCGCGCCGGCGTTCATGCGCGCGCTAGCTGTGGTCGCAGCTTGCAGCGCGTTGTTGGCTACCGCCCATGCCGCCGATCCCAAGCCCGACGCGGTCATCAAGACCAAGAGCATCGAGGCGCGTGTCCTCCTCGACGACAAGATCAAGGCTGCCCCGACGCTGGCGGCGAATTGCCTAGCCGAAGGCAGGAAGTGGATCGACAAGAACGCAGCAGAAGCCGCCGCCTCGCGCAAAGAGGATCCGCAGTTCTTCAAGGAAGGCGGCTGGGACTTTGAGCGCAAATATGCGGTCCGCTCCGTCGTCGCCGACCGCTATGTCAGCATCCTGCGCAACGACTACATGGACACTCACGGCGCCCATCCCAATTCCGACGTGAACACGGTCGTGTGGGACAAGGCCGAAGGCAAGCGCATCTCCATCCGCCCGTTCTTCACCGAGACCGCCGACAACGGCCCGGCCATGAAGGCGATGGTGCAGGCGGTGATCGCCTCACTGAAAATCGAGAAGAAGAAGCGCGGCGCCGGCGAGACCGCGACCGACGAGTGGTTTAAGGAGCTCGCACCGAGCCTGCTCAAGATCGGCGCGGTGACGCTCGCGCCCTCAACCGACGCGGGCAAGAGTTCCGGGCTCACCTTCCACTATCCGCCCTACGCAATCGGCCCTTACGCCGAGGGCGAATATGTCGCGTTCGTGCCGTGGGAAGCGCTGAAGTCCTATCTCACCGCGGAAGGCACCCGCATCTTCGGCGGCGCGCGGCCGAAGAGTGACGCTGACGAGCCGCAATGATCGTGTTGAGCAGCGACAGCTTGCTCGCAGAGCGCTGGTAGCGCTGCCTTGCAGCCGCGTTGCAAAGCTGACTAGAATGTCGCCATTGACAAGAGCGCCTGACGTCATGGGCGCCGTTGGGAGGCATTGATGTCCAAGATTACGCGCCGCACCTTTGCGGCTTCATCTGCCGCAGTCGCGGCATCCGCCGCATTCGGCCTCACACCCGCACTTGCGCAAGCCTATCCGGCGCGGCCCGTCACCGTGATCGTGCCCTGGGGCGCGGGCGGCGGCACCGACGCGACTGCGCGCATTGTCGCAGCGCTGTTGGAGAAGGATCTCGGCCAACCCTTCAACGTGGTCAATCGCACCGGCGGCTCCGGTGTCGTCGGCCATACCGCGATCGCGACCGCGCAGCCCGATGGCTACACCATCGGCATGCTCACGGTGGAAATCTCGATGATGCACTGGCAGGGGCTGACCGAACTGGCGCCGAAGAGCTACACCCCGCTGGCGCTGATGAACGAAGACCCCCCGGGCATCCAGGTCTCCTCCTCCTCGCCTTACAAGACGGTGAAGGAACTCGCGGAAGCCATCAAGGCGGCTCCTCCCGGCAAGTTCAAGGCTTCCGGCACCGGCCAAGGCGGGATCTGGCACCTCGCGCTGGTCGGCTGGATGCAGGCGATGGGCCTGCCCGCCAACCAGGTCGCCTGGGTACCGTCGAACGGCGCCGCACCCGCGATGCAGGACCTCGCCGCTGGCGGCCTCGACCTCACTACCTGCTCGGTGCCGGAAGCCCGCGCCATCATCGAGGCCGGCAAGGCCAGGAGCCTTGCCATCATGGCGCCGGCGCGCAATCCGATCTTCAAGGACGTGCCGACGCTGAAGGAGGCGATGGGCATCGACTACGCGACCGGCGCCTGGCGCGGCATCGCCGGGCCGAAGAACCTGCCGCCGGAGATCGCAACCAAGCTCACCGCGGCGCTGCAGAAGGTCTACGACTCCGCCGAGTTCAAGGACTTCATGAGCAATCGCGGCTTCGGCACGGTGTGGGGCGATGCCGGCCAGTTCGCAAGCTTCATGGACAAGGGCGACGCCCAGATGGGCGAAGCGATGAAGGCGGCGGGTCTGAGCAAGGCGTGACCCTGGGATCATTTCCCGACTACACGCGCTGATCGCCTCTCTCTCCTCCCGCGCGGGGAGAGAGAGAATACCTCACATAGGATTCTCCCATGCGTCTTCCCGACTCGGTCACGGGATCGTTTCTCGTCGTGCTCGGCACAGCAGCCGCCTATGGCGGCTGGCTGCTGCCGCCGGTGCCCGGGCAGCCGGTTGGTCCCAACGTATTTCCGCTCGTGATCGGCATTGGGCTTGCGCTGTGCGGGCTCGCGATCGTGTTCGGGATCGGCCACACCTTCGAGGAGGCGGAAGAGCTGATCCCGCTCGAGGATGGCCAGGCAGCGGCTGCCCCGCCGCCGCAGGGAAAGTTGTACGGCCTGCGCGCGCTGCTGCCCCCGGCGCTGCTGCTGTTCTACGTGGTCGCGGCCGACCGCCTCGGCTTCATCGTCACCGCGGCGATCATGGTCTACGTCACCTCGACCGCGTTGGGGGCGAAGTGGAAGCTGGCGCTGCCGCTCGCAGCGCTGGCGCCGTTCGCCATCCACCTGATCTTCGGCAAGCTGCTGCGCGTGCCGCTTCCCGCCGGCCTGTTGCCGACGCCCTGGTGATCCCATGCTGAAAACCCTGATTGAAGCGTTCGCACTGATCTCCACCTGGGAGGTCATCATCGCGATGTTCGCAGCCTCGGTGTACGGACTCGTGATCGGCTCGCTGCCAGGCCTGTCGGCGACGATGGCAACCGCCCTGCTCGTCCCCGTCACCTTCTACCTCTCGCCGATCGCGGCGATCGCGACCATCGTCGCAGCGTCCTCGATGGCGATCTTCTCCGGCGACATTCCCGGCGCGCTGCTGCGCATCCCGGGAACGCCCGCCTCCGCCGCCTATGCAGACGAGGCCTACGCCATGACCCGCAAGGGACAGGCCGAACTGGCGCTCGGGGCCGGCGTGTGGTTCTCGGCCGTCGGCGGCATCGCCGGCGTGCTGTCGCTGATGATCCTGGCGCCGCCGCTGGCCGAGATCGCGCTGTCGTTTTCGACCTTCGAGTATTTCTGGCTGGCGCTGCTCGGCCTGATGTGCGCGACGTTGGTGGCGCGCTCCTCGCCCGTGAAGGCGATCGCCGGCATGTTCCTCGGCCTGCTGGTCTCCTGCGTCGGCATCGAAAATCCCGGCGGCGTGCCACGCTTCACCTTCGGCCTCACCGATCTGTTCGGCGGCATCGAGCCGATCCCCGCGCTGGTCGGCGTGTTCGCGGTGGCCCAGGTGATGCGCGCGATGCTGACGCCCGAGCCTCCGCCGCTGCCGCGGCGCAAATTCGGAAGCATCATGGCCGGCCAGTGGAAGCTGACCAAGAAATACCATTGGCAGATGACGCGCGGAAACATCGTCGGCATCATCATCGGCGTGCTGCCCGGCGCCGGCGCCGACATGGCCGCTTGGGTGTCCTACGCGATGTCAAAGCGCTTCTCCAAGGAACCGGAAAAGTTCGGCACCGGCCATGTCGAGGGCCTGGTCGAGGCCGGCGCCAGCAACAATGCCAGCATCGCCTCGGGCTGGGTGCCGTCATTGCTGTTCGGCATCCCCGGCGACACCATCGCCGCGATCGCGATCGGCGTGCTCTACATGAAGGGGCTGAACCCCGGACCGACGCTGTTCACCGAGAAAGCGTCGAGCATGTACGCGATCTATCTGATGTTCATCATCGCAAACATTTTGATGATCCCGCTCGGCATCGCCATGATCCGGGTTGCCGCCTACATCCTGCTGGCACCGCGCTCCGCTATCATGCCGATCATCATGCTGTGCTGCGCGGTCGGCTCGTTCGCGATCGGCAACAACATGTTCGGCGTCGTCACCGTCGCCGCCTTCGGCGTGATCGGCTATGTGATGGAGGCGAACGGCTATCCCGTCGCGGCGATGGTGCTCGGCATCGTCATGGGCACCATGGTCGAGCAGGCTTTCGTCACCTCGCTGATCAAGTCGGACGGCAGCATTTTGCCGTTTTTCGAACGCCCGGTCGCTGCGATCCTCGCCGCCATGGCGATCGGGGCGCTGCTGTGGCCGGTGATGGTCTGGGCGTGGCGGAAGGTGAAACCGGTGCGGACGGGGGTGGCGGCGACATCCCGGTGATATCGGGCGGGCGGCCCTCGCCTGCCCCGCGGGGGCGTTGTAAAGCAGGGCATGGTTGAGAAAAAGCCTTCACTGGACATCAAATCCCTCGCCCGTGACCTCCGCGCCGGCAGCCGCGCGGCGCTGGCGCGGGCGATCACGCTGGTCGAGAGCCGGCGCAGCGACCATCAGGCGCTGGCGCGCGAACTGGTGCAGATGCTCTTGCCCGATACCGGCAAGGCGGTCCGCGTCGGCATCACCGGCTCGCCCGGCGTCGGCAAATCCACCACGATCGACGCGCTCGGCACTCATCTGATCGAGCAGGGCCACAAGGTCGCCGTGCTCGCGGTCGATCCGTCCTCGGCGCGCAGCGGCGGCTCGATCCTCGGCGACAAGACCCGGATGGCGCGGCTTTCGGCCTCCGACCACGCCTTCATCCGGCCCTCGCCGTCTTCGGGCACTCTTGGGGGCGTCGCGGCGAAAACGCGCGAGGCGATGCTGCTGTGCGAAGCAGCCGGCTTCGACGTCGTGCTGGTGGAAACGGTCGGCATCGGCCAGTCCGAAACGGCGGTCTGCGACATGACCGATTTCTTCCTCGCCCTGATGCTGCCGGGCGGCGGCGACGAATTGCAGGGCATCAAGAAGGGCCTGGTGGAGCTCGCCGACATGATCGCGATCAACAAGGCCGATGGCGACAATCTCAAGCGCGCGAACATCACCGCCGCCGATTATCGCGGCGCGCTGCATATCCTGACGCCACGCTCCGAGCACTGGCATCCGCCGGTCGAGACCTATTCGGCGCTGACCGGGGACGGCATCGCGAATATCTGGCAGAACGTCCTCGATCACCGCAAGGCGATGAATGCATCCGGCGACTTCGCCGCACGGCGGCGTGAGCAGCAGGTGAAATGGATGTGGTCGATGCTGGAGCAACGCATGCTGGCGCGGTTGCGCAGCGAGGCGTCAGTGCGGACCAAGGTCAGGAAGATCGAGGCCGAGGTCGCCGACGGCCATCTCACGCCGGCGATCGCCGCCGAGAAGATTTTGGAGCTGCTGCAATGAGCGACAAGCTCCGCATTCTCCTCACCGGCTTCGGCCCGTTTCCCGGCGCGCCCTACAATCCGACCCAGCCACTGGTCGCCCGGCTGGCGCAATTGCGCCGACCCGCACTCGACGATGCCGCGATCTCCAGCCACATCTTCCCGGTCACCTATGCTGCGGTAGACCGGCAATTGCCGGAGGTGCTCGCGAAAGAGAAGCCGGATGCGCTGCTGATGTTCGGCCTCGCCGCACGCACACCCTATCTGCGCATCGAGAGCCGCGCGCGCAACGCCGTCACCATGCTCTGGCCCGATGCCGCCAACACCCGCTCGAGCAAGCGCGGCATCGCCGGCAATGCGGACGCGATAACGTTCGGCCCGCACACCGCAAGGCTGCTGCGCGCCGCGCGCCTCACCGGCATCGACGCGCGCCCCTCGCGCGATGCCGGCGCCTATCTCTGCAATTACCTGAGCTGGCGCGCGATCGAAAACGTCAGGGCCGGCGGGCCGCAGCTTGCGGCGTTCATCCATATTCCCCTGCTCGCGCGCAGTGGCGCCGTGCGCCGCAAGGGCGCGCCGCGGATCACGCTGGAGGAACTGGTGGACGCCGGGGAAGCGATGCTGATGGAGATGGTACAGCTGGCACGGAAGGCTCGGAACACGACTGCGTAAACATTTAACCCTACCGTGAACTATCCTCATGGCCCCAGCCGCGCGGTCCCGTTTTTGCGCTACCTAACCGCTGCGGGCCCCCGCGTCCGCCGGAGGACGCATCCATGGACCTCAATCGCCGCCATCTCATCGGAGCATCGACCGCAGGCATCGCCGGCGCGCTCGCGATGCCTGCCGACGCCGCGCGTGCGGCGCCGCTGACGTCGTTGCTCGGCCGCGATGCCACGCAGTATGGTGTGCGACCCGGCAGCAGCGAGGACCAGACCCGCGCGCTGCAGCGTGCGATCGACGAGGCTGGCCGGGCGCAGATGCCGCTGGCGCTGCCCCCCGGCATCTACCGCACCGGACTGTTGCGCCTGCCAAATGGCGCGCAACTGATCGGCGTACGCGGCGCCACAAAATTCGTCTTCACCGGCGGGGCCTCGGCGATCCAGAGCGACCGCTCCGATTCGATTGGCCTCACCGGCATCACCTTCGACGGCGGCGGCATTCCGCTGCCGGCACGGCGCGGGCTGATCCATGTCCTCGGCGGGCGCGACGTCCGCATCAGCGATTGCGAGATCACCGGTTCCGGCGGCAGCGGCATCTGGCTCGAGCAGGTCTCCGGCGACATCTCCGGCAACATTTTTGCCAACATCGCGGTGACGGCGGTGGTGTCGTTCGACGCCAGGGGTCTCAGCGTCTCCCGCAACACCATCACCGGCACCAACGACAATGGCATCGAGATCCTGCGCACGGCCATCGGCGACGACGGCACGCTGGTCGCTGATAACCGCATCGAGGACATCAAGGCCGGTCCCGGCGGCTCCGGCCAGTACGGCAACGCCATCAACGCGTTCCGCGCCGGAAACGTCATCGTGCGTGGCAATCGCATCAAGAACTGCGATTACTCCGCCGTGCGCGGCAACTCGGCCTCGAACATCCACATTACCGGCAACAGCGTCAGCGACGTGCGCGAGGTCGCGCTCTATTCGGAATTCGCTTTCGAGGCCGCGGTGATCGCCAACAACATTGTGGACGGCGCCGCGGTCGGCGTCTCCGTCTGCAATTTCAACGAAGGCGGCCGCATCGCCGTGGTCCAGGGCAACATCATCCGCAATTTGATCCCGAAGCGGCCGATCGGCACCGCGCCGGATGACGATGCCGGCATCGGCATCTACATCGAGGCGGATTCATCGGTCACCGGCAACGTGATCGAGAACGCGCCGTCCTACGGCATCGTCGCCGGCTGGGGCAAATATCTCCGCGACGTCGCCATCACGGGCAACGTGATCCGCAAGGCACTGGCAGGCGTCGGCGTGTCCGTCGTGCCCGGCGCCGGCACCGCGCTCGTCAATAACAACATGATCTCGGAAACCCCGCGCGGCGCCGTCGTCGGGCTCGATCACGCGCGAGCCGTAACGTCCGACCTGTCGGCGGATGGCGCTCAGCGGTTTGCGCAATTGGTCGTCGGCGGGAATGCGGTGCGGCGGTAGCTGCGGCTCCTCGCCTCTGGCTCTCGAACGCTAGAACGCGTTCCGCAGCAGCGGGTACTTCGCTTCGAGCCCGTCGAGGCTGAAGGTGAACTCAACCAGACGTTCGGGGGCTGCGACAATTTCGGCTGCCGGCGGAGAGAACTGCGGCAGAAGCGCCACCATCGCAGCCAGCGCCTTGGGCGATGCCGGCACCTTGGGCCCCGTCATTACCACGGGCGCGGTAGGCGGCGCCATGGCAGCCGGCACTCTGAGCGGTGCCATCGGGGCAGGCGCGGCGACCGGCGCGGTCGGGGCTTCGGTGATTTCGGCGAGAACGCCCGGCTTCGGATCGAGCCTGACCGGGACGGCGGTCTCCGGGGCGATGTGCACGGCCTTCGGTTGCACGGTCTGCGCCTGGGGCTCGCGCGGAAACATGCGGGGCATTGTCGCCGGCGACCAGCCGAATGCGGGCGACACGCTCGCGGCCGCCGTGGCGACATCAGCGCCGGTGGCAAGCGCGCGCCAGGTCTGGACGGCGAGCTTCGCTTCCTGAATGTTTTCGAGAAATGCGATCTCGGAATGATAGCGGCGCCAGCGCCCGGTCTCGAACATCTCGGAGAGATGCACCAGCCGCTGCTCGGCGAGAGCGCACCAGCGTGCCGCAACGTCGCGACCAATAGCAACGTCGCGAATAGCCTCTTGGCGATGTGTCATAAATCAGCCCGTCAGGAGAAAATACGGACGCGACGCAACGCACACGAATCAATTTAGACGCGACGTGAATATTTTGTGGAAAAGTTTTGACTTGTCCAGCAACGACGATGTTTTCGTCGCCAAACTCCGTAGTCGTGCGGAGATTCAAGGGGTTTTGGAGTCAAGCTTCGCACAAGCATAGGGCGCTTGCGGCGTGCCGGCGGAGCGGTAGCGTTAAGTGAGCTACGACCTCTCAACCGGAAGCTGATCTCGCGTAGGGCTTCGAGGAATTGGACGTCCAAAAAGAAAAGACCCGTCCGGGGGGACAACCGGACGGGTCGAGCCATATGGGCGCTTGGGGTGGATGGGCGCTCGCGCCTAATATGACTTATGGGGAGGGATAACCGCTCCCACATAATTTGGTCGTGGCAGCGGGCCGAACGTTCAACGCGGCGTTTGATTTTTCGACCTTCGCGCCGCGCGCAAAGTTGTCGCAGCCGCTATCGCGTCGTCGGCTTATCCGCTTGAGAAACCGTGGCTTTATCCTCGGTGCTCGACAACGAAGGTTGCTCTAATGCGCGGATGCCAGGCCCGTCGCGACGCTTCTCAATATCTTCACGTTTTGTTGTACCGGACGCGGCCGCGACCGGCGTCGCGCCGGCGGCGGGAACGGCCATGACCGCGGCAAACGCGTCGGCCTCGCCATCGCCGAACAGATCGTCACGCCCGGGTGAACCGAGGTCACGCGCCGTCTTTGCCAGCGTCGTGCGCAGCGCTTCCGGCTTCAAGGCGTAGTTGCGCTCGAGCAGCAGCGCCGCGACGCCGGAGACATAGGCAGCCGAGAACGAGGTGCCCGACGTCATCTGGTATTTGCCGTCAGGCGCCGGCAGGAAGATATCGACGCCGGGGGCCGCGACCGCGATGTAGTTGCCGCGGTTGGAGGCGGTGAACAGCCTGTCCTGCTGGTCGGTCGCGCTGACCGCTATCACGTTGGGATTGGCGGCCGGATAGAGCGGCGGAGACTTCGCGCCGGCATTGCCGGCGGCCGCGATCAGCACCAGGCCACGCGCGGCCGTCGCCGCGATGGCCCGCTCGATCACCGTATCCTTCGGACCGGCAAAGCTCATGTTGACGATCTGGGCGCCATGCTCGGCGGCATAGTTCAGCGAGCGCAGGATGATGTAGGACGAGCTCTCGGCCCCGCCGGTGGTGCCGCCGAAGGCGCGGATGGCGATGAGGCGCGCCTCGGGCGCGCTGCCCATCAGCTTGGCATGCGCCACGATGGCGCCGGCAATGCCGGTGCCGTGAATGTGCGGGCCCTCGGCGCTGCCAAGCGCATCGAAATTGTCGGCAATGGAATTGGCAAGTTCCGGATGTTGGACGTCGATGCCGGAGTCGATCACGGCGACCGTCACATTGGCGCCATGCGCGAGAGTATGTGCCTGCGGCAGGCGGAGCTTCGCCAGCGCATATTGCGCGGGATCTCCCTCGGTCGGCACCGACGATTTCTGGTCCTGGAGCAGGTAGCGGAAGTTCGGCTGGACCGAACGCACGCTGCCGTCGGCCACGAATTCACGCCGCACCGTCGCGGAGGGCCGGCCGTCGGTGATGCGGAACAGTCCGAACGTCGCCCCGATCAGCGGAAAATTCTCGGAGGACACGCGCGTCAGGCCATGGCGGCGCGCAAGCTCGTCGGCTTGGCTCAACGACAGCCCGCCGTCGATCTCGGCGACGAATTCGCCGGCAAAGGTGCGCAAATCCGCGGCGACGGGCGTGTTGTTGCCGCGCCCCTTTCCAGCGGTCTTCTTGCCCGATTTGCCCGAGCCATCGCCGCCTGCGTTCTGCTGCGCCAGGCACTCGCCGGCGGCGTCGCGATCGGGCGCAGTACAGGCGGGATAGAGGTTCGGGGAGTAGCGCGCATAGGGCAGCACCGGCGTCGGCCCCATCCGCGCCGAAATCCTTGTCGTCACAATCGGACCGGGACCGCGGCCGACGGCCACCGCTCTGGCGGCAACGCCGGGACTGACGCGTGCGGCGATGCCAGGAGAAATCGTCGGCATTCGGGAGGGGACGCTGATCGTCGGCGTGCGCATGATCGCCTGCGCCTGCGCAACATCGACGCCGAGACAGGCGGCGAGCAGAAGCGCGGCTGCGACCGACGAAGCGCAGGCCCCGCCTCTTACTCCACTTTCAAACTTGCGCGTCATTGGTTTGGAAGCGCCTTACGGCGCTGCGACGGCGAGGTTGACGAACTTCTCGCGCTGCATCTTGCCGAGCAGCGAGGTGAGTTCGTCACGGCTCATCGCCTTGTCGAACTGGAGGCGGAACATACCGCCCTTGGCATCACCGATGATCGAAGCCTGGTAGCCGTCGAGCAATGCCGTGATATCGGCGACGCGCGCCTCGGGCGTGAAGCGTACCAGCGCGCGCGCTGGCGGGACGGTCGTGCCGAGGTCGCGGGTGATCGGAGCGCTGGTCGAGAGCGAAGCAGTCTGGAAGGTCGCAGTCTGGGTCTTCGTCAACACGGCGCCGATGATTCCGGCCTGCAGCACGAGCGCGATGGCGCCAAGGCTCGCCGACCAGGCCAGAGTGCGCGGCGACAGGCTCGCAAAGAAGGTGGCGATGCGCGCCGACAGCGGCAGCGAACCGGCCGCCCGCGCAGGCTCAGCGTCGATCGCGGCGAACAGCTTCTGCATCGCACGCGCCGATGGAGCCCCCAGGCTCTCGTTCAGATGGATGGTCTCTTCATACTCGCCGCGGATCGCGGCATATTGCTTCGCGAGCTCGGGATCGCGCGCCAGCGCCTCGTCGACGCGGCGTGCATCGCGCGGGTTCAGCGTGCCGGCGGCGTGCCACGGCAGCAGCAGTTCAATTTCACCGGGCTCTTGCTCCAGCATCTTCTTGCTCAAAGCCATCATGGCCAGCCTCGCTCAATGCCGGCTGCTTTCAGCAGTTCGGCCAATTTCTTGCGCGCATAGAACAAGCGCGTCTTCACAGTGTTCTCCGGGATGCCAACGATTTCGGCCACTTCTTCCACGGATTTCTCGTGGTAGTAGACGAGATCGACGATCTCCCGATGGTCCGGCGAGAGGCCCGTCAGACACTCCCGCAACGCTTCACTGGTATCCTTCTTCTGCACCGCCGTTTCCGGATTGTCGGACGTATCCTCGATCGCGTTCGCGGCGTCGTCGTCCAACTCAAAATCCTTCCTGCGCCGAAGCGCAGACAGGGCCTTGAATCGGGTAATGGCCAGCAGCCAGGTGGAAACGGCGGATCGGCCCTCGAATTTGCCGGCTTGACGCCAGACGTCGAGAAACACCTCGCTGATGAGGTCTTCCGCCGCCTGCTCGTCCCGCACGAGCCGGAGGCCGAACCGATACACCCTGACATGGTGCCGCCCGTACAGCACCTGCATGGCGAGCCGGTCACCTTGAGCGATCCTGGCGATCAGGATCTCGTCCGAAGCCGCTTGTGTCACGCTCAAAGACCGTCTCGCAAGGTTGGTCGGGTCGATGCGGCAGACGGTTCGACGGGAGGGGTAAAATTGTTCAACCTACCGCAGTCATACGGGAGGCTGTGTGATCTACCCCACATACGCGAAATTTCCTGTTGCCACCCGCGGCTGGGCGCCTCGCTCAAGAACGGTAACATAGTAATGAAGCACTTTCCTGAGCAATGCCGTCCCAGTAGAGACGGCCCGACGTGCATGGAACCTTAGCAGCCTAGCACGACATATGTCTTCCGAAGCCCTGCTTTGGCTCGACCGCGTCGCTCACAATGCCTAATCGCCGACAATTCCTTGAGAGGTCCGCGTCCCCTCGCTGCCGCGCTGCACAGCGTGGATTCGATTTCGAAGGATACCAAACCTAAAGGCTTGCGACGTAGATTTTTGAGCTGACATCCACCACTGGCGGGACCATGAGCACGGCTGCGACGTCCTTTCCCGAGAGGAATGCCGCTGAGGCCGCGGATCTCGCCTTGACGACCGAGGCAGCGGCACCCGAGGTCCTGGCACGCCGGATCCGGCAGCGGCGCCAGATGTACGTCGGCCAGGTGGCGAGCTATTCGCTCGGCGCCTCCGTCCTGCTGCTCTACGCCTTTGACGGCGTGATCTCCATGGGCGTTCCGTCGCTGTTCTGGCTCAGCGGCCTGCTGATCATCGGTACCTTCACCGTGCTATCGGAAGCGGGCTTCGGCGACCGGTTCGAGGATCATTACCTCACCGTCTTCCAGATCTCGGCGCATATGACGCTGCAGCTGCTGTTCCTGCTCGCGGTGCCGACAGTCGGAGTCGCGTTCCTGGCCGTGCTATTTCTGATCTTCGCCTTCGGCACGCTTCGTATGACATCGAGCCAGGCAATGCTCACCTGGGGTCTCACCACTTGCGGGCTCGCGTTGGTCTTCCTCGCTTCGGACTTGCCAATCGGACTGCCGGTTACGACCCAGCTGCAACGGGCGGCATCGATGCTGTGCTTCGTGCTGGTGATCGGCCAGTGCGCCTTCCTCGGCCTGTTCGGCGCCACGTTGCGCAAGATCCTGTACCGGCGCAGCATCGAGCTGAAGGCCGCCTATCGGCGCATCGAGGAACTGGCGGAGCTCGACGAGCTCACCGGCTCCTACAACCGCCGCTGTATCATGCGGCTTCTCGACGACGAGATCGAAAAATCGCGGCAGACGTCGACCCCTTGCGCGATCGCGCTGATCGATCTCGACTGGTTCAAGCGCATCAACGACGCCCATGGCCATCCCGTCGGCGACGAGGTGCTGCGCACCTTCGCGATCACCATTTTCGCCAACATCCGCCCGGCCGACTGCTTCGGCCGCTACGGCGGCGAGGAATTCTTGCTGCTGCTGCCGGGGATGGACGGCGATGCGGCGTCACGCATGCTCGATCGGCTGCGCGGCATCGTCGCCGATCTGGACTGGAGCGCATTCTCCCCGGGCATGCGCGTGACCATTTCCGCGGGCGTCGTGACGCTACGCGACAACGATACTGCCGACACGTTTCTCGTGCGCGCCGATAGCGCGCTCTATTCCGCCAAGGCACAGGGGCGCAACCGCATTGCAACGAGCTGACCAATCCATTTTCTCCCGGCGCGACAGAAGCCGCGGCCGGGCCGAACGCTCCAGGACAGGGCAATGAGATCCAAAGCCGTAAAATCATCCGAGAGTCTGCTCGAGGAATTGCAAACTGCGCTCTCGCACGGCACCGTTGCGCACCGGGTCGAGACGTTGCGCCGCGTAACCGATCTGTTCGTGGGCAACGCGGTGGACTATTCCGACGACCACGTCCGCGTGTTCGACGACGTGTTCCAATGCCTGATCGAGCGGATCGAGACGTCCGCCAGGGCGCTGCTCGCCGACCGCCTCGCATCGATCGCGGCTGCGCCGCCGAAGATCATCCGCACGCTCGCGCTCGACGAGGTGATCGAGGTTTCCGGCCCGGTGCTGTCGAAATCCGAACGGCTGGACGAGGCGACCCTGATCGAGATCGCGCGCACCAGGGGCCAGGCCCATCTCAAGGCGATCTCGCTCCGGCGGGTGTTGTCGGAAGCGCTGAGCGACGTGCTGGTGACCCGCGGCAACGAGGACGTGGTGCAATCGACCGTCAGCAATCCGGGCGCGCAACTGTCCGAGGGAAGTCTCGCCGACCTCGTGACCCGCGCCGAACGTGACGACGACCTCGCCAGCTGCATCGGCCTGCGGGCCGACCTGCCCCGCCATCATTATTTGAAGCTGGTCGTGAAGGCCTCCTTGACCGTGCGCCGGAAGCTGGAGGCCGCGCATCCGGAGCTCGCGGACGACGTGTCCAGCGTGGTCCAGGAAGCGGCTCAGCGGATCCGCGCCGCCACCACGACCCGGCAGACCGAGATGGCGCGGGCGCTGGTGAAGTCGCTGCACGAGGACGGCCGCCTGACCGAACTCCAGGTCGCCACCTTCGCAGAGCAGGGCAAGTTCGACGAGACCAATGCGGGGCTCGCGGCGCTTGCGGGCGTCGCAGTCGAGACCGCCGAGACCATGATGATCGAAAGCCGGGTCGAGGGCGTGATGATCCTCGCCAAGGTCGCGGCCATGCAATGGTCGAGCGTCCGCGCCATCATCGCCCTGCGCGAGAAGCTCTCAGGCGGCCCGCAGACCGACATGCTGACGCTGCGCGACGCTTACGAGGCGCTGCGCAGCTCGACCGCGCAGCAGGTGCTGCGCTTCCACCGCATGCAGCAGGGCGCGGCGCCGGTGGCGTGAAGCAGACGAGCTAGTAGCGTAGGACCCTCGCCCCCACCAGCGCGCCAATTGCCGTCACCAACGCGGTGGCGAGCGTGTACCAGGTCGCGACGAACAGCGGCGAGTCATCGGTGCAGTGCGAGGCGTACAGCGTCGCGGCAAGGCCCGCCGACACCAGGCCGGCGAGCGCACCGGCGAGCGCGGGGTGCGACGGCGCACCGTGGCGCAGGCCGAACAGGGCCCCCGCAAGCAGCGGCAGCGACATCGCGGGGATTGCGAACAGGCACACCCTGGAATTCTTGCCCATCAAACGCATCGTCATCGGCATGGCCGGCGCCATCATCGCCTCGCTGCCGATCGCCACCGCGAGCAGCCCGACGGGCAGCAGCAGCAGCCAGCCCCAGCCACGCAGCAAAGCCTCGGGACGCGACAGATGCAGGCTGACGATGATTGCCGGGATCGCGAGCGACAGCGTGACCGCGAACTTCATGTCGAAGAACGGGTTGCGCATCGCGCTCATCACGTCGTGACGCACACCGAGAAAGGTGGCGAAGATCAGGATCGACAGCGGCGCGGCGACCAGCAGCGCCATGGTCAGCACCGCGCCGACGCGCGGCGGGCGATGGGCGTTGTCGGCCGCGAGCGAGCGAATGAGTTGATCGGTATCCATGACTAGTGGTCCCGCAGTTTGGCTGTCAGCGCCGCAAGTCCGCGATGCAGCGCGACCCGCACCGCGCCCTCGCTCATCGAATATTTCGCCGCCGTGTCCTTGATCGAGGTGCTGTCGACCGCGATCGACTGCAACACGTCGCGCTGGCGTTGCGGCAGCGTATTGAGCTGG
The DNA here is from genome assembly GCF_023074155.1 of Bradyrhizobium sp. 134. NCBI lineage: Bacteria > Pseudomonadati > Pseudomonadota > Alphaproteobacteria > Hyphomicrobiales > Nitrobacteraceae > Bradyrhizobium > Bradyrhizobium sp. 134. Next base: position 443,764 of record NZ_JADPKX010000086.1, on the reverse strand, counting down.
CTGGCGACCTCGCCGGCCGAGACCGTCTCCTGCGGCGCCTCACCCGGCAGGATCTCGGCGAAATCGTCGATGTTGACGAAGATCCGCCTGCCCCGTCGCCGCAGCATGTCGATCAGCTTGTTGCGGCCGATCGCAAACAGCCACGGGGCGAAGGGGGCTTCGCTGTCCCAAGTGTGCCGCTTCAGATGCACCGCCAACAGAATCTCCTGCACGATATCCTCGGCCTGGTCGGGAGGCTGCCCGGCCCGCGCCAGGCCGCGCCTCGCGGCAGCGCGCAGCACAGGCGTGACCGCCTTCAACAGACGATGATACGCCGCGTCATCGCCTGCCATGGCCGACCGCATCAGGTCGGTCCACTCGTCCTCACGTCCGCGCACGCGCGCCCCTCACCATGCAATTCGGCCGTTCTTTCAGTTTGTTACGCCGGCGGCAGCATGATCACGAATTCGTGATCAGGCTTGGCCACGCAACCGATACGGCCGTCAGGATCTGCGACGGCTCATAACACCGATCGGTCCCGTACGCACCCGCGGCCGGCCGCGACGGCCAGGGATTGCCGCGCTTTTGCCCGGTGTGGCCCGAAGATTCCCATTTTCTGCCGCGCTGTCGTCACGCCCCAGGGTCTCTGTTCGGTCCGGGACGGGCGGACTTGGGGAGATGTCAACATGATTAAAGCCAGCGGGCGCGCGGCCCTGATTCTCCTGGCCGGGCTTTTCGTGCTGTTCGGGGGCGTTGCACAGGCGGCGCCGAGTTCAGCAGCCAGCAGCAAGTCGGACAGCGCAGGCAAACAGGCGGACGAGGTCAAGCCGAGCAAGCAGCGGCGTCACACGTCGCGCCACCGCGACAACACCAAGACGGCGCAGAAATCCGACGACAAGGCCGACAAGAAGGACGCCGCAGCAACGGCCGGCGAGGCGAAGGCCGACAATCGTGAGGTCCCGGCCTCGAGCCAGATGCCGCCGGAAGTCGCCAACGCCAATGCGCAGCTCGCCGCCGCCGATACGCCGACCGCGGCTGCCGCCTCAGCAATGACCGGCCGGGCCAACGACAACGTCCAGGCCGCGGCCGATAATACCGCCGCCCCGAACCCCGATAGCCAGGTCGTCGCACCCGATCAGCTCAACGATATCGACCGCGCCCTGCAACAGGACAACGCGCTGGCGCAGAAGGCGGTGATTGCCGCAATCGACGCGCAGCCGCGTCCGGCACCGGTGATGGCAAGCAGCCAGCAGAGCTCGGCCTGGGACCAGAGCTCCCTGATCGGAAAGATCTTCATCGGCGTCGGCACGCTGCTGACGCTGGCCTCCGCCGCGCGCATGTTCATGGCGTGACTTTGGCTTGATTACGGCCTGATCGCCGGCCCGCGGGACCTCGTCCGGAACGCGCATCTCGCCGCGTGTTCCGGCCGTTCCTGCTCCGATGGCTTTAGCGCCTCTTGAAGCCCACCGCGCCAGCGGGCACATTGCCCGCTCAACCAAAAGCGTGGGTGGAGCATGAGCACGTTCGAACACATCATCGTCGAAAGCAAAGGCGCGGTCGGCATCATCAAGCTGAATCGGCCGAAGCTGCTCAACGCACTCTCCTTTGGCGTCTTCCGCGAGATCGCCGCGGCCGTCGACGATCTCGAAGCCGATGACGCCATCGGCTGCATCGTCGTGACCGGCAGCGAGAAGGCATTTGCCGCCGGCGCCGACATCAAGGAGATGCAGCCGAAAGGCTTCATCGACATGTTCTCGGAGGATTTTGCCGCGATCGGCGGCGATCGGGTCGCGCGCTGCCGCAAGCCGACGATCGCCGCGGTCGCGGGTTATGCCCTCGGCGGCGGCTGCGAGCTCGCGATGATGTGCGACTTCATCATCGCCGCCGACACCGCCAAATTTGGCCAACCCGAAATCACCCTCGGCACCATTCCCGGCATCGGCGGCACCCAGCGCCTGACCCGTGCGATCGGCAAGTCCAAAGCGATGGACCTTTGCCTCACCGGCCGCATGATGGATGCAGCCGAAGCCGAGCGCAGCGGCCTCGTCAGCCGCATCGTGCCAGCCGACAAGCTGATGGAAGAGGTGATGGCCGCGGCCGAGAAGATCGCCGCGATGTCACGGCCCGCGGTCGCGATGGCCAAGGAAGCGGTCAACCGCGCCTTCGAGACCACGCTCGCCGAGGGCATGAGCGTCGAGCGCAACCTGTTCCACTCGACCTTCGCGCTGGAGGACCGCTCCGAGGGAATGGCGGCGTTCATCGAGAAGCGGAAGCCGGTGAACAAGAACCGGTAGGGAGGCGAGCGGTCAGGCTGGTGTAAGACTCTGCCTTTCCCGCGGAATCCCTGTGATGTAGCTGCAACAAGCACGGAATACATGGGGGTTTCCCCCGCGGCAGTTTGCCTGCGGGACCTCGGCTGGTTAAACAGTTAAGAGAGCCGCCGTCGGCGGGGGCGGACAGCCAGGATTTGCGGATTACATGATTGGGCGTGCCGCCAGAGCTGGTCGCGTGATGGCGCGGCATCGATCGGGCGTGGCTCCTGTGCTCGCGACATGGACCACGCTTGCGCTCTGTTGCGCCCTGCCCTCCGCCGCACGGGCGGAAGCGCTGCCGGAGGCGCTCGCCAAGGCCTACCAGACCAATCCGCAGCTCAATGCCGAACGTGCGCGGCAGCGGGCCACCGACGAGAACGTGCCGCAGGCGCTCGCCGGCTACCGGCCACAGATCGTGGCAAGCCTCAGCGCCGGGCTGCAATCGGTGCGCAATCTGCTGCCCGACAACACCATCCAGACCGCCAATCTGAAGCCATGGATCATCGGCGTCACCGTGTCGCAGACCCTGTTCAACGGTTTCCGCACCGCCAACAACGTGCGCGCCGCCGAACTCCAGGTGCAGTCTGGCCGCGAGGCGCTGCGCAACGTCGGCCAGGGCGTGCTGCTCGACGCGGTCACCGCCTACACCAATGTCCTCGCCAACCAGTCGCTGGTCGAGGCGCAGCGCTCCAACGTCGCCTTCCTGCGCGAAACGCTCTCGGTCACCCAGCGGCGCCTCAACGCCGGCGACGTCACGCCGACCGACAGCGCCCAGGCCGAGGCGCGGCTCAACCGCGGACTTTCCGATCTCAACGCCGCCGAAGTCGCGCTGGCGGTGAGCCAGGCGATCTACGCGCAGGTGATCGGCAATGCGCCGTCGCAGCTTCGCGCCGCCGAAGTTGTCGACCGCTATCTGCCGAAGAGCCGCGAAGACGCGCTGACGATGGCTATCCGCCAGCACCCGGCGGTGATGGCGGCGGGCTTCGACGTTGATGTCGCCTCCACCAACATCCGCGTCGCCGAAGGCGCGCTGCTGCCGAGCGCCAGCGTCCAGGGCAGCGCCAGCAAGAGCCGCAACAACGACCCGACGCTCGGCACCTTCGCCGAAGATCAGGCCTCGATCGTCGCGAATGTCACCGTGCCGATCTACGACGGCGGCCAGGCCGCCGCACAGACCCGGCAGGCCAAGGAGATCACGGCGCAGAGCCGGCTCGTGCTCGACCAGGTGCGCAACCAGGCGCGCACGGCGGCGGTCAGCGCGTGGGTTGCCAACGAAGGCGCCAAGATTGCGGTCTCGGCCTCGGAGTCCGAAGTGAAGGCGGCGACCGTCGCGCTCCAGGGCGTGCAGCGCGAGGCCGCCGGTGGACAGCGCACGACGGTGGATGTGCTGAACTCGCAGGCCGATTTGATCCAGGCCAAGGCCCGCCTGATCGGCGCCAATCGCGACCGCGTAATCGCCTCCTACACGCTGCTCAGCGCCGTCGGTCATCTCGACGTCAAGACCTTGAGCCTGAACACGCCGGACTATCTGCCCGAGGTGCACTACCAGCAAGTCCGCGACGCCTGGCACGGTCTGCGCACGCCGTCCGGGCAGTAGCTTCAAATCGTCCGCCTTGGTGCCGATGAAAAGCCGCCGCATCCATCTGATGGGAGCCTCCGGCTCCGGCGTGACGACGATCGGTCGCGCGCTCGCCGGCAGGCTTGCGCTGCCGCATCACGACAGCGATGATTATTTCTGGCTGCCGACGGCGCCGCCCTACCAGACGACACGCCCTGCCGCCGAGCGTTTGCGCTTGATGCGCGAGATGTTTTTGCCGCGGCTCGATTGGGTGCTGAGCGGAACCGTCACCGGCTGGGGCGACGAGCTCGTCCCATTCTTCGATCTCGTCGTCTTTGTGACGACGCCGCGCGAGCTTCGCTTGCAGCGCCTGCGTGACCGCGAGGCTACGCATTTCGGAGCGGATGCCGTCGCACAGGGCGGCTGGCGTCATGAGGAGGCGGAGTCGTTCGTCGACTGGGCCTCGCACTACGAAGCCGGCGACCGCGACGGCCGCAGTCTCGCAAAAGATGAAGCGTGGCTCGCGAAGCTGCCCTGCCCGGTCGTGCGCGTCGACGGCTCACGCCCGCTTGCGGACCTCGTCGAGCAGCTATGCAGCGAAGCGCAGCGGCTGCCGGGCTGATGTGATACTGTCCCGACGCCACCGCCAAATAACAAAACGGGGAGAGAAACCATGCTCAGCCGACGCAGCGTCCTGCTTGCCTCCCTTGCCGCCGGAGTTGCCATGTCCAACAAAGCCCACGCACGTGCCGCGCAGCCCGCGACGCCGGTCAATTTCGACGTCCCGGCCCATGCCTGCGACTGTCACACCCACATCCATGGCGATGTCGAAAAATTTCCGTTCTTCGCGGGCCGCGTCTACACGCCGGAGCCGGCTTCGCCGGAGGAAATGGCCGCGTTGCACAAGGCGCTGCATATCGAGCGCGTTGTGATCGTGACGCCGAGTGTCTACGGCACCGATAACGCCTCCACCCTGTTCGGCATGAAGGCGCGCGGCGCGGCCTCGCGTGGAGTGGCCGTGATCGACGACAAAACGACCGAGGCCCAGCTCGACGCGATGCAAGCAGACGGCTTTCGCGGTGTCCGCCTCAATCTTGCGACCGGCGGCGTCAACGACCCCAATGTCGGTCGGCCGCGTTTCACCGCCGCAGTCGAGCGCATGAAGGCGCGCGGCTGGCACGTGCAACTTTACACCACGCTCCCCATGATCTCGGCAATCAAGGACCTCGTCGAGACGGCGCCAGTACCCGTTGTATTCGACCATTTCGGCGGCCTCGAGGCTTCGCTTGGGCTGGAGCAGCCGGGATTTTCCGATCTGGTCGCGCTGGTGAAATCCGGCAAGGCCTATGTCAAGATTTCCGGCGCCTATCGCTCCTCCAAGCTCGCGCCCGACTATCAGGACATGGTGCCCTATGCCCGCGCACTGATCGCGGCGAATGCGGACCGCATCGTCTGGGGCACGGACTGGCCGCATCCGGATTCGAGCCGTGTAGAGGGACGCAAAGCCACCGACATCGCGCCGCTCTACCAGATCGACGACGGCCGCCTGCTCAACCAGCTTCCGGAGTGGGCGCCGGATGCGGATGTGCGCAAGAAGATCCTGGTCGACAACCCGGCGCAACTTTACGGATTCTGAGTCGCGCCAAGCGCAATTCGGTTCAACGACCGCGACACGGTTCCACAGTGAGGCGTGGAACTGTTGTCGCGAAGGCACAAACCCGTTGGACTCACACGAACGTGTTTGTGCTCTCGTTCGTTTCTCACCCTTCTGGTTGAGGCGGCGATTCTTTTTCAGGGCTACGCACACGCACAGATTTCATTTGTTCGTGCGGGTGCATGCCTTTATCGCATTATCTTGCCGCGCTTTTTTCCGGCATTGGAATTGGTTTCACCGTCGCCGCCCCCATCGGACCGATGGGCATGCTGTGCATTCAGCGCACATTGGCATCAGGAATGGCCACGGGCCTCGCAACCGGCTTCGGCGCGGCGACCGTGCATCTCACTTACAGCGCCCTCGCGGTTTTGGGCCTGGGCTCGCTTGCACGGCCCTGGGTCGAGGCCAATGCCGCCAGCTTCGGCATCGTCTCGGCGCTCACGCTGCTGTGGTTCGCGATCCGAACCCATCGCGGCTCGGTCGCACTCCAGGCGACCGACGACATCGACAACGTGCATCTGGCGCGCGCCTATCTCAGCGCCATCGCGCTTGGGTTCACCAATCCGCTGACCGTCATCCTGTTTCTGGCTGCGCTGCACGCCTTCTCCATGCAGGCCGCGGCAGCCCCGCTGATCGCCGGTGTCTTCGTCGGTTCCGCGATCTGGTGGACCGTGCTCAGCACGATCGTGGCAACGGCGCGATCACGGCTGACGCCGCGCATGCTGTCGATGAGCAGTCGGTTGGCCAGCCTGATGCTGCTGGGCCTCGGCACCATGATGCTGGTGCGGATCGCGCAGCGGATGCTGTGACCGGCGGCGTCAGCGTGCGCGGCGGGAGAAGAAGGAGATCAACACCGGCAGCGTCACCAGGATCACGATCGGGGCGAGCATCATGCCGGTTACCACGACCACCGCGAGCGGCTTCTGCACCTGCGAGCCGATACCTTCCGACAGCGCGGCCGGCAACAGGCCGATGCCGGCGACGACGCAGGTCATCAGCACCGGCCGAAGCTGCAATTCGCCGGTGCGTATCACCGCGCTCATGCGGTCCATGCCCTCTTCGATGAGCTGGTTGAACTGCGACAGGATGATGATGCCGTCCATCACGGCGATACCGAACAGCGCGATGAAGCCGATCGCCGCCGAGACACTGAAGGCGGTGCCGGTGATCAAAAGACCGAGCACGCCGCCGAAGATCGCCATCGGGATCACGCTCATGGCGAGCAGCGTGTCGGTCATCGAGCCGAAATTGAACCAGAGCAGGACGCCGATCAGCGCCAGCGAGATCGGCACCACGATCGACAATCGTCGGATCGCGTCCTGGAGATTGCCGAATTCGCCGACCCAATCCATGTGCGCGCCGGGCGGCAGTTGCACCTGATCGGCGATCTTCTGCTGCGCCTCGCGGATGGCGCTGCCGAGGTCGCGTTCACGCACCGAGAACTTGATCGGCAGATAGCGTTCCTGCTGCTCGCGATAAATGTAGGCCGCACCCGAGACGAGGCTGATGCTGGCGACCTCGCTCAGGGGGATCTGCGTGACGGTGCCGTTTGGTCCGGGCGCGCCGATCCGCAAATTCTGGATCGCCTCGGCGCTCCTGCGGAATTCCGGCGCGAGACGAACGATGATCGGGAAGTGGCGGTCGCTTCCCGCCTCGTAGATGTCTCCCGCGGTGTCGCCGCCGATCGCGACCTTGATGGTGGCGTTGATGTCACCCGGCGCGAGGCCGTAGCGCGCGGCCTTGGCACGGTTGATGTCGATCTGGATGGTCGGCTGCCCGAGTGAGGTGAACACCGCAAGATCGGTGACGCCCTGCACGGTTGACAGCACCGACTTGATCTTGTTGGCGGTGTCGGTCAGCGCCTGGAGATCGCTGCCGAACAGCTTGATCGAGTTCTCGCCCTTCACGCCGGAGACGGCTTCGGAGACGTTGTCCTGGAGATATTGCGAGAAGTTGAACTCGACGCCGGGGAAGCGATCGTCGAGCTGCTTGAGCAGTTGCGCGGTCAGCTCTTCCTTGTCGCGGGTGCCGGGCCATTGGCTGGCGGGCTTGAGCGGCGCGAAGAACTCGGCATTGAAGAAGCCGGCCGCGTCGGTGCCGTCATCGGGGCGGCCGTGCTGCGACACCACGGATTCCACTTCAGGCCGCGCGCGGATCACCTTGCGCATCTCGTTGACGTAGGAGTTGCCTTCCTGGAGCGAGATGGTCGGCGGCAGCGTGGCGCGGATCCAGAGATTGCCCTCCTCCAGCTTCGGCAGGAATTCGAGGCCAAGCAACCGGCTGAGCGCAACCGTCATCAGCACGAGGCCGAACGCGCCACCGAGCATGATGCCGCGGTTGGCGACCGCCCAATGCAGCACCGGCATGTAGATCCGATGCAGGATCAGCATCACCTTGGTCTCGGTCTCCCTGACATGCGCGGGCAGGATGATCGCGGACAGCGCCGGGGTCACGGTGAAGGTCGCAAGCAGTCCGCCGGCCAGCGCGTAGGCATAGGTCCGCGCCATCGGCCCGAAGATGTTGCCCTCGACGCCGGAGAGCGTGAACAGCGGCAGGAAGGCCGCGATGATGATCGCTGCGGCGAAGAAGATCGAACGGGAGACATCGGCCGCCGCGCTAAGGATGGCGTGGCTTTTCATGCCGAACAGCGTCTCGGACGACATCTGCTCGGATTCCGACATCGGCGTCGTCTGCGTCAGGCGCCGGAAGATCGCCTCCACCATGATGACGGTGGCATCGACGATCAGGCCGAAATCGATCGCGCCGACCGACAGCAGGTTCGCCGATTCCCCGCGCAGCACCAGGATGATCACCGCGAAGAACAACGCGAACGGAATGGTGGCGCCGACGATCAGCGCACTGCGGAGATCGCCGAGAAAGATCCACTGCAGCAGCACGATCAAGAGAATGCCGACCACCATGTTGTGCAGCACGGTGTGGGTGGTGAGCTCAATCAGGTCGCCGCGGTCGTAGATGCGTTCGATGCGCACGCCGGGCGGCAGGATGCTGGACTCGTTGATGGTTTGAACGAGCTGGTGGACGCGCTTGATGGTTGGCGAGCTCTGCTCGCCGCGGCGCATCAGGACGATGCCTTGCACGATGTCGTCGGACTCATCGAGGCCGGCAATGCCGAGACGTGGCTTCTGGCCGACGGTGACGGTGGCGACGTCCTTGACTAGCACCGGATTGCCGTTGGTCTGCGAGACCATGGTGTTGGCGAGGTCGTCGATCGAGCGGATCAGGCCGACGCCACGCACCACGGCCGATTGCTGACCGATATTGACGGTGTTACCGCCGACATTGACGTTGGAATTGCCGACCGCCTGGAGCAATTGCGGCAGCGTCAGGCCGTTGGCGACCAGCTTGTTGAAGTCGACCTGGAGCTCATAGGTCTTGCTCTTGCCGCCCCAGCCGGTGACGTCGATCACGCCGGGCACGGCACGGAAGCGCCGCTGGAGAATCCAGTCCTGGATGGTCTTGAGGTCAAGCACGCTGTAGTTCGGCGGACCGACGAGACGGTAGCGGAAAATTTCGCCAATCGGGCTGAGCGGCGAGATCTGCGGCTGCACGTTGCCGGGCAGCGGCGCGAGCTGCGCCAGGCGGTTCAAGACCTGCTGCAACGCCTCGTCATAGGTGTAGGCGAAAGAGAACTGCAGTTTGACGTCGGAGAGGCCGTAGAGCGAGATGGTGCGAATGGTCGTCACGTTCTTCAGACCCGCGACCTGGGTCTCGATCGGAATCGTGATGTAGCGCTCGATCTCCTCCGCCGACAGCCCCGGGCTCTGCGTCACGATGTCGACCATCGGCGGGGTCGGATCGGGATAAGCCTCGATGTTGAGCTGGTTGAACGCGATCAGGCCGCCGATGAGCACGGCGACGAACATCCCGACCATCAGGAAGCGCCGGTTGACGGCAAGGGCGACGAGGCGATCCATTCAGGTCTTCAGCTTGTCTTTTTTCCCGGCCCGTCGATCAGCTGCCGGACGCCGCGCGGTCGATGAACAGGCTGCCTTTGGTGACCACCTGCTCGCCGGGCTTCAGATTGCTGGTGACCTCGACGAGATTGCCATTGATGAGACCGATCTTGATCTCGCGCAGCTCGACCGACTTGTCCTCGCGTGCCACCCAGAGGCGGACCTTGTCGGCTTCGTAGATCAAGGCCTGCTTCGGTACAGCCGGCGCGGCGCGATCGCCGGACGAATAGATCGTGACGTTGGCGAACATCTCCGGCTTCAGCAGACCGTCCTTGTTGTCGATGGTGGCGCGGACCAGCAGGCGGCGGGTGTTCGGATCGATCGCGGCGGCGACGTAGTTGACCTTGGCGGTCAAGGGGCGGCCCGGCAGCGCCATCACGTTGACGGTGATGTCCTGCCCGATGCACACGGCAGCCGCATCGCTCTCGCGCACGAAGGCGGTGAGCCAGACCGTGGAGAGGTCGCCGACGACGAAGACCGGATCGCTGGCGCCCGAATTGACGTACTGGCCGGGGCCGATCTTACGCTGCACGACCGTGCCCGCGATCGGCGAATAGATCGTGACTTCCGGATTGATGACGCCCTTGTCCTGGAACACCTTGATGGTCTCGTCGGTGAAGCCGAGAATACGCAGCTTGTTGCGCGCGGCTTCCAGCGCCGTCGTCGAGGAGCGCATGTCGTTCTGCGCCTGAACCTGGGTGGCTTCCGCCTGCTGATAGTCCTTCAGGGGGATGGCATGGCCTTCGTAGAGGTCCTTGGCGCGCTTGAACTGGATGTCGGCAAGATCGATCGCCGACTTCGCCTTGTTCTGCGAGCTCATCGCCGCAATGAAATCGTTCTGGGCCTGCACGGTGTCGGCGGCCTCGATCGTGAACAGCGGTTGACCTTGCTTCAGCACCTCGCCGGGCTTGGCGAGCAGCTTGGTCACCCGGCCCGCATAGGGCGAGAACACCGGCGTCGAACGGTCCTCGTCGACTGCGACCTTACCCTCGGTGACATACTCGGCGCGGAAGGTCTTGGCCTTGACCGGCTCGATCGTCAGCGTCGCCCATTCCGACGGCGTCGGCGTGAAGTTCTGCGCATTCCTGCGCGACTGGCTGGAGATCTCGGAGTGGTTCTTCTCCTTCGCTCCCGCATGGAGGAAGCCGTAAGCCCCGGCACCGGCAAGAGCTAGTAAAACTACGGATGTAATTACCCGTTGTTTTGTAAGCACCTGCAATCGCTTGGTATTTTCAACTACCATGGGGCCCGGTCATGTCTGCGATGATACCAGCGGATGCCGGCGTCATCGGTCGCGCTAATAGTGCCGAATTGTGATTTCAAACAACCTAAAAAACGCCGCGCGCCTTTCGGTTTGCGTTAAAAATTTGCGACACGTCAGCTTCACGTCAGTTTGTCACCGGCCACTCTGCCGGATGACTGCCGAGCGGCATCGCCGGACGGCTCCATTGCGCCGGCGTCTTCGACAGCATCGCTGAATGGCGCACCGCCTTCAACGGGCCGAAGCCAGATGGCATGCTCTCGATGAATGCAGCGTGTACGGCCTCGCCCGTAATATCCGGGGTGTTCAAGCCATTTTCGAGCCGTCCGAGATCCCACAGCCAACGCCCGGTCTGCGCCAGCGATACGCGCACGTGCCAGCTGCCGCCTTCGCGGGCCTGGCGAGCCTTGGCCATCATCGCGCCGAACGCCATCAGATAGCCGGTGGCGTGGTCGAGCATCTGTGCCGGCAATTCCTTCGGTCCATCGATGCCGGCAGCCTGTCCCTCGGCATGGTTGAAGCCGGTCGTGGTCTGCACCAGAGAATCGAAGCCGCGCCGCTCCGCCCATGGGCCGGCATGGCCATAGGCCGACAGCGTCACGTAGACGATGCCGGGATTGATTTTTGCCGCGTCCTCCGGCGTAAAGCCGAGAGCGGCGAGCGCGCGCGAGCGATAGCCTTGCGAGAAGATGTCGGCGTCCTTCAACAGCGCGCGCATCTGCGCTCTCCCCGCCTTGCTCTTCAGCTCGATGAAGGTGGTGAGCTTGCCGCGGCCGGTGTCGATGATCAGCCACGGAATGGCCGGCAGTTCGGGGCCTGACACGAGCAGCACATCCGCGCCGTGCGCGGCGAGCGTGCGGCCGGCGATGGGCCCCGCGATGACGCGAGAGAGATCAAGCACGCGCAGGCCCGAGAGCGGGCGATCGCCTTTTAGCCATGGCTTCGGCGGGGCCTCGCCGATCTTCTCGATCGAGACCAGCGGCAATTCGGCGAGCGCGCGGGCCTGCGGCAGCGCCGACCATTCGTCGTAGGAGCGCATCAGGGCAACGACGCCGCCCGCAGCGTAAGCCGCAGTCTCGAAATCCTCGCCCTTCCAATGCATCAATGCAGCCTGCACCTTCTCGCGCTCGGGCTCGCAGCCGAGGACCTGGCAGACGGCGTCGCGATGATGCGGGAAATTGGTGTGACAGCGGACGAAGCGGTTGTCGCCGGTTCTGTAGACGCCGGCGATGGCGTCCCAGGCGGGCGGCGGCGGCTTGTCGTCGACGCGCAAGTAGCGCTCGGAGCGGCATTCGGCGACGGCATGGCGCAGCTCGACGCTAACGTCCTGCGCCTCGCCGCTGCGCAATCTCCAGATTTCGGCGGCGGCAAGGCCGGCGGCGGCGATAGTCGTTTGGCCGGCAATTGCGACGCGAAACGAGGACGGGATCTGCGGCTCCTCGCCCGTCAGCCGCACGCGCGCGAGCGCGGCGGCGTCGCCACCGGCGGAGGTCCAGATGCCACTGAGAATTTCGGTGGGGCTTTGCATGACCCTTCTCTCCCTTTAGTTTGCGACCATCGCATTAGCACACAAGGACATGCAATGGCCGCCATCGATCCTCTCACCGCAGGCGCCGTGTTCATCGCAACGGCGGCTACCGACGCGGTCTATGTCATGTTCACCTCGGCCGTGATCGCGCGCAAGCGCGTGCCCGCGGCGAACTGGAGCGCGGTCTGGTACATGCTCTCCTCCTATGCGGTGATCAGCTACACCGAAAACGCTTTCTATGTGGCTTTCGCGGCGATCGGCTCCTGGGCCGGCGCCTACGTCTCACTGACATTCCTGCACCGCCCGCCCGGCGGCCCGCCGGTGGGGGCGGCACCGGAGTGAGGGCCGCTGTTTCCACACGCTCATTGCGAGCGAAGCGAAGCAATCCAGAGTCTTTCCGCGGTGGCAGTCTGGATTGCTTCGTCGCAAGAGCTCCTCGCAATGACGATGTGGAGGCTTTTGGGCGTCTCTCGAAACAGCTACACTCGCTGCGACCAACAAAAAAGGAAACCAAACAATGGATCTCGGTCTCAAGGGCAAGAACGCCGTCGTACTTGGCGGGACGCGCGGCATCGGGCGGGCGATTGCGGCGACGCTGGCCGGCGAAGGCAGCAATGTCGCGGTGTGTGCACGCAACGCGGACCAGGTTGCCGCCACCGTTACGGAGTTGAAGGCCAGCGGGATCCGCGCGACCGGCGGCCCGGTCGACGTCACCGACGGCGCGGCACTGAAATCCTGGATCGAGAATGCTGCAAAGGAGCTTGGTGGCATCGACATGCTGTTCTCCAACGCGGGCGCAATGGCACAAGGCCATGATGCCGCTTCGTGGGAGCAGAATTTTCGGCTCGACCTGCTCGGCGCCGTGCATGCGTTCGACGCCGCGCGGCCGTTCCTCGAGGCCAGCGGTGTAAGCAGCGGCGACGCCGCCTTCGTGATCATCTCATCGATCTCCGCGGCGCAAGCGGATACGGCGAGCTCCTACGGCCCGATCAAGGCTGCGTTGATCCACATGTCCAAGGGGCTGGCACGGCAGTACGCGAAGAAGAATATCCGCGTCAACGTGGTCTCGCCAGGCACGGTCTATTTCAAGGGCGGCGTCTGGAATACGATCGAGCAGAACATGCCCGAGCGCTACAATGATGCGATGAAGCGCAACCCCACCGGCCGCATGGCGACGCCGCAGGAGATCGCGAACGCAGCGGTGTTTCTGGCGAGCCCGGTGTCGGGGTTCACCACGGGCTCCAATCTGGTGGTGGACGGCGCGATCTCGAACCGGGTGAATTTCTAGAATATGCTCGTCATTGCGAGCGCAGCGAAGCAATCCAGTATCTCTCCGCGGTAACAGTCTGGATTGCTTCGCTGCGCTCGCAATGACGGTGTGGCAGCAGAGTGCTCTACATTCCTCAATGGAAATCCCTTGACGGCGGCAGGATGCGGACATTGCGGGGATGGCGAAGTTTTTGCGCGGGCGCATCCGCATGCACCCGGGGATCGTCGTTGAGCGGTTCGACCACGGTGGCGCCTGCCGGCACCGGATGCTTGTGGCCGAGGGCGTCGTTGGCGAGGCCGACCAGATCGTGCGAACGGTCGATCATCCGCTGGGCGATCAGATGCGTCACCTTTTCAGGGCTGCTCTGGATATAGCCTTCGACCAGGATGAGGCGTGCGCCCATCACCTCCTTCCGGTACTGCTCCATGATCTTCGGCCACACCACGACATTGGCGATGCCGGTTTCGTCCTCCAGTGTCATGAACACGACGCCGCTGGCGCTGCCCGGCCGCTGCCGTACCAGCACGACGCCGGCACAGCGGACACGGCGCCGCTCGTTGTCATGATTGATGTCCTTGCAGGCGACGATGCGCTCGCGCGAAAACATCTCGCGCAAAAATTCCATCGGATGCCCCTTCAGCGATAACCGAATGGTCTGATAGTCCGCGACCACCTGTTCGGCCCGCGGCATCACCGGCAACGGCCTGGCGCGCTCGTCCGGCTGCTCGCGTGCGGTGGCCACCTCGAACAGCGGCAGCGGCACATCGTCGGGCAGGCGCCGCACCTGCCACAGCGCCTCGCGGCGGTCGAGCCCGAGCGAGCGGAACGCGTCGGCATCGGCGAGCAAGATCAGCGCGCGCTTGGGCAGACCGGTGTCGCGGGCGAAATCTTCCAGCGAGGTGAAGGGCCGGCGGTTGCGCGCGGCGACGATGCGGTCGGCCCAGTCGGGCGCTCTCTCCACATACTCATTCCGAGGCGCGCCTCTTTTCAGCCTTTCCTCATCCTCATCGAGCCAATGAAAACCGTCGATCTGGCGGAAGCCCAGGCGCACGGCGCAATATTTGCCACTTCTTTCTTCCAGCGTGTTCTGCGCAAAGCTGTAGGACACATCGATATCGCGCACCTCGACGCCGTTCTTGCGAGCGTCGCTGACGATCTGCGCCGGGGCGTAAAAGCCCATCGGCTGCGAGTTCAGGAGGCCGCAGCAGAACGCATCAGGGTGATAATGCTTCAGCCATGAGGAGATATAGACAAGCTGCGCGAAGCTTGCGGCATGGCTCTCCGGAAAACCGTAGCTGCCAAAACCCTTGATCTGTTCGAAACAGTTTCTGGCAAAATCCGGCGCATAACCGCGTGCGATCATGTTGCCGATCATCTTGTCTTCGAACTTGCCGATGGTGCCGACATTGCGGAACGTTGCCATCGCACGGCGCAGGCCGTTGGCCTCCTCGGCCGTGAACTTCGCGGCCTCGATCGCGATCCGCATCGCCTGCTCCTGAAACAAGGGCACGCCGAGGGTCTTGTGCAGCACTCTGTAAAGCTCGTCCTTGTCGCCATGCTCCGGTGACGGCGATGGATAGTTCACTTTTTCCAAGCCGTTCCGCCGCCGCAAATACGGATGCACCATGTCACCCTGGATCGGCCCCGGCCGCACGATCGCGACCTCGATCACGAGATCGTAGAAGGTCCGTGGCTTCAGCCGGGGCAACATGTTCATCTGCGCGCGGCTCT
Source organism: Bradyrhizobium sp. 134 (assembly GCF_023074155.1). NCBI lineage: Bacteria > Pseudomonadati > Pseudomonadota > Alphaproteobacteria > Hyphomicrobiales > Nitrobacteraceae > Bradyrhizobium > Bradyrhizobium sp. 134. The sequence goes on along the minus strand of NZ_JADPKX010000086.1, from coordinate 428,497 downwards.
CGACCTGGAACACGCCGAGCGACTCCCCGTCGCACAGCATGTCGTAGACTTTGGAATCATCCTGCGGGACGCTCGCCAGCATCCAGCGTTCGCCCTTGTGCTGCTCGATCAGATCAAAGCACTTGCGGATGCAGGTCAGCATGCCCAGCGCGAGCACGTCGACCTTCATCATGCTGAGCGCGTCGACATCGTCTTTGTCCCATTCGATGAAGGTGCGATCGTCCATCGCGGCATTGCCGATCGGCACATAGGTGTCGAGCCGGTCCTGCGTGAGCACATAGCCGCCGACATGCTGGGACAGATGACGGGGGAATTCGATCAGCTCGGTCGCGAGCTCGACTGCGAGGTTGATCATTGAATTTTGCGGATCGAGGCCGGCCTGCCTGACCTGCATGTCGTTGAGGCCCTTGCCCCAGCTTCCCCAGACGGTGTCGGCGAGGGCCGCGGTGACGTCCTCGGTCAGGCCCAGCGCCTTGCCGACGTCGCGGATGGCGCTGCGCGGGCGATAATGAATGACGGTGGCGATGATCGCAGCGCGATGGCGGCCGTAACGGCGATAGACATATTGCATCACCTCCTCGCGCCGCGAATGCTCGAAATCGACGTCGATGTCGGGCGGCTCCAGCCGCTCCTTGGAGATGAAGCGCTCGAACAGCAGATCGACCTTGGTCGGGTCGACCGAGGTGATGCCGAGCACGTAGCAGACCGCCGAATTCGCCGCCGATCCCCGCCCCTGGCACAAAATGTTCTGGCTGCGGGCGTAATGCACGATGTCGTGCACGGTGAGGAAGTAATGCGCGTATTTCAGATCGGCGATCAGTGCGAGTTCTTTCTTCAGGGTGGCGCGCAGCTTGTCGTCGATCTTGCTGCCGAAATATTTGTCGACACCGGCCCAGGTCAGATCCTCCAGATGCCCCTGCGCGGTCTTTCCCGGCGGCACCGGCTCATCCGGATACTGATATTTGAGCTGATCGAGCGAGAAGGTGATCTTGTCCGCAAAGCGCATGGTCTCCGCGATAGCTTCGGGGAAATCGCGGAACAGCCGCGCCATCTCCCTGGGCGTCTTCAGAAATCGCTCGGCATTGGCTTCCAGCTTCCGGCCGACCGCCTCGATCGTGGTTTTCTCCCGGATGCAGGTCAGCACGTCCTGGAGGGGACGGCGCGCGGGGTGGTGATAGAGCACCTCGTTGGTCGCAAGCAGCGGCACTTTTGCTTTTGCGGCGAGATCATCGAGCTGCGCGAGGCGGCGGCGGTCGTCGCCACGATAGACCAGGCTCGCCGCCAGCCACACGCCCTCGGCACGACTTGCCTTCAGCTTGGCGAGGATGTCCTGCGTCTGCGCCGCATCGAAGCGATGCGGCAGCGTCAGGATCAGGAGTTGGCCTTCGGAAAACGCAAGGAGATCGGCGAAGGTGAGATGGCACTCGCCCTTCGCAATCCGCGTGATACCGTCGCCGCGCTTGCCCCGGGTGAGAAGCTGGCACAGCCGGCCATAGGCGGCGCGATCACGCGGATAGACCAGGATATCGGGCGTGCCGTCGATGAAGACGATGCGGGTGCCAATCAAAAGCTTCGGCTTGTGCAGCACCTCGTCATTGTCGAGCTCCTTGTAGGCGCGCACCACGCCGGCGAGCGTGTTGTGATCGGCAATGCCGATCACGGGAATGCCGAGGATGCTGGCCTGGTGCACATAGGCACGCGGATCCGAGCCGCCGCGCAGGAAGGAGAAATTCGTGGTGATGCCGATCTCGGCATAAGCAGGCGTGTTCATGCGAAGAGACCGTGCACATACCAACCGGGAGGAGCGGGCTTGCCGTCGCCGTCGAAGCACTCCCCCTCGTAAAGACCGTCGCGAAAGATCCAGAAGCGCAAGCCTTCGGCATCCTCGATGCGGAAATAATCCCGCGTCAGTTGCTTGCCGTCCTGCCGCCACCATTCCATGGCGATGCGCTCGGGGCCTTCCACCCGCACCACCGCATGCTGCGCGCGGCGCCAGGTGAATTGATGCGGCGGCCCGTCGGGCACGGTCGCAAACGGCACATTGATCGGCTCAGGCTTGTCGAACAGCCGCAACGGACGCAGCGGCGGCTCAGTCTCGGTGCGCGCGGGCCATTCGGCCTGCATGGCCACGGCGAGATGATGCTGCGCCGGTGCGGCCAGCACCGCACATTCGGGGATATGGGTATCCTCAGGCAGATGCACGACGACGCGCTTTCCGCCGATGCGCGCGGCGATGCGGTCGATCAGCGCGGCAAGCTCGTCATTGTCGTGGACATGGGCGTCGAGATCGCGCTGCTCCTGCACCACGATTTCGGTGCGGCTTGCCGACAGCCGCACCATGTCGAAGCCGAAGCCTGGATCGAGCGGATCGGCGAGTGCATCGAGGCGCTCGCGGAACAGCCGGTCGACGACCGCGCTCCGCGTCACGGGACGTCCGGTCTCGACCATGATCGCGCGCACCGCGCCGTCGGTACGGAAGAAGGTAGCCTCTAACCGTCGCGCGCCCTTGCCCTGCTTCTCCATCGACACGATCAGCGTGTCGGCGAGGCGCGACAGCGTCACCGCGATCATGGTGTCAGTCGCGATCGGCTCGGCAAAGCGTTTCTCCACGATGTAGTCGGGCAGCGGCTTTCGCGGGCTGATCGGCGCATCGCCCTGCCCCAGCGCATGCGCGAGCAGCGTGGAGAACCGTGCGCCGAACCGCGCCGTGATTTCACTCGGCGTACGCGCGGCGACATCGCCGACCGTCTTCAGGCCGGCGCGGCGCAGGCCGGTGCTGATGGCCTCACCCGCACCAAGCGCGGACACCGGAAACCGGCTGATTGCCGCCGCCTCCCCGCCATCGGCGACGATACTACCAGATGCCTGCCGCGTCAGCGTGCGCGCGCAGACCGAGGTGCCGGCGATCGCCGCGCTGACGGCAAAGCCCTGGCGATCGAGGGCACGGACAAGGGTTTGCAACAGCGCAGCCTCGCCGCCGAACAGATGCGCGCAGCCGGTGATGTCGAGGAACAGCCCGTGCGGCGGATCGAGTGCCACCAACGGCGTGAAACGATCGCACCAGTCGGCGATGTCGCCGATCGTCTTGGCATCGGCCACGGCATCGGCGTCGAACACCTTTAAATCAGGACACATCGCCCGGGCATTGGCCAGAGGCTGGCCGATATGCAGACCGAGGCGCTCGGCCGCCTCGTCCAGCGCATGGATCACCAGCGCGTTGCTGTCCTTGGCAACGACGATGCTGGGCGCATTATTTTCATGCAGTCCGACGTTGCCGAAGAACCGCTGAATCCGATCGATGGGCAGGCGCGGCAGCCACAGGCTGAGGATACGCCGACGATTCAGAGAACTGGCACTCATCACATTTCCATTCCATGATCCACCGGCCGCACGGGCCATGACGATTGCGCAGGAGTTCGGCATCGAAGCGCGGCGCCCCCCAAGCGCTCCACATCGCGCCCGGCGGCGAATGCGCCGCGCGCAGTATCCATCTGGTCTCGGCGGTTGAGGGTAAAGGTTGCGCGGCCATCCGCAGCAACAGGCCGGTGACACCGGAAGATTGCGCAGCCAGCGTCAGCTTGCGGCTCGCCACCAGATCGAACTGCCTCGTCTCGCCCCAGAGCTCGAGCACGACCGCACCCAGCGCGTCGCAGGCGAGCGCATCGGCCGACGTGCGCAACGCACTCTCCACATCGGCGGCGCGCACCATCACCATGCGGCGTGGATCGAGACCGATCTCGGTGAGCCCGCTCATCGACAGCGCACCGGTTTCAATTTCTGAAAAATCCTGCCGCACCCACAGCAGCGGTTTTCGCGCCGTCATCCGCCCCGCAAGTCCGGTGACAAAGCCCGTCGCGGCCGCGCCCTGACGTCCCTCGCAAAATACCTCGTGGATTGCCGCGCGCGCGAGCCCGCCCTTTAGCGCGTTGTCGGCCTCGCGATGGCCGAGCGCGACACGGTCGCGATGATGCACGACCTCCGCCGTCTCGATGCGCTCGATCTGGCCGCGCAAGGCTGCAAGCGCGCTGATGCGTGCGCCGCTCATGGTCGCCGCTCCTTGAAGGGGTGATTGCCGTGGCTCTCAAAAAGAGAACCAACGGCTGGCTCATTTGTTCATGATATGTTCTAATATAAAGCTAACGGCGCCTGGAGAGTCAATCGAATTGGCACTCTTCGGGATTCATGAGCTGAATCAAAGGGATTCCAATATATGGACGTGCAACGCAAGCTGGAAATCCTGGCGGACGCCGCCAAGTACGACGCGTCCTGCGCCTCCAGCGGCACCGAGAGACGGGATTCCAGCGACGGCAAGGGCATGGGATCGACCGCGCCCGGCATGGGCATTTGCCATTCCTACGCGCCGGACGGCCGCTGCATCTCGCTGCTCAAGGTGCTGCTGACCAACGCCTGCAATTACGACTGCCTCTATTGCGTCAACCGGGCCTCCTCCAACGTGCCGCGTGCCCGCTTCACCATCGACGAAGTGGTCAAGCTGACGCTCGACTTCTACCGGCGCAATTACATCGAAGGACTGTTTCTCTCCTCCGGCATCATCCGCAACCCCGACTACACCATGGAGCAGGTGGTGAGCGTCGCGCGCAAACTGCGCGAGGAGCATCACTTCCGTGGCTACATCCATCTCAAAACAATCCCCGAGGCCGACGATGCATTGATCTCCGAGGCTGGCAAATATGCCGACCGTCTCTCCATCAATATCGAGATGCCGCAGGAGACGAGCCTGCAGCAATTCGCGCCCGAGAAAGACGTGCGCGCGATCCGCCGCACCATGGGTCGGCTGCGGCTCAAGCTCGACGAGGCCGAGGAAAGCCGCAGCGCGAACACGAAAGCCAAGCCGCAGCGCTTCGCGCCGGCCGGCCAAAGCACGCAGATGATCGTCGGCGCCGACGCGGCCTCCGACCACACCATCCTCCACACCAGCGCCAATCTCTACGGTTCATACAGGCTGAGGCGCGTCTACTATTCCGCGTTCAGCCCGATCCCCGATGCCAGCCGCGCGCTGCCTCTGCGCGCGCCGCCCTTGCTGCGCGAGCACCGTCTCTACCAGGCCGACTGGCTGATGCGGTTCTACGGTTTTGATGTCGGCGAGATCGTCGACGACAGTGCGATGCTGCCGCTCGACATCGATCCAAAACTCGCCTGGGCATTACGCCACCGCGACCGCTTCCCGCTCGACGTCAACCGCGCCAGCCGCGAGGAGTTGTTGCGCGTGCCAGGCTTCGGCACCAAGGCGGTCGATCGCATTATCGCGGCGCGCCGCACGACCACGATCCGCGTCGCCGATCTCGCGCGGCTGCATGTGCCCCGCAACAAGGCGCTGCCGTTCATCGTCCTCAGCGACCACCGTCCCGCGCCGCACCGCCTCGACGAGGCACGGCTGATCGAACGGTTCAAGCCGAAGGCAACGCAACTGGGATTTAGCTTCTGATGCAATACATCATCCTCGAGAACGAAACCGATTTCGACGGCTGGCGCAAAGCCGCGCGTAGCCTCGTGCTTCACCAAATGAAACCGACCGACGTCACCTGGGCCGTGCAGGGCGGCGAAGCGGAGCTGTTCGCGCCGCCCTCACCGTCTCCGCTGCCGCAGGGCGGCGACGGCACCTTCAATGTGCCAGCAAAATTTGTCGAGCTCGCCAAGGCCGCGATCCTGCATCGCGATCCCGAGCGTTTCGCGATCCTCTATCGCCTGCTGTTTCGGCTGAAGGACAATCACGACCTCATCGAGGTCGCGACCGACCCCAATGTTGCGCAAGTCACGGCCATGGCAAAGGCGGTCTACCGCGACGAGCACAAGATGCATGCCTTCGTGCGCTTCCGCGAGATCGGCAGGGAACGCGAAGCACATTACGTCGCCTGGTTCGAGCCGGAGCATCACATTGTCGAACTCGCCGCGCCGTTCTTCGCCAAGCGCTTTGCCGACATGCCCTGGTCGGTCCTGACGCCGGACCTCTGCGCGCATTGGGATGGCCACGCGCTCTCGTTCACATCAGGCGTCAGCAAGAGCGAGGCGCCGAGCGAAGACCGGCTGGAGGAAACCTGGCGACGCTACTATGCCAGCATCTTCAATCCGGCCCGCCTGAAGGTGAAGGCGATGCAAACGGAGATGCCGAAGAAATATTGGAGGAACCTGCCCGAGGCTTCGATCATTAAGCCCTTGATCGCGGACGCTGAGCGCATGACCGGCGCCATGATCGCCAATGCCGCAACCGATCCGCACAAGCCTCAAAGGCGGCCGGAGGCTCCGATGAAACGCAAGACCGCTGCCGACGATCTCGACGCGCTCCGCGAGGAGGCCGCCCACTGCCGAGCCTGCCCGCTCTACAAGGATGCGACCCAGACCGTGTTCGGCGAAGGCCCGAAGTCTGCCAATATCATGCTGGTCGGCGAGCAGCCCGGCGACAAGGAAGACCTCGCCGGCCATCCCTTCGTCGGTCCGGCCGGCCAGATGCTCGACAAGGCACTGCAAGAGGCCGGCGTCGACCGCAAGAAGGTCTATGTCACCAACGCGGTGAAACACTTCAAGTTCGTGCCGCGCGGCAAGATCCGCCTGCATCAGAAGCCAAATACGCCGGAAATAAAAGCCTGCCGGCAGTGGTATGAGCGGGAAGTCTCCGTCATCCAGCCCGATCTCATCGTCGCGATGGGCGCGACCGCCGCGCAGAGCGTGTTCGGCAAGATCACCCCTGTAGGCAAGACCCGCGGCCGGTTGATCGACCTTCCCGACGGTCACAAGGCGCTGGTGACGGTGCACCCGTCCTATCTACTGCGATTGCCCGATCCGGAAGCCAAGGTGCTGGAATATCAGCGCTTTGTCGAAGACCTGAAGATCGTCGCCGGGTTGCAGAAGAAAGCCGCGCGCGCCGCCTGAAAACGGGCGGGAAAACCCCTTTCAGGCGCCGCCTGTCATCCAGCCTTCAAATCCATCGGAGACAATAGCCCTTACAGAAAGTTAAGGGGCGTCCAGACATGACCGATGTTGCATTCGACCGCGCGGTAGCCGATCCCGCGCCGATCCAGCCGGCTTCGCGGCCAAATCTCGACAAGGGCTTCAATCCGCTGACACTGATCCTGTTCTTCGGCATTCTCGCCGCGGGCCTGCTCTATGTGGCCTACAGCATCTATTCGGATGTCGATGCGACCGGCACGCGGGTCACGAGCTACCTGCCCTATATCCTCCTTATCGTCGCCCTCCTGATCGCGCTTGGCTTCGAATTCGTCAACGGCTTCCACGACACCGCCAACGCGGTAGCGACCGTGATCTACACCCATTCGCTGCCGGCCGAGGTCGCGGTGATGTGGTCAGGCTTCTTCAACTTTCTCGGCGTGCTGCTCTCGTCTGGCGCCGTGGCCTTCGGCATCGTCTCGCTGCTGCCCGTCGAGCTGATCCTCCAGGTCGGCTCCAGCGCCGGTTTCGCGATGGTGTTCGCGCTGCTGATCGCCGCGATCCTTTGGAACCTCGGCACCTGGTATTTCGGCCTGCCGGCCTCCTCCTCGCACACGCTAATCGGCTCGATCATCGGCGTCGGCGTCGCGAACGCGCTGATGCGCGGCCGCGACGGTACCTCGGGCGTGGACTGGGGCAAGGCCACCGAGATCGGCTATGCGCTGTTGCTGTCGCCGCTGGTTGGCTTCGTCTGCGCCGCCGGCCTGCTGCTGCTGCTCAAGCTGATCGTCAAGAACCCAGCGCTCTATGCCGCCCCTGAGGGTAATAAAGCCCCGCCGATCTGGATTCGCGGCCTGCTGATCCTGACCTGCACCGGCGTCAGCTTCGCCCACGGTTCGAACGACGGCCAGAAGGGCATGGGCCTGATCATGCTGATCCTGATCGGCACCGTGCCCACGGCCTACGCGCTCAACCGCGCATTGCCGGAGTCGCAAGTCGCCCAGTTCGCGAAGGTCTCGGATGCCGCCTCCAAGGTGGTTGCGGCCAAGGGCGCCGGCCATGCGATCATCGGCGATCCCCGTCCTGCGGTGACGCAGTACGTCACCTCGCATCACATCAGCGAAGGCACCTATCCTTCTCTGTCAGTGCTGGTGAAGGATGTCGGCGAGCAGGTCGCGAAATACGGTTCGCTGAACAAGGTGCCGGCGGAAGTCGTCGGCAACACCCGCAACGACATGTACCTGACCTCGGAAGCGATCCGCTTCCTGATGAAGGACAAGGAAAATGACCTTAGCAAGGAAGAGGTCGCGACCTTGAACGCCTACAAGGGCGGCCTCGACAGCGCGACCAAGTTCATCCCGACCTGGGTGAAAGTGGCCGTCGCGATCGCGCTCGGCCTCGGCACCATGATCGGCTGGAAGCGCATCGTCGTCACCGTCGGCGAGAAGATCGGCAAGACCCATCTCACCTACGCGCAGGGTGCCTCCGCCGAGCTCGTCGCCGCCGCCACGATCGGCGCCGCCGACGTGTTCGGCCTGCCGGTCTCGACCACCCACGTGCTGTCGTCCGGCGTCGCCGGCACCATGGCCGCGAACGGTTCGGGTCTCCAGGTCGCCACCATCAGGAACATGGTGATGGCCTGGGTGCTGACCTTGCCCGTCGCTATCCTGTTGTCGGGCACGCTGTACGTGATCTTCTCGCGGATCTTCTGAAGCCGATCGCGCCACTCGAAGACAAAGGGCCCGTGCGATGCGCGGGCCCTTTTCGTTTGTGCTTTCGGCTTGACCTTACGACGCCGCGAGCGATTGCTCGACCAGCTTGACCCAGTACGACGTGCCGTAGACGATCGCCTCGTCGTCGAAATTGTAGGCGGGGTGATGCAAGCCGGCGCTATCGCCGTTGCCGCAGAAGATGAAGGCGCCGGGGCGCGCCTCCAGCATATAGGCGAAATCCTCGCCGCCCATCAGCGGCGACATCTCGAGCACGTTGGCCTCGCCCGCAACTTGCCCCGCGATGCGACGCGCAATCTCGGTCTCCGCGGCGTGGTTGTTCACCACGGGATAATTCCGCTGGTAGCGCAGGTCGATCTTGGCGCCGGTGATCTGCGCCACACCCGCCACGACCTCGTGCACGCGCTTCTCGACCAGCTTGCGCACCTCCGGCGACAGCGTGCGGATGGTGCCCCTCAGTGTCGCGGTTTGCGGAATCACGTTGCGGGCATTGCCCGCGTGGAACTCGCAGATCGAGATCACGGCCGATTCCAGCGGATCGACGCTGCGCGCGACGATCGACTGCAGCGCCGTGATCACCTGGGCGCCGACCAGAACGGAATCGACACATTTGTGCGGCCGCGCGGCATGGCCGCCGAGGCCTTCGATCATGATATCGACCTCGTCGGTCGCTGCCATGATCGGACCCGGCCGGATCGCGAACGAGCCGACCGGGATGCCGGGACCGTTGTGCATGCCGTAGACCTGCTCGATGCCGAAGCGCTCCATCATTCCGTCTTTGACCATCGCCAAGCCGCCGGCGCCACCCTCCTCGGCCGGCTGGAAGATCACCACCGCATCGCCGGCGAAGTTGCGGGTCTCGGCGAGATATCGCGCAGCACCGAGCAGCATCGCGGTGTGGCCGTCATGGCCGCAGGCGTGCATCTTGCCCGGGGTCTTCGAAGCGTAAGGCAGGTTGGTCTGTTCCTCGACCGGCAGCGCATCCATGTCGGCACGCAGGCCGATGGCCTTGAGGCCCTCGCCGGCCGGCTTGCTGCCCTTGATCACGCCGACCACGCCGGTCTGGCCGATGCCCGTCACGACCTCATCGCAGCCGAATTCGCGCAGGCGGTCTGCGACGAATGCTGCGGTGCGGTGGACGTCATAGAGCAGCTCCGGATGCTGGTGGATGTCCCGGCGCCAGGCCTGAATATCGGGTTGAAGGTCGGCGACGCGGTTCACGATGGGCATGGAGGGTCTCAAGCTTTGTTGAAAATGCAGGCCTGTCTACCATGCAAGCACCAGTCCACCCAACTGGCGGGGGCTCCGGGTAGCTCTGTCCTCTCATCATGGCCGGGCTTGTCCCGGCCATCCACGTCTGACTATTAGAACGGAAAGCGCGTGGATGCCCCGGACAAGCCCGGGCATGACGCCTGTTGGGTGGAAGCAGAATGCCAAGGCGGCTCGAAGGTGAGTTTGACTACATTGTCGTTGGTGCCGGAACGGCGGGCTGCATCCTCGCCAACCGGCTGTCCGCGGTTTCCAGCAATCGCGTCCTCGTCCTCGAAGCCGGCGGCGACGACAACTGGATCTGGTTCCACATTCCCGTCGGCTATCTCTTCGCTATCGGCAATCCGCGCTCGGACTGGATGTTCAAGACCGAGGCCGAGCCCGGGCTGAACGGCCGCTCGCTCGCCTATCCCCGTGGCAAGGTGATCGGCGGCTCTTCGGCGATCAATGCCATGATCTCGATGCGTGGACAGGCCGCCGATTACGATCACTGGCGCCAGCTCGGCATGACCGGCTGGGGTTATGACGACGTGCTGCCGCTGTTCAAACGGCTCGAGGATCACTTCCTCGGCGCGAGTGAGCATCACGGCGCCGGCGGCGGCTGGCGCATCGAGGCGCCGCGGCTGTCCTGGGACGTCCTTGATGCCGTGGGCGACGCGGCCGAGGAGATGGGCATCAAGCGCATCCCGGATTTCAATACCGGCGACAACGAAGGCACCAGCTATTTCCACGTCAATCAGAAGCGCGGCCGGCGCTGGTCGTCGGCGCGCGGCTTCCTCAAGCCGGTATTGAACCGCCCGAACCTGCGGCTCGAAAAGCATGTGCTGGTCGACCGTCTGATCATCGAACAGGGCCGCGCCGTCGGCGTGCGCTTCATCCAGAATGGCGAGATCTTCGAGGCGCGTGCGAAACGCGAGGTGGTCCTCTCGGCAGGCGCGATCGGCTCGGTGCAAGTGCTGCATCGCTCCGGCATCGGACCTGCCGACTGGCTGTCACCGCTCGGCATCGACATCGTGATGGATAAGCCCGGCGTCGGCCGCAATCTGCAGGACCATCTCCAGCAGCGCGCGATCTACAAGGTCGAGGGCGTGCGCACCCTGAACGAGACCTATTACAATCTGGTTCGACGCGGCCTGATGGGCCTGGACTACGCCTTCCGCCGCCGCGGGCCGCTGACCATGGCGCCGTCGCAGCTCGGCATCTTCACCCGTTCCGATGCGACGCGCACACGCGCCAACATCCAGTTTCACGTGCAACCGCTGTCGCTCGACAAGTTCGGCGATCCCCTGCACCGCTTCCCCGCGATCACGGTGAGCGCCTGCAATCTCCAGCCGACCTCGCGCGGCACCGTACGTCTGCGTTCGGCGACGCCGGACGAGAAGCCCATCATCGCGCCTAATTACCTTTCAACGGATGATGACCGCCAGGTCGGCGCCGACGCCATCCGCACCACCCGCCGCCTGATGCAGCAGAAGGCGCTGGCAAAATATCTCCCGAGCGAATATCTGCCCGGCCCCGCCGTCGGCGACGACGATGCCTCGCTCGCGAAGGCCGCCGGCGACATCGGCACCACCATCTTCCACCCCGTCGGCACCGCGAAGATGGGCGCGGCAAGCGATCCGATGGCGGTGGTCGACGAACGCCTGCGCTTCTACGGTCTCGGCGGCCTTCGCATTGTCGATGCCTCGATCATGCCGACCATCACGTCGGGCAATACCAACACGCCGACCGCGATGATCGCCGAGAAGGGTGCGGCGATGATTTTGGAGGATGCGAAGTGAATGCGTAGCCTTGATCGGGCGTAGCGAAATCCAGGGAGAGGACGCTCGATAGGTCCCGTATTCCGCTACGCTCCATACGGGCTACGCGTCCAACCACCTCACGAAAACGTCATCGCGTCCGGGAATAACACCCCCGCTCCCCCAATCACCTCCCCGAAGCCCAATTCCGGGCGAAGTGGAGCTGCGCGATGAGCGGACACGATCACGGCGAGGACGGCTTAAGCCGCCGCAAGGTGTTGGAATGCATGACCTGGGCCGGCACCGGGGTGCTCTGGACCATCACCGGTGGCGTCCCGCGCTCGCTCGGCATCATCGATTCCGCGCAAGCTGCGAGCGCGGCCGCGCCCGGAATGACCTTCCTCCAGATCAGCGATAGCCATGTCGGCTTCGACAAGCCGGCCAATCCCAACGCGCTCGGCACGCTGGAGGAAGCCATCAACAAGATCAACGCAATGCCGGTCAAGCCGTCCTTCATGATCCACACTGGCGACATCACGCATCTCTCCAAGGCCGCCGAGTTCGACAATGCCGATCGCATCATCTCGCAGAGCAAGCTCGACGTGCATTACGTGCCCGGCGAGCATGACTTCCTCGACGAGGACGTGAAGTTCTATCGCGAGCGCTACGGCCGCGGTACCAAGGGCGCAGGCTGGTATTCGTTCGACGCGGGCGGCGTGCACTTCATCGGCCTCGTCAATGTCGTCGACCTCAAGGCCGGAGGCCTCGGCAATCTCGGTGCCGAGCAACTCGCCTGGCTCGAGGACGATCTGCGCGGCAAGTCGAAATCGACGCCGATCGTGCTGTTCGCCCACATCCCGCTCTGGACCGTCTACCCCGAATGGGGCTGGGGCACTGAGGACGGCGCCCGCGCGCTGGAACAGGTGAAGGGCTTTGGTTCAGTCACCGTGCTGAACGGCCACATTCACCAGGTGATGCAGAAGGTCGAAGGCAACGTCACCTTCCACACCGCACGCTCCACCGCCTTTCCGCAGCCGGCGCCGGGAGCCGCCCCCTCGCCCGGACCGATGAAGGTCGAGGACGCAAAGCTCCGCGCGATGCTCGGCGTTGCCAGCATCAACTTCAAGCAGAATGAGCAGCGGCTCGCGATCATCGACACGCCGCTCCAGGGTTGATGCAGGGCGAACGGAAGCTGACAATGAAGACTCTCAATCGCCGCGACTTCGGTGTCGCCTTCGGTCTCGCTTGGGCCGCGGCCATGCTGGTACCCGCCACAACCGCCCGTGCCGACGACATGGAGGTGCATATCGACAATTTCGTCTTCCAGCCGGCCGAGCTCAAGATCAAGGTCGGCACCACCGTGACCTGGACCAACCGGGACGACATCCCCCATACCGTTGTGTCGGCCGGGAAGTTCAGATCCAAGACCCTGGACACTGACGACAAGTTCTCGTTCACCTTCACCAATGCGGGCGACTACAAATATTTTTGTTCTCTGCACCCGCACATGACGGGGATGATCAAGGTTGAGTAACGTCTCGAACCAAGGCATCAACGTCTTGCCCGGCCGGTGGTCCCACGCCGGCCGGGCTCGTGTGCCTTCGGTCACACACAGGGACGAAACGAACAGGGACGAAACGAGCAACGACGAGACGAAGCAACGATCAGAACAAGAGGCAAAGCGAGGAGCGATGCCCGCCAACGACGATTTGCAGAAGGCGCAACGCTTCCGCGAGGCGGCGCTGCCCTATCTCGACGACGTCTACACCCTCGCGCGCTATCTCTTGCGTGATGCCTCCGATGCCGAGGACGCGGTGCAGGAGTGCTATCTGCGCGCGCTGAAGCATTTCGACAGCTATCGCGGACCGGCGATGAAGCCCTGGCTGTTCGCGATCCTGCGTAACGTCTGCAATGCCGAATATGCACGGCGCGCGCACAGGCACAGCGCGATCGACGATACGCCCGGCGCTGCCGAGCAGACGCCGATCTGGCAGGAGACCGAGGCCAGTCCCGAGACCGAAGTGCTGCGCAGCCGCGATGCGGGCGCGATCCGCAAGCTGATCGACGCGCTCGCCGAGCCGTTCAAGGAAACATTCGTGCTGCGCGAGATCAACAACCTGTCCTATCGCGAAATCGCCGAGGCCGTCGGCGCGCCCGTCGGCACCGTGATGTCCCGCCTCGCCCGCGCCCGCGCCATGCTGCGCGCGGCCTGGACGGCGGATGAGGAGCAAGCAAGATGACCTGCGACGAAGCAAGAATCCTGCTTCACGCGCTGCTCGACAACGAGCTCGATGCCGGCCATGCGCGCGAGGTCGAAGCCCATATCGCGAGCTGCCCGGCCTGCGCTGCGGAGCTTTCGGCCCAACGCGACATGCAGCGCGTGCTCGCGGACGCCGATTTGCGCTACACCGCACCGGCGAGCCTGCGCGCGCGTATCGAGGCTTCGCTGCCGCAGCCGCAGCCGCAGCGCCAACAGCCGAGCCGCCGCTCCGTGCTGCGCGGCTTTGCGATGGGCTCGGCAGTCTCGGCGCTCGCCGCCTCCGGCGTCGTTGCATTGGTGCTGCGCCAGGACGACCAGCAGCGCATCCTGTCGGAGGTCGTCTCCGCGCATCTGCGCTCGCTCCAGGCCGGCCACCTCATCGACGTGGTCTCGACCGACCAGCACACGGTGAAGCCGTGGTTCAACGGCAAGCTCGACGTCGCCCCGCCCGTGATCGACCTCACCGCACAAGGGTTTACGCTGGTGGGAGGGCGGCTCGACTATATCGACGCCCGCGCCATCGGTGCGGTCGTCTACAAGCGCCGGCAGCACGTGGTGAATTTGTTCGTGTCGCAGACATCGAACGCGGAATACCGCGCGCCCAAGACCGAAACCATGCAGGGCTTCAACTGCCGGCGCTGGGGCAATCGCGGCCTGAACTTCTGGGCCGTCAGCGATCTCGCCCCCGACGAGCTTGCCGAATTCGTCGACAAGTTCGAGGCGGCGATGAAGGGTTAGCCTCTGCGCATCCAGTCATTCGAGCGGAGGAAATCGTTCGAAGACGGGCAGTTCGTGAGCCCGCTTCATCCAGCCAATCCGCTCGGCGACCTGAATGTGCATCGTCGCCGGAACGGCATCGGGGTCATCATAGGTCCCGCTCTGGATATCGATGATATCGGGCATCAGGTTTTCGTTGATGTAGAACAGCCCAGTGCCGCAATCGGCACAGAAGTGACGTCGTCCATGTTCGGATGATTGATAGATCTTCGGCTGACCGCGCACGACTTTGACGGCTTTGAGCGAATACATCGCCCAGCCGACCATCGGTGCCCCGGAGTGGCGGCGGCAATCCGCGCAATGGCAGAGCGCGTGCACCATCATGTCGCCGTTGACTTCGTAGCGGATCGCGCCGCAATGACAGCCGCCAGTCAAAGGCATCGCCCACTCCTCTCCCGGTCAGGTCAATGCCGGAAAATAAGCGTCGATTTGGAATTTCGGGAGACGGACTGCTTCAGCAGGTCGCACGTCGCGACATCAGGCCGCAGCACAGGCCTTACGCCGATCGCCTCACCGCGTTGTCCACCAGCGTCTTGCCGAGCGACCAGATCGCGCCGGGGACCTTGTGGCTGCCGGCGATGACGTCGTCGAAGGCGCGCTCGATCCAGCCGCAATCTTCCTCGGTGATGGTGAGCGGCGGCAGAAGCTTGATGGTGTGGCTGCCGTGGCCGGCAACCTGCGTGAGGATCTTGTGGTCCTTGAACAGCGGCACGGTGATGAGCTGGCAGAACAGGCCCTTGTTGGCCGCCTCCAGCACGTTCCAGGACGCCCGCAGCCGCAGCGATTTCGGCGGACCGAACTCGACGCCGATCATCAGGCCCTTGCCGCGGACTTCCTTCAACAGCTCGTAGCCGGGCACCATGCGCGTGAGCGCGAGGCGCAGCTCGGCACCGCGCTTGGCGGCGGACTCGATCAGCTTCTCGGACTCCATGATATCGAGCGTGGCGATGCCCGCGGCCATCGCCAGGTCGTTCTTGGAGAAAGTCGAGCCGTGCACGACTGCACGGTCCATCTGGTTGAAGATCTTGTCGAAGATGCTCTTGCGCGTCAGCACCGCGCCGACCGGCACATGGCCGCCGGACAGCGACTTCGACAGCAGCACCATGTCGGGCTCGACGTTCCAGTGCTCGACCGCGAGGAAGCGGCCGGTGCGGCCCATGCCGGTCTGGATCTCGTCGGCGACGAACAGCGTGCCGTATTTCTTGCAGAGCGCAGCCGCACCCGGCAGGAACTCGTCGGTGGGCATGTTGACGCCCTTGCCCTGGATCGGCTCGACGACGAAGGCGGCTACCTCGCGCGAGGCCAGCGCCTTTTCGAGCGCGGCGAGATCGTTGAACGGGATCGAGGTGCAGCCCGGCAGCAGCGGCTCGAAGCCGGTGCGAAAGTTCGAATCACCCGTCAGCGACAGCGCGCCATAGGTCAGGCCGTGATAGCCGTGGGCACAATAAACGATGCCCGGACGGCCGGTGGCGCCGCGGGCGAACTTGATCGCCGCTTCGACGCATTCGGCGCCGGAATTGGCGAAGAACGCCTTGTCGAGATAGGGGACGTACTTCAAAAGCCGCTCGGCAAGCACGCCGGCAAGCACCGAGACGTCAAACTGGACGAGGTTGGGCAGGTCGGCATCGAGCACGCTCTTGAGCGCCTCGCGCATGACCGGATGATTGCGCCCGATCGCAAACACGCCAAAACCGGACAAGAGGTCGAGATAGCGCGCCCCGTCGCGGTCGTAGAGGTACTGTCCCTGCCCCTTCTGGAAGCCGACATCGTAGCCGATGGTCTTCAGGACCCGAACGAACTGCTCGTTCAGATGCCGATTATGCAGGGCGCTGCGCTGGGCCTGGCGGTCCGCGAACAGCTGAGACATGTCTGGATTTGGGCTGTGCATCCGCTACATACTTCGGTTGAGGGCCGTCTCGTCAACTGAAAACGGAACGTCGCTGAAAACGGTCTGTGCGGCCTTTTGCCCTTTTTCGGACCATCTTCGCAAGCAGAGCTTTAGACCATGTTGCACTGCCAAGGAACTATCATGCGTTTAGCCCTTTACACCGGACTAATACTGGCTGGCGGTTACACCTGCCTGAACCCGGCGCTCGCGGCCGATCCGACCGGCGACTGGCGGGTTGCCGACGGTGTCGCCAACATTCGTGTCGCCCAATGCAATGGCAGCATGTGGGGCGCGGTTTCCTGGGAAAAACAGCCCGGTGGCCGCGACGAGAACAATCCGGACGCGTCGAAAAAGACCCGCCCCACGCTGGGCATGGCGACCCTGATCGACATGAAGAAGAGGCCCGGCGCCGATCAATGGGAAGGTCAGGTCTACAACGCCAAGGACGGCCAGCTCTACAGCGCGACCATCACGCCGGTTGGCACCGACCAACTCGAGATCAAGGGCTGCGTGATGGGGTTCCTGTGCGGTGGCGAGACCTGGACCCGGGTCAGTCCCCCGATTCCCTTGAGCCCCGCCAACGCCATGGCCAAGGGCGCGCCGAAGCCCACCGGCGCAGCGCCGAAAGCCCCGGCAACGACGGGCGCTACAGCGGCGCAGGCTGCGCCCGCAGCCCCGAAGGCCACCGGCACCGCCAAACCCGGTCAGAAGGGCGCCGCCGACCAGGTCGGCGACATCTGCCTACTCCCTGAGATTGCGGGGTTTGCCCATTAGGGCGGGCTGAAACAGCAGCACGGCGGCAAGCGTCGTCACCAGCGACAGCGCGAGCAGCTTGCCCATGCTGGACGTGCCGGGATGGCTCGACAGCCAAAGGCTGCCGAACGCGGTCGCCGTTGTCAGCGCGCTGAAAAAGATCGCGCGCGTCAGGCTGGTCTGGAGCAGGTTTGTCCTGCCCGAGCGCCAGGCCACGACATAGTAGATCTTGAAGGCCACGCCGACGCCGAGCAGCAGCGGGAACGCAACGATATTGGCGAAGTTGAGCGGCAAGCCGATCAGCACGCAGATCTCGAGCGTCACCGCGCCGGCCACCAGCAGCGGCACCAGCGTCATCAGCACGTCGACGAACCGGCGCAGCGTGACCCACAGCAACAGGCCGATCACCAGCAGCGCATAGATTCCGGCATGGATGAACGCCTTCACCACGGTGTCGCCGGATTTCAGGATCGAGACCGGACCGCCGATCGCGGTCGGCTCGGCAACGAGTACCGCCGCCGCAAATTTGCGCAGCGTGTCGTTGTCGTTGGGATCGCCCTTCGGCAGCGCCTCGACGCGGATGATGCCGTCCTTGCTCTTCCAGGCGCTGACGAGATCTGCCGGCAATGACTTCAGGGTGACCGGCTCGGCCTGCATCGCGTTCCGGAGCTGGTCGAACACAATCTTCATCGGCGCGACGAACACGTCCTGCGCCTTGTTCCGCGTGGCCTCGTCGCCATTGGCGAGCTTTTCCAGCGCGTCCGCGAGCCGACGCGACGCGACCGCTCCCGGGCCCTTCGCATCGCCTGCGGTCCGGCGCAGATTGTCGACCGAGGATTTCAGCGCATCGACGTTTTCCTTGTCCGACGGCGCGGCGTCGATCTGGTCGGGATTGAGCGCGGGGTTCAGCACCTTGGCGCCCTGCGCGAGCAGCTTCAGCTTCGGCGGCTGGTCTTCAGGAACGAAGCTGTTGAGCGACATCACGCGCAACACCTCCGGCACCTTCTCCAGCTTTGCCTCCACCTGCTTTGCCTGCTCTTCCGACGTGGTCATCACGTTGATGGCATTGGCGCCGGTGTTGGGATCCTTGCGCAAATCGAGGAAGGTCGCGATCGACTCTGCCTTCGGGTTGCGCAGATTCATCGGGTTGAAGTCGAACTTCATGAAATAGAGCAGCGGCAGGCCGGCGACCGCCAGAAACATCGTGCCACCGACGACGAGCACGCGGTGCTTCTCCAGGAAGTGATCGAGCGGCGCCAGGAAGGCATAGCCGACCGGCTCTTTCTCACCGGGCGGGTTCAACAGCTTCAGCATCGCCGGGAGCACGGTGATGCTGGTGAGGAACGCGACCAGCATGCCGACGCCGGCGATCTGGCCGAGTTCGGCGATTCCCTTGTAGTCGGTGGGGATGAAGCAGAGGAAGCCGGCCGCGGTCGCCATTGCCGCCAGCGATAACGGAATAGCCGAGCGCTTGGCAGCGAGGATCAGCGCCCCCGAGAGATCGTTGTGCTTGTAGCGCTCGGAGCGATAGCGGACGCTGTACTGAATGCCGAAATCGACGCCGAGGCCGACGAACAGCACGGCGAACGCGATCGACAGCAAATTGAGCGAGCCCACCATCATCAGGCCGGCGGCGGTTGTCAGCGCAAGACCTACGAAGAGATTGACGAACACCGCGAAGATGATCTTCGCCGAATGCAGCGCCAGCCACAGGATGAGCAGCACGACGAGAACCGTGCCGATGCCGTTGACGACGGCGCCTTCCTGAACGGTTGCATATTCCTCGTTGGCGATCGGGACCGGTCCAGTCAGCCGGACCCGCGCCTGGTATTTGGTGGCAAAATCCAGATCGGCTGCGGCCTTGCGGATCGCATCGGTGGCGCCCTTGCCGGGCTCCAGCGCATTGTAGTCGAGGATCGGCTTGAACTCGATGAAGGCACGCTTGTCCGAATCCGTCAGCGGCTCGTCACTGACGAGCTGGCGCCAGGAGAAGGTCGCATTGCCCTTGTTGAGCACGGTCTCGACCGTTTGCGCGATCTGGTTGAAGGGCCGTTCGGTGTTGTCGAGCTTGACCTGCCCGCGCTTGACGCCGGCAAGTCCTGTTTCCAGCGCGCCGGTCAGGCCACGGATCGAGGGATCGCCCGACATGATCTCGATCAGTGGCGCGGCGGATTCGAACTGGCCGGTGACCTTGGCAACTTCCTCTGTCGGCAGGAACAACAGGCCATTCTTTTCGAAGAACTCGCCGGTGCCGAGCTGCTGCATCGACTGGAATTCGGTCTTGTTGTCCTTCAGCTTGGCATAGAGCGCGTCCGACGCCGCGGTCGCCATCTCCGGCGTCTTGGCTTCGACCACCGCCGTAATCGTCGCATCGCGGTCGAAGGCGCGATCGAACTGCTGGTCGCGTTGGCGCCAGTCCAGATTTTGGGCAATCAGCGAGTTGATGTCGGTGTTGATGGCGAAATGCTGGGACGTGTAATAGCCCGCCCCCACCGCCAGCAGGAGCCCGAGAACGACGACGAGGGGGGCAAACCGGGTGCAGGCCCTGACGATGGCAACGACGACGCTTTGCAGCACTACTTTTCTTTCTGCGGTTAACAGCTTGCCGGAAACGCCCGCTGTTTAACGGAGTTCCCGGCCGAAACCTATTGCTGTTTTGAGTGGTTATCGCCGTCAGAAGGTTCGAGGTAAACGGCGGAAGACCATGGCAAAATCATGCGGGCCGTCGGTATAGCCGAGGAGTTGAGGCGGGAAAGTGACGAAGCGTGCGCACAAATGTCGCCACTTTGCTGCCACGGGCATTCTCTACTATAATACCGCGAAACTGATCCGGCACGGAACCAAAGTTCTTTCTACCTTTCCTTACTGCCGATTTTTTGACACAAAGTACTGCGCCTCCATGCACCGGGGCCCCGGCAGGGGTGGGCGGCTACCGCGTGCGCGAACCGATGGTGCGGATATTGCCACTCATTGGTTCGTATCGGGGTGCCCCCTGAACTTGAGAGCGGATTGGTGCAACTTGCGTGATGGGCGTCCAATGGAAGTTTATCTGGCGCAACCGCGCGGCTTTTGCGCGGGAGTGGTGCGTGCGATCGAGATCGTGGAACGGGCGCTGGAGAAGTACGGCCCGCCCGTCTACGTGCGCCATGAGATCGTGCACAACAAGTACGTCGTCGAGAGCCTGAAAAACAAAGGTGCGATCTTCGTCGAGGAGCTGTCGGAGGTGCCGCCCAAGGCTGTGACGGTCTTCAGCGCCCATGGCGTCGCCCGGAGCGTCGAGGAAGAGGCCGCTGCGCGCGACCTTCCGGTGCTCAATGCCACCTGCCCCCTAGTCACGAAAGTTCACAATCAGGGGAAGCGCTACATCGCCAGGGGCCGCACCCTGATCCTGATCGGCCATGCCGGCCACCCCGAGGTCGAGGGTACGATGGGCCAGGTTCCCGCCCCCGTACTGCTGGTCCAAAGCGTTGAAGAGGTTAAGGCCCTTGAGCTGCCGGCGGATACCCCAGTGGCCTATATCACCCAGACCACCCTGTCGGTGGATGACACAAAAGACATCATTTCGGCCCTGCAAGCCCGCTTTACAGATATTCAAGGCCCGGATATCCGGGATATCTGCTATGCGACACAGAACCGCCAATCTGCGGTAAGGGACTTGAGCAAGCTGGTCGACGTGATCTTGGTGGTGGGCGCTGCCAATAGCTCGAATTCGAACCGGCTCCGCGAAATCGGCACTGAGGCCGGTGTCGCGAGTTATCTGATTGCCGACGGCAGCGCGCTCAATCCGGAGTGGTTGAAAGATGCCAGGATCGTCGGCGTCACGGCCGGCGCTTCGGCGCCCGAGGTACTCGTGGATGACGTGATCGAAGCGATGCGGCGGATCGGACCGGTCAAGGTCTCGGTGCTTCCGGGCCGCGAGGAAAACATCGAATTCCGGCTTCCGGCCCAACTGGCTGCGAGCTGACCCACCCGAATTTCAAGCCCAGAAAGAAACTTGTAATGGCTATCCCCTTCTTCAAGGAAATGCGTATCGGCGGTTATTTGATCAAGCAGAAGCTGCTTGGCCGCAAGCGCTATCCGCTCGTGCTGATGCTGGAGCCGCTGTTTCGCTGCAACCTCGCCTGTGTCGGCTGCGGCAAGATCGACTATCCGGACGCGATCCTCAACCGCCGCATGACCGCGCAGGAGTGCTGGGACGCGGCCGACGAGTGCGGCGCGCCGATGGTCGCCATTCCCGGCGGCGAGCCGCTGATCCACAAGGAGATCGGCGAGATCGTGCGCGGCCTCGTGGCGCGCAAGAAGTTCGTCTCGCTCTGCACCAATGCGCTGTTGCTCGAGAAGAAGCTCGATCTGTTCGAGCCCTCGCCCTATCTGTTCTTCTCCGTGCATCTCGACGGCCTGAAGGAGCACCACGACAAGGCCGTGTCGCAGAAGGGCGTGTTCGACCGCGCCGTCTCCGCGATCAAGGCGGCCAAGGCCCGCGGCTTCACCGTCAACGTGAACGCCACCATCTTCGACGGCCATCCGGCCGAGGAGATCGCGAAATTCCTCGACCTCACCGTCGAGCTCGGTGTCGGCGTCTCGATGTCGCCGGGCTATGCCTATGAGCGTGCGCCGGACCAGGAGCACTTCCTCAACCGCACCAAGACCAAGAAGCTGTTCCGCGACGTCTTCGCGATGGGCAAAGGCAAGAAGTGGAATTTCATGCATTCCGGCCTGTTCCTGGACTTCCTCGCCGGCAACCAGGAATACGAGTGCACGCCCTGGGGCATGCCCGCGCGCAACATCTTCGGCTGGCAGAAGCCCTGCTATCTGCTCGGTGAAGGCTACGCCAAGACCTTCAAGGAGCTGATGGACACCACCGACTGGGAGACCTACGGCACCGGCAAGTACGAGAAGTGCGCCGACTGCATGGCCCATTGCGGCTACGAGCCGACGGCGGCGACCGCAGCCATCAACAACCCGCTGAAGGCGATGTGGGTGTCGCTGCGCGGCGTCAGGACCACGGGTCCGATGGCCCCCGAGATCGACATGAGCAAGCAGCGCCCGGCGCAGTACATCTTCTCGGCGGAAGTGCAGAAGCGCCTGTCGGAGATCCGCAAGGACGAGGCCGCCGCCGCGCAGGAGAAGGCGGCACGGAAGGCTTCGACCGCCGCGTAAGCGCGATGCCCTGTAGCCCGGATGGAGCGCAAGCGAAATCCGGGACGGTCCTCCGCGTTGAAGTCGTCGGATTGCGCTCCGCTCCATCCGAGTGACGCACACTGAAACAGAAAAGGCCCGATCGCCAATGGCGACCGGGCCTTTTGGTTTTTAATGATCGCAGAAACCGCTCAGGCCGCCTCTGAAACCAGCGCCTCGCTCTCCACGAGCTCGGTGCCGATCAGGAAGTCGCGGCAGCCGCGAAGTGAGCGCAGCGCGCGGTTGAAGTCGAGGCCGGTCGAGACCAGTCCATGCAGCGCGGTCGGGTTGCGCGCGATGCCGCGCAGCACGGCCAGCACGTCGATCTGGCCGTTCGGCTTGATCGCGGCGCGGGCGAGCGCCGGCAGCGCGCGATGGGCGGGATCGCTGATGACGCGGACCGCGGCGAACGGCAAGCCGGCCTCGGCGGCGTAGGCGGCCGCGATGTGGCTTTCCATGTCGACGGCGGCCGCTCCCGTCTCCGAATGCAGCGCCGCCTTGCAGGACCGCCCCGTGACCACTTCCTCGGCACCGGCGAGGCTGCCGCGCACCACGCGGCGGCGTCCGGACGTCAGGCGGTCGATCAGGTCGTCGCCGAGCGAGAGGCCAGCGGCCCAGCGGGTATCGCCCGCGAGCACCTCGGTCGCCAGCACGACGTCGCCGGAGCGCAGCGTCGGGTCGAGCCCGCCGGCCACGCCAAAGGAGATCACGCCGCGAATCGTCTCGGGATCCAGCACCGTCAACAGCGCCCGCAACTGAGTCGGGCTGCTCGACGAACAGATCACCGCCATTCCGGGCCCGGCCGCGATGCGGGCCTCCTGAACCAGTCCAGTCACGATCAATATCGGCCGCGGATCAACGGGTTGACCCGCGGTAAGATAGTCCCCCGTCCCCAAAGTCACATTCCGACCCCTACCACCCTGCTGTTGGTGTTCCGCAAGTTCCGATACCGCGCCAACGCCCACAGCGGGAAGAACTTCGGGTAACCATGGTACCGTAGATAGAATACACGGGGAAAGCCTGTGGCGGTGTACCGCTGTTCGTCCCACAGTCCTTTTTTGTTCTGTGTTGCAATCAGGTACTCCACCCCGCGGGCGACGGCCGGGTGATCAACCTCGCCAGCAGCCATAAGGGCAAGCAAGGCCCATGCCGTTTGCGAGGCGGTCGAGGGAGCAGCCTCCCAGCCCTGGTAGTCCAGCCGGTAGCTGACGGCATCCTCGCCCCAGCCGCCGTCCTGGTTCTGGATCGAGGCCAGCCAGCCGGCCGCCTTGCGCATCATCGGATCGTCGTGGCGGACGCCGGCCATGTTGAGGGCGCACAGCACCGACCAGGTTCCGTAGATGAAGTTCATGCCCCAGCGGCCGTACCAGGACCCTTCGGGGTGCTGGGTCTTGCGGAGGTAGGCGATCCCGTCCGCGACGTGCTTGCTGGTCTTCGCGGTCTCGCCGAGCTGGGCCAGCATCGAGATGCAGCGCGCGGTGACGTCCTCCGTCGGCGGATCGAGCAGCGCGCCATGGTCCGAGAACGGGATGTTGTTCAAATAATATTCGAGATTGTTGACGTCGAAGGCAGCCCAGCCGCCGTCGTCGCTCTGCATGCCTTCGATCCACTCCCGGGCACGGTCGATCGCGGCGTCATAGCCGGTCGCACCGTGCTCCCGGCGCATCCGGTCCATCGACATCACCACCACCGCAGTGTCGTCGAGATCGGGATAATGGGCATTGTTGTACTGGAAGGCCCAGCCGCCCGGGCGCACGTCGGGCCGCTTCACCGCCCAGTCGCCCTTCACCTCGAGCTCCTGCTTCGGGATCAGCCAGTCGAGACCCTGCTTGGCCGCCGGCACCGCCTTGTCACCGCCGGCTTCGAGCAGCGCGTGGGCGGTCAGCGTCGTGTCCCACACCGGCGAGACGCAGGGCTGGCAATAGGCTTCGTCGTCCTTGATCACGAGCAGCTTGTCGATACCCCGGCGCGTGATCGCGCGTGGCGGGAAGTTCTCGTCCTTGCCGAGCGCGTCGTACATCATGACGATGTTGGCCATCGGCGGATAGATCGCGCCCATGCCGTCCTCGCCGTTCAGCCGCTCCTCGGTGAAGGCGAGCGCGGCGTCGATGGCGCGCTTGCGCAGGCTCTTGGGAAACATCGGCTCGACCACGCGCAAAATGCCGTCGAGCGCGCGGAACAGCACGAACCAGGCCATGCTCTGGTGCGGCGCCTTGGCGGTCATGCCGATCGAGCGCGGATCCTGCAGGAACAGCTCGTCGATGCCGACGCCCTTGGGATTCTTCGCCCGTGGCTTCAGCGCGGCGATGACCATCAGCGGCACCATGGTGGTGCGCGCCCAGTAGGAGATCTTGTTGATGTGGAACGGCGACCAGAACGGCAGCAGCACGATCTCGATCGGCAGCACCGGTACCGCGCGCCAGGTCACGACGCCAAACATCGCAAGCATGAAGCGCGTGAAGACATTGCTGTGAATGGCGCCGCCGCGGGAATGGATCGCCTCGCGCGCACGCACCATGTGCGGCGCGTCGATGGAATCCCCGATCATTTTCAGCGCGAAATACGCCTTGACGCTGGCGCTCATGTCGAACTCGCCGTCATGCACCAGCGACCAGCCGCCATGGGCGCCCTGCACGCGGCGAAGATAATTGGCGATCTTGGCTTCGAGCACGGAATCGACCGGCTCGGCGAGATAATGGCGCAGCAGGACGTATTCGGCCGGAATCGTGCCATCGGCCTCGAGCTCGAACACCCAATGGCCGTCGGGTTGCTGGAAGCCGAGGACGCCTTCGGTGGCCGACGCAATGCTCGATTCCAAGTTCCTGAATTCTTGGGCTTCGCGGCTGGTCGCGTTCACGGAATCCATCTCGCTCGATTGCTCCGATAGTCGATTGAATGGGCCGAAATTGACCGGGACAAATGCCCGTCAGGGCCGCCTGTCACTATCCCTTGGCGGCCAGAACCAGATCGGCGGCGCGATCACCGGATCGGACCGATCCCTCGATGGTTGCAGGCAATCCCGTAGCAGTCCAATCGCCTGCAAGAAACAGGTTTTTCAGCGCAGTGACCGGCCCTGGACGCAGGGCATTCTGCGCCGGCGTCGCCGCAAATGTGGCGCGGCGCTCGCGCACGATCTGCCAGGGGGGCAGCTCGCCGGAAACACCGCCCGCCTCGCAGACGTCGTTCCAGATCGCCTGCGCGAGTTCCTCGCGCGGCATGTCGACCAGGCGGTCGCCGTTGCTGATGGTGACGGACAGCCGGTTCGGGAACGCAAACAGCCATTCCACGACGCCGCCGATCACGCCGAGGATCGGAGCAGATCCCGCCGGCGGCTCGACGCGGAAATGCGCATTCACGATGGCGCGGAATTCGGTCGGCGTCTTCAGGCCCGGCAGCAGGTTGGAGGCAGCGCGCGGCGGCACCGCCATCACGACGACATCGCCCGCGCCGATCTGGATCACATCCTCGCCGCCGAAATTCAGCGCGCCGACCTTGCCGCCATGGGTCGCAAACGAGCGCAGCTCATGGCCGAGCTGAACGCTGTGCCCGCGCTCCTGCAGGAACGTCACGGCAGGCTCGATCAGTACCGCGCTGAGCCCGTCGCGCGCGATCAGGGGACGGCAGGCCTGCCCGCCGGCGAGCAGCGTCTCGCGCACGATCGCGCCGGCAAGCCCCGCCGAGCCTTCGGGGGGATCAACGTTGAGCGCCGCGAGCAGCAGCGGCTGCACCAGGCGCTGATAGAGGACGCCCTCGCAGGGAATGGACTTGCCGACCAGCGTCTCTTCCGAGGCCCAGATCAGCGGCGCCAGCTTCAGATAATCGGTCAGCCCGGTGTCGGGGACGCGGCGGCTCTCGTCGAGCACCCAGGTCGGGAGCCGGCCGTCGCCGAGGTCGATCTGCCAGCGCTGCCCGGTCTTGAGATCGACGAAGGGAAACTGCGCGCGCTCCGGACCGACGAGGCCCGCCTCGGTGCCGATCGAACGCGCATAGGCGCGCGCATGGCTATTGCCGGACAGCAGCAGATGGTTGCCGTTGTCGATGGTGAGATTGGTGGCGCCGTCGAAATAGGAACGGCAACGGCCGCCGGCCTGCTGCGTCGCTTCGTGCACGGCGACCTTGAAGCCGGCACTGGCAAGCCGCACAGCGGCGGAAAGGCCGGAGATTCCAGCACCGATGATGTGAGCTGTTTTTTGCATCAGATGAGAGCGTAACGGAGCAGAATGGCGATGCGTGTGACCTTCGACACACGCACCGGTTCGCGCGGCGCGTTGAACCCGCGCGCGATCAGGAGATCCAGAATGGCATGATAGTATTTCGACATCATCCGCGGCGCGCGCACCGCGCGGCGGCGGTTGCGGTTCATGATCTCGTCCGACTTCTCGAAATGCACCTTTGCGCGCTGCGCCAGCGGCAGGCAGACCTTCGGCAGCGCGCGCTCGACGATCACGCGGTCCGGATCGTTGGAGGTGATGCCGGCATGCAGCAGCGCTTCGCGCGGCAGATAGAGCCGGCCGAGGCCCGCGTCCTCGTCGATGTCGCGCAGGATGTTGGTGAGCTGGAGCGCGCGGCCGAGATGATGGGCGAGCTCGATGCCGTCTTCTTCCGGCAGGCCGAAGACCCGGACCGACAACCGCCCCACGGCGCTCGCGACGCGATCGCAATAGAGATCCAGCGTCGCCATGTCGGGCGCGCGGATGTCCTGCGGCACGTCCATCTCCATGCCGTCGACGATCGCGAGGAAATCCTCGCGCTTGAGGCCGAAGGTCTTCACCGAGGCGACGTAGTCCTTCAGCCGCGGCGGCGGATTGCCCTGGTAGAGCGCATCGATGTCGTTGCGCCACGCCTGAAGCGCGGCGAGCCGCTCGTCGCGCGGACCGTCGGAATCGGCGATGTCGTCGACCTGCCGGCAGAAGCTGTAGATCTGGAACATCGCTTCGCGCTGGTCGTGCGGCAAGATGCGCATCGCGGCGTAGAACGAACTGCCGGATGCGGTCGAGCCATAATTGGCGCTGGGCGAGGTCGCCTCAAGCGTCATGTGCAGCCCCCGGTCTGGAAATGGCCTTGCGTCCGACCGCGCGGCGGCCGACTTCGCCGATCATGCCGGCGAGGCTGAAGGTGAGGAGCTCGAGCTTGTTCAGGTGCACGCGCTCGCGCAAGGGATCGCGCACCTTCAAGAGGCGCACGATGCGGTCGGCATAGGCCTGGATCACCGAGACCTCGACGCCGAGGCGGAAATCCCTGATTTCCGCGCTGAGCGACCTGCCCTCGTCCAGCAGCGCTTCATTGCGCACGGCGAGAGCCTGAAGGCAGGCCAGCATCGCCGGCGGCGACTGCGCCAGTCCGAGCTGCTCGACCGAGGCGCCACTCGCGGCCAACGCGTCGCGCGGCAGATAGACGCGGTTGAGCTCGCGGAAATCCTTGCCGCAATCCTGAAGGTGGTTGTTGATCTGCAGCGCTGCGCAGAGCGCATCCGACGCAGCCCAGGTCGAGGTGCTCTCACCATGGACGTCGAGCATGAAGCGGCCGACCGGCATCGCCGAGTAGCGGCAATAATGGATGACCTCGTCCCAATTCTCGTAGCGCAACTTGGTCACGTCCATACGGAACGCGATGAGCACGTCGAGCGCGTGGCGCGGCGCCATGCCGCGTTCGGCCAGTGCGTGCCGCAATCTGACGGCCTCGGCCTGGGTGTCGCCCGTGCCGAGCAATTCCGCCTCGAGCAGGTCGAGATAAGCGAGCTTCTCGTCCGGCGGCAGCGTGGCGTGGTCGGCGATGTCGTCGGCGGTGCGGACGAAATTGTAATACGCCAGGATTAGCGCGCGATGACGCGGATGAATGATCCAGGACGCGACGGGAAAATTCTCGTCGCGCTCACCCTTGCCGGATCGCAATTCGCTCGCAGAGGTCATCGAGGGCTGGTCTACAATCGTTTGGACAGGAAGGGCTTTTTCGCTCGCGCTAGCCCGTGCCGGCGATGCCGCCGCGGCCCCCATATAGGGGAATACGGCCGCAAAACCAATCCTGTCTCTCGATGGCTGCCCTTCGCGGATCAGGTCCGAAAAGGCGGCCCCGGGGCCGCCTTTTTGTGGGCCAGTGGCCGAGCTTACTGGTTGTGGTTCTTCAGGACCTGGTCGCAGGCCTGCGAGATCTTGGCCCGGTTCTCCTTGAGGCAGGCCAGGATGGTGAAATCGCCCTGGTCGATGACCGGACGGCAGAGCTTCTGCACATCGCGCGAGCAGGCCTTCTGCTCGGCGTCGGTGCCGCGCCCTTGCTGGGCGAACGCTGCGGTCGAGAGGGAGGCCGACAGCAAGGTGAGAGCGACGAGAAGCTTACGCATTGTATTCCTTCATTCTGACGGCAGAATCGCACCTATCCCGGGCGGCACTGGGCGACGACCGGAACGGATTGTTCTGATGGCAAGTCGCCGCGGGAGTAGCGGCCTCGGAGAAGGCACAAGCACTGGCAAATGCGGCCAAATTGGCGCCACGTCCACCAAATCAGGTCTTCCCTGCGCCTTCTCTGGCAAATGTAAGAGACTGATACTACGTCATAATCCACGTGCGCCGCGTTTTGCTGCGCACCTGTTGCAGAGCTGCATCTCTCCATCCCTCCTTGGG
Organism: Bradyrhizobium sp. 134; assembly: GCF_023074155.1. Classification (NCBI taxonomy): domain Bacteria; kingdom Pseudomonadati; phylum Pseudomonadota; class Alphaproteobacteria; order Hyphomicrobiales; family Nitrobacteraceae; genus Bradyrhizobium; species Bradyrhizobium sp. 134. The sequence continues at coordinate 399,383 of NZ_JADPKX010000086.1, read as the reverse complement.
CGCCAGAAACATGCCGAAACGCAGAGAATCCGACGCCAACTATGGAAAGTGCGCTTCGCGATGCCGACATGTGGGCGGCCGGCCATTGAACCTGACACAGGCTCGGAACACTAAACCTTCGATGTGGCGAGACGTCCTTGGTGACAAGCGGACGTCGTTCGAAAACGGGATATTTTGAAGATGAAATTCTTTGGGCGATCTGAACTGGCAATCAAGGCGGCCGGCATCGGCGCAGTGCTGCTCTTCTCGGTTTCGACAAGTCAGGCTCAGTCGTCCGGACCGTTTGCAGGTTTCGAGGGCGCGTGGACCGGCACGGGTACGGTGTCGCTGTCCGACGGCTCCACCGAGCGCATCCGCTGCAAGGCCGACTACAAGGTTGCCGGCACCGGTCTCAGCCTCAAGCAGGCGCTGCACTGCGCGTCCGACAGCTACAAGTTCGACCTCACCAGCGACGTGACCAGCCAGGGCGAGCGGATCTCCGGCAATTGGAGCGAGACCAACCGCAACATCTTCGGCAATCTCCAGGGCACCGCCGGTGGCGGCCAGATCGAGGTGTTCGTCGAGGCCAACGGCTTTGCCGCCAATCTGTCGCTGCGCACCAATGGCACCAAGCAAACGGTGCAGATCTCATCCAAGGGCGAGATTCGCGGCGTCAACATCACGATGACGAAGGGCTGACAGCTCTTACCGCTTCGAAAGCAGCAAGCCCCGGTTCTCGCGAACCGGGGCTTTGTTGTTTTTCGGAGACGCGGCGCAATCGCCCCGGACCGCACCGATTTCATGTCTGATGAATGAAACCGCTCAGATCGCCGGCTTGTCGGTGCCCTGAAGCTTGGCGTGCAGATTGATCAGCCACATCGCCGTCGGCCGCAGGATGAAGAGATCGGCGACGAGCGCCATCACCATCGAGAAGGCGCTGAGCCAGCCGAACAGCCGTAGCGACGGCAGGTCGGAGAACACCGTGACGACGAGACCGCAGGCGAGCACCAGCGTGGTCAGGATCAATGCCGGGCCCACCAGCACGGTCGCGCGCTCCACCGCGAGCGCCGAGCCGACGCCCGGCTTGCTCTCGAGCCTGAGGCGGTTGAGGAAGTGGATGGTGGCGCTTAAGCCCAGGCCGAACGAAACGGTCAGAGCCACGACACTGGCGAATTGCAGTCCCTCACCCATCGCCCACAGCACCGTTCCCGACATCACGACGGGGAAGATGCCCGGCAGGATGCAGGCGAACATCACCACCCAGGACCGGAAGGCCAGGCCGATGAAGATCGCGACCAGCGCGAATTCGACGGTGAGCCCGCGGTTGAGCTTCTCGATCATGCCGGCCGAGTTGCGCGCGGCAATCGCGGCAAGACCCGTGACCGCCACTTCATAGCCGGGATGCTTCTTGCGGACGGCGTCGAGCTCGGAATCGAGCTTGTCGACGATCGGCAGGAGCTGGCTGGAATCCTTGTCCGGCACGCGACCTGCGACCACGACGGCGTCCTGCTCGGCATCGATGAACCGGCGCACCAGATGCTCCGGAATGACGCTGACATATTCCTTCAAGGTCGCGACGTCGGCGCTGCCGGCCTTGTCCGCGAGCCAGCGGCGCAGGGTCTCAACCGACCAGACATTGCCGACACCGGCTGCCTTCTCCACCGTCGCGTGCACGTCAGCGATGGTCTGCAGCGTCTCCGGCGAATAGAGCGATTCACCCTTGGGGAACTGGATCAGAACGTTGACCGGGTTGGCGCCGGTGAGCTTGGCGTCGAGCCGGTCGCTGGCAGCGACCGCCTGGCGCTTGTCCGGCACCTGGTCGGCGAGCCGGTAGCGCGGCTCCAGATTGGCGTAGATGACGCCGAGGCCCGCCACGAACACCACGGCGATCAGGCTGAACAGGCCGGGACGGCCCACCATGCGCACCGCGATCCAGTAGCAGAAATTACGCAGCGCCTGCACGCCGGCATCCGCAGTCTGGAACTTGGTCGCAAAGACCTTCTCGTTGCGCACCAACAGCACGCCGAACACCGGCACCAGCGACAACACCGCGACCAGCGCGATGATGGTGGCGGCGAGACCCGCCTCGCCGAACTTGCGGATCAGATCGGAGTCGGAGAACTGGAGCGCGATAAAGGAAATGCCGGCGGTGCCGTGCGTCAGCACGCACGCCGGTCCCACCACCAGCACCGCGTTCTTGAATGCGGTGAACTTGTCCTGGCCCGCGATCAGCCGGTCGCGCGCGGCGAAGGTGAGCTGCATCGAGTCCGAGAAGCTGATGACCATGATGAGCGGCGTCATCACGTTCAGGAACATGTTGAGATTGAAATTGGCCCAGCCGAGCGCGCCGAGCGCCAGCAGGATCGCGATCATCGGCGGGAACGCCGCCGCCACCATGAACGATATCTTGCGAAAGAAGATGATGGCGATGACACAGCCGGCGAGAATGCCGAGGATGTTGTAGGTGAGCCCGTCGCGCTCGACGGCGTTGCGGATCTCGAGCTGCATCACCGGCACGCCGGAAAGCTGCACGTTGAGCCCGGTGTCGCCGAGGTCTTCCTTCATCAGCGCGCGGATGTCGGCGACGGTCTTGGTCAGCTTATTGGAGGCGACCACCTCCGGATCGAGCGACAGCACGATCAGCGCCAGCGTGCCGTCCTCCGACAACAGCTTGCCGCGGATGATCTCGTTGGCTTTGACGCCCTCGATGAACTTGTCATAGGCCGCGCCCTCGGGCAGCTCGGGCGGGAACAGCGCGGCGGGAAGCTTGCCCGGCGCCGGCGCCTGACGCGCGGAGAATAGCGAGACCAGTCCGCGCGTCCCCTCGACCAGCTGCATGTCGGTGACGAAGTCGCGCAGCTTCTCGAGGTTGTTCCGCGCCAGCAGGGTCTTGCCCTCGACTACGACGAGAACGTCGAATTCCTCGGCCGGGAACTTCTTGGTCACCGCTTCGTACTGGCGGAATTCCGGCGTGTTGGACCGGAACAGCTGCGACAGCGAATCGTCGATCTTGATGCGGTGGATGCCGAACACGGCGCCGACGATCAGCACGAGCAGGACGATGCAGGAGACGATGGGCGCCCGGACGGCGATCAGCCCAATGCGCTCCAGCCCGAAGGCGATGGAGGACGCAGGCCCCTGCTCGACCTTGTCGACATGAACCTCACTCTCGCTGTGCTTTTCGAGCATGCCTTGTCCAGTTCCTAAATCGGCTCGGGTCTGTGAGCTTGTCGCGCCCCGCGAACGGCTTGAAAATGCCATACCAATGGGAGGCTTGCCCTTTGAAAATGCGCAGAAAATCGCCGCGAGGGGTTTAGCAGGTCAATCACCCTTCTCGCAAGCAGGCGGAGTGTGGCCGAATCGATCAAGATGTGGCGATTTTGCCTTAATGCCCTTCATTCGGGCAAAGCCGTGCCAATTCGACGCGGCGCACGGTCCGCGCTCTCGTCCTTCAGCGCCACACCGCTCACTTCCCGCGCGAGCCCCTCGCGGACCAGCCAGGCGATCTTGAAGGCCGCCTCGTCATAGCTCAACCCGGCCTTGTGGATGTTCGACACGCAGTTGCGCTCGGCATCGGTGCGGCCCGGCTTCGGGGCGAAAGTCAGATAGGCGCCGAGACTGTCGGGCGCCGACAGGCCCGGCCGCTCGCCGATCAGCGTCGCGACCATGCGCGCGCCGAGAATGGCGCCGATCTCGTCGCCGAGCGCGACGCGCGCGCCTGAGGCGACGACGACATGGCCGATCGCGACACCATCGCCGGCTGCGAGCAACGGCAGCAGACGCATCAGCAGCGCGACCGCATGGGCGTGGACCGCCGCCGCTGACAGCCCATCGCCAATCACGACCGCGAGTTGGCACGGTTCCGAGGCGCTCCGCGCCAGAGCCTCGACTGATCCGGCATCGAGCCGTCTGCCCAGGTCGGGCCGCCGCAGATAGTCCCTGCGATCGACCGCCCGGCTGTTCGCCTCGGTGACGACGAGGCCAAGCGCGCGGAGATCCGCAACCAGCCGCGGCGCATCGAAGACGGCATGCACGGCATCGCGGGCGCGGGCATGGTCCAGCGTGAAATCGAGCAGTGCCCGCGTCGGCAGGCTCGCGCCGCTGCGCCCGAGCGCGACGCGCGCAGGCGTGAGCGACCGCAGATCGAGGGTCGGGCGACGCGGGGTGGCCGGATCAGACATGTCGCATCATTCGGCGGGGACGGAAGCCTCGCGTAGCCGGATCGAATAGTTCGAGGCATTTTGCTGGCCGGTCGAGGCCGCCCGCGCAAAGGTGATGAGATGGTGCGCGATCAGGGTGCAGCCAATCAGGCCTTCGAGATCGCCGCGCTTGATGCGGCCCAGCGCGAACTTCCAGAACACGCGCTTGTAGTCGCCGAGCACGCCGACCTTCCAGAAGATGTTTCGCAGCATGACGAGGCCGCGCCTGATGTTGGGCCAAGTCTTCATCTCATCCGGCGTCGGCATCTTCAGGCGGTGCACGTAAACGTGGTCGCATTGATACTGGAAGCGCGCGTAGACCTTCTCGGGCTCGTAGGCGACGGCCATGGCGTGCTTCCAGGACGCGATGACGTCGTCGTAGGGCAGCAGGAAGTTGACATTGGAATCGCGGCCGTCGTCCTCGACCAGGCGTCCCTCGCGCTCAAGACGGTCCCACAGCGGCGTCTTCGGCAGGGCTTGAAGCAGGTTGATCGTGAGCAGCGGAATTCGGGAGTCCTCGACGAAGGCGAGCAGCGCCTCCGAAGTGTTCGGCTTGTCGGTGTCGAGCCCCATGATGATGCCGGACACGACCTCCATGCCGTAGGAGTTGATGGTTTGCACGCCCTCGAGGATCGGGACCATCATATTGTGGTCCTTGTGCATCGCCTTCAGCGCATCGGGGTCGGGCGTCTCGATGCCGCAGAAGATGGTGACGAAATAGGCCTCGCGCATCTTCTCGAGGATTTCCGGCCGCTTGGCGATGTTGAGCGTCGCCTCGCAGGCGAGCCGCACCATGTAGCCGGTCCTCTTCTGCCATTCGATCAGATGCGGCAGGAGGTCCAGCGCCGCCTTGCGGTTGCCGATGAAATTGTCGTCGACGAAATAGACCGTGTCGGTCATGCCGCATTCGCGCAGGCGGTCGAGCTCGGCGATGATCTGCTCCGGCGATTTGAGGCGCGGATTGCGGCCGTAGAGGCCGGGGATGTCGCAGAACTCGCACTGATAGGGACAGCCGCTGGAATACTGGATGCTGCCGAGGAAGTACTTCTTCACGTCGGCGAGCTCGTAGGCCGGGATCGGAAACTCCGTCATCGGCACGCGGTCCTTGGTGGTCAGCACCACCTGCGCTTCCGGACGCGAGGTATCGCGCGACAAGATTTCGAGCAGCTGATCGGTGGCGTCGCCGAGTTCGCCGACATGGAGATAATCGAAGGACGGATAGTAATCCGGGCAGGCGCTGACGGAGGGACCGCCGAGCGCGACGGGCAGATCGAACTCGTGGGCGCGGCGGCAGATATCGTTCATCTGCTGGCGCTGGATGTGCATGCCGCTGACGAAGACCGCCTCCGCCCACTCGAACTCTTCCCTTGTCGCGCGGCGAAGGTTCTCGTCGACGAATTTGACCTGCCATTCCTTGGGCAAATAGGCCGCGAGCAGCAAAAGTCCCTGCGGCGGCATGAAGGCGCGGACGCCATCGGTCAGGGGGTAGGAATGCTCGAACGTCCCGAACGACGATGTGTATCGCGGAAACACGCAGAGAATCCGCCGGGACGTCCCGTTACTTTCAGCTCGCATCAAAGCTCCCCCGCCACGCTCGACTTAGCCGCGGAAATTGCCAGACAGACACATAGCGTAATGCTGCCGCCGGAATTTCTCAATATTGTGGCATGAGCCTAATTCCCTAGGGCACCAATGGTTTCCTCGGGTCGCCGGGTGCCTCCGCCGAGTCACGCGATCAGCCGTGACGCAAAATCGGGCAGCAGGCCTGCATCGCCGGCAAGACGGAAATCTGGGCCCGCAATGCCGGACCGCACCAGCCAGTCGTCGAATTCCGGTGCGCGGCGCAGTCCGAAGACGTCGCGGACGTAGAGCGCGTCGTGAAAAGATGTGGACTGATAGTTCAGCATGACGTCATCGGCGCCGGGAACGCCCATGATGAAGGTGACGCCGGCGGCCGCCAGCAGCGTCAGCAGATTGTCCATGTCGTCCTGGTCCGCCTCGGCGTGATTGGTGTAGCAGATGTCGATGCCGAGCGGCAGGCCGAGCAGCTTGCCGCAAAAGTGATCTTCCAGCCCGGCCCGGATGATTTCCTTGCCGTCGTAGAGATATTCCGGGCCGATGAAGCCGACCACGCTGTTGACCAGGAGGGGCGCAAAGGCGCGGGCGACCGCATAGGCGCGCGCCTCGCAGGTCTGCTGGTCGACGCCGTGATGGGCATTGGCCGACAGCGCCGAGCCTTGCCCGGTTTCGAAATACATCACGTTCTGGCCAACCGTACCGCGCTTCTGCGACAGCCCGGCCTCCTGCGCCTCCTTCAGAAGCGCAAGGTCGATGCCAAAACTGCGGTTGGCAGCCTCAGTGCCGGCGACCGACTGGAACACGAGGTCGACCGGCGCCCCCTGCCCGATCAGCGACAGCGTCGTGGTGACATGGGTCAGCACGCAGGCCTGGGTCGGGATCTTCAGCCGCGCGATGATCTCGTCGAGCAGCCGCAGCAATTGGCCGATCACGGCCGGGTCGTCGCTCGCCGGGTTGATGCCGATGCAGGCATCGCCGGCGCCGAGCAGGATGCCGTCGACGATGGAGGCGGTGATGCCCCTGGCGTCGTCGAAGGGATGGTTGGGCTGGAGCCGGGTGCTCATCCGGCCCTTCAGGCCGATGGTGTTGCGGAAAGCGGTGGTGACCTCGCATTTCCGCGCCGCCAGGATCAGATCCTGGTTGCGCATCAGCTTCGAGACCGCGGCGGCCATCTCAGGGGTGATGCCGCCGGCCAGCTTGCGCAAGATTTCGGGCGTTGCGCCGTCCGACAGCAGCCAGTCGCGAAATGCACCGACCGTCAGCGAAGCCACCGGCGCGAACGCCTTGGCGTCGTGGCTGTCGATGACGAGGCGGGTGACCTCGTCCGTCTCATAGGGGATGACGGCTTCCTGCAAGAACTGCCCAAGCGGGACGTCGGCCAGCGCCATCCGCGCCGCGATCATCTGTTCGGCACTGGCGGCGGCGATCCCGGCCAGCCGGTCGCCGGAGCGCGGCGGCGTCGCCTTGGCGAGCAGGTCGCGCAAATCCGGGAATGTGTAGGTCGTGGCGTCGATGGTGTGGCGGTAGACCAAAGGTCTCTCCGGGGTTCGTCGGCCAGAGGCCGACTCCAGGGCGATCCCAAGACTATACCTTCAGATCAAGACGCTGAAATATCTACCTTTCTTTCGGCCGAGGGCAAAGGGGGCGAAACCCGGCGTTAACGCCGCGTCCATCTTCATTCTGCATAGTTTTGCAATAATTTGCACGACCGCGCTCTCCGGCCGCTCCCGGCCATTCGGGCCCCTGAAACCATGACAACTGACCGACCTGGGAATGCCACCGGCCTCGCCGGCCGCTTCACGCTTGCCAACAAGCTCTACGCCATCTTCGCGCTGTTCGCGTTGCTCACGGCCGCGATCGCGATGCTGTCCGATTACAACAGCCGCCGCGGTGCCGACCTGACGAGCGCGATCGAGACTGCGAACGCCGCCGCGCTGAACGTCGAGCGGGTCAACTCGCTGGTCTATGCGGTCGTGATGGAATCGCGCGGCGTCTACATGTCGACTGAACCGGCCGTGGTGAAGAAATACGGCGACGGCCTGCTCAAGTTCAACGCCCAGATCCTTGACGTCGTGAAGCGCTGGGAGACCATCGTCAAGGCTGACGATGCCGAGCAGTTCGCCACCTTCAAGAAGCGCATCGAGCAGTTCGTCGAGTTTCGCAAGGAGCTGGTGCGCCGCGGCGTCGAGATCAATGCGGCCGCGGGTCGCGAATGGGGCGACAACGACGCCAACCGCACCGTGCGTTCGGCGCTGAACAAGGATCTCGAGGGGCTGTCCAAGGTCTATGCCGAGCGCGCCAGGCAAATCGCGCACGAGACCGAGACCAATCGCATCCTGTCCCTCGTCCTGACCTGCCTCGCCGGTGTGGCGCTCGCGCTCGTCGTGATCGGCATCGTCATCATCGCCCGCTCGATCGCACGCCCCCTCTCCGCCATCACCGCGACCATCAAGCAGGTCGCTGACGGCGCCGAGAACGTCGTGGTGCCCCACAGCCAGCGCGCCGACGAGATCGGCGCACTGGCACGCGCGATCCAGATCTTCCAGGAGGCGATGGCGCGTAACCGCAACCTCGCCTCACAGGTCTCGCAGGACTCCGCCGCGCGCGAAGAGCGCGCCCGCCACATCGAACAATCCGTCGACGCGTTTCGCGAGGCGATCGGCGCGATCATGCGCGGCCTCAGCGACAACGCCTCCGTGATGCGCGAGACAGCGCAGACCATCACCCGCGTCACCGCGGACGCGAGCAGCCGCGCCGGCACGGCAGCGAACGCCACCGAGCAGGCTTCGCACAACGTCACGGCGGTGGCAGGCGCGGCCGAGGAACTGTCGGCGTCGGTGGTGGAGATCGGCCGGCAGGTGCGGCAATCCGCCAGCGCGGTCGAGCAGACCGGCCAGCGCACCGAGAAATCGATCGCCGAGATCGAGAGCCTGGCTGCAGCCACGCAACGCATCGACGGCGTGCTCAGCCTGATCCAGGCGATCGCCGAGCAGACCAATCTGCTCGCGCTCAATGCCACCATCGAGGCCGCGCGCGCCGGCGATGCCGGTCGCGGCTTCGCCGTCGTCGCACACGAAGTCAAGGCACTCGCAGGGCAGACCGCGAAAGCTACCGCCGACATCAGCGAGAACGTCTCGATGATCCAGTCCTCGACCCGCAACGCGGTCGACGCCGTCCGCGAGATCGGCGGCGCGGTGCGCGAGATCAACGACGTCACCTCGGCGATCGCCGGAGCCATCGGCCAGCAGGACGCCGCCACGCGCGAGATCTCGTCCAACGCGCAATCGGCTGCCCAAGGCAACGAGACCCTGGTCGCCAACATCAGCTCGCTCCGCGATGCCATCGGCGAGACCGATACGGCGGCCTCCTCGGTGCTGACGGCTGCGAGCAGCGTGACCGAGACGGCGGAGACGCTGTCGCGCGAGGTGGAGAAGTTCTTCCAGAACCTGCGCTCGGGCGCAGCGGACGGCCGCATCGCCAAGGCCGGATGACGGGACGTCCACCGGCGGCGCTGGGGTCGCTCTATTAATAAAACGCGAAAACAACCCCATGCACAGTAGCCGGGGACAGCGATTTCAAAGGCTTGGCCATCGGCGTTATCTTTTGCGGATTTTGCGAATCCATTTGCTCCGTCGGGCAAAACAGGGGCATGATGTCAGTGTTGGAGCTTTCCGCGCTGGGGGCCGGCAGATCGTGGAAAGCCGAAGGCCGGCTGAGGCCGCCTCTCGTCGCTTGATGCCCCATAGACAATGATCCAGAACTTTTAGCGAAACTATCCAGCCGCCTCTGCGTCGGTATGCGGAGGGAATTACAGCATGTCTGCAGACGGCCAATTCGACGAACAGGAGGTCCTGATCTTGCGCTACCGGGCGTTGGAGCGAGAGGTGACCGATCCGCTTGCCGCCGTTCTGCTCCACGACATCGTCCAGGATCTCGAAGCCGATCTTCATAGAGAGCGCGCGATGGCTCTCTCCGCAATCCCATCTTCCAAGTCATAATCGCCAATCATAGCGAGTTGATCTGTCTTTCGGGCACGGGATGCCTGCGAACAGAGTGGCGGCAGCTGACGATATCTGTTCAGCCATGGAACCATTGGGTTCCCAGTCTATTGCCTCACTGACACATCACATTTTGGAGAAACACCATGAAATTTTTAACAGCCGCTCTGACGGCCGCAGCAAGTGCCCTTCTTGTGACCGCTGCTTCTGCAGCCCCGCTGTCTCCCACCCTGTATGCCGCTCCGGACAGCAACGTTCAAAACGTGCGCATGGTCTGCAATGAAGATGGTCGTTGCTGGCGCGAGCGCAGCGAGCGCCGTGTCATCATCCGCGATGGGCGCGATTCCTACGGATATGCGCCTCGCGAGCGCTACATCGAGCGGCGCGGCTATGAAGAGCGCAGCGGCATCGGCTTCCGTGCTCCCGGCGTGAGCGTCGGGATCGGCACCGACCGCTACTGAGATACGAGCCGGTGAATGCAGAAGCCGCGGAGCAATCCGCGGCTTTTTTGAACTCACTGGACGTCAACAAACTCGCCGCTTTTCCCGGCCTAGCGAGGAGCTGTGATCAGGCAGCCATTCAAAGCACGAACACCGGAAGAACTGATTTCTCTATTGAGCGCCGTGGCGATGGCCATTCTCGCCGCGATCATTGTCATGGTGCTGTATTATGGTCGCGAGATCATCATTCCGATAGCGCTGGCCGTCTTGCTCAGCTTCGTGCTGGCGCCTCTGGTTCGACTGGTTCAGCGACTGCGCATTCCACGCAGTTTGGCTGTGGTGAGCGTGGTCGTGATCGCCTTCGCGTTCATATTTGCGATGGGCAGTCTGCTCGCTACCCAACTCGCCCAGCTGGCCGGCGATTTGCCGCGATATCAGTCCACAATAAGCGAGAAGATCCAATCCTTCCGTGAGACCACGGCCAGTCGGGGCACGCTCGAGCGGGCTTCCAGCATGTTGAAGGACCTCAGCAAAGAACTCGACAAGCCCAAGGAGGCCGCGAATTCGTTGGGGACCATAGCAGCTCCGAAAGCGGTCCCGCCGAAGCCCGTTCCTGTGGAAGTGCTTCAGCCCGATCCCGGCGCGCTGGAGAGCTTGCAAACGCTGATTTCACCATTGCTTCATCCACTCGCAACGACCGGGATCATCGTCATATTCGTGATCTTCATTTTGCTTCAGCGCGAGGATCTTCGTAATCGTCTGATCAGGCTGGCCGGTTCGGATGACCTGCAGCGCACCACGGCTGCCCTTGATGACGCGGCGAGCCGCCTCAGCCGGCTTTTCCTTATCCAGCTTCTCGTGAACGGGGGCTTCGGCATCATCATCGGAATCGGTCTCTGGCTGATCGGCGTTCCAAGCGCGATCCTGTGGGGCATTCTGGCGGCAGTGCTGCGCTTCGTGCCTTACATTGGGGCGGTCATCGCCGCCGCCTTCCCTCTCGCTCTCGCGGTTGCGGTCGATCCAACCTGGACGATGCTGCTGTGGACGATCGCGCTGTTCGTGGTGGTGGAGCCCGTCGTCGGCCATGTGCTGGAGCCGATGGTCTATGGACACAGCACCGGACTGTCGCCGGTGGCCGTTGTCGCTTCCGCGACGTTCTGGACGGCGCTCTGGGGTCCGATCGGCCTCGTTCTGGCAACACCCCTTACGGTGTGTCTGGTCGTCCTGGGCCGCCATGTCGAGCGCCTGGAGTTCCTGGACGTCATGTTTGGAGACCGACCAGCGCTCTCTCCGCCCGAGATATTCTATCAGCGGATGCTCGCCGGCGACCCGACCGAAGCATCTGCAAAAGCCGAGGAGTTCTTGAAGGAGCGATCTCTCAGCTCTTATTACGACGAAGTCGCCTTGCGAGGACTGCAGCTGGCTCAAGCGGATGCCGAGCGCGGCGCTCTGGATCCCGACCGGCTGGCTAAAATCAGGGATGCGGTCCAGGAATTTGCCAATAACATTTCGGAGCAGGATGAGCGTCCGCCGCCGAAGGTCGGCCCGACCACAGATGTCGAAGCTACATCTGCCATAGAAGGCGTGGCTGAGGATGCGCCTTATGAGGGTCTGCGGGTGCTGCGCAAGGAGGACTTGCCCACTGAATGGCAAGGCGAACATCCCGTGCTCTGCGTGGCCGGGCGAAATCCGATCGACGAAGCCGCTGCGATCATGCTGGCTCAACTGACCGGAGCGCATGGCTTGTCGGCCAGAGTCGAGGCAGCGGAAGCGTTGTCGACGGCGAATATCTTCCGGCTGGAGACCGATGGGGTCGCCATTGTCTGCCTCGTCTATATGGATGCAAGCAGCCCGGCCCATATGCGTTACTCGGTGCGACGGCTTCGCCGTAAATTGCCGAAGGCTACAATCATTCTGGGTTGCTGGATGAAGGACATCGACCCAGCGGCGCTGGAAAATCTGCGGGAAGGCGCCAAGGCGGATCTGGCTGCTGCAACTCTGGGCGGGGCGCTTAAACTCTGCATAGAGGCGACGGGTGTGGACTCCCTTGGCACAGTCGCTGAAGGCCGGATTTCGAAGATCACGGCCGGCTAGCGGTTTATACGCGGAGACATGGCTGCTGCAGGCGCGCAGCAAACCCGAAAGGCCTTCCTTCCTGCCGACATCGGATCCGGCTCGAGGCCGGTGCGTCCTGGCACTCCCTCAGTCACATACAAAGGACCGTGCTGCGCGACCTTCTGGTGCGACGGTTCAGCCAACCGGCCCGGGGGTCCAATCGCCGCCGGCAAGCGGCCGCACCTTTACATCGGGAATGACCCCGCGCTGCAGGCCCGGATCGAAATGGCGCATCGTCCGCTCGTTGAGGTCGATGATGCGGCCAGGCCTTAGCGGTCCCACGTCATTTATCTTGACGATGACCTTCTTGCCGACGGCCTCTACGAGGGCGTATTTCGGCTTCGCGCCAAACTGGACTCCACCGAATTTCTTACGCAAACTCGTTTTGATGGCGGCCGACCAGACTGAGGGATCATAGCGCTCGCCGGAGGCTGTCTTCGGGCCGCCCTCCTCTTTGCCCGGCTTGAACGGATTGTACGTGGACGCCGCGCCGACGATCGCTTCCCCGGAAGCGACATTGACGACAGCGCTTGAGTGAACTCCAGCGGCTTCGCATCGAGCAACAGTAACGGAAACGGCAAGCGCAACCACGGCGCCGCAAATTGCGGCGCTGGATCGGAACACCATCATATCTCCTGTGATTTTCGATTGTCCGGTTCCGATGCCTCAAAACATCATCAAGCAAACGCGGAAGCGTTCGGGTTCGCGATGTTTACAGGTCGAGCCAACCCCGGCTGCGGAACCATTGCAGGAACCAGAATGGTTCCAAACGGTGTTTTTAGTTGTCGCCGTCTAAGACGGACATTGCGTCAACAGCGTGACAAGAAGAGGCCACGGCGAAATGGCGCGGCCACATGAGTTCCGCGGCGCTCACAATCAGATTGATTGTTCCACTCGCCTGTCCGACCTTCTCTTCTTTCCCATCGACCGTCCTTTCCGCAGAAGCGATCAACGCAGATACACTGCTGCACAGGCGTGCACCCTCTCGAACGAAGAAGAGATCGCCCCTACTCCATCACCCGCTCCGCTTGATCGGATTGTAACGGCAAATCTGCTACGCTGCCGCGCGAATGCGGCAAGCGATCATCCGACCTATCTTGCAGGCCGGGAACGCAGCTATCAGGGAGTGGGATCGCGGCCTTGCCCCGCAACGGGCGCGGCTAGAGCGTCCGCGGTTTCTCGTCCGATTGATCGATCGAGAACAGTCCGCTGAGCGCCTTGATGTTAACCGGCTTTTCGACACGTGGCACGGCTGCATAAGCATCCGGAATCGCCCAAGCGTCATAACCGGTGGTGAACACGAACCGCACCCCGCGCGTCCGAAGTGCGTCGGCAACCGGATAGGAGCGTTCGCCGCGAAGATTGATGTCCAGGACGGCGCCATCTATCCGCTGTTCGGCCGCAACCAGATTCAGGGCGTCCTCGACCGAGCCCGCCGGCCCAATGACCTCAGCGCCGCGATCTTCCAGCGCACGGGCCAGGTCGGCGGCGATCATGTACTCGTCTTCGACGACGAGGAGCCGCCGGCCTAGTAGTGATTGCGACTCAGTCATCACGCTTCTCCTCGCTCGCGAGCGGCACGGCGATTTCGCAGTGGACGCCGTCAGGTTCGAACCGAAGCTTCGTTTTGGCGCCGAGCTGATAAGGAAGTGCTCGCTCGATCAATTCGCTTCCGTAGCCTTTTCGCGCCGGCCCGCCCTCAGGCATGGCAACCCCGCTTTCGGACCATACCACGGTTGCTTGCCGCCTGGATTGATCGTTCTTGACCTCCCATCGCACCGTCAGCCGGCCTGAGGGTTGGCCGAGGGCGCCGTATTTTACCGCATTCGTGGCGAGCTCATGCAGCGCGAGAGCCATCGATTGCGCCGACATCGCCGGCAACGGTGCCGCCGGCCCCTCGGTCGTTACCTTCTCCACGTCGGCACTGGCGTGCGCCTCCAATTCGGCCCTGACCAGATCACCGAGTTCAATCGGCCGATTGTCGCTTTGCGCGAGCAAACCCTGAGCCCTGGAGAGGGCGCCCAACCTGCTTTCAAAGTCGTCTGCAAAGTCGTCCAGGGACGGGCTCGATCTGATCGTCTGCCGGGCAAGTGATTGGACGACCCCGAGCAGATTGCGCCTGCGGTGCTGCAGTTCGGCCAAGAGAACCTTCTGCCGATCTTGAAGCACGCGCAGTTCGTGGATGTCCGTCATCGTGCCGACCCAATCGACAGCGTCTGCATCCGAACTGACTTTCATCGGTACCGCGCGGGTCTGATGCCACCTGAACTCTCTGTCGGCGGAACGCCTGACGCGGTGCTCGACGTAATACTCGCCCTTGGCGCGCGCTTCGAGCCAGGCCGCCTGGGTCTCTTCGCGATCATCCGGATGGATCGCGTCAAGCCAACCGAAACCGATGCTATCAGCGAAGCTCAGACCGCTAAAGATGGTCCATTGCGGGCTGGCCCAAGTGCGCTCACCATCACTTTTTGAGCGGAAAACCAGCTGGGGTATATTGGTGGCGAGAACGCGGAACAGCTCCTCGCTTTGCGCGAGCTGCTCCGCAGCACGGTGCTGGCTGGTGCGATCGCGCAGCATCTTCACGAAACCCGCGTCGCGCTCCGCCAGCGGCATCAACAGGCCCGAAGCCCAGAGCCGGGTGCCGTCCTTGCGCATCTGCCAGCGTTCGTCCTCGGCGCGGCCCTGAGCTAACGCGCTGCGTCGTTCTTCGGCTGCCGCCTCAAAACCACCCTCCTCGGCGGGAAAAATCACGTCCGCCGATTTTCCGATGATTTCGTCGGTCTTGTACCCGAGTAACCGCTCGGCGCCGGGGTTCCAGCTGGTGGTGATGCCGTTCGGGTCTGTCGTGAAGATAGCAAAGTCCGTCGCGCTCTCGAATACGAGACGCAGCAGCTCATTGTCCGCGGGGACGGCCGGACCGTTTGTCGGGTGATTGCTCTCCTGCACGCGGACGATCTCCAGCGCTCGCGCTGGGCAGCGCGCCAACTGCCAGCGACAATCGCGACAGTCCAAGGACGTTCCTAAGCTGGTTCACGACCCAGGTTCCCGCAGCAACGGGTGACGTCCGGTAACGGTCCTACCCGGCCATCACCCCGCCGCGCTTGATCAGCTCCTTCCCTACCGCGGCCAGATGCACCTGATCCGGCCCGTCGCCGATGCGGATGAAGCGGGCGTAGACGTAAGCACGCGCGAGGAAGGTATCCTGCGAGACGCCGGCGGCGCCGTGGATCTGGATGGCGCGGTCGATCACGCGGGCGGCCATGCTTGGCACCACGATCTTGGCGGCCGCGATCAGGTCGCGCGCGGCCTTGTTGCCTTCGCGGTCCATCCTGTCGGCGGCTTGCAGCGTCAGGAGCCGCGCCTGCGCGATCTCGCAGAATGAGTGCGCGATGTCCTCGCGCACCGAGCCCTGCTCTGCGAGCGGCTTGCCAAAGGCTGTGCGGGAGACGGCGCGCTTGCACATCAATTCCAGCGCGCGCTGGGCACAGCCGATCAGCCGCATGCAATGATGGATGCGGCCGGGACCGAGCCTGCCTTGCGCGATCTCGAAACCGCGGCCCTCGCCGAGCAGGATGTTCTCGGCGGGCACGCGAACGTTCTCGTAGACGATCTCGGGATGGCCGACCGGCGCGTCGTCATAGCCGTAAGTGAGCATGTCGCGGACGATGCGCACGCCGGGCGTCGCTCTCGGCACCAGGATCATGGATTGCTGGCGGTGGCGGTCGGGATCGTCGGGCGCCGTCTTGCCCATCACGATCAGGATCTCGCAATCCTCGTTCATCGCGCCCGAGGTGAACCATTTGCGGCCGTTGATGACGTAGTCGCCGCCGTCGCGCTTGATCTCGCATTGAATGTTGGTGGCATCGCTGGAGGCGACCTGCGGCTCCGTCATCGAGAAGCCGGAGCGGATGCGCCCTTCCAGCAGCGGCTTCAGCCAGCGCTCCTGCTGTGCCGGCGTGCCGTAATTGGCCAGCACCTCCATGTTGCCGACATCGGGCGCCGAGCAATTGAACACCTCCGGCGCCCAGAGGATGCGGCCCATGATTTCCTTCACCGGCGCGTATTCGAGATTGGTCAAGCCAGTGTTGTTAGGGTCTTGGCCGTGCTCGCCGGAGAGGAACAGGTTCCAGAGCCCCTGCTCGCGCGCCAGCCGCTTCAGGTCCTGAAGGACCTGTGGCGTCCTGTAGCGTGTCGCTTCCGGCTTCACCTGCTCGTAATAGAGCTCCTCGACCGGCTCGACATGCGTCCGCATGAACCGGCGGACCCGCTCCTGCAGCTCCAGCGAACGTTCGGAGTGGTGAAAATCCATTGGTGTTCCTCCTCTTCCCTTCTCCCCTCGTGGGAGAAGGTGGCATAGGCGGCCTTCGGCCGGCGTTCCTAAGAACGCCGAAGCAAAGCTTCGGCTATGGCGCCGGATGAGGGGTATCTCTCCGCGGACGCAAGAGACAGCTTCGCACGCGGAGAGATACCCCTCACCCGTCTCGCCGCTTCGCGGCGATCCACCCTCTCCCGCAAGGGGAGAGGGTGCACTGTCCCTGCTGCCGCTTGCGCAGTCCCCTCACGTGCCGCGCAGGAGCTCGCTCGCGACGATCCAGTCGTTGCCGTTGAACTGGAGCATATAGCCGTCCTTGATCGGGCGAAAATCCTGCGGCGTGGTGTTGAGCGTGATGCCGGGCATCAGCAGCGACAGCGGCACGTTCTTCAAATTGGCCGCCTGCGCCATGATGTTCTCACGCGTCAGATTGTCCTTGCACTGCTTCAGCAAGACGACCAACGCCTCGGCGACGGTGTAGCCGTAGAGACCCGCGACGTTGTTGACGTCGGCATTGGGCAGGCGCTTCTTCATGAAGTCGATATAGGCCGTCATCGCCGGATCGTCCTTTGGCGCCTCGACGAACGGCTTGAGCGAGCCGAGCGAGAGCACGCCCTTGCCGGCATCGAGGCCAGCCGGGACCATCACGGTTGCCTTGTTGGCGCAGCCCGAGGCGAGGAAGCGCGTTGCCTGCCAGCCGACCTCATGCGCTTTCCGGATCGCCTGGGCGCAGGCGCGCGGCGTCACCGAATAGATCATGAACACGTCGGCCTTGGTGTTCGCGAGAGTCAGCACCTGGGAATCGACGGTGGGGTCGGCGACCTCGAAGCTCGACGCCATCGCGATCGCCTTGTCGGCGTCGGCACCAAGCGCTTCCTTGACGCCGCGCAGATATTCCTTGCCGGCGTCGTCGTTCTGATAGAGCACCGCGAAGCGTGCATTCGGGTTCTTGGCGCGGGCATAGGCGACGTCGATGGCCGCCTCGCTGGTGTAGTTCGGCGCCCACGGCAGCGCCATCGACCAGGGCATGTTGGCCGGGTCGTTCCACTTCGAGGCCGAGCTGATCAGAAACAGCTGCGGCACCTTGTTGCTGTTGAGATATTTCGCAATCGCCGAGCTCGGCGCGGTGCCCATGGTCGCGAAGATGAAGGCGACGCCATCGCCCTCGACCAGCCGGCGCGCCGCTTCCATGGTCTTCGGCGGCGAGAAGGCGTCGTCGAGCGACAGGAGATTGAGCTTGCGGCCGTTGATCCCGCCCTTCTCGTTGACCTCGTCGAAATAGGCCGAGATCACCCTGCCGGTGATGCCGAGCGGCGATGCGGGGCCGCTATAGGGCATGGTGTTGCCGATCTTGATCTCGGTGTCGCTGACGCCCGGACCGTAGGATTTTTGCGCGGAGACAGGCGTGGACAGGCAGGCAGCCAAGGCTGCAGCCAGGACCAAAGCGGCTTTCATGGTTTCTCCCCGGTGATGATCGCCGCGCGACTCGGAAGGCGCGGCGTGCTGCTCTTGCCAGCACGTCAGATCAGCGGAGTTCCACAAGGCGGTCTTGCGTCGAGTTGCTGATCAGCCGGTGCACAGCCGCCGTCGCCGGCAGCAACATTGACGCCAATCAAGATCGGATGCGGCGCCTCAGCCGCGCGTCCGCTCCATCTCCAGCTCGGCCTTGAGGTTGTCGAGATCCCGATAAATTGAAGCAATCGCAAGGACACGGCCGCCCTTGCGATACTTCAGCAGGCAGTCCTTGCCGGAAATGCTGCCGTCGATTGCGATATCGTCAAAACTATCGGCGTGGCCGACATAGTTGATCGGCACGTCATAGTGCTGCGACCAGAAGAACGGCACGGCCTCGAAGCGCTCGCGCTTGCCGAGCATGTTGCGGGCCGCGGTCTGGCCCTGCCGCTCCGCCACCACCCAGTGCTCGACGCGAATAGTTTGCCGCGAATGCGGATCGGGCCAGCGCGCGATGTCCCCGGCCGCAAAGATACCTGCTATGCTGGTCTCCAGATATTCGCTCACGCTGACGCCCCGGTCGGCCGCAAGCCCTGCCTGCTCGGCGAGCGCGAGGCGCGGCTTGACGCCGATGCCGACCACGACCAGGTCGGCCTCGATCACGCCGCCGCTTTTCAACGTGGCGCGCGTGCCGTCCAGCTTCTCCACCGTGTCCTCGAGGTGGAAGTTGACGCCATTCTCCTCATGCAGCGCGCGCACGAAGTCGCCCATCTCGGGACCGAGCACCCTCTGCATCGGCCGTTCGTCCGGTGCGACCACGTGGACCTCGATCTTGCGTGCCCGCAAGGAGGCCGCAACTTCCAGGCCGATGAAGCTGGCCCCGATCACCAGCGCACGCTTGGCGCTGCCGGCCGCCTCAATGATGGCGCGGCTGTCGGCGACGGAGCGCAGGGTGTGGACATGAGGCTGGTCGGCCCCCGGAATCTGCAATCTGACCGGCTCGGCGCCGGTCGCGAGCAGCAGCCGGTCGAACGGCAGCCTGTCGCCGTTGCCCAGCGTCACGTTGCGCGTCTTCGCCTCGATCGCGGCGACATTCGTGTTGAGCCTGAGATCGATGCCGGCGTCCCGATAATAGTCCTCGCCCCGCAGCGGCAGCCAATCCTCCGGCGCGTTGCCCGCGAGGTAATCCTTGGAAAGATTGGGCCGGTCGACCGGCATCGCGCTGTCATTGCTGAGCATGGTGATGGCGCCGGCAAAGCCCTCGCGACGGAGCGTCTGCGCCGCCGCGAAACCCGCCGCGCCGCCGCCGATGATGACGAATTTTTCCGGCGTTGGCGCCGTCCGGTGAGGCGCCGGAGGCTTCGGCATCTCGCGCTTGCGCTGAACGACGATCTTGTCCTGATCGCGCGAGACCTCCCACACCGCCAGCGCGTTCAGCGCCGGCGGACGGGTCGCCTCGCCTGACCGCAAGGAGAAGCAGGCATGATGCCAGGGACAGCGGATGGTGTCGCCAACCACCAGTCCTTCCGCAAGCGGTCCGTGATAGTGGCTGCAGGTCGGCTCGATCGCAAAGATCTCGCTGCCGGCCTGCACCAGCAGGACGTCTTCCTCGCCGACATGGCCGAGCAATTTGCTGTCCTTGAACGCGGCGAGCGTCACGCCTCGGCTCAAGTCGGGTCCGCTTGGCTTCTTGTCCTCGGTCATGGCGTTGCCTCCTTGAGCCGTCGCGGATCAATCGTCCGAATTGGCCAGCCCCAGCAGCTCCTGGCGCGTCAACGCATTGTCGCGGAACACGCCGAGCATGCGGCTGGTGACGAGATCGGTCCCGGGCTTGTGCGCGCCGCGCGTGGTCATGCAGTGATGCGTTGCCTTGATGATGACCCCGACGCCTTCGGGCCTCAGCACATCGTTGATCGTGTTGGCGATCTGCGCGGTCATCTTCTCCTGGATCTGAAGCCGCTTGGCGTAGATGTCGACGAGACGCGCGAGCTTGGAGATGCCGACGACGCGCCCTTGCGGGATATAAGCGACCCAGGCGCGGCCGACGATCGGTGCCATGTGGTGCTCGCAATGGCTTTCGAAGCGAACGCCGCGCAGGACGATCATCTCGTCATAGCCTTCGATCTCCTCAAAGGTCTTTTGCAGGATTTCGGTCGGATCCTGCGCATAGCCGGAGAAATACTCCTCGAAGGCGCGCGCGACCCGGTCCGGCGTATCGCGCAGACCGTCGCGCGCGGGGTCATCACCGGCCCAGCGGATCATGGTGCGGATCGCCTGCTCGACCTCCGCCCTCTCAGGCCGCTCGCTCGGCGCCTGCGCGACCGCGACACGTTCCAGCCTGCGCGTTTGCGTCTTCATCGAAAACTCCCCTGCAACGAACCGCATACAGAAGGCGGCCCACAGCTTGGACGGCTGCGATCGGAAAAGGTTCCCGGGATCAGGAAAAATTGGAAGCTGTGAGAGCGGCAAGACAGCGGGACGAGAAATCCGGCTCTATGAGGCCGCTTTCCGCACATCGAGCACGGCCTGGGCCCATTCGGCCGGCCGCTCCTGCGGCAAATTGTGGCCGGCCCCTGCAAAGACGCGCCGCTCGAAAAAGCCTTCGAACTTGCCCGCGTGATGGGCCGTGCCGGAATTGACGCCGTCGCTATCGCCGTCGATCGCGATGGTCGGGACACGGACCGGCGGCTGCGCGGCGAGCTTCGCCTCGATCGCGGCATAGGCGGGATCGCCCGTGACCAGTGCGTAACGATGTCGATAGGAGTGGATCACAACATCGACGAAATCAGGATTGTCGAACGACATGGCGCTGGTCTCGAACGTCGCGTCGTCGAAGGCCCATGTCGGCGACCACATCGACCAGAGCTGGCGCGCAAAACCGCGCCGGTTGCGCTCCAGCGCGCGGCGGCCGCGTTCGTTGTGGAAGAGATATTGATACCAGAGCGCCGCCTCCTCGGTTGGCGAAGCCGGCTCCATCGAACGCGCGATGTTCTGGATGTTGTAGGAATTGCCCGAGACGAGGCCGATTACGCGCTCCGGATGCAGAACCGAGACCACGCAGGCCGCGCGCCCGCCCCAGTCGTAACCGCCGACCACCGCGTGCGAGATTCCAAGCGCATCCATGAAGGCCAGGAGATCGGCGCCAAGCGCCGCCTGCTCGCCGGAGCGCAACGTCGCAGCGGAGCGAAACCGCGTCGGCCCGTAGCCGCGCAGCCAGGGCACCAGCACCCGCGCGCCCGCTTGCGCAATGATCGGCGCGGACTCGGCATAGGCGTTCACGTCGTAGGGAAAGCCGTGGCCCATGATGCAGGGCCAGCCGTCCGGCGCGCCGTATTCGCGATAGGCGATGTCGAGGATATCGGTGGCGACAGTTTTTTGTTGCATTACAAAGCGGAGCTATTTTTGCGGCCCGGACAACGTGATGTCACGCTCGGCGCGGAACACGTTGCTGTAGAGGTTGGCGATCCACTGGCGGCCAATCTCGGTCTTGTTGAGATAGCCGATCTCGGTTTGAATGTGCGGTGCGACACTATTCCAATAGAACTGCGGATAGCGGTTCACGATGTCGGCCGGCGAATCGTAGCCGAGCTGGCGGTTCATGCCGACTTCTTCGAATTCGTAATAGAGCGCGTTAGCCTTGCGCAGATAGTTGGGATCTCCGAGTTGCCCGATGAAATCGGCAGCGCGCAGGATCGAGGCGTCGTCGTCATAGTCTTGCCCCTCGCGGGCCGGAAACCGCGTGCCCTCGATGGCGCGGGCGACGCGCTCACTGTCCACGCCCCGGATCTGCGGCAGCCGCCGCCGCACAAACAGTTTCGAGCGATCGACGTGATACATCATCAGACTGGCATCCGAAGCGCCACGCGGCAGCGACACCTTGGTGCCGGAATCATCTATGATAAAGCCGTCGTCGTCGTCCTCCGGAAACAGACCGCGGACATAGCCGATGTCGTGCGCGAGGCAGGCAATCAGGACGTTGATATAGTCCTCAGCCGCAAGATGCGTGTGGAGATTACGTCCCATCAGGATCGCCTGAGCGGCCAGGGTCACCAACATCGTATGTTCGATGTTGTGATAGAGTGCGTCGCTGTTGCCGATGCATTCCATTGCCGTGCGGGTCGAGCCTTCCAGCACCCTGGCGTAGGACTCGTCGTACCGACGACGCATGAACGATCCCAGCAACTTCTCCAGGGTCTCCGCCGCCAGTTTCGGTAACGTGATCATGGATGCAGCCCCGCTTGTCGGTGGTGTTCCACGCCAACTCCCGACGTATCATTCATGTCCTCGACGCAAAGGCCAGCTTAGCCCATCTTGGGCCGACTGGCCAAACCCGGGAACGAAAATCCGGAAATATGTTGCGGTTGTGCCCCGCGATATCGCGGTTGCGGTGCCGGCCCGACACACCTGGGGCCGGGCTCGCCAGCACGGCAAAAACGGCAATCATTCCACCAGCAGCACGTCGACGGCGACGTCGAGCTTCTGCTTCGGCGAGCCGACAATGATGCCGTCGACCGGCGAAACGTCGGAAAAGTCGCGGCCGACCGCGAGCACGATATGGTCGCCAGCGACCATAAGGTCGTTGGTCGGATCGAAATCAACCCAGCCAAGCTCCTCCCCGCACCACAGCGACACCCAGGCATGGGTGGCGTCGGCGCCCTGCAGGCGCGGCTGGCCCGCCGGCGGAATGGTGCGCAGATATCCGCTGACATAGGCCGCGGGCAGGCCCAGCCCGCGCAGGCCCGCAATCATCACATGGGCAAAATCCTGACAGACGCCATGGCGCTTGACGAAGACCTCGTCGAGCGGCGTCGAGATCACCGTCGCCTTGGGGTCGTAGCGAAATTCGGTCCGGATGCGATGCATCAGATCGACCGCCCCGGCGAGGATGCCCGCGCCGGCCGCAAAGCTTTCCGCCGCATAGGCGCTGACCGGTCCCAGCACCGGCACCAGCGGGCTCCCAAAGACATAGCCGACCGGCGAGGACGGCCCGAGGCTCGTCGCCTCGAAGGCGATGTCGCGAATGCTCTCCCAGCCCGGGCTGTCAGCGTCACGCGCCGGCGGCTGGCGCGACACCTTCACGCGAGAGCGAGAATCGATGCGCAGAGTGCGATGCGCGGCCTCGATCACCACACTCTCGGTCAGGGTGCCGAAGAAATCGCGCCGGACGCTACGCTCCGCGGGGCGCGGACGGATCTCGACCTTGTGCGAGATCAGCTCCTGGCCATTGCCGCTCCTCGGCTCCAGCCGCAGCGTGCAGCGGGCGAAGCTGACCGGGCTCTCATATTCGTAGGTGGTGACGTGACGGATATCGTAGATCACGCCAGCCCCGTCAGCTTTTCCGGCCGGCTGGCATTGGGGCCGTGCGGGAAGTAGTGCTGCCCGACTGCCTCGGCGAGGCTGAGCAGATCCTGCTCCAATGCGAACAGCGTCTTGACCTCGATCCTCTCGGCCTCCGCGGTCGCGAGCATCGCCTGCAGCGCGACCGCAAGCCGCTGCGGCTTCTCGATCAGGCCGTGCTCCTTCAGGCTCGGCAGTGCAGCGATATGCTCGTTCAGCGCCGTCACCTGGAACGCCACCGAACGCGGATTGTAACTGTCGAGCACGGCGAGATCGCGCACCGGCGCAAGGATCGGCGCCAGCAGATAACGCGAGCGGTAGGTGATCTGGCAATCCACCAGCGTCAGCAGGATATCGAGATCCTCGTCGCCGGCTTCGTCATAGGCGAACTGCCGGGCAAAGCGCGTGGTGTTGATGGCGCGCTCGGTGCGGCGGCCGATATCGAGGAAGCGCCAGCCGGCGGCGCGGTTCATGTTCTCATGCGCAAGGCCGGCAAAGCTCGCGAGCTCCTGCAACGTCAGCTCGGCCGCGCTCAGCACGCTGTCGTCGTCCTCGACCTCGACGGCCAGCCGCTCGACCATCTCGGTGATGACTTGCCAAGCATCGGGCGACAGCCGCTCGCGCAAGGAGGTCGCCGTGCGCTGGGCCGCGCGGACCAGCGACAGTGCCGAGCCGAAACGCTCCGGGCTTTGCAGCGCCTCGGCAACGATGCGGCCGGGCGCCGCGCGCGAGGTCTGTGAGATCGCGCCCCAGGTCACCAGCAGGCGCTGGATACGCTCCGCCGATTGCAGCGAGGCCGCGGTGCCCTTGTTGGGCCCGCTCGGCGAGCCCAGCGCCCGCACCAGCCGCAGCGTCGCCTCGGCGCGTTCGAGATAGCGGCCGAGCCAGAACAGATTGTCGGCGGCGCGACTCGGCAGCACGCCGGCGATACGGCGGATGCGCACCTTGTCAACCGCAGGCAGCAGCGTCGCGGTCGAGACCTGCTTGTCCGAGACCACCCAGACGTCGGCGGAACGCGCGCCGTCGCCCATCGACACCGCGCGCGCATCCGGCTGCTCGGCGATCCGGCAGAAGCCGCCGGGCATGATGGCCCAGCCGTCCGGCGTCGCGGCTGCGAACACGCGCAGCACGAAGGGACGGGACGTGATCTGCCCCTGCTCCCATACCGGCATGGTCGAGAGCCGAACCACCTCCTGGCCGACATAGTCCATGCCGCGCGCAGCGATCGCGTCGCTCAGGCGCCGGCGGCCGGCGGCATCGAGCTCGCTCGCGAGCACCGGACCGTTGCTGTCGAAACCGGGAACGCCGCGCCGATAGGCGCCTTCGATCGCGACCTCGTCGAGCCGCGACAACACCTCGTCGCGCGCCGAGCGCTGGCCGCACCACCAGGTCGCGATGTGCGGCATCTTCAACTCTTCACCGAGCAGGCGGCGGCTCAGCGCCGGCAGGAAGCCGAGCATCGCGCGCGCCTCCAGCACGCCCGAGCCCGGCATGTTGGCGACGACGACGCCGTCCTTGCGCAGCACGTCGATCAGCCCGGGGACGCCAAGCCGCGAGGAGGCTTCGAGCTCGAGCGGGTCGAGCGAATTGGAATCGACGCGGCGCAGCAGCACGTCGAGCCGCTTGAGGCCCGCAACCGTGCGGATGTGGATATGGTTGTCGCTGACGGCGAGATCGTCGCCTTCGACCAGCAGGAAGCCGAGATAGCGCGCCAGCGTCGCGTGCTCGAAATAGGTCTCGCTGAAGCTGCCCGGCGTGAGCACGCCGATCCGCGGCTCGTCGCGGTCGGCGCGCGCCCGAAGACTGTCGCGAAACGCCTCGAAGAACGGCGCGACGCGCGGCACGTTCATCGACTTGTAGAGATCGGAGAAGGCGCGCGAGAGCACCAGGCGGTTCTCCAGCGCATAGCCCGCGCCGGAAGGTGCCTGCGTGCGGTCGCCGAGCACCCACCAGCGGCCGTCGGGCCCGCGGCCGACATCGGCGGCATAGAGCGAGAGATAGCGCCCGCCCGGCGGCGGCACGCCGCAGACGGGGCGGAGATATTCGGGGCTGCCCGCGATCGCGGCCGCCGGCAGCGCGCCTTCGGCGACGAGGCGGCCCTCGCCATAGATGTCGCGCAGCACGAGCTCGAGCAGCTCGGCGCGCTGGGTGATGCCATCGGACAGCTGCTTCCAGTCGGCCTCGTCGATCAGCAGCGGCAGATGGCTGATCGACCAGGGCCGGTCGGCGCTCTCGCCGGGCGCGCGATAGGTGACGCCGGCCTCGCGGAGATGACGGTCGGCCATGCCGAACCGCCGCTCGACCTCGTCGGGCGCAAGCGCGCCGAAGGCATCGAAGAAGCGGCTCCAGACCGCGCGGGGCTTGCCGTCCGGGCCGAGAAACTCGTCGGGGATGCCGGGCAGGCGCCTGTAGTCGCGGACCCATTGCGCGAAACGGCGCTGGCCTTCGCGCTGACCATTACGTTGACCTTGCGCCTTACCCGCCTTGTCGTCCTCTTCGGCTGCGCCCTCGGCCATGCGCCTCTCCCTGCCCCCGCATCATACTCATTGCAGGAGCGGGGTCCGCAAGTCGAGGGTCAGCGGAAACTCATTTGTGCGTTCCTCGGGCGGCGGCTGCATCGGGCCCGGCGTATGGCCGTGGTCCTGGAAGCGCGCCAGCCGCCGTGCCTCGGCCTCGTAGGTGTTGACCGGCTTGGTGTCGTAGCTGCGGCCGCCGGGATGGGCGACGTGATAGACGCAGCCGCCGAGCGAGCGGCCGTTCCAGGTGTCAATAAGATCGAAGGTCAGGGGCGCGTGAACGGGAATGGTCGGGTGCAGGCCTGAGGCCGGCTGCCAGGCCTTGAAGCGGACGCCGGCCACGGCTTCGCCGGAGCGGCCGGTGGCGGTCATCGGCAGGCGGCGGCCGTTGCAGGTGACGATGTGGCGGCCCTCGACGAAGCCTTCCGCCTTGACCTGGAGCCGCTCGACCGACGAGTCGACATAGCGCACGGTACCGCCGGCCGAGCCCTCCTCGCCGAGCACGTGCCAGGGCTCCAGCGCCTGCCGCAGCTCCAGCGTCACGCCGCCATGATGGATGCGGCCGAAAGCGGGGAAGCGGAATTCGAGCTGGGCCAGATACCATTCAGGCTCGAACGGATAGCCGGACTGCTTCAACTCGGTCAGCACTTCGAGGAAATCCTCCCAGATGAAGTGCGGCAGCATGAAGCGATCATGCAGCGCGGTGCCCCAGCGCACGAACTTGCCTTGTTGCGGCTCGCGCCAGAATTTTGCGATCAGCGCGCGGATCAGCAGCTGCTGCGCCAGCGACATGCGCGGATCCGGCGGCATTTCGAGCGCGCGGAATTCGACCAGGCCGAGGCGGCCGGTCGTGCCGTCCGGTGAATAGAGCTTGTCGATGCAGATCTCGGCGCGATGGGTGTTGCCGGTGATGTCGACGAGGAGATGCCGGAACAAGCGATCCACCAGCCACAGCGGCGCCTGAACGCGCGGCGGCGGCACGTGCGTGAGCGCAACCTCGAGCTCGTAAATGCTGTCGTGGCGGGCTTCGTCGATGCGCGGTGCCTGACTGGTCGGGCCGATGAACAGGCCGGAGAAGAAATAGGACAGCGCCGGATGCCGCTGCCAGTGCAGCACCAGGCTCTTCAACAGATCAGGCCGGCGCAGGAACGGCGAGTCCTGCGGACTCGAGCCGCCGACCACGACGTGATTGCCGCCGCCGGTGCCGGTGTGGCGGCCGTCGACGAGGAAGCGGTTGGCGCCGAGGCGTGTCTTGCCCGCATCTTCATAGAGCCCGACGGTGATATCGACCGCCTCGCGCCAGTTCTTTGCCGGCTGGACGTTGACCTCGATCACGCCGGGATCGGGCGTCACCTTGATGACGTCGACACGCGGATCGAACGGCGGCGGATAACCCTCGACATGGACCTGGAGCTGCATCTCCTCGGCCGTCGCTTCGAGCGCCGCGATCATCTCCAGATAATCCTCGATCTGCTCGACCGGCGGCATGAAGGCGCAGAGCACGCCGTCGCGGACCTCGACCGACATCGCGGTGCGGACCGGCACGGAGGTGTTGAGCTCTTCGGGCTCGAGCCGCTCCGGCGAGTCCGGACGCACCGGAAGGCTGAACACGGGCAGCTTGCCGCGGGCCTCCATCGGATCCCGCTCGACGACGTAGGGATATTGATCGGGCGCGACATAGCCGAGCGAGTCCAGCGGCAGGCGCAGGCCAAGCGGCGAGTCGCCCGGCATCAGGAACAGATGACTGCGCCGGAGCTGCCAGCGCTCGCTGCGCCAGCGTGGCGCCGCATTCCAGCGCTGCACGGGCAGCACGAAGCCGCGAGGGTTGTTGAGCCCCTGCTCGAACACCCGCGCCATCCGCGCGCGGGCCTCCGGATCGGACAATTTGGAATCGGACGGATCGACGTTGACGGGAAGCTCGGATTCCTTCTGCAGCCAGTACGCGGTGTCCTCATAGGCCGGCATGATGTAGCCGGGATCGAGCCCAAGCCGCAGCGCCGTGCCCTCCACGAACGCCTTGACGTCCTTGGCCTGCGCCGGCCGCGGATTTTCGATACTGGCGATGAGGTCGGCATTCTTCCAGATCGGCACGCCGTCCTTGCGCCAGTACAGGCCAAACGCCCAGCGCGGCAGGCTTTCGCCGGGATACCATTTGCCCTGACCGAAGTGCAGCAGGCCCCCGGGTCCGAAACGCGCGCGCAGGCGGCGGATCAGATCGTCGGCGAGCCCGCGCTTGGTTGGGCCGACGGCGTCCGTGTTCCACTCGGCGCCTTCGAGATCATCGACGGAGACGAAGGTCGGCTCGCCGCCCATGGTCAGACGCACGTCCTGCGCCGCAAGATCGCCGTCGACCTGCTCGCCGAGATCGTTGAGCCGTATCCAGGATTCGTCGGAGAATGGTTTTGTGATGCGCGGCGCCTCGCGAATGCGCTTGACGCTCATGTCGAAGGCGAATTCGACCTCGGCAAAGCCCGCGCCGCCGGAGATCGGCGCGGCCGAGCGGTAGTGCGGTGTCGCGGCGACCGGGATGTGGCCCTCGCCCGCAAGCATGCCCGAGGTCGCGTCGAAGCCGATCCAGCCCGCGCCCGGCAGGTAGACCTCGGCCCAGGCGTGCAGATCAGTGAAATCGTTCTCGACCTCCGGCGGCCCCTCGATCGGATCGATGTCGGGACGGACCTGGATCAGATAGCCCGAGACGAAACGGGCGGCGAGACCGAGGTGCCGGAAGGTCTGGATCAGAAGCCAGGCGGAGTCGCGGCACGAGCCGGCCGCGGAGGAGAGCGTCTCCTCCGGCGTCTGCACGCCCGCCTCCATGCGGATGACGTAGCCGATCCTTTTCTGCAGCTCCCTGTTGAGATCGACCAGGAAGTTGACGGTGTTCGGGGCTTCGTGCGGGATCGTGTCGAGATATTTCGCGAACAGCCGATCGGGCTTGACGGTCTCGAGATAAGGCGCGAGTTCGGTCTTGAGATCCTGCGTATATTCGAACGGAAAGCTGTCGGCATAGGGTTCGACGAAGAAGTCGAACGGATTGACCGTGGTCATCTGCGCCGTGAAATCGACCTCGATCTTGAGCTCGGTCGTCTTCTCCGGGAAGACGTAACGCGCGATCCAATTGCCCAGCGGATCCTGCTGCCAGTTCACGAAATGATTGGCCGGCGTGACCTTGAGCGAATAGCTCAGGATCGGCGTGCGAGTATGCGGCGCCGGCCGCAGACGGATGGTCTGCGGGCCGAGATCGATCGGGCGGTCGTATTTGTAGTGCGTGACGTGGTGTAATGCGACGTAGATCGACACGGGGTGCGGTACTCCAGCAGCTTTTTTGAGCAGAACACCGCTGGTGACCTCGATCAAGCACTAACAACGGGCAAAGGGTGCCTACGCAAGGTGCGGGCGGTCGCTTTCTTCCTTGTCCCCTTGCGGGAGAAGGTGGCGCGAAGCGCCGGATGAGGGGTACGTCTCCGCGATTCCGGCGTGAGAGGTGCGCGCGGAGAGAGACCCCTCACCCGTCTCGCCGCAAACGCTGCGAGCCACCCTCTCCCACAAGGGGAGAGGGGAAGAATGCGCGTCCTCTCCGCGATGTCCTACGCCGCTGACGTCAGC
Source organism: Bradyrhizobium sp. 134 (assembly GCF_023074155.1). NCBI lineage: Bacteria > Pseudomonadati > Pseudomonadota > Alphaproteobacteria > Hyphomicrobiales > Nitrobacteraceae > Bradyrhizobium > Bradyrhizobium sp. 134. The sequence goes on along the minus strand of NZ_JADPKX010000086.1, from coordinate 369,854 downwards.
CGCTGCAAAAACTGCGTCACCTCGCGCCGGAGCGTCTCGACCTCGCCATGGACGCGTTCGGAGGCGCTGTTGACGCGGCTCGCCACACGGCCGGTGTCGGCGGCGGCTTCGCTGATGCCGGTGACGTTGGCGGACATTTGCGCGGTGCCGGCCGAGGCTTCCTGGACGTTGCGGGCGATCTCCCGGGTGGCGAGCCCCTGCTGCTCGATCGAGGTCGCGATCGAGGCGGTGATGCCGTTGATCTCGGTAATGGTCTGCGCAATCGCCTCGACGGCGGCGACCGAATTGGTGGTCGATTGCTGCATCTCGCCGACCTTGGCGCTGATCTCCTCGGTCGCCTTCGCGGTCTGGTTGGCAAGGCTCTTGACCTCGGATGCGACCACGGCGAAGCCGCGGCCGGCCTCGCCTGCCCGCGCGGCCTCGATGGTGGCGTTGAGCGCCAGGAGGTTGGTCTGCTCGGCGATCGCGCTGATCAGCTTGACCACGTCGCCGATCCGCATCGCCGCGTCCGCAAGCGTGCGGATCTCGCTGCCGGCACGATTGGCTTCGTTCACCGCCCGCCCCGTGCTCGTGGTCGAGCCGGCCACCTGGCGGCCGATCTCGGCGATCGACGATGCGAGTTGCTCCGCGGCGCCGGCGACGGTGGCGACGTTGCGCGAGGCCTGGTCGGACGCACTGAGCACGCCGGAGGTCTGCCGGCTGGTCTTCTCGGCCGCCGCCGCCATCTGGCCGGCGTCGGATTCGAGATCGGTCGCCGCGCCCATGAGAGTGCCGGCGACCTGGTCGAGATGCGTGCCGAACTGCTTTGCGAGGTCCGCGATCTCGACCACGCGACGGCCGAGGCTGTCGGTGCCGGAATTGATGACGGTGGCCGAACGGCGGAACGAGCCGGGTAATCCGCGCGCGAGGATCTTGCGGAAATATTTGCCGCGGCTCGCATAGTCCATCGACGCCGAAGCTTCCCGCAAATAGGCGTCGGTGATGTCGAGCATGTCGTTGACCGACTTCTGAATGGCGCCGATCCGCCCGGCCTGGCGGTTGCTGAGAATGCGCGCCTCGAGATCGCCACGTGCGGCCTTGCGGCACACGTCTGCCACCTCGTCGACGGCCACCGCCGTGCGGTGCTGGCACCAGACGGCGTACCCAAGCAGCACGACCGTAACGCCAGGCAAAGCCGCGCCGGAAATTCCGGTCGCACCGGCCAGCGAGAGCACGAACGCAACGACGGCAAGAACGGATGCGAGCGCGGTCGCTCCCTGCGCCTTAGAGAGAGAGCACAAATTCATCGTAGCCGACACCCTGTTGCTTGAGCAGCCCGACCATCGCCTCGAAGCTCGCATGCATGCCGTCCTTGGCATTGGCATGCCGCGCCTCTTCCGCGCACAGCGCCTTGTAGATCGGCTTGATGCGCTCGATCTGCGCCGGATCGGGTCTGCGACGGTTGGAGTGATAGCCGACGATATTGCCACGCTCGTCGAATGTCGGCGTGACGTGGGCGAACACCCAGTAATGACTGCCGTCCCTCGCGAGGTTGACGACGTAGGCGAAGATCTCCTGCCTGGACTGAAGCGTGTCCCACAGCAGCTTGAAGACGGAGCGTGGCATCTCAGGGTGGCGGATCAGGCTATGGGAGGCGCCCATCAGCTCCTTCCAGGAGTACTTCGCCATGCGGATGAAGACATCGTTGGCGTAGGTGATGCGCCCCTTGAGATCGGTCTTCGACACGATCAGCTCCTCCTCACCGAGGAGATGTTCCACGCCGGTCGGCCGTATCACACGCGTCATCGTCGACGAATCCTCACGAAGGGCGAACGTCCCACATGAGTGGAGCTCGCATCGTCCCAAGGGATTACGGCAGAAGATGTTAATCAGGTGTGACCGCGGGAACCCCCGTGTTCACTTGACGGCTCCGTATCATTACTTAGGAGCGTCGCTTGCAGCGTGTTGTTACCGCCGACGCGCAACGAGGAATTACATCGTCGCGCCCAGCACCCAGGGCGCGAACTCGGCGCCGCCGAAATCAAAACTCTCGCTCTTGGTCGGCTGTCCGGACGCGGTCTTGAGGATGAGATCGAAAATGCGCTGGCCGCACTGCTGGACGCTCTCCTCGCCTTCGAGGATGGTGCCGCAATTGACGTCCATGTCCTCTTCCATGCGCTTGTACATGGGCGTGTTGGTGGCGAGCTTGATCGAGGGCGCCGGCTTGCAGCCGAACACGCTGCCGCGGCCCGTGGTGAAGCAGACCAGATTGGCGCCGCCGGCGACCTGCCCGGTCGCGGCAACGGGATCGTAGCCAGGCGTGTCCATGAAGACGAAACCCTTCTTGGTGATGGGTTCGGCGTAGCGCAGCACCTCGACGAGATTGGTGGTGCCGGCCTTCGCCATCGCGCCGAGCGACTTCTCCAAAATGGTGGTGAGACCGCCGGCCTTGTTGCCCGGGCTCGGATTGGCGTTCATCTCGGCGCCTTCGCGCGTCGTGTATTCGTCCCACCAGCGCATGAGATCGACCAGCTTCTCGCCGACTTCGCGGCTGACGGCGCGGCGCGTGAGCAGATGCTCGGCGCCATAAGTCTCCGGCGTCTCCGACAGGATCACGGTGCCGCCGTGACGTACGATGAGATCGCTGGCCGCACCCAGCGCCGGATTGGCGGAAACGCCGGAATAGCCATCCGAGCCGCCGCATTGCAGCGCCACGGTCAATTCGCTGACCGGAACGGACTCGCGCCTGACCTTGTTGGACTCCGCGAGTGCCTCGCGCACGAAGGCGATGCCGGCTTCCACCGTCTTGCGGGTGCCGCCGACCTCCTGGATGTCCATCGCACGCAGACGTCCCGCGAGCTTCTGCTCCTCCATCAAGCCGCCGATCTGGTTCACCTCGCAGCCGAGGCCGAGCACGATGACGTGGGAGAAGTTCACGTGCCGCGCATAGCCACCGAGCGTGCGGCGGAGCAGCGCCAAGGGCTCGTTCTGCGTCATGCCGCAGCCGGTCTTGTGGGTCAGCGCAACCACGCCGTCGACATTGGGGAAGTCGGCCAGTGGATTGTCGCCGGTGAACGGATTCTTCTTGAAGACGTCGGCGACGAGGCTTGCGACATGCGCGCTGCAATTCACCGAGGTGAGGATGCCGATATAGTTGCGCGTGGCGACGCGGCCGTCCGGGCGGCGGATGCCTTCGAAGCTTGCCGGCAGCTCGAAATTCGGCGTCGGCTTGACGTCGGCGCAATAAGCATAGTCCTTGGCGAAATCGCCCATGCCGCAGTTCTGCACGTGCACGTGCTGGCCCGGCGCGATCGGTGTGGTCGCGAAGCCGATGATCTGGCCATAGCGGATCACCGGCTCCCCGACTGCGATCGGCTTGATCGCGACCTTGTGGCCGGAAGGAATGCGCTCGACCGTGGTCACGCCGTCGGCGACTACCGTTCCCGGCGGCAAACTCGCGCGCGCGATCAGCACGCCATCATCGGGATGCAGGCGAATGACGGGGCTGATGGTCATGGGAGTCTCCTTAGGGCGAATAGTGAGTAGCGAGTGGCGAATGGAAAAAGGGAGCAGCTCATTCGCTACTCCCCATTCGCCATTCGCGAGTTCTCAGGCCTTGCCGCCGGAATCCTTCCGCGTGGCATTGACCTGCATCTTGGCGTAGGTCGTCATCAGGCCGACCTCGTTCGAGAGCGTCACCAGCTTGAAGCCCATGTTGATGGCGCGCGCGGCACCTTCGGCGCCGCTGCAATGGATACCCGGGTTGAGGCCGCGCTTGCCGCACTCCTTGATGATCTTCTCGTAGATCGCCAGGATTTCGGGCTCGGTGCGATCGAGCTTCGGTTCGAGGCCGTAGGAGAAGCCGAGGTCGGACGGGCCGATATAGACGCCGTCGATGCCTTCGACGTCGAAGATCGCTTCCATGTTCTCGACCGCGGTTTTGGTCTCCATCATCGGCAGCAGCACGATGTCGTCGTTGGCCGTCTTCTGGTAGGAGCCCGCGGTGCCGTACATGCCGGCGCGGATCGGGCCGTTGGAGCGGACGCCCTTTGGCGGGTACTTGGCATAGGAAACGAGGTTCCTGGCTTCCTGCGGGGTGTTGACCATCGGGCAGATCACGCCATAGGCACCGCCATCGAGCACCTTGCCGATGATGCCGGGCTCGTTCCAGGGCACGCGGACCATCGGCGTGATCGGATGCTTGTCCATCGCCTGGAAGCACTGCACCATCGACAGATAATCCTGCACGCCGTGCTGCATATCGACGGTGACGCTGTCGAAGCCGCACTGCGCGATCATCTCGGCCGAGAAGCCGGAGGGAATCGCGAGCCACGCGTTGACCACGGCCTTGCCCGACTTCCAGATTTCCTTGACCTTGTTCGCCACGTTGCCTTCCTTCTTGTTTTGGACCGTTATTGTTTAAGTCGTCGTTATTTGGACCTTCGTCACCATGACGAGCGTCGCGACAGCACAGCCCCGCTGTTACCGCGAACTGGCGCGCCGCGCTACGCTCGCAATGACGCAAGACCTATGCGGTCGCCCTCTGGATGCTCACTTCGCTGACGCCGACCTCGCGGGCCGTATTCACTATTGCCGCCCAGGTGTCATCCGGCAAGGGGACGCCGTTCTGGCTCCGCTCAGCCCTGGTTTTCCGCTCGGGATCGCCGGGAATCAGCACCTGATCGACCCCGGCCACCGGCTTGGTGGCACGGATGAAGTCCGCATAGCGCGACACCTCTGCGTCGAAGACATGGGAGGTATCGACCACTTTCGGATCGATGTAGAAGGCCAGCATGCCGTTGGCGAAGCGCCGACCGCCGGACGTGGCCCCGGTTCCGGTCAACGCCCCGCCGAGCAGCTCGCACATGAAGGCAAGGCCCGAGCCCTTGTGCTCGCCGAACGCTCGGATCGCGCCCGTTCCCTTGGTGTGGTCGCGCGGCCCGTCCGGCGTGTAGGGGCCGTAGAGCACGGCCGGCTCCTCGCTCAGTCTGCCGTCGGCATCGACCAGCGCGCCCTTCGGCAGCTTCTTGCCGCCGCGGCTCGCGACCAGCACCTTGCCCTCGGCCACGACCGAGGTTGCGAAGTCCAGCACGATCGGGTCTTGGCCCTCGCGCGGAATGCCGACGCAATAGGGCGCGGTGGAGAGCCGTTTCTCGACGCCGCCGAACGGCGCCACCAGCAGCGAGCCCGCGGCATTGACGAAATGCACCGAGATCAGCCCTTCTGCGGCGGCCATCTCGGCCCAATCGCCGACGCGGCCGATATGGCCCGCATTGCGTAGCGCGACTGCGGCAAGTCCCGCCTTCCTGCACTTCTCGATGCCGATCCGGACCGCTTGCGGCGTCACGGTCTGGCCGTAGCCGAACTTGCCGTCGATCACCGCGAGCGAAGGCGTGTCGAGCACCAATTCGGCGTTCTGGTTGGGCACGACCGCGCCGGACTTCTGCCAGCGAATATAGACGGGGACGCGGATCACGCCGTGGCTGTCATGGCCGGTCAGATTCGCCGTGGTCAGGTAGGTGGCGATGCGCCGGGCTTCGTCGGGCGACGACTGCGCATGCGCGAAGACCTCGGTGACGAAGTCGATCAGCTTCTGAACCTGGATGGTGACCATGAGGGTCTGTTTGCCTCTACCTCGGCGCCGATTTTGCAGTGATCGGCTTGAGCGGCACTTGAGCGAAAAACTGCGGCGATGTCCATGATTGTTGACGCGCGCTTGCGCATATCTGCTTTCACTCCTCGGCACTTGCCTCCTCGCCCGCGCCGAGCCCTGCGAGACTTTGTTCGAGCTCGCCGAGCATCTCCTGCAACTCGACGAGCTTGCGTGCGCCAAAGCGTCGCGTGATCTCCGCATAGATCGCTTCGGAGGACGGCGCCACGGAGGCCATCAGCTTCACGCCCTTTTCCGAGATCGAGACCATGCTGCGGCGCTGGTCCGCCTTCGCCGTCTTGCGCTCGATCAAATTGCGCGCCTCCAGATCACGCAGGATGCGCGACAGGCTTGGTCCGAGCAGGAACGCGGTGCGCGCCAGTTCCGTGACCTCGACCGTATCGATCGCCGCGAGCGCGCGCAGAATGCGCCATTGCTGCTCTGTCAGGCCATGCTCACGCAGCGAGGGACGGAATTGCCGCATCACCGCTTCGCGCGCCCGCAGAAGCGACATCGGTAGCGAGCGCGAGAAGTCGCGCATCGGCACCTGCCGGACGGCGGGCTCGCTTCCGTTCGCAGGATCAGCCGGTCTCTTCACCATGACGCCCCTTCAAGCCGCGAAACGTTTGCAGTGCAGCAAGCCAATTTGCGATTGACGCATTCACTTAACATGTTAAGTATCTTCCCGCACCACGATTTGTAAGATCACAAATGGCGCTTTCCAACGACGATATCCGAGCTTGCGCGAACCGTCTGCACCAGGCGGAAAAGACCCGTACACAGATCCGGCAGCTCTCGCACGACTTTCCCGACATCAGCATCGCTGACGCCTACGCGATTCAGAAGGCCTGGGTCGACGTCAAGATTGCCGAGGGGCGCATCGTCAGGGGACACAAGATCGGCCTGACCTCGAAGGCGATGCAGAGCGCGCTCGGCATCAACGAGCCGGATTCCGGCGTGTTGCTCGACGACATGTTCTTTGCCGATGGTGGCCTGGTCCCGACGAAGCGCTTCATCGCGACGCGCGTCGAAGCCGAGCTCGCCTTCGTCATGAGCAAGCGCCTCGCGGGCCCCAACTGCACGCTATTCGACGTGCTCAACGCCACCGACTTCGTGGTGCCGGCGCTGGAGATTCTGGACACGCGGATCGAGCGCGTCGATCCCCAGACCAAGGCGACGCGAAAGATCTTCGACACCATCGCCGATAACGCGGCGAATGCCGGCATCGTGCTCGGCGGACGGCCGATCCGCCCGCTTGACGCCGATCTGCGCTGGATCGGTGCGTTGTGTTTCAAGAACGGCCAGCTCGAAGAGACCGGCCTTGCCGCCGGCGTGCTCAATCATCCCGCCACGGCCGTTGCCTGGCTCGCCAACAAGATCGCACCGCTCGGCCTTGCGCTCGAGCCCGGACAAATCGTGCTCGCCGGCTCTTTCATCCGTCCGATCGAGACCCGCAAGGGCGACACAATCCAGGCCGATTATGGCGCCTACGGCTCGGTGAGCTGCTACTTCGCTTAGACGAACAAGAAAACAGGGAGTGAAACCGCGATGCCGCATTTCACGATCGAATATTCGGCCAATCTCGACGACCGCCTCGACATCGGCGCGGTGTGTGAGGTGGTGCGCAAGGCGGCGGTCGAGACCGGCATCTTCCCGCTCGGCGGCATCCGCGTCCGCGCCGTCAAATGCGAGCATTATGCCATCGCCGACGCGCGGCAAGACTACGGCTTTCTCGACATGGTGCTGCGCATCGGCGAAGGCCGCGATCTGCCAACCCGCAAGACGGCCGGCGAGCATGTCTTCCAGGCGCTCTCCCGGCATCTCGATCCCGTCTTCGCAAGCTCGAAATTCGCCCTCTCGTTCGACATGCAGATCAACGACAAGGACACGAGCTGGAAGCGCAACAACATCCACGACGCCCTGAAAGCGGAGGCCGCCCATGGATAAGCCCACGCCGAAAACCGATGTGTTCCAGGCCAACCGAGACCGCGTTGCACCGCTGCTGAAGACGCTGCGTGCCGACGGTATCGGGCACATGATCGACGGCAAGATCGTGCCGTCAATCTCAGGCGAGACGTTCGAGACGAAATCGCCGGTCGACGGCGCGATACTCGCAAGCGTCGCCCGCGGCAATGCCGAGGATGTCGATCGCGCCGCCACCGCTGCCGCCCTCGCCTTCAAGTCCTGGCGTGACATGGCACCGGCGATGCGGAAGAAGCTGCTGCATCGCGTGGCCGACGCCATCGAGGACAATGCCGAAGACATCGCGGTGCTCGAATGCATCGACACCGGCCAGGCCTATCGCTTCATGGCCAAGGCCGCGATCCGCGCCGCCGAAAATTTCCGCTTCTTTGCCGATCGATGCGGCGAGGCGCGCGACGGCCAGAACACGCCGAGCGACGAGCATTGGAACGTCTCGACGCGCGTGCCGATCGGCCCGGTCGGCGTGATCACGCCGTGGAATACACCGTTCATGCTCTCGACCTGGAAGATCGCCCCTGCCCTCGCCGCCGGCTGCACCGTCGTGCACAAGCCGGCGGAATGGTCGCCGATCACGGCGGCCATTCTGGCAAAGCTCGTCAAGGAAGCCGGCGTGCCCGATGGCGTGCTCAACACCGTGCACGGTTTCGGGGAAGAGGCCGGCAAGGCGCTGACCGAGCATCCCGCCATCAAGGCGATCGGCTTCGTCGGCGAAAGCTCGACGGGATCCGCGATCATGGTTCAGGGCGCGCCCACGCTGAAGCGCGTGCATTTCGAGCTCGGCGGCAAGAACCCGGTGATCGTGTTCGACGACGCCGATCTCGACCGCGCGCTCGATGCGGTCGTGTTCATGATCTACTCGCTCAACGGCGAGCGCTGCACGTCGTCGAGCCGCCTGCTGATCCAGGCCGGCATCGCCGAGAAGTTCACCGAGAAACTCACGGCGCGCGTAAAAGCCCTGAAGGTCGGCCATCCCCTCGATCCGGTAACCGAGATCGGGCCACTGATCCACGAGCGTCATCTGGCAAAGGTGTGCTCGTATTTCGACGTCGCACGCCAGGACGGCGCGACGATTGCCGTCGGCGGCAAGGCCTATGACGGCCCGGGCGGCGGACATTATGTCGAGCCGACCTTGGTGACCGGCGCGCATGGCAAGATGCGCGTGGCGCAGGAAGAGGTGTTCGGCCCCTTCCTGACCGTGCTGCCCTTCAAGGACGAAGCCGACGCCGTCGAGATCGCCAACGACATCCGCTATGGCCTGACCGGCTATGTCTGGACCAACGACCTTGGCCGCGCATTGCGTGTCGCGGATGCGCTGGAAGCCGGCATGATCTGGCTGAACTCGGAAAACGTCCGGCATCTGCCAACGCCGTTTGGCGGCATGAAGGCCTCCGGCATCGGCCGCGACGGCGGCGATTACTCGTTCGATTTCTACATGGAAACCAAGCACGTCTCGCTGGCGCGGGGCACGCACAAGATTCAGAAGTTGGGAATCTAACGCCCGCGGTTCCTCGGCGCGCGGAGCGCGGACGGGGAATGGCGGGGTCTAGAGAGGGGAAACGCAATGCCCGTACCGCAACATATCTTCGAGCCGCCGTTCAACATCATCCGCTCCAGCCACGCCGTGCTGGACGTCACCGACCTGAAGCTCAGCCGCGAGTTCTATGAAAGCGTTGTCGGCCTGCATGTGGAGGACGCCGACGACAAGGTCGTCTACTTGCGCGCCGCCGAGGAGCACCAGCATCACTCGCTGGTGTTGCGCAAGGCGGCGGCGCCTGCCTGCAACCGGCTCGGTTTCAAAGTTGGCAACGACGGGGATCTGGACAAGGCCGCGAAGTTCCTGTCCGAGAACGGCCTTGGCTACGCCTTCGTCGATCAGCCCTTCCAGGGCCGCACGCTGCAGTTCACCGACCCCTTCGGCTTCCAGATCGAGCTGTATGCGTCGATGGACCGGCGGCCGCACCTGCTGCGCCGCTACGATCTCTACAGGGGCTGCCATCCGCAGCGGCTCGACCATTTCAACGTGTTCGCCGCCGAAGTGCAGGACACCGTCGAATTCTATGCCCGGCTCGGCTTTCGCCTCACCGAATACGCCGAGGAGGACGGACCGAACGGGCGCATCGCCGCGGCCTGGATGCATCGCAAGGGCAATGTCCACGATTTTGCCATCACCAACGGCAAGGGCCCGCGGCTGCACCACTTCGCGTACTGGACGCCGACGGCGATGAACATCATCCATCTCTGCGACGTCATGGCCTCGCAGGGCTTCGTCAAGAACATCGAGCGTGGCCCCGGCCGCCACGGCATCTCGAATGCGTTCTTCCTCTACGTCCGCGACCCCGATGGACACCGGCTCGAGCTCTACACCAGCGACTATTTCACCGGCGATCACGACCACGAGCCGCTGCGCTGGTCATTGCGAGATCCGCGCCGCCAGACATTGTGGGGCGCGCCCGCCCCGCGCTCCTGGTTCGAGCAGGGCTCGCCGTTCGCTGGCCAAGCCGTGCGTGAGCCGAACTTCGTGGCCGACGTGCTGGTGGCGGATTAAGCGATGACCCTCCCTCGCATCGCCACCTATTCCGTCAAGGGTGCAACGAAGTACGGCGCCGTCGTGGACGGCGGCATTGTCGATCTCTCCGCGCGCCACGCAAAGGACTATCCGACGCTGCGCGAGGTGATCGCGGCAGGAAAGCTCGCGAGCTTCGCGGAAGAGGCCGCCGGCCGCACGCCCGATCACGCGCTCGGTGACATCATCTGGCTGCCGCCGGTGCCCGCGCCGGAAAAGATCATCTGCATCGGCGTCAACTATCCCGACCGCAATGCCGAGTACAAGGACGGCCAAGACGCGCCGAAATATCCGAGCATGTTCATGCGCTCGCCGCGCTCCTTCGTCGGCCACGACACACCGCTAGTGCGCCCGCGCGCCTCCGCGCAGCTCGACTATGAGGGAGAGATCGTGCTGGTGATCGGCAAGGCCGGTCGGCACATCCCGGAAAGTTCGGCGCTCGATCACATCGCCGCGCTGACGCTCTGCAACGAAGGTTCGGTGCGCGACTGGCTGCGCCATGCCAAGTTCAACGTCACGCAGGGCAAGAACTTCGATTCCAGCGGCAGCCTCGGCCCGTGGCTGGTGCCCTACGCACAGGAATCGCAGGTCGCCGACATCCGCCTCACCACGCACGTCAACGGAGAGCTGCGGCAGGACGACCGCACCAGCCGGCTGATGTTTCCGTTCCGCTATCTCATCAGCTATATCTCGACCTTCGCAACGCTCGTTCCCGGCGATATCATCGTCACGGGCACGCCAACCGGCGCCGGTGCGCGGTTCGACCCGCCGCGTTATCTGAAGCCCGGCGATGTTATCGAAGTCGCGGCCGAGGGCATCGGATCTTTACGCAACGGCGTCGTCGACGAAGCCTGAACAATAATCGAAATGGAATAATGCCATGACCACCCTCACCGGCGGCGAAGCCATCGTAAGCGGCCTTGTCGCCCACGGCGTCGACACCGTGTTCGGCCTGCCCGGCGCCCAGGTCTACGGCCTGTTCGACGCGTTCCACCAGGCCCAGCTCAAGGTGATCGGCGCGCGGCACGAGCAGGCTTGCGGCTACATGGCGTTCGGCTATGCGCGCTCCAGCGGCAGGCCCGGCGTGTTCAGCGTGGTGCCCGGCCCCGGCGTGCTCAACGCCAGCGCCGCGCTGCTCACCGCCTTCGGCTGCAACGAGCCGGTGCTGTGCGTCACCGGTCAGGTGCCGACGCAGTTTCTGGGCAAGGGCCGCGGCCATCTGCACGAGATGCCGGACCAGCTCGCGACCTTGCGCACCTATGTGAAATGGGCGGATCGGATCGAATATCCCGGCAACGCGCCGACCACCGTCGCGCGCGCCTTCCAGGAGATGACGTCCGGACGGCGTGGCCCCGCTTCGATCGAGATGCCCTGGGACGTCTTCACCCAGCGCGCCGACACCGCGGCTGCGCAAGTGCTGGAGCCGCTGCCCGCGCCGCAGCCCGACCCTGATATGATCAAGCAGGCGGCCGCGCTGATCAAGAACAGCAAGGCGCCGATGATCTTCGTCGGCAGCGGCGCGATCGAGGCGCGCGAGGAGATTCTCGAACTCGCCGAGATGATCGACGCGCCTGTCGTCGCCTTCCGCAGCGGCCGCGGCATCGTCTCCAACGCGCATGAGCTTGGGCTGACCATGGCGGCAGCTTACAAGCTGTGGCCGACAACCGATTTGATGATCGCAATCGGCACGCGCGCCGAACTGCCGGCATCGGGCTTTCGTTGGCCGTATCAGCCGAAGGGGCTGAAATCCATTCGTGTCGATATCGATCCGGCCGAGATGCGTCGGCTCGCCTCCGATGTCGCTATCGTCGCCGACGCCAAGGCCGGCGCGGCCGATCTCGTCACAGCCGTGAAGAAGGCCGGCTTTGCCAGGACCAGCGGCCGGCGGGGAGAGATCCGCGAGGCTGCTGCGACGGCGCAAGCCGAGATCCAGCGCATCCAGCCGCAGATGGCATATCTCAACATCCTGCGCGAGGTGCTGCCGGCGAACGCGATCGTGACAGATGAATTGTCGCAGTTCGGTTTCGCCTCCTGGTACGGTTTTCCGATCTACGAGCCGCGCACCTTCATCACATCAGGCTATCAGGGCACACTCGGCTCGGGCTTCCCGACCGCGCTCGGCGCCAAGGTCGCCAATCCCGACAAGCCGGTGGTGGCGATCACCGGCGACGGCGGCTTCATGTTCGGCGTGCAGGAGCTTGCCACCGCCGTGCAGTTCAACATCGGCGTGGTGACGCTGGTGTTCAACAACAACGCCTACGGCAATGTCCGCCGCGACCAGCGCGAGCGCTTCGACGGCCGCGTGGTGGCGTCGGATCTGGTCAACCCGGATTTCGTCAAGCTGGCGGAGTCCTTTGGCGTCGCATCAGCGCGCGTCACTGCGCCGGACCAGTTCAAGGCGGCGATGGAGAAGGCGCTCGCCCATGGCGGGCCGTATCTGATCTCGATCGAAGTGACCAGGGATTCGGAAGTGAGCCCTTGGGCGTTCATCCACCCGCCGAAGCCTTGAGGTGAACGCCGCCCTGTAGCCGCGCCGCCGCGATCACCAGCAGGCCCGCGCCTGCGACCGCCCAGCAGGCGACCGGGGCCCAGTGCAGCAGCGGCGCGTAGTCAGGCACTTTCTGCAAGCCGCCGGCGACCGCCGCCATTCGTGCCAAGGTCCCGAGTGCCAGCGCCGAGAAGACGAGGCCGGTCACCTTTCCCTCCGCGCCGGTCGAGCCGATGGCCAACGCAGCCGAGATCGCGCTCATCAGCATGCAGCCCCACGCTGCTCCGGCGAGAAACTGCGCGACGATCAGCGTGTTGAGGCTGCCGGCGAATTCGGCCGCAGCAATCGCGACCGCTCCAAGCAGTCCGGCCGCGCCCATCACGATCACGCCGCCACGGTGCTTGGCGACGAGGCTTGCCGGAAACATGGCAATGTTGAAACCGATCCAGAACACCGGCATCAGCCATTGCAGCTCATCCGGCTTGGCAAAGCGCAGGTAGAACGGCGCGCTGTTCAGAGCGAAGTGCAACTGATAACCGAGCGCGAGCGCCACCATCGCGACGATGAAGGCGATCGGCACGAGGCCAAGCGGCTTTGCCGCTTCGGGCGGTGTCGGCGGCGCGGTGTCGCGGGCCACCTCGTGCTCGATCCGTGACAGTCCGAGCGCGGTCAACAGCAACACTGCGCTCGATATCACGAAGGGCAGCCGCGCATCGTGCTCGCGCAGCACCACGCCGAGATAGGGCGAGACTGCGCCGGCGACGCCATAGCCGAGCATCGCGAGCGCGGCGAGGAACGGCACCTGCGGCCGGGCGCGGTATTTGCCGAGCAGGGTCAGCGGCGGCGCGCGCAGCGCGGACGAGGTGATCGACCAGACCACGATCAGGGCAATGAACCACCCCTGCGCGGCCACCCCGCGTCCTGCGACGAAGGGCAGCGCGACGAACGCGCCGCAGGAGATCGCGGCCACGAGCCCGACGAACAGGCCTAGCCTGCCGAGATGGGGAGCGATCTTGTCGGCGGCGATCCCCATCGCGGTGTCGGCGATGGTGAAGATCGCCTGGTCCAGCATCAGGATGAGGATGACGGCTGATGGCGCGACGCCGACCTCAGCCGCGAGCTTTGGCAGATAGATGACGTAGGTGGTCCAGCCAAGCGTGAACGCCAGTTGCAGCACGGCCAGATACAAGCCGGTACGGTTGGCCGCGCCAGTGCCGGCCGAGAGCTGTGTGGTCGCCATATCGCCGTCTCCCCCGCCGGAAGCTTAGACGAGCGGCGGCTGCGAGGAAACGCGTCAGCGGACCTTTCGGAACGTCAAATTGATCCGCTTCCGCCCCAGCAACGCATGTTCACCGTCGGCCAGCGGCGCGACGCCGTGATAGGCGAGCCGTGACGGCCCGCCCCAGACCACGACATCGCCATGGACCAAGCGGAAGCGGCGCGGCTTGTCGCTGCGTGCCAGGCCGCCGAACAGGAACGTCGCAGGCAGCCCGAGCGAGACCGAGACGATCGGCGCTGAATAATCCAGCTCGTCCTTGTCCTGATGCAATGACAGCCGCGTGCCGGGCTCGTAGCGGTTGACGAGGCACGCGTCGGGCGCGAAGCCGGCAAAGCCGCCCTGCTCCGCGGCGCGCAACGCCAGATCGCGGAGCACCGGCGGCATCGCCGGCCACGGCGCCCCGGTCCGCGGGTCGATGGGATCATAGCGATAGCCGGTATGATCGGTGATCCAGCCGCGCTCGCCGCAATTGGTCATGGCGACCGACATCAGATGCCCGCCGGGCGTGGTCATGCGGCGGAACGGCGACTGCGCCACGATGGCGCGCACCGCTTCGATCAACTCGCTCTCGATCGGCTGGACGAAGCCGCGCAGCAGAACGGCGCCGTCGGCGATCTCCTCGCGCGACGGCTGGGCTTCGGCAACGCTATCGAACAAATCCGCCATCAGTGGCAGCGTTTATTTCGCATCGTGAAAGATCACACCTAGTGTGTGGCGCTGACCGGACCTGACCCGGCTGACGCCATGGCGGAGATTAACGCGGTAGGTGCCGCGTGTCCCCTGCACCGGGCGGTGATGCACAGCGAAGGCCACGGCGTCGCCCTGCGCGAGCGGAACCACTTCGGCGCGGGACTGCATGCGCGGGCGCTGCTCGGTCAGCACGAACTCGCCGCCGGTGAAATCGCGGCCGGGCTCCGACAAGAGGATCGCGACCTGCAACGGGAACACGTGCTCGCCATAGAGGTCCTGATGCAGACAGTTGAAATCGCCGGCCTCGTATTGCAGCAGCAGCGGCGTCGGTCGCGCTTGGCCTGCCTCGTGGCACCGCTTCAGGAACGCCGCGTGTTCGGCCGGGTAGCGGATGTCGATCCCCATAGCCTCGTTCCAGCGGTTGGCGACGCCCTGGAGATGCGCGTAGAGCGTCGGGCGCAACTGCGCGATCAGGTCAGGCAGCGGGTAGGAGAAATATTTGTACTCGCCGCGACCGAAGCCATGGCGGCCCATGACGATGCGGCTGCGGAAGTTGGCGTCGTGGGGATAGAGCGCGGCGACGGCGCGGCACTGGTCCGGCGTGAGCAGGCCTTTCAGGAGCGCGCAGCCCTGGGTGTCGAGTTCGCCGGTGATCTGGGGCCAGTCGAGGGCATCGACGCGGGCGGCGGGGTCCGTGGCTGACTTATGAGGCGATTTGCGTGCTGTTGCTGTCATGGCTCTGACCTTCGCAAGACCGCCCCGTCCTCTACCACCCGATTTCCGTCTCTCTCCCCGTCATTGCGAGCGGAGCGAAGCAATCCAGAATCCCTCCGCGGAACCAGCCTGGATTGCTTCGTCGCAAGGGCTCCTCGCAATGACGGCGGAGAGAGTTCCGCTCGCAATGACGGCGGAGAGACCTTAGCCCCTCACGGGCAGCGTCACCACGTCATAGCCGTGCTTGATCGTGCGCTTCAGCACCGGGTCTTCCAGCTCGAAATCGAAACGGTCGGCGGGGCGGATACCGCCTTTCGCCGCAAACGTGCCGCCGAACATGGCGCAGCCGTCGGGAAATTTCCCTCTCTCGAAGCCACGCGCGATCAGGTCGGCGACCGGCAGCATCGCATCGAGCGTGCCCTCCTGATAGAGCACGCGCTCGCCCTTGATCGTGGCCCAGGAGCGCAGGATCATCCTGTCCCAGTGGCCGATGACGTCCTCGAGCTCCCACAGCGTGGATGCGATCGGCTTGTCGCACATCTGCTTGGACACCGTGACGTTATAGGCCTCGACCTTGCGGTCGGTGTGGTCGGAACCGCAGCCGACGAAAATGCGACCCTGCCAGCCGATCAGCACGAACTCGACCTCGCCAGAGGAATCGCCGCCGGTGCACTCGATGCTGTCTTCCATCGTCAGCCGTCGTGCCGAGGCGCGATAGTAGATCGGCGTCGAGGCCGGCGGGGCGATACCCATCTCCTGCAGCTCGGCAATGTGCTTGTCGCGCGCGACCGGATCGCGGCCGGTCCAGCCGGCGATGACCATCTGGTCGATCGCCAGCGTCAGCGGCGTGGTGGTGTCCTGGGCGTCAACGGTGAAAGTCAGGTCAAACACGAATTACGGCCTCCATGCCGGCAGCAAGCTCGAAGATACGGCGGTCCGATCCGCCCGCGCCCGCCAGCATCAGGCCGACCGGAATCTCGCCCTCGCGATGCGCAGGCAGCGAGATGGCGCAGCCGTCGATCATGTTGATCAGGGTGCAGTTGCGGAGCGCCCGCAGGTTTTCTCTTGTGAACGCCTTGTCGTCGGCAAGGTCCGAAATTTTCGGCGGCGTGTTGGCGGTGGTCGGCAGCACCAGCGCGTCATAGGGCGCGATGCGCGCATTGACGCGGGCGATCAGCGAGCGGCGCTCGTGGAGAAGATCGATGTAGTCCGCCGCGCTCTGCGCCTCGCCACGCATGATGCGCACGGAGACTCTGGGATCGTAGACGTCGCCCTTGGACGTGAGGAGGTAGCGATGCCAGGCATAGCTTTCGGAAGCCGCAAAGCCGCCCTTGGCGTTCATCGGTCCGATGTCGTGGAATTCGGCCATCTCGATGCGCTCGATGATCGCACCATGATCGGCAAGGCTCTTGAGTGCACGCTCGAACGTCGCGGCCACAGCCGCGTCGAGGTCGTCGAGCGCGATCGTGGTCGGGACCGCCAGCTGCATGCCCTTGACGGGCCGGGGCTTCAGCGGGGCGATCGGCTCGTTCGCCAGCACGGCATCGAGAATGGCACAGCAACTGACCGATCGTGCCAGCGGCCCGATGCTGTCGAGCGAGAACGACAGCGGCACAGCCCCGTCGAGCGGCACGCGCCGCTGCGTCGGCTTATAGCCGACGATGCCGTTATAGGCCGCCGGAATCCGGCAGGAGCCGCCGGTGTCGGTGCCGAGCGCGCCATGCGCCATGCCGTCGAGCACGGAAACCGCGGCGCCCGAGGACGACCCGCCGGGCACGTGGCCCTCGGCCCGGTTCCAGACGCCCTTTGGCGTGCCGTAATGCGGATTGATGCCGATGCCGGAATAGGCGAACTCGGTCATGTTGGTGCGCCCGATCACGACGAAGCCGGCCTTGCGCAGCCGCGCCACCGTGGGGGCATCCTGTTCGGCCGGGGAGGAATCGTCGAGCGCGCGGGAGCCGGCGCGCGTCACCTGGCCCTTGATGTCGAAGAGATCCTTGATCGAGACCGGGATACCGGCGTAGCGCGACGGCGCCGCCTTCACCTTGCGCAAACCGTCCATCGCATCGGCCGCCACAAGCGCGGCATCCTTGTCGACATGGATGAAGGCACGCTGCCCCTCGCCGGCCGGATCGGCGATTTTGGCGATGCAAGCCTCGACCAGCTTGCGGGAGGTGGTGCGGCCGCTTTCGAGGTCTTCGGCGAGCTTCGTCACTGTCGGAAAATCGGGCATGTCTGTCTCACGGAATATTTGCGCGCAATGTATAGCGCTGCCTCACTTCGACACAAGCATTGTGCGCATGATGGCATGCATGCGCATTGCTGGACCGTTGACGCGCCATGGTCGATTGTCGCATCAAGATCGCAACAGCCGGGCTCAGCTTGGCCTTGGGAGGACCTGCCGAGATGGCCGAACCGCAGCGCGCGCGACCGAAACCGACGCCCGAGACCCAGCATTTCTGGGACGGTACCAAGGCGGGTGAGTTGCGCCTGCAGCGCTGCGACGCCTGCGCGCATGTCTATTTTCCGCCGCGCCCGTTCTGCCCGTCCTGCGCCTCGCGCAAGGTCAGCATCTTCAAGGCGAGTGGCAAGGGCTTCCTCTACAGCTACGTGATCAACCATCGTCCCGCCGCGCCCGGCTTCACGCCGCCTTACGCGATCGCCGTGGTTGAACTTGCCGAGGGACCGCGGATGATGAGCAACATCATCGACTGCCCGCAGATGCCGGAGGCGCTCGAGCTCGACATGAAGCTCGAGGTCGCCTTCGAGGCGCTCGATGACAAGATCACCCTCCCCGTATTCCGTCCGGCGAAGGGGTAAGCCCATGCGCAGCAATCAGGTTGCCGTCGTCGGCGCGGCCGAGACCACCGAGCTCGGTGTCATTCCCAACGCCTCGCAGCTCCAGCTTCACGCGGATGCGGCGCTCAATGCCATTGCCGATGCCGGCCTGAAGCTGTCGGACATCGACGGCTTCGCCACCGCCGTCGAGACACCGCAGCAGGTCTGCCACTATCTCGGCATCAAGCCGACCTGGGTGGACGGTACCTCGGTCGGCGGCTGCTCCTTCATGCTGCACGTCCGCCATGCCGCCGCGGCGATCGAGGCCGGCCTCTGCAAGACCGTGCTGATCACCCATGCCGAGAGCGGCAAGTCGATGATCGGCAAGGCGCCGCGCTCGATCCCCGCCGACAGCCTGCAAGGCCAGTTCGAGGCGCCATTCGGCGTCTACGGCCCGCCCAGCATGTTCCCGATCCCCGTGCTGCGCTTCATGAAGACCTATGGCATCACGCACGAGCAGCTCGCCTCGGTCGCGGTGGTGCAGCGGGAATGGGCGGCGAAGAATCCGCGCGCGATGATGAAGGATCCGATCACGGTCGCAGACGTCCTCAACTCGCGCATGATCGCCTATCCGTTCCGCCTGCTGCAATGCTGCCTCGTCACCGACGGCGGCGGCGCGCTGATCCTGACCTCGGCCGACCGCGCCAAGGATTTTCCGCGCAAGCCGGTCTACATCATGGGCACCGGCGAGAGCGTGGAGACGCCGATGGTCAGCCAGATGGAAACGTTCAACTCCTCGCGCGCGTTCAAGACCGCGGGACCGCTGGCGTTCAGGGAGGCCGGCATCGCGCACAAGGACGTCGATCATCTCATGATCTACGACGCCTTCGCGCATCTGCCGCTGTTCGGCCTCGGCGATCTCGGCTTCATGCCGCACGAGGAGACCGGCAAGTTCATCGCGGACGGCAACACGCGCCCGGGCGGCAAGCTGCCGCTCAACACCAATGGCGGCGGATTGAGCTACATGCATTCGGGCATGTACGGCATGTACGCGCTCCAGGAGAGCGTCCGCCAGATGCGCGGCATTGCGCCGGCGCAGGTCGCCAACGCGAAGATTTCGGTGTGCCACGGCGTCGGCGGCATGTTCGCCGCGTCGGGCACGATCGTGTTTACGAACGAGAGGTAATCCACATGAGCAAATCACTGCAAGACAAGGTCATCATCGTTACCGGCGCAGGCCGCGGCATCGGGCGGGAGATCGCGCTGCTTTGCGCTGGTGAAGGCGCCAAGGTCGTCGTCAACGATCCCGGCGTCGCCGCTGACGGCGCCGGCACCAGCGCCGCGCCCGCCGAGGAGGTGGTCGAGGAGATCAAGAAGCGCGGCGGCACCGCTGTCGCCAATTTCGAGTCGGTGGCCGAAGCCATCCCCGCCAGCAAGATCGTGAAGACCGCGACCGATCATTTCGGCCGGCTCGACGGCGTGGTCAACAATGCCGGCATCCTGCGCGACATGATCTTCCACAAGATGAGCGTGGAAGCGTTCGAGGCCGTCATCAAGGTGCATTTGATGGGCTCGTTCTACGTCAGCCACGCCGCGGCGCGGATCTTCCGCGAGCAGGAGAGCGGCTCCTTCGTCCACTTCACCTCGACCTCGGGCCTGATCGGCAACTTTGGACAAGCCAATTACGCCGCCGCCAAGCTCGGCATCGTTGGCTTGTCGAAGTCGATTGCGCTCGACATGGGCCGCTTCAACGTCCGTTCCAACTGCGTCTCGCCGTTCGCCTGGACCCGCATGATCGGCACCATCCCGACCGAGACCGAAGCCGAGAAGGCACGGGTCGAGAAGATCAAGCAGATGGGACCGGAGAAGATCGCGCCGGTTTGCGCCTATCTGCTCTCCGACGCCGCCAAGGATGTCTCCGGGCAGATCTTCGGCGCGCGCATGAACGAGCTGTTCCTGTTCAGCCAGAACCGCCCGCTGCGCTCGGTGCACCGGAGCGAAGGTTGGACGCCGCAATCGATCGCGGAACACGGCATGCCCGCGCTGAAGGGATCGTTCTACAAGCTCGACCGCTCCGCCGATATCTTCCCGTGGGATCCCGTGTAAGCGAATTCCACCTTTGCTGCATTGCGATCTCCGGTTGTCCAGCCGGGGATCGCCCGCTTTACGCCCGATTGCAGGCGGACAGTTTTCTCCCAAACAAAAAAATGGGAGGCGACTATGACAAACCCACTGACCATCTCCACCGACGTCAATGAGCCTGTTCTCGCGCGCCGCACCCTGCTGAAGGGCGCGGCAGCAGTCGCGGCGACGGGCGTCACCATGACCGCAGCCCTGGGGGCGTCGGTAACGCCCTTGGGCCAAACGGGTGCACCGACAAGATCGACCGCGCCATTACCGTTGGGACCACTGCCGGGCAGCCGTTATCCGGACGCCCATTTGGAATCCGCCAAGAAGGGGCCGCCATCGTTTGGGCCCCCCGGCTTTCCCGCCTTTGCCGGCACCATGGCCGTCGAGCGAGTCGCAACGGGCTTCCGCTGGGCCGAGGGGCCAGTATATTTCGCGGCCGGGCGATACCTGCTGTTCAGCGACATTCCGAATAATCGCATCATGCGCTTCTCGGAGGACGACGGCCACGTCAGTGTCTATCGCCAGCCCTCGATGAACTCGAACGGCAACACGATTGATCGCGAAGGACGCCTGATCACGTGCGAGCACAGCGGTCGGCGCGTGACGCGCACCGAACTCGACGGCTCGATCACCATCATCGCCGACAAGTTCAATGGCAAGCGACTGAACTCGCCCAACGATGCGGTCGTGACGGCCGATGGCGCAATCTGGTTCACCGATCCCGCCTACGGCATCGGCGGTTTCTACGAAGGAATCAAGGCCGAGCCCGAGCAGGAGAAGAAGAACGTCTACCGGGTCGATCCGAAGTCTGGAGAGGTCAAGGTCGTCGTCGACGACTTTGTCGAGCCGAACGGGCTTGCCATCTCGCCGGACGAGAAGAAGCTCTACATCTGCGACACCGGTTTCACCGACGGGCCGGACAATCCATCCCATATCCGCGTGTTCGATCTCGACGTCGCCGGGGCAAAGGTGTCGAACAGCAAGGTGTTCGCAGAGATGCCGAAACCGAGCATCACCGATGGCGTCCGCT
The DNA here is from genome assembly GCF_023074155.1 of Bradyrhizobium sp. 134. Lineage (NCBI taxonomy): Bacteria > Pseudomonadati > Pseudomonadota > Alphaproteobacteria > Hyphomicrobiales > Nitrobacteraceae > Bradyrhizobium > Bradyrhizobium sp. 134. Next base: position 348,570 of record NZ_JADPKX010000086.1, on the reverse strand, counting down.
GTGACGCCGAAGGACGCGTCTGGTGCTCGGTGGGCTGGGGGGACGCAAACGAAGACGGCGTACGCTGCTACACGCCCTCCGGCGAGTTGCTGGGCAAGATTCATATTCCGGAAACCGTCGCTAATTTGTGCTTCGGCGGTCAGCAGCGAAATAGGCTCTATATTTGTGGCTCGACATCGCTCTATGCCGTCTACACCAGTGTGCAGGGCGCGATGAAGCCGTGAGCGATTAATAGAGAAGCGAGTAGCGAACCGTACGGTTCGCTACTCGCTTCTCAACCCGTATTCCTCAGTCCCGCCGAGATCCCGTTGATCGTCAGCTGAATCCCGCGCAGCACCTGCTCGTCCGGGTTCTGCGCGCGATGTTCTTTCAGCAGCTCGACCTGCACGTGGTTGAGCGGGTCGAGATAGGGGAAGCGGTGACGCACCGAGCGCTCCAGCAGCGGATTGCCTTGCAGCAGGCGGTCCTGACCCATGATGTCGAGCAGCGTCTCGATGCAGGAATGCCATTCGCGGCGGATGCGGCCGAAGATTTTTTCACGCAGAGCTTCGTCGGGCACGAGTTCGGCATAGCGCGAGGCGATCGCGATCGAGCTTTTCGCCAGCACCATGTCCATGTTCGACAGCAGCATGCGGAAGAACGGCCATTCCTTGTAGAGCTCCTTGAGGAACGGCATGCCCTTGTCGGGATGCTCCGCGATCCATTGCTCGACGGCGCTGCCAAAGCCGTACCAACCGGGCAGCATCAGGCGGCATTGCGCCCAGGAGAACACCCAGGGGATGGCGCGAAGGTCCTCGATCGCGCGAGTCTTCTTGCGCGAGGCCGGACGGCTGCCGATGTTGAGCGTCGCGATCTCGTTGATGACGGTGGACGCCCAGAAATAATCGACGAAGCCGTCGGTCTCGTAGACGAGGCCGCGATAGGCCTTGAAGGCGAGACTTGAAAGCTCGTCCATCGCGGTCAGATATTCGCGCCGCGGCGCGCTCTGGCGCGGATGCAACAGGCTCGCCTCCAGAGTCGCGGCGGCAAGTATCTCCAGATTGTTGCGGCCAACTTCGGCGTTGGAGTATTTCGACGAGATGATCTCGCCCTGCTCGGTGATGCGGATCTGGCCGTTCACCGCGCCGCCGGGCTGGGCGATGATGGCATCGTAGCTCGGGCCGCCGCCACGGCCGACCGAACCGCCGCGGCCATGGAACAGGCGCAGGCGCACGCCGTGGCGCTCGAACACGTCGACGAGGCCGATCTCGGCCTTGTAGAGCTCCCAGCCCGAAGTGACGAAGCCGCCGTCCTTGTTCGAGTCGGAATAGCCCAGCATGACCTCCTGCACGCTGCCGCGGCTGTCGACCAGCCGGCGGTAATCATGCAGCGACAGCATGCGGTCCATGATGGCGCTGGAAGCCTGCAGATCCTCGATGGTTTCGAACAGCGGCACGATGTTGATGGCGCTGCGCCCGGAGGGATGAACGAGGCCGACCTCCTTGAGCAGCACCGCGACCTCGAGCATGTCGGACATGCCCTTGCACATCGAGATGATGCATTGAGGGATGGCATCCGAGCCGAACTTCGCATGCGCCTCCGCGGCCGCATGGAAGACGTTGAGCTCGCCCATGGTCTCGTCGCTGTACTTGACGAACGGCGACACCAGCGAACGCGTCGAGCGCAGCTCGTTGGTGAGCAGCGAGATGCGGGCGTCCTCGCCGAGCGCGAGGTACGACATGCCGGGATTGGCGGCATCCATCAGCTCGGCAATAGTGCGCTCGTGCACCGCCGAGTTCTGGCGGATGTCGAGCCGGGCCAGATGGAAGCCGAAGCAGTCCACCGCACGGCGCAGCAGCCGCAGCCGGCCGCGGGCGATCACGCCGGCGTTGTTGGAGATCAGCGAGCGGTGCAGCACGTCGAGATCGGCCTTGAACTCCCCGACGCTGTCATATGGCGCACCCTTGCCGACCGGCCGGCGCGTGATCTCGACCTGAAGCATTTCGGCCGTTGCGGTCAGGCGCGCATAGATGCCAGAGACCGCGAGGCGATAGGGCTCGCCGCTCCGGTGCGGCGAGGTATCGGGCGAGCGCTCCGCCAGCGTGCGCAACTCCTCGGAGACGTCGGCGAGATGAGCCGCGATCGACAGCTCGGAGCCGAGCACGTGCAGCTCATTGAGATAGAACTGCATCACCCGGCTCGACTGCAGCCGCAGCGTGCCGCGCATCACGTCGGCGGTGACGAAGGGATTGCCGTCGCGGTCGCCGCCGATCCAGCTGCCCATGCGCAGGAACGAGGCGAGCTCGCCGGTCGCCTGCTCGCCGCCCTCCTCCAGCCGGTCCTCCAGCGTGTTGACCAGCCGCGGCACCTCGCGCAGAAACGTGTAATCGTAGAACGACAAGCCGTTGGCGACCTCGTCGAGCACGGTGAGCTTGGTCCGGCGCAGCAGATTGGTCTGCCACAGCGTCAGCACCTCGCGGCGGAGCTGCTCGTCGCTGGCGTCAGCCTCGTCCGCGGTCAGCGCGACCCGCTCGCGGCGGTCGAGCAGGGCTGCGACCTCCATCTCGCGGTCCATCGTGCTCTTGCGGCGCACCTCGGTCGGATGCGCGGTCAGCACCGGGCTGACCAGCGCGCTCTTGAAGAAGTTGCGCAGGGCATCGGCACCGATGCCCGCAGCCCTCGCATGGGCGAGCGTCTCGGCCAGCACGCCGGAGCCGCCACCCTTGTTGGCGCGCATCTGGCGGATGTTGTTCTGGTCCTCGGCGATGTTGGCGAGGTGGGAGAAATAGCTGAAGGCGCGGACGATCCGTACCGTCTCGGAGGTCGACATGCTGTCGAGGATCTGCTCGAGCTCGCGGCGGGCGAGCCGGTCCTCGTCGCGGTGGAATCGGATCGAGGTCTGCCGGATGCGCTCGACCAGATCGAACAATTCAGGCCCCTCCTGGTCGCGCACGGTGTCGCCGAGGATGCGTCCGAGCAGGCGGATATCGTCCCGCAGCCGCGCATCTGCCTCCAGCGCCAGGACATCCTCGGGGCGGTTGGGGCGTTGGTCGGCGGTGTCGGACGATATGGTCTGGAGGGACATGGCTCGCTCCCCTTGTCGAGCTCGCTTGACTGCCCGGCTCAGCCGAGTGTGCAAGTTTTTTGCCGCAGCGCAAGATGAAGTTGGGGGCGGCGCGGTAACATCACCGATCATGGGTGGGAATGCGCCTTGCTGACGGGCGCAGACATACATTCGCGGTCTCGCGGCGGGGGGCGCCCGAGTTTGCTGTCCGTTTCGCCCTCGTCGAGAAAAAAGGGCGCAGGGAAGGCCGGGCGCCGGCTGGCACCCAGGGTCCGCACGCGAAAAACGCACGCGGGGGTGACCACAGGTGATGCCGGAACATCCGGCCTTCCCTGCGCAATGGTTTTACGGCTTATGGCGCGCTCTCCCCGGGGAGCGATGCACTATTGCTCCCGTCGCCTCGCGGATGATCGACGCGCGCACCCGGTCGGGCCGCACATCACCGCAAGCCTTGACGCACAGACCCCGGGCGTCAGGACCACACGCTTTTGCCGTCCGCGGACGTCCCTCCCCGGACATCCGGAAGCTTGCGCGTGCTCGCTCCCGAAGCCGAAAAGAAACGCTGTGACCGCGCCGGGTCGTTCGCGCGGATCGCGATGGCTCACAGGCGTAGCCCGCCCCGCCACCTCGTCACGCGCCGGCGCTGCCGCGTCCATCGCATCCCGGCTCACGTATCGTGACGATCGCGAAACGCCCTTTTAGCGGGCCGGAATGTCCTGCGGTTTACCCGAAGCCGTGAATTCGGTCAATCAGAATATTTGTCGGTGCCACTCCTTGACCTGCATGTAGCGTGTTTTGGCGTCGGAAGACCGTGGGCGTAGTAGTCACCATGGGAGCCGAATGTTTCTTCAGCCGACCTCTGCAGGTTCGAATGCCAACCAGAGAGCTTCAACTTCGTGACTCTGTCGTGCAGCCGGTCGAAAGAGCCGTATCTCGATCGGGATTACGGACTTGGCATCGCCGGCCGCGACCAGCGAACCCGCCTTGATGTCGTCTTCAGCCAACGTTCGCGGAAGCCAGGCGACACCGTCTCCGGACCTGACCATCGATAGCAGCGTCGCGGCGAGATGCGACGTGAAGATCTTCTTCAGGTGTCTTTTCGCTAACTGACTTGCAACGATACGGCCCAGCCCAGACTGCGGGCTGTAGGCCAAGTAGGGGATGGTCTCGTCGCTCTGCAGCGACCACCGCGGCTTCCGGCCGGTGCCCGCTGCGCTGAGCGGAAGTAGCGTGTCGGTCCCTACGACAATGCTCTTGAATTGCCTGGTATCGAGCCGGCTGCCCATGCTGCGGTGGTAGTGGCACAACAAGAACGACACGTCGCCCCGGAGCATCATCCGCTCGCACGCCAGCATGCTGTCGGAAACCAGATTAAGATTGCCTAAGGCGAGGATCTTCTCGCTGCTCCGGACCCACTTCGGAAAGAACGTGAACGACAATACATGCGTCGCCGCGATCGACAGCGGTCCCACGCCCCGGCCGGCCACTTCGAGGGTCTCGCGGCGCAGTTGGTGAAGCGCTCTGGTCAGGATCTCTGCCTGGCCGTGGAAATGCTCGCCGGCGGGCGTGAGCGTCACGCTGTGCGTCGTGCGAACGAATAGCGGCGCCCCCACCCAGTCCTCCAATGCCCGGATACGCCGGCTGAAGGCCGGCTGGGTGACGTGACGGGCTTCGGCCGCCTTGGAGAAGCTCAAGGTCTCGGAGAGAGCCAGATAGTCCTCAAACCAGATCAGCTCCATCGGTAATGCCAAATCGGCATAACTATTCTCGGCAACAGCATTAGCCTTCTCCCCGCCTGAAGCCTACGGATCACTGCAGGCTATACAACACCGCAGCAGGACGGAAGTCGTTCCGGACATCGGAGCGGCCCTTTCCAAACAGCTATAGAGGCCGATCCACGGCCCGGCACAGCGCGGCCATCAGGGGAGAAAACATTGAGAAAAGCGTCATCATTCGGACTTTTGAGCGAACTGTATGTGCAGGTCCTCCTTGCCATCCTGCTCGGCGGTTTGGTGGGCTATCTCTGGCCTCAGGTCGGGACGAGCCTTCAGCCGCTCGCCGACGGCTTCATCAAACTGATCAAGATGCTGCTATCGCCGATCATCTTCGGTACGGTCGTCGTCGGCATAGCCAAGATGAGCGACATCAAGGAAGTCGGCCGGATCGGTGTCAAGTCGCTGATCTACTTCGAGGTCGTCTCGACACTGGCCTTGGTGATCGGCCTGGTCGTCGTCAACGTGATCAAGCCAGGCGTTGGCATGAACATCGACGCCAGCCACATCGATGCGGGATCGATCTCGGCCTACGTAAAGGCCGCTGACGGCAACCACGGTTTCGTGCAGTTCCTACTCGACATCATCCCGACCACGATCGTGGAGGCCTTCGCCAAGGGAATGATGCTGCAGGTCATCCTGATTTCGGTGCTGATCGGCATCGCCATGGTTCAACTCGGCGATTACGGCAAGCCGCTGGTGAACGTGATCGACATCCTGCTGCACGCCCTGTTCCGGATCGTGGCCATGGTGATGCGCCTCGCCCCGCTAGGAGCCGGGGCGGGGGTCGCGTTCACGATCGGGAAGTACGGGATCGCGACGCTCTGGTCGCTCGGCTATCTGATGCTCGGTGTCTACGTCACCACCATTCTCTTCGTCGTCGTGGTGCTCGGCGGCATCGCGACGTGGGCCGGTTTTTCGCTGCCGCAGTTCTTCCGTTACTTCAAGGACGAGATCCTCATCGTCCTGGGCACCTGCTCGACCGAAGCGGTGATGCCGCAGATGCTGGTCAAACTCGAACGGCTCGGTTGCGACAAGACCGTCGTCGGCATGGTGCTGCCCACCGGCTACACGTTCAATGCCGACGGAACGTCGATCTACCTTTCCATGGCCGCCATCTTCGTAGCCCAGGCGACGAACACCGATCTTTCCTTCGGCGACCAGATTGTCCTGCTGGGCGTGCTTCTCCTGACGTCGAAGGGATCCGCTGGCGTCGCTGGCGCCGGATTCGTGACGCTCGCCGCGACCCTCTCTTCGATCCACACCGTTCCCGTAGCCGGGCTCGTTCTACTGCTCGGCGTCGATCGCTTCATGAACGAAGCCCGCGCCGTGACCAACCTGATCGGCAACGGGATCGCGACGATCGCGATTGCCAAGTGGGACGGCGCCTTTGACCAGAAGCAGGCAGCGGAGACCATGCGCCTTCATGGCAAGCAGCCCATCACAGGCGAATACGAACTTCCCGAGACAACCCACTAACCCGAGTCAGCAACTCAAAACGGAGAATGCCGATGCGTATCGTAGATGTCGTCGAGGCGACCAAGCCAATCTCGTCACCGATCCGGAATGCCTACATCGATTTCTCGAAGATGACGTCCAGCCTCGTCGCCGTCGTAACCGACGTCGTCCGCGACGGGCGGCGAGTGATCGGCTACGGCTTCAATTCCAACGGTCGCTACGGTCAGGGCGGACTGATCCGGGAGCGCTTTCGCGACCGCATTCTCGAAGCCGAACCCGTCAGCCTGCTGAACGACGACGGTACCAATCTCGATCCGCATCGCATCTGGGCGAAGATGATGTCGAACGAGAAGCCCGGCGGTCATGGCGAGCGTTCCGTGGCCGTCGGAACGCTCGATATGGCAATCTGGGATGCGACCGCAAAAATCGCCGGCAAGCCACTTTTCCGCCTGCTGGCCGAAATGAAGGGCAAGGAGGCCAACCCCCGGGTCTTCGTCTACGCTGCCGGCGGCTACTACTATCCCGGCAAGGACAACTCCGCATTGCAGGCAGAAATGCGCGGCTATCTAGACCGCGGCTACAACGTCGTGAAGATGAAGATCGGTGGCGCGTCGATCGACGAGGACCGCGGCCGCATCGAGGCCGTGCTCAAGGAAATCGGGTCGCAGGCCAAGCTCGCCGTCGATGCCAACGGCCGCTTCGATCTCGAGACCGGCATCGCCTATGCCAAAATGCTGCGCCAGTACCCGCTGTTCTGGTATGAGGAGATTGGCGATCCGCTCGACTACGCCCTCCAGGCCGCCGTCGCCGAATTCTATCCCGCTCCGATGGCCACGGGCGAGAATCTGTTTTCGCATCAAGACGCTCGCAACCTGCTCCGCTACGGCGGCATGCGCCCGGACCGCGACTGGCTGCAGTTCGACTGTGCCCTGTCATACGGTCTCGTCGAATATCTCCGGACCCTGGACGTCCTAGCCCAACACGGTTGGTCGCCGTCGCGCTGCATCCCGCACGGTGGTCACCAGATGTCGTTGAACATCGCCGCCGGTCTAGGGCTCGGCGGCAACGAGAGCTACCCGGACCTCTTCCAGCCCTACGGTGGATTCCCGGATTCGGTCCGGGTTCAGGACGGTCACATCGTCATGCCGGACATTCCGGGCATCGGCTTCGAGGGCAAGTCGGATCTCATCAAGATCATGCGCGAACTGGCGGAATAGGCCGGCTGCAAAGAGTTGCTCCGGATTGGTTGCGGCGCCCTTGCCGCCCATCGTCTTGGGAAGCGCCAGCGGAAGCTCGATAATCCCGTCCTCGCTACGGATGCTGCCGCTTCGCCCGCCCATCGCGGTGACCCTGTTGCTGTAAAGTTTGTTCCTCGTCGTCTTCCCGTCAAATCATGCTCGCCATGCCGAGCGCGCGAAGGAGGTCGTTCTGAATCGGGGCGACGGCCTCGTTCAGCCGCTGGACACCGAAATCCATGCCTTCGGGCATCACGACCGTCCGCAGAGGCCGCCGTTCCGTGGCCTCGACCAGATGCGCGATCGCATTCGCGACGCGCTGGGGCTGTGGCGGATTCTGCGGATCGTTTCCATCGTTGGAGTGCTCCTTGATCTGACCCGGGATCGCCGCGACATCGCCATAGGTTTTCAGCAGGGCTTGGTCGGAGGGTTCGGGGCTGGATGGAAGAAGGTTGCTCGGGAACGGGCCTGGCTCGACGATGACCGAATCGACGCCGAAGCTCGAAAGCTCGTAGCGGTAGGCTTCCGCGAGGGCTTCGAGCGCGAACTTGCTGGCGGAATAGACACCGAAGAACGGGAAGACCACCCGACCCATGAGCGACGTGACATGGATGAGGACGCCGCCGCCGGCGGCCCGCATGTGCGGCAGAACGGCGCGATCGGTGCGAACGGCGCCGAAGAAGTTCACGGCGAACTGCGCTTCGATATCCTTGACCGTATAGGCTTCCGTGACGCCCACGGGCATCATTCCCGCGTTGTTGACCAGAGCATCGACCCTGCCGTGCTGCCGGACGACATCCGCGATCGCGGCGTTGACGGATTGCTCGTCGGCAACGTCCATCTCCAGGACCTGGAGCGCACGCCCTTCGGCCTTTGCCGCTTCGACAAGCTCGTCGCGAACACGGCTATTTCTTCCTGCGACGTCGCGCATGGCAGCAACCACCGTGTGACCCCGCCTTGTGAGCTCCGAGGCGGTGAGTTTCCCAAAACCACTGCTCGAACCCGTCACAACCACAACTTTTCCGCTCATCTCACGATCTTTCTCTTAAATCCAAGGCACGACCAAGGTATAGACAGACCTGTATGTATTTGCAATCCTTAAATTGACAGAATAGTCTGTCCAGTGACGCAAACGGCTCGGTTAAGGGCGATCGATGGGCACGCTGCTTGATTTCGTGGACGTGGATATTCAACCGCTCGATGCGCTCGCCCCGCGCGAGCGCATTTTGAAGACGGCGTCAGATCTGTTTTACCGGTTCAGCATCAACTCTGTCGGAATCGACCGGATCATCGCCGAAAGCGGCGTGGCCAAGATGACGTTCTACAAGCACTTTCCCTCGAAGGCCGACCTCATCGCCACCTACCTTCGCTACAAGAGCGCCGTCTGGTTTCAGATGCTTTCGACCTCCACCGAGCGAGCCGGTCTCACGCCAGTGGAGCGCGTTCTCGCTGTTTTCGACGCACTCGAACAACCGCTCCTTGCGCCCTCATTCCGCGGCTGTCCGTTCGCGAAAGGAATGGCCGAATTCGGGCCGGAGGCAAACTCCCCGGGCGTAGAGGCGACCATCGCAGCGTATTTTACAAAGTTGCACGGCTTCGTTGCGTCACTCATTGAGCCCTTGGCATTGAGCAAACCCGAAAGGGCCGTGATCCAGATCCTGTCGCTGTTCGAAGGCTCGCTCGTGATCGCACAGTCAACGCGTGATCCCGCCATCGTCCAGGCTAACCGCGAGGCAGCCAGAGTGTTGCTGGAAAACGGGATCGCCTCGTCGTTCTGATCCGTAGCCCTTGCGAAACCCATCATGCTTCGTCATCGGCGGACGGTTTGATGGGTTTCGCTGGCGCTCTACTCATCCTACGCGCTCAAGCTAAGCGCCGTCTGAATGCGCTTGGTACAGCCAAAATTTGCACTCTTGGTACTGGTTTCATGACCAGGCGCGACGCATCTAGCTGCTAGTACCGCGACCGAAGCGAACCCGATCGGCAGTCTCAATACAAACCGGTCAATGCAGACAGCGCAGATCGCGGACACTTCCACACTGCCCGGCAGTTTGTAGACAGCCTTTGTGCTTACGCTGCCAGCAACAGTTGCATCAAGAGACAATGACCGAGGAGGTAATCCCATGAAGGCGATCGTTGTAACAGAACGGGCCGCGGGAACGGCCGGGATGAAGCTGGTGGACCGGCCCGAGCCGCAGGCATCGATAAACGACGTCATTGTTCGGGTTCATGCGTCGGGATTTGTTCCGACCGAGTTGACGTGGCCCTCGACCTGGACAGATCGCCTCGAGCGTGACCGAACGCCGTCGATCCTTGGGCATGAGTTGGCTGGAGTGGTTACCGCTCTCGGATATGGCACTACGGGGTTGTCGGTAGGACAGCGGGTGTTTGGCCTCGCGGACTGGTATCGCGACGGCACGCTTGCCGAGTATGTGGCGATCGAGGCACGCAATCTCGCGCCGCTCCCGGGCGACGTCGACTTCACGGTGGGCGCAAGTCTGCCGGTCTCGGGCCTGACGGCCTGGCAAGGGCTGTTCCAGCATGGCCGTCTCCAGGCGGGGCAGAGCGTCCTCGCACACGGCGCGGCCGGCGCAGTCGGGTCGATGGTGACGCAACTCGCACGAGAGGCCGGCGCCTACGTCATCGGCTCTGGACGCGCCGCCGACCGTCAGACAGTGCTCGACTTCGGCGCGAAGGAGTTCGTCGACCTCGACAACGATGCCCTGGAAGACATCGGCAAAGTCGACCTGGTGTTCGATGTCATCGGCGGTGACATCCAGAAGCGGTCCGCAGGATTGATTGGAGTCGGAGGAACACTGGTCACCATCGTCGGGCCCGCAGAGGCGCGACCCTCCGACGGCCTGGCGGTCGACTTTGTCGTCGAGGCCGATCGTGCCCAACTGAGTGAGATCGTCCAGCGGGTGCGGGACGGACGATTGCGGACAAACATCGGCAACATCTCGATCTTCGACGATGCGGTCACCGCCTTAAACCCGACCAGGCGACGCAAGGGGAATACGATCATTCGCGTTCGTCCCTGAGGGAGCATGCCCATTGATGCACGCAGCGTGCAGGATGGGCTGAGCCCTTGCGAAACCCATCATGTTTCGTCGTAGGCGGACGGTATGATGGGTTTCGCTCACGCTCTAGCCCATCCTACGAGCTTAGTTGGTCCTCAAACTCCCGGATGTGCTTAACTCCGATCTCGGGACAATAGTGACGCTTACCAGTGGTGATGGTGCTGCCAGCCATAATGATGGCCTCGGCCTCTGCCCCAACCGTAATGATGACCACGGCCGCCGCGATGACCCAACCCGTGGCCACCGCCATGTCCGTGGCCGCCCTTGACCTCGATGGTGTCAGTCTGAGACGCGCCCAGTGCGTCCGGCTTGGCAACGGGCATCGCCGAAGCAGAGGGTGAGGGGATTAGAGCAACTGACCCCGCCACAAAGCCGATCAAACAAAGCCACTTCATGCAATCGCCTCCCGATAAGAATGAAACCAAGGGCCAGCCAGCCGCGGTCCATTGCGGCCGCGTTCGCTCCCGCTCGTCAACAATGAAGCCGGGAAAAAGTTGCAATGAAACGTGACGCATTGCGGTTTCGCTGGCGCTCTACCCATCCCACGACCCGAGCAAGCGCCTCGTCCTTCGAGACGACCGCTTCGCGGTCTCCTCAGGATAAGGCTGAGCTGCGTCGGGATTTGTTGCAGGTGCAGCCACGTGTTCCGCCCTCATCCTGAGGGCCCGCCAACGGCGGGCGTCTCGAAGGATGTGCCGCGGGGACGCTTACGACTCCCCTAGGCCGGCACGATCACCTTGCCGATCGGCCAGAGCGCGATGCCCGCGAGCTTGAGGTGGGCCCAAGCGAAGGGAATGCCGATGATGGTGATCGCGAGGGCCAGGGCGGTGAGGAGGTGGCCGAGCGCCAGCCACCAGCCGGCCAGCACGAACCAGATGATGTTGCCGATCACCCCGAGCGGGCCGGTGCCGATATCTTCGACACCGGTGACCTCATAGCGGTTGACCGCCCGCGAGCCGAACGGCATCAGCGTGTAGACCGCAATGTTGAACGCGGCCCGCGCCCAGGGCAGGCCAACGATGGTGATCGCCATGATGACCGCGGCGACCAGCCAGCCGAGCGCCATCCAGGCGCCGCCGATGAGAATCCAGAGCAGGTTGAGCAGGATGGAAACGGGAGCCATGGGATGATCCGCGAGACGATGATTCCGTCTATATAGGCTCAGAATCCGTCCCTGCCAGGATGGTATCGACGCACGCAAAGCGTAGATCGACCGCTAGATCTTCCGCCCCACCTGCTCCCAATAGGGATCGCGCAGGCGGCGCTTGAAGATCTTGCCGGAATCTTCGCGCGGCAGCCCGGTGCGGATCTCGATGTGTTTTGGCACCTTGTAGTCGGCGAGCGACGCCTTCAGCCGCGCGCGGATATCGCCGGCGTTGAGCGCGATGCCCAGCTGTGGCTCGACCACGGCCATCAGCGCTTCTCCGAACTCGGCATCGGGGATGCCGAACACCGCGCAATCATGCACGCCGGGCACCGCGTGCAGAACCGACTCGATCTCGGCCGGGTAAATGTTGACGCCGCCCGAGATCACCATGTCGCGCTTGCGATCGCAGATGAAGACGTAGCCCTCTTCATCGATATAGCCGACGTCGCCCGAGGTGATGAAGCCGTCGCGATCGATCTCGGCGCGCTTCTCCGGCTTGTTGTGGTAGGTGAAATCGGCCATCCCGGCCATGCGCGAATAGATCTCGCCGATCTCGCCCACGCCCAGCACGCGTCCGTCATCGCCGATGAAGCGCAGCTCGGCGCCGGGCGATATTTTGCCGACGGTGCCGGGCTTCCTCAGCGCGTCCTCGGAGGTCGCGAAGGTGACGGCGCTGGATTCGGTCGAGCCGTAGAATTCGTAGATCACCGGCCCCCACCATTCGATCATGGCGCGCTTGACGTCCGCCGGACAGGGTGCTGCGGCATGGATGATATGGCGGAGCGAGGAGACGTCGTATTTCTTTCGCACCTCCTCCTGCAGCTTCATCAGCCGGATGAACATGGTCGGCACCATGAAGACGGTGTCGATCTTGTAGCGCTCGATCAGCCCGAGAAATTCCTCGGGCTCGAACCGCGGCATCAGCACCAGTGCGCCGCCGAGCTTGCCGGCGCGAATGCCGAACGAGTTCGGCGCGGAGTGATAGAGCGGACCCGGCAGGATCGTGCGGGCGCCGGGCTTCAGCCCATAGATCATCGCGCGCATGCGCTCGCCGGCAGCCGCCTGCTCCGGCGTCGGCGCATTGCGCCGTACACCCTTTGGGTGGCCGGTCGTGCCCGAGGTGTAGATCATGTTCATGGGCTGCGGCACGATCGGGCCGTCATAGGGCTGGTGCTCTACGAGCCAGGATTCGAAATCGATCGCGAAGTCCGGCGTCTTCAGATGATCGGGATCGATCTTGTAGCTGGACAGGATCTCCGGCGGCGTCGGCACGCTGAGCACGGTGACGCCTTTCGGGATCGCGTCGCGCAGAGCATGCAGCATGTCGGCATGCCCGATCAGCACGGACGTGCCGGTGTCGTTCAGGATGTAATTGATCTCCTCAGGCTTGAAGTGCCAGTTGATCGGCACGCCATAGGCGCCCAGCCGCATCGCTGCATAGGCAGCTTCGACGAAGGCGATATCGTTACGCATCAGCATGCAGACGCAATCGCCCTGCCCGACGCCGATCTGGCTGAGGCCGGCGGCGATGCGGTCGGCACGATCAGCGACCTCGGCATGGGAGCGGCTGCGCCCGCCGGAGACGATGCCGAGGAAATTTGAGGTTTCGCTCATTGTTGTTTTTCTTTGTTGTTGACGTTGCCCCCTCATGGTGAGGAGGCGCAAAGCGCCGTCTCGAACCATGAAAGCCCGTGGCGCATCGCTCGAGACGCCGCTTCGCGGCTCCTCGGGATGAGGTCTGCGCTAATCCGCAAACTTGGGCGCGCGCTTCTCCAGATTGGCACGCACCGCTTCGGTCTGGTTCGCGCTGCCGATCAACTTCTGCTGCTCGACGGACTCGGCGAGTAGCGCGGGGCCCGGATCGACCGAGAGATTGTTGAGCATGCGTTTCGCGGCGCGGATCGCATCGGGGCTTTTTCCCGCGATCTCGCGCGCGACGTCGAGCGCGGCAGCGCGCGGGTCGTCGCAGATGCGCGTGGCGAGACCGTAAGCCATCGCCTCCTGCGCGGAGAAGATGCGGCCGGTGTAGGTGAGATCGCGCAGAATGTCATCGCGCACGAGCGAGGCCAGGATCGGCGTGCCCGCCATGTCGGGCACCAAGCCCCATTTTATTTCCATCACCGACATCCGCGCATCCGGGGTGAGGAAGCGCATGTCGGCGCCGAGCGCGAGCTGGAAGCCGCCGCCGAAGGCGACGCCCTGGATTGCCGCGATCACCGGAACCGGAAGCTGGCGCCAGCCCCACACCGCCTGTTGCGCGAAATTCGCCTGGCCGTGCGTGCGCTTGGTGAGGTCGCGATTTTCGCCACCCGGAATTCCGTTGCCGCCCTTCTCTTTCATGGCGGCAAAACGCCCCATGTCGAGACCGGCGCAGAAGGCGCGGCCCTCGCCGGACAGCACGACGGCGCGCACACCTTTTTCCTTCGAAAGCCGATCGGTTGCAGCGACAAGGGCCTCGAACATGGCCTGATCCAGCGCATTCATCTTGTCCGCGCGCACCAGGCGCACGTCGGCGACGCCTTCCGAGATCGAGATCGAGACGCGCTCTTCCATGGATGATTCTCCCCGGGTTCCCGGCTGTTCTTGTTCGGTGCCGCTTTACAGGACGACGGCGGCCGGATTTAGTCAATCGATCAATTAACCGACAATCACTGCGGGGGAAACAGCCATGTTCAAGGAAAATCTTCTGGCGGGACGGCGCATCCTCGTGACCGGCGGCGGCACCGGGCTCGGCAAGTCGATGGCGGCGCGCTTTCTCCAGCTCGGCGCCGAAGTGCACATCTGCGGCCGGCGCAAGATCGTCTGCGACGAGACCGCGACCGAGCTGATGGCCGAGTATGGCGGCCGCGTCACGAGCCACGGCGTCGATATCCGCAACGCGCTCGCGGTCGAGGAGATGATCGAAACCATCTTTCGCGACGGCCCCCTCACCGACCTCATCAACAACGCCGCCGGGAATTTCATCTCGCGCAGCGAGGAGCTGTCGCCGCGCGGCTTCGACGCGGTCGCCAACATCGTCATGCACGGCACGTTCTACGTGACGCATGCGGTCGGCAAGCGCTGGATCGCGTTGAAGCAGCCCGGCAACGTCGTCTCGATCACCACGACCTGGGTGCGCAACGGCTCGCCTTACGTGGTGCCGTCGGCGATGAGCAAGTCGGCGATCCATGCGATGACGATGTCGCTCGCCACCGAATGGGGCCGCTACGGCATCCGGCTGAACACGATCGCGCCGGGTGAGATCCCGACCGAGGGCATGAGCAAGCGCATCAAACCCGGCGACGAAGCCGGCGCGCGCACCAAGGCGATGAACCCGATGGGCCGCGTCGGCACCATGGAGGAATTGCAGAACGTCGCCGTGTTCCTGATCTCCGGCGGCTGCGACTGGATCTCCGGCGAGACCATCGCCATGGACGGCGCGCAGGCGCTCGCCATGGGCGGCAATTTCTACCAGCTCCGCGACTGGAGCGACGACGACTGGAAAACCGCGCGCGAGAGCATCATGGCGCAGAACGAGAAGGATCGTGCGAAGCGGGGGTAATTGCTGTCGTCCCGGCGAAGGCCGGGACCCATACACACCAAATCTTGTCTCGCGAAGATTGGTCATGACCAGTCTTCGCCAAATTGCGTTTGATGGTTATGGGTCCCGGCCTTCGCCGGGACGACAATGTTGAGAGAGCGAACGACCCTCTCCCGTCTTGTCATCGCCCGCGGATGACGCCACACTCCGCACCATAAAAACAAGACGTCACGGGAGAGACATGTCCACCACACAGCCATTGGCTGACCTCGCCGACATGGTGCGCGAGCGCGCCAAGAGCCGCGGCAATGCCATCGCCTTCGAGTTCGAAGGTCGTGTCACCAGCTTCGCCGAGTTCGACATCAAGACGAATCGCGTCGCCAATGCGCTGATCGCGATGGGTGTGAACAAGGGCGAGCGCATCGCTTATCTCGGCAAGAACAGCGACATCTATTTCGAGCTGCTGATGGGCGCCATGAAGGCCGGCGTGGTGATGGCGCCGGTGAACTGGCGGCTCGCGGGCCCGGAGGTCGCCTTCATCGTTGGCGACTGCAAGGCGCCGGTGCTGTTCGTCGGGCCCGAGTTCATCACGCAGGTCCGCCAGATCAGGGACCAGTTGCCGGACGTGCGCAGCGTCATCACCACCGAAGGCGGCGCGCCGGAATGGCAGGATTTTGCCGCTTGGCGCGACGCGCAGAGCGGCGACGACCCGAAGGTGCCGATCGCCGCCCGGGACATCGCGATCCAGCTCTATACGTCGGGCACGACGGGCAAGCCGAAGGGCGCGATGCTGTCGCATGCGAACTTCCTCAACCTCGTGCAAACCGGCAATACCGAGGACAAGCCCGAGTGGAACCGGTGGTCGACCCACGACGTGTCGCTGGTCGCGATGCCGATCTTCCATATCGGCGGTTCCGGCTGGGGCGTGATGGGGCTCTATCACGGCGCCCGCGGCGTGATCGCGCGCGAGTTCGATCCGACCAAGGTACTGGATTTCTTCGAACAGTCGGGCATCACAAAGCTGTTCATGGTGCCCGCGGCGATGCAGTTCGTGGTGCGTCAACCCCGCGCCAAAACGGTCGATTTCTCGCGGTTGAAATACATGCTCTATGGCGCCTCGCCGATCCCGGCGGCGCTGCTAAAGGAATGCATCGAGATCTTCAGATGCGGCTTCGTGCAGATGTACGGCATGACCGAGACCACCGGCACCATCGTCGCGCTGCCGCCGGAGGATCATCTCGAGGGGCTGGAGCGGATGCGCTCGGCGGGCAAGGCGCTGCCGGGCGTCGAGATCGCGATCCTTGATGTGGACGGCAAGCCGCTGCCGCCGCGCGAGGTCGGCGAGATCGCGACACGCTCGGGCTCCAACATGGCAGGCTACTGGAACCTGCCGGAAGCGACCGCCGCGACGCTACGCGGCGACGGCTGGCTGCGCACGGGTGATGCCGGCTACATGGACGAAGACGGCTATCTCTACATCCACGACCGCATCAAGGACATGATCATCTCTGGCGGCGAGAACATCTACCCGGCCGAGGTCGAGAGCGCGCTGTGCGATCATCCCGACGTCGCGGAAGCTGCCGTGATCGGCATACCCGACGACAAATGGGGCGAGGCGGTGAAGGCCGTGGTGGTGATGAAGCCCGGCAAGCAAGCGACCGCCACGGACATCATCAACTTCACCCGCGAGCGCATCGCCGGGTTCAAGACGCCCAAGAGCGTGGAGTTCCTGCCGGCATTGCCGCGAAATCCGTCGGGCAAGATCTTGCGGCGGCAGTTGAGGGAGCCGTACTGGGCGGGGAAGGATAGAAGGGTGAATTAGGCCCGCTCTATCCACATCGTCGTCCCGGCGAAGGCCGGGACCCATAACCACCGAACGCAGTTTGGCGAAGGCTGACAATTACCAGCTCACCCAAACCCCTCCCTGGGGTTATGGGTCCCGGCCTTCGCCGGAACGACATTGGAGAGAGAGAGATGTCCTCTCAGTGCTTCCCGGGCCCCATATAACCGAACAAAAATCCCGCCACTTTGCGGATCTGGATCTCCTCGCTGCCCTCGGTGATGCGATAGCGGCGGTGGTGGCGGTAGATGTGCTCGAACGGCTTGTGGCGTGAGTAGCCCATGCCGCCGTGGACCTGCATGGCGCGGTCGGCGGATTCGCAACAGAGGCGGTTTGCCCAGTAGTTGCACATCGAGACGCGGTCGGAGAGCGTGCGCTCGATCTGCTCCTCAGTGAGCTTGTCCATTTCCCAGGCGGTCTTGCGGATCAACAGGCGCAGCATCTCGGCCTGGGTCGCAAGCTCGACCAGCGGGAACTGGATCGCCTGGTTCTCGGCCAGCGCCTTGCCGAACGGTTTTCGCTCGCGCGCATACTTCACGCTCTCGTTGATGCAATAAACAGCCGCGCCGAGCGAACTCGCCGCCTGCCGGATGCGGTTCTGGTGGACGAAGCACTGTGCCAGCGACAGGCCGCGGCCGACCTCGCCGAACAGCGCGTCCTCCGGTACGAACACGTCGGTGAAGCTGACGCGGGGATGATCGGTCGGCATGTTGAAGGTCCACATGTACTCTTCGATCTTCACGCCATGGCTCTTGGCTGGAACCAGGAAGCAGGTGATGCCGCGCGCATCGCCGTCATTGCCCGAGGTCCGCGCGAACAGCGCGCAGTGGGTGGCGACGTGCATGCCGGTGGTCCACATCTTCTCGCCGTTGATGATCCAGCCCTTGACGTTGTCGCGGGTCGCCGGCACCGCGCGCGTTTCCATGTGGGTGGCGTCGGAGCCATGATTTGGCTCGGTCAGGCCGAAGGTGATGCGGTACTTGCCCTTGATGGAGCCATCGATCATCGCCTTCTGGTCGTCGCGCCCATAGCGATCCAGCATGGTCGCGACAGGGAAATTGCCAACGATGGAGTGCTCGTTCTGGAGATCGTTGTGCAGACCGAGCCCCTTGGCTGCAAAGTGCTCGCGGATGACGGCCATCCAGAGGTTGGAGCCATCCTTGCCGCCATATTGCTTCGGCACCGGAAAGCGCAGATGGCCGGCGGCGTCCGCGAGATCCTTGGCCTTGCGCAGCAGCGCTTCCCATTCGTGGCGTGGCAGCCCGCCATTCTCGAAATCGGTGCGCGCCCATTCGCGGCGATGATCGAAGAAGCGGATGTTGTCGTCGGCTTCCTCCAGCGGCTTGATCTCGCGTTCGATGAAACGGTCGAGCTCTGCGAGATAGGCGACGAGATCGGCAGGCAATGAGAAATCCACGGCTCTCTCCCGGGTGTCTTTTCGTTTTGTGTTAAGGCGCTGGGCGCAGCTTTACTTCGCACGATTAAGGTGAGAAGAGCGCCGCCAAGTCAAGCAATGCGAGGCGTGTGAGAGGCGCAAGGCGTGCCCGCGCAATTCGATGGTGTTGAAACGCGCCTGCGCGCTAGTATGGCCGCAATATTCCTTCACGAGAAAATGCGGAGCGACCATGGAGCTGAAGTTCTCAAAGGTGGAACGCAAGGGGCCGATCACGATCGTCACACTGTCGCGGCCCGAGGTCTACAACGCGCTGCACACCGACGCGCATTTCGAGCTGCAAAAGGTATTTGACGATTTCTCCGCCGATCCCGAGCAGTGGATCGCGGTCGTCACCGGTAGCGGCGACAAGGCGTTCTGCGCCGGCAACGATCTGAAGTGGCAGGCGGCCGGCGGCAAGCGCGGCTGGGACAAGGGTGGCTTTGCCGGCCTCACCGCGCGCTTCGACTGCGACAAGCCGATCATTGCCGCGGTCAATGGCGTCGCCATGGGCGGCGGTTTCGAGATCGCGTTGGCCTGCGACCTCATCATTGCCTCGGAGAACGCCACCTTCGCTCTGCCCGAGCCGCGCGTGGGGCTGGCCGCGCTTGCCGGAGGCCTGCACCGGCTGCCGCGCCAGATCGGGTTGAAGCGCGCCATGGGCATGATCCTCACCGCGCGCCATGTCAGCGCCAAGGAGGGCCACGAGCTCGGCTTCGTCAACGAGGTGGTGCCGCAGGGCGAGGCGCTCACGGCCGCGCTGCGCTGGGCCGAGATGATTACCAAGAATTCGCCGATGTCGATCCGCGCCTCGAAGCAGGCGATCCAGAAGGGCCTCGGCGTGTCGCTGCAGCAGGCGATCGAGGAGCAGCGGGAATATCCGGCGGTGAAGGCGATGGTGGCCTCGCAGGACTACATCGAGGGCCCGAAGGCGTTTGCGGAGAAGCGACCTCCGAAATGGGTGGGGAAGTAGGGCGGTCTCTCTCCGCCCGTCACGACTCAACACCACCGGTGTCATGCCCGGCTTGACCGGGGCATCCAGTACGCCGCGGCTTCTCAGCCCAATCACTGCCGTCTCTGGAATACTGGATCGCCCGCCTTCGCGGGCGATGACCGCGGAGAATTAGGCGCCGCTTACCCGTCTCGCCCCAACTCGCGCTTGTACGATGCATAACTCGGCTGGTCGACGGCAAGTTTGTCCATCGTCGTCTGCCACAGATGCTCGGCGAGGCCCGGCGTTGCCAGATCGACCTCGCCTTTGGCGATGCGCTCGGCGAGCGCGCGGTTCAGGTCCGTGACCGAGCCGTCCATGCCGAGCAACCCGCGCAGCCGCGCCACCTCCGCAGCATCGCTCCCCTCCTCCCGCGTCAACTGCCGTGTCACGAGATCGAGGATGTTGATGGCGACGCGCAGCTTGAAGGCCTGGTGGCCGGAGATCAGCGGCGTGATGTCGTTGCGGAGGAAATCGGCGACTGACTTGGTCAGCTCGATCGGGGTCGGCTCGTCCTGCATGGTCAACTCCCCCGCGGCGCGAGCAGCCGCAATAGATCGATCTCGGTCTCGGAAGCGCGACGGCCGATCATGGCGCGTTCCATCGAATGGTCCGGACTTTCGCGAAAGCGCTGCATCATGCCGCCGCACATGATGCCCCAGCGCAGCGTGCCCATCACTTCCCAGAATTTGACACGCGATGGATCGACCTTCCGCCCAGCCGCCTCATAGCCGGCGAACAGCTCCTCACGCGAGCCAAAGCCGCCGACCGGCTTGTCGATCTCGCCAAAGCGCCAGGAATTGACGCAGACCCAGCCGAGATCCTCCATGGGATCTCCGAGATGGGCGAGCTCCCAGTCCAGCACCGCACGCACGCCGTCGGCACCGATGATGAGATTGCCGTTGCGGAAATCGCCATGCACCAGCGTCGTCTCGCCGGCGGGACCCGGGTCCTGGTCGCGCAGCCAGCGCAGCGCCAATTCGAACACCGGCTTTGGCCAGTCCAGGCTGCGATAATCGCGTTCGAACTCGCCGATCTCCTGGGTCGCGGACCGGCTGCGCAGCTTGGGCAATTTGTCGCCCGGTAGCCTGTGCAGATTCGCGAGCACGCCGCCGATCTGCCGTGCGAGGCGCGGCCGCGCCGCGGCGAACTCGTCGTCGCGCAGGATCTTGCGCGCGATGGTTTCGCCCTCGACCCGCTGCATGATGAAGCCGGTGCCGAGATCGTCGTCCGGCACCAACACATGCATCACGCGCGGCGACGGCACGCCGGCCTCATAGGCGAGCTTCATCAGTTGCGCTTCGGCGGCAAGACCCGCCGCGCGCGTCGGCGCCGCGCCATAGCCTTTCGGCGAGCGGCGCAAGATCGCACCGATCGGCCCGTCGGGATGCACGATGTCGAAGCGCCAGGTCTCCTGGCTGGCGCCGCCGGACAGCTTGGCCGCGCCCGTCACGCCGGTCGCCCCCTTGCACCAGCGCGCAACGCTGCGGGAGAGCTCGGGCTCGATCATTTGCCCTTGAACTGCGCCGGGCGCTTCTCCAGGAACGCGCCGACGCCTTCGCGGAAATCATCCGTGTCGCCGGCGCGGAGCTGGCATTGGAATTCGAGATTGAGCTGATCCTCGAAGGAATTTTCCGGGCTGTCCCAATAGAGCTTGCGGATCAGCGACAGCGCGACCGTCGGGCCGCTGGCGAGGTCGCGCGCGAGCTTCATCGCCTCCTCCATCAGCACGCCGTCATCATAGACGCGGTTGACGAGGCCCCATTCCAGCGCCTTCTCGGCGGGAAGCCGCTCGCCCATCAGCGACAATTCGATCGAGCGTGCCTTGCCGATAAGCCGCGGCAAGAGCCAGGTCGAGCCGCAATCCGGCACGAGGCCGATACGGCGGAAGGCTTGCAGGAAATAGGACGAGCGCGCGCATAAAATCATGTCGCCGAGCAGCGCGAAGCTCATGCCGGCGCCGGCCGCCGGGCCGTTGACCGCGGTCACGATCGGGCAATGCAGATTGCGGATGCGGCGCAGGAAGGGATGAAAGCCGGTCTCGAGCGTCAGGCCGGCCTTGGTCTTCTTCGACTGGTTATTGCGGCCCTGCAGATTGGCGCCGGTGCAGAACGCCCGTCCCGCGCCGGTGAGCACGACGCAGCGCACCTCGTCCTTCTTTTCCTCGATCGCGTCGAGCGCTTCCGCGAGACCGCCCAGCATGTCGACGGAGACCGCGTTCATCACCTCCTGATGGTCGAGCTTGAGGATCGCGACCGAACCATCGAGATCGAGCGTGACGTGTTTGAACTGCATGGTTTCCTCGTGAGTTGCGGCCTGCACCAGTTTCGCAGACCGGAATTGCTTTTGCCGGGGCGCATATTTGATTTTTGGCGCGGTCTTGTCCATGGTGATCGGAGCATAGCAAGCAATCTTGCGCGCAGCGGCTGATGCGCGCCAAGCAAAAACAGGAAACGCGCCATGAACCTTTTCGACCTTTCAGGACGGGTCGCCGTGATCACCGGCGGCAATGGCGGGATCGGACTCGGCATCGCGCAGGCGCTCGCCGGCCAGGGCTGCAACGTCTCGATCTGGGGCCGCAATCCTGACAAGAACAGCAGCGCTGCCGCGAGCCTGGCGGGCTTGCCCGGCAAGGTCGACGCGCGGGTCTGCGACGTCACCGACCCGGCCTCGGTCAATGCCGCGATGAAGGCCACGCTGGACACATTCGGCCGCGTCGACGGCTGCTTCGCCAATGCCGGCATCGGCGGCGGCGGCCGGCGCTCCTTCATCGAACGCACCGAAGAGGAATGGCGCACAATGTTTGCGACCAATCTCGACGGCGTGTTCCACGCGTTCCAGACGGCCGCAAAACACATGACCCAGCGCGCCGAGGCGGGCGATCCCTTCGGCCGGCTGGTGGCGACCTCGAGCCTCGCCTCGATCTTCGGCACCGCCCGCAACGAGCACTACGCGGCGACCAAGGCCGCGATCAACGCGCTGGTCCGCGCGCTCGGCGTCGAGCTGGCGCGCCACAGCGTCACCGCGAATGCGATCCTGCCCGGCTGGATCAAGAGCGACATGACGTCGGGCCTGATGGCTAACGAAAAATTCGTGGCCAACGTGATGCCGCGAATTCCGGTGCGGCGCTTCGGCGAGGCCAGCGATTTCGGCGGCATCGCGGTGTATCTGATGAGCAAGGCGTCGTCGTACCACACGGCGGATACGTTCGTGATCGACGGCGGTTATACGGCGTTTTGATTTTCATAATGAGGGGAACGAGCACATGTTTTCACACGTCATGATCGGCACCAACGACCTCGACAAGGCCAAGGGCTTTTACGACAATTTGCTGTCCACGCTCGAGGTGCGGCCGGCGCGCGTCGACGGCCATCGCATCTTCTACATCACCAAGACCGGCGTGTTCTCGGTCACAAAGCCGATCAACGGCGAAGCGGCGACGTCTGCGAATGGCGGCACCATCGGCTTTGCCGCCAACTCGCCGGAGCAGGTCAATGCATGGCATACGGCCGGCATCGCTGCCGGCGGCATTCCCTGCGAAGATCCTCCCGGCATCCGCCAAGGCCCCGGCGTCAATCTCTATATCGCGTATTTGCGCGACCTGGATGGCAACAGAATCTGCGCGATGCATCGGATGGCGAACTGAGCCAGCCGCAAGCACCACTGTCATGCCCCGGCTTGACCGGGGCATCCAGTACGCCGCGGCTTCTTCATGAATCACCGACGTCACGGAGTACTGGATCGTACGATCAAGTCGGGCGATGACAGCGAGAATGCAGCCCCGTTCAAACAACATTTCAAACGCCCGCGATATTCCATCGCATGGCATGGCTCGCGTTGAAAAATGCGCGCTCGCACTTTGGCGACGCTGCGACTATTCTCGCGTCCAACACGATCTCAGCGCCCCCGGTAGGAACAATGACAAAACACACCTATATTCCCCGCACCACCAACTACACCCTCAATCCCGGCGACGAGCTCAATGACCTCAGGATGTCGGACCAGGTCCGGCCGCTCTATGATCACGTCAGGAAGTTCATCCGCGACACCGTCGAGCCGATGTCGATCGAGTTCGCCAAGGCCGGCGAAGGCAAGCAAGACCGCTGGAGCTTCACGCCGAAGCAGCTCGAGGTGCTGGAGAAGGCCAAGAACAAGGCCAAGCAGGAAGGCCTCTGGAACTTCTTCCTGCCCGACGACGAGACCGGCCAGGGCCTGAAGAATCTCGACTACGCCTATATCGCCTCCGAGCTCGGCAAGAGCCCGCTGGCCTCGGAGAGCATGAACTGCTCGGCGCCTGATACCGGCAACATGGAGGTGCTGGAGCGCGTCGGCACCAAGGAGCAGAAGGAGAAGTGGCTGAAGCCGCTGATGAACGGCGAGATCCGCTCGGCCTATGTCATGACCGAGCCGAACGTCGCCTCCTCCGATGCCAAGAACATCTCGACGAGTGCAAAGCTCGTCGGCGACGAATGGGTCATCAACGGCGAGAAGTATTACATTTCCGGCGTCGGCGATCCCCGCTGCAAGATCCTCATCGTGATGGTGAAGACCAATCCGGATGCGGCGCCGAGCAAGCAGCAGTCGCAGATCCTGGTGCCGCGTGACACGCCCGGCGTCGAGGTGCTCGGCCCCATGTACGTGTTCGGCCAGGACCACGCGCCGCGCGGCCATATGCATATGCGCTTCAACAATGTGCGCGTGCCCAAGGAGAACATTCTGCTCGGCGAAGGCCGCGGCTTCGAGATCTCGCAGCTTCGGCTGGGCCCGGGCCGCATCCATCACTGCATGCGCACCATCGGCAAGGCGGAGAAGGCGCTCGATTTGATGGTGCAGCGTGGCCTCACCCGCGAAGCCTTTGGCAAGAAGATCGCCCATCTCGGCGGCAATATGCAGATCATCGCGCAGGCGCGCTGCGAGATCGAGGCGATGCGGCTGATGGTGCTGAAGGCCGCCAAGGCCATGGACGTGCTCGGCAACAAGGAGGCCCGCGTCTGGGTCTCCATGGTCAAGGCCATGGTGCCGGAGCGAGCTTGCAAGATCATCGACCAGTCGATCCAGATGCACGGCGCCACCGGCATCTCGCACTGGACCCCGCTCGCCGAAATGTACCAGGATGTCCGCCATCTGCGCTTCGCGGATGGTCCGGACGAGGTGCACTGGATGGTGGTGGGACGCCACGAGTTGAGCATGGCGTGAGCGCTACCTCTTCCCGCTCGGGAAGAGCCGTAGGGTGGGCAAAGGTGCGCTCTTCGCGCGCCGTGCCCACCATCGTATCGCAAGAAGTGGTGGGCACGGTTCGCTTTGCCCACCCTACGACATCTGCGAATCGCTTCACGCAGGCTTCGCTGCCTCGATCTTGTCCTGCGTCTTGGTCTCGAAATCGCCGGCATCATGCCGCTCGTGGAGCTGGCTGGCGGGATCGCCGGAGACGCGGTTGACCATGCGGCCGCGCTTGACGGCCGGGCGCTTGGCGATCTGGTCGGTCCAGCGCTGCACGTGCTTGTAGTCCTGCACCGAGAGGAATTCGCCGGCGCCATAGACCAGCCCCTTGGCGAGCGCGCCGTACCAGGGCCATACCGCCATGTCGGCGATGGTGTATTCGCTGCCGGCGAGATATTCGTTGTCGGCGAGCCGGCGGTCGAGCACGTCGAGCTGGCGCTTGGTCTCCATTGCGAAACGGTCGATGGCATATTCGATCTTTGTCGGCGCGTAGGCGTAGAAATGGCCGAAGCCACCGCCGAGATAGGGCGCGCTGCCCATCTGCCAGAACAGCCACGACATCGCCTCGGTGCGGCTCTTGATGTCCTTCGGCAGGAACGCGCCGAACTTTTCCGCGAGGTAGAACAGGATCGAGCCGGACTCGAACACCCGGATCGGCTCCGGGCCGGAGCGGTCCATCAGCGCCGGGATCTTGGAATTCGGATTGATGTCGACAAAGCCGCTGCCGAACTGGTCGCCGTTGCCGATCTTGATGAGCCAGGCGTCGTACTCCGCGCCCTTGTGGCCGAGCGCCAGAAGCTCCTCCAGCATGACCGTGACCTTCACCCCGTTCGGCGTCGCCAGCGAATAGAGCTGGAAGGGATGCTTGCCGACCGGCAGCTCCTTGTCATGGGTGGGACCGGCAATGGGACGGTTGATGCTGGCGAATTGTCCGCCGTTTTCCTTGTTCCAGGTCCAGACTTTCGGCGGCACGTAGGCGGGGGCGTCGGTCATGAGAGGGCTCCGGCGAAAAAGATGCGCCTGCATTAATTAGCCCACGGACGGCCGATGGCAAGCCCTGCCGGCCCTGCGTCCGGCGCGGGCCTCGAGGCCGCGTCATGCATCCGACGTTGCCGAGGACGGGCATCACGAGAATCCGCATCTGTCGAGCCGGGCGTACGGCTTCGCGCAATACGGCGTGTGCACGCAAGATGCGCTGCCAAATCCGGATTGGCATTGCGCAAGACGATGGTCTAGCGTCGGAGCCTTCGCTCAAGATTGCAATGACAGCAACGCGAGGCCGCCGGAGGGAACGATGAAATCGCCGATCTGCGACATGCTGGGCATCGATTTCCCCCTGCTCGCCTTCAGCCATTGCCGCGATGTCGTCGCCGCCGTCAGCCGCGCCGGCGGATTTGGCGTGTTAGGTGCGACCGTGCACACGCCGGATACGCTGGAGCGCGAGCTGAAATGGATCGACGATCACGTCGACGGCAAGCCCTACGGCATCGATGTGCTGATCCCCGAAAACATCTCGACTGCGGGCGAGAAGGACGTCACCTGGAAGAGCCTTGAAGCACGCGTGCCGCAGGCGCATCGCGACTACACGCGCGATCTCCTGAAGACATACGACATCGAACTCACGACCACCGAGGTCGCCGACAATCAGCCGCAGCCGTTCGATGGCAGGACCGCGTTGGAGCTGCTGGAGGTCTCGTTCAAGCACCCGATCCGCCTGATCGCCAATGCCTTGGGTGTGCCGCCGAAGGCGATGATCGAGATGGGCAGGAAACACGGCGTGCCGGTCGCGGCGCTGGTCGGCGCGAAGGAGCACGCGCTGCGCCAGGTCGCGGCCGGCGTCGATATCCTCGTGGTCCAGGGCACCGAGGCCGGCGGCCATTGCGGCGAGGTCTCGACCATGGTGCTGGTGCCGGAGGTGATCAAGGCGATCAAGAATATCCGCGACGTGCCGGTGCTGGCGGCCGGCGGCATCATGACCGGACGGCAGATGGCGGCCTGCATGGCGATGGGCGCGGCCGGCGCCTGGACCGGCTCGGTGTGGCTTGCCACCGTCGAGGCCGAGACCACGGAGATCTTTCGCGAGAAGATGATCGCGGCATCGTCGCGCGATGCGGTGCGCTCGAAGGGCCGCACCGGAAAGCCGGCGCGGCAGCTTCGTTCGGTCTGGACCGACGCCTGGGACCGCGCACCTGAGAGCCCCGGCGCATTGCCGATGCCGCTGCAAAGCATCGTCAGCCGCGACGCCTTCAACGCGATCGACCGCGCGGCGGCGGGCGGCAACGCGAAGGCCCGCGATCTCGTGAGTTACTTCGTCGGCCAGGGCGTCGGGCTGATCGACAGCGTGAAATCGGCCGGCGCGGTGGTGCAGGAGTTCAAGGAAGAGTTTGCCGAAGCCGTCGAGCACATGAATGCGCTGGTGGCGGAGTGATTGCCACATACCGTCATTGCGAGCGCAGCGAAGCAATCCAGACTACCATCGCGGAAAAACCTGGATTGCTTCGCTGCGCTCGCAATGACGAAACAACTGACACATCGTGAATTGAAGCATGACAGATAAGAAACATACCCCCGAAGACCGCATCCCCGTCATCGTCGGCGTCGGCGAGATTATCGACCGCCCCAAGGAGATCACCGATGGCCTCGAGCCGCTCGACCTGCTCGAACAGGCCTTGCTGCGCGCGGAAGCTGATGCCGGCGCAAGGCTGCTCGGCGAGGTGCAATCGCTCGACGTCGTCAACTTCCTGAGCTGGCGCTATCGCGATCCGGAGCAGCTGCTGGCGCAACGGCTCGGCATCACGCCTGCGCATTGCTATTACGGCCCGGTCGGCGGCGAGAGCCCGATTCGCTACATCCACGAGGCAGCAAAGCGCATTGCGCGCGGTGAATGCAGCGTTGCCGCGGTGTGCGGCGCGGAGGCACAGTCGACGGCGACCAAGGCGGAGCGCGCGGGCGCGAAGCTGCCATGGACGCCGTTCGCCCATGACGTCGAGGAGCCGAAACGCGGCGCAGCGTTCCAGAAACCGCTGGCCGTGAAGCTCGGCGTGTTCCGGCCCGTGACCGTCTATCCGTTCTATGAAGCGTCATCATCCGCCCATTGGGGCCAGACACCGCGCGAGGCGATGGCAGAGTCGGGCGTGCTGTGGTCGCGCTATTCGGATGCCGCCGCGCAAAATCCCAACGCCTGGCTGAAGCGGCGTTATGCGCCCGACGAAATCACGACGCCGACGGCAGACAACCGCCTGATCGCCTGGCCCTACAACAAGCTGATGGTTGCCAACCCGAGCGTCAACATGGGCGGCGCGCTGCTGCTCACCAGCCTCACCAAGGCGCGTGCGGCAGGCATCGCCGAGGACAAGCTGGTCTATCCACTCGGCGGCGCCTCGGCGGAAGAACCGCGCGACTATCTCCTCCGCGACCAGTTTTACGAGAGCCATCCGCAGAACGCCGTCTTGAAGGCTGCGATGGATCTCGCCGGCGGCGACGGCAAGAAATTCGATGCGATAGAGCTCTATAGCTGCTTCCCGTGCGTGCCCAAGATGGCGCGGCGGACGCTGGGCCTGGGTGCGGACGTGAAGCCGACCGTAACAGGCGGCCTCACCTTCTTCGGTGCGCCGCTCAACACCTACATGACGCATGCGGCCTGCGCGATGGTGCGGCGTGTGCGCGACGGCGCAAAGCTCGGCCTGCTCTACGGCCAGGGGGGCTTCGTCACCAAGCATCATGCGCTGGTGGTATCGAAGGCGGCGCCGCGTGAAACATTGGCACAGGAAACGAGCGTGCAGGCGGAGGCCGATCGCAACAAGCGCGCGGTGCCGGAGTTCGTCACGGATGTCTCAGGCAAGGCCAAGGTGGAGAGCTTTACGGTGCTCTACGGTCGGAGCGGCGATGTCGAGCATGGCGTGGTGATGCTGCGGACCGAAGATGACAGGCGCACACTGGCGCGAATTCCCGCGAGCGATGCGGCGACGCTGGGGCATCTGCTCGACTTGAACAGGACGCCGGTGGGTTCGCTGGGCGAGATCGCGATGGCTGCGGATGGCGTGCCGGAGTGGCGGGTGGCGTAGCTCTCGTAGGGTGGGCAAAGGCGCTCTTGAGCCGTGCCCACCAATCTTTTTAGGACCGCAGAGAGATGGTGGGCACGCTTCGCTTTGCCCACCCTACGAAATCGAAGCTACCCCTTCGGAGCCTGCTTCTCCGACGCGGTCGCCGGCTTGCCCTTGGCGCCGGCGCCGGTGACGCGGACCTGGTCGCCGTCGGAAAGGCCGTCCGGTGGTGCCGTGATGACGCGGTCGTCCGCTGCAATTCCCGAGGCGAGCTCGATTTCCTTGCCAAGATCGCGCGCGATGGTCACCGGCTTGAACAGCACCTTGTCGTCCGGACCGACGGTTGCGACGCGCAGGCCGCTGCCGTTGAAGATCAGCGCGCTGGCGGGAATGCTGAGCGGCGCGGTGTCGCGCTGCAGGCTGAGCTTCACGCTGGCGTAGCCGCCGGGCATCAGCTCGCCTGAGGAATTATCGAGACCGAGCTGCATGCGTGTCGTGCCGGAGGCGACGTCAACCGCCTGTGAGGAAGCCTCCACCGTCGCCTGGAAGGTCCGGTTCGGATACTCCGGCAGCACGATGGCGGCCTTGGCGCCGATCTTGATCGCGGGCACGTAGTTCTGGGGCACGTTGATATAGACGCGCAGCTTGGTGATGTCGGAGACCACGAACATCGCCGGGCCCGAGCCGCCGCCTGAATTGATCAGCGCACCGACGTCAGTGTCTCGCGCCGTGACAACACCGTCAAACGGAGCGGTGATCTTCTTGTAACCGGCCAGCGCTTCGAGGCGCTCGACATTGGCCTGGCCCGAGCGAACCGCCGCGTTCTTGTTGGAGAGATCGGCGGTACGCTCGTCGATCTCCTGCGCGGAGACGAAATTGGAGGCGACCAGCGTCTTGCGGCGGTTGAGGGTGGCTTCCGACAGCCTGGCGCTGGACTGCTGGCTGGCGAGGTCGGCGCGGGCCTGAAGCAGTTGCTGGTCGAGGTCGGGCGCCTCGATCTCGGCGATCACCTGACCGGCCTTCACCCGCGCACCGATATCGGCGCTCCAGCTTTTGAGATAGCCGGGAACGCGGGCAAAGATCGGCGCGCGATAATAGGCCTCGAGACGGCCCGGCAAGTCGATGGTCGCATTGAGAGCCTTGGCGTTGGGCAGCGTCACCGCGACGCTGGGAACGGCCTGGTCATCGGTCCATGCCTTCAGCCTGGAGCCCTGCTCCTCGCGGGCACGGATGCCGGTGCCCACGACCAGGCCCGCTGCGATCAGCGCCACCACGCCGAAAATGCCCAGTTTCCGGTACGACACCGGGGAGCGGGATTCAGTGGGCGACATGCGGGGTCTCCAGGGAGGCGGCGGCTTTGGCGCCTTGCTTCTTGTGTACCATGCTGAACACCACGGGAACAAACATCAACGTGGCGAAGGTTGCAAAGATCAGGCCGCCGATCACGGCGCGGCCGAGCGGCGCATTCTGCTCGCCGCCCTCGCCGAGCCCCAAGGCCATCGGCGCCATGCCGATGATCATGGCGAGCGCGGTCATCAACACCGGGCGGAACCGGACGAAGCCGGCTTCCAGCGCCGCGGCGATGGGATCGCCGAGCTCTTCGTAGCGCTCGCGCGCGAACGAGATCACGAGCACGCTGTTGGCGGTGGCAACGCCCATGCACATGATGGCGCCGGTCAGCGCCGGCACCGACAGCGTCGTCTCGGTGGCGAACAGCATCCAGACGATGCCGGCGAGCGCGGCAGGCAGCGCGGTGATGATCACGAACGGATCGGACCAGGACTGGAAGTTCACGACGATCAGGAAATAGATCAGGACGACCGCCCCGAGCAGGCCGAACAACAAGCCGGTGAAGGCGCTGTTCATGGTCTGCACCTGGCCGAGCAGCACCACGGAAGAGCCTTTCGGCACCTCCTTGGCGGTGTCGGCGATCACTTGGCGGATGTCGGTCGCGACCGCACCGAGATCGCGGCCCGAGGTCGTGGCGAAAATCTGCACCATCGACTGGATGTCGTATTGCGAGACCACCGCGCTCGAGGTCGAGCGCTTGATGTCTGCGATGCCGCCGAGGATCGGCGACTGCGAATTGCCGGCCGCCGTGATCGGCAACGTCTGAAGCGCGCTGAGCGAATTCATCTGGTATTGCGGCGTCTGCATCACGATCGAATAGGACACGCCGTTATCCGGATTGAGATAGTAGGTCGGCGCCACCTGCGATGAGCCGGCAAGGTTGACGACGAGACTGTTGGTGACGTCGCGCTCGGTCAGGCCGACATATTGCGCGCGGGTGCGGTCGACATCGATGTTGAAGGTCGGATTGTTCGGCGACTGCTGGATGCGCGCATCGGCGACGCCGGGAATCCTGCGGACCTTGGCCAGCAGATTGTTGGCATACGCGAAGTTAGCGCTGAGATTGGCGCCGCGGATCTGCAGATCGATCGGCGCCGGCGCGCCGAAGTTCAGGATCTGGCTGACGATGTCGGCCGGCAGGAAGGCGAAGCTGACGCCGGGGAACAGCCGCGGCAGTTGCTCACGCAGCACGCGCACATGCTCCTCGGTCGGCTTGTGGCCTTCCTTTAGCTTGATCTGGATGTCGCCATCCTGCGGGCCGATCACGCCGGTGTTGTTGTAGGTCATGTTGATGCCGGAGATCGGCATGCCGATGTTGTCGGTCAGCGTTTCGATCTCGCCCGGGATCAGCTTGCGGATCGCCTTCTGCACGTCGGCGAGCTGGTTCGCGGTCTCCTCGACGCGGGTGCCGACCTGGGTGCGGACGTGCATCAGGATGTTGCCGGCATCGACCGCGGGGAAGAAGTTGCGCCCGAGGAACGGCACCAGCGCGAAGGACGCGCCGACCACGCAGAGGAAGCCGATCACGAACACCGGACGGTGCGCCAGCGCGAGCCCGAGGAAATTGTGGTAGCCGCCGCGAATGCGCTCGAAGCGGGCCTCGAAACCGCGCTGGAACCACACCAGGGGATTGCGCGACTTCGGCGGGCCGTCCTCGTGCTGGACATGTGCCTGCAACAGATAGTTCGCCATGGTCGGCACCAGCGTACGCGACAGCAGGAACGACCAGATCATCGCGAACATCACCGCTTCCGCCATCGGCACGAACAGGAAGCGCGCCACGCCGGTGAGGAAGAACATCGGCACGAACACGATGCAGATGCAGAGCAGCGAGACGAAGGCCGGCGTCACGATCTGGTTGGCGCCGTCGAGGATCGACTGCTCGACCGGCTTGCCCTGCTCCAGATGATAATTGATGTTCTCGATCGTGACGGTGGCGTCGTCGACGAGGATGCCGACCGCGAGAGCCAGGCCGCCGAGCGTCATGATGTTCAGCGTCTCGCCGATAGCCGACAGCATGATGATGGCGCCGAGCACGGAGAGCGGGATCGAGACCGCGATGATGACGGTCGAGCGCCAGCTGCCGAGGAACAGCAGGATCATGATGCTGGTGAGCAGCGCCGCGATCACGCCTTCGAACGCGACGCCTTCGATGGCGCCGCGGACGAACACCGACTGATCACCGATGAAGCCGATCTTGAGCGCGTCCGGCAGCTGATCCTTGACGTCGATCACCTTCTGCTTGATGCCCGCGATGATGTCGAGCGTCGAGGTCGCGCCCGCCTTCAGCACCATCATGAGCACCGAGCGGTTGCCGTCGACGTGGACGATGTTGGTCTGCGGCGGGTTGCCGTCGCGCACGGTCGCGACGTCGCGCACATAGACCATCGCGCCATTGACGGTCTTGATCGGCAGATTGCCGAGCTCGTCGATCTTCAGCGGCGAGTTGTTGAGCTGAATGATGTATTCGAACTGCCCGATCTTCTGGGTGCCGACCGGCGTGATCAGGTTCTGGGCGGCGAGCGCGTTGGCGAGGTCCTGGCCGGACAGGCCCCTCGCCTGGAGCGCGGTCGGGTCGAGGTCGATCTGGACCTGGCGCTGCTTGCCGCCAAACGGGTACGGGATAGCTGCGCCAGGCACGGTGACCAGCGGCGTTCGCAGCTGGTTGATGCCGATATCGGCGAGGTTCTGCTCGGTCAGCCCGTCGCCCGACAGCGCCACCTGGACGATCGGCACGGTGGAGGCGGAGTAGTTCAGGATCAGAGGCGGCGTCGCGCCCGGCGGCATCTGCTTGATCAGCGTCTGCGAGATCGCGGTGACCTGCGCATTGGCGGTGCGAATGTCGACGTTCGGCTGGAAGAATATCTTGATGATGCCAAAGCCGTTATAGGAATTGGCGGTGATGTGCTCGATGTCGTTGACCGTCGTCGTCAGCGCGCGCTGGAACGGCGTGGTGATGCGGCCCGACATCTGGTCGGGCGGCAGGCCGGTGTATTGCCAGACCACGCCGATCACGGGAATGCGGATGTCCGGAAAGATGTCGGTCGGCGTCCGCAGCGCCGCCAGCGGTCCGATGATCAGAAGCAGGAGCGCGAGCACGACAAACGTGTAGGGCCGGCTCAGGGCAATACGGACCAGAGCAATCATTCGCCGGAAAATTCCAGGTCAAGCGAGGATACGGAATCCGCCCCCACGGGGATCCCTCCCTCCCTTTACCCGAGCACCGCCGGAAACGCCAATTTCCGGCATTCACTTCCGTGCTACCGCACTGCGGAACGCGCACTGCGGCCATGCGGCGGCCTCATGCGGCGCGGACCGAGTCCAGGAACTTGCCGACTTCGAGCTTGAGGCGGCTCGAATCGCGAGACAGCATCTGCGCCGCCGACAACACTTGCGAGGACGCCGACCCGGTTTCGGAAGCACCGTGCTGCACCTCGCCGACATTGGCTGACACCTGCTGGGTGCCTTGGGCAGCCTGCTGCACGTTGCGAGCGATCTCCTGGGTGGCCGCGCCCTGCTCCTCCACCGCCGCCGCGATCGCCGAAGAGATTTCCGACAGGCGGGCGATCGTGCCGCTGATCTCGCCGATGGCACCAACCGATTCCTGCGTCGCCGTCTGGATGCCGCCGATCTGCTGGCCGATTTCGCCGGTGGCCTTGGCCGTCTGCTCGGCGAGCGCCTTCACCTCCGAGGCAACGACCGCAAAGCCGCGGCCGGCCTCGCCGGCACGAGCCGCCTCGATCGTCGCATTCAGCGCCAGCAGATTTGTCTGGCCTGCAATGGCGTTGATGAGCTCGACGACGTCGCCGATCCGGGACGCCGCCCGCGACAATTCGCTGACGCGTTCGGTGGTGGATTGCGCCTGGCTGACGGCCTCCCCTGCGATCCGGGCGGATTCCTGCACCTGCCGGCTGATCTCACGCACCGAGGAGGACATCTCTTCGGCGGCGGACGCCACTGAATGGACGTTGGTGGAGGCTTCTTCCGAGGCGGACGCGACCACCGTCGCCAATTCCTGCGCCCGACCGGCGGTCGAGGTCAGCGTCGAGGCCGACGCCTCGAGCTCGGTCGCAGCCGACGATACGGTCTCGACGATTTCGCCGACCGCGGCCTCGAAGCCGTCGGCAAGCTTTGTCATGTCGGCCTTGCGCTGTCCCTCGGCGCGGCGCTGCACCGCCTGCACCTCGTCGCGGCTGAAGCGGATGATCGTCTGCACCGTCTGCAGATTGCGCAGCGACTCGCCGATCTCGTCGTCACGCTCGATCAGGATGCGGTTGTCCAGCTTGTCCTGGACGAGGTTGACCAAGGTGTCGTTGAGCTGCTGCATTGGCCCCTGGACGGCGCGCATGGTCGTAAGGCCGGCAAAGCCGAGGACGGCAGCGCCGGCGACGGCCAGCAGCGCCAGGCTCAGGCTGGTCGTACCGCCGGTCGAGAGCGCTCCGCCGATGCCAAGTCCGAGCACGAACAGCAACTGGAGCGCCATCGTGGTGGCCAGGCGCGCCTTCAGCGTCCTGGTGAAGACCGCAAAATGGTCGAGCAGCGAGCGGCGGCGGATGATGCCGGCGTCAACGCGATAACCATGCGGCTTCTTCTCGCGGATCGCCGCGTAGACCTCTTCGGCCAGCTTGCGCTGGTCGGCTGGCAGTTTGGTGCGGATCGACGTAAAGCCCGTGACCTGGCCGTTCTCGCGAATCGGCGACGCCGTCGCCAGCACCCAGTAGAAATCGCCGTTCTTGCGGCGGTTCTTCACCGCGCCGAGCCACGGCTTGCCGGCCTTCAGCGTGTCCAGAGATTGTCGAACGCCTCCGGCGGCATGTCCGGGTGACGGACGATGTTATGCGGCTGGCCCATCAGCTCCGCAGACGTGAAGCCGGCTGCTGCGAGAAAATCGTCGTTGAAGTAAGTGAGCTTGCCCTTGAGGTCGGTCCGGGAGACGATCAGCGTCTCGTCGCTGACGGGATATTCGACATCGGTGACGGGTAAATTCTTGCGCATGTGAGCCCCAGAAGTTGGATGAAATAAGCGGCTATTCCAATCAGGGCTGCAACCGGCGGTCCTTGAGACCATTCTCGTAAGCCGAATTTAACTATCAATGAAGGAGACCACCCGCCCACTTCCGCGGAACCCCCATGATGGTACCTGCTACCGACATCGGGCTACCGGCGCTCGAAAAAAAAGAGCGGCGCTTGCGGCGCCGCTCTTTCGTCAATGGATGTTGACGCGGGGGTTTACGCCGCGCGCCTCGGTCGTTACGCCGCGCGGACGTTGGTCAGGAACTTGCTGACTTCGGTCTTGAGCCGGTTCGAGTCGTTCGACAGCATCTGCGCCGCCGACAGCACCTGCGAGGAGGCCGTGCCGGTCTCGGTCGCGCCGCGCTGCACGTCGGTGATGTTGGAGGAGACCTGCTGGGTGCCCTGCGCCGCCTGCTGGACGTTGCGGGCGATCTCCTGGGTCGCCGCGCCCTGCTCTTCCACGGCCGCCGCGATCGCCGACGAGATCTCCGACAGACGCTCGATGGTCGACGAGATCTCCTTGATGGCGCCGACCGAGTCGTTGGTCGCCGCCTGGATGCCGGAAATCTGCTGGCCGATCTCACCGGTCGCCTTCGCGGTCTGCTCGGCGAGGGCCTTCACCTCGGAGGCGACGACCGCAAAGCCGCGGCCGGCTTCGCCGGCGCGTGCTTCGATGGTCGCGTTCAGCGCCAGAAGGTTGGTCTGGCCGGCGATGGTGTTGATGAGCTCGACGACGTCGCCGATGCGCGAGGCTGCCTTGGAGAGCTCGCTGACGCGTTCGGTGGTGGTGCGCGCCTGGCCGACGGCGTCGCCCGCCATCCGCGCAGATTCCTGCACCTGACGGCCGATCTCACCGACCGATGACGCCATCTCCTCGGTGGCCGAGGCCACCGACTGCACGTTGGTCGAGGCCTCCTCCGACGCTCCGGCAACCGTGGTCGCCAGCCGCTGGGAGCGGTCGGCGGTCGAGGTCAGCGTCGAGGCGGAGGCCTCCAACTGGGTCGAGGCCGACGACACGGTCTGAACGATCTCGCCGATCATCGTTTCGAATTCGCGGGTGATGTTGTCGACGCGGCGGCCGCGCTCGATCTTGGCTTCGGCATCGGCGGCGGCAGCCTCGTCGGCGGCCTTCTTGGCGATCAGCGCTTCCTTGAAGATCTGGAGCACCTCGGCCATGGCACCGATCTCGGTCTTCTCACCGCGATGCGGCACTTCGGCGGAAAGCTCGCCCTTACCGAGTGCCTGCATCGGCTCGATGATCGAGTTGATACCGCTGGAGACGTCCCGGACGAGGTAGAAGCCGACGGCGATCCCGATGATCACGGCGGCGCCAAGAATGATCGAGACCAGCATGAAGGCGTAATTGTAGCTATCTGCGGCGTCCTGAGCTGCCTGGTCTCCACCCTTGGTGTTCAGCTCGACGTCCTTCCTCAGGACCTCGTCGGCCTGAAGCCCGATCTTGTTGACCGTCTTGGTGTTCAGCTCATGCGCCTCGTG
This sequence comes from Bradyrhizobium sp. 134, assembly GCF_023074155.1. Taxonomy (NCBI): domain Bacteria; kingdom Pseudomonadati; phylum Pseudomonadota; class Alphaproteobacteria; order Hyphomicrobiales; family Nitrobacteraceae; genus Bradyrhizobium; species Bradyrhizobium sp. 134. The sequence continues at coordinate 311,930 of NZ_JADPKX010000086.1, read as the reverse complement.
CGGGACCTTGTTGGCGTCCTTGCGCGACAGCGCCATGACCTCCTGGGTGCCCTTCTTGTACTCCTCCCAGAGCTTCGACCATTCACCGTAGAGTGCCCGTTCTTCAGGCGAGGTGATCATGCCTTCATAAGTCTTGCGAAACTTGGCGTTGGCCTCGATCACGGTCGCGAGCGTCTTTTCCATCGCGAGCTTCTCGTCCAGCGTTTCCGACAGCATATGCTCCCGGATGACGTTGCGGTAAGTGATCACGCCGGCACGCAAATCGCCGAGCACGCGCACGCTGGGCATCCAGCTCGTGGTGATGTCGACGGTGTTGGCATTCATCGACCGCATCTTCATGACGGCGAGCAGGCCCATGCCGGCCATCGCGACCAGCAGGAACGCCACGACACTGATGATCTTGGCGCGGATGGAAATAGTGGCGAGCATATGGAGTCTCTTTGTGCTGGCGCGGCGGCGCGTCCGGAAGCTTTACGAATCAACCTAAGGGAGCAGCACCGACATCCAACACCAGAGCACCTGAGCGGACGTTAACGACGACTCCGTACGAGTACGGAAGCCTGAAACAAGTGAACACGACGCTAAAAATGCCCTGCGCTCAGCGCATGAGCCCAAGCGCGTCGGAGAAAAACTCCGGCCCGCCGAAGTTTCCGGACTTCAAAGCAAGCAACATGTCGCCTTTTTCAGCACCGACCGCGCGCAGCACGGGAACGCCCGCCGCGATCTCTGCTCCCACGAGAAATCCGGGAATCTTCAGCCGGTCGACCACGGCGCCGGATGTTTCCCCGCCGGCAACGACCAGGCGCTTGACGCCGGCCCGCACCAGACCCTCGGCAATGTCGGCCATCGCCTGCTCGATGGCGTGACCGGCCGCGTCGCGGCCATGGCGCGCCTGGAGCGCGGCGACCTGATCCGGCGTCGAGCTCGATGCGATCAGGATCGGACCGTCCGCCAGTCGCGGCTTCGCCCAGGCCAGTGCGCGCTGCGCCTCGTCCTCGCCCGTGGAAATACGGTCCGGATCGAGATGCAGCACGGGCATGACACGCTCGGCAATGGCGATCTGCTGAAGCGTCGCCTGCGAGCAGCTTCCGGCCAGGCACGCCGCCGGTCCGCCGACCGCTGCCCCCGCCTCGCTGCTCGCCGCCGTCGATGTGACCTTGCCTGTAGACACCAGCGCCCGCGCCAGCCCAAGGCCCATGCCGGAGGCGCCGACCGACAACCGATGCTGGGCAGCGACGAGGCCGATGGTTTCGAGGTCGCGATCGAACACGGCGTCGATGATCGCCGCGCCAATGCCCTTGCCGGCGAGTTCGGACAGCCGCGCCCGCACGGCATCCGCGCCGCGCGTGACGGTGGCGAGGTCGACGAGGCCGATTTGCGTCTTGCTCTGGCGCGCCAGCACGCGCACCAGGTTGGAATCGTGCATCGGGTTGAGCGGATGGTCCTTCAGCGGGCTCTCGTTCAGCGGCACGGCGCCGACGAACAGATTGCCCTGGTAGACGGTGCGGCCGGTCTCCGGAAAGGCCGGCGTCACCAGCACGGCCGCCTCGCCGCCATCGGCGCGCAGCGCGTCCATCACCGGGCCGATATTGCCGGCATCGATGGAATCGAAGGTCGAGCAGATCTTGAACAGCACGTGGCTTGCGCCGCGGCCCCGCAGCCATGTCTCGGCCGCGCGCGAGCGCGACACGGCAAGGCCGGCCTCGATCGAACGGCTCTTCAAGGACACCACGACGGCGTCGACCTCGGGCAGCGCGAGATCGTCCGCGGGCACGCCGATGGTCTGCACGGTGCGCAGGCCGGCGCGCGTCAGCGTGTTGGCGAGGTCGGAGGCGCCGGTGTAGTCGTCGGCAATGCAGCCAAGGGATATTTTCGCTGCAACTGTCACGGCTTCACTCCCGCATAAGGCTTGAACCAGGCAAGGCCGTCGGTGGTCTTGCCGCGCGGATTATATTCGCAGCCGACGAAGCCGGCATAACCGAGCCGGTCGAGTTCGTCGAACAGGAACGGATAGTTCAGCTCCTCGCCATCAGGCTCGTTGCGCGAGGGGATGCTGGCGATCTGGATGTGGCCGATGACCGGCATCATCTCACGCAGCCGCATCGTGACGTCGCCATGGATGATCTGGCAGTGATAGATGTCGAACTGGAGTTTCAGGTTCGGAAGCCGCAGCTCCTGGATCAGGTCGCGCGCGAATCCGAAATCGTTGAGGAAATAGCCGGGCACGTTGCGTGCATTGATCGGCTCGAGCACGATGTCGATGCCGTGCGGCGCAAAGAACTCGGCGGCCCACGCCACCGATTTGTAGAACGCCTCGATCGCGACGCGCTCGCCACGGTTGGCGATGCCCGCCATCAAATGCAGCCGCTTGACGCCGGTCGCCTTGGCGTAGGGCAGCGCGGTCTCCAGGCTCGCCTTGAGCTCGGGGAATCGCGACGGGAGTGCCGCAAAGCCCTTCTCGCCGGCATTCCAATCGCCCGGCGGCAGGTTGAACAGCGCCTGAGTCAAGCCGTTGCGCTTGAGCCGCTCGCCGACCGCCTCGGCCGGATGCTCATAGGGAAAGAGAAACTCGACGGCGGTGAAGCCGGCTGCCGCAGCGGCATCGAAGCGGTCGAGGAACGGCACCTCGGTGAACATCATCGAGAGATTGGCGGCAAAACGGGGCATCGGAATCCTCTTATCCTTACTTGTCGCCGGGCAGCTTGACTCCGGTGACCTGCGCATACATCCGCGCCACCGACGCATCGTCGTCGCGGCCCATGCCGGCGGCGGCCGTCATCAAGAACATCTGGAGCGCTGCGGCGGAGACCGGAACCGGGAATCTGGCACTGCGTGCCATGTCCTGGATGATGCCGAGGTCCTTGACGAAGATCTCGACCGCACTGCGCGGCGTGTAATCGCCGTCGAGCACGTGCGGCATGCGGTTCTCGAACATCCAGGAGTTTCCGGCGGACGCCGTGATCACCTCATAGACCTTGCGGATATCGAGCCCCTGCTTGGCCGCGAACGCGATCGCCTCGCTGGCGGCGGCGATATGCACGCCGGCGAGCAACTGGTTGATCATCTTGAAGGCGGCGCCCTGGCCTGCGGCATCGCCAAGTTCGTAGAGCTTTGCGGCCATGGCATCGAGCGCGGGCCGCGCTTTCTCGAACGCAACCGGACTGCCGGAGGCGAGGATCGTCAGCTCGCCCTGCGCTGCGCGCAGCGCCCCGCCGGAGATCGGTGCATCCAGATAGTGCCGGCCGGTCGCCTCCAACTGCTTGGCGAGACGCCGCGCCACGTCGGGATCCATGGTCGCCGACGACAGGAAGACGCTGTCCTTGGCCATGGTTTCGGCGACGCAATCCTTGCCGAACAGGATCGTCTCGGTCTGCGCGGCATTGACAACGACGCTGACGACGATGTCGGCGCCCTTGGCAGCCTCAGCCGGCGTCTTGGCGCCCGCGCCGCCCTCCGTCACGAAACGAGCCACCGCATCAGCCGAGACGTCGCAGCCGGTGACGACATGACCGGCGCGCTTCAGCGAGGTCGCCATGCCAAACCCCATCGAGCCGAGCCCGATGACGGCGATGCGCTGATTCTGTGACGTGGAGGCGGACATGCAACTGATCCTTGCGACGTTTCCCGGAGGGCCACCCTTTGCGGCAGCTTGCCAACCGAATAACACGGCTTGGCCGCGCTGCCAAAGCGTGAGACAAACGGACATGACGGCCATGAGCAACGAGACATTGCTGCGCGAAGACATTTGCCGTTTCGGACGGTCCCTGTTCGAGCGTGGGCTGACGCCCGGGTCCTCCGGCAATATCAGCGTCAGGCTGGACGGCGGCGGCTGGCTGGTGACGCCCACCAATGCCTCGCTCGGCTTCCTCGATCCCGCAAAACTGTCGCGGCTGGACGATCAGGGCCGACTGGTTTCGGGCGATGCGCCAACCAAGGAAGTTCCGCTGCACAATGCGCTCTACACCACGCGCGGGAGCGCAAGGGCAATCGTGCATCTGCATTCCACCCATTCGGTCGCGCTGTCGATGCTGCCGGAGATCGACCCGCGCGCCGCGCTGCCGCCGATGACGGCCTATTATCTGATGAAATGCGGCGCCACCGCGCTCGTGCCCTATTACCGCCCCGGCGATCCCGCGGTCGCGGATGCGATCAGGGGGCTGGCGGGAAAATACTCATCGGTGCTGCTCGCCAATCACGGCCCGGTCGTCGCCGGCGATACGCTGGAAGCAGCGGTGTTCGCGACCGAGGAGTTGGAGGAGACGGCGAAGCTGTATCTGCTGCTGCGCGGGATGAACCCGCGGTATTTGTCGCCCGAGCAGGTGACGGATCTGGTGAAGGTGTTTGGGGTGGCGCTGCCGGAGCACGGGAACGAGGAATGAGCCTCGTCCAGCCGTGGGTGAACTAACACCGTCCTGCTCACCGCTGTCATTCCCCGCGAAGGCGGGGAATCCAGTACGCCGCGGCTTCTCGGCTCAATCACAACGGCCTCTGGAATACTGGATCGCCCGCCTTCGCGGGCGATGACGCCGAGTGTGTTGCGTGAGCGTGCCCAACACTTCGCGGCTACAGCCCCAAATACGCCTTGCGCACGTCGGGATTGCCCTTGATCTCGCTTGCCGCGCCCTGCATCAGCACGCGGCCGGTTTGCAGGATGTAGGCGCGGTCAGCGATTTCCAGGCACTCCGCCATGCGTTGCTCCACGATCAGCACGGTCATGCCGGCGTCGCGGATGCGCTTGACGGCCTGGAAGATCTCGTCGACCAGCTTCGGCATGATGCCCTGCGAGGGCTCGTCCAGCATCAACAGCCGCGGGCGCGTCATCAGCGCCCGGCCGATCGCGAGCATCTGCTGCTCGCCACCGCTTAGCGTCTCGGCGCGCTGCTCGAGGCGTTCGGAGAGGCGCGGAAAGAGCTGGAACACGAGATCGAGAGGGCTCTCGCGGTCGGCCTCGCCGCGGTAGAGATAGCTGCCGAGGCGCAGATTGTCGCGCACGGAGAGGCGCGGAAACAAGCGGCGGTTCTCCGGCACATAGGCGATGCCGGTGGCGGTGATGTGGTGCTGCGCCATGCCGTCGAGGCGCTTGCCGTCGAACGTCACCGTGCCCGAGCGCGGGCGCTCGGCGCCGGCGATGGATTTCAACAGCGTCGACTTGCCCGCGCCGTTGGCGCCGGCGACGCAGACGATCTCGCCCTTGGCGACTTCGATGCTGACCCCGGAGATCGCGACCAGGCCCTGATAGGCGGTCGTGACTTCACGCACCGACAGCATGACGATCTCCCAGATATGCGCTGATCACCTTGGGATCGCGAACGATTTCAGTGGGCTTGCCCTCGACCAGCACCTTGCCGAGGTCGAGCACGATGGCGCGATCGACCAGCGGCATCACGATCTCCATGACGTGCTCGACCATCAGCACGGTGATGCCGGCGTCACGCACCTTGCGCACCAGGGCGACGCCGGTCTGCGCCTCGGTCGGCGTAAGACCAGTGAGGACTTCGTCGAGCAGCAGCAATTTCGGTTCTGTTGCAAGCGCGCGCGCGACTTCAAGGCGGCGCTTTTCGGCCGGCACGAGGTCGCTCGCGAGCACGTTGGCGCGCGCGGCAAGGCCGGTAAATTCGAGCACCTCATGCGCCTTGCGGCGTGCCTCGCGCATTACGGTGTTGCGCACGAGAGCGCCGACGATGACGTTGTCGATAACGGTCATGGTCTCGAAGCTCTTGACGACCTGGAAGGTGCGACCGACGCCGCGCTGGCAGCGCTCGGCGGCTGGCATGCTGGTGACATCCTCGCCGTCGAACCAGATCGAGCCTTGCGTCGGCGGCAGCACGCCGGCGATGAGATTGAACAGCGTCGACTTGCCGGCTCCATTCGGGCCGATCAGGCCGACGATCTCGCCGCGGCCGACCGAGATCGAGACGTCGCTGTTGGCGACGAGGCCGCCGAAGCGCTGCCAGACGCCGCGGGTTTCAAGCAGCGGGGTCATCGCGTGGCTCCCTTCCGCTTCGCACGAGAGAACAGGCTCACCAGACCCTGTGGCAGGGCGAGCGAAATCAGCACGATCAGCGTGCCGTAGACGATGAGATCGACGCCGCGGCCGGAGCCGCCGATATAGGAGCGCGTCAGCTCCGTCATCGGGATCAGGATGGCCGCTCCTAACACGGGCCCCCAGAGGGTGCCGATGCCGCCGAGCACGGCCGGCAACGCCATCAGCAGCGAGAACTGGAAGCCCATGACGCTTTCAGGATCGATATAGGCGAGAAACTGCGCGTAGAAGGCGCCGCCGATCGCAACGAGGAAAGCGGAGACGGCAGCCGCGCCCATCTTGGAGTTGAACACGACGACGCCGAGGCTCTCGGCCGCTTCCGGATTGTCCTTCACCGCGCGCCACCAGAAGCCCCATTTGGAGTCCTCCAACCACCAGGTGACGAACCAGGCGAGGCTGCATAGCACCAATGCGAAATAGAAGTACGGCAGCTTGCTGCGCATGAACTGGAACTTCAGCCAGCTGTCGCCGCGCACCGGAATGGTGATTCCCATCGCGGCCCCCGCCCATTCCCAGTTCTGGAACAGCAGCAGCCCGATCTCGGCGATAACGATGGTCGCGATCACGAAGTAATGGCCGCGCAGGCGGAAGAAGGGATAGCCGAGCCCCATCGCGATCGCGGCCGCGACTGCGCCGCCGGCGAGCATGCCGAACCATGGCAGCACGCCGAATTTGGTGAACAGGAGCTCGGTGGTGTAGGCGCCGATGCCGAAATAGAGCGCGTGTCCCAGCGAGATCTGCCCGCAATAGCCGGAGAGAATGTTCCAGCTCTGCGACAGCGCCGCATACATCAAGGTCAGGATCAGGATGTTCTGGACGTAGACGTCCTTGATGAACAGCGGCGCGAGCGCCGCCAGGGCGGTCAACACCGCGGCGATTATGAGGTCGCGGCGGCGCCGCGCGGCAAAATCCTTGTCCATCACATCGATCCGAACAGGCCGCGCGGCCGGATGAAGACGACCAGCAGGTAGACGGCGTAAATGCCGACCGATTTCAGCGACGGCGGCAGCACCAGCGCGGTGGTGGCCTCGACGAGGCCGACGATGATCCCGCCGGCGAAAGCGCCGAACACGCTGCCGAAGCCGCCGAGCGCGACCGTGACGTAGGCGATCAGCGCAAAGGACGCGCCGACGTCGGGATAAATATAGAAGAAGCTTGCCATGATCGCTCCGGCCAGGCCGACCAGCGCGGCACCAAGCCCCCAGCCGAGTGCGAACACGCGATTCTTGTCGATGCCGACGAGGGCCACCGCGCCGGGATCTTCACGGGTCGCCTCCAGCGCGCGACCGAAATCGGTGCGATGGATGAAGAAGTAGAGGCCGGCAAAGGCCAGGATCGAAACCAGCGCACCCATGAGCTGCGGCTGCGGCAAGAAGACGCCGGCGATCGAGATCGTCTTGCCGCCGAGCCAGGACTGCGGAACGCTGCGATAGTCAGGCGTGAAGAAGAATTGCGCGAGGCCGCGCATCACGATGGCGAGGCCAAAGGTGGAGAAGATCTGCACCATGCCGGCATTGGCCTTGGCTCGCATGGCGAAGCGCACGATCAACAAATAGACGACCGCTCCGAATACGAACAGCGCGGCGGCTACCAGCGGCGCCGACAGCAAGGGGTCGATGGCGAAGAACGTGAACAGGAAGAAGCTCACATACATGGCGATCATCAGGAACTCGCCATGGGCGAAGTTCACGACGTCCATCAGGCCGAAGATCAGCGCGAGGCCGACGGCGATCAGTCCGTAGAGCAGACCCATGAGAAGGCCGCTCGCGAGACTTTGGATAATGGTTTGGGCTGTCAAAAGTCTGTCCCCCGAAATCCGTCCTCATCCTGAGGAGCGCGCACCGCGCGCGTCTCGAAGGATGGCCCAGCCCTCGTCCTTCGAGACGCGGGCTGCGCCCGCTCCTCAGGGTGAGGGCGGGAGCTACGATCTGTGCTCCCGCTCGCCGTGTCTTACTTCATCGGCCAGATCGCCTCGGCGATCGCGGCCTGCGGTGGGAAGATGGTCACGAACTTGCCGCCGACATATTGCAGCAGCACCGGGTCGGCGTCGTTGTTCTGGCCCATCTCGTCGAACTTGACGCGCTTCCAGGGCATGATGGTCTGCTCGCCCGGGATGTCGGTGGCGGCCAGCGCGTCGCGGATCTTCTCGCCGTCGGTCGACTTGGCGCGGCTGATGGCGTCGGCGAGGATGATCAGGCCCATGAACTGACGCGAGGTGAGATCGTTGAAATCCTTGCCCGACCGTGTCTTGAACATATCGTTGATCTTGCCGACCATCGGGCGCTTCTGCGCGAGATCGAGCGAGAAGGTGCCGCGCGAGATCACGCCTTCGAGCTTGTCGCCGACGGCGTCGTAGAGCGCCTTCTCGGAGAAGCCGGCGTCCTGCGCCACGATCGCGTTCGGCTTGTAACCGAGCTCGCCCATGGTCTTCACCAGCAGGATGCCATCGGTGGTGTAGCTCGAGGGCATCAGCACGTCGGCGTTCGCGCTCTTGAGTTGCTGCACCTCGGCCGAGAGCGAGGGTGAGTTGGCCCGATACTTGATGTCGGAGACGATCTTGTAGCCACGTTCGCCGGCGATCTTGGCCTGGGCATTACCGGAATCGGTGCCGAAGATGGTGTCCTCGTGGAACAGCGACAGCGTCTCGATCTTGGTGCCCTTCTTCTTCAACGCATCGAAGAAGTCGAACATGGCGGCCGAGTACATCTCGTCATGCGGCGCGGCGCGGAAGTAATATTTCAGGCCGCGACGGTGCAGGCTCGGCGAGGAGTTGTCGGCGGAGACGAACGGGATCTGATAGCGCTCGCAGATCTGGCTGACGGTGACGGCGACCGCGCTCTGATAGGTGCCGATGATGGCGGAGACCTTCTCCTGCGTGATCAGGCGCTCGGCCTCGGCGCGGCCCTTCTGCGGATCGGCCTGGTGGTCGGCGAAGACGAGGCGCACTTTTGCCCCGCCGAGACCCGGCAAGCCTTCGCCCTTCGCCAGCGGCAGGTCGAAATCGGTGTCCTTGTTGATGACCTCGAGCGCGGTCTCATAGGCCTTCTGCGCATCGACGCCCTGCTGCGCGCTGCCGCCGGAGAACGGATAGATCACGCCGATCACGACTTCCGAAGTCTGTGCGCGGGCGGCCAGCGGCACCAGCGCGGCCGTAGCGGTGGCTCCCAACAATACGTCGCGGCGAGTGATCGTCATGGCAAAGTCCCCTGTTACTGAATTTCGGCTGATCGAATGAAGCGATTGATGGATTCGGTAAAGCTCGAAGAAGCAGCAAACGCTGCCCACTAAATCACGGCCATGGTCCTGTTCTTGAGATCCGTCACCAGCATCAGGCCGGGCGAATGCGTGATCGCGAACGGCAGCTTGGCAGCGTTGATGACCGATTGCGGTGTCACGCCGCAGGCCCAGAACACCGGGATCTCGTCGTCGGCGACCGGTACCGGATCGCCGTAATCGGGCTTGGCGATGTCCTTGATACCGATCAGGTGCGGATGGCCGAGATGCACGGGCGCGCCGTGCACGGCCGGATAGCGCGAGGTGATCTGCACCGCGCGGATCGCATCCGCCGGCTTGAACGGACGCATCGACACCACCATGGGACCGGCGAAGGGACCGGACTCGCCGCAAGCGATGTTGGTGCGATACATCGGCACGCGCACATTGTGCTCGATGTGGCGGATCGGCATGCCCTCGTCGAGCAGCGCCTCTTCGAACGAGAACGAGCAGCCGAGCACGAAGGTCACGAGATCGTCGCGCCAATGCTTTGTCACATCGGTCGGCTCGTCCACGACCTCGCCGTCGCGCCAGACGCGGTAGCGCGGCACGTCGGTGCGGATGTCGAGATCGGCGCCCAGCGCCGGGATGTGCGGACTGCCCACATCGGACATGCCGATGATGGGGCACGGCTTGGGATTGAGCTGGCAGAAGCGGTGAAAGGCGCCGGCATATTCCGCCGGCAGGATCGCCAGATTGCCCTGGACGAAGCCGGGGGCAACGCCGGCGGTGGAGGCGACCAGCCCCTCGCGGTAGGCAAGCCGCGCCTTGCGGCTCGGGAGCGTGTCGGGCGTTTCAGTTTGCTGCATTGCCACCAAAACAGTCATGGGATCGATCTGCCTATAAACTCGACAAAGACAAGCCAACACCACGCGTGCTATAAAGTCTAATCTTCCTTTCTAATCAATATCGATAAATTTCATTTATCGGACTGGAAAATCGTTCCAATGCTGGACTTCAGATCGATCGAGACGTTCCTTTGGGTTGTGAAGCTCGGCAGCTTTCGCGGCGCCGCAGCACGCCTCAACACGACCCAGCCGGCGATCTCCCAGCGCATCGCCCAGCTTGAGCGCGAGATGGGGGTGAAGCTCCTGAATCGCGACCACCGCGTGGCCTCGCCGACGCCGAGCGGCCGGCAGATGATGGTCTACGCGGAGAAGCTGATCGGCCTGCGCGCCGCGATGATCGCCGAGATCGGCGATCGCTCCGCGATGCGCGGCGTGATGCGGCTCGGCGTCGCCGAGACCATCGTGCACACCTGGCTGCCGCGGCTGGTGAAGAGCATGAACCAAGTCTACCCGAACCTGTCGCTGGAGATCGAGGTCGACATCACGCCGAACCTGACCGCGCGCCTGCTTGCGCAGGAGATCGAACTCGCTTTCGTCGTGGGTCCGCTCTCGGCCTCCGGGGTGCACAATCGCGTTCTCGCCGACTATCCGATCGGATTTCTCGCCAGCCCCTCGCTCGGCCTCGGCCATGGGCCGGTCACGCGGGCCGAGCTCGCCCGGTTTCCGATCATTACATTTCCGCGGAAGACGCGGCCCTACGAGGTCGTGCGCGAAGTGTTCGACCGGCCGGAGCTTCCGCCGATCCGGCTGCACGCCTCCGCCTCGCTTGCGACCGTGATTCACATGGCGGTCGAGGGCCTCGGCATCGCCGTGATCCCCGACGCCATCGTCGAGAGCGAGCTCGCAGACGGGCGGCTGCAACTGCTCGACACCGATCTCAAAATCGCGCCGCTGACATTCACCGCCAGCTGGCTCGCCTCGCCCGATGTCGTGGCGGTGGAGCGGGTCGCTGAGCTTGCATGTCAGATTGCGCAGGGCAGCCTTACAGTTGACGCGCCCGCGCCGGCGCGTCATTGAAACAGGCGCCGGACAATTGAGAGACTGACCGCATGAGCCGAGCCGCCACCAATTTGCAAATCGATTCCGCCCGCCTCTGGGGCTCCATCCACGAGACCGCGCAGTTCGGCGCGACGGCCAAGGGCGGGGTGCGGCGGCTGACGCTGAGCGCGGAGGACAAGCTGGTGCGCGACTGGTTCCGCAAGGCCTGCGAGGACGCCGGCCTAGAGGTGCACACCGATGCGCTCGGTTCGCAGTTCGGCCTGCGCAAGGGACGCGACATGTCGAAGCCGCCTGTCGGCATCGGCTCGCATCTCGACACGCAACCCACCGGCGGCAAGTATGACGGCATTCTGGGAACGCTCGGAGCACTGGAAGTGATCCGCACGTTGAACGACGCCGGCATTGAGACCGAGGCGCCGATCTGCGTCGTCAACTGGACCAACGAAGAGGGCTCGCGCTTCGCTCCCGCGATGATGGCCTCCGCCGCCTATGTCGGCGACTTCACCACCGACGACATCCTGTCGCGCAAGGACGCCGACGGCACCACCGTCGGCCAGGCGCTCGACAGCATCGGTTATCGCGGCGACAAGCCGGTCGGTTTCCAGAAGCTCGGCTGTTTCGTCGAGTTGCACATCGAGCAGGGCCCGATCCTGGAAGCCGAAGGCAAGACCATCGGTGTCGTCGATTCCGGCCAGGGCGTACTTTGGTACGACGGCAAGATTTCCGGCTTCGAGAGCCATGCCGGGTCGACGCCGATGCCGCTGCGGCGCGACGCGCTCGCGACGCTGTCCGAGATCGTGCTGGCGATGGAGGCCATTGCGAGCAAGCACGGGCCGAAGGCAGTCGGCACCATCGGCGAGGCCGTGATCGCAAACCCGTCGCGCAACGTCATTCCCGGCGAGATCGCCTTCACGATGGATTGCCGCAGTGCGGATGGCGCGATCATGGATGCGCTCGATCGCGATCTGCGCAGCGCGATTGCCGAGATCGCCGCACGCCGCAAGGTCGAGGTGAAGATCGACCTGGTCTGGCGCAAGCCGCCGACGCATTTCGATCCCAAGTTGATTGCGGCCGTCGAGAACGCGGCGAAGACGCTCGGCTACTCCTCTCGCCGCATCACCTCCGGCGCCGGCCACGACGCCTGCAATCTCAACACAATCATGCCGGCCGCAATGGTGTTCGTGCCCTGCAAGGACGGCATCAGCCACAACGAGCTGGAAGACGCCACGCAGCCCGATTGCGCCGCGGGCACCAATGTCCTCATGCACACGGTGCTGGCGATCGCCGGCGTCGCATCCTGACCGGAGAGAGAGAGTCATGCGCGGAGTTTTCGTCGACGCCAACGAAGCCCTGGCCGTGATCATGGAGCGGCTGGAGCAGCCCGGCGATCCCAAGGTGCGGATCCACAGGGATCCCGACATCAAGCCCGAGCAATATCCTGAAATCCTCGACGGCGCCGAGATCGCGATCGTCGACCATACCGCGCTGCCGACCGAGGTCGCAAAGAAGTGCGCGGGGCTGAAACATGTCGTGTTCCTCGGCACCGGTGCACGCAGTTACATGAACCCGGAGGAGCTCGCTGAGCTCGGCATCTCCGTGCACCTGATCAAGGGCTATGGCGACACGGCAGTCGCGGAATGCGCGATCGCGCTGATGTGGGCTTCGGCCCGCGTCATCGCGATGATGGACCGAGAGATGCGCGGCGGAAACTGGCTGCGCGAAGACGGCATGCAGCTCACCGGCAAGACGCTCGGCCTGATCGGCTTCGGCGGCATTGCCGCGGAAGTCGCGCGCATCGCCTCAGGCAGCGGCATGAAGGTGACCGCCTGGAACCGCTCGCCGAAGAGCTATCCGGGCGTGGAATTCGCCGATCTCGACACGGTGTTGGCGAGAGCCGACGTCGTATCGCTGCATCTGCTGCTCAACGACGAAACGCGCGGCATGATCACCCGCGAGATGATCGCGAAGATGAAGCCGGGCGTCATCCTCATCAACACCGCCCGCGCCGCCGTCGTCGACGAGGCCGCCATGATCGATGCGCTGAAGTCGGGCCACATCCGCCATGCCGGCCTCGACGTCTTCAACATCGAGCCCCTGCCCGGCGATCATCCGCTGACAAAACTGCCGAACGTGACGTTGTCGGCGCATTCGGCGTTCCGCACCCCGGAGGCGAGCGAGAACCTGATTGGCGCGGCGTGGGAGCACTGCCGCCTGATCGTAAAGGGATAAGAGCACCAACAATGGCCGACTATCGCACCATCAAGGCACAGCCGCTCATCGAAGCCATCAGTGCCATCGTCAAGGCCGGCGGGTCCACGGACCGCGAGGCCGAGCTCGTATCCACCAATCTGGTCGAGGCCAATCTCAAGGGACACGACTCCCACGGCGTCGGCATGATCCCGCGCTATGTCCAGAGCGTCACCACAGGCGGCCTCGCCGTGAACCAGCACGTCAAGATCGTGCTCGACACCGGTCCGCTGCTCACCCTCGACGGTCTCACCGGCTACGGCCAGGTGATCGGCCATGAAGCGATGGAGCTGGCTGCCGAGCGGGCCAAGCGCAACGGCGTGTGCCTCGTTGGGCTCTCGAACTCGCACCATATCGGCCGGATCGGCCACTGGGCCGAGCAGTGCATCGACCACGGACTGGTCTCGATTCACTTCGTCAACGTGATCTCGCGCCCGATCGTGGCGCCGTGGGGCGGCAGCGATGGGCGCCACGGCACCAACCCGTTCTGCGTCGGCATCCCGCGCGCGGGCAAGGACCCCATCGTGCTCGACTTCGCCACCAGCAGGATCGCGCAGGGCAAGACCCGCGTCGCCCACAACAAGGGCGTCGAGCTCGAGCCCGGCACCGTCATCGACAATGAGGGCAAGCCGACCACCAACCCGCGCTACACCGTGATCCCGCCGCACGGCGCCATCCTGCCGTTCGGCGAGCACAAGGGGTCGGGGCTCGCGCTGGTGTGCGAAATCCTCGGCGGCGCGCTCTCTGGCGGGCAGGTGGTCAAGGGCCCGTCAGATGGCAAGTACAACGTCCTCAACGGCATGCTCTCGATCATCATCGATCCGACCAAGCTCGGCACCGCGGAAAATCTCGCGCGCGAAGTCGAGAGCTTCGTCGCCTGGCACACCGGCTCACCGCCCGCCGTCGGCGTCGACAAGGTGAAGATCGCCGGCGAGCCGGAGCGCGAGACGAAACAGAAGCGCCTGGCTGAAGGCATTCCGGTCGATCCGACCACCTGGCAGGAGATCTTGGAGGCCGGGAAGAAGTTCGGGCTGGATCAGGCGGCGATCGAGAAGATCGCGGGGGCGTGAGGCAGAGCACGCGGCTCTTCTCCCATTGTGGGAGAAGGTGGCGCGAAGCGCCGGATGAGGGGTCTCTCTCCACGAAGAGAAATGCACAATTGAGAGGCCTGTCTCCGCGGAGACAACCCCCTCACCCATCTTCGATGCTTCGCATCGAAGCCACCCTCCCCCACAAGGGGGGAGGGGAAAGCAGCGCTCTAATCCACCATATCCGCAACCGCCTTGCCGCAAGCCGTGGTGTCGGCGTTGCCGCCGAGATCCTTGGTGCGGAGCGTGCGCTCCGCCAGCGTGCGCTCGATCGCATCGACGATCGACTTGCCGGCTTCCTTTTCGCCGAGATGTTCGAGCATCATCGCGCCGGACCAGATTGCGCCGATCGGATTGGCGATGCCCTGCCCCGCGATATCGGGCGCCGAGCCGTGCACCGGCTCGAATACCGACGGGAAATTGCCCTCGGGGTTGATGTTGCCCGACGGCGCGATGCCGATGGTGCCGGTGCAGGCCGGGCCGAGGTCGGACAGGATGTCGCCGAACAAATTGGAGCCGACCACGACGTCGAACCAATCCGGATGCAGCACGAAGTTCGCGGTCAGGATGTCGATGTGGTACTTGTCCCACTTCACACTTGGATACTTCTTCGCCATCGCCTCCACGCGCTCGTCCCAATAGGGCATGGTGATGGAGATGCCGTTCGACTTGGTCGCTGAGGTCAGGTGCTTCTTCGGCCGCGACTGCGCGAGCTCGAACGCGAACTTCAGGATGCGATCGACGCCGATGCGGGTCATCACCGTCTGCTGCGTCACGAACTCACGGTCGGTGTCCGGGAACATGCGGCCGCCGACGGAGGAATATTCGCCCTCGGTGTTCTCGCGCACCACCCAGAAATCGATGTCGCCGGGCTTGCGGTTTGCCAGCGGCGACGGCACGCCCGGCATCAGCCGTACCGGGCGCAGATTCACATACTGATCGAACTCGCGGCGGAACTTGATCAACGAGCCCCAGAGCGAGACGTGATCCGGAATCTTGGCCGGCCAGCCGACCGCGCCGAAATAGATGGCGTCGTGCTTGCCGATCTTATCCTTCCAATCGTCCGGCATCATCTGCCCGTGCTTCTCGTAATAGTCCCAGGACGAGAAGTCGAAATGATCGAAATGAAGGGACACCCCGTGCTTCTTCGCCGCGGTCTCCAGAACGCGCAGACCTTCGGGCATCACTTCCTTGCCGATGCCGTCGCCAGGAATGACCGCGATCCGGTATTGTTTCTTGCTCATCGAGAACGTCCTTGATTGCTCCGGCAGCCGCCGCCTTTTTGACCGCACTGCAATGGACCAAACGCGGCGGCAGTGCAACGCTGCACTGCAATGTTGACCATGGCGCGGCCGACCGCCTACTGATTTTATTCCCGTTCCTCTCCTGCGAGTAACTCCCATGGATCTGCATCTGCGTGGCAAGCGCGTCCTGATCACGGGCGCGTCCAAGGGCATCGGCGCAGCTGCCGCCGAGGTCTTTGCCGAGGAAGGCTGCCATCTCCTCCTCGCCGCCCGCAACGGCGATCAGCTCAAGGCTCTGGCCGAGCGCTTGCGCTCGGCGCACCAGATCGATGCCGCCACGAGCATCGTCGATTTGCGCAAGAGCGAGGATTTGACGCGGCTCGCCAAGGAAGCCGCCGACATCGACGTCCTCGTCAACAATGCCGGGGACATTCCCGGCGGCTCCATCGACAAGATCGACGAGGCGACCTGGCGCCATGCCTGGGAATTGAAAGTGTTCGGCTACATCAACCTCACGCGCATGATCTATGCGCAGATGAAGGCGAAGGGCGGCGGCGTGATCGTCAACGACATCGGTGCCGCCGGCGAAAAATTCGACGCCAACTACATTTGCGGCAGCGCCGGCAATGCCGCGCTGATGGCCTTCACCCGCGCGCTCGGGGGCAAGAGCCTCGCCGACAACATCCGCGTGGTCGGAATCAATCCCGGCCCTGTGGGCACCGACCGTCACGTCACCTTGCTGAAGACCCGGGCAAAGCACCAGTTCGGCGACGAGAGCCGCTACAAGGAATTCCAGAAGAGCCTGCCGCTCGGCCGGCCTGCGCATGCGCGCGAGATCGGAGATCTCATGGCGTTCCTGGCGTCGGATCGCGCGGGCTACACGTCAGGCGTGATCTACACGGTGGACGGCGGCATCAGCGCGGGATGGGGTTAAGTCTGTCCACGTCATTGCGAGCGAAGCGACTTGTCCGCCGAAGCTTTAACGAAGGCGGATGCAATCCAGAAATGTATCTGCGGCAAAAGTCTGGATTGCTTCGTCGCTTCGTTCCTCGCAATGACGGAGCCTAGAACAAGCACAGGAGTAAAATAATTGTCTCAGGACCTGATCCGCGAAACCGCGTGCACCGTCGTCGACAAGCTGCGGTCCGGCGACGTCTCGCCGCTGGAGCTCCTGGATGTGCTGGAGAAGCGCATCGGTCAAGTCGATGGCAAGGTCAACGCGTTGCCGACGCTGTGCTTCGATCGCGCGCGGGATAGCGCAAAGGCGCTGATGCGGAAGCCGGCCGGCGCGCGCGGACTGCTCGCAGCCCTGCCGGTGCCGATCAAGGACCTGACCGATGTTGCAGGCGTGTTGAACACCCAGGGCTCGCCGATCTTCAAGGACAACATCCCGGCGACGTCCGACATCCTGGTCGAAAATCTCGAGGCCAACGGCGCCGTCATCTATGCCAAGTCGAACACGCCGGAATTCGGCGCGGGCGCCAACACCTTCAACGAGGTGTTCGGCGCAACTCTCAATCCTTGGGATACGTCCAAGTCGGCAGCCGGTTCGTCAGGCGGCGCGGCCGTTGCGCTCGCCACCGGCATGGCCTGGGTCGCGCAAGGCTCCGACATGGGCGGCAGTCTGCGCAGCCCGGCAGCTTTCTGCGGCGTCGTGGGCATGCGGCCGAGCATCGGCCGGGTCGCACATACTCCAAAATCAGCCATCGATCGTAACCTCGGCGTCGTCGGTCCGATGGCACGCAACGTCGAAGATCTCGCGCTGCTGCTCGATGCCATGAGTGGCGACTATGCAGCCGATCCATTGTCGCTTCCCGCGCCTGCGGCCTCATTCCTGTCAGCGGCACAATCAGGCAAGAAACCGAAGCGCATCGCCTACTCGCCCGATCTCGGCATTACGCCGGTCGATCCCGAAGTCAAAGCGATCACACGCAAGGCGGCTGAACGCTTTGCCGAAGCCGGCGCCATCGTCGAGGAGGCGCACCCGGACTGGCGCGATGCGCACGAGTGCTTCCACACGTTGCGCGCCTTCGATTTTGCGATCAGCAAGGCCAATCTGTTGCGCACCAAGCGCGACCTGCTCAAGCCCGAAGTGATCTGGAACATCGAGGAAGGCCTCAAGCTCACGATCGAGCAGCTCGAACGCGCCGAGGCGCAGCGCGTCGGCATGACCGCGCGTGCGGTCGAGTTCTTCAAGAGCTACGATCTGCTGCTGGTACCGACCACGATCGTGCCGCCCTTCCCGATCGAGCATCGCTATGTCGCCGAATGCGCCGGCAAGAAGTTCGACAATTACGTCGAGTGGCTCGGCATCGTCTATGCGATCACGCTCGCCTGCTGTCCCGCGCTGTCGCTGCCGTGCGGCTTCACCGCATCGGGACTTCCGGTCGGCCTGCAGGTCGTCGGGGCTCCGCGCGCGGATGCGCATGTGATCGCCGGCGCCAAGGTGCTGGAGGATATTTTGGGCGTGCGCGGCACGACACCGATTGATCCGCGCGTGAAGAACTAGCCTCTCGTGTCCCGGACGCGGCGCAGCGCTTCTTCAGCGGTGTGCTGCAGAGCCGGGACAAGAGAGATAGTCACCTTCCGCTCGTCGCCTCCAGGCTGCGGCTATACCGCGACATCGCGAAGCAGAAGACAAAATAGATCCCGGCGACGAAGATGTAGACCTCGACGGAGAATTGCTGCCACGCCGGATCGATGATCGCGGTCTTGGCCGTTGTCAGCAAGTCGAAGATACCGATGATCAGGACGAGGCTGGTGTCCTTGAAGAAGGCGATGAAGGTGTTGACCAGCGGCGGGATGACGTGGCGGATCGCCTGCGGCAGGACGATCAGCCGGTTCTTGCGCCAGTAGGACAGGCCGAGCGCGTCGGCGGCCTCGTATTGCCCGCGCGGCACGGCCTGGAGGCCGCCGCGAATGACTTCGGCAAGATAGGCACCCGCGAACAGGATGATCGCGACCTGCGCGCGCAGGAGCTTGTCGATGTTGAATCCGTTCGGCATGAACAGCGGAAACATCACGCTGGCCATAAACAGCAGACTGACCAGCGGCACGCCGCGGATCAGTTCGACATAGAGCACGCTGAGCGAGCGGATCGCCGGCAGCTTTGAGCGCCGGCCGAGTGCGACCAGGATGCCGAGCGGGAAGCCAAAAGCCAGACCAAAGGTCGCCAGGATCAGCGTCACGGGCAAACCGCCCCAGCGGTCCTGCGAGACGAACGACAGGCCGAGTATGCCGCCCCACATCAACATGCTGATCAGCGCGAGAGCGGCGATCCAGAGATAGGCCAGCTCGCGCCGCCATAGGGCGCGGCGGGTGGAGAGATAGAACAAGGCGATGAACAGCAATACTGCCAGCGCCGGCCGCCACTGCTCGTCGAACGGATAGGTACCGAACAGGATGAAGCGGTATTTTTCGGGGATGATCGCCCAGCATGCACCGACGCCGCGTACCGCGCGGCAGGCGCTGGAATCGTTCGCCGGGGTGAGCCAGACCGCATTGGCGATGCCCCATTGCACGAAGCTGAAAAGGCCCTTTGCGAGCACTGCCAGCAACACGACCGAAAGGATGCCGTTGGGGATCGACGAGAACAAATTGGCGCGCAGCCAGCGCAGCACCGGATTGCCAATTTGCGGGCGGGCGGTGCGCGGTGCTTCTGGAATGTCGGCGATCGCCGTCATGGTCAGCGCTCCACCAGCGCGATGCGCGAATTGTACCAGTTCATGAAAAAGCTGATGCCGAGGCTGATGGTCAGAAACACCGCCATGATCAAGGCAATGGCCTCGATCGCCTGCCCGGTCTGGTTCAACGTCGTGTTGGCAATCGAGACCACGTCCTGATATCCGATCGCCACCGCGAGCGAAGAGTTCTTGGTCAGGTTGAGGTATTGGCTCGTCATTGGCGGCACGATCACGCGTAGCGCCTGTGGCAGGATGATCTGCCGCAGCATGAAGCTGCGGCGCAGTCCGAGCGCATTGGCGGCATCCCACTGGCCGCGCGGCACCGACTGGATGCCACTGCGCACGATCTCGGCGATGAAGGCCGAGGTGTAGGTGACGAGCGCGATCAGCAGCGCGAAATATTCCGGCGCGAGCGTCAGCCCGCCGACGAAGTTGAAGCCGCGCAACCCAGGCCATTCGATCGTCCAGGGCACGCCGAGCAGCACGGACACCGCCGCAGGCAGCCCAACGAGCAACCCGAGTCCAAACGGCCAGGCCGGCCGCGGCTTGCCGTCGCGCATTTGCTGCGCGATGAGCCGCCGCTGGATGACATAGAACACCACAAGCCCGAGCACTGCCGTGCCGAGCACCCAAAGCTGCGGCGTCCCGATCGGAATCGCCGGCAGGATCAGCCCGCGATTAGACAGGAACACGCCCTCGATCGGCCGCCATGCCGCGCGCGCGGCCGGCAGCGCTTGCATCAGCACGTACCAGAACAGGAGCTGGAGCAGCAGCGGGATGTCGCGGAGCGTTTCGACATACACCGCGGCGAGCCACGACAGCAGCCAGTTGGCCGACAGCCGCGAGATGCCGATCACCGTGCCCAGGATGGTTGCAAGCACGATTCCGATCACGGCGACGCGCAGGGTGTTGGCGATGCCGACGACGAAGGCCCAGAGATATGAGTCTCTCGGATTATAGGCGAGCAGGCTGTCGGCGATGGGCATGCCGGCCTCTCGGCCCAGGAAGGCAAAACCGGTCGTGATGCGGCGCGCGGAGAGATTGGTGACCGTGTTGGACCAGAGGAAGGCGATGACCGCGACTGCGATCCCCACCACCAGGGCCTGCCAGAACAGGCCTTTCAGCTCGCGTTGTCCGAAAGCGCCGAAGAAGCGACGGCGCGGCGGCGGTCTCGGAGCGTCTGACGTCACAGCACAAAAATCCTTCTCAAGACGGCGATTTCCGGCAGCGTACGTCAAGTGTTGCACCAAACTCTACTTCGTGCAACAAATGTTTCATGGCCGAGCCCGCCAAATCCTCGCCGCTGAGCGAACTGCGCATTGCATTGCCATCGCTTCCGATGCGGTTGCAGGAGGTCGGGCGTTTCGTCGCGGCCAACGATTACGACGCCACCACGCGTTCGATGCGCGATCTCGCAGCGGTTGCCGGCGCCGATCCCGCCGCCTTCACGCGGCTTGCCAAGGCGATCGGCTATTCGGGCTGGGACGAATTGCGCGCGGCACTGACGGAGGCGCGACGGCCCTCGCAGACAGCGCCCTTCTCCGGCCGCGCCAGGAGCCGCCGCCACGGCCCGAACGCCGATGTCGCCCTCGTCACCGAAAAGCTCGAGGCCGAGGCCGCCGGCCTTCCGCGCATCCCGGCGCAGCCGATTGCGGAGGCGGCACGCGCGCTCCACGATGCCAAGCGGATATGGATCACCGGCTACCGAAGCTGCCGCAGCGTCGCGGAGCTGCTGAACTACGAGCTCCGGCTGTTTCGCCCCGAACAGGTGCAACTCGTCGGCGCGTCCGGACCCGACGATCTCGACCTCGGCGCGTTCCGGCCCGGCGAGGCCGTTATCGTCATCGGCTTCATGCCGTACACCCATGCGAGCGTCCGGATCGCGCAGGCCGCCTATCGCGCCGGCGCGGCCCTGATCGCGATCGCCGATAGCCCTTCGGCGCCGATGGCTGAAGGCGCCGACCACGTGCTGCTGTTCGAGGCGGCCTCCTCTCCCGGCTTTTTCCCGAGCCTCACCGGCGCCATTGCGATCGCGCAATCGCTCGCCGCCGTGACGTTTTCGCTCGGCGGCACGGCCGCGAAGAAGCGCCTGGAGAATACCGAGGCGCGGCTGGCCGCGGCCTCAACTTACGTTTCAGAGAAAGGTTGACCCATGGTCGCTCGCACCAGCCGCGTGCTGCATCGCTCGCTGCGCGAAACGCCGCCCAAGGCGATCGGCGGCGAAGGCGTCTATCTCTTTGCCGAGGACGGGCGCCGCATCATCGACGCCTCCGGCGGAGCTGCGGTCTCCTGTCTCGGCCACCAGCATCCGCGCGTGATCGCAGCGATCACGAAGCAGGCTTCGACCCTCGCTTATGCCCATACCGCGTTCTTCTCGTCCGAGCCGGCGGAGGCGCTGGCCGAGAGGCTGGTCGGCCATGAGCCCGGCGGCCTTGCCTACGCCTATTTCGTCAGCGGCGGATCGGAAGCGGTTGAAGCCAGCATCAAGCTCGCGCGGCAATTTTTCATCGAGCGCGGCGAGCCGGAGCGGCAACACTTCATCGCGCGGCGGCAGAGCTATCACGGCAATACGCTCGGCGCGCTCGCGGCGGGCGGCAATGCCTGGCGCCGCGCGCCCTACGCACCGCTGCTCTCCGACGCCTTCAGCCATGTGACCCCGGCCTTCGCCTATCACGAGAAGCACGAGAGCGAATCCGACGCGCAATTCGTCGCCCGGCTCGCGGCCGAACTCGAAGCCGAGTTTCAGCGCCTCGGTCCCAATACGGTCGCGGCGTTCCTCGCAGAGCCCGTCGTCGGCGCCACCGCAGGTGCCGTGACGGCGCCGGACGGCTACTTCAAGGCGGTGCGCGAGATCTGCGACCGCCACGGCGCGCTGCTCATTCTCGACGAGGTCATGAGTGGCATGGGCCGCACCGGCACCACGCACGCCTGGGAGCAGGAAGGCGTGGCGCCCGACATCCAGGCGATCGCCAAGGGTCTCGGCGGCGGCTACCAGCCGATCGGCGCGATGCTGGCAAGCGGCAGGATCATCGACACAATCCGCTCAGGTTCGGGCGCCTTCCTGCACGGCCACACGTATCTCGCGCATCCCCTCGCTTGCGCTGCCGCGCTCGCGGTGCAGGACGTGATCCGCGAGGATGGCCTGCTCGACCGGATCAAGGAGCGCGGCAAGCAGCTCGAGCAGCGGCTCATCGAGCGATTCGGCAATCACCGTCATGTCGGCGACATCAGGGGCCGCGGCCTATTCTGGGCGATCGAGCTCGTCGCTGATCGCGCCAGCCGGACCTCGTTCGATCCCGCGCTGAAGCTGAACCAGAAGATCAAGGCGGAGGCCTTCGCCAACGGTCTCGGCTGCTATCCCGGAGGCGGCACCGTGGACGGCGTCCGTGGCGACCACGTACTGCTGGCACCGCCCTATATCGCTTCGCCTGAGGAGATCGACCTGATCGTCGACAAGCTCGGCACCGCCGTCGACAACGTATTGCGTCGTGTCAATCACTGAGGAGAGAATAGCATGATGAGGAAAGTGGTTATCGTAGCCGGCGTGCTCGCGGCATCGACGGTGGTCGCGTCGGCGGCAACGCTCGACACGGTGAAGAGCCGCGGCACGCTGATATGCGGCGTCAGCGCCGGTTTTGCCGGCTTCTCCGCGCCGGATTCGCAAGGCAACTACAAGGGTCTCGACGTCGATTATTGCCGCGCGCTCGCCGCCGGCGTGCTCGGCGATGCCAGCAAGGTGCGTTACGTCTCGCTGACCGCGCAGAACCGCTTCACCGCGCTCCAGTCCGGCGAGATCGACGTGCTCTATCGCAACTCGACGCAGACCTATCTGCGCGGTGTCACGCTGGGCCTGCGGCAGGGACCGGTCAACTTCTACGACGGCCAGGGCTTTGTCGTGAAGAAGGACCTCGGCGTGAAGGAGATTAAGGATCTCAAGGGCGCCACCGTCTGCGTCGCGCAGGGCACCACGCATGAGGTCACGCTCGGCGATTACGGCCGCGCCAACGGCATCGACTGGAAGCCGCTGGTGTTCGACCGCGTCGACACCATGTACCAGACCTTCTTCGGCGGCCGTTGCGACGCCATGACCCAGGACGCTTCCGCGCTCGCAGGCGCCGTGACGACCGCGGCGCCGAACGCGGCCGACTACGTCGTGCTGCCGCAGACCATCAGCAAGGAGCCGCTCGGCCCCTTCACCCGCAATGGCGACGAGGTCTGGAGCGACATCATCACCTGGCTGCATTACGGCTTGATCGAGGCCGAAGAGCTCGGCGTCACACAAGGCAATGTCGACGAGATGGCGAAGTCGCAGACGCCCGCGATCCAGCGCCTGCTCGGTGCCTCCGGCGATCTCGGCTCGCGGCTCGGGCTCGACAACAAATGGCTGGTCACAGCCATCAAGGCTACTGGCAATTACGGCGAGATCTATGAGCGCAATGTCGGCAAGGCGAGCCCGCTCAAGCTCGAGCGCGGCCTCAACGGCCTCTGGAGCAAGGGCGGCTTGATGTACGCGGTGCCATTCAAGTAAACGCCTCTCGTGTCCCGGACGCGCTGCGTCCGGGGCACGCGACCTTGCATCAGGTAACGTTCAATGACGTCTCCTCGCATCGCGCTGATCCACGCCCTCAAGCATTCCATCGCCCCGATCGAAGCTGCGTTCGCGAAGGCGTGGCCGGAAGCGCGGTTGATGAACCTGCTCGATGACAGCCTGTCGTCGGATCTGACGCGTGACGGCAAGCTCAATGATGCCATGACCGAACGCTTCCTTGCGCTCGGCCACTACGCCGCGGCGACAGGCGCGGATGCGATCCTGTTCACCTGCTCGGCCTTCGGTCCCTGCATCGAGGCGGTCGCGCGCGCGCAAGCGCCGATGCCGGTGCTCAAGCCGAACGAAGCCATGATCGAACGGGCGGTGACGATGGGCCAGCGCATCGGCCTGCTCTCGACTTTCGCGCCGACGCTGGCCTCGATGCCGCCGGAGTTTCCTCCCGCTGTCCAGGTTGTGCCGAAACTTGCCGAAGGCGCGTTGGCGGCACTCGACCGCGGCGACCGCGCTACGCATGACCGGCTGATCGTGGAAGCCTCACATGATTTGCGCGATTGCGACGTCATCGCGCTCGCGCAGTTCAGCATCGCGGCAACGGCGCCCCTCGTGGCAGAAGCTACCGGCCGCCCTGTAGTCACCACGCCCGACAGCGCCGTCGAGAAGCTGATGAAGCTGTTGGCGGCGAAGGCTTAAGCGCAGGCCTTTTTCCGGCGCCGTGCGCCCTTGATCGCCACCGCAAGCGCTGCCTTGGTTTCGCTGACAAAGTCCTCGACCAGGTCTTCGCGCGTGGCATGAGCCGCCTCGCCGGTGAACAGTCCCTGCTCAGCCAGCATCACCACGCCGTGCACCGCCGCCCAGATCTTGAGCGCCTGCCGCTCGCGCAAGTAATCAACAGCCGGAGCTTCCAGTGCCTCGATCACGAGCGCAAACGTTTCGCGTGTCGCTTCGTGCAACTCGCTACCTTTCGCCGCACACGACACCGTGCGAGAGGCGAACATCAAGCGGTAGATGCCATTGCGGCGTAAGCCGAAATCCAGCGTCGCCTGCGCCAACAGCGACAGCTTCGACCGCTTCGACGGCTTTGCCATCGCCGTCCGCAAGATCCCGTTGAGCTGCCGGAACGCCTCCGCCGTCACCGCTGCAAGCAGCGCCTCGCGATCGGCGAAATGCCGGTAGGGCGCCGGCTGCGAGACACCCAGCTGCTTTGCCAGCGCCTTGATGCTGATCGCCTCCGTCCCGCCCTGCTCGGCTTCGCGCAGCGCGGCCTTGATCAAGGCGTCGCGAAGATCGCCATGGTGGTAGGTGTTCTCGGGCTTGCGGGAAAGTTGTGAACGCATGTTGCGCAGAGCCTATAAGTTTGCGCTTGACAGGGGAAGCCCGCCGCGAATGTAATATCCTATAACTTGAATAAGAACTCAGATGGGAGCGCGCGCCGCCTTCAGGCCAGCGCATACGACCGAGGAAGCCGCCATGACAGAGCGACTGAGGGTTCGCGTCGATCCGGACAAATGCCAGGGGCACGCGCGCTGCAAGGCGCTGGCGCCGGAGCTGTTCGAGCTGGACGAATACGGCAACGCCCACGAAGCCGGCGACGGCACCGTCCCATCCGGCCTCGAAGACAAGGCCTGGCTCGCCAAATCCAATTGTCCGGAAATCGCGATCGACGTGATCGAGGAGTAGCGCAGCCGCTGCCCCGCGAGCCTTCCGTGCACACGAGCCCCAAGGGATTTCGAGATGTCCGACGTCAGCCAGCCCGCCGCCCATCCGCCCGTGACCGACTGGGTCCATGATTTCGACCACACCGATCCGCAATGGACGGAAGATCCTTTCCCGATCTGGGACGAGCTGCGCGCCGCAAGCCCGGTCGTGCATACCGACCGCTTCCTCGGCTGCTACCTGCCGACGACCTATGAAGCGGTGCGCCAGATCGCCAACGACAGCGAGCATTTCTCCTCGCGCCGCATCATCGTCCGTGACGTTCGGCCGGAGATCACCAGCAGAAACTCCGCCCCGCCGATCACGTCCGATCCGCCGGTGCACAAGCCAGCCAAGCAATTGCTGCTGCCGCCGTTCACGCCGGACGCGATGAAGAAGCTGGAACCGCGGGTGCGCGCGATCTGCAACGAGTTGATCGACGGTTTCATCACTGAAGGCGGACTGGACGCGGCAGAGCGCTACACCAAGCACATTCCGGTTCGCGCGATCGCCCACATGCTCGGCATCCCCGAGACAGACAGCGATCTCTTCATCCGCTGGATCCACATGATCCTGGAACTTGGCATCAAGGACGAAAACACGCTGCTCCAGGCGGTGCAAGAGATGACCGTCTATTTCAGCGCCCATATCGAAGCGCGCAAGAACAAGCCGACCGACGACCTCATTTCCTACCTGATGAATGCCAGGGACAAGGCGGGCAATCCGCTCGAGGATTCGCACGTGCTGGGCTCGCTGCGACTGCTCCTGATCGCCGGCATCGACACCACCTGGAGCGCGATCGGCTCCTCGCTCTGGCACCTCGCCCGGACGCCGGCCGACCGCCAGCGCCTGGTCGCCGAGCCCGGACTGATCCCGACCGCGGTGGAGGAGCTGCTGCGCGCCTATTCGCCGGTGACGATGGCGCGCGAAGTGGTCAAGGAGACCACGATTTCCGGCTGCCCGGTCAAGGCAGGCAACATGGTGCTGCTGTCCTTCCCGGCCGCCAACCGTGACCCGAAAATGTTTCCGGATGCTGACAAGGTCGTGATTGACCGCCGTGAGAACCGCCACGCCGCCTTCGGCCTCGGTATCCACCGCTGCGTCGGCTCGAACCTTGCGCGCATGGAGATGCAGGTTGCGTTGGAGGAATGGCTGAAGCGAATTCCGGACTTCGCCCTCGATCCGGCGGGCACGGTGACCTGGTCACAGGGAACCGTCAGAGGTCCCCGCCAGTTGCCATTTTTACTTGGAAAGGCGATGTAGACCTCTCCAAATAGCGATGCGGAGAGGCTGGACGTGACTGAGACAAGCAATCAAACCGGCCTCTGAGCATTTTGATATCGCCAGCGCCCAGCGCGGATCGACGCGACCTTCATCGGCTCGATCGGCAACCTCGGCGTAGGCCTGCCCTATGCGATCACCGTCTCGGTGTTCGGAGGCACGGCGCCGGCAATCGCGCTCTATTTCAAGAGCATCGGGCATGAGGAGTGGTTCTACTACTATCTCGCTGGTATCATCTGCCTGTCGCTGATCATCTATTCCACCATGCGCAGCACCAAGCATGCCTCCGCGATGCACCGGCACGAGTAGCTCATGACCGACGAGACGCCATCCGACAGCAAGCTGACGCGCACGAAGGAAAAATGGGCGCGCGAAGGCCGCTTTTTGACCGGCAAGATCACGCGCCCGGAAGATCAGCGCCTGCCGCCCGGCCAGCATCTGACAAAAGACTGGCCGGTGCTCGATCTCGGCGTCGTGCCGCCAGTTTCGCGCGAGCGCTGGCGGCTCGACGTCTACGGCGCAATCGAGACCCCCGTGTTCTGGACCTTTGCCGAGTTCGCCGCCCAGAAGCAGGCGCGGTTCACCTCCGACATCCACTGCGTCACGACCTGGTCGCGCTACGACAATGAGTGGGAGGGGCTCGCTACGCGCGAGCTGCTCGCGGCCTGCCAGCCGCGCGAGGACGCGCGCTTCGTCGTGCTGCATTCCCATGACGGCTACACCACCAACCTCGCGCTGGACGACTTTGCAGCCGAGGATGCATTGCTCGCCCATAGCTGGTCCGGTGAGCCATTGTCGGACGAACATGGCGGCCCGGTGCGGCTGGTGGTGCCGCATCTGTATTTCTGGAAGAGCGCCAAATGGCTCCAGGCCATCGAGTTCCTGACCGAGGACGCGCCGGGCTTCTGGGAAGTCCGCGGCTATCATAATCGCGGCGATCCCTGGGCAGAGCAGCGCTATTCGGGCGAATAGGTTCAAGCAAGGACGGGGGGAAGCCCATGCCGACAGAGCGCTTTCAATTCACGGGCGAAGGCGGCCATCAACTTTCGGCCGCGCTGGAGCTACCCGACGGTGAGCCGGCGGCCTTCGCGCTGTTCGCGCATTGCTTCACTTGCGGCAAGGACACGCTGGCCGCCAAGCGCATCTCGGTCGCGCTGGCCGCCAAGGGCATCGCGGTGCTGCGCTTCGACTTTACCGGGCTCGGCTCCAGTGAAGGGGATTTCGCCAATTCGACGTTTTCCTCCAACGTCGCCGATCTCGTGCACGCCGCCGATCATCTGCGTAGCGTCCGCAAGGCGCCGTCGATCCTCATCGGTCACAGCCTCGGCGGCGCCGCGATCCTCGCGGCGGCCGGACGCATCCCGGAGGCCAAGGCGGTTGCGACCATCGCGGCACCATCCGATCCCGCCCACGTCACCGGCCTGTTCAAAGCGCATCTCGACGACATTCGCACCCAAGGTGAGGTCGAAGTCTCGCTTGCGGGACGCCCGTTCCGGATCAAGCGCGAATTCCTCGACGACATCGCCGAGCACGAGCTGATGAAGGACGTCACCGGCCTGCACAAGGCGCTGTTGGTCATGCATTCTCCAGTCGACGATACCGTCGGCATCGACAATGCGACCAAGCTCTTCGTCTCCGCCCGGCATCCCAAGAGCTTCGTCTCGCTCGATCATGCCGATCATCTCCTGACCAAGCCGGCCGATGCGCTCTACGCGGCCGACATGATCGCGGCCTGGGCAAGCCGGTACATCGACACAGCCAAACCGGCGAAGGCGATGGATCTTCCCGAGGCGCCGCGCCGGGTCGTGGTGCAGGAGACCCGCAAGAGCAAGTTCAACCAGGTCATCTCTGTCGGTCCGCATCGCCTGATCGCGGATGAACCGGTCGCCGCCGGCGGCGAGGATGCCGGCCCTGGTCCTTATGATCTTCTGCTCGCTGGCCTCGGGGCCTGCACCTCCATGACCATGCGCCTCTATGCCGACCGCAAGTCGCTGCCGCTCGATCGTGTCACCGTCTCACTGAAGCATTCTAAGATCTATGCGAAAGACTGCGCGGAATGCGAGACGCGCGACGGCATGCTCGACCAGATCGAGCGCGACATCGCGATGGACGGCGCGCTCGATCCCGAGCAGCGCAAGAAATTGATGGAGATAGCCGACAAGTGCCCGGTGCACCGGACGCTGACCTCGGAAATCCGGATCGTGACCAGGGCCGTGGATTAGCGCGCTTGCGCTAGAAGCAGGACGCCATCGTCCGCAACGCCGCGGTGATCTCGCTCTCGCGCCAGGCCGCGAAGCCGAGCAATAGACCGTGATCGCGCGGCCTGCCCAGTGCCAAGCCGGACAGGGCACGCGTTTCAACGCCCGCTTCGACCAGCCGCTTTACCGCCTTCTGATCCGCGCGACCGCGCTTGAGGCGCGCGACGAGCTGAATGCCACCGGGGGGCACTTCGGCAGAGAGCACGTCGCCCAAATGGCGCTCTAGTCCCTCGACGAGGTGATCGCGGCGGGCATGATAGATCCGGCGCACCCGGCGCAGATGCGCCAGGAAATGCCCGTCGGCAATGAACTCGGCCAGCGCTTCCTGGACGTGGCTCGGGGCGATCAGCCCGATGTGCCGCTGTGCGATCTCCAAGGTGTTGACCAGGGCCGGAGGAACGACGAGATAGCCGAGGCGGATGTCCGAGGTCATGGCCTTGGAGAACGTACCGACATAGAACACGCGGCCATGGGCATCGAGTCCCTGCAAGGCCGGCACCGGCCGGCTGTCATAGTGGAATTCACCATCGTAATCGTCCTCCACGATCCAGGTCTTGCCGGGCCTGCTCAGGCCAAGAAACTCCGTGCGGCGCGAGAGCGACATCAGGCGACCAGTCGGGTGCTGGTGCGACGGCGTCATGAAGATCAATGTCGGGGTCGCTATCCCCGGAATCCGCTGCATGCCCTGCTCGTCCAACCTCATCCCGGTCACGCGCGCACCGGACGCGCGGAACGCGGCTGCGGCGCCGGGGTAGCCGGGATCCTCGACCCAGACGTCGTCGCCCGGCGTGATGAGGGCAGCCGCAATCAAGGTGAGCGCAGCCTGCGCGCTCGGCAGAATCAGGATCTGATCCGCCGTCGCGCGCACACCCCTGCTGGTCGCGAGATAATGCGCCAGCGCCTCGCGCAGGCGCGCCCGGTTGACCGGTCCGAGCTCGCGCCTGGCCGCGCGCACGGCGCTGCGGCGCAGGCAGCGCGCCCAGACCTCGTTCGGAAACTCCCGGAAATCGCCGTGCCCGGGACGCAAGGGTCTCAGTCGCGCCTGATAAGACATCGGCCAGTCGGTCTGCGTGAGGCTTGAAGCCCAAGGCGAAAGCCGCGGCCTAGCAAGGCGCATGCGAGATGCGATGGCGCCCGCCTCTGCAATGCGCTCGCCGCCCTCGAGCGTAATCATCGGACGGCGGCCGTGCGAAGCCTCGAGATATCCCTCGGCGGCGAGCTGCTCGAACGCATAGGTGACGGTGTTGCGCGAGACGCCGAGATCGCTCGCGAGCCGGCGGCTCGACGGCAGCGTGCGGCCTTTGACGAGACGGCCGGTCGCGATCAAGCTTCGGAGCTGGCTCGTCAGTTGACCCACCAGTCCCTTGTCGTCGGCCCGGTTCAGCTCGATCAGGGCGGAGATCATGCCTTCCGGAACTGGCACCTTGATCCTTTCTGATCTGGCACTTTTTTAGGTGCCAGGCGGAATGCTATCCGCCTGATAGAACTGCTTCAAGGATTTTCCGATGAACTCCCTCTCGCCCCGCGCGGCCGTCGGCCTATTCCTCATCGTCGTGCTGGCCTGGGGCGTAAACTGGTCGGTGACGAAGCAACTCGTGCAATTCCTTCCGCCGCTCTGGACCTCGGCGATCCGCAGCTGGATCGCTTTGGCAGCATTGTTCGTGATCCTGGGGCTCAGCAACAATCTGGTGATCCCGAAGCGGCGCGACATTCCGGTGGTCCTGAGTGTCGCGCTGCTGCACATGACGATATTCTCTGTCCTGGTGGCGGCCGGTGTGCGCTTCCTGCCCGCGAGCAAGGCCATTGTGCTCGGCTACACCACGCCGCTCTGGGTCGCGATCGCAGCGCCCCTGCTGGGGAAGGATACGCTGACTGTGCCAAAACTGGCCGGCGCCCTGCTCGGGCTGATTGGTCTTGCCGTGATCCTGAATCCCACCTCGATCGACTGGACGAATGCCAACGTCGTGCTTGGCGCCGGCATGGTGATCCTGGCCGCGATCTCATGGGCTGCGAACATCATCTATATTCGGGCCCATCGCTGGATCGCATCCCCACTTCAGCTCCTAATCTGGCAGGTGCTCGTTGCCACGATCGTGCTGTCAGCGGCTGCGATAATCGTGGAGGGGCTGCCGCACGCGGAATGGTCATGGAAACTCGTCCTGCTGTTCCTGTACTCCGGTCTGATCGGGACGGCGCTGGCTTATTGGGCCATGTCGATGGTCAACAAGAGCATCTCGGCTCTGACGACGGCGCTCGGAACCACCGGCACGCCGCTCGTCGGGATCGCCTGCGCTGCGATCCTGCTGGGCGAGCCTATTGATATTAGTCTTGCCGTTGCGGCCGGACTGATCATCGGTGGCATTGGCTTTGCCACGCTCGGCGATCGTATGCTGCGCCGTCAAGCTACCGCGAACGGCTGAACGCGCAGCATCCCGCGCAAGCCCGCCGTCGTGCCGAGCAGGATGCCGGCGATGGCGACGAAGGAGCCCAGCGCGAGCGTCGACACCCCGGTGAGCCCTTGCCCGATCGAGCAGCCGAACGCCATCACGCCGCCGATACCCATCAGCGCAGCGCCGCTGGCCGAACGCAGCATATGGCGTGGCGAGGAATAGCCTTCGAGATGGAAACGGCCCGTAGCTAGCGCGGTGGCCAGACTGCCTGCGAAGACGCCGGCAACTGTTGCAATGCCGAAATTCGGCGTCAGACCAGTCGAGAGCATGGCATATTGCAGACTGCCCGCAATCGGCGCGACGAAGGTGAGCGAGGTCACCGGCACCGGGTTGAAGTCATCCGCGCCGAGATAGCCGGTGACGAACCAGCCGCCGGCGACGAGGAGACCGACGATGACACCGGCCGCAATCTGGCCGGGGGAACGCCGGAACGCCGGGTGCGCGAAAGCGAACAGGATCAGCGCAACAACGACGACAGCAGCAGCCATCGCGCGCGAAACCGCTTCAGCCGGACCGAACGTCGCCAACAGTGACGGCAGCGAATTCACGTTGACCGTGGTTTGCGAGGCCTGGACCAGCGCGATGCGCACCGGCGCGATAAGGCCCTTGAGCGTCATCTGCGCGGCGATGGCGAGCACGACCACCACGACGAAGGAGCGGAGATTGCCGCGACCGAGCAGCACCAGCGCGCGCGAACCGCAGCCGTTCGACAGCACCATTCCGTATCCAAACAGAAGTCCGCCGAGAAACAGCACTGGCACCGAAAAGGACTGTTGCAGGTAGATCGACTTGCCGAGATCGACCATGCCGTTGCCGGCGAGGAATTGGCTCGCGGCGGTCGCAACCGCGATCGCCAACGCGTAGGTGCGTACCAGCCGCCCATCCCCCTTTGCCAGCCAGCCGCGCATGCTGCTCATCAGGCAGAAGCCGCTGAGCAGGCCGACGGCGCCGTAAACCAGGCCGATGCCGAGGCCGGCGAGGATGACGAGCTGGGTGGACGACTCCATGATCAAGGCTTCAGGATCACACGGTCCCGCGACGAGCCGGCAACGGCGACATAGGCCTCCTTCGCGCGTTCGAGCGGATAGACGGCGTTTGCCTTGATCGGGAATGGTTTCAGGTGCCCGCTCGCGAAGCCCGGGCCGAGGTCACGCAGCACTGCGCCTGTCGCGATCGACGAGAGGCCGAGCGTGTCGATGCCGACATAGGTGTGTTGCCCGCGGTAGAATTCGAGGATGTTGAACTGCACGATGCGGTCGATCGCGGCGATCAGGATCTGGCGGCCGCGAAGCGCGAGCGACTTGTGCGCCGCCTGGAAATAGGGATCGCCGACCGTGTTGAAGACGATGTCGGCACCTTTACCTCCGGTCAACTCGCGCACGCATGTGGCGACGTCGGTCGCGGAAGCGTCGATCACCTCGATGGCCGCGTTGGTATGGCCCTCATAAGCTTCCGCTTTGCGCACCACGCCGATGACACGCGCGCCCTGCCAGGTCGCGATCTGCACCGCCGCCTGACCGACCTTGCCGTTGACGCCGAATACCAGCACCGCTTCCCCCCGCTTTGGAATGCCGGCGCGGCGAAAGCCCTCCATGGCGGTGACGAAGGGCACGCCGATGCCGGCGGCCTCCTCCCAGGATACGGTTTTCGGCTTGTCGACAACCGCGTCAGCTTCAACGACGAGATGGCTGGCGTGGGTGCCGTCGCGACGGATGCCGAGATCGCCGGAGGAGCCGAACACCTCGTGGCCGATCGAGCCGGCCGGCCCATCGATCACCAGGCCGGCGTAATCGCGACCTGGCGTGCGCGGAAACACGGCGTAGGGCATCAGCCCGGTTGCGGCCTTGACGTCGGAGGGATTGACGGCGGCAGCCTTGACCTCGATCAGGAGATCATTCGGACCACGCGTGAGTGTATGACGCTCGACGGCAGGCGCAAGCGCGGCGGCGTTCTCGGACTTGGCATTGAGGCGCACGCAGCGCGTGTCGACGGCTTTGGGATCGGCTGTTGACATGGAAAGATCCGCGATTTCTCGCGGGCCTTGTCGCCCTTGGGGACGGTCGAGTCAATCCGTCAAGTCAATCCTTGGGCCGCTTGTCATAGAGGCGCTTGGCCTTGCCGAGCGAGCGCTCCAGCGTGGCCGGCGCAACCACGCTCACCCTGGAGCTGATGCCGATGGTGTTCTTGATGTGCGTCGAGATCCGGCTCGCATGGTCGAGGAGGCCCCGGCCGTCCCAGCTCTCCGGCCGCGCCTCGGCAATGATGGTCAACTCGTCCATGCGGCCTTCGCGGGTCAGTTCCAGAATGAAATGCCCTCCGCACCAGTCGGTGGCGAGCAGAACCTCCTCGATCTGGGTCGGGAACAGATTGACGCCGCGCAGGATGATCATGTCGTCGGAACGGCCCGTGACCTTCTCCATCCGCCGCATGCCCGGCCGCGCCGTGCCCGGCAACAGCCGCGTCAGGTCACGGGTGCGATAGCGGACCACCGGAAATGCTTCCTTGGTGAGCGAGGTAAAGACAAGTTCGCCCTTCTCACCGTCGGGCAGCACTGCACCGGTGTCGGGGTCGATGACTTCGGGATAGAAATGATCCTCCCAGATGTGCAGACCGTCCTTGGTTTCGATACATTCCTGCGCAACGCCGGGCCCGATGACCTCGGAAAGACCGTAGATGTCGGTCGCGTCCATGTCGAAGGCGTCTTCGATCTCGCCGCGCATGGCATTGGTCCAGGGCTCGGCACCGAAGATGCCGACCTTCAGCGAGCACTGGCGTGGATCGAGCTTCTGGCGCTTGAACTCGTCGAGGATCGCCAGCATGTAGCTCGGCGTCACCGTGATGATGTCGGGCCGGAAGTCGTTGATGAGCTGCACCTGCCGCTCGGTCATGCCCCCGGAGATCGGCACCACGGTGCAGCCGAGTTTTTCGGCGCCATAGTGCACCCCTAACCCGCCGGTGAAGAGACCGTAGCCATAAGCATTGTGGATGATCATGCCAGTGCGGCCGCCGGCGGCGCGGATCGAGCGCGCCATCACGTCCGACCATGTGTCGATGTCGCGTTGCGTATAGCCGACCACGATCGGCTTGCCCGTCGTGCCGGAGGACGCATGCACGCGCACCAGCTTTTCACGGGGCACGGCAAACATGTTGAAGGGATAATTGTCGCGCAGGTCCGTCTTCACCGTGAACGGAAATTTCGCAAGATCCGAGAGCTCTCGAAAGTCGGACGGATGCACGCCGGCCGCGTCGAAGGCCTTGCGATAATGCGGGACGTTGTCGTAGGCGTGCTTCAGCGACCAGGCCAGTCGCTCCGTCTGGAGTGCCATGATCTCGTCGCGCGATGCGCGCTCATGCGCATCCATTTCGGCGCGATAGGTGTTACCACCTTCCTTGAGCCTCGTCAGAGCCATCCTCGTTTCCCCGCATCATTGCTTTTCTTTATTGATCCTGCGCCGGCAGCCAATTGCCGGGAATGACCCGCGAATGCCCGCGAAATTCGGCGATGACTGTATCGCCGGCGGTGACGCGCACGTCATAGATGCCGGAGCGGCCGCTACGGGTGACCTCCCGCGCCTTCGCCACCAGCCGATCGCCGAGCTTGCCCGGCTTGATGAAGGTGATCTGTCCCTGCGCCGCCACGACGCGGTCGTTGTGCGAATTGCACGCGAAAGCGAAGGCGGAATCGGCCAGCGTGAAGATGAAGCCGCCATGGGCGATGCGCTGGCCGTTGACCATGTCCGGCCGCACAGTCATCGCCAGCGTCGCATAGCCCGGCCCGATCTCGACGATCTCCATGCCGAGTCCTTTGGAGGCATCGTCCTGCGCCCACATCGCATCGGCGCAGGCGCGGGCAACATCCTCGGGCGACAAGGCGGGCTTGACGTTCACGCGCTTCTCCCCTCCGAGTGTTTGGACACGATGTTCTGCTGCCTGGCTAAAACTGTCAAACGTGGTCGTAATCGACCACGACCCGCTCCGACGATGGCTTGGCCTGACAGGTCAGGACAAAGCCGGCTTTCAGCTCCCAGGGTTCCAGCGAGTAGTTGATATCCATCGGCGCCTCACCATCCACCAGTTTTGCACGGCAGGTCGAACACATGCCGCCCTTGCAGGCGAAGGGCAGATCGACACCGGCGCGTAGTGCGGCATCGAGGATCGCCTCGTCCTCGGCGACCGGCACGTCGCGGCGCTTGCCGTCGATGATCAGCGACGCGATCGCTTTCGGCGGCGCGTCGGGCGCAACGATCTTCTTCGGCCGCGGCTTGCCACCGAACTCGGAGACAAAGCGCTCGACATGGATACGCTCTTCCGCGATGCCGAGCCCTCGGCAGGTCGCCTCGATGTCCTCGCTCATGCCGGACGGACCGCAGATGAAGACGTGATCGACGCTTTCCGCCGGCACCAGCGAACGCAGCAGCACTCGCACCTTGTCGCCGTCGAGCCGGCCATGCAGGATCGGGATGTCCTGCTCCTCGCCGGAGATGACGTGGAAGATCGAGAGCCGGTCGATGAAGCGATCCTTGAGCTCTTCGAGCGCCTCGAGGAACATGATGTTGTCGGTCGTGCGATTGCCGTAGAACAGGAAGAACTGGCTGTCCGGCTCGCGCGCAAGCGTGCCCTTGACGATCGACACGATCGGCGTGATGCCGGAGCCGGCGGCAAAGCCGACATGGATGCGGCCGGTGCCGGCCGGCGGGATCACGCCGAAACGTCCCGTGGGCGTCATCACATCCAGCGCGTCGCCACACTTCAAATCGTCCGCTGCCCAGCTCGAAAACGCGCCACCATCGATCTTCTTTACGGCGATGCGTATCTCGCCGTCGTCGGGGCCGGAGCAGATCGAATAGGAGCGGCGCACTTCCTCGCCATCCAGCGTGGTGCGGAGTGTGAGGTATTGGCCGGGCGTGAAGGCGTAGTCGGTCGCAAGCTCCGCCGGGATGGCGAATGTCAGCGATACGGCGTCCGACGCCTCGCGGCGGAGGTCGTTGACGGCCAGGCGATGAAAGCGTGGTGCGGCTGCTGACATGGTCAATGACACTTGAAATAATCAAAGGGTTCGCGGCAGGCCCTGCAGCGCCAGAGCGCCTTGCAGGAGGTGGAGCCGAATTCGGATAGCAGCTCGGTATTCGCCGAGCCGCATTGCGGGCACGTAACAGCTTGCTCGCCGAACAGCGCGCGGCGTGAATTCGAATCCTGCGGCGGCGCGATGCCGTAGGCGTGAAGCTTCCGGCGGCCCTCTTCGCTCATCCAGTCGGTGGTCCAGGCCGGCGAGAGCACAGTGCGGACTTTTGGACTGCAAAAACCGGCGCGCTCCAGCGCGACTTCGATTTCCAGCGCGATCATGTTCATGGCTGGGCAGCCCGAATAGGTCGGGGTGATCGCGACCTCGACGTGATCGCCGTCGAGGACGACATCACGGAGCACGCCAAGATCGGCGATGGTCAAGACCGGAATTTCGGGATCGACCACGCTCGCCGCGGCATCCCAGGCCCGTTGGCGCAGTTCGCTATCGGGCTCCAGCACCGTCACCATGTCTGCCCCGGGAAAGTGCGCTGCATCGACTGCAGCTCGGACAGAAGATGGCCAAGATGCTCGCTGTGCCGCCCGGAACGACCGCCTTGCTGCATCCAGTCGGTCTGCGGCAGCTCTAGCGTGGTTTCACTAACGACACCCGAGAGTGTCGTCATCCAGCGACCCCGCAAGCTTCCGGGATCGACGGCGATATCGGCATGGATCAGGGCGCGCTCGCCTTCATCGACGGCAAACATCTCACCGGTGAAAGCCCAGAGATGATTGATCGCGGCCTGCGCGCGGGCATGGCTTTCAGCCGTGCCGTCACCGAGCCGGATGATCCACTCCGAGGCATGGCGAAGGTGATAGGCGCTCTCCTTCTCCGACTTGGCGGCAATGGCCGCTAGCGCCGCATCGCGCGAAGTCATCATCGCACGCCAGTAGAGATCAGCGAAGGCGGAATAGAAGAACTGCCGCACCAGCGTCTGGGCAAAATCGCCATTGGGCTGCTCGACCAGCAGCAAATTGCGATACTGCCTGACGTCGCGCAGGTATGCGAAGCTGTCCTCGTCGTTGTCCTTGCCTTCGACCTTGGCGGCGTAAGAGTAGAGTTCGCGGGCCTGGCCAAGGAGGTCGAGCGCGATGTTGGAGAGCGCCATGTCCTCTTCCAGCATCGGCGCATGTCCGCACCATTCCGACAGCCTGTGCCCAAGGATCAGCGCGTCGTCGGCCCGGCGCAGCGCGTAGAGCACCAGTGGTGTTTCTGAGACCTCGATGTTCGCGACGGGCATCACATGTGTCCCACTTCCTCGGGCACTTCGTAAAACGTCGGGTGCCGATAGATCTTCGATTCCGCCGGCTCGAACATCATGCCCTTGTCGGCGGGATCGCTTGCGGTGATCGCCGTCGACGGCACGACCCAGATCGAAAGACCTTCGCCGCGACGGGTGTAGATATCGCGGGCGGCCTGCAAGGCCATCGTGGCGTCGCTCGCATGCAGCGAGCCGACATGCTTGTGCGCGAGCCCGTTGCGGCTGCGAATGAAGACTTCCCACAGCGGCGTGTTTGGCGTGGCCATTGCGATCTCCCTACTCTGCCGCTTGTGCAGTTCGACGCTGCGCGCGCTTTGCGGCATAGCTAGCTGCCGCCTCGCGCACCCAGGCGCCTTCCTCGTGCGCCTTGCGGCGCGCGGCCATTCGGTCACGGTTGCACGGTCCGTTGCCGGCGAGCACCTGCTTGAATTCTGTCCAGTCGATCTCGCTGTAACGCCAGTGCCCGTCCGCATCCTGAATCATGCCGGGATCGGGAATGGTGAGGCCGAGATATTGCGCCTGCGGCACGGTGGCGTCGACGAACTTCTGTCGCAGCTCGTCATTGGAGAAGCGCTTGATCTTCCACTTCGTCGAGATGTCGCTGTGCTGGCTGGTGGCATCGGGCGGGCCGAACATCATCAGCACCGGCCACCACCAGCGGTTCAAGGCATCCTGCGCCATCGCCTTCTGCTCGTCGGAGCCACGGCACAGCGTCAGAATGATTTCATAGCCCTGGCGCTGGTGGAACGACTCCTCCTTGCAGACGCGGATCATCGCGCGCGCGTAAGGACCATAGGAGCAGCGACACAGCGGGATCTGGTTCATGATCGCGGCGCCGTCGACCAGCCAGCCGATGGTGCCAATGTCGGCCCAGGTCAGCGTCGGATAGTTGAAGATCGATGAATATTTAGCCTTGCCCGCGAGCATGGCGTCGACCAGCTCTTCGCGCGAAGTGCCGAGCGTCTCGGCCGCGGCATAGAGATAAAGCCCGTGGCCGCACTCGTCCTGCACCTTGGCGAGCAGCGCCGCCTTGCGGCGCAAGGACGGCGCACGCGTGATCCAGTTGCCTTCGGGCAGCATGCCGACGATTTCGGAATGAGCGTGCTGGGAGATCTGGCGCGTCAGCGTCTTGCGATACGCCGCTGGCATCCAGTCGTTTGGCTCGATGCGCTCCTCGGCATCGATGCGGGCCTGGAACTGCGCAGCCTTGGCCGCGTCCTCAAGACCGCGATCATCGGTCTCGGTCGTGTTCAGCGCCTGGGTATACATGCGCACCCTCCCATTTTATTGAGAGACAATATATAACAAGAATTATCTCATGCAAGATATTTCTGTAACATAACGATCAAGCCTCGAATCTCCGTTCCAAGAGTTTTCGCGCCGGCGGCAATGGGCCCTTTTCATTGGTTCCATTGCCATCAAGCCATTGTTCTGATGGAACAAGCAGCGCGCGATAAATGTCGCCGCACAGCGCGCGGGCGGCCTTGCCCGGCCAGTTCGCCGGAAGCAGGCTTTCGGGCAGCAGCGGATCGCGCAGCACTACGCGACGGTAATGGTGGATCAGGAGGATGCGCGCCGTGAAGGCGTCGGCTTCGGACAAGCCCGTGCCGCGCGCGATCGCGGCGCGCAGCGGCTCGAACGTCTTCATGAACTTGAGATAGGCGTCTGCGGTGCGATCCAACGGCCAGCTCGCGCTGAGCAGCCGTCGGCCGCTGTCATCCTCGGCCGAGACTTCCAGACGGATGGCGCCCGCGGCTTCGTCCGGCACTGGCACGCCCGACGGCGCGACCCACACGCCCGGCAGCGGACTGCCGAAGCCGGCATTGCGGAGCGCCTCGCGCGAGGCGTCGCGATCCTCGCCATTGCCGATCAGCAGCAGCTCGAAGCGCCCGGTCCAGCCGGATGGCGGCGGATCGTAGATATGGCGTGTCGCGGCCTCGAAGATCTGGCGGCCCTTGTCGGCTAGGCGATAAAAGCTGTTGCGGCCGACCTTTTCGCGCGTCAGCCAGCCATCGGCGGCAAGCCGGGACATCGCGGTACGCACCACACCGCTGTCGATGTCCAGACTCTCGAAGAATTCCAGCAGCGTGCCGAGCCATACCGAGCCACCACGCGGCACGATGGCATCGCCGAACACCGTGATGACGATGGAGCCGGTGCGCGACGGTTCGCGTTTGAGCTGCTCGATGATGCGGGACAACGGATGCGCCATGCGCGAGGCATAGCGCGTTTGGTGCGGGCGCGACAATGGACGGGTGCGACGGTCTCGTTTCTCCCTCTCCCCGTTCTTACGGGAGAGGCAAAGAACTACCGATGCGGATCGGGATAGACCACGCTGCGCCAGCCGCTGCGGTCGAAGGGCCGCCAGCTGCCTTCCTTCTGCGCAAGGCGATCAGCCACCGCGAAGACAGCAGCCGGATGATGGCCCATGCCGCAATGGCTGCTCTCGATCTCGATGCTCTCGGTCTGCGTGCCCGTCTTCTCCATGCAGCCCTGCCAGGCGCAGACGCCGTCGGTGCGGCTGAAGATCGCCGTGGTCGGCACCGGCGGCGGAACGGCGAGATCGCCGCCGAACTGCGGATCGACCTCGTCGGATTTCCGCCCGCTCGC
Organism: Bradyrhizobium sp. 134; assembly: GCF_023074155.1. Taxonomy (NCBI): domain Bacteria; kingdom Pseudomonadati; phylum Pseudomonadota; class Alphaproteobacteria; order Hyphomicrobiales; family Nitrobacteraceae; genus Bradyrhizobium; species Bradyrhizobium sp. 134. The sequence goes on along the minus strand of NZ_JADPKX010000086.1, from coordinate 271,342 downwards.
CCATTCATAGACGCGCCAGGCATTGGTCGAATGCGGATCGCCGGCAAAGGGGCTGCCGAGGGTGATCACCTGGCGCACGCGGTCGGGCATCATTTTGGCGAGCTGGCGCGCATAGAGACCGCCGAGGCTCCAGCCGACCAGGCTGATCTTGCGGCCATGCCCGTCGCTGAGCTCCTGAACCAGATCCACCATCGCGTGCTGCACGCCCTCGCGCAGGCCGTAATTGCGGCCCTGGCGCCAGCCGCTCACCGCATAGCCCTTGCCCGACAAAAATGTGCGCAACGCGCGCGTGGACCCGTCGGAGGCCACGAGGCCCGGCAGAACCAGCACCGGATGCCCATCGCCCCGCGGCGCAAGGCTGAGCAGCGGCAGCGCGCCGAGGAATGCGCCAAACTCGTGGATCGCTCGCCCTTCCAGGAACATCAGGGTGCGAGACGGCGGGCTCAGCGTCTGGGCAGTAGCGGTCATCAATGGATCCCTCGGAAGAAATGCTGAAAAGACCACCGGCTGCGAGGCCGGCAAATAGGTATGAATTCCAACACGCCAGCTTTTCGAACGTTCCGCAGCGCACCATGAATCAGCTAGAACGCCGGTTCCCTACATTCAAGCGGGTGAAACCCGAGGCCACAATAGGCCGGCGCGTGAATGCCAGCGTCCGTGACGCAAAAGTCACAACAATCGAAGCAGGAATTCTAAGGAGTAAAGCGCCAGGCCCGCCAGCCCACCGATCAGCGAGCCGTTAAAGCGGATGTATTGCAGGTCGCGGCCAATGTTGATTTCGATCAGCGAAATCAGCTGCGCCATGTCCCACGATTTCACCTGGTCGGAGATGAAGGTCGAAACGCCGCTCTTCTGGTCCGCGACGAAACTGCGCAGCACCGCGACCAGACCCTTGTTGATCTCGCCGCGCAGTTCGCCATCGCCGGCAAGCGCTTCGCCCGCCGCGACACACATACCGGCGAGATGATGCTGCAGGACCTGCGTCTCGCCGCTTGCACTACGCTCGATGAAGGACCGCGTGTTGGCCCACACGGTGCGGGCGAGATCGGCGAGCTCGGGACGCGCGAGCAGATCGCGCTTCAAACCGTCGATGCGGTCGATATAGGCCTGGTCGGTGCCGAGCCGGTCGACGAAGCTCAGCACCATGCGATCGAACTCGCCGCGGAACGGATGTTTGGGATCGCTACGCACCTCATTGAAGAAAGCGGTGGCGGAGGCCACGATCTTGTTCACCAGAAACTTGTCGGCGCGATAGAGCCTGAGCAGGGTCGGCAATTCCGCCCGCACCTTCTCACGGATCATCGCCATCGTCTCGGTCTGGTTCAGCGTCTCGTGCATCACGCGCAGGAGATCGTCGAACAGGATCTGGTGCCGCCCTTCCGCGACGAAACCGCGCAACGTGCCGGCCGCGAGCGGCGCCAGGTCGATCGCCTGGAGCTGCGAGGACATGCGGCGGATCATGAAGGTCATCAGGCCCGAGGTTTCCGTCGCAGAGACGGCCTCCGGCAGCAGGCGCAGCGCAAAGCGCGCAAGGTCGTCACTGCGCTTGCGGTCACGCAGCCAGTCGGCGACGAAGGAGCCGAAATCGATCTCGTTCAGCTTGGCCTCGACCGGAGCAGCCTCGAGGAAATGAACCTGAATGAACTCGCCGAGCTTGTCGGCGATGCGGGCCTGATTGCTCTGGATGATCGCCGTGTGCGGGATCGGCAGGCCGAGTGGACGCTTGAACAGTGCCACCACCGCATACCAGTCGGCGAGCCCGCCGATGGTCGCGGCTTCCGCGAAGGCCGCGATGAATCCGAACACCGGATGCACAGGCAGCAGCCATTTCGCCACGACGAACAGGACGAGCGTCGAGCCCAGCACCAGCGTCGCCAGCGCTTTCACGCGGCGCAATTCGGCCGCGCGTTCGGCGTCGCCGGGGGAATCGAAGGAGAAGGTGGCGGGTGGATTCATCACAGCATCACCCTATCCGTCATTACGAGCGAAGCGAAGCAATCCAGAGGCTTTCCACGAAGGCAGACTGGATTGCTTCGCTTCGCTCGCAATGACAGCTGCGGCGGAATAACAAAAGGCCCGCCGAAGCGGGCCTCAAATTCAGTTTTTGCTCAGGACGCCGTATCAGGCGGTCTTGTTGTAGACCTTGGCAAAATTGTCCTGAGCGGACTTCGCACCGTTGGCGGCGAGCTTGCCGAAATAGTCGGTGGTCGCCTTGGCGCGCGAGACGAACGCTTCGCCGCGGGCGCGGAGCAGGCCGGACTGGATCTCGACAGCTTCGCTGAACGACTTGGCGGACGCGAGCTTGTCGATGCCCGCGAAGAATGCCTCGGCGTCCTCGTAGATCGCCTGCTGGATGTTGCGGCTGATCTTGCCGGCTTCGGTGACGGACTCGGTCACCGCGTTCTCGACGGCGGCGGTCACGCGCTCGGAGCCAGCGAACACTTCGGCAGCACGGTCCTTGGCGGTATTGGCGGACTTCTTGACGAACTCGCGGGCAGCCTCAGGAACTTCCAGGTTCTGGATGTTCTTGAACGCGTCCTTGAAGCCTTCGAAAGCGGTGTTGGTTTCGGTGGTCATTGGGGTCTCTCCATCCTCATTGGTTGAGCTATGGGCTCACCCCGTCCGGTTTTGGCCCGGGGCACGGCTTATATGGCATAGTTAATTGTGCAATGCAATATCCATATTGCAGTGCGATATCACGAAACCGTGAATAGCCTTAATGGGAGGCAATCTGGCGCCTCCCTGAGCATCCGGGTTCCCGACACCCGTCCACCGGTTCTCAATGCTGGACGGCGCCGGGCAGCCCATAGGCCTCCATCTGGGCCTGGACCTGGGCGATGTTGTGCCCGAGCACGACGATATCGTGGGTCTTGCCGTCGACATCGCGGACATGATCGCGCAGCAGTGCCTCGGCCTTGAAGCCAAGGCTCTCGAACAGCGTGATCGCCGCCTGCTGATCGACCGTCATCTGGACCGAGAGCTTCTCGAGGCCGGCTCCGAGCGCGAGTGCGAAGGTCTCCTGCGACAGCGTCCGACCGACCCCCTTCCCGCGCACATCGAGCGAAACCACCATCCGGATCTCGCCGACATGGGGCGACCAGGAGTGCGGGTCACGCACCAGCGTGCCGCAGCCGACGACCGTGCCGCCCCTGACCGCGAGCAGGCTCGTGATCGCGCCGCGCTCGATCTCCTTGACCCAGGCGGAGAGCACCTTCGGCTCACTGATGTTGCGCGGCAGGAACAACAGATCGTGGGTCGGCAGGCCCTTGCCGAAGGCGAGCACCGCGGCTTCGTCCGCAGGCGACATCAGGCGGATCTCGATATCGCCCGCGTCCGTCTTCACATGACGCGGATAGGAACGCTGCTCACTCATGTCGATCTCTTCCCCAGCCAGGAATCCAGTTTCGGCCATAGCCGCTTCACCGCATTGGCGCCGGCGACGAGCGAGACGTGACCGCCCTTCAGCATCACCTCCTCCTTGTCCTCCGATCCGATCTTGGCGATCAGGTGCTTTGCAGCCTCATACGGCACGATGTGGTCATGCTCCGCCACCGCATGCAGGAACGGCACCTTGATGTCCTCGAGCTTCGCAGCACGGCCGCCGACCGACATGGTATCGTTGAACAGCTTGTTGTCCCACATCAGGTCCTTGGTGATGGTGCGGAAATATTCGCCGGCCAGCGGCAGCGTGTCGGTCGCCCAGCGGTCGAACATCCGGTAGGATTTGACGAACTCGTCATTCCAGATGTTTTCCCAGAGCTGGATCTGGCTGACGGTGCGCGAGGCCGGGCGCAGCATCTCGAACGACGACAGGATCATCTCCGGCGGCACGTTGCCGACGCTGTCGACGAGGCGATCGACATCGAAATAGCGACGGTCGGAGAAGTTCGAGAACAGCTTCATCTCGCGAAAGTCGATCGGCGTGGTGAAGCAGATCAAATTCTTCATCGGCCCGTCACGGTGGATCGAGCCGTAGAGCAGCGACAGCACGCCGCCGAAACAATAGCCGATGACGGAGACGTCCTGTTCGCCGGAATCCTGCTGCACGCGGCGGATGCAATCCGGGATGAAGTCGAGGACATAGTCCTCCATGCGAAGGCTCTTCTCCTCCGGTCGTGGCGCGCTCCAGTCGAGCATGTAGACGTCGTAGCCGCGCTTCAACAGGAACTCGATGAAACTCTGGCCGGGCACGAGGTCGAGAATATAACCACGATTGGTGGTCGCCATCACGATCAAGATCGGAATTCGATAGATCTCGTCGGACATCGGACGATAGTGGTAGAGGCTCATCGTGCCGCGCGAATGCAGCACGTCCTTCGGGGTCGAGCCGAGCGTGGGACCGGACGTCGAGAAATATTCGACGCCCTTGATGCTGCGCTGGATGGCGCGCTGCACCTCGGACTGGATGCGCTCCGGGATCCCTGCGAAGTCTAATCCGGCGGGTGCATTCATGTCTGCTCTCCGCCTTCAGATGGCGGGCGCCTGGTGCGCGGCGGACGCATTGCGGTGTCGGAGCCCTGAGAAATGCCGGAACTTGCCACCATCTGGCTCAGCATCGACTTGATCTCACCGATCTGTCCTTCGATGGACTGCAGCCGTTCCGCAAGGCCGGTGACCTGGTCCCGGCTCGGCAGATTCATGGAGACCAGATATTTCTCCATGAGGTCGCCGAGCTGCTTCTGAGCACCTGCAGCAACGCCGCCGGCCCGGTTCACGGCCTGCGAAAACTCGGGCGACGACATGGCCTGATTGGCGAAGGAGTTGAACCCCTTCTCCATCTCGCCAACCATCTTCTGCCACATGGCAATGGGGTCGTTGCTGTTGTCGGTCATCGGCGTCCTCCTGAATTCGAGAGCTTCGATGCCCTTCCTTTTTCGCCATACCACACCGTTGCGCGGTGCCGGTCAACCGGCAAGCAGCGGGTCCGGTGTCGCGGACGCGGCTTCATTGCGAGATCAAACCGTGCGATACAGCATTGATCAAAAGCCGAGGGAACGCGCCCGTGAACGCCTATCAGCCGCCGCAAACCGTCCACGCCAACGGCATCGACATCTGTTACGAGACTTTCGGCAACGACAGTGCCGAGCCGCTGCTGCTGATCATGGGGTTAGGCGCTCAGATGATCCACTGGGACGATACGTTCTGCGAGCAGCTCGCCGCGCAGGGCTTTCGCGTCGTTCGGTTCGACAATCGCGACATCGGAAAGTCGAGCCATCTCACCGGCGGCAAGCGTCTGACGCCGCTCGAGTTGTTGAAGCTTCGGTTTCTCAGGATTCCCGTGGCCGCAACCTACAAGCTGATCGACATGGCGAAAGACACGGTCGGGCTGATGGACGCACTCGGCATCAAGTCGGCGCATCTGGTCGGGGCGTCCATGGGCGGCATGATTGCGCAGGAAGTGACGTTGTCGTTTCCCGAGCGCGTGCGCTCACTCACGTCGATCATGTCGACGACCGGCAATCCGCGCGTGCCGCCGCCGACACGTGAGGCCGCCGCGATGCTGATGGCGCCGCCGCCGCGCAGCAAGGAGGAGTTCATCGTCCGCTACGGCCAGACCTGGAACGTGTTGCGGGCCGGGTCCTTTCCGGAGGAAGAGGCGCTCGATCCCGGTCGTGCCGAGCGCGTGTTCGCGCGCGGGCTCAATCCGCCCGGCGTCGGCCGGCAGCTCCGGGCGGTGCTCGCCTCCGGCAGCCGCAAGGAGCGACTGTACGGCGTCAAGACACCGACGCTGGTCATCCATGGCACCGTCGATCCGTTGGTCCGCCCCGAGGGCGGCAAGGATACGGCAGAGTCAATTCCTGGCGCAAAGCTGCTGATGATCGAAGGCATGGGCCACGCGCTGCCGATGCGGTTCTGGCCGGAGATCATCGGCGCCATCGCAAAGCACGCGCATGGCGCAGCGGCGCGTGCGGCGTAAACCGACGCAGAAGGTCTCCTCACGGTGACCATGTGAGCTGCCGGTTACTCTCTTAACGTAAGCCGGCACGAAAGCTATACAGCCTTTCCTCAATCGCCGAGAACCTCAATCGCCAACAAAGAGGCCGCGGCCTCTCGGAGTTCACATGCATTACATCGTCCGGTCGGCCGCAATCGTCGCTGCTTTAGTCCTCACGCTATCCCTCGCCAGCGGCGCCGCGATGGCGGGTAGCGCGCAAGAAGAAGCCAATCGCAAAACTGTGCTTGCGTTCTATGAGAAGGGGCTCAACCAAAAGGATGCCGATGCAGCCCTCGCCCATGTCGGCGACCGCTACGTCCAGCACAATCCAAACGCGGCCGATGGTCCGGACGGATTCCGAAAGTTCATCGGCTTCCTCCGCGAGAAATTCCCGAACTCGCACAGCGAGATCAAGCGCAGCTTCGTGGATGGCGACTACGTCATCCTGCACGTTCACGCGGTTCGCGAGCCCGGCAGCAGGGGCAACGCGATCGTCGACATTTTCAAGCTGGAGAACGGCAAGGTGGTCGAACACTGGGACGTCGTGCAACCGATCCCGGAAAATCCGGCGAACAACAACACGATGTTCTGACGGATTGAACCGGTTGCTGCGCAGACGGCCTAACTCTTCCTGGCCAACCAGATCACGTGACGCGCGCCACCGCCTCTTCCGGTGGCGCGAATGTTGACTTCGTTGACGTCGAAGCCGGCACTCCCGAGCCGCTTGGTGAAGGCCGGGTTGGGTCCCGAGGACCAGACCGCGAGCACGCCTCCCGGCCGCAGCGCCGTCTTCGCCGCCTTCAACCCGCTCGCATTGTAGAGCGCATCGTTGCCCTTCCGGGTCAGCCCTTCCGGCCCGTTGTCGACATCCAGGAGAATGGCGTCGAAGGCCGACCGATGTGCCCGGATGGTTTCGCCGACGTCGGTTTCCCGGATTCTCACCCTGACGTCATCGAGACTGTCACCGAACACCTGCGCCATCGGGCCTCGCGCCCAGGCGACGACCGCCGGCACGAGCTCGCAAACCACGATCTTGGCCTTGCCTCCCAGCACGGTAAGCGCCGCACGCAGCGTAAAACCCATGCCAAGGCCGCCGATGAGGACGACAGGTTTTGCCACCGTCTCGATCTGCTTCGCCGCGAGTGTGGCGAGCGCGGCCTCCGAGCCTGACAGGCGGTTGTTCATCAGCTCGTTGGTGCCGAGCTTGATGGAAAACTCCTTGCCTCGCCGCATCAGGCGAAGCTCTTCATCGGAGCCGGGGATTTTGGCGGTATCGATCTTTTCCCAGGGAATCATGCGAGAGCTTTAGCACGATCGGCCGCCGGATTATCCACCTGCCCACACGTCCAGCACATACCGGTTCTTCGTGCCCATCTCCTCGATCCAGCGGGCAGCCGTGGCGGCATCGCTGCCGCTCTTCTCGCGATGGATCGCGACCAGTGCCGCCTTCACGTCGGGCTCCATCTTGCTGCCGTCGCCACAGACATAGACGATCGCGCCCTGCTCGATCAGCGGCCAGACCTTGTCTTTCTGCGCGGCGAGGACGTGCTGCACATAGGTCTTCGGGCCTTCCGCTCGCGAGAACGCCGTGAATAGCTCGGTGATGCCGCTTGCCGCCAGCGCCTTCAGCTCGTCCGCGTAGAGAAAATCCTGATCGGGATGCCGGCAGCCGAAAAACAGCATGGCCGGACCGAGCGCGGCGCCCTTGACCTTGCGCTCGGCGCGTTCCTGGAGGAAGCCGCGGAACGGCGCCAATCCCGTGCCCGGGCCGATCATGACGATCGGCACGGATGGATCGTCCGGGAGCCGGAAGCCGGCCTTGGTCTCACGCACGGTGGCATGGATCACGTCGCCCGCGCGTCGATTGGCGAGATAGTTCGAGCAGATACCCTTGTAGGTGCCGCGGCCCGAGGCGGCCGGCCCTTCAACCACTCCGACCGTGACGCTGCAACGAACCGGATCGACCGACGGCGAAGACGAGATCGAATAATAACGCGGCGCCAGCAGCGAGAGCATTTCCAGATAGACGTGGAACGGCAGTTCGCAGGCCGGATATTCGAGCAGCAGATCGAACACCGATTTCCGCCGGGCCAGAATCTCGCTGCGATAGCGCTCGAGCGGCTCGGGCTCCTCGCCGACGAAGGCCAGCAGTTTTGGTTTCGTGACCGGACAACGCGTGTGCTCGGCCATGATCTGGATCTGCTTCCGTGTCGCCACTTGCTGGAGCTCGACGAACTCGCTGAGCAGGCGGCCGACCGACACGGCATCGCCGACCGGCAATTGCGCGCGGCGGCCTTCGGCAACCTGAAGCCTGATCTGGTCGGCCGGCAGGCAGCCAAAGCGACGGGCGACCGAATCCACCAGCGTCGGATCGTTGCGCGGGACCACGCTCAGATGATCGCCTACGCGGTAATTGATGTTGGACGGCAACTGCACCTCGATGTGGCGCGTCGAACGCTCTGGCGGATTGGAACCGGCCTTGTTCTGAAGCTCGTCATTGACCAGCACCTTCATTGCCACCGCGCCGCCCTGGGCGACGATGGTGTTGACGGCGGTCACCGCGACCGGCTCGATCGCGTAGAGCGGATCATCCTCCGCGGTACGGGTGAAATTCCAGTCGATGCCGAATTCCTTGGTCGCGACCTGGGCGGCCGCCGGGAACCATTTCTGGAACTGGCCGTCGAGATCGCTGCGCGCATCGCCTTCGCCGCGCGGATAGACCGCGCGCGCGCCATGCTTCGACAACTGCTCATCGATGAAGCGCGGCACCGACTGGTAGGTCGCGGCCCAGTCGCTGTTGCCGCAGCCGAACACGGCGTAACGCACATTGGCAAACGCATCCTTCGGCAGCTCGTCACCGAGCCATTTGACGAATTGCGTCGCATTGTCCGGCGGCGCGCCGTTATAGGAAGCGCAGATGATCAGCACGCCACCCTCCCGTGGCAGCTTGCCGACGTAATCGTCGAGCGGCCCCAGATGCACGGCAAAGCCGTTGATCTCGGCAAGATCGGCCATCCGAGTCGCCAGCTCCTCGGCGGTGCCGAGATTGGAGCCGTAGAGCACCAGCATCGGCGTATTGTGGCCGGGACGCGCGGTGGGCTGACGCGGGGCCTTCGGCGCCGACGACACCGCCACAGGTCCGCCATAGGCACCGCGCTCGCGATCGGCGCGCGGACGGACCTTGGTCTTGAAGCCTTCCGGCTTCATCGTCAGCGTTTCCTTCAGATGCATCTGGTAGCGCTGGTGGTCGATCAGCTTGAATCGCTGGAGGATCATGCCGAGCGCGAGCGCGGCCTCGTGCATGGCGAAGCCGCGGCCGATGCAGGCGCGCTGGCCGTTGCCGAACGGCTTCCAGGCATTGATCGGCCGTTTGGCTTCCGCCTCCCGGCTGAAATTCTCCGGATCGAACGCGTCCGGATTCGGACCCCAGACCGAGGGATCACGATGCAGCGCGGTCACCAGGATGGTGGTGAACGTACCCTTCCTGAGCTTGTACTTGCCGCCGCCGATGGTCTCGTCGTTCAGCGGCGAGATGCCATAGGCCGGCGCTGGCGGCCATAGCCGCAGCGCCTCCTTCAGGATCTGCGTGATGTAGGTGAGCTGCGTCACCTGCTGATAGGTCGGCCGTACATTGACGTCGGGACCGAAGACGCGGTCAACCTCGTCATAGGCCTTCTTGAGAATCTCGGGATGCTTGAGCAGCGCATAGAGCGTGCAGGACAACAGGCCGCTGGTGGTCTCGTGGCCTGCGATCAGGAACGTGTTGATCTGATAGCGGATGTTGACGTCGTCGAGCTGTTCGCCGGTCGAGCGATCGACGCCCGTCATCATCGCCGCAAGCATATCCTTCTTGTCGTCGGTCGCCTCTCCTCCCTTGCGGCGCTCCGCAATGATCTCGTCGACCATCCTGTTCATGAAGTCGACGTCCTCAGCCATCGTCTTGCGCCGCTTCTGCATCCAGAGCTGCTCGAACGGCAAGCCGCGCGTCATCATGATGGTTTCGAGCGAGCGCACGAGCGACTCGACGAAAGGATGGTAGTCGCGCCGGTAGAACGAATTGAAGCGGTAGTCGAAGCCGCACAGGCCGATCGTATCCAGCGTCAACGCCGTCATGTCGTGGACGACGTCGATCTCGTCGTCAGCGTTGAGCCGCTCCCATTTGCCGACGAGCTGCTCGGCGATGTCGACCATGCTCGGGTGATAGGACTGCATGGCGCGGTTGCCGAAGGGCTGGAGCAGGATGTTGTGCGCCTTGCTCCAGTTTGGCTCCCTCGTGTCGGCCGTGAACAGGCCGTCGCCGCCGACTGCGCGCACCCGCCGCAATGCACCGCGCACCGTCTTGTCGAAACGCTTCTCGTCCGAGAGCTCGTCGACGAGATCGTGGCCGGAGACGACCACGATCGGCGAGCCCATCATGTCGAGCCAGAAGATCGGCCCCAGCTCCTTGGCAAGCCGGGTCAGATGCTGCACCGGCGCGGCCGAATCCAGTGACAGCATGTTGCCGACCACCGGCTTGGTCGGCGGCTGCGGGATCGGGTCCAGACGATTCTTGGATGACATCGAAATGTAGTCCCCCTGCTTCAATGTCGTCGTTGCGAGCGAAGCGAAGCAATCCAGAAATATGTCGGCGGAGGCAGCCTGGATTGCTTCGTCGCTTCGCTCCTCGCAATGACGAGTTCGCAATGATCAGCTAGCCGAACCGCCTTCTACGCCATTCGATCAGTTTGGCGCTGACCTCTTCCGGCTTCTCTTGTTGCGTCCAATGGCCGCTGTCCTTCACAAGATGTTTCTCCAGATCAGATATCAGCGTCTCCATGCCGTCGGCCGCCGACGGCGGCAGCACGGCATCGTTCTCGGCCATGATCATCAATGACGGCACGTGCACCTGATGGTCCAGGCCTTTCGCGCGCTCCCAATTGCGAGTGAAGTTGCGATACCAGTTGATGCCGCCGGTGAAGCCGGTTTTCGTGAACGTATCGACGAACACCTTCTTCTCGTCGGCCGACAGGATCGGAATCCGGGGATCGTGCTTTGCATCATAGGCCGCGATCATCTGCGGGAACGCCAGATTGGTCTTTGACGAGGCGCCGACACCCGCGATCGGCGGCTCCTCCGGTTTCGCCGCCGGCCGCGCCAGCGGCTTGCGCATGAACGCGTCGAACGTCTGCTCGACGCGGCTGCCGAATATCCTGTCCGGCTCACGCGCGGGATCCTGGAACTGGACGATGTACATCTGATCGCCGAAGCGCTGGCGGAACAGCGCGATCGGATCGATCGGCGCGCGGTCCCAATGCGGCGTGTTGACGCCGACCACACCGGCGACGCGCGCAGGATGCCGCAGCGGCATCTGCCAGACGACGAATCCGCCCCAGTCGTGGCCGACGAAGATTGCCTTGTCGATCCCGAGATGATCGAGCAGCCCGACCAGATCGCCGGTCAAATGCTCCATGTCGTAGTCCTCGACCGGCTCGGGCCGGTCGGTCGCGCCGTAGCCGCGCTGATCCGGCGCGATCACGCGGATACCGGCCTCGCTGAGCGCCTTGATTTGGTGGCGCCAGGAAAATGCGAGTTCGGGCCAGCCATGGCACAGCACCATCGGCGGTTTGTCTGTGACCGGGCCCGCCTCATAGTAGCCCATGCGGATTCCGTTCGTCTGCACGAACTTGAGCGGCGGCATTTCAATCATCGGAACATTCCTACTCAGCGGCGCCCTTGATGTCCGCAGCGGGCAAAGCATAGGACGCCTCCAGCGCGGCGAATTCTTCCGGCAGCATGTCGCACATCACCTGCACGTGCGGAATGATGTTGGCGCCGACGATGAAGCCGAAATCGAGCTGGTCGCGATAGCTCTGCACGGTGATGTTGAGCGCCTGTCCGTGTGTCGAGATCGACACCGGGAAGATGTGCAACAGCTCCGCGCCCGCGGCGTACAGCGTCTGCCGCGGCCCCGGCACGTTGGACACCGTGATGTTCGCAGCCGGCGGCAGCACATTCGACAAATCGGAGCGGCTGTAGAGCAGCGCCATGATCTGCACGACGATCGGCGCGCCCAGCATCGAGATATTGGAGATCTGCGGCATCAGTGCCCGCAGCGGATGCGACATCTCCTTGGACTTGGTCGATTGCGCGATAATGGCTTCCAGGCGCGCCTTGGGATCGTCGATGTTGGTCGCGATCGAGCAGATCATGCCGAACACCTGGTTGTTGGCTTCGGTGTTGCCTTCCTCACGCAGCGAGATCGGCACGGCAGCGGTCAGGGACTTCGCCGGCAGCGTTCCGTGTTGCTGGAGGTAGCGCCGGACCACGCCGGAGGCGAGCGCCAGCACGACGTCGTTGAGCTTGCCGCCGGCCTGCTTGGCTAGCGCCTTGGATCGCGACAGCGAAATCGAGACGCCGGCGAAGCTGCGCTCGGACGAGATCGATTTGTTGAGCATGGTCGGCGGCGACACCATGCTGGCAAGGCTCTCGCGCGATTTTGGATCGGATATCTTGCCGAGCACGTCCGAGACGCTCTTGACCATGGTCGGGATGTTGCCGGCAAAGCGCACCGCGCTCTCGATCTGGTACATCGCATTGTCGAACAGGATCGAGCCGATGTCGCTCTTGCCGGTGCGCGGCAGTTGCAGGTTCTTCGCGGCCGCCGATGCATCGAGCGGCTGGGTGAAGAGCTGCTGGTAGGAATCGACCAGGTTCGCTGCGATGTCGCGCGGCTCCTGCCCGGGCTTCGCTCCCGCGGTCGGCGGATCGACCTTCCTCGGGATCGGCGAGATATCGTAGATCATGTTGGTCAGCGCCGCACCGGCGCCGCCGTCGATGGCGGCATGATGCATCTTCGAATAAAGCCCGACCTCATTGTCCTTCATGCCCTCGAACACGTAGAACTCCCAGAGCGGGCGGGCGCGGTTCAGGAGCTTGGCGTGCATCCAGCCCACGATGCGTTCGAGCGTGGCGCGGTCGCGCGGCTGCGGCAGGCTGGCGCGGAAGATGTGACGGTCGATGTCGAACTGGTCGTCCTCCACCCAGGAGGGATGATCGATGTCGAGCGGCGCCTTCTCCAGCCGCGCTTTGAGGATCGGTGCGATGTGCAGGCGCGAGACGATCATTGCCTTGAAATCTTCGAAGAAGTCGCCCTTGTAGTCGTCCGGCAGGCGAAAGATCGCCATGCTCCCGACATGCATCGGCATCTCCGGCGTTTCCAGATAGAGAAACGACGCGTCCAGCGACGACAGCTTCTTACCGTCAGCCATAGTTCCCTCCCGAGTATTTGACGGGCACCTTAGGCGGCGCTTCTCGTCAGGCCGATACTGCCTGTTCCGGCGGGGCATATGCAATGGCAAACGGCCCTGCCCTGTCAAATGGCCAGAACTCCCCCTCCGGTTGCGCAAGGCGGTCCGCCACGGCCCATAGCGCTGCGGGATTCACCCCAAGCCCGATATGGCTCGCCAGGTGCACCTCGATGTTCTCGGCGCGGTCGGAGGGACGCAGCAGGCAGGTTCGCCAGTTCACGATGCCGTCGGCGCGCGAATAGATCGACGTCGTCGGCACCGGAAGATCGCCGGCGATCGCCTCACGCAGCTCGGCGAAATCCTCGACACGCTCGCCGGACATCATCTCGTAGAGCCGCGTCGCATTGGTCGCTCTTATGTCATTGGCAAAAGGGCTGCCGAGCGTGATGACATCGCGGACCAAGTCGGGCGCCTGCAGCGCGAGATCGCGTGCATAGACACCGCCGAGGCTCCAGCCGACCAGGCTGACCTTGCGTCCGCTCGCAGCATGGATTTCGGCGAGACGGGCGCGCAATGAATCCCGCATCCGTCCCAACCCGCCGAAATTGCGGCCCATCCGCCAGGCATGTGCCTCATAGCCGAGCTCGCTGAGATAGCGCCGCATCGGCGCCATCGAGAGGTCGCTGGCGAGGAAGCCAGGCAGCGCCAGCACCGGATGGCCATCGCCTTTGGGCGCCCGCATCAGGACCGGCGACAGCAGCAGGCTGGCGTTGAGTTCGAGCAACCCTCGGGCTTCGGCGAGCAGCAAAGCAAGGCCGGGCGGACGAAGCCGGCCTGGGGTCTGCGGCCCGTCCGGACCGGGCGGCATTATTTCTTCTTGTCGCCGCTGCGCGTGCCGCCGAGGCCGGCCATGGTGACGAACATGTCCTGAAACCGCTCGGCAAGCTTGGGATCGAAGGTGAACCAGCTCTGGATCAGCGACTCCGGCGAGACCTTGTCGATGTTGCTCAAGACCTGCTGCTGCAGCTTGTCCATCACCGCCGTCTGCATCGGTGCCAGATCGGGCAATCCGATGAACTGACGGGCTTCGAGGGGGGTGCAGTCGATTTCGATATTAACCTTCATGTCCCCTCCAGATGAGATTCGAGCGCCCGGCCACAGTATCGCCGCGAGACGGTGTGCAACGCAAGCGACCTGAGGCCGGTCGCGGCGCTCCGGCTTCCGCGATCGGCGGATATGGTCAATCAAAAACGCTGGCGCCCTCGCCCATCGGCTTGTCAATGCCGGTCAGCATTGCTGCACAGCAGTGCAACTTGGCGCGTTCCTTGCTGGAATGGCGCTTGCACGGGTCGAGAACTCTGGGCAACATGGTTCGATCAGCTCCGCCGAACAATCAAAAATGACGGTGCGGGCGAGTGGAGAGGTCAAGAATGTCAGTCGGACGAAGTCTGTTTGCGGCGACGCTCGCCAGTATGCTTGCGTTGGCGGTCTCGCCGGCGTCGAGCCAGACGCTGCGCTATGCCAACCAGGGTGAGCTCAAGTCGCTCGACCCGTACACGCTGAACGAGTCGACCACCAGTGCGCATCTCGGTCATGTCTATGAGGGCCTGGTTGCCCGCGGCAAGGACCTGAAGATCGTCCCGGCACTCGCCGAAAGCTGGGAGACGCCGGAGCCGACACGCTGGCGCTTTCACCTGCGCAAGGACGTCAAATTCCACAACGGCGACCCGTTCACTGCGGACGACGTGGTGTTCTCGGCCGAACGCGTGCGGGCGAAAGGTTCGAATTTCCAGAGCCGCGTTCCCGCCGATGCCAAGGTGGTCAAGATCGACGATTACACCGTCGATTTCATCCTGACCTCGCCCAATCCCATTCTGACGGCGCTGTGGGCGACCTGGTACATCATGGACAAGAAATGGGCAGAGGCGAACGATGCGGTGGCACCGACGCCCGCCGCCGCGACGACCCCGAGCTACGCCTCGCTCCATGAGAACGGCACCGGCGCCTTCACGATCGACAGCCATCAGCCGGGCGTGAAGACCGTCTTCAAGGCCAATCCGAACTGGTGGCGCAAGCCGGAACATAATCTGAAGGAGATCATCTTCACGCCGATCGCCAACCCCGCCACGCGTGTTGCGGCGCTGTTGTCCGGCGAGGTCGACGTGATCGAGCCGGTTCCGGTCCAGGACATCGAGCGCGTGAAAGCGAGTCCGAACGCCACCGTGCTGACGGGACCTGAACTCCGCACCATCTTTGTCGGCATGGATCAGGCGCGTGACGAGCTCTTGTACTCCAACGTCAAGGGCAAGAACCCATTCAAGGACGTTCGCGTCCGCGAAGCCGTCTACCGGGCAATCGACATCGACCTGATCAAGAATCGCGTCATGCGCGGACTGTCTACGCCGTCCGCATTGATGGTCGCACCAGAGATCTTTGCCTCGAAGGATTTCACCCGGCCGAAGCTCGATCCCGACGCCGCCAAGAAGCTCCTGGCTGACGCCGGCTATCCCGAGGGTTTCGAAGTCACGATGGACTGCCCCAACGATCGCTACGTCAATGACGCCGCGATATGTCAGGCGGTCGTCGGCATGCTCGCCCGCATCGGCCTCAAAGTGGAGCTGCTGGCGCAACCCAAGGCCCTGTATTTCGCCAAGGTGCTGAAGCCCGGCGGCTACAAGACTTCGCTGTTCATGCTGGGCTGGACCCCGGATACCCTCGACTCCCATAACGTGCTGCACGACATCATGGGCTGCCGGGACGATCCCAAGGATCCGAACCGCGGCGAAGCCAATCTCGCCGGCTATTGCAACAAGCAGTTCGATGAACTCGCCGACAAGGTTCTCGTGGAACCCGATACGGGCAAGCGCGATCTCCTGATCAAGCAGGCCTTCGAGGTCTCGATGAAGGACTGGGCCTACGTCCCGCTGCACCAGCAGGCGCTCGCCTGGGGCGTCTCGAAGAAGGTGAAGTTGACCCAGCGTGCGGACAACATGGTCATGCTCTATTGGGCGACCAAGCAGGACGAGTAGGCGTCGACAAGTTGTGAAGTCCCGGAAGCCATCGTTTTCAAGATCTGGCTTCCGGGACTTGCTGTTTCGGGCTAACGCAATGATGCGTGCCACTGAAGATATGTGAAAGGAACAGATGCTCGCTTTCACACTGCGCCGGGCCATTCAGGCCATTGGTGTCATGATCGCCGTCGGGATCATCTCCTTCTCGATGTTTCGTTTCGCCGGCGATCCCGTGAACCAGATGGTTGGGATGGACACGTCCGGCGCCGAACGCGCCGCTATCCGCAAATCGCTCGGCCTCGATGATCCCGTGATCGTGCAGTTCGGCCGCTATATCGGCAACGCTGCGCAGTTCAAGTTCGGCGTCTCCTACCAGTTCCGCCTGCCTGTCTCCAATCTTCTGATGGAGCGGATGCCCGCGACCCTGGAGCTCGCGATCTGCGCCACCATCTTCGCGATGCTCTGTGGCATCCTGATGGGCGTCTATTCGGCGCTTCGCCGCGACAGCTGGCTCACACACGCGTTCCAGGCTATCTCGCTGATCGGCATCTCGCTGCCGACCTTCCTGATCGGCATTCTCATGATCTACCTGTTCTCGGTGACGCTGGGTTGGCTGCCCTCGTTCGGGCGCGGCGACGTCGTGCATATCGGCTGGTGGACGACGGGTCTGCTGACGCTGTCAGGACTGAAGGCGCTGATCATGCCCTCGATCACGCTGGGTTTGTTCCAGATGACGCTGATCATGCGGCTGGTCCGCACCGAGATGCTCGAAGTCATGCGCACCGACTACATCCGCTTCGCCCGTGCCCGCGGCCTCACCACCCGCGCCATCCATTACGGTCATGCGCTGCGCAACACGATGATCCCGGTCATCACGGTGGCCGGCCTGCAATTTGGCTCGGTAATTGCATTTGCGATCATCACCGAGACCGTGTTCCAGTGGCCCGGCATGGGGTTGCTGTTCGTGCAGGCCGTGCAGAATGTCGATATCCCGATCATGGCCGCCTATCTGATGATGGTGTCCCTGATCTTTGTCACCATCAATCTCGTGGTTGATATCCTCTACACCATCGTCGATCCGCGGCTGCGCTCGACGATCAGCCGGGCACATTGAATGAGCGAAGCCGTCGTCCCGCACAAGGTCGAAGAACGCGGCCCGCGCGCCGACGCGCCGGGTTGGTTTAAACGCGCGCTCGACAGCGACCTGTTCTATTCATTTCGCCGCTCCAAAATCACCATGGTCGCAGCGGCGGTGACGCTGCTGTTCTTCCTGCTCGCGATCCTCGCCTCGGTGCTATCGGTCCAGAATCCCTTCGACCCGGCGCAGCTCCAGCTGATGAACTCGCGCATCTCGCCATTATGGACCTCAGACGGCCAGAGCCCGTTCCTGCTCGGCACCGACGAACAAGGCCGGGACGTATTGTCCGCGATTCTTTACGGCATGCGCATCTCGCTTCTCGTCGGCGTGCTCGGCGTCGTCTTCTCCGGCGCGATCGGCATCCTGCTCGGGCTGACGGCCGGTTATTTCGGCGGTGCCGTCGACGGGCTGATCATGCGCATTGCCGACGTGCAGCTTTCATTCCCGGCGATCCTGATCGCGCTGCTGATCAACGGCATCGCCAAATCTGTTTTCGGCAACAAGCTCGACGAGATGAGCATGCTGGCTGTCCTGGTCTTCGCGATCGGGTTGAGCTTCTGGGTGCAATATGCCCGCACCGTGCGCGGCTCCGTCATGGTCGAGAAGAACAAGGACTATGTCGCCGCCGCCCAGCTCATTGGCCTGCCCGCCCCGGTGATCATGTTGCGCCACGTGCTGCCGAACACGATGGGGCCGATTCTCGTCATCGCCACCATCAATCTCGCGCTCGCTATCATCACCGAAGCGACGCTGTCGTTCCTCGGCTCGGGGATGCCCGAGACCATGCCATCGCTGGGCACGCTGATCCGCATCGGCAACAACTATCTGTTCGCGGGCGAATGGTGGATCGTCGCCTTCCCTGGAATCGCACTCGCGGCGCTGATCCTGTCGATCAATCTGCTCGGCGACTGGCTGCGCGATGCGCTTAACCCGAAACTCCGATGAGTATGCAGCGTTCATGACCGAGCCCGTTCTCTCCGTTCGTAATCTTCAGGTCGAGTTCGCCTCCCGCCGGGGCACGCTGCGCGCGATCGATAATGTCTCCTTCGACATCGCCAAAGGCGAGGTGCTCGGCGTTGTCGGCGAATCCGGCGCCGGTAAATCGGTCACCGGACTCGCGGTCATTGGCCTGATCGATTCGCCGGGCCGCATCTCGGGCGGCGAGATCCGCCTCTCCGGCCTGCGCATCGACAATCTGCCGCCGGAAGAGATGCGCCGCGTGCGTGGAAAACGTATCGGCATGATCTTCCAGGACCCCCTCACCTCGCTCAATCCGCTGTACAAGATCGGCGACCAGCTCATCGAGACGATCAGAACGCATCTGAACCTGTCCGAGACCGCCGCCCGTCGCCGCGCCATCGACCTGCTCGCCGAAGTCGGGATCCCGGCTCCGGAAAAGCGCATCGACGGTTATCCGCATGAATTCTCCGGCGGCATGCGCCAGCGCGTGGTGATTGCGCTCGCGATCTGCGCCGAACCGGAGCTGATCATCGCCGACGAGCCGACCACCGCGCTCGACGTTTCCGTGCAGGCGCAAATCATCTCGCTGATCAAGCGTCTCGGCCGCGACCACGGCACTGCGGTGATGCTGGTGACCCACGACATGGGTGTGATCGCCGAGACCTCCGACCGGGTCGCGGTGATGTATGCCGGCCGCGTTGCCGAGATCGGTCCGGTGCAGGATGTCGTGCAGAACGCGCTGCATCCTTACGCCAAGGGCTTGATGGGCGCGATCCCGACGCTCGCGGGCGACGACAAGCGCCTGGTGCAAATTCCCGGCTCGATGCCGCGATTGTCGGCGATTCCGCGCGGGTGCTCGTTCAATCCGCGCTGCGCGTTGGCGTTCGATCGCTGCCGTGTCGAGCGGCCGGAGCCGCTGCCACGGGGCGCGCAATCGGTCGCCTGCCATCTCTATGACAGCGTGCCGGCGGAGAGTGCGGCATGAGCACTCCCTTCGTCCAGGCCACGAATCTGCGCCGCGTCTTCGACGTCTCGAAACCCTGGCTCAACCGCATGCTTGAAGGCGGGCAGCTCGAATATCTCAAGGCCGTCGATGGCGTCACCTTCGACATCAGGAAGGGCGAGACCTTTGCACTGGTCGGCGAATCCGGCTCGGGCAAGACCACGGTGGCGCGGATGGTCGTCGGCTTGCTGCCGCCAAGCTCCGGCAACGTCTTGATCGACGGCATCTCGATGACCGATCCGCGGCAGGCCCAGGCGCGGCGGAAACTGCGCCGCCGCATCCAGATGATCTTTCAGGATCCCTATGCGAGCCTGAACCCACGCTTCCGGGTTGACGCCATCATCTCCGAGCCGATCCGCGCGTTCGACCTGATCGAGGGCGAGCGCGACATCCAGGCCCGGGTCGGCGAGTTGCTCAGCCTTGTCGGCCTGCATCCCGACGACAGGTTGAAATTTCCGCACGAATTCTCGGGCGGCCAGCGCCAGCGAATCGCGATCGCTCGCGCGCTCGCCTCCGACGCGGAGTTCATTGTCTGCGACGAGCCAACCTCCGCGCTTGACGTCTCCGTGCAAGCGCAGATCCTGAACCTGATGCGCGACCTCCAGGATAAGTTCGGCCTGACCTACATGTTCATCAGCCACAACCTCGCCGTCGTTCGCCACATGGCGAGCCGCGTCGGCGTGATGTATCTCGGCCGCATCGTCGAGATCGCGGAAGGACGTGAGCTGTTTGCTCGTCCTCGCATGCCCTACACCAAGATGCTGCTCGGCGCCGTGCCCGATCTCGCCATGAGCGGCCGCCAGCGCATTCCCGTGAAGGGCGAGATCCCGAACCCGATCAATCCGCCGCCCGGGTGCGCCTTCAATCCGCGCTGCCCGCTGGCGTTCGATCTCTGCCGCAAGAAAGCACCTGAATTGGTCGACGGCGTCGCCTGCCATGCGGTCAACACCGCGCCGGTGCCGGCGTGACGCGCGCGTGCCATGCAGCCTGCGCATTTGGCGGCGGCCTGGCCCTGTGATCAATTGCGCGCGCCGCAAATGAGGTAGTCCATGGCCAGCATCGTCAATCCCGATCCCTTCACGACACGCCCCGAGATCGAAGGCACCTTCGGGGTCGTCGCGACCACGCACTGGATCGCGACCGCTATCGGCATGGCCATCCTGGAAAAGGGCGGCAATGCCTTTGACGCCGGCGTCGCCACCGCTTTCACGCTCCAGGTGGTCGAGCCGCATCTGAACGGCCCCGGCGGCGACGTTCCGATCATCGTGCACGACGTGAAGCGCGGCCGCACCGAGGTGATCTGCGGTCAGGGTCCGGCACCGGCTCGCGCCACCATCGCGCATTACAAGAGCGAAGGCCTCGACATGGTGCCCGGCACCGGCCTGCTCGCAGCCTGCGTCCCCGGCACCTTCGAATCCTGGATGATGCTGCTGCGTGACTACGGCACGATGCGCGTGCGCGACGTGCTGGAGCCCGCGATCTCCTATGCGCGCGACGGTTATCCGCTGGTCGAGCGCGCCTGCGCCACGATCCAGACTGTCGAGCAATTATTCCGCAAGCATTGGCCGACGTCAGCCGCCGTCTATCTCCCGAACGGCGAAGTGCCAAAGCCCGGCACGCTCTTCACCAACAAGACACTTGCGGCGACCTATGCGCGAATCCTGAGCGAAGCCGAAAGTGGCGGCGGCGGCCGCGATGCCGAGATCGAGCGCGCACGCAAGGCGTGGTCGCAGGGTTTCGTCGCGGAAGCCATCGACAAGTTCTGCCGGACGCAGGACGTGATGGACGTCAGCGGCTCGCCGCATCGCGGTGTGCTGTCGGCCGATGACATGGCGCGCTGGCAGCCGACCGTCGAGGCCCCGCTCACTTACGACTATGGCCGCTACACTGTCTGCAAGGCCGGGGTCTGGAGCCAAGGACCGGTGACGCTGCAGCAGCTCGCGCTGCTGAAGGGCTTTGCGCTCGATGGGCTGGACCCGACCGGGCCGGAATTCATCCATCTCCAGATCGAATGCGCCAAGCTCGCCTTCGCCGACCGCGAGAAATTCTACGGCGATCCCGAGTTCAGCGAGATTCCGATCGGAACGCTGCTGTCGGATGCCTATAACAACGAGCGCCGCAAGCTCGTCACCGACAAGGCCTCGCTCGATCTCCGGCCCGGTGCGATCGAGGGCTTTGGCGGCGTGGTCAAGCTGCGCCGCGCCGAGGGCCAGCGCGAGGCTGTCGGCGCGCTCGGCGCCGGTGAACCGACGGTGGGCCGCTTCGGCGAGGTGCGCGGCGACACCGTGCATTTCGACATCATCGACAAGGCAGGCAACATGGTGTCGTCGACGCCATCCGGCGGCTGGCTGCAATCATCGCCGATCATTCCCGAGCTCGGCTTCTGCCTCGGCAGCCGCGCGCAGATGTTCGATCTGGAGGAGAACCAACCGAGCTCGCTCGCGCCCGGCAAGCGGCCGCGCACCACGCTGTCCCCCACCATGGCATTGCGCGACGGCGAGCCTTATCTCGCCTGGGGCTCGCCCGGCGGCGACCAGCAGGATCAGTGGATCACGCAGTTCTTCCTGCGGCACGTCCATTGCAACCTCAATCTCCAGGAAGCGATCGACGCCCCGGCCTGGCACTCCGAGCATTTCCCGATCTCGTTCTGGCCCCGCACCGCGCGCCCCGGCGTGCTCGTGGTCGAGAACCGCGTGCCGAAGGCGACGATCGAAAATCTTCGCGAACGCGGACATATCGTCGAGGTCGGACCGGACTGGTCGGAAGGCCGTCTCACCGCGGCCTCGCGCGTCGGTCCGCGCCGCCGCGCCGCCGCCAATCCACGCGGCATGCAGGGCTACGCCGCAGGGCGCTAAAGGCAGCACATGACCTGGTCGATCATCGCGCGCGGTTCTGCTACCGGCCAGTTTGGCATCGCCGTAGCCACGCGCTTCTTCGCCGTCGGCGCGCGAGTGCCCTACATCGCTGCGGGCCTTGGCGCCATCGCGACGCAGGCCTTCGTCAATCCTTATTACGGGATCGACGGCGTCAAGCTGCTGCGTCAGGGTCTCAACGCGCACGATGCGCTGGCCGCCCTGCTCGCGACCGACGATGGCCGCGAGAGCCGCCAGATCCACATCATGGACGCCAGTGGCGCGATTGCCGCGCATACCGGGCGCAACTGCGTCGATTGGTGCGGGCACATCGCGGGCAGCGGCTTCTCGATCGCCGGCAACATGCTCGCGGGCGCCGATGTGCTCGACGAGACCGCAAAGACCTATATCGCCAATGACAGCCTGCCGTTTCCGCGCCGCCTGCTCGCCGCGATGCGCGCGGGCGAAGCCGCCGGCGGCGACAAGCGCGGCAAGCAGTCCGCCGCGCTCCTGATCCACGGCGAGGAGGAATGGCCGGCATTGGACCTGCGCGCCGACGATCATCCCGATCCGCTCGGTGAGCTCGATCGGCTCGAACGGGTCAGCCACGAGCTCTGGGTCCACTTCCGCGCCTCCATGCCGACGCGGCAGAACCCGGCCGGCAACACCGATCGCAGCGTCATCGACGCCAGCATTGCCGCAGCGCGCGCAAAACGATCATGAACCCGAGCCCCCTCATCGAGATCAAGGATCTGCGCATTCGTTTCCACGGCGACGACGGCCGCGTTACCCATGCGGTCGACGGCGTCGATCTCAGCGTCGCCAATGGCGCGACGCTCGGCCTCGTCGGCGAATCCGGCTGCGGCAAGAGCGTGACATCGCTGGCGATCATGGGCCTGCTGCCGAAGCAGAGCGCGGAAATCTCCGGCGCGATCCGCTTCGACGGTTTCGACCTGCTTAAGACGTCGGATCAGACGCTGCGCGACCTTCGCGGCAACCGGCTCGCGATGATCTTTCAGGAGCCGATGACCTCGCTCAATCCGAGCTTCACGATCGGCGACCAGATCGTCGAGACGATTTTGCGCCACCGCGGCGGTTCGCGGAAGAGTGCGCGCGAGCGGGCGATCGATCTGCTGCGTCGCGTCCACATCCCCTCGCCCGAGCGGCGGATCGACGAATATCCGCACAAGCTCTCCGGCGGCATGCGCCAGCGCGTCATGATCGCGATGGCGCTGGCCTGCGACCCGCGGCTGCTGATCGCGGACGAGCCGACCACCGCCCTCGATGTCACCCTGCAGGCGCAGATCCTGGAGCTGATGCGCGAGTTGAAGGCGGCGAGCGGCGCCGCCATCATCCTGATCACCCATGATCTCGGCGTGGTCGCCGAAGTCTGCGACGAGGTCGCGGTAATGTATGCCGGTGAGATCGTCGAGCGCGCGGCGGTGGACGAGCTGTTCTCGGCGCCGCAACATCCCTACACCGTCGGCCTGCTCGGCTCGATCCCGCGGCTCGACCACCGCGCCGAACAGCTTGCCACGATCGAAGGCATGGTTCCGAACATGGCGCAGCCGCCCGCCGGCTGTCGCTTCGCCGCGCGCTGCCCCTTCGTGCTGGATGCCTGCACCAAGGCGCCACCGCCGCTGGTCGAGGTCAGTCCCGGCCACCTCTCGCGCTGCATCCGCGCGCCGCTCGAACGTCTGGTGTCGTGATGGCGCTGCTCGAGGTCGATGGCCTGGTCAAGCATTTCGTCGCCGAGCGTTCGCTGTTCGGCCGGGCGCTGGCGCATGTCAAAGCCGTCGATGGCGTTTCCTTCTCGCTCGATGCCGGCAGGACGCTGGCGCTGGTCGGCGAATCCGGCTGCGGCAAATCCACCGTCAGCCGCCTGGTGCTGCGGCTGATCGAGCCGGATGCAGGCACGATCCGGTTCGAAGGCCGCGATCTGCTCTCGCTCGACGCCCGCGCGCTGCGCGCCTTTCGCCGCGAGGCGCAGATCATCTTCCAGGATCCCTACGCCTCGCTCAATCCGCGCATGACCGTCGGCCAGATCCTGACCGAGCCGCTGGCGCTGCACAACCTGGTGCCGCCCGCCCGACGGCGCGAACGCGTCGAGGAGATCTTGCGGCTGGTCGGACTGGAGCCGCGGCTGGCGCGGCGTTACCCGCACGAGTTTTCCGGCGGCCAGCGCCAGCGCATCGCCATCGCCCGCGCGCTCGCGGTCGAGCCGAAACTGATCATCTGCGATGAGCCGGTCTCGGCGCTCGACGTCTCGATCCGCTCGCAGATCCTCAATCTGCTGCGCGAGCTCCAGGACCGGCTCGGGCTGGCCTACATTTTCGTCTCGCACGACCTCGCGGTGGTCAAGCACATCGCCGACCACGTAGCGGTGATGAATCTCGGCCAGATCGTCGAGACGGCGGCGGCGGACGCGCTGTTCGCCGCACCCCGCCATCCCTATAGCCGGGCCCTGCTGTCCGCGATCCCGGTGCCTAAACCGCGGGCAAAGCGCAGCCGGATTGTGCTGCAGGGAGAGATCCCCAGCGCGCTCAATCCGCCGCCGGGATGCCGCTTCCACACCCGCTGCCCCTACGTGGTCGACCGTTGCCGCAGCGAAATGCCTCAGCTCGTGCCGGATGGCATCGGACATGCAACAGCATGCCACCGAACGTCGGAACTGCCGTCGTCCGAGGCGATCGTCCCAACGGACGGCGGCTTCTCCCCGGTTCTCGAAAAATTGGTCGCCGCCTTCAGCGGCGGCCCGGAAGCAGTCCGCGGCAGCGGGGTTAGTTCATTGGGGACGAACCCGGCATAGCCGCAAAACAGAGGTTGAGAGCGATGAGTCCTATGCGTTTGGCACTCCTGGCGTCGGCATTGCTGACGTCGCTCGTGAGCGCGGCCCAAACCCAGGCCCAAGCCCAGACCACGCTTCGCATCGGCATCGCCGAGGATCCTGACATCCTCGATCCCAGCATCGGCCGCACCTATGTCGGCCGCATCGTGTTCTCCGCCTTCTGCGACAAGCTGTTCGACATCGACGAGAAGCTCAACATCGTGCCGCAGCTCGCGCTGTCGCATGAGACCTCGGCCGACGGCAAGGAGATGACGATCAAGCTCCGGCCCAACGTGAAATTCCACGACGGCGAGCCGCTCGACGCGGAAGCAGCAAAGTTCTCGATCGAGCGTCACATGACGTTGCCGACCTCGTTCCGGAAGTCCGAGCTCGCCAGCGTCGACCATGTCGAGGTCGTCGATCCCCTGACCATCAAGCTGGTGCTCAAGACGCCTTACTCCCCGTTGATCGCCCAGCTGACCGACCGCTCCGGCATGATGGTGTCGCCGAAGGCCGCCAAGGAAGCCGGCGACAAGTTCGGCCTGCATCCGGTCTGCGCCGGTCCCTACAAGTTCGTCGAGCGCGTGCAGCAGGACCGCATGGTGTTCGAGAGATTCGCCGACTACTGGAACAAGGACAACATCCATATCGACCGGGTGGTATTCCTGCCAATCGTCGATGCCACGGTGCGCCTTGCCAACCTGAAGTCCGGCGGGCTCGATCTAATCGAGCGCGTGCTCGCCACCGACATCAAGGACGTCCGCGCCGATTCGCGGCTCGTGCTGTCGACGGCACCGGAGCTCGGCTATCTCGGCCTCACGGTCAATATCGGCAACGACAAGAGCAAGGGGCCGCTGAGCCAATCGGCGAAAGTCCGGCAGGCGCTCGATCTGTCGATCGATCGCGAGGCTCTCAACCAGGTCGTGTTCAACGGCGAATTCACCCCGGGCAATCAATGGGTCAGCCCTACCCATCCCTACTACCAGAAGGCATTTCCGGTTCGTGGCCGCGACATCGCGAAGGCCAAGGCGCTTCTGAAGGAAGCCGGAATCACTTCGCCGGTGACCGTCGATTACATGATTCCCAAAGGCGCGGAGAACGAAGCGGTTGCCCAGGTGATCCAGTCGATGGCCGCGGAAGCGGGCTTCGACATCAAGATCCGCGCGGTCGAATTCGCGACCACCTTCAAGCAGGCCCAGGCCGGCGAGTTCCAGATCTTTCAGATCAACTGGAGCGGCCGCATCGACCCAGACGGCAACTCCTACATCTTCATGCGCAGCAAGGCACCGCAGAACGATGGCGTCTATTCGAATCCGGAGGCCGATAAGCTGCTGGAAGAAGGAAGGGCGACGTCCAACGTCGAGGAGCGCAAGGCGATCTACGCCAAGCTGAACAAGATCCTGCTCGACGACCTGCCGATCATCTACATCTATCACCGCACGCTCCTGATCGCGCATACGACCAAGCTCCAGGGCTATAAGCAGATGCCAGATGGCCTCGTGCGCGTGGTCGGGCTTAAGTTTAAGTGACGGCGACATCGTCCGGAACAGGCGTACGACTATGCTGAACTTCCTCGCCCGCCGCATTGTGCAGATCTTGCCGACACTGTTCTTCGTGTCGGTACTGATCTTCTCGCTCCAGCAATTGTTGCCGGGTGATCCGGCGCTGGTGATGGCAGGCGAGGAGCGCGATCCCGCCGTGATCGAGCAGATTCGCCAGCAATACCGGCTCGATCAGCCGATTCCCGTGCAGTACGTCTACTGGCTCAAGGGAGTCCTGATCGGCAATTTCGGAGAGTCGCTACGCAACAAGATGCCGGTGCGCGAGCTGATCGCGCAGAAGCTGCCGGTGACGCTCCAGCTCGGCTCGATGGCGATGTTGATCGCTCTCCTGATCGGAATTCCCGCCGGCATTGTCTCCGCCGTGAAGAAAGGCACCGTCTGGGACTATTGCGCCAATTTGTTCGCGCTGTGGGGCATCTCGACGCCGAATTTCTGGCTCGGCATCATGCTCATCTTCCTGTTCTCCATCGAACTCGGCTGGCTGCCGGCGTCTGGCTACGTGCCGCTGACCGAGAACTGGCGTGCGAGCCTCGCCGCCACCATCATGCCGGCCTTCGTGCTCGGCAACGCTATTTCCGCAGTCCTGATGCGGCACACCCGGAGCGCCATGCTCCAGGTGCTGGAAAGCGACTACGTCCGCACCGCGCGCGCCAAGGGATTGTCCGAGCGCTCGGTCATCCTCAAGCACGCCATGCGCAACGCACTCACGCCGATCATCACGCTCGGCGCGCTCGAGCTCGGCACGCTGTTGTCGGGGGCGGTTCTGACCGAGCAGATCTTCTCCATTCCCGGCTTCGGCAAACTGATCGTGGATGCCGTGTTCAACCGCGACTACGCCGTCGTACAGGGCGTCGTGCTGGTGACGGCGACGGTCTACATCGCGCTGAACCTGGTTGCCGATGTCGCCTACATCCTCGTCAATCCGCGGCTGCGGGGCTAGACTCATGACCGATGCCGCCCTGCCCGCCGCTCCCATCGCGCAGGCCAACGAGCTGGACAGCCCGGCGCGTCGCGCCCGGCGGCGCTTGTTTAAACGCAAGGCCGCAGTGTTCGGACTTGTGATGATCACGTTGTTCGTTGGGATCGCGCTGCTCGCGCCGTTCGTCGTGCCCTACGATCCCATCGCGACGAGCTGGAGCCTGGTCCGCAAGCCGCCCACTGCGGCGCACTGGTTCGGCACCGACGAGCTCGGTCGCGACATCCTGAGCCGCGTCGTCTACGGCGCCCGCGCGTCGCTGCTCGCGGGCCTCATCTCGGTCGCGATCGCGCTGGGCGTCGGCATCCCGCTCGGCCTGCTTGCCGGCTATCGCGGCGGCTTCGTCGATGCGCTGATCAGCCGGATGACCGACGCGATGCTGGCCTGCCCGTTCCTGATCCTGGCGATCGCGCTCGCCGCATTCCTCGGCCCGAGCCTCGGTAACGCCATGATCGCGATCGGCATCTCGGCAACCCCGATCTTCATCCGCCTGACCCGTGGCCAGGTGTTGAACGTCAAGGCCGAGGATTATGTCGAGGCGGCGCGCGCGCTCGGCAATCCGCCGTGGCGGATCGCGTTCTCGCACATCCTGCCGAACATCCTGCCGGCGCTGCTGGTGCAGGCGACGCTGTCGATTGCGGCCGCCATCATCGCCGAAGCC
The DNA here is from genome assembly GCF_023074155.1 of Bradyrhizobium sp. 134. Classification (NCBI taxonomy): domain Bacteria; kingdom Pseudomonadati; phylum Pseudomonadota; class Alphaproteobacteria; order Hyphomicrobiales; family Nitrobacteraceae; genus Bradyrhizobium; species Bradyrhizobium sp. 134. The sequence continues at coordinate 243,191 of NZ_JADPKX010000086.1, read as the reverse complement.
GCGCTGTCCTTCCTGGGTCTCGGCCAGCAGCCGCCGGCGCCATCCTGGGGCAGCATGCTCAACGCAGCGCAGCGCTTCCTGACCCAGGCGCCCTGGATGGCGATCTGGCCGGGGCTAGCGATCTTCCTCGTGGTGCTGTCGCTGAACCTGCTCGGCGACGGCCTGCGCGACGCGCTCGATCCGCGCCAGCGCTAGATCACTGTCTCGCGCATCACACGGCGGCAATCCATCTCGTATTCGAGATCGACCACCGGCGGCCGGGCATAGTGCCAAGTCAGGCCGGACCGCAACGCCCCGCGGCGGACGAGTTCGTCGACCAGCGCGTGGTGGAAATCGTGTACGGAATAGGCCTGCACGCCGGTCGTGTCCTTCCAGCCGAAGCCGAAGGCCGTCATCCTGTTCTCCATCTGGGACGTCGTCGTGAAGCGCACCTTCTCGCGAAGGCCCTCCGGGCTGAGGTCGCGGTAGCGCACGGTGCGCTCGACATAGGTCCCACCGCCCTCGCGCGCCTCGGCGCCGCCGGCAATCACAAAGCTCGGCGTCTTCGAGCTAGTCGGCCGCGTGAAGGAGAACGCATAGAACGACGGCTCGGCCGGCGGATCGATCTCGGGACAGACATTGCTGCGCGCCACCGGATTGGTGCTGCCGTCGAAGATGCCCCATTCGGACAGCGTCTTTACATAGTGCAGGTTGAACGCGCGAAAGCCTTCCTCGCTGAAGGCCGCGGGCGAGCGCAGTTCGCAGGCGCAGAACGCCGTCAGCGACCGCCCCGCCCCCCGAATATACTTCGCGGCAAGCGCAAACCCTTCCGCAAGCGGCACCAGCCGGTCGAAGCGGACGCGCTCGATCTCATAGCCATCGTCCGCGGCCGCACCGGCCGAATATTGGAATACTGACGGAATGAAACGGTAATTGCCGGCGGAGAATTCACTAATCATGTCGGACTCCTATTCCAGTTGCATGCGAATGCCCTTGTCGCCGTTAAGCAGGCGCTTCAGGTGAAAGCCGGCCAGGGAATCGCCGGCATGCATGCCGACCAGCGCGGCGAAGGCCGGCATCGCGGCGGCATCACCAGCCTCCATCTTGGCAAACGCCTCGGAGTACAGCGCCGTTTCCGGCGCAGCGAATTGGGCCGGCGTCAGTGGCTCGAACGCGTGCAACGGTTCGCTGCGTCCGCGCAGCATCAGTTCCCCGACGGGACGCCCCCGAAAATTCTCAGCCGCCTCGGCGATGCCGGCACTGACGCAAATCCGCGTGCCCAGATGTTTGTTTGCGGCTTCCAGCCGCGCCGCAATGTTGATGGAGTCGCCATACGCGGTGTAGTCGAAAAACCGATTGCCGCCGAAATTTCCGACCAACGCCGGCCCGGCGTGAATGCCGACTCGGGTGGTGCCGAAATTCACGCCTCTCACCTTCCAGCGCGCGGAAAAATCCTCCGCCCAGGCGTCGAGATCGTGTGCGCAGGCGACCGCGCGCGTCGCGTAATCGGGCTGATCGCCGGGTGCGTTGAAGAGCACCTGGATCGCATCGCCGATGATCTTGGCGACAGTCCCCTCGTGCGCGAAGACGATCTCGGTCATGCCGCTGACATACTCGTTGAGAAGCGCGCCCAGCGTCTCCGGCGGGGCACTCTCGACCAGCGAGGTGAAGCCGGTAATATCCGTGAAGATGGTCGCGACATCGCGCCACTGCACTTCGATTCCCTCGCTCTCACCGCTGGCCGCCAGACGCTTGGCGAGTTCGGGCGAGAAATGACGCGAGAGCGCGGCGTGGGCGCGCTCTGCTTCCGCCTGGCGGCCTCGCACCTCACGCAGCATTTCGATGTGGCGAATGGTCTTCTGGATGGTCATCTCCAGGTCGGCGAAGTCGATCGGTTTGGTCAGGAAGTCGAACGCACCGCGGTTCATCGCAGTGCGGATATTGCTCATGTCGCCATAGGCCGAAACGATGATGGTGGATTTCTTGTCTTCGGCTTCCTGAAGCTTCGCCAGCAGCGACAGCCCGTCCATCCTGGGCATGTTGATGTCGGAGACCACCATGTCGACATGGGGATTCTGCTCTAGCGACTGCAGCGCTTCGAGGCCGTCGCGCGCGAACATGATCGTAACCGACCCGTCGCGAATCTGCCTGCGGAATTTTTGCAGGACCAACGCCTCGAGATCCGGCTCGTCGTCGACGAAAAGGATGGTCGCGGTCATGCAGCTTGCCCGAGCCTCGTGTCGATTTCCTGCCGCAGCAGCGCGAAATCGATCGGCTTGGTGAGAAGTCCGACTGCGCCGCGCTCGATCGCCTTCCGGCGCGTCTCGGCGTCTCCGTAGGCGGTGATCATGATGACGGGAACGTCCGGATGCGCAAGACGCACCTTCGGCAGCATATCGAGCCCGCTCATGCCGGGCATGTTGATGTCGGACAAAATCAGGATCAACGAGGGATCGCGAACCTCGGCGGCCAGTTTCAGCGCATCGGGTGCCGACGACGCGAATTCCATCTGGAAGCGGCCGGCGCGCAAATCGCGCCGAAACTGCTGCCGGAACAGCGCCTCGACGTCGGGCTCGTCATCGACGACCAGGATGTAAACGTTCAAGACTTGCCTCCGGAAGTGCCGCCCGCCGCCATCATGCGCGGCAGGGTGATGATGAATTCGGTGAATACGCCGGGTGCGGTGTTCACGTCGATCGTGCCGCCGTGCTGTTTCACCACGATGTCATGGCTCATGGAAAGGCCGAGCCCGGTGCCCTCGCCGGCCGGCTTGGTGGTGAAGAAGGGATTGAACATCTTCTCCTTCACCTCGGACGGGATGCCGGTGCCGTTGTCGTGAATGCGGATTTCGACCCTGTCGCCGAGAGTTTTTGTGGCCGCGCGCAGGGTGGGCTCGAAGGCATCTGCCGCGCTCTCCTTGCGCTTGGCCGTGGCGTAGAAGCCGTTCGAGATCAGATTGAGGAAGACTCGCGTAATCTCCTGCGGATAGATATCGACCATGCCTGCGGCGGGGTCGAAGCCGCGCTCGATCGTGACGTTGAAGCCGGGCTTCTCGGCGCGCGTGCCATGATAGGCGAGGTTGAGGCTTTCCTCGACGATGGCATTGATGTTGGCCGGACGGTGCTCGCCCGAGCCTTCGCGCGAATGCAAGAGCATGTTCCTGACGATGGAGTCGGCGCGCTTGCCGTGCTGCACCACCTTTTCGAGGTTGCTCCTGAGCATCCCGGTCAGCTCTTCGACCTCCTCCTTAGTCTTGCCGTCGAGCGGGGCCGCTTGCAGGGCCTCGTTGAGCTCGTCGATCAGTTCGGTCGACACCGCCGAGAAATTGTTGACGAAATTGAGCGGGTTCTTGATCTCGTGCGCGATCCCCGCCGTGAGCTGGCCGAGCGACGCCAACTTCTCGGTCTGGACCAGGCGGTCCTGCGCGCTGCGAAGATCGTCGAGGGATTGCGACAGCTCCGTCGTACGCTTGCGCAACTCGTTCAGAAGTCGCGTGTTCTCGATCGCGATGACGGCTTGTTTCGTGAAGTTCTCAACCAACGCGATTTGCTTGTCGGTGAAAGGCCGGACCTCCTTGCGATAAACCGCAACGGTTCCGATCAGCTCGCTTTCCCTCATCATGGGCACGATGACGATCGTCCGGGCGCCGGCGACGTCGGAGATTCCACGAATGGTCGGACCTCCGGCGAGATAGGCCGGAGTTTGCTGCACATCGTGAACGTGGACAACTTGACGTGTCCTGACAACCGCAGCAAGCGCGCTGTCCGGATGAGGACGGATCGCGATATCTTTTCGCGAGGCCGCGAACGCAGGTGGCACATTGTAGTCCGCAGCAATCGTGAAACTCTCACCATCCCACAGATTCATTACGCCGAAACTCGCACCACAGACGCGTGTGGCATTCTCGAGCATCTTGTGGAACACTGGCGTGAGTTCGCCAGGAGACGAACTGATGACCTGCAACACTTCCGACGTAGCCGTCTGTTGCTCGAGCGACTCGGTCAACTCAGCCGTTCTCACCTCGATCTTTTTCTCAAGGTCCGCATAGGATTCCTGCAGGCGCTCGCCCATCTGGTTGAACTGGTCCGCGAGACCCTCGAGCTCGTCACCGGTTCTGATCGAGATGCGTTGCGAGAAATCGCCGCCGCCGATCCGCTCGGCGCCGCTGCGCAACGCCTGGATCGGACCGACCATGCGGCGCGCCAGGAAAACCCCCGCAAGCACCGCGAAGATCGACGCGGCAAGCAGCACGATCGCGAGCCGCTGCAGCGAGGCGTAGAGGGAGGCGTAGGCTTCCTCTACCGGCAATTCCACGAACATGGTCCAGCCGAGCGGTGGAATCGGGGCGGACGCCGTCAGAACCTTCTGCCCCTGGATGTTGGTCGCCTCCTGTAGCGCGTCCGGCATGGTGCCGCCGCCGGCTTGCGCGGCCTTCACCTGCGCGAGCCTGGACATGTCGGTGTTGCGCAGGACCAGGCTGATATCGGGGTGCGCAATCAGGCGTCCCTCCGGACCGACCACGTAGGCATGTCCGTGCTCGCCGACCTTGATCTGGGACACGACGTCCCAGATCAGCTTGAGATTGACCTCTGCGATGCTGACGCCGGCATCCTTGCGCGCCCCGGCCTGCGCCAGGGTCATGTACGGCTCGGACTCCCTGCGGAAATAGACCGGACCGTAAAATATCTTGTGAGCGACCGCCTCGGTAAACTTCGGATCCGCCGACAGGTCGATCCCGCTGTCGATCGCGTCCATGGCGAGCCGCGAGACCCGCAGCCGCTCCTTGCCGGTCGCATCGACCTGGGCGAGTTCGGTGATCGCGGGCACCTGACGCAGCAGCCGCAGCGCATCGAACCGGCGCTGCTCGATCGAGCCCGCCGACCAGGACAGCTGCGTGGTCCAGCCGAGCTGGCTCTCGATCTCCTTGACGAACTGACCGATCTTGGCCGCGGCCGCCTCGGCCTGTTCATGCTGAACCCGGATCAGCGCGGCCTTGTGCTCGCGATAATAGAAGAGGACCTCGAACAGCCCGTTGGCCAGCAGCGCGATCGCGACGACGGCCACGAACAACGCGACATATTTGGTGAACAGCCGCGTCCTGATTCCCTGCCCCGGCGTCGTACCGGACGCGACGCCATCCGGCGTTGCGCTCGGCAGCGTTCGTGCTTGCGGGGTGTCGGGATGGAGGGAAAGGCTCATCCCGCCGAACCTAGCAAGAAGACCGGACCTTGTCTCTCGCGAGCGCAGGAAAGCCTGATGGCAGCCAGCCCCCGAGGCAAATAGAAAAGGCCGGCAGCGGATTGGCCGCTGCCGCCCTCGTGTTCGCTTTATCCGTGGCCTCAGGTCGGCCGCAGCGCCTTGGCGTTGAGGTCGAGGTCGTTGACCTGCTTGTTCCGCTCGGAATCGGCCGCCGCGCGATGGTCGGTCGCCAGCACCACGTAGACCGCCGGCAGCACAAACAGCGTGAACAACGTGCCGATCGACATGCCGGCCACGACCACCAGACCGATCGAGAAGCGGCTGGCCGCACCAGCGCCGGTCGCGGTCAGCAGCGGGATCAGGCCCGTCACCATCGCGGCCGTGGTCATCAGGATCGGCCGCAGACGAATACGGGCCGACATTTCGATGGCGGAGCGGCGATCGAGCCGCTCGTTGATCTGGAGCTCGTTGGCGAACTCCACCATCAGGATGCCGTGCTTGGTGATCAGGCCCACCAAGGTCAGTAGGCCGACCTGGGTGTAGATGTTCATGGTCGCCACGCCGAAGAACAGCGGGATCAGCGCACCAACGATCGCCATCGGCACCGAGATCATGATGACCAGCGGATCGCGCAAGCTCTCGAACTGCGCCGCCAGCACCAGGAAGATGATGATCAGCGCGAAGCCGAAGGTGATCGCGAGCTGGTTGCCTTCCTGGACATATTGCCTGCTGTCAGCAAGATAATCATGGCTGAAGCCTTGCGGCAGGTTTTTGGCCTCGCTCTCGAGGAAGTCGACCGCCGCACCGACGGTCACGCCGGGCATCGGCACTGCCGAGAAGGTCGCCGAATTGAGCTGATTGTAATGGGTCAGCGAATTCGGCTCGGTCTTGGTCTCGATCGAGACCACCGTCGACAGCGGAAGCTGCTGCCCGGTGTTGGTCGTCACGTAGTAGCCGGCGAGCGATTCCGGCGAGAGCCGCTGGCCGCGCGGCACCTGCGGGATGACCTGATAGGAACGGCCCTCGAGGTTGAAGCGGTTAATGTAGTTGCCGCCGAGCAGCACCGCGAGCGTGCTGCCGAGGTTCTGCATGCTGATGCCGAGATCCTGCGCCTTGGTGCGGTTGATCGTCACCTTCACGTTCGGCTGGTTGTAGGCAAGATCGCTGTCGGAGACGATGAACATTCCGCTCTTTCGGGCGGCAGCCTTCAGCTTCTCCATCTGCTCATAGACAGTCTGGAAACTGGCGGTGGAGTTGATCACCATCTGGACCGGCAGGCCGCCCGGACCGCCCGGCAGCGGCGGCAGGTTGAACGCGAACGCCTGCACGCCCTCGATCTTGGAAAGCTCGGCCTGCACCAGCGATTTCAGCTGGATCGACGAGCGCTTGCGCTCCTCCCATGGCTTCAGCAGCATGCCGGCGATACCGCCCTGCGGGCCGTTGATGCCGTTCAGCACGAAGCGCAGATCGGTCTCGGGGAATTTCTGGAATTCCTTGTCGAGCTTCTCGCCGTAAAAGTCGACGTAGTCGATGTTGGCGTATTTCGGCGCCTTGGTCACCGCGAACACGATGCCCTGGTCCTCCTCAGGCGCCAGCTCCTTCGACGTGTGCATGTAGAGGAAGCCGACGAGCCCGAGGATGGTCACCGCAAACAGGCCGGTGATGGCCTTGTAGTCGAGTGAGCGGTCGAGCCTGCGCCCGTACCACCGCGTCAGCGCGCCAAACACCTTGTTGACGAGCTTGGCGAAGCGCCCCTCTTCAGTGTTCTTCAGCAGCACCGAGCACATCATCGGCGACAGCGTCAGCGCGATCACGCCGGACACGATCACCGAGCCCGCAAGCGTGAAGGCGAATTCACGGAACAGCGAGCCGGTCAGGCCGCCGAGGAAACCGATCGGCGCGTACACGGCCGCGAGCGTGATGGTCATCGAGACGACGGGACCCACGATTTCACGCGCGCCTTCCAGCGACGCCTGGACCGGCGTCTTCCCTTCCTCCAGATGCCGATGGATGTTTTCCACCACGACGATGGCGTCGTCGACCACGAGGCCGATCGCGAGCACCATCGCGAGCAGGGTCAACAGGTTGAAGCTGAAGCCCAGCGCCAGCATCAGCGTGCAGACGCCGATCATCGACAGCGGGATGGTGACGACGGGAATGATGACCGAACGGAACGACGCCAGGAACAGGAAGATCACCACGATCACGATGATCACGGCTTCACCCAGTGTCTTCTCGACCTCGTCGATCGAGGATTGGATGAACTTGGTCGAATCGTAGGCGACCTTCATCTTCATCGACGGTGGCAGATTGCGCTCCAGCTCGGGGAACAGCGCCCGCACGCCCTTGACCAGCGTCAGCGGGTTGCCCTGCGGCGTTGCCTGCACACCGATGAAGATTGCGTGCTCGCCGTTGAAGGCGACGCTCGCGTCCGTGCTTTGGGCCGCAAGTTCGACGGTGGCGATGTCCTCCATCCGCACGAAGCCGCCGTCCTTGGCCTTGACGATCATCTTCTTGAACTGGTTGACGTCGGTCAGGCCCGTATTCGTCGATACGTTCGAGACGATGAGATAGCCCTTGGTCTGCCCCGCCGCAGACTGGAAGTTGTTGGCGGTGATCGCGGTCGCGACATCCGCAGGCGACACGTTGCGGCCGGCCATCTTCAGGGGATCAAGCCACAGCCGCATCGCAAAGGTCTGGCCGCCGAGAATGTCGGCGGAGGCGACGCCGTCGACGGTCGACAGCACCGGTTGCACAACGCGCGTCAGGTAGTCCGAGATCGCCGAGCCTGACAGCTCTTCGGACGAAAATCCGAGATACATCACGGCCGTAGTCTGGCCCGTGGTCTTGGTGACGATCGGGTCGTTGGATTCCTTCGGGATCAGGTATTTGACCGAGTTCGTCTTGGCCAGAACCTCGGTCAGCGCCTGGTTCGGATCGAAGTTCAGCTTGATGTAGACCTGGATCGTCGAGGTGCCGAGCACCGAGGACGAGGTGATGTAGTCGACGCCTTCGGCGGAAGCGACCGCCTGCTCGATTGGAGTGGTGATGAAGCCCTGGATCAGGTCCGCGGATGCGCCCGGATAGACGGTCGTGATGTTGATGACCGTGTTCGACAGCTTCGGATATTGCCGGATCGGCAGCGTCGTCGCCGCGCGCAGGCCGATCAGCAGGATCAGCAGGCTGACGACGACCGACAGGACCGGGCGTTTGATGAAGATATCAGTAAAGCGCATCGCGGCGATCTCGATTTCTTTGACTTGCAAAGCGCATGACCCGGCCGTGCCGGATCATGCTGCAACGTGTACGATGTCAGTAGCGCGGCGGCTGCGCCGGGAGCTGCGGAGCCGGGTCGGTCGAAATCGACACCGCCGCGCCCGATTGCAGCTTGAGTTGGCCGACCGCGACGACCTTGTCGCCTGGCTTCACGCCCTTGACGATTTCGACGCGACCTTCGACCCGGTTGCCGGTCTGCACGAAAGTGCGCACCGCGCTCAGGCTGGTCTTGCCGTCGGCTTCCTTCTTCTCGGTGATCACGAACACCGAGTCGCCGTACAGCGTGTAGTCGACTGCCGTCTCCGGCACGGTGACCACGGCCGGCTTGTCCGGGAGCACAACCGTGGTGGTCACGAACATACCGGGCTTCAGGATCTTCTCCGGATTGGAGATGGTCGCCTGCACGCGGATGTTGCGGGTGTCGGCCGAGATCTGCGGCTCGATCGTGGTGATCTTGGCGTCGAAGGTGCGGCCCGGATAGGCGTCGACCTTCAACCGGACCGGCTGACCGACCTTGAGATTGCCCGAGTCCTTTTCCGTCACCGTGAAGTTGGCCCACAGCTCCGACAGATCCGTCAGCGAAACGATGGCCGTGCCGGCGGTCAGATACTGGCCGACCTCGACCTTGCGGACGCCGAGATCACCGGCGAACGGCGCGCGGACCAGCTTCTGGGAGATCAACGCTTCGGTCTTGGCGATACCCGCCAGCGCCTGATCGTACGCCGCCTGCGCGGTATCGACGGTTGCCTGCGGGCCGAACTGGCGCGACGCCAGCTGCTTGGCGCGGTCCAGCGACAGCTGCGCGACGGTGGACTGCGCCTTGTAATTGGCGAGGTCGCCCTGCTCCGGCGCGTCGAACATCTGCACCAGCGGCGTGCCGGCCTCGACATGCGTGCCCGGCTCGAACTTGATCTCGGTGACGCGGCCGTTGACGTCGGCGCTGACGTCGACCTGGTGCACGGCAGACAGCCCGCCGACGGCGGTCAGCAGGTTCGGCACCACCTCGGACTTCGCCTCGGCGGCGCTGACCGCGACCGGCGGCGGCTTGTTGTTGGCGAAGAACTGCTTGATCATCTGGCCGCGGAAATAATTGAACCAGACGAGGCCACCGACGAGCACGGCCAGAAGCGCGCCGACGATGATGAACCAGAGCACCGGCCGGGCCGGACGCTTGGGAGCCTTGTTGTCGATCGGTTCGCCCGAAATCTTGTGTTCGGTGACGATGTTCATGTCATGCACTCTCTGCAATCGCCGTCTTGCCCGCACACGCGGCCTGATCGCGGCCCAAATGCGAAGCAATTGCGGCGTCGTTAAGTCCGATACCCCTCAGGAGAAACTCACAGAGCTGCCGCTCGAGGTCGTTCGCCTTGCCATAAGCGAGACACGGCGTGGCCGGCAGCCTGGTCAGCGCAGCGGTCATCACGGTGTGATGCGCAAACCAGAACAGGTTGAGCGGTTCGCCGTTGTATGGCCGCGCGTCCCTCGCGGCAACCGCACGCTCGAGCGAGGCGACGAAGGCCGCCCCGATCAGCGTCTCGATCTTGGCATATAGCAAACGGGCAAATTCGCCATCATCCAGATGACTCGTGGTCATCAGTCGCAGGCGCTGGGCCTCTTCCTGGTCGGGCCCGTCGGCGATGTGCATGAAATGCCCCACCATACCGCGGATCAGTTCGACCAACGTGGCGGTCGACGGCTCACGTTCGAGCAGCTCCATGAGCGCCGGGTCAGCCTCGCATTCGTCGCTGAGAATTTCGGCGTACAGCGCGGCCTTGGACGGGAAATGCTTGAACAGCAACGCTTCGGAAATGGCAGCGGCGGCCGCCACGCTCTTGGTCGTGGTGCCGGTATAGCCGTGTCGGGCAAAGCAACGCTTTGCGGCGCCGAGGATCAATTGACGCCTCAGGTCGCTCGTCATACGCAATGAGCTCATGCTAGTGAGTAAGCACTCACCCACGCAAAAGTCAAGCACTATGCTGCATCGCAACCTGAGTGCGTTGTAATTTCAGTGGAAATTGACCTCGCCCACACGGTCCCCGTGCAGGACGGGACGCCGGAACGCCCGCCTAGATCGGTTGGAAGCCGAGGTCGCCGCGAATCCGGTTGAGAATGTAAGTCCCGTCCCGGCTCGGCAAAATCCGCTCCAGATTGGCACTGTCGATCTTCACATTGGCAAAGCGCGGCCCGGCGGTGACGTCGTGGACGGCTCTGGCGAAGGCCTCGACCTCGGCCATTGTCGTCACAGACCGGCTATCCCCGATGCCGCAGGCCCTGGCGACGCCGACGAGGTCGGCCGCCGCGGCCGTGTGGCTGGCCTGGCCCCCGGTCTCGCCATAGGCCTCGTTGTCGAGCACCGCGATCGAGAGATTGGGCGGCTTCTGGAGGCCGATGGTGGCAAGGCTGCCCATGCCCATCAGCATCTCGCCGTCGCCGGTGATCACCAGCACCGGCAATTTTGGCTGCGCCAGAGCGAGGCCCAACCCGATCATCGACGCCCCGCCCATGCCGCCCCAGAGGTAGAAATTCCGGGCATGATCACCGGCCGCGCACATGTCGTTGGTGGAGGCGCCGAGGCCGCCGATCGCAACCACGTCCCTGCGGTTCGCGAGAAGCGTGGACACCACCTGACGGCGGTCGAGGAGATTGGCCTTGCTCATTTGGTGAAAACCTTGGCGCCGATCAGGCGCTGCGACAGCAGGACGGCGGTGGGCGTGAGGGCGTTGTAGGCCTGCGCGGCCGCCGCCTCGAGCACGGTCGGCACCTCGGCTGCGTTAGACGCCCGCAGCACCTTGACACCCGAGAGCTCGAACACGCCCTGCGTGGTCGATCCCATCGGCACCTGCCACGGATTGAACTCGCCCCACTCCCCTCGCATGGTCACCAACGTGAGGAAAGGAAAGCGCAGGATCGGGATCAGCGACAGCATGTTGATGCAATTGCCGACCCCGCTCGACTGCATCAACAGCACGCCGCGCTGGCCGCCCGTCCAGGCGCCGGCGAGCAGCGCGACGCCCTCCTCCTCCGTCGTCAGCGGAATGCCGCGCATGGTGGACGAGGCCAGCACGCGCTGGATCAGCCTCGAATGGCCGGCGTCGGGCACGTAGGGCACCTGCCGGACGTCGAAGCGTTGCAGGGCCGCGAAGATATCGTCTGGCCATGAAAAAGGGTCCGTGTCGGCAGCGTCAGAGCGGGCGTGCATTTTCCTGTCCGGTCGGCTTGCAAATCGCAGCTCGACTGTAGACGGTGAACCGAGCCGCTCAAAAGAGCGAATACAGCATATCGGACTCAACGGGCGAGTATGGCGGCATGAACGCAAGTGCGAATGAACTGGCGGCCAGTTTCGATCTGGAGAAGCTGACGCCGGAATTCTACGACGATCCCTACCCGACCTATCGTGCACTGCGGGAGAACGAGCCGGTCAAGCGCCTGCGCAACGGCACCGTGTTCCTGACCCGCTATGACGATCTCGTCACGACCTACAAGAACACAAAGTCGTTCAGCTCGGACAAGAAGCGCGAGTTCGCGCCGAAATACGGCGACACCCTGCTCTACGAGCACCACACCACGAGCCTCGTCTTCAACGATCCGCCGGCGCATACGCGCGTGCGGCGCCTGATCACGGGCGCGCTGTCGCCGCGCGCGATCGCGGGGATGGAGCCTGACATCATCAAGCTGGTCGACGGCCTGCTCGACGCCATCGCCGTCAAAGGCAGCTGCGAGCTGATCGAGGACTTCGCCGCCTCGATCCCGATCGAGGTGATCGGCAATCTGCTCGACGTGCCCCATGACGAGCGCGCGCCGCTGCGCGAGTGGTCGCTGGCGATCCTGGGCGCCCTCGAACCGGTCGTGTCGCCTGAGGTCGCTGCCCGCGGCAACAAGGCCGTGGCGGATTTTCTCGCCTATCTCGAAACGCTGGTCGCACGCCGACGAGCGAAGCCTGGCAACCCCGAACGCGACGTGCTGACGCGCCTGATCCAGGGCGAGGACAACGGCGAGCGGCTGACAGAGAAGGAGCTGCTGCACAATTGCATCTTCCTGCTCAATGCCGGCCACGAGACCACCACCAACCTGATCGGCAACGGCCTCGTGGCGCTCGACCGGAACCCGGATCAGAAGCGGCGGCTGATCGACAATCCCGAGCTGATCAAGACTGCGGTCGAAGAGATGCTGCGCTACGAGAGTTCGAACCAACTCGGCAACCGCATGACCACGGAGCGGGTCGAGCTCGGCGGCGTCATGCTGGATGCCGGCACGTCGATTACGCTGTGCATCGGCGCGGCCAACCGCGATCCGGCGCAGTTTCCGGACCCCGAGAGCTTCGACATCGCGCGCACGCGGAACCGGCATCTCGCCTTCGCCACCGGTGCGCATCAATGCGCCGGCATGGCGCTGGCGCGGCTGGAAGGCGCCATCGCGGTCTCACGCTTCCTGGCGCGCTTCCCGAACTATGCCGTGAGCGGACAGCCGGTCAGGGGCGGACGGGTGCGGTTCCGCGGCTTTTTGAGCGTGCCCTGCGCGATCGGTTGAGGCCTCAAAACAACAAAACGCGAAAACAACCCCATGCACAGTAGAAGGTTACCGGCGCGCGATGTGCCGGTGATCCCACGCAACCAATTGACATCTCAGGCCATCGGCGCCGCCGCGCGCAACAAATTCCGGAAGGCCTAAACCACCGTCTTGTGCCGCGCGATGCAGGTTTGCAGCACCTCGTCCATCGGTTTACTCCACCACTCGTTGGAGAAGATTTCGATCTCCGAATAGCCGGCAAAGCCCTGTGCTTCGACCGCTTCGCGCACCGATTTGATGTCGATCACGCCGTCGCCCATCATGCCGCGGTCATTGAGAATGTCCTTGGTCGGCACCAGCCAGTCGCAGACATGGAAGGCCAGCAGGCGATCTCGGCCGGCGCGCGCGATCTGCCCCATCAGCTCCGGATCCCACCAAATGTGATAGACGTCGAGCGCGACGCCGAGCATGCCGCTGCGATCAGGGTCGAGCCGGTCGCAGATGTCGAGCGCCTGTTTCGTCGTGTTGACGCAGGCGCGGTCCGCCGCATAGGCCGGATGCAGCGGCTCGATCGCCAGCGGCAGCTTGGCCTGTTTGGCGTAGTCGAGCATTTCGGCGAGCGCCTCCTCGACCTGCGTCCGCGCGCCGGCAATGTCCTTCGACGCCTCGCTGCCGGGCCGCGAATATTGCGGCAGGCCGCCGACCACGAGAACGATGCAGGGGGCTCCCAGCGCCTTGGCTTCGTCGACGCAGCGCCGGTTGTCGTCGCGCACCTCGCTCCGGCGCGATGCGTCCGACGTGAACATGCCGCCACGGCAATAGCCCGACAGGTCGAGACCGGCATCGCGCACCGCACGCGCGGCACGCTCGAGGCCGACGGCTGCGACCTGGTCGCGCCAGGGATCGATGGCGCGGATGCCGCGCCTGGCACAGGCCTCGACGATCTCCACGAGGTCACCCTGCTTGCGGATTGTCGCCGTGTTGAGCGATAGCCAGCGATGGTCGGACGAGAAATCACGCATCAGGATTCGATTCCGTGCGTTGAGAGCACCGCCTTCATCCGCAGCGTCGCCAGCTCCGGATCGGCGAGCAGCCCGCCCTTGTCGGCCAACCGGAACAGCTCGGCCAGATGCAGCGTCGAGCGCGTGCTCTCCTGCCCGCCGACCATGGTAAAATGGTCCTGGTGACCATTGAGGTATGCCATGAACACCACGCCGGTCTTGTAGAACCGCGTCGGCGCCTTGAAGATGTGGCGCGACAGCGGGACCGTCGGCCCCAGCACGTCGTGGAAGCCGGCTTCGTCACCCGCGGCAAGCCGCGACAAGGCGTAGGACGCCGCCGGCGCGATCGCGTCAAAAATACCGAGCAGCGCGTGCGAAAAGCCCTGTTCGTCGCCGGCGATCAGCTCCGCGTAGTTGAAGTCGTCGCCGGTGTACATCTTGATGCGCTTGTCGAGACGACGGCGCATGTCGATCTCGCGCTGCTTGTCGAGCAGCGAAACCTTGACACCGTCGACCTTGGCGGCGTTGCCGTTGATGATGGCGACCGCAATATCCATGGCCTTGTCGAGATCGCTGGTGCCCCAATATCCCGTCAGCGCCGGATCGAACATGTCGCCGAGCCAGTGGATGATCACGGGCTCGCGAACCTGCGACAGCACGCGGTCATAGACCTTTGCGTAATCGTCGGCGTTACGGCCAAGCTTCGCCAGCGCGCGCGACGCCATCAAGATGATGCGGCCGCCGACCTTCTCGACCGCCGATACCTGCTCCTCATAGGCGCGGATCACGTCGTCGAGATTTTTGGCGTCCTCGACCGGGAGATGGTCCGTGCCCGCGCCGGAAAACACCAGGCCGTTGCGTCGCTTCGCGGCAGACACCGAGCGCGTGATCAGCTCCAGCGAGGTCGGCCAATCCAGCCCCATGCCGCGCTGCGCGGTGTCCATGGCTTCCGCGACGCCGAGCCCGAGGTCCCAGACGTGCTCGCGAAAGGCGATGGTCTTGTCCCAGTCGACGGCAGCGGAGAGCCACGGGTCGTTGTCGGCGAAGGGATCGACCACGGTATGGACGGCCGAGAACGCGATGCGGTTCAGCGGTCCCTCGAGCTTTGCGGGAAACGTCCGCGAGGCCGCGAGCCGGTAGGTCTCGATCGAGCGATCGGCTTTTGGCAGCTTGAGCGACAGGGACGACGTTGAAGGGACGGGCTTGGGCTGGACGGGCTTGTTCATTATTCCCTCCTCAGACCTTGATCGGCGCGACATCGATCCAGCGCCGCTCCTTCCAGCTCTTGAGCGCGCATTCGGCGAGCTGCACGCCCTTGACGCCTTCGAGCAGCGTGAACTTGTAGGGCGCATCTTCATAGACGTGGCGGATGAACATCTCCCACTGCTCCTTAAAGCCGTTGTCGTAGGTGACGTTGTCAGGCAGCTTCTGCCAGTCGCCGTAGAAATCGTGCAGCCGCTTCTCGTCGGGATTCCACACCGGTCGGGGCGTCGCCTGCCGTGCCTGGATCATGCAGTCGGAAAGGCCGGCGACGGCCGAGCCGAGCGTGCCGTCGACCTGGAAGGTGACGAGATCGTCGCGATAGACGCGCGTCACCCAGGACATGTTGATGTGGGCGATGGCGCCGCCCTTGAGCTGGAACGTGGCATAGGCGGAGTCGTCGGCGGTCGCCTTGTACTTCTTGCCCTGCTCGTCGAAACGCTCCGGGATGTCGGTGTTGCCGATGCAGCTCACGCTCTCGACCTCGCCGAAGAGATTGTCGAGCACGTAGCGCCAGTGGCAAACCATGTCGAGGATGATGCCGCCGCCGTCCTCGTCGCGATAATTCCATGACGGCCGCTGCGCCTCCTGCCAGCCACCTTCGAACACCCAATAGCCGAACTCGCCGCGCACCGAGAGGATGCGGCCGAAGAAGCCGGAGTCGCGCAGGAAGGCAATCTTCTTCAGGCCGGGCAGGAACAGCTTGTCCTGCACCGTGCCGTGCTTGACGCCCTTGGAATTGGCGAGCTTGACGACCTCGAGCGCCGCCTCGAAGTTCGTCGCGATCGGCTTCTCGCAATAAACGTGCTTGCCGGCATTGATGGCCTGGGTCAAAAGGCCCGGCCGTGCCTGTGTGGTCGCGGCATCGAAGAACATGGTGTCGTTCTTGTCGGCGAGGGCGGCATCGAGATCGGTGGTCCAGCGCGTGATGTTGTAGCGCTTGGCGAGCCCCTCGACCTTCTCGGCGCTGCGGCCGACCAGGATCGGGTCCGGCATCACGCGGTCGCCGTTCTTCAAGCGGACGCCGCCCTGCTCGCGGATCGCGACGATCGAACGGATCAGATGCTGATTGAGCCCCATGCGGCCCGTGACGCCGTTCATGATGAGGCCGAGGCGTTGCGTGGTCATGCCGATTGCTCCCAGAGTGATTTTGGCTGTTCGAGCGGGCGTAGCGCCGACCAGTCCGGATGAACCGACGTCGCAAAGCCCGTTGCATTGAGCGATCCCGTGGGGAGATCGCCGTTGTGAATGGAGAGGCGGATGCCCTGCCCGGCATCCGCGTAAAGATCGGGATGCGCGACGGCGAAAGCCTGGGCCTCCGCGGCGGGCGTATCAACGAAGCCATCGACGTAGTGGTGGCCGTTACGTTCGGCATGGGTGATGCCGATGAAGGCACCGAGCGCAAGGTCCTGCTGCAGGGCGAGGCCCGCCTGGCAGGTCAGGTCCTCGCCGGTCACGAAGAATCTTTCGCCGGCCCCGCTCCATTTCGCCGCGCGCGTCGCGTTGACGATGGACTTGTAAAGCCCTTTGCACGATTTCGACGAGATGCCGTGATAGCCAAGCGCCCGTGCCGCAGGAAACGCGTCGTAGGAATCGTCGGCTTCGTCGATGATGAAGCCACGCGCAGCGAGCGAGCCGAGCGGTGACAGCCTCGTGACATCGCGCGGCATTGGCTGCTCGACATAGAGCAGCCTGGATGAAATCGATCGCAGCGCAGTGTCATGGTCGAGCCGGCCGATGAGTTCATGCAAGGCTGCGAGATCGGCATATTGCTCGTTGGCATCGAGCGTCACTTTGTAGTCACGGTCCAGCGCATCGAGCTCCTTGCCAATGCGCGCCAGCCGCGCTGCATCGCCGACGGGGTCCCCCGACAGCTTCAGCTTGAAGTACCTTGCACCGGAGTTCTCGTGGGGATCTGCAACTCCGCCCTCGCCTTCAACGGTGTCGTCGAGACCGACGGTATGCCTGATGGCAACGCGCGCCAGCGGCTTCCGGCCGGATAGAAACGTCTTGAGATCCGTGTCCTTCAGGTCGGGCGAAAGCCGCGCATCGATGCCGGCGATGTTGCCGGCCATGCCGTCGAAAAAATTGGTCTCGGCCGCACGGAGCAGCGCGTCGAGGATCGCTTTGTCGATTTCCGCAGGGCCGTAGGCCGCGGCAAGCGCCGGAATGTTCTTTTTCGCACAGGTTGCGACCTGGGCACCGACGCACGATGCATGCAGATCGAATGCCGTCAGAAATCCGGTTCGCGCGAGATAAAGCCCCCGCGCGATCTCCAGCGAGCGGCGCAAATCATCGACGGTCTGCACCGGCGACAGCTCCGGCCGCTTGTCGAACCATTTCGGCACCAGCAGCTCGGCGCTGGCACCAAATGCACTTCCCCTGCCCTCGACCTCGATCTCGACCCGCACGAAAAGCTGCGGCGTCGCATTGATGGTGATCGCGCCGAAGCGGAACGGCCGCGCGAACTGCACGGGTCGTTCGAAGAACGCGATATCTCGCAGCTTCAGACGCGGCGCCATGGCTTTAGTCCAGCGAACCTTGCGAGAAAAAGTGCTTGCGGATGCGCTGTACGAGTTCGGTGAACACAGGGTCGGCCATCACGTCCAGCGAGCGCGGGCGCGGCAGCGGCACGTCGTAGATGGCGGCGACCGCGCCGGGCCGCTCGGTCATGACCAGCACGCGATCGGCGAGGAACACGGCCTCGGGGATCGAATGCGTGATCAGCAGGACCGTCTTCCTGGTCTCGCGCTGGATCCGCATCAGCTCGACATTCATGCGCTCGCGCGTCAACGCGTCGAGCGCGCCGAACGGCTCGTCCATCAGCATGATCCGGGGATCATGCACCAGGGCGCGGCAAATCGAGGCGCGCTGCTGCATACCACCGGAGAGCTGCCACGGCAGCTTCTTCTCGAAACCTTCGAGCCCAACCAGCTTCAACAGCGCCTTGGCGCGGTCGAGATATATCTGCCGCGGCAGCCGCTTCATGTCGATCGGCAGCATCACGTTGGACAGGATGTTGCGCCATGGCAGCAGCAGCGCGTTCTGGAACACGATGCCGACATTGCCGTGCGGCGCCGTCACCTTCTCGCCCTCGACCAGGATATCGCCCGTGGTCGGCGGCAGCAGTCCCGAGATCAGCTTGAGCAGCGTGGACTTGCCGCAGCCGGATGGGCCGACCACGACGAAGAACTCGCCGTCATTAATGTGGAAGTCGAGCGGCCGCAACGACGGCACATCGCCGTCGCGCGTCCGGTAGGTCTTCGACACGCCTGATAGCTTGATGCCCGATGCATCGCCGGCAGCCCGGTCGCTCACCAGTCTCAGATGCGCGGCCGGTTGCAGGGTTTCGCTCATGGTTGTCGCGGGTTTCACGAACCGCTCTTCGGCAGATAGTCGTTGGTATAGAACGCCTTCGGGTTCTCCTTGGCCTTGGCGTCGAGCCCGCCATATTCGACCATCAGATTGACCGAGTCCGTCATGTTCTGGTCGGTGACCTGGAACGGCCGCTTGCTCTTGGTCTCGGGCGTCCGGTAGAGCGGAATGGTCAGCTCAAAACCTTGCGTCAGCGTGTCGATCTTGCCGCCCTTGGGGTTGGCATCGAGGATCGACTGCGCTGCCGCCTTCGGCTCCTTCTCAGCGGCCTCGACCGCCTTGGTCGTGGCCGACATGAAGCGGCGGACGAGATCGGCATTGGCCTTCACATAATCAGTATTGGCAATGATGCCGGAGGAGACCATGTTGATGCCGTAATCGGCGAACTTGATCGGATAGACGTCCTTGCCGGTGGCGTCCTTGATCTTCATCGACTGGTCCATGACGTAGCCGAGCAAGAGGTCAGCCTGGCCGTTGATGACCGCGTTGAGCTTGGTCTGGCCATCGCCCGCCACCGTCTGGAAGTCGCTTTCCTTGAGGCCGGTCTTCTTCAGGAACAGCGGCCAGATCTGGGTCATGGAATCGGCCGGCGTGATCGCGACCGTCTTGCCCTTGATATCCTCGGGCTTCCTGATGTTCTTGTCGACGAAACCCATGGCGGACATCGGGCTGGTCTGGAGCAGCACGCCGGTCGCAACCACCGGCGCACCCTTGATCGCCGCGCGCATCATGGTGGGCACGTCGACATAGCCGAAATCGGCGGTCTTGGCGGCCACCGCCTGGGTGGTCGCAGCCGAGCCACGGCCTTCCTGAATTTCGAGGTCGATGCCCTCGGCCGCATAAATGCCCTTGGCCTTGCCGTAATAGAACGGCGCGTGCTCGCCATAGACGTACCAGTTGAGCATCAGCACGACCTTGTCGGCCGCTTGCGCCGGCATGGCCGCAAACACCATCAGCGCCGCCGAGATAGCTCCTATCCACCGCTTCATCGTCACACTCCCTTGTCGTTGTTTGCGTCGGCCGTTGGCGGCCGTTCGTTGCTTTGGTTGTTGTTAAGAGGCGAAAATCACGTCCTCGCGCTGGCTGACATGCCAGGGGATGACCAGCTTCTCGATCCGGTCCACAATCCAGAACAGGATGACGCCGAGCAACGCGAGGATCACGAGGGCCGCAAACATCGTTGGCAGGTCGAAGGTGCCGATCGAGCGCTGCATCACATAGCCGATGCCGGAATTGGAGCCGACGAACTCGCCGACGACGGCGCCGACCACGGCGAGCGTCACCGACACTTTGAGGCCGGAGAAGATCGCGGGCAGCGCATGCGGCAGGTTCACCGCGCAAAACACCTGGAAGCGGCTGCCCTGCATGGCGCGGGCGAGATCGACCATATCCGGATCGACGGATTTGAAGCCTTGCACAGCGGAGACCACCACCGGGAAAAACCCAAGCAGGAACGCCGAGATCACTTTCGGAATGATGCCGAAGCCGAACCACACCACGAACAGCGGAGCGATCGCGATCTTCGGCACGGATTGCGAGAACACCAGCAGCGGATAGACGTAGCTCTCCACTGTCTTGGAGCCCGCGATCAGCATCGCGATGGGGATCCCAAAAAGCGCCGAGAGCGCGAAGCCGCAGACGGTTGCATAAGTCGTCGGCCAGGACTGGCGCAGCAGTTCCGGCCAATCGGTGCGCAGCACCGCAATGACATCGCCGGGCGACGGAATCTGGTAGGCGGGAATCTTGAACAGCCGGATCGCGAGATCCCAGGCCACGACGATGAACACCAGGAACAAAAACGGCCGGATCCAGGCCGCATTCAGCATCTTGGACACCGCACTCTGCGGCTTCAGCTCAGCCACGTCTCACTCCCGGTCGTCTTGTTCGTTGGGCGAGAAATTAACCCGTTGGGTAAATACTGTCCAGCGGTTTTCCTGCGGCGTTTTGGGCTGGGGTTCCGCAAAGGTCGTGTCGTCCCTGCGAAGGCCGGGACCCACACCCACAGGGCAAAATTGGCGAAGGCTGGTTGGCGGGGACGGCCACCGCGCACTATCGATAGATAACGCGGTATGGGTCCCGGCCTTCGCCGGGACGACGATGGACTACGCCGTCTGCGCCACCGCGGCCCGCGACTTCGGCGCCTTCGTAGCATCTAGCAATGCTGCGGAGCGCCCCGTCAGCGCCGCCAGCACGAGGCCGACCATGTGGTCCAGCCGCTCGTCCTTGGCGTCCTTGGCCAGCAAATCGCGACCGAAGATCACGCTGAGCGTCGCCGAGTTCGACAGATAGAAGAAGCACAGTCCCGCGATCGAGATGTAGAGCTGGACAGGATCGACCGCGACCTTGAAGTCGCCGCCGGACACGCCGCGCCGCACCACGGTGCCGATCATCTCGACGAAGGGCGAGTGCATCGACTTGACCTTGGTCGATTTCTTGAGATGCTTTGCGCGCGCGAGATTCTCGGTCTGGAGCAGCGACAGGAATTCGGGATTGCGCAGGAAGTAATTCCAGGTGAACTCGATCAGGCGCCTGATCGCCTCGGGCGGGTCGAGATGTTCGAGATCGAGCCCGCGCTCCTCGCTGCGGATCTTGTCGTAGGCGCCTTCGAGCACCGCGAGATAAAGCTCGTCCTTGTTGCCGACGTGATAATACAGCATCCGCTTGTTGGCGCCGGCGTTGGCCGCGATGCGGTCGACGCGCGCACCGGCAAGCCCGTGCGCCGAGAATTCCTGCTTGGCGGCTTCGAGAATGCGCAGCCGCATCCCCTCGGGATCGCGCTGCCATTTCAGAGTTCGCTTTGCCGCTGCTTTCGCCAAACCGGGTGCTCGCTGGGTGCTATCAGGATGCCGTGTAACACGCGCTCGGCCCGCCGCATAGTTTCGTCATTGCGAGCGTAGCGACCCAATCCAGACTGCCACCACGGAGACAGCTGGATTGCTTCGTCGCAAGAGCTCCTCGCAATGACGAGGGGAGGACTGAACCTCAATCCACCGGCTTCGGCGAGCGCTCCAGCAGGACCGTCTGGATGCCGCAGGTGCCGGTCCGCACCGTCATCACCCGCGTGCCCGGCTTGCGGCCGTTGCGCACGTCGCTGACGTCGAGGCCGGCGGCAATCAGGCGGGCGCGCGTGGCGTCGATGTCGGCCACCCGCCAGCTCAGGCCCCAGAGGCGGTCATGCAGGGAATCGCCGCCCGCAACGGGGCGGCGCACCACCTCGACGACGAGATCGCCGCAGCGGAAAAACATCAGCTGGCCCCAATCCTGATGCGAGCGGTCGAGCGCCAGATCGAGCCCGAGTCGCGCGCCATAGAGCGCGGCAGCGCGATCGGAATCCTCGGTGGTGATCACGACGTGGTCGAGCGCATCGATCGGCCCGATATCAGTCGTCTTCGAAAGCGGGCGCTCATCAGCCAGTTCGAGGAAGAACATGCGCACGCCGCGCGTGAGCTCCGTGGCGGCGCGCGTTCGCTTCCAGTGCAGGACCGCGCCGCTCTCCGCGTCGCTGCTTTCGACCTCGGCAACCGGATCCGGCATGAGTGCCACCCGCTCCAGCCGCCGGTGCGTTTTGCTCATGTCCGCGACACGAAAGCACAGGCTGGCGAGCACGCCTTCCTGGTCGCCAAGCAGCGCGCGCATGCGATCGGCGGTCACGCTGAAGCCGTTCGGCGCCATCAATTCGATCGTCATGTTCGCGAGAGTGAACAGCACACGGTCGGCGCCCTCGCCCGAATTCTGCCAGGCCGGCGCGCGCCCGAGCAGCGTCTGATAAGCCGCCCTGGCCGCACCGATATCCCTGACCAGAGCGACGACGTGATCGAGGCCGGTGATCATGCTTCCCCCTGTTGATCGGCCCGGAACCGTGGACCGAGAGACGGCGTTTGTCCGGACTTGGCATTGCCCGGCGATGGTCGTATTCCGGCCGCATGCCGACCTCAAGCACTCCGAGCGGCGGTTTTGCGAATAATTTCAGCGGTCCCGCGGCGGAACCGGTGTTACAGTAAGCACGCCGGCCGGGACCACAAAGCGCATCACGGACAAGCAATGCAGGCTCTCTTCATCGGACAGACCTATATCGACGTCGTCTTCATCACCGACCACATGCCGACCGGCGACGAGAAGCACGTGGCCTCCGACTACGCGGTTTCCTTCGGCGGCAATGCGGTGACCGCGGCGTTCTGCTGCGCCAAGCTCGGCATCGTGCCCGATCTGATCGCCACCGCGGCCAATGACTGGCTCGGCCGCATGTTCATGGACATGTGCGCGAAATACGCGATCTCGCTGCATGGGCGGAAGGTCAACCAGTCCTCGCTCTCCTTCATCATGCCGAAGGACGGCAAGCGCGCGATCGTCCGCTGCCGCGACGACGACCACATCCATCCATTCCCGATGCTCAATCTCGGCGGCTGCCGCGCACTGCATGTCGACGGCCACCAGCCCGATGCCGCGATCCACTACGCGAAAGTCTGCCGCGAGGCCGGCATCTTGACCTCGCTCGACGGTGGCGGCCTTCGCACCAACACGCATGAGCTATTGGAATTCATCGACGTCGCCATCGTTGCCGAGCGCCTGTGCGAGCAGATGGATCTGACGCCGGAGAAGATGCTGGATTACCTCAAGAGCCGCGGCTGCAAGATCGGCGGCATCACCATGGGCGAGAAGGGCCTGCTCTGGTACGACGAGACCGGAACGGTGCAGGTGATGCCGGCGATGCCGATCCCACGCGAGCGCGTGATCGACACCAACGGCGCAGGCGACGTCTTCCACGGCGCCTATGTCTATTCCTATCTTGCCCATCCCGGCAAAAGCTGGCGCGAGCATTTTGATTTTGCCCGGGCAGCCTCGACCTTCAAGATCCAACGCCTTGGCAACGAAGCCGGCCTGCCGACGCTGGTCGACATCGCCAAGGTCAGGCACGAGTTCGAGGTCAGGGTCTAGCGTTCGCAGGGGTCATGATGGGGCGCGTCTTCGTCGCCGGCAGCATCAACATGGATGTGGTGGCGACAGCCGATCGCCATCCGAAGATCGGCGAGACCGTCGCCGGCAAGCAGGTGCTCTATTTTCCGGGTGGCAAGGGCGCCAACCAGGCGGTGGCGGCGTCGCGGCTTGGCGCGGGGACCACGTTGATCGGCCGGCTCGGCAAGGATTCGTTCGGCGGTGAGCTGAGGACGTTCCTCGGCGCGCAAGGCATCGATCTCGGCGCGATCCGCGAGACGGCCGAGGCGCACACCGGCACGGCCATCATCACGGTGGCGGAGGCCGACAACACCATCGTCGTCATTCCCGGCAGCAATGCGCTCGTCGGCATCGACGACGTCGCGACCGTCCCGCTGACGAAAGGCGATGTCGCGGTCAGTCAATTCGAGATCCCGCTGCCGACGATCGCCGCGTTCTTCCAGCGGGCTCGCGACATTGGCGCCACGACGCTGCTCAATCCGGCCCCGGCACAAACCATGTCGGGCGAATTGCTCGCGCTGGTCGACATCCTCGTGCTGAACGAGACCGAGCTCGGCCTCCTCGCCGGCGTCGAGTTGTCCGACAGGGACGAGGCTTCGCGGATCCTCGACGTCGCGCGAAAACTTCAGGCGCGCGAGGACCAGACCATCTGTGTGACCCTCGGCAAGCGCGGCGTGCTGGCGCTCGCGGGACGCGAGGAGATTTCGGTGTCCGGCCGCGTGGTGAAGGCGCTCGACACCACAGGCGCGGGCGATTGTTTTGTGGGAGCGCTCGCGGCGCAACTTGCCGACGGCGTCGACTTGCGCGCGGCACTCGCCTTCGCCAATGCCGCCGCCTCGATCTCCGTGCAGCGCATGGGCGCGGGGCCGTCAATGCCGACGGCCGCGGAAGTCGCCGCCGTCCTCAACGCCGGCTGATCACGCCAGCGCGCCCTTCAGGTCAAAGCTTTCATCGGCGGCCTGCTCCGGCGTGATCGAGCGATCCAGGCCGAACAGGCGGCGGCCGAACATGTGGTCGCCGGCACGGTTGATCGATTCGATGCCGAGCAGGCTGTCGCCCTTGTAGCAGAACGCCGAGAACGCCTTCTTGGCGGGATCGCCGCGTAGCACGACGCGGTCGTAGCCGGTGGTGAGGCCTGCGATCTGGAGCTTGTCCTCGCCCTGGTCGCTCCAGAACCAGGGATGGCTGTCATAGGCCTTGCGGTCGCCGGTCAGCCGCGCCGCGAGGCAGCGCGCGTGATCAGTGGCATTCTGCACCGATTCCAGCCGCTGCGATCCGCCGAAGCGCGGGCTTTTGAACAGCGCGCAATCGCCGATCGCCGAGATATCGGGATCGGCGGTCGAGAGATATTCGTCGACGATGATACCGGCCGCGACCGGCAGCCCCGCCTCCGCCGCGAGCTCGATATTCGGCAGCACGCCGACGCCGACCACGACGAGGTCGGCCGGCAGGTGCCTTCCGTCGCTCAAGGAGACGCCGGTGACCTTGCCGCCCTCTGCCTCGATGGATGTTGCCTGCACGCCGAGGTGAATGCGGATGCCGGCCTCGCGATGCCGCGCCTGAAAATACTCCGAGACCTCCGCCGTCACCGCGCGCGCCATCACGCGCGGGGCGAGTTCGAGCACGTCGACCTCCAGCCCCTTGATGCGCGCGGTGGCCGCGAATTCGAGGCCGATGAAGCCGGCGCCGATCACCACCACCCGCGTCTTCGACGGGATGATCTCTCGCAGAGCCTCGCTCTCGTCGAGGATGCGCAAATATTTC
The DNA here is from genome assembly GCF_023074155.1 of Bradyrhizobium sp. 134. Lineage (NCBI taxonomy): Bacteria > Pseudomonadati > Pseudomonadota > Alphaproteobacteria > Hyphomicrobiales > Nitrobacteraceae > Bradyrhizobium > Bradyrhizobium sp. 134. The sequence continues at coordinate 217,878 of NZ_JADPKX010000086.1, read as the reverse complement.
ACGTCGGGGAGATTGGCATTGGGCAGATCGAGCAGCCGGTTGCGCGCGCCGGTCGCCAGCACGAGGTGGCCATAGGGCAGCGTCCTGCCCGAGGCGAGCAGCACCTTGCGCCCCGCGCGTTCGATCGACACCGCGCGGCCCGCAACCAGCTCGATGGTCTGGTCCTGGTAGAATTTCTCCGGCCGGAACATCAGGCTCTCCGGCCCGGACGAACCCTTGATGTAGGCCTTGGACAGCGGCGGCCGCTGATAGGGCAGATGCGCCTCGTCATTGACCAGGCAGATGGGCGCGGAAAATCCTGCCTGGCGCAGCGATGCCGCGACCTGGTAGCCGCCATGGCCGGCACCGATAACGACCACCGGACCATCCGTCATTGGACAGCCCATTTCCGCAAGACACGAGCGTCACCCATGTCGTCTCCTCTCTCTGATTTTGGCTTGCTAGCCTAGGAGGAGCCGGCGCTCGTGTCCGTCCCTAAACGAAGGCCTGCCCATTTGAGCCTATCGTTCCCGCTTGCGCAAGAGCGCCAGGCGGGGATTGTCACCCCTCGCCTTCTGCGATTTAGTTCGTGCATCGACCTCATGCCGGGGATTTCCGATGACCGCTCCCGTCTCACGACCCGACGATCCCGCCTTGCTGCGAATCGATGGCCCGATTGCGACCATCACGCTCAACCGGCCCGCCGCGTTCAATTCGATCAACCTGGCGATTGCACAGAAGCTCGAACAGCTCGCGGCCTACATTGAGGGCGCCGACGATATCCGGGTCGTGGTCCTCGAAGGCGAAGGCCGCGCCTTCTCGGCTGGCGGCGATTTGCAGACGATCGGCGCCGCGGCCGAAGCCAATACGGTGACGCCTGTCGTCGGCGAGCTGTTGAAGCATTATCATGCCTTCATCGAGATCATCCGGCGCATGCCGAAGATCTCGCTGTCAAGCGTGCACGGCTCGGCGGCCGGCGCCGGCATGGGCCTCGCCTTCGTCACCGACCTCTGCATCGCCGCGGAGGATGCCAAATTCACGCCGGCCTACGCCAAGATCGGCGTGTCGCCGGATGGCGGATCCACGGTCGGCATCGTCAACACGGTCGGCCCGCGCCGCGCGCTCCAGATTTTCCTCGCCGAGGACAATTTCACCGCGCAGCAGGCTCATGAATGGGGCCTGGTTGCGAAGGTCGTTCCCGCCGCCGAGCTGAAGGCGGCAACGCGAATTCTCGCCGAGCGGCTGGCGCAGAACCCGCGCGCGGCGATTGCCGGCACCAAGTTGCTGGTCTACCAGGCCGCCACCACACCGGTGAAACAGCAACTCGATGCCGAGGAGCACAGGATCATCATGGCGATGAACACGGAGGAGTTCCGCGCCGCCGTGAAGAAATTCACGAGCAAGAGCAAGTAGCTCTCACTGCGGACAGATGTACCCCGTCCCCGCGGGGGACTTGAAGCAGCCGACCGACTCGGGGAGCACCTGCCGCGGCAGCCACAGCACCACGCTCGGGAAGTAGATCGCGAACGCGATCGTCCCGAGGAAGACCAGATAGATCGGCAACGCGGCGCGTAGTGCCTTTGCGAAACTGACGCCGACGAATTTCGACGCCATCAGCAGCACCAAGCCATAAGGCGGCGTGATCAGGCCGAAGGCGAGCGTGGCGATCAGCACCACGCCCATGTGAACGGCGTTGATGTCGCCGGCTTCCGTCAGCGTGTTGACCAGCGGCATGAAGATGATGATGGTCGGTACCGGTTCGATGAAATCGCCGACGACCGTGAACAGCAGTACCATCAGCAACATGATCAGATGCGGATCGTTGCCGGCGAGCGAGGTGATGACTTCGGCGATGTAGCTTGCACCGCGCAAATAGGCGAGCATCCAGCCGAAGGCATTGGCGGCGCCGATCGTGATCAGCGGCAGCGAGAAGATCAGGCCCGCAAGACAGAAATCGTACGGAATCTTCCTGATATGCCCGCGGTTGAGCGCGGGGATCACGACCACGACAATCCAGACCACGGCAACGACGCCGGCTTCCGTCGGCGTGAACCAGCCGGTCAGAATGCCCCCCAACAGGATCACGGGGATCATCAGCGGTAGCGCCGCATCGCCGGCCGCGAACACCACCTGCCGCAGCGGCGCGCGCGGCTTGCGCAGGCCGGACGGACCGAAGAAATAGCAGTAGATCATCAAGCCGAAGCCGATCATCAGGCCCGGCACGACGCCTGCCATGAACAGGCCGGCGATCGAGACGTTGCCGACCGCGCCATAGACCACCGCGGTGATGCTCGGCGGCACCAGCGCCGCAATCGTCGAGGCGGATGCGATGATCGCGGCGATGAAGGCGGGCTCGTAACCCTCGCGCTTCATCGGGCCGCCCAGCGCGCGGCTCATCACCGCGACGTCGGCGGTGGTCGAGCCCGACATTTCCGAGAAGAACATGCTGAAGACCACCACGACCTGCGACAGGCCGCCTCTGATGTGGCCAACCAGGGACACCGAGAGGTTGGCTATTCGAACCACCACATTGGCCGAGCTCATGAGCTCGCCGACCAGCAGGAAAAAGGGGATCGCCAGCAGCGCCTCGGAATCGACGCCGTCGAAGACTTTCTGGATGATCGCGGCGAGCGAGACGTCCGACAGGAGCGCGCCGATGAAGACGCCGGCCATCAGCGAGAACGGCACGGGCACGCCGAGATAGCCGAACGACAGGAAGCAGACCGTCATCAACGCCAGAACGATGGGTGCGCTCACGGCTGCGCCCTCATCTGTACGTCGGTGATGACAGGCGCCCCGCCATCCTCTTCGGGCGGCTCGGGGTGGTCAAAGCCGTTGCGCAGACCATTGACGAGCTGCTCGATGGTGAACAGGCCGACCAGCACGCCCGACAGCGGAATGATCGCGTAGAGCGAGGCGATCGGCGTGCCCGATGGCAGGCGAAAACTGCCGAAGCCGCGAAGATAGTTCTGATAGCCGTACAAGATCAGGCAGAAGGCGACGCCGAGCACCACGATGCGGATGATGATTTCGACGATCAGACGCGGCGTGCCGTGCATCGCCTCGGAGATTGCGGTGAGATAGAGGTGGTCGTTGCGCCGGGTCGCAGCCGCGGTGCCGACAAAGATCGCGTAGATGAACAATGTCGAGGTCACTTCCTGGAGCCATAGCCAGGGATGGCCGATGGTACGGGTGACGATGTCGGCGGTCACCGACAGCGAGAAGCCGAAGCAGAGCACGCCGCAGAGGATCATCAGCGCGAGCTCGAGCCAGTCGAGCCCGCGCCATTTGAGGTGACGCTGGCGTTGCACCAGCAGTTTGTCGGCGATGGTCATCACTATCCCCGTCGTCCCGGCGAAAGCCGGGACCCATACCCCCAGCTGCGTGTGGTCAAAGCAAGCTGGCGGCTATCCTGCCCCAAGCTCCGCCGCGGCGTATGGGTCCCGGCTTTCGCCGGGACGACGCGGAGGCAACGGTACGCGGCCTAATTGATCGAGCGGATCAAATCCTTGATCTTCTCGGCGTGCGGGCCGAGCTCCTTGGCGAGCTTGTCGAGATAGGGATCGGCGACCGCCGTAAAGGTCTTCTTGTCGACGTTGTCGACGATCTTCACGCCCATCTTCTTCAGCTTCTCTGCCGCGGTGCGTTCGAGGTCGAAGGCCTTTTGCGGCTCCTTGGCGCTGACCTCGTTCCCTGCCGCCTGCACCCAGCCCTTCTGCTCGGCCGACAAGCTCTGCCAGAGCTTGTCGGAGATAAATACCAGCGCGTTGTTGGCCTCGTGCTCGGTGATGTTCAGGACCGGAGCGACCTCGTAGTGCTTGTTGACGAGGTAGACGTTGATGCTGTTCTCGGCGACGTCGACGACACCGGTCTGCAGGCTCGTGTAGACGCTGCCGAACGGCATGTGCACGGTCTGGGCGCCGTAGGCCGGGAACATGGTGTCCTCGGTCGCGGTCGCCTGCACCCGGATTTTCAGGCCCTTGATGTCGCCGACATTGTGGATCTCCTTCTTGGAGTACATGTGGCGCACGCCCTGCGACCCGGTCGCGATCACATGCAGGCCCTGTGTGGTCTCGTCGATCATGGTTTTGAGCGCGTCGAACACTTTTGGATCGGCCAGGCCCTTGACCACGTGATTCTCGTCGCGGAACAAGAAGTGCAGCGACATCACACCTGCCTGCGGCGAGATCGTCGCGGTGTTCGCCGAGGAGATGATCGCAAATTCGACGTCGCCCGCCTTCACGAGCTGGAGCACCTGCGGCTCCTGCCCGAGTTGCGCGCCCGGATATTGATCGATGATCATGGTGCCTTTGCTCAATTCCTTGAGCTTTTCGGCAAAGAGGTCGCCCGCGATGGAATAGCCGGTGTTGCGCGGCTGGTCGTAGGCAAAGCGATAATGCTTCACCTCCTGCGCCGACGCGCCCGTGACGAAAAGAACAGCGGCCGTTGCCGCCAGCCCAAACATGGATCGTGCAATCATCGTTTCCCCCTGTTTTAACGCCCGCCGCTTGTGCGGTCTGGGCTACGCTTCGGGTGGTTGATCACCCACTCTTGGTTTTCTGCTCCGTCTTCTTCCCAGTTCTCTGCATAAAATCGAAATCGCAGCCCTCGTCGGCCTGCATGATGGTCTCGTTGAATAGCCAGGCATAGCCGCGCCGCGCCTCGTCCGGCGTAGCCGCGGGTTTCAACGCGCCGCGCCGCCGTTCGAACTCGGTAGCATCGACGAGAAGCTCGATGCTGCGCTTGGCGACGTCGAGGCGGATCATGTCGCCGTTCTGCACCAGCGCCAGCGGCCCGCCCACGGCGGATTCCGGCGTGATGTGCAGCACGATGGTGCCGAACGCGGTGCCGCTCATGCGCGCATCCGAAATGCGCACCATGTCCTTGGTACCGCCACGCGCGAGCTTCTTCGGGATAGGCAGATAGCCCGCCTCGGGCATGCCGGGCGCCCCCTTGGGGCCGGCGTTGCGCAGCACCAGCACGTCATCGGCGGTGACGTCGAGATCGGGATCGTCAACCCGGAGCGTCATGTCCTCGACGGATTCGAACACCACCGCACGCCCGGTGTGCTGCAACAGTTTCGGGCTTGCAGCCGACTGCTTGATGACCGCGCCGCGAGGGGCGAGATTACCGTGCAGGACGGCGAGGCCGCCTTCCTTCTTGATCGGATTGGCGCGCGGACGGATCACGTCCTGGCCGGGCACGTCTTCCGCCTTCGCGACGACGTCGCGCAGGCTCTCGCCCGTGATCGTCTTCGCATCGAGATCGACGAGATCGCCAAGCTGCGCCAGCAACTTCGGCACGCCACCGGCATGATGAAAATGCTCCATGTAATGCTCGCCGGACGGCTTCAGATCGATCAGCACCGGAACCTCGCGGCCGATTTGATCGAACACTTCGAGATCGAGCCGGTGCGGCGAGCGATGCGCCATCGCGGTCAGATGGATCAGGCCGTTGGTCGAGCCGCCGATGGCCTGGAGCACGACCTGGGCATTCTTGAAAGACGCCGGCGTCAGCACCTCGCTCGGCTTTGGACCCTTGGTCTTGGCCATCTCGGCGGCCACCCTGCCGCTCGCCTCGGCAAGCCGAAAGCGCTCGGCATGCGGCGCGGGGATCGTCGCGCTCATAGGCAGCGACAGGCCCATGGCCTCGATCATGCAAGCCATGGTGGAGGCCGTGCCCATCACCATGCAGGTGCCGACCGATGGTGCGAGGCGGCCGTTGACCGCCTCGATCTCGACATCGTCCATTTCGCCGGCGCGATACTTGCCCCAGAGACGGCGGCAATCGGTGCAGGCGCCCAGCACCTCGCCCTTGTGATGACCAACCACCATGGGGCCAACGGGAATGACCACCGTCGGCAGATCGGCGCTGATCGCGGCCATCACCTGCGCCGGCAGTGTCTTGTCGCAGCCGCCGATTACGATCACCGAATCCATCGGCTGGGCCCGGATCATCTCCTCGGTGTCCATCGCCATCAGATTGCGCAGATACATCGAGGTCGGATGCGCAAAGCTCTCGGCGATCGAGATGGTCGGGAATACGAACGGCATCGCGCCCGACAGCATCACGCCGCGCTTGGCGGCCTCGATGATCTGCGGGACGTTGCCGTGGCAGGGATTGTAGTCGCTGTAGGTGTTGGTGATGCCGACGATCGGGCGCTCGAGCGCGTCGTCGGAATAGCCCATGGCCTTGATGAACGCCTTGCGCAGAAACAGCGAGAAGCCGGCATCGCCATAGCTCGTCAGCCCTTTGCGCAACCCACTCGTCATCATACCACTCCCATCATGGGGTCATTGTCGTACAGCCTGCCCCTTGATTGTCAATAAGACAGACGTCAAACTTGGCATTTTCGCCATTGGCGCCCTGGTGACGGCCAAATTATTGACAATCTGAGCCTTGCCTGCTCCACAGTACGGACCGGCCAAGCGCCGGGAGGCCGAGGGCATGTCCGACACTCACACCGCAGAAGCCATGACGGTCCGGCGCGACGATCCGGACGACATCGTCGCGCGGCTCGAGGAGGACATCATCTTCGGCCGGCTCGCGCCAGGCGCGCGCCTCACGGAAGACGCGCTGATGTCGGCTTACGGCACCTCGCGGCACTTCGTGCGCCAGGCGCTGGTGGATGCGGAGCGCCGCGGCATCGTCCGCCGCGAGAAGAATGTCGGCGCCACCGTGCGGTTCTACTCGGCCGAAGAGGTCGGGCAGATCTACGAGGTCCGGGAGATGCTGACCCGGCAGGCGGCGTTGATGATCCCCCTGCCCGCTCCGCAAGGCCTGATCGACGAGCTCTCCGCATTGCAGCGGCAATATTGCGCGAGAGCGGATTTGCAGGACCTGCGCGGCATCCACGAGGCCAACGACGCCTTCCACCTCGCGCTGTTCTCGGCCTGCGGCAATCCCTATCTGGTGCGCTCGCTGCAGGACTACATGAACCTGACGTTGCCGATGCGCGCCAAGAACCTCGCCGACCGAGACGGCCTCGCGCAATCACAGCGCCAGCACGAGCTGATGATCGAGCTGTTGAAGGGCCGTGACAGCTGGGCGCTGGCGCAGCTGTGTGTGGATCACATGCAGTTCAGCAAGAAGGATTACCTGGCGCGGATTGCGGGTGAGCAAGCCGAACAGCAGGGCCCGCGTTCATAGATGGGAGACGTTCGCTTCTCGCGGTGCTGCAGTTTACGCGGTAAGGGCGCGCTGGATTGCCCGCAATTGCAGGCCGCACGAACCCATTCGGGCAATAACGCCTGCAGTCCATGACTTCTGGGGAACCTATGGTCGGCTTGGTACTTGGTCTTGCACCAATCCCCCACCATAGGAGCTGCCATGATTTGCCGTTTAGTCGGAGCCGCCGCTGTTGCCGTCGCCGTCCTGCTTCCCGTAACGACCCAGGCCCAGGGCGTTCCCGGAGGCGTCGAACGCGGTGCGCGGGATGGTGAGCGAGCGGCAGGGCCTGTCGGTGCAGTTGTGGGTGGCGTCGTCGGCGGCGTCGTTGGCGGCGTGGCGGGAGTCCTTGGCGTCGATCAACGTCCTCGCTTTCACTCCTACGTCGTCGAACAGCGGCGGCCCTCATATCAGTACCGCGAGGATGTGAGAGTCGGGGCGGTTCTTCCGGAGGAGGGCGTGACCTATTACGAGGTGCCACCCGAGTACGGCGCCCGTGAGTATCGTTACACGGTGGTGAACGGTCGCACGGTTCTGGTCGAACCGCGAACCCACCGGATCGTCGAGATTCTCGAATAACAACCAAGGGCCGTCTTTCGAGACGGCCCTTTCGTTTGCGCAGATCTAAATCCCTCAAGTCCCGGTTCAGTACCGCCTCAGCAGACCGCGATCCACGCTGGCATCGCCATAGTCGACGCAGGCTCTCTTCGGGTTTCTGATCAGATCGGTCCGGACGCGCCTGAACGTTTTGGCGGCCGCGTCGGACACTTCGGGGCGAAATTTACCGGGATCGGAGGTCTCGCCATCGCGGGCCTTGATGGCCGCAGAATAGGCCTCGATCATCGCCATCGCGGCATCCGTGCTGCCGAGAAGTCGGGCGCCGAGCTGGACGCTGCCGGCACCATTGACTTCGTAGCCGACACATCGTTGTTCGAGCACCGCGGACGCGGTGACGAGCTGGTCGAGGAACGTCGCCTCGGCGTCGCTGAGCATCGCGGCTCGCGCCGGTCCCGACATAATCAGCGCGAGCAGTACGACGGCTGCCAATTTGATTTTCATTGTGATCAAGGCACCGAATGCCAAATTGCGATCGCGCAGATCGAGAGCCAGATAACCAGAGCAACGTTGATCTAGATCAATGGGCCGGGACGGCCAAAGCGAAGGCTCGGGACATTGTATGCGCTCGCCCTGTGGGGAAAACGATTCAGCCGCCGTTTGGCTTGACCAACCGCACCACAGCAAGCGGCGTCGCCAGCTCGCAGGCGCGAGACATCGAAGCGGATCAATGCATGGCGATCATTGGCGAGATCACACACACCACGACCTACCGCTACGCAAAGCCGGTTACGTTCGGCACGCACCGAGCGATGTTCCTGCCGCGGCGCGGCTCCTCGACCCGACTGCTTCGTTGGTCCGCTCGGACCAGCCTGCCATCAAAGGTGCATTGGGTCACCGACTCCCGCTCCAATGCCGTGACGGTGATGGAATTCAGCGAACCCGGCAGCGAACTGACATTCACGTTCAAGGTTCGCGGCATCTATTTCGGCATCAAGGGTCTGGAGACGTTTCCGCTGGAGCCCCGGGCCGAAGAGGTTCCCGTGCAGTATACCCCGGACGAATGGACCGACCTTGCAGGTTACCTGCGTCCGCATGCCGACGATGCAGACGGCAGCCATGCGAGCTGGACCAAGAGCTTTGTCGCCGGCGATCAGGACCGGACCGTCGACGTGCTGCGCCGTATGCTGGGCATGTTCCGCAGCGAGTTCAGCTATCGCGGAAGAGAGGCCGAAGGCACCCAACCCCTGAGCGAAACACTGCGCACGAGATCAGGTACATGCCGGGACTTCGCCTGGTTGATGATCGAGACCTTGCGTCGGCTCGGCTTCGCATCCCGCTTCGTCAGCGGCTATCTCTACGACGCGGCGCTCGATGGCGGCGCCGTCGGCATGACCGGCTCCGGCGCGACCCACGCGTGGGTGCAGGTGTTCCTGCCCGGTGCCGGCTGGCTGGATTACGACCCAACCAACAGCCTGAGCGCCGGCTTCGACCTGATCCCTGTGGCCATTGCGCGGCATCCGGGCCAGGCCGTGCCGCTGGCCGGCTCGTGGTTTGGCGACCCCGGCGACTGCCTCGGCATGTCGATCAACGTCGCCGTTAACAAGATCGGCGAAATGCTCGATCCTTCGGAGGGATAGGATGCCGAGAGATAGGCGCGGCGGTCACTTCCTCTCCTGACGCTGCTTGACCACCTCATTTTCTCGGCGGGCAGACAGCCCGAGCAAGACAATCGGCAATCGCTGACCATGGTGCTTGATCGCAACAACACGAGGGAACGTGCGGCGCTCGACTCTGCCTCCGCCCCATTTGAGCTCCTGAAGAGCAGGATCCGACAACTTTATGAAGGCGACACTTTCGGCTGCATAAGATTCCGATATGGCTTGCTCGTGCTTGATATCGTCACGGTTCTATTCATCATTGCGACGTCGTTCCTGCCTCGCAACAGGGCTATTGAGTCGCTCGATGTTGTGTTCGGTGTCTCGATCCTTGCAGACTTCTCCGCACGGATGATCATCAGCCGTCAGCCGCTGCGTGACCTTGCGCGACTTTCGACTTGGACCGACATCATCGTCATTGTTTCGTTCCTTGCACCACTCACAGGAGAAGCCGGCGGCTTCCTGCGCGCATTTCGAACATTGCGACTGCTGCGCGACTACCAAATGGTGGCACGTCTGCGGGTCGACAGCCCCTTCTTTCGGCGAAATGAGGAAGTCGTCTTTGCGGTCGCCAACCTCGGGGTGTTCATTTTTGTGATGACGGGGATCGTCTACGAGACCCAGAGGTCTCACAACAATCAGATCGCCCACTATGCCGACGCGCTCTACTTCACGGTCACGGCGCTAACGACGACCGGCTTCGGTGACATCACCCTGCCCGGAACTGTCGGACGCCTGATAACCGTCGTCATCATGATCTTTGGCGTGACCCTTTTCCTGAATCTCGCCAAGGCATTGCTCGCGCCCTCCAAGGTACGCTTCCCCTGCGCTGTCTGCGGTCTGCAGCGCCACGATGTCGACGCGGTGCATTGCAAGGCCTGCGGGACCGTGTTGAACATTCCCGATGAAGGCGCGGACTAGGCCCATGCCGGCCCGAGTGCCGGGACAGGCATTAAAACTGTTTGTCAAGCCATCGAAATTTCGCAAAGCCGGAAATAGATAGGGGCCGGGCTCCGGCGCCACGTCCCGCGTCCCCATCCATCTCCCTCCCCAACGAAATGCCATGACGGAACAAACTCTGACGGAGCCGATCGCCGAGCGGCAAGCGCCACCTCGCGGCTTCTCGCGCTACCAGGCGGTCCTCGTCGCGCTGCTGGCGCTGGTCCAGTTCACGATCATCATCGATTTCATGATCATGTCGCCGCTCGGCGCCATCATGATGCCGGCGCTCGATATTTCCGCCGCCCAGTTCGGCGTGGCGGTCTCGGCCTATGCGTTCAGCGCGGGGATTTCCGGCATCCTGGCGGCCGGCTTTGCCGACCGGTTCGACCGCAAGCGGCTGCTGTTGTTCTTCTACGCCGGCTTCACGCTTGGCACGGCGCTTTGCGCGATCGCGCCCAACTATCACCTGTTGCTGCTGGGGCGGATCGTGACCGGCCTGTTCGGCGGCGTGATCGGCTCGGTCGTGCTCGCCATCGTCACCGATCTGTTTACGCTGCAATTGCGCGGCCGCGTCATGGGTTTCGTGCAAACCGCCTTCGCTGCAAGCCAGGTGCTGGGCATCCCGGCCGGTCTTTTCCTAGCCAACCAGTGGAACTGGCACATCGCGTTCGGCGCATTGGTCGGCCTGTCGGTGATCGGGATGGCCGCCGTGATGTTCCTGATGAAGCCGGTGAACGGCCATCTCGCGCTGAAGCAGGATCGAAACCCGTTTCGGCATCTGATCGCAACGGTCTCGCAGCCGCGTTATTGGATGGCGTTCTCGGTGACGACCCTGCTGGCGACCGGCGGCTACATGCTGATGCCGTTCGGCAGCGCCTACACCGTGCACAATCTCGGCATCGACATCGTGCATCTGCCGACGATCTATCTCGTCTCCGGCCTGTTCAGCATTGTCATCGGCCCCTTGGTGGGACGCGCGAGCGATGCCTTCGGCAAATACCCGACCTTCGTCTTCGGCAGCGCCATGTCCATCGTCATGGTGCTGATCTACACCCATCTCGGCGAGGTGAGTCTGACGGTCGCGATCCTGGTCAACGTCCTGATGTTCGTCGGCATCTTCTCCCGCATGATCCCGTCGCAGGCGCTGATTTCCGCGATCCCCGAGCCGGCGCAACGCGGCTCCTTCAGCGCGGTCGGCGCGTCGCTGCAGCAGCTCTCCGGCGGGCTCGGCTCCGTGCTCGCCGCCGCACTCATCGCGCAGGACGCGGACGGCACGCTCCGGCATTTCGACCGGCTGGGATACGTCGTCGTGACGACGGCGGTGATCTCCCTGATCCTGATGTACTTTGTGCAGCGGCCCATCGCAGCCCAGGCCGGCAAGCGCGTGGTCTAGGGCGCCGATCCCGACACCCTGGATTTGCGAATGCGCTCCTACCGCTTATTCCAATCAATGATCCGACTTGTGTCGCCGTCGAACTCGTTGCTGCAGAACGCGCCGCCCTGATAGTGATCGCCGACCGGGTCGGGCTTCAGCTTGGCTTGCTCGGCCATCGCATGCGCGACGTGGTCCTCGGAGCGCCCCGTGGGACGGTAGCCGAACTCGTAGGCACGGTGGTTGTCCCACCACGCGCGCTCGTTCAGGGACACGCCGTAGAAGATCTCGAAATGAATATCGGGATGCTCGAGCCCGATCCGGCAGAGCTGCACCAGATCTTCCGGCTTCAGCCAGATCGAGATACGGCGGAGGTCCAGCGGTACGTCGCCGAAATTGCCAATGCGAAGGCAAGTCACCTTCAGGCCATGCTTGTCGGCATAGAGCGCGCCGACCGCTTCGCCGAACACCTTGCTGACGCCATAGCGGCCGTCGGGACGCGGGGTCACGTCGGTGCCGATCTTGTGGTGGCGCGGATAGAATCCGACGGCATGGTTCGAGGAGGCGAACACCACGCGCTTCACGCCCTTGCGATACGCGGCCTCGAACAGATTGTAGCCGCCGATGATGTTGGCCTGGAGAATGTCGTTCCAGGGTCCTTCGACCGAATAGCCGCCGAAATGGATGATGCCGTCGACGCCCTCGCAGATCGCCTCGCACTGGGCAAGGTCGGAGAGATCCGCCGCCTTGAATTGCTCGTTGGGGCCGAGGTCGGCCGGCGGGCGGATGTCGCTGAGCAGCAGGTCCGGATAGATCGGCGGCAGCAACTTCCGCAGCCGCGTGCCGATTCCACCCGAAGCTCCCGTCATCAAGATGCGCATGTCATTCCTCGTCTTTGGCGACCGATTTGCCGTCACGTGTCTCTAATGATAGCTGGATTGTCCAGAGGGAACGAAACGAGAGAACCGACATGAATGAGGCATCGTCCCACACTCAAGGCTGGCGGCCAGCGACCTATTACCCGGATCCCGCGATAAAAGCACTCGATCCCCGCTTCGAAAAATACTGGCTGAAACTCTCGGCGGTGGAGCGGCTGACGACCGGCCTGCGTTGGGCCGAGGGCCCGGTGTGGTTCGGCGACGGACGCTATCTCCTGTGCAGCGACATCCCAAACCAGCGCATCGTCAAATGGGAGGAGGAGACCGGCGCGGTCTCGGTGTTCCGCAAGCCTTCTAATTTCGCCAACGGCAACACCCGGGATCGCCAGGGCCGGCTCGTCACCTGCGAGCATGGCGGGCGCCGCGTCACCCGTACCGAATATGACGGCAGCATCACCTTGCTGTTGGACTCGTTCGGCGGCAAGAAGCTCAATTCGCCAAACGACGTCGTGGTGAAATCCGATGGCGCGGTCTGGTTCACCGACCCCACTTTCGGCCTGCTCGGCAATTACGAGGGCTACAAGGCCGAGCCTGAGATCGAGCCGAACGTCTACAGGCTCGATCCCGCGACCGGCAAGGCGACCATCGTTGCCGAAGGCGTGCTCGGGCCGAACGGGCTGTGCTTCTCGCCGGACGAGAAAATCCTTTACGTCGTGGAATCACGCGGCGTGCCGAACCGCAAGATCCTCGCCTATGACGTCTCGGCGGATGGCACCACGATCTCGAACAAGCGCGTCTTAATCGACGCAGGCCCGGGCACGCCGGATGGCATGCGCTGCGACATCGACGGCAATCTCTGGTGCGGCTGGGGCATGGGCGATCCCGAACTCGACGGCGTCGTGGTGTTCGCGCCCGACGGCGTCATGATCGGCCGCATCGCCCTGCCCGAGCGCTGCGCCAATCTCTGCTTCGGTGGCGTCAAGCGCAATCGCCTGTTCATGGCCGCGAGCCAGTCGATCTACGCGTTGTATGTGAACACGCAGGGCGCGGTCGGGGGATAGTCTTCCCAACTCTCTCCTCGTCATTGCGAGGAGCTCTTGCGACGAAGCAATCCAGACTGCACTCCCGGAAAGATTCTGGATTGCTTCGCTTCGCTCGCAATGACGGAACGAAAAACGCCGGAGCGGTTTCCCGCTCCGGCGTTTTGTTCACCCAGGCGCTAGAGATTACGCCGCGTTGAAGCCCGCAACGGCCTTCACTTCGAGGAAGTCCTCGAGGCCGTATTTGCCCCATTCGCGGCCGTTGCCGGACTGCTTGTAGCCGCCGAATGGCGCGGTGCGATCGTTGGGCACGCCCTGCAGATTGACGTTGCCGGCGCGGATCTGGCGGCCGACGCGCTTGGCATCCTCGACGGACGCACCCGTGACGTAGCCGGCAAGCCCATAGGGCGTGTCGTTGGCGATGTGCACCGCCTCGGCTTCGTCCTTGGCGCCGATGATGGTCAGCACCGGTCCGAAGATCTCTTCGCGGGCGATCGTCATGTCGGGGGTGACGTCGGCGAAGATGGTCGGACGGACATAGAAGCCCTTGTTGACGCCCTCGGGCAGGCCCGGGCCGCCCGACACGAGCGTTGCACCCTCGTCGATGCCCTTCTTGATCAGGCCCTGGATCTTGTCCCACTGGCCGCGGTTGACGACCGGGCCGATGGTGGTGCCTTCGGCGCGCGGATCGCCCGCCTTGGTCTTGTCGGCAACAGCCTTCGCGATCGCGGCGACTTCCTTCATCTTCGAGGCCGGCACGATCATGCGCGAGGGCGCGTTGCAGGACTGGCCGGAGTTGTTGAACATGTGCATCACGCCGCCGGTTACCGCCTTCGTGAGGTCGGCGCCTTCGAGGATGACGTTCGGCGACTTGCCACCGAGCTCCTGGCTGACGCGCTTCACGGTCGGTGCCGCCCGCTTGGCCACGTCGATGCCGGCGCGGGTCGAGCCGGTGAACGAGATCATGTCGATGTCGGGGTGCTCGCTCATGGCGGCGCCGACCTCGGGGCCGAGACCGTTGACGAGGTTGAACACGCCCTTCGGCACGCCGGCTTCATGGAGGATTTCCGCGAAGATCAGCGCCGAGGTCGGGGTGAACTCCGACGGCTTCAGGATCATGGTGCAGCCGGCGGCGAGCGCGGGCGCGACCTTGCAGGCGATCTGGTTGAGCGGCCAGTTCCAGGGCGTGATCATGCCGACCACGCCGACCGACTCGCGCAGCACCATGGCGGTGCCGACCGGTTCCTCGAAACGATAGTTCTTGAGCACGTCGAGCGTGGTCATGAGGTGGCCAAGGCCGGCGCCGGCCTGCAGCTTTTCGGCCATCGGCAGCGGCGCACCCATCTCGTCCGAGACGGCGGCACCGATCTCCTTAAGGCGGCCCTTGTAGATCTCGATGACCTTGGTGAGCAGCGCGACGCGCTCGTCACGGCTGGTCTGGGAGAACGTCACGAACGCGCGCTTGGCGGCAGCGACGGCTTTATCAACGTCGGCCTTGGAGCCCAGCGCAACCTCGTACATCGCCTCTTCCGTCGCCGGATTGACCACGGCGGTGGACTTCTTGACAGCGGGATCGACCCAGGCGCCGTCGATATAGAACTGCATGCGATTGACCATAGTGAACCTCTTCTTGGGGGCTTGGAGGGGGCGTTTCGGCAGGCATCCTTGCACGAAAGCGCCGGCAATTGAACCCGCCATGTGCGGGGCCAGCATTGCGGCGGACGGAGGTTATATGAGCCTATGGCGGAGGGGTGGCAAGGTCTCGCCTCACTCACGATGTCATCCGGCCTAGTGCGCAATTGCGCACTAGGCCGGGGCGACGAATTAAACCGCCATCTTCCGATGCAGCACCGGCGCGCCCGTGGTGAGGCTCTCGGCCGCATCGATGATGGCGTTGGCGTCGATGCCGTGGTGGCGGTAGAGGTCGGCGATGGTGCCGGTCTGGCCGAACTGCTCGACGCCGAGCGCCTCGACGCGGTGGCCACGGACGCTGCCGAGCCAGCCCAGCGCCGCCGGATGGCCGTCGATCACGGTCACGATGCCGCAGTCGCGCGGCAGCGGCGCGAGCAGTTTTTCGATGTGGCTGAGATGCTGCACGCCGCGCCGATCACGGCGCAATCTCCGTGCGGCGGTCCATCCCGCATGCAGACGATCCGCAGACGTGATTGCGAGCAGGCCGATGTCGCGCCGGCTCTCGCCGATGAAGCCGGTCGCCTCGATCGCTTCCGGCGCAACGGCGCCGGTATAGGCGATGACGGCTTCGGCATTGGGGCCCGGCTTGCGCAGCCAATAGGCGCCGTCGGTGATGCCCTCTGCAAGCTCGGGTGTCATGATCCGCTGCGCCTGCTCGATGCTGCGCGTCGACAGCCGCAAATAGACCGAGCCGCCCTCGCCCGGATCGCGCTGCATGTGGTTGAAACCCCAACCCATGATCACGGCGAGCTCATCGACGAAGGCCGGCTCGAACGAGGCAAGCCCGTCCTGCGCCATGCCGATCAAAGGCGTTGCGATCGACTGGTGCGCGCCGCCTTCGGGTGCCAGCGTGATGCCCGACGGCGTTGCCGCCACCATGAAGCGGGCATCCTGGTAGCAGGCATAGTTCAGCGCATCGAGACCGCGCTCGATGAAGGGATCATAGAGCGTGCCGACCGGCAGCAGCCGCTCGCCGTTGATCTGGTGCGACAGGCCGAGCGCCGAGAGCATGATGAACAGGTTCATCTCGGCGATGCCGAGCTCGAGATGCTGGCCCTTGGGCGAGAAGTCCCAGTTGAAGGTGGAGGGAATTTTCTCGCTGCGGAATAAGTCCGCCTTCTCGCCGCGCGCAAACAGGCCGCGCCGGTTCACCCACGGACCGAGATTGGTCGAGACGGTGACGTCAGGGGATGTCGTGACGATGCGCCTGGCGAGTTCGCTGTCGCCACGCGCGATCTCGTTCAACACCAGCCCAAACCCCTGCTGGGTCGACATCTGCGGCGCCGGCTTGAAGGCGAGCTGCGACGGCACCTCGATAACAGGCGCGGTGAGCCGGCGGCCGTCCTGGTTGAACGACACGCCCGCGAGGAAGGCGTCGAGCTCGGCGGGACCTTGGGCGAGGCCCTCGTATCTGTCCCATTCGTGTCCGGGCCGGATGTTCTGGCTGTCGCGATATTTCTCCATCTGCGCGACCGTCATCAGGCCGGCGTGATTGTCCTTGTGGCCCTGGAACGGCAGGCCGACGCCCTTGATGGTGTAGGCGATGAAGCAGACCGGGCGATCGTGATCGATCGATTCGAAGGCGTCCAGCATGCTCGCCATGTCATGGCCGCCGAGGTTCGACATCAGCGCCAGCAATTCGTCGTCGCTGCGCTTGTCGATCAGCTTGGTGATCGGGCCCTGATCGCCGATCTCGTCGTGAAGATGTTTGCGGAACGCCGCGCCGCCCTGGAAACACAACGCGGCGTAGAGCGCGTTCGGGCAATTGTCGATCCAGCGCTTCAGCGCCTCGCCGCCAGGCTCGGCAAAGGCCTCGCGCATCAGCCGGCCGTATTTCACGATCACCACGTCCCAGCCGAAATTGCGGAATACGGTCTCGAACTTTTCCCAGAGACCTTCGCGGACGACGGCGTCGAGCGACTGCCTGTTGTAGTCGACCACCCACCAGGTGTTGCGCAGGCCGTGCTTCCAGCCCTCCGCGAGCGCCTCGAAAATGTTGCCCTCGTCCATCTCGGCGTCGCCGACGAGCGCAATCATCCGCCCTTCGCGGCGATCCTTCATCCAGCCATGTGCCCTGACGTAGTCCTGCACCAGCGAGGCGAACAGCGTCTGCGCAACGCCGAGGCCGACCGATCCGGTGGAGAAATCGACGTCGTCGACATCCTTGGTGCGCGAGGGATAGGACTGCGCGCCCTTGAAGCCACGAAAATTCTCCAGCTTCTCGCGGCTCTGCCGGCCGAACAGATACTGGATGGCGTGGAACACCGGGCTCGCATGCGGCTTCACCGCGACGCGATCTTCGGGTTTCAGCACGTGGAAATACAGCGCCGACATGATGGTGGCGAGCGAGGCCGACGAGGCCTGATGTCCCCCGACCTTCAGGCCGTCCGCATTCGGGCGGATGTGGTTGGCGTGATGGATGGTCCATGACGACAGCCACAGCGCCTTGCGGGCGAGCGCGGTCAACGTGTCGAGGCGGGCGGTATCAACGGGCATGGCAATGCTCCCGGAAAACAGGTGCCCGATGATACCCCTGCGGGACGCGCCAAACTTCTCAATTTATCGCGCAATACCGGCCAATATCGGAATAGATTACCAATCAATCGATAAAAACGACAGGTTCATCCCAATGCCCGCCCTCGACGCCATCGACCGAAAAATCCTCAGCTACCTCCAGAACGACAGCCGGCTGACCATGCAGGAACTGGCCGACAAGGTCGGGCTGTCGGTGTCGCCCTGCCACCGCCGGGTCAAGCTGCTCGAGGAGCGCGGCGTCATCTCGCGCTACATCGCGACCGTGGACCAGAAGGCGCTGGGGCTGCATGTCAGCGTCTTCATCTCGATCAAGCTGGCGCGGCAGAAGGAGGAGGATCTCAACCGCTTCGCGCGAGCGATCTCGAAATGGGACGAGGTGCTGGAGTGCTATCTGATGACCGGCAACCGCGACTATCTCTTGCGCGTCGTCGCAGCCGACCTCGCCTCCTACGAGACCTTCCTCAAGACCAAGCTGACCCGGCTCGACGGCATCGCCTCGATCGAGTCCAGCTTTGCGCTCAGCCAGGTGAAATATTCGATCGCGCTGCCGGTGTAAGGCATCACCGCCACGGCTGCACGATGATCTTGGTGTGCGCCTCAGGATTGGCGAGGTCGGCGAAAGCCTTTGCGACGCCGTCGATGCCGACTTCCGCCGTCACCATCGCCGCCGCATCCACCTGCCCTTCGGCGATCAGGCGCAGTGAGGCTGCGAATTCGTCGGGCGTGTAGCCGAGCACATACTGAACGTTGAGCTCCTTCATGATGCCGAGCATGGGCTCGCTCCTGTCGGTCTCCATGCACACACCGACCACGACGATCCTGGCATCGCGCGGCGCGCCTTCGAACACCTGCTGCAACAGCCCAGGCACGCCGACGCATTCGAAGATGATCGCGGGCTTCAGCGCGGGCAGCATCGCCTGCAAGGGCGGCCGCGCCCCCTTCTCCGCCTCCGACATTTGCGCATGCTCGGCCCAGGTCGCATAGGGCTGCGACACCCTTGGATCCACGACGATATCGGCGCCGAGTTTTGCCGCAAGCGCGCGCCGCGCCGGCGAATAGTCAGCGGCGACGATCGGATGCAGGCCCTTGAGCTTCAGCGCCGCAATCACCGCGAGCCCGACCGGTCCGCAGCCGATCACGAGCGGGACCTCGCCGCCACGGATGTTGGCCTTGGCGACGGCGTGAACGCCGACCGCGAGCGGCTCGGTGAGCGCGGCATGCTCCGGCGCGAGACCGTTGGGCACCTCGAGCAGCAGCGCTTCGCTCAGCAGCATCGCCTCGGCGTAGCCGCCAATATTGTCGTTGGAATAGCCGATGCCTTCAATGCCCTGCGGCGTCGCCAGGGCCGGCAGCGAGCAGACGCGCGTGCCCGGCTTGAGCTTGCGCACAGTCCCCGGGCCGAAGTCGACGATCTCGCAGCAGAACTCATGGCCGAACACGACGTCGCGGGCGAGGTCCATCGGCTTGCGCCCGGTCTTTCGCGCCATCTCCACCATGCGGTGGGCGTGCTGGCGTGCGTGCAGATCGGAGCCACAGATGCCGCAGGCGAGCGTCTTGACCAGGACCTGGCCGGGGCCCGGCTTTGGCTCGGCCATCCGGTCGACGACAATCTCACCGTTCCTGAAAATCGCAGCGCGCATCCGGCTCCTCCCGTCTTGTTGGAGCCGTTGATAGCACGAAGCGGACGCGTGAACTTGCGTCAGGGGTTCGGGGAACGCTCTTCCATGATCAGGAGCTGGGCGCGACGGATGCGCTCGCGATGGGCGATGTAGAGCCCGCTGGCGACGATGAAGGCTGCACCGGTGACGGTCCAGACATCAGGCACTTCGCCGAACAGGAAGAAGCCCAGAATGCTCACCCACAGCAACTGCGTGTACGAGAACGGCGCCAGCACCGAGGCATCGCCGTAGCGATAGGCCAGCACGATGATCCACTGGCCAACGGTGGAGGCGACGCCGATCACGATGCCGAGCCCGATCGCGGTCCAGGTCGGAGTGACCCAGACGAACGGGACCATCAGAGAGAGGATCGCAACGCCCGTCAGCGCCGAATAGGCCATCGTGGTAAGGACAGCTTCGCGCCCGCTCATCATGCGCGTCAGGATCAGCGCCGCAGCCCAGCAGAACGCCGAGACGATCGGGAAGAACGCGGCGGCGTGAAACGCGCTGGAGCCCGGGCGCAGGATGATCAGCACGCCGGTCAGGCCGATCGCGGTGGCGATCCAGCGGCGCATGCCCACCTTCTCGCTCAGGAAGACGATCGAGAGCGCGGTGACGAACAGCGGCGAGACGAAGCCGGTCGCGGACGCTTCCGCGATCGGCAGGAAGCTCAGGCCGGTGATGAAGAACAGCGAAGAGCCGAGCAATGCCGCGCCGCGCATCAGCTGCAGGCCGAGGCGCTCGGTGCGCATGGCATGCAGCGGCGAGCCCGGCAGCATCACCGGCGTGAACATCAGCGCGAACGTCACGAAGCGGATCCAGGTGATCTCGATCGACGGCAGGCTCGACGACAAATATTTCGCGGTGACATCGGAGCAACCGAGAAAGATCGTCGACAGCAGCACCAGCGCGATGCCCTTGAAGGGATGATCGACGCGCGCGGGCGCGCGGCGCGCCTGCGGCTTCTTTTCCGGTATAGGCATGGGAATACTGTCGAGCCTTGCGGCTGCGGCGGGCGGCGGGGTCACGGCTGGAACCTAGAAAATGCGAATCGGGAATGATCGTAAAAAACGATAATTGCGCCGCTTTCACAACTTCCGAAAACAGGATGCCGATATGCGCTCACGTCCGCGCGCGTCAAGACTCCATTAATATTAGGAGTTTGTGCACTACAGCATAGGCAGCCCGCGCGGCTTCGGACCGCGCGGAAACGCCGCATCGAGCGCCGCAATCTCGTCTTTCGTCAGCACGAGATCGCCGGCCGCGGCGTTTTCGCCGGCATGTTCCGCGGACGACGCCTTCGGAATCGCGAACACCGTAGTCGCACGGGTGAGGAAGCTCAGCGCGACCTGACGCGGCGTCGCGCGACGCGCCTCAGCGATGCGCGCCAGCACGGCGCCGGCTTTGCTGGTGCTCGCAGGGAAATCGTCGTGGCCGAACGGCGAATAGGCGACCACGGCGACACCATGCTGTTCGCACCACGGGATCACGGCGTGCTCGATCGCGCGTTCCTTGAGATGATAGAGCACCTGATTGCAGGCGATGCGGTCTTCGCCGGCGGCTTCGAGCATCTCGTCGAGATCATCGGCGTCGAAATTGGAAACGCCCCAGGATTTGATCTTGCCGGCCTTCACCAACTCCTCGAATGCGGCCACGGTGTCCTCCAGCGGATACGAACCGCGCCAATGCAGCAGATAGCAATCGAGCCGATCGGTCTTCAGCCGCTTCAGCGAGCGCTCACAGGCGGTGATGGTTCCGCGGCGGGAGGCGTTGCTCGGCAGCACCTTCGACACCAGGAACACCTCGTCGCGGCGGCCCGCGATCGCGTCCGCAATGACGAGCTCGGCATCGCCATACATCTCGGCGGTGTCGATGTGGGTCATGCCGAGATCGAGCCCGCGCTGTAGCGCCGCGATCGCGCGCTTACGATCGCCATGGTCGAGATACCAGGTGCCCTGCCCGATGACAGAGACGCTGGCACCGGTTTTGCCGAAGGGTTTCGTGTTCATAATTGCTCCGATACCCGTTTCCAGGTACATCATTGTTGTTTTGCGCGTTGAGGGCGAGAGCGCGGCACCATAGGGCACAATGGGGCGTGCGTCGATTGGGCTGAGGCGTAGCGCCCCGCCCGCTGTC
Organism: Bradyrhizobium sp. 134; assembly: GCF_023074155.1. NCBI lineage: Bacteria > Pseudomonadati > Pseudomonadota > Alphaproteobacteria > Hyphomicrobiales > Nitrobacteraceae > Bradyrhizobium > Bradyrhizobium sp. 134. Next base: position 196,266 of record NZ_JADPKX010000086.1, on the reverse strand, counting down.
ATTCCCCGCGAAAGCGGGGAATCCAGTACGCCGTCGCCTTACCGCTTGATCACAGGCGTCTCGGCGTACTGGATCGCCCGGTCAAGCCGGGCGATGACGGCGGAGTATGCGGCGACGACCTAGAAATTCGCCTCTACCCCGCCGCGCCTGCGCGCTTGGTCTGCTTCGCCGGCGCAATTTCGGTGGTCGCAATCAGGCGCTTCAGCTCGGGAATGCAGGAGCCGCAATTGGTGCCGGCCTTGAGCTTTACGCCGATCTCGGCGGCCGTGCGCGCGCCTGCGACGATGGTGTCGCAGATGGTGCCGCGGCCGACGCCGAAGCAGGCGCAGACGACCGGACCGGTCGAAGCCGCGCCCTCGCTCGACTTACCGGACAACAGCATGCGCCGCTGCTCGTCGGTGACGTGGTCGGCCACGAACAGGCTCTTCACCACCTCCCAATCGCCGGCATCATGCGCGGGGCCGACGAACAGGCAGGTTTCGATGCGGTCGCCGGCAAACGACGCCGCGCGATAAACGCCGCCGCCGAAGTCGCGATAGTCGGCGACGTCCTCGCCGGCAACGCCACCGAGCCAGGCCGGCCAGCGCGACAGGTCCGCATTGTCGGCGAACAGATAGCCGAAGCCGCCGGCAACAGTGACGCGGGTCCACATCAGGTTTGGCGGCAGGTCCAGCTGCTTGCGCGACAACGCAAAGCCCCGGAAGACGTATTCATAAGGCCCGATCGCGGCTGGTGTCGCCTTGGACTCCGGCTGCCCCGAGAACGGATCGGTGAACGGTGCGACCAACGCCCCGACGCGACCGTGCGAGGCGTTCATCGCACTCCAGTGGATCGGCGCGAACAGCGTGCCGCGCTGCTGGCGGTCGCTGACGACGACCTTGAGGGTGCACTGGCCGTAGTCGGTGGTGATGCGGGCATAGCCGTCATGGACGATGTTGTATCTGCCGGCGTCATCGGGATGAATCTCGACGAACGGCTCGGGCAGATGCGCGCCGAGCCGCTGGCTGAGGCCCGTGCGCGTCATGGTATGCCACTGGTCGCGGATGCGCCCGGTATTGAGCCGCAGCGGCCGCGAAGGCCCGGTCTCGCCACGCAGCGCCGGGACTTCCGGCGCGACGAAGCGGCCCTTGCCGTCATTGGTGAAGAAGCCGCCGGCCGCGAAGAAGCGCTCGCCGGGCGCCCCGCCTTCACGCGCCGGCCACTGCACGGGCTTCAAGGCGTCGAAGCCCTCGTCGGAGAGCGAGGTCAGCGCGCCGATATCGAAGTCGCGGCTGCCATCGTTCTCGAACGCCGAGAGCGCGGCGTGCTCGCGAAAGATGTCGGCTGCGGATTTGTAACTGAAACTGTCGCCGAAGCCGAGGCGTTTTGCGGTTTCGCTCAGGATCCACCAGTCCGGCCGCGCCTCGCCGGGCGCCGGCAGGAACGAACGCTGGCGCGAGATGCGGCGCTCGGAATTGGTCACGGTGCCCGACTTCTCGCCCCAGGCGAGCGCGGGCAGCAGCACGTGCGGGCCGGCATCGACCGTGTCGTTGGAGAGCACGTTCTCGGAGACCACGAACAGCTCGAGCTTCTTCAGCGCCTCGCGCACGAAGTCCGCGTCGGGCAGCGACACTGCGGGGTTGGTGCCCATCACCCACAGGGCCTTGACCTCGCCGCGGTTGATGGCTTCGAACAGCTGCACCGCTTTCAACCCTTCATGGGTGGCGATGCGCGGCGCCTTCCAGAACCGCCTGACACGGTCGATGTCCGGCGGCGTGAAGTTCATGTGTGCGGCGAGCTGGTTGGCGAGGCCGCCGACCTCGCGGCCGCCCATCGCGTTGGGCTGGCCGGTGAGCGAGAACGGCGAGGCACCCGGCTTGCCGATGCGCCCCGTGGCAAGATGGCAGTTCAGGATCGCGTTGACCTTGTCGGTGCCCTGCGCCGACTGATTGACGCCTTGCGAGTACAGCGTGACGACGCGGGGCGTGTCACGGAACATCTTGAAGAAGGTGGCAATGTCCTGCTCGGAGAGGCCGGTCGCCAGTGCGGTCGCGGTGACGCTGCCGGCGATGCTGCGTGCGCGCGCCAGCGCGTCGTCAAAGCCCGACGTGTTTTGCGCGATGTAATCCTGATCCAGTGCACCATTGTCGGCGAGGTGAACGAACAGGCCGCAGAACAGTGCCGTGTCGGTGCCGGGCTTGAGGCCCAGGAACAGATCGACGTCGGTCGCGGTGTCGGTGCGGCGCGGATCGATCACGATCATGCGCGCGCCGCGCTCCCCACGGTTCTTCAACATACGCTGGAACAGGACCGGGTGGCACCAGGCGGCATTCGAGCCGACGAACACCAGCAGATCGGCCTGGTCGAGATCCTCGTAGCAGCCGGGCACGGTGTCGGCGCCGAAGGCGCGGCGGTGACCGGCAACCGAGGACGACATGCACAGCCGCGAATTGGTGTCGACGTTGGCCGTGCCGACAAAGCCCTTCATCAGCTTGTTGGCAACGTAATAGTCCTCGGTCAGCAGTTGGCCCGAGAGATAGAATGCGACCGCGTCGGCGCCGTCGCGCGCGACGATGTGCTGCATGCGATGGGCGACGTGATCGAGCGCATCGCTCCAGGCGACGCGTTCGAGCACGCCCTTGCAGCGGATCATCGGATAGAGCAGCCGGCTTTCCAGCCCGACCGTCTCGCCGAGCGCCGAGCCCTTGGAGCACAGCCGGCCGAAATTGGCAGGATGATCGGGATCGCCCGCGATCGCCGCGCCGCCCTTGCCGTCCGGCGTCGCCAGCACGCCGCAGCCGACGCCACAATACGGACAGGTCGTCTTGGTGGCGCGGAGCGTGGGATCGATCACCGTCATATCAAGCCGCCTCTATCAAGCCGCTTTGGAGGGACGCGCGAGCACGCGGCCAAACATCATGTCGGCGCGGATCGCCGCCACCTTTTCGCGGTTGCGGATCAGTTCGAGATACCAGAGCGCATCGACGGTATCGCCGATCAGCAGGGCGCCGGTAAGCCGGCCCTCGGCGATGACGAGCTTCTTGTAGGTTCCGCGCCTGCGGTCTGACAGCACGAGGCTCTCGCTACCCTCCCCGCCCATGAAGTCGCCGGCGGAGAACACGCTGACGCCCGACACCTTCAGATTGGTCGAGACCACGCTGCCCTCATAGGCCGCAGGACGACCAGAGAGATGCCGCGCCAGAACCCGCGCCTGCTCGTAAGCAGGCTCGACGAGGCCGTAGCAGGTGCCGCGATGCTCGGCGCACTCGCCGAGCGCGTAGATATCGGGTGACGCCGTCTGCATTTCGTCGTTGACGACGATGCCGCGGTTGACTGCGATGCCGGCGTCCTTCGCCAGCGCAATGTTGGGCCTGATGCCGGCGGCGAAGATCACCGCATCGGCCTCGATGCGGCTGCCGTCGGCAAGCTCGACCGCTTCGACACGGCCCTCGCCGTGGATGCGCGCTGTGGATGCATTGAGCAGGATGCGAATGCCCTTGCGCTCGACCAGCGTCTTGAGCAGGTCGGCAGCGGGCGCATCGAGCTGGCGCTCCATCAGCCGATCCATCAGATGCAGCAATGTCACGGGCGCTCCGGCCTTGGCGAGGCCGTAAGCCGCTTCGAGTCCGAGCAGACCGCCGCCGACCACGACGACGCGCTTCCTTGCGGCAGCGAGCGTCAGCAGCAGATCGACATCGCGGGTGTCGCGGAAGGTGTGCACGCCGGAAAGGTCGGCGCCCGGCACGTTGAGCCGCAGCGGCGTCGAGCCGACGGCGAGCACGAGCTTGGAATATTCCATGCTCTCTTCGCCTTCGATCTTGAGCTCGCGTCGGCCGGTGTCGATCTCGCTAACGCGATAGCCGTAGCGCACCGTGACGCCGCGATGGCGCCACCAGTCGGCGGGACGAAGCTCGATCTCGTGCGAGCCGGTTTCGCCGGCCAGCACGGAGGAGAGCAGAACGCGGTTGTAAGCGAGCCGCGGCTCCTCGCCGATCACGGCGACCGCGTAGCGGCCGAGCGAAGTCTTGGCGAGCTCGTCGACCAGACGCGCGGCCGCCATGCCGTTACCCACGATGACCAGCGGTTCACTCACAACGCGTCTCCTATTCGGCGGCCTGCGACTGTGCGCCGTAGGCCTCGGACATCATGTAGCCGGACAACACGCCGTAGGCGTCGGTCCAGGCGGTAGCGAGTTCGGGCGTCCAGGCCTCGCCGAGGCCCTTCTCCAGCGTCCACAGCAAGGTCGCGCCGACCACGGGGTAGTGCTCGGCCTTGGCGCCGTAGCCGACGTGACGCTTCGCAAGCGCCGAGGCCGCGGGAAGAATCGAGTCCAGGTTCGACAGGCCGCCGACGACGGCAGCGAGCATGCCCATCAGCTTCTTGCGCTGCTCGGTCATGTCCTCGGGAAACATCGCGCGCACGGACGGCGCGACCTCGAACAGGCGATCGTAGAACAGCACCGCGGCTTGCGCGGAAATCGGCGCGACCTTGGCAAAGCTCTGTTGCACGAGGGTGATCTGTTCTGGCGTCATGATGTTCTCCTGCCTTTTGGGTTTGCCTTGGTGCGCGCCATTGCGAACCAGGTTCATTGTCAAACTGTCGGGCAATGCTTCTCCCCGCGTACGGGGAGAAGCGAGATTCGTACCAAGTATTAGACACGTGCTCCGGCGAGGCTTGACGCGCCTTCACCCTGCAGGCTGCGACGCAGATAGAACCACCAGGTCAGCGCGAGGCAGGAGGCGTAGAAGCCGAGATAGATCGCGAGCGCGAGCTGCGGCCCGCCGGTCAGCGCGATCGACTTGCCGAAGCCGGTCGGGATCAGATAGCCGCCGACGGCGCCGACCGCACCGATGAAGCCAACCGCAGCACCGCTCTCGATGCTCGCCGTCTTCAAGGCGACCGCGCGCTCCGCATCGCCCTTGCCGCGCACCCTGAACAGATTCTGCTCGCGGAAGATCGAGGGGATCATGCGGTAGGTCGAACCGTTGCCGATGCCCGTCGTCACGAACAGGACCAGGAACATCGACAGGAAGCCGATGAAATCCTTGTGTCCGACGAAGTAGAGCACGCCGATCGTGGCGCCTGCCATCACGATGAAATTCCAGAACGTGATGACCGAGCCGCCGATCCTGTCGGCAAGCCAGCCGCCGAGCGGCCGCGACAGCGAGCCGACCAGCGGTCCCAGAAAGGCGATCGCAATCGTCACTTGCGGGAACTGGGTCTTGATCAGCAGCGGAAATGCCGCCGAGTAGCCGATGAAGGAGCCGAACGTGCCGATATAGAGATACGCCATGATCCAGGTGTGCTTGCGCTTGACCACGGCGAGTTGGTTCTTGATCGACGACTTGGCTGTGGTCAGGTTGTTCATGAAGAACACTGCGCCGAACACCGCGATCGCGATCGGCAGCACCCACATCAGGCCGGCGTTTTGAAGGAAGACGCCGTCGACGGGCGATGCCTGGAACAGGTTGACGACGGCGAGCGTCATCAGGATCGGGGTCAGGAGCTGCACGCTGGAGACGCCGATATTGCCACCGGCCGCATTCAGTCCGAGCGCCCACCCCTTCATCCGGTCGGGGAAGAAGAACGAGATGTTGGTCATGCTGGAGGCAAAATTGCCGCCGCCGAGACCGGCGGTCGAGGCAATCAGCAGCATCAGCCAGAATGGCGTGTCGGGCTGGCCGACGAAATAGGCGAGCGAGAGCGTCGGAATGAACAGGATCGCCGCACTGAAGATGGTCCAGTTGCGACCGCCGAAGGTCGTCACCGCGAAGGTGTAGGGAAAGCGCATCAACGCGCCGATCAGCCCGGGCACCGCGACGAGCTGGAACAGCTGGTCGGTGGTGTAGTGGAAGCCCGCCTGCGGCAGCTTGGTGGTGACGATGCTCCAGATCAGCCAGACCGAGAAGCCGATATGTTCGGCCACGATCGACCAGATCAGGTTGCGGCGCGCGATAGTCTTGCCAGTCGCATTCCAGAACGCCTCATCTTCGGGGCGCCAGTCTGAGATCCAAGTCTGATTACCAGTCGGACTCTTGGTCATTGCAAAATCCCTTCCAGGCTCACCGCTGCGTCGTTGCAGGCTCTGCCTCCGGCCACGGAGGCGCGCTCCGAGGCTTCACCCCGGTGGCGAGTTACGATGCTGATTGATGATGTTGAGGGACGTCGTCGTTGGCGTCGCAGTTGGTGCTTCAATTTCCGTGCCAACTGCGCGCATTCCGGAAACGCAGTAAATTCAGAAGCTTGTTCGAAGTGCTCCGAATTTTTGCAAGACTATTTCGCACGCAAATTTTGCGATTCGCTCAATCCCTGTGCGGCGCACAAGGATTGAGCTTGATGATTCAAAAATAGGCGTTGCGTGAGCACCTGTTGGTGACGCGTTTACGCGGCTTCGACGAAACGATGACGCTCATAGAGGAATTCGAGCACGCGCTGCCGGCACTTCAGGTAAGTGGCGTTGGTCGCGAGCTCGAGCCGCTTGCGCGGGCGCGCCAGCGGCACCTCCAGCACCTCGCCGATGCGCGCGCTCGGCCCGTTCGTCATCATGACGATGCGATCGGACAGCAGCACCGCCTCGTCGACGTCGTGGGTGATCATCAAAATGGTGTTGCCGAGCTTCTGATGCAGCGCCATCACCGAATCCTGCAAATGCGCGCGGGTCAGTGCGTCGAGCGCGCCGAAAGGCTCGTCGAGCAGCAACACTTTCGGCTCCATGGCAAGCGCGCGGGCAATGCCGACGCGCTGCTTCATGCCGCCGGATATCTCCGAGGGACGCTTGTCCTTGGCATGAGCCATCTGCACGAGGTTGAGATTGTGCATGACCCAGGCGTCGCGTTCGGCGCGCTTCTTGGTCTTGGCGAAGACCTTGTCGACGCCGAGCCTGACATTCTCATACACGGTCAGCCACGGCAACAGGCTGTGGTTCTGGAACACCACCGCACGGTCGGGTCCCGGCGAGTTCACCTCGCGGTTCTCGAGCAGCACGCCGCCGGTGGTGGCGTTGGTCAGGCCTGCGATGATGTTGAGCAGGGTCGACTTGCCGCAACCGGAATGGCCGATGATCGAGACGTATTCGCCCTTCTCGATAGTGAGATTGATATCCTTCAGCACCTCCGTGGAGGCTGCGCCGCGGGTAAAAATCTTGTCGATGTGATCGAGCTTCAAATAAGCGGTCATGTGCTTGTCCCTTAGTTCAGCGCGGTGCCGCGGGTGACGATTTTGCCGGCGCCCGCGATCAGGCGGTCGAGCACGAAGCCGATGATGCCGACATAGAACAGTGCCAGGATGATCTCGCTGATATGCGAGGAATTCCAGGCGTCCCAGATGAAGAAGCCGATGCCGACGCCGCCGATCAGCATCTCGGCCGCTACGATGGCGAGCCAGGACAGACCGATGCCGATGCGAAGCCCCGTGAAGATGTAGGGCGCGGCGGCCGGAATCATGATCTTGGCGAAGAATTCGAGCGGGTTGAGCTGCACCACCGCGGCGACGTTGCGATAATCCTGCGGGATGTTGCGGATGCCGACCGCGGTGTTGATGATGATCGGCCAGATCGAGGTGATGAAGATGACGAAGATCGCCGAGGGCTGGCCGTCGCGGAACGCGGCGAGCGACAGCGGCAGCCAGGCGAGCGGCGGAATCGTGCGCAAGACCTGGAACAGCGGATCGAGCCCACGCATCGCCCAGACCGACTGCCCGACCAGCACGCCGAGCGCGATGCCGGCAATCGCCGAGAGCGAATAGCCGAAGGCAACGCGCTGGAGGCTGGCGGACAGGTGCCAGAACAGCCCCTTGTCGATGCCGCCATGATCGAAGAACGGATCGAGGATCAGCTCCTTCGTGTCCTTGAACACCTTCGACGGCGGCGGCAGTGCCGAGCCGGCACGGCGGCAGACCAACTCCCACACCAGAAGCAAGAGCGCGATCACGACCAGCGGCGGGATCACGCGCACGGCGGTCTCCCGCGCCATCCGCGCGTAAGTCTCCGAACGCGGTGGCCGCTTCGGTGTCATCGCGACGACCGGCGCGGCAGCGCTCGCGGGCTTCGCGGTCTCAACCTCGATCTTCGTGGCGGGCATGTTCATCGCAATATCTCTCCGGCTGCAAAAGGCGATGCGGCCGCCCGGAGGCGGCCGCTTGGCTCCATCAGACTTCGACGCGCTTGATCGCGAGCGACTTCAGATAGGCAGCCGGATTGTCCGGATCGAACACCTTGCCGTCGAAGAAGGTCTCCTTGCCGCGCGAGGTGGAGGTCGGGATCTCCGCGCTTGCGATGCCGAGCGTCTTGGCCGCGTCGCGCCACATATCTTCGCGGTTGACCTTGGCAATCAGCGCCTTGGTGTCGAAATTCGCCTCGTACTTGCCCCAGCGAATGTCCTCGGTGAGGAACCAGAGGTCGTGGCTCTGGAAGGGATAAGAGGCGAAGTCGCGCCAGTACTTCATGATGTGCGGCGAATTCTCGACCACCTTGCCGGGAAGGCCGTAGTCGAACTTGCCGGCGGTGCGGTCGAGCACGTCTTCGACCGGGCAGTTCATCCACTGCCGCTTGCCCATGATGGCGGCGAGCTCGGCCTTGTTCTCGGCCTTGTCCGACCACTGCTGCGCTTCCATCACCGCCATCAGCAGCGCCTTCGCGGCCTTCGGATATTTGTCGACGAAGGCGGCGCGCATGCCGAAGGATTTTTCCGGGTGCTTGTTCCAGAGCTCGCCGGTCGTGATCGCGGTGTAGCCGATGTTCTGGTGGATCAGCTGCAGGTTCCAGGGCTCGCCGACGCAGAAGCAGTCCATCGTGCCGACCTTCATGTTGGCCACCATCTGCGCCGGCGGCACCACGATGGTTTCGATGTCCTTGTCCGGATCGATGCCGCCGGCGGCAAGCCAGTAGCGGATCCAGAGGTCATGGGTGCCGCCGGGGAAGGTCATCGCGGCCTTCACGGCCTTGCCCGAGGCCTTCTTCTTCTCGAGCGCCGCCTTGAAGGGCGTGGCGTCGACGCCGAGCTTCAGGTCGGCATATTCGTTGGCGACGGAGATGCACTGGCTATCGAGATTGAGCCGCGCCAGGATGTACATCGGCGTCGGCTGGTTGTTCTGCGTCACCTTGCCCGCCGAGATCAGGTACGGCATCGGGGTCAGGATGTGCGCCCCGTCGATGCCGTTGCCTTCTGAGCCGAGCACGAGATTGTCCCGCGTGGTGCCCCAAGAGGCCTGCTTCTGCACGTCGGTGTCCGGCATGCCGTATTTGGCGAACAGGCCCTTGTCCTTGGCGACGAACAAGGGGCCGGCATCGCTCAGCGCGATGAAGCCGAGCTTGGCGCCCTTGACCTCGGGGCCTGCGTCCTGCGCGAAGGCGCCGGCGGGGAAATTCAGTTTTACAGCGGCCAGGAGGGCGGCGGTCGAGCCGGCGGCCTTCAACAATTGACGGCGGCTGAGGCCAGTGTCCGACGGCCGGCGGGTGCGCTTGGTCATAGGCGGTATCGTCCTTTGCGTCGTTGCAGAATGATTGCGTCAGTGCACACGAGCAGCCCGTCCGTCCGGCGACGCCTGAAGCAGCGCATGCGAACGCGCGACGGGGAGACCCCCGTCTGGTGGCGTCGGCAATTCGGATGAGAAGTCTCGCGGGACGGCTTCAATGGCGTCGGCCTGGAACTATTCAAGCTTCGTGCCAAGCGTCACAACGCGGAAAATCTCGAAAGATCAATATGCTACAGGCAGCGCGCCAGTCTGTCGCAGGGCCGTTCCGCTCGCGAAATTTGCGGCTTGCCCAATAATTGTGCGGCGCACAACAGTTGTGCAGCAGCTCAAGCAAAAGGCCGCATCAAGCGCAAAAGCCGATGCAGTCCAAGATCTATCTGATTGATATTACTTGCTTTTTAGGAGTCTTGCACACGGCACGCAACTTGCTTCTCCATTTACGTCAACGAAGACTGCGGCTTTGCCGCATTGATGCAGGCGCTGGCGGCTGCATCCCGGGAGCACAACTGCTTCGCGGCCCTCCTCGACTCGGTCGTCGTGACGCAATCCCAAGGCTTCCAAACCTCCCCCGGCCCACGCGCGGCAGACACCCCGCACGGCCAATAACTTTCAGCGGCGCACTCAGGGCGTCTCGATCTCTCTTACGAAGCAAAAGGAACCATCGATGTCGTATCTCGCGCCTTCGGAATTCGTCACCAAGATGGTGGATGCGGGCGAGTCCAAAGTCTTCATGTCCACCCGGGATACCATCATCCGGGCCTACATGGCCGGCGCCATCCTGGCGCTCGCGGCATGGTTCGCCGTCACGATCAACGTGAACACCGGGCAGCCGCTGGTCGGCGCGCTGCTGTTCCCGGTCGGCTTCGTCATGCTGTATCTGCTGGGCTTCGACCTCCTGACCGGCGTGTTCGTGCTCTCCCCGCTCGCCCTGATCGACAAGCGCCCCGGCGTCACCTTCGGCGGCGTGCTGCGTAACTGGGGCCTGGTCTTCGTCGGCAATTTCGCTGGCGCCTTCACCGTGGCCTTCATGATGGCCTTCGTCACGACCTTCGGCTTCACGCAGGATCCCGACAAGGTCGGCGCCGCCATCGGTAACATCGGCGAAGGCCGAACGCTGGGCTACGCCGCGCATGGCGCGGCCGGCATGGCGACGCTGTTCCTGCGCGGGATGCTCTGCAACTGGATGGTCTCGACCGGCGTGGTCGGCGCCATGATCTCGACCTCGGTCCCCGGCAAGGTCATCGCGATGTGGATGCCGATCCTGGTGTTCTTCTACATGGTGTTCGAGCATTCCGTCGTGAACATGTTCCTGTTCCCCTCCGGCCTGATGCTGCACGCGAAGTTCTCGATCATGGACTATCTGATCTGGAACGAGATCCCGACCGTGCTCGGCAACCTCGTCGGTGGCCTCGCCTTCACCGGCATGACCCTCTACACCACGCACGTCATGACCAAGCCGAAGCGCCAGGCCGGCAAGGCCACCTCGCCCCGCGTCGCGGCCTGATACGTCTCGACAGGAGAGCCTCGCCCGATCAGGGTGAGGCTCCCCTTTGCCGGTGATGACGATGACCCGCGGACTTCAGATCTCGGTCGGCCAGCATTCCGACAAGGGTCGCAAGCTCATCAATCAGGATTTTCACGGCGTCCTCGTTCCGGACGAGCCGATGCTCAGCCTGAAGGGTATTGCGGCCGTCCTCGCCGACGGCATCTCCAGCAGCACGGTGAGCCAGATCGCCAGCGAGTCGGCGGTCAAGAGCTTCCTGATGGACTATTACTGCACGTCGGAATCCTGGACGGTGAAGACCTCCGCCCGCCGCGTGCTGGACGCGACCAATTCCTGGCTCCACGCGCAGACGCGCAAGAGCCAATATGCCTATGACCGCGACAAGGGTTATGTCTGCACGCTGAGCGCCTTGGTCATCAAGGCGACCACCGCGCACATCTTCCACGTCGGCGACTGTCGCGTCTACCGCGTAGCGGGCAAGGCGCTCGAGCAGCTGACCGACGATCACCGGATCATCGTGTCCTCGGAACAGACCTATCTCGGCCGTGCGCTCGGCATCAATCCGCAGCTCGAGATCGACTATCAGAGTTTCGAGATCGAGACTGGAGACACTTTCCTGCTGGCGACCGACGGCGCCTATGAATTCGTCGACGCGCGTTTCATCACCAGTGCGCTCAGCGAGCATGCAGCCGAGCTCGACGGGGCGGCGAAGGCGATCGTCGAGGAAGCCTATCGGCGCGGCAGTGACGACAACATCACGGTCCAGATCCTCCGCATCGATGCGGTGCCGCAGCGCGAGCCGGCCGGCATCTTCAACCAGACCTCCCAGCTGCCGCTTCCCCCGCTGCCAGAGCCGCGGGCGATCTTCGACGGCTACAGGATCGTCCGCGAAATCCACGCCAGCAGCCGCAGCCATATCTACCTTGCCGTCGACGCGGTGACCGAGGAGCCGGTCGCGCTGAAGCTCCCGTCGATCGATCTGCGCGACAATGCCGCATACCTGAAGCGCTTCCTGATGGAGGAGTGGATCGCGCGCCGGATCGATAGCCCGCACGTGCTGAAGCCGTTGTCGCAGTCGAAACGGCGCAGCTACCTCTACGTCGCGACTGAATTCGTCGAAGGTCAGACCTTGCGGCAATGGATGACGGACAATCCATGCCCCGATCTCGAAACCGTCCGCGGACTGGTCGAGCAGATCGCCGCGGGATTGCGCGCCTTCCACCGCATGGAAATGCTGCATCAGGACCTCAGGCCCGACAACATCCTGATCGACAAGACCGGCACCGCGAAGATCATCGACTTCGGATCGGTGAAGGTGGCAGGCGTCGCGGAGGCCGCGCCACAGGACGAGGCAGACGAAATTCTGGGAACGGTCCAGTACACGGCGCCGGAATATTTTCTTGGGCAGGGCGGCTCGCCGCGCTCCGATATGTTTTCACTCGCCGTGATCTGTTACCAGATGCTGACGGGAAAGCTTCCCTATGGCACCCAAATCGCCAGGATCCGGCGCAAGGCGGACGTGCGGAGGCTCAAATACCGCCCGGCCGACGACGACAGCAACGTGCCTGCCTGGGTCGACGGCGCGCTCAGACGTGCGCTCCATCCGGACCCCTACAAGCGGCACGAGGATCTGTCCGAATTCGTGTTCGAGCTTCGCACGCCCAATCCGGCCTATCTCGACACGCGGATCACACCGCTTTTGGAGCGCAGCCCTCTGATGTTCTGGAAATTGACCACGGCGGCGCTCGCCTGCGTCGTCGTGGTCCTGCTTGCGATGTTGCACGCGCGCTGATCAGGGGTGTCGCCACGCAAAGCATCACCACGTGATCAGCGGAGACCGATGCAGCCAGGTATCGGCGCGCACCTGATCGAGCACGAATCTCGCAACGTCTTCGCGCGCGATGCTACCGCCATGGAAGCCCGAAAGATCCGTCAGGGCCCGGACCGAGCCGCGGCCGGGCTTGTTGTTCAGGATCGAGGGGCGAACCAGGACCCAGTCCAGCCCGCTATCGCTGACGATCGCTTCCTGTCGGTTCTTGTCGGCGTACACCTTCTTCAGGAGAAGCGGAAAGATCACATTGTCGGCGATAAAGCCGCCGTGCCCGGCACTGTCGCCGGCGCCCATCCCCGTGATGCAAACCAGCCGAGAGACCTGCTCGGCCTTCATCGCGCTCACGAGGGCGCGCGTCGCGGTCGAGAGAAGCGTCACCTCGCGGAACGGGCTTACCGGTGTACCCAGCGCGCTGACCACGGCGTCACGGCCTTTGAGGGCTTCGCGCAGGGCTGCTTCATCGCGGGCATCTCCGACGATGAGCTTCGCCCCTCTGATGTCACTTGCCTTGTCGGCGGACCGCACCAGCACGGTGACGTCGTAGCCTCGCGCCACCGCCTGGTTGACGATCAGGCGACCGGTGGCACCGGTCGCTCCAAGCACCAATATCTTCGTTGCGCCTTCCGGATTCACCGGAACAGTGGCGATTGAAGAGGTCATGATAGGAGTCCTTGTTGTCGTGATGGGGACGTGCCCATGCCGTCAGGCAGTGGCCGTGATCTCGGAGACGAAGTCGCGATAGGAGCGCAGCGGACGGCCCAACAGCGCGGTCAACCGCTCGACGTCGCCGGACTCGGGGACCATTCCCTCGGTGAGGAAACGCTCGCTCATCAACCGCATGTCGAAAGCCATCCAGCTCGGCATGAACTGCCTGAGGTTCTTCTCGAAGCCGGCGGTATCGTCACCGGGATAGGCGATCGTGCGGCCCAGCACCTCCGACCAGACGGCGGCGGCTTTCGCGCCGGTCAGCGCATCTGGACCGACGAGATTGATGCGCGTGAGCGGAAGCGGGGTTGCGGCGCGCTCACGACGGATCAGCTCGATGGCCGCGATCTCGCCGATGTCGCGTGCATCGATCATGGCGAGCCCCTTGCTCCCGATCGGCATCGGGTAGATGCCGTATCCGGTCACCACGTCCTTGATCGTGACGTCGTTGTTCATGAAGTACGCCGGGCGCAGGATGCTAGCGTTGAAGCCCATCTGCTCGATCATCCGCTCGACGCCGAACTTGCCGGCAAAGTGCGGGACGTTCACGTAGCGATCGCTGTGGATCACCGAGAGGTAGACGACCCGCTCGACGCCCGCCTCGCGGGCCACGTTGAGCGCGATCAGTGCCTGCGTGAATTCATCCGGCACCACTGCGTTGAGCAGGAACAGGGTCGAGACGCCCTTGAATGCGCTACGGATCGAGTCGACGTCGAGCAGGTCGCCCTGCACGACTGTGACGCCTGCCGGAAGGTTTGCCTTGGCAGGTTCGCGGGCGAGAGCACGGACATCGGCACCGCGCTTGACGAGCTGTTCGACGACATGGCGGCCGATGGTGCCGGTTGCACCGGTAACGAGGATGGTCATGGGGATCACTCCGGGTTGGGTCAGAAGACACTCGGGAAATTAGTGATCCACAAAAGAACCGATAGCCGCTATATCTGAACAGACTGTCTCACTGGTGGAACAATGGACCTGCTCGCACTCGCCGACTTCAATCTCGTCGCCCGGCACGGCGGGTTCGGCCGGGCGGCACGGGCCGCCGGCCGCCCGAAAGCCACCCTGTCCCGGCGGGTCGCGGAGCTGGAAGCCGCGCTCGATCTGCGCCTGTTCGAACGCGGAGCGCGCACCCTGAAACTCACGCAGGAAGGACGCGCCCTTTACGAGCGGACGGGAGCCTTGCTCACCGAGCTCGACGAGACGGCGACAGCGATCGCGTCGGGTGGGGACAGGCCGCGGGGGCGCTTGCGGATCAGCGCGCCTATGCTGTTCTCGCAGACTGCGATGGGAAACCTCGCGGCCGGGTTCGCGCTCAGATACCCGGAGGTCCGTCTCGAGGTCACGACGGAAGATCGCTCCGTCGACATGGTGGAGGAAGGGTATGACCTCGTCATTCGGGTCAATCCCGATCCGGATGACAGCCTTGTCGGACGAATCTTTCTGCGCGATCGGCTGGTGGTGGTGGCGAGCCCGGACCTGAAACGACCGCGGGACGGTATCGCTGTGCCGGCTGTCATGCGCGGACCGGGCGACCAGCTGACCAGCTGGGAAGTCACGGTGCCAAGTGGACAATCGCGCATCGCGATTGATCCGGTCCTTCGCCTGTCATCGCTCGTCATGGTCCGCGATGCGGTCCGGGCGGGCGTCGGCGCCGCACGCCTTCCCGTATCACTGGTCAGTCACGACCTGGCTGCCGGCACGCTGGTGCATTGGGGCGACATCGACGGACCAGAGATCGCGTTGTGGACGCTCTATCCATCGCGCCGGCTGTTGAGCGCGCGCGTCTCCGCCTTCCTCGACTTCATGAAAGAAGCCTTTCCGATGGGGACGCCCGACGAACTGGCGGCCTTTATCGGGAGATGAGAGGGCGGCGCGCGCTGCTCGCGCCTGACTGTCAGGCGTGCTCCTCCGCCTTCGTCCCCAGCGGTTTCGGCGCCATGCCGCCGCCCGGCTTGAGGTGGAATTCGTAGCTCATCAGGTGCCACTGCCCGTTCGCCTTAGTGCCGTCGGGCATCGCCGCATCGTTGCGCGGCTCGACCTTGGCGACGAGGTCGTCCTTCACGCCGAACACCACGTCGGAATCCAGATATTTGTCGCCGTCCATGAAGACGTGGGTGATCAGCGGCTCGTAGCCCTTGGCATTGACCAAGAAGTGCACATGCGCCGGGCGCATCGGGTGGCGGTTGGTCTGCACGATCATCTCGCCGACCGGGCCGTCGGTCGGAATCGGATAGCTGCACGGCAGGATGGTGCGGAAGAAGAAGCGGCCATCGCTATCGGTGATGAAGCGCGCCCGCGCCGAGGCGCCGACCTCGTCATAGTTTGGCTTCTGCGAGTCGTAGAAGCCGTCATCGTCAGCGTGCCAGACGTCGACGGGGACATTCGCGAGCGGCTTGCCCTTGAGATCGGTGACACGGCTCTGCACGAACATCCGTTCGCCGGTTTGATTGTTCGGAGAGATGTCGGTGCCGTGCGCCGTCACCTTGTGCTCGCCGACATAGAACGGCCCGAGCACGGTGGTCTGGGTGGCGCCCTCGCGCTCGCGATGGTTGACCGCGTCGACCAGCATGGAGACGCCGAGCACGTCGGACAGGAGGATGAATTCCTGTCGGGTGTCCGTGCATTTCTGACCGGTGCGGGTCAGGAAATCGATGGCGTATTCCCATTCCGCGAAGGTGAGACCGGTCTTGCTCACGTAATCGTGCAGCGACTTCACCAATTCCTGGAGCAGGAATTTCGCGCGCGGGTCAGGCGTCTGGTCAAAGCTCCGGACGACGGCTCCGGTGAGTTCGGTTTCGTTGAACTGGGTCATGGTCGTTTGCCTGCGTTTTCTCATTGGCCCGTTGGGGATCTTTTTGGGCTGCTTGGAGGCGTTCCAAAGTGAAGCCTACACCAAACAGCCGGCCGGCGTTAAGCGCGACCGGCTTGGAATGAGACCGCCTTTTCGGCTATCAACGCCGGACAAAACTGCTCGGAGGAACTGATGCTCGCCCCCACCCCCGCCTCGCCCGAATCCGTGGGCATGTCCAAGGCCGCGCTCGACCGTGTCGATGCGCATCTGAAGAGCCGGTACATCGATGCCGGCCGCTTCCCGGGCACGCATCTCCTGGTCTATCGCCGTGGCAAGATCGCCCACAGTACGGTGCAGGGTTTTGCCGACGTCGAGCGCAAGCTGCCCGTCAAGGACGACACCATCTACCGCGTCTATTCCATGACCAAGCCGCTCACCAGCGTCGCCTTCATGATGCTGGTAGAGCAAGGCCTCGTCGCGATCGATGAGCCGGTCGCCAAGTACATTCCGGAATGGAAGGATCTCGGCGTGTTCGTCGCCGGCACCGCGCCTTCCTTCCTGACCCGTCCGCCGTCGCGGCCGATGCTGATCGTCGACCTCCTGCGCCACACCTCCGGCCTCACCTACGGCTTCCAGCAGCGCTCGAACGTCGATGCCGCCTATCGCGCTGAAAAGATCGGCGAGGTCGAGAAATCCGGCACGCTCCAGACCATGATCGAGAGCCTTGCAAAAATCCCGCTGGAGTTCTCACCGGGCGAGGCCTGGAATTACTCGGTCTCGACCGACGTGCTCGGCTACCTCGTCGGCAAGATCTCCGGGATTCCCTTCGAGCAGTTCCTGAAACAACGCATTCTCGATCCACTCGGCATGACCGACACTGATTTCCACGTGCCGGCTTCCAAGGCCCACCGGTTCGCTGCCTGTTACTCGGCCGACCCGGGTGGCGGCATGACCTTCCATGCCGGCCAGCGCCGCGAGGGCCTGACCCTGCAGGATGATCCAACCAAGAGCTCGTTCCTGTCGCCGCCGTCCTTGATCTCGGGTGGCGGCGGGCTGTGCTCGACGACGGCCGACTATCTCACCTTCTGCCGTGCGCTGCTCAATGGCGGCGAGCTCGGCGGCGTCAGGCTGATCGGGCCGAAGACGCTGGCGCTGATGACGACCAACCACATACCAGGCGGGCGTTTCCTGCCGGAAGTGTCGCGCTCGCTGTTTGCGGAAGCCGCCTACAACGGCATCGGCTTCGGCCTCGGCTTCGCCGTGACGATGCGCCCGGCCGAGACGCTGGTCGCCGGCAGCCCCGGTGAATACAATTGGGGCGGCGCGGCCACGACGTCGTTCTGGATCGATCCGGCCGAGGAGCTGATCACCATCTTCATGACGCAGGTGCTGCCATCCAGCGCCTACCCGCTCCGGCGCGAGCTGCGCAGCATGGTCTACGCTGCGATCACCGAGAGCAATCTCTGAGCAAAATGCACCGATCCCGCGGCATCAGAGCCGCGGGATCAAGCTTCGCTCATTTCAGCATCTCCGGCACGATCAGGCGCGGCAGGAACAGGGAAACGCTGGGCCAAATGATGAGCGCCGCCAGCACGAGCAGCATGGGGATCAGCATGATCACCGTGTCCTTCAGCGCATAGCGCAGCCGCACCCCTGCGATCGAACAGGCGATCATCAAGCACAAGCCATAAGGCGGCGTCACCAATCCGAAGGCGAGCGATACGATCGAGATGATCGCAAACTGCACCGGATGAAGGTCCACCGATTTCGCCAGCGGTTCGAGAACGGTGCCGACGATGATGATCGCCGGAATGGCGTCGAGGAAGCAGCCCACCACCAGAAAGCAGAACGCGATGAAGAAGCCGGCCCCGATCGCGCCCATGCCCCAGGTCGAGACGTTGGCCAGCAGCTCCTGCGGGATCCTGTAGTAGGCCAGCAGCCAGCCGAACGCGCTGGCGGTGCCCACGCAGAACAGCGCGACACCCGCGAGACGGCCGGTGTCGAGCAAAGCCTTGTAGAGTTCGCGCGCGCCGGTTTCACGGTAAAAGAATGTCGATAGCGCCACGGAATAAAGCACCGCGACGCAGGCGGACTCGGTTGCGGTGAACCACCCCAGCAGGATGCCGCCGACGATGATGAACGGCGTCAGCAGCGCCGGTATCGAGCGCCAGATGGCGCAGCACATCTCCCTCCAGGTGTCCTTCGGATAGGTCGGGTAACCTCGTCGCACGGCATAGATATGCACTGTCGCCATCTGCGCTCCGGCGATCAGCAATCCCGGCACGATGCCCGCGAGATACATCGCCGCGATCGAGGTCGAGATCAGTCCACCCCACACGATCATCAGGATCGAGGGCGGGATGATGACCGCGAGCACGGCCGAGACCGCGGTGATCGCGATGGAGAACGAGAGGTCGTAGCCCTCCTTGGTCTGGGCATCGATGAAGATCTTGGACTGGCTCGCCGCGTCCGCGGTGGAGGAGCCGGAGATGCCGGCAAAGAACACCGACAGCACGACGTTGATCTGCGCCAGCGACCCTGGCCAGTGCCCGACCATCGAGCGCGACAGCGCCACCAGCCGGTCGGTGATGCCGCCGATGCTCATCAAATTGGCGGTGAGCAGGAAGAACGGCACCGCCAGCAGGATGAACGAATTGTAGGCGTTGAAGGTTTCCTGCGCGAGCGTCATCAGCGACAGATGCGGCTCGATCAGCAGGATCGGCACGCAGGCAAGGCCAAGCGCGAAGGCGACCGGCACGCGTATGATGAGCAGGCCAACGAAAGTCCCGAACAGGACCATCGCGGCCTGTCCGGCAGAAAGAACATTGCCGCTCATTGATCTGCCCCAACCAGAATCCGCATCTCGTCGACAATCTGTTCACCGGCGAACACGATCCAGGTCACGCCGGCAACCGGCCAGGCGACGTGGATCAGCCAAAGCGGCAGATCGGCCAGTTCCGAAGTTCTGTTCCAGGCAAAGCGGGTGAACTCGATGCCGGCGAATACGAACACCACCGCCAACGCCAGCACGCCGAGCCGCGCGAGGATCCGCACCAGGGCTTCGCTTCGGCGTGACAGGTCAGGCCAGACGTCGACTTCAAAATGCTGCGACTCTCTGATGCCGACCATGGCACCGATCATGATCGTCCAGATGAACATGAACCGTGCCATTTCCTCGGTCCAGATGTAGGACGGAATCAAGGGCGTGTAGCGCGAGATGATCTGCAACGTGACGGGAATGACCAGAAGGCCGACAGAGGCGGCGAGCAGGATTTCCAGCAGTTTTGCATAGGCCGCCGTTGCTCGGCGCCATAGCGACGGGTTCGGTGGCATCGATATTTCGGTCATTACGACTCCGGGGGATCACAATCACGCAATGGGGCAAGCCGTCCGGCTTGCCCCGACGTCCTGTCGCGTGGGCGGCGACAGTTCTCAGACGACGTTGATCTTCTCGAAAATGCCTTCCGCGCCGATTTCCTTGGCGTAGGTGGCCATCACGGGGTCGGCGAGCTTCTTCATGGCGTCCCGCTCCTCGAAGGGAACACGCTTGAGCTTGCCGGCCTTTTCCAGCGTGTCGAGCTTGACGACCTCCTCGCTCGACTCCAGTTGTCGGCCATAGTCGCCGGCCTCCTTGCCCGCCTTCATGATCGCGTCCTGCAACTCCTTCGGCAGGGTCTTCAACGTCTTCACGGAGAAGCAGATCGGCCGGATCGACACGGCGTGCTGGGTCAGGTTGAGATGCGGGGCCACTTCGTAGAACTTCATCGCCTCGACGCCGGCCGCCTCGTTCTCGCCGGCCGATATCACGCCGTTCTGGATCGCGTTGTAGATTTCGTTATAGGCGATCACCGTCGGGCTCATGCCCACGGCCGCAAAGGTCTTCGACCAGATCGGCGCGCCCTGTACGCGCACCTTGAGGCTCTTGAGGTCGGCGAGAGTCTTGAGCGGCTTGTTGGCGAAAATGTTGCGGATGCCACCGCCGGAATAGCCGATCAGAACGACCTCGGCCTTGGCCGCGACTTCGTCGGCGATCGGCGCCAGGATATTGGCTTCGACGACCTTGTTCATGTGCTCGATGCCCTTGAACACGAAGGGCGCGTCGATGAACGGGGCCGCCTTGGCGAAGGTCGACATGTGAGCCGGCGAGACGATGCCGTAATCGACGGCTTTGCCCTGCGACATGTACTCGAAATACTGCTTTTCGAGGCCGAGCGAGGAATTCCTGTGCAGCGTGAAGTTGACGGGCTTGCCGTAGTACTTCTTCACCAGCTCTTCGAACCGGAGCAGGGCCCGGTTGAAGGCGTGGTCGTCGTTGAACTGGACCGCGCCGTTCAGCGTGATCGGCGACTGCGCCCGGATGATCGACGGCATGCCAATCGCAGCCGCCGCAGTGGTCGCGCCGAGCCCAGCGAGAAATGATCTTCGCTTCATCGTCTCCCCTCCCTTTTGATGCTCCGGCCCTGTCGCCGGGCCGTGAGCGCAGCCGGTATGCGGCTTGCGAGAGGGAAGCGTATGGAAAACGTCGGCGGGACGAAAGTCATTTCGCGCGCGCGGGAGGTCCTCTTCGTCGCAGGGCCACCCCTTTCGTGAACTGCTGCACTGCAACTTGCGCTCCTGCCGATACGTGGCAGGCCGAGGGGACGGCCTCTTCCTCTCGTCGCAGACGGCTTGCGGACCTGTGCGCTGCACGCACAGATCCGCTCGCCTCCACGGTGCTTTAATGCAAATGGCCAATCAGATAGATGCCGCCGCCGATCACCAGCACGGCCGGCACGGCCCAGAGAATCAGAACTGGCATTTGTCATCCTCCTCAGTTCGACGTGCAGACCTTGACGGTCTTCATGCCGGTTTCAGCTTCGGTGCGCGACTTGTAGATCGTGCCCGAGGGGCTGACGACGGTCATAGACGTGTCCGTCGGCTTCTTGTCGACGATCGTGCACTTCTTGGTCTTGACGTCCTGCACGACGTAAAACTCGTCGGCCGCGAACGCCGGCAGGGATATTGCGGCAAGCATCAGTGTTGCAGTTACGATCTTCAACTTCATTTGTCGTCCTCCTCCAGAGCCCGAGCCGGTCAGCCCGGTCATCTACAAACGGGAAAAAGCGGCAATTGGTTCCCTGAGCCGGGAACGCTGTCGGCGATGAGGGGTTGTTGCGGCGCATATTCAAACGAGGAGAACGAGATGAAGAAGTTGTTCCTGCTTTCCGCCGCGGCGGTCCTGATGTCGACCGGCGCTTTCGCGCAATCGACCGTCGTGACGACGACCGGGACGGGCCACGCGGCGGCGGTTCAGATCGAGCCGCAATACCGAACCAAGATCAAATCCTACGTCACTGAGCACCGCATTCGCCCGGTGACGACGAAGGAAAAGATCGTTGTCGGCGCGGCCGTGCCGAGCGATGTCGAGCTCGAGGCCGTTCCCGCAGACTGGGGTCCGTCGCTGACCAAGTATCGCTACGTCTACTCCGGCGATCGCGTGATGCTCGTCGATCCCGGCTCGCGCACGGTTGTTCAGGAAATTGATTGATCCAGGTGTAAGGGGGGCCGCCTCGAATGCGGCCTCCCTCTCTGGGAGTTGACGTTATGAAATCGTATCGAGAGGCCCGGATCGCCGGGCTCAGCCTGGCTGCCGTCTACGCCATGTGCCTGCTGCTGACCGCAATCAGCATGAGCTGAGGCGCTGCCGCGGACTGCGCTGCAAAAATCTTGTCCCTGGGCGGCTCGTCCGGACGGGAAAATTATGGCGCGCCGCAAATCCCGCCCCTATGGTCTCCCAAAATCATAAATCCGGCGCTCCCTTGCGCTGGAACCGGGACGCCTGCGTTTGTCAAAGCTCAATTTGCCGGTCCGGCTCGCTCTTCTGGTCACGGGAACGATGTTGCCGCTGATCGTCTTCGCGGTCGGTATTGCCGTCTACAATTACAAGCAGGACCGCAACGACGCGACCCGCCGCGTGCTGGAGAACGTGCGCAGCATGCGCCTCGTGCTGGACTCCGAGGTGCAGCGGATGACCGGCGGCCTGCAAGTGCTTGCGCTGACGAATTCGCTGCGCGACGACGACTTCCAGAATTTTCGCCGCATCGCCCTCGGCTTCGTCGATCAGTATGGCAAAGGCGGTCTGGTGCTGATCTCTGATCGCAAGGGCCGACTGCTGTTCTCCTCGGCGACGGAGGACACCGCAAGCCTGCTGTCACGCGGCCACCTGGAGATCATCGAAAAGGTGTTTGCGACCAGATCGCCGCAATATTCCGACCTGTTCACCGGCGCGATCAACGGCCGGCAGGTGCTTACGGTCGAGGTTCCGGTGCTCCGCGACGGCGAAGTGATCTACGACCTCTGCTTCAGCCCGCCGGTCAGCATCTTTCAGGACCTGGTCGAAAAGCAACGGCCCGACCGGGATTGGACTGTCTCCCTGCTCGACACCAAGGCCATCGTGTTCGCGCGCACGCCGAACCCTACGGAGATCTTCGGCAAGCGGGCTACCGGCACGCTGTACGAAAGTATGTTGCGCACGCCGGAAGCCGCACTCTCGACGGTTTCGCTCGACGGTGTTGCGTTGTCCACCGTCTATACGAGGTCACGGCTGACCGGCTGGACCATCGTGGCCGGCGTCGCCGAGAGCTCGCTGATCGCTCCGCTCTGGCGCAACATCGCGATCACCAGTTTTATCGGCGGCATCCTGCTGCTGACCGGCCTGACCTTCGCGGTCAGGATGGCAACCACGATCGCGCGCGGCGAGATGCTGCACGATCTCCTGATCGACGAGCTTAACCATCGCGTCAAGAACACGCTCGCGTTGATGCAGGCGATCGCGGTGCAGACCTTCCGCAGCGCCAGCCGGGACGAGCGGGCAAAATTCGAGGGCCGGCTCGGCGCGCTGGCCGAGGCGCATAATTTGCTGAGCCAGGAGAAATGGGCGGGCTCCGAGCTGCGGGACGTGATCACCCGCGCGCTCCAGCCGTTCCTGCTGAATAATCCGGAGCGCATCCGCATGGCCGGACCCGCGGTGCCGCTGTCGCCGCGGCTCGCCGTGGTGCTGTCGATGATCGTGCACGAGATCGCCACCAACGCCGCAAAGTACGGCGCGCTGTCCAACGAGACCGGACGGGTGGCGCTGGAGTGGGAGGTCCTTGCCGAGGCGCCGAAGCCGCGGCTGCGCCTGATCTGGACCGAGAGCGGCGGACCGCCGGTGACGGCGCCGGTGCAGCGCGGCTTCGGCTCGCGCCTGATCGAGCGCAGTGCGCGCGACCAGCTCGGCGGCGAGGCCACCGTCGACTTCCTGCCCCGGGGCGTGATCTGCACGGTGATTTGCGCGCTGGACGAGGCGCGATGAACGGAGGCCGGCAATGAAGATCACTAGGGTTCGCACGCACATTCTCGAAGCAAAGCTGTCGCAGCCCTTTGCCTATTCGCGCGCCTGGTACGATACGCGCACCGCAATGCTGGTCGAGATCGAGACCGACAATGGTCTTGTCGGATGGGGTGAATGCTACGGCCCGGCGCGCATCACGGCGGCGGTGGTGCAGAGTATCGCTCCGTGGCTGATCGGCGAGGATCCGTTGCGCACCGACGTGCTGTGGCAGATGGTCTATGCGCGCCTGCGGGATCACGGCCAGAAGGGCGTCGTGATCCAGGGGATGAGCGGCATCGACATCGCGCTATGGGACATCAAGGGCAAGCATTTCGGCGTACCCGTGCATCAGCTTCTCGGCGGCGGCGCGCGCAAGCAGGTTGCGGCCTATGCGACCGGTCTCTACCGGCGCAAGTCAGGCGATCCGCTGAACTATCTGGCGGAGGAAGCGGCGGGTTATGCCGCCGAAGGATTCCGCGCCGTGAAGCTGAAGGTCGGTTACGGCATCGCGGAGGATGCCGCGGTCACCCGCGCGGTGCGCGAGGCGATCGGCCCCGATGTCGCGCTGATGGTCGATGCGAACCACGCCTATGACGCGGTCGCGGCGATCCGGCTCGGCCGCCTGATCGAGCGCCATGACATCGGATGGTTCGAGGAGCCGGTGCCGCCGGAGGACATCGCGGGCTATCGCGCGGTGAAATCCGCGCTCACGATTCCGGTCGCCGGCGGCGAGTGCGAATTCACGCGCTTCGGCTTCCGCGAGCTGTTCGTCTCGCATGCGCTCGACATCGCCCAGCCCGACACCTGCGCGGCGGGTGGCTTGAGCGAATGCAAGAAGATCGCCGACATGAGCGAGGCGTTCGGCATCCGCTACAATCCGCACGTCTGGGGCACCGGGATTGCGATCGCCGCCTCGCTTCAGCTCCTCGCCGTGCTGCCGTCGCACACGCCGACCTCGCTGGCTCCGCTCGAACCGATGCTCGAGTTCGACCGCACCGAGCATCCGATCCGGCAGGCGGTTTTGAAGGAGCCGATCGAGCATGCGAGGGGCGTCGTGCGGGTGCCCGAGGGGCCGGGCCTCGGCATCGAGATCGACCGCGAGGCGCTGGCGCGCTTTGCGGCGGAGGCCTAACCGATCGTCTGCAACGCCGGGAACGTCTCAAGCAGCCAGATGCTCACATTCGACACCGCGCCGGTGAGGAAGCCGACGCCGGTGATCACCATCAGGACGCCCATGGCGCGCTCGACATTGACGAGATGGCCCTTCATGCGCGCGAACAGGGTGGAAAACTGCTCGATCATCAGGGCGGCGATCAGGAAGGGAATGCCGAGGCCAGCCGAATAGACCGCGAGCAGGCCGGCGCCCTTCGTGACTGTCGCTTCGGCGGCCGCGACCGAGAGGATCGCCGCGAGGATCGGGCCGATGCAGGGCGTCCAGCCAAAGGCAAAGGCGAGCCCCATCACATAAGCACCCCAGAGGCCGACGGGCTTGGGCGCGGTCAATCGTCCCTCGCGCATCAAGAGGCCGATGCGCGTCAGGCCGAGGAAATGCAGGCCCATGACGATGATGACGATGCCGGCGAGGATCGAGAGTTCGGCCGACCAAGCGCGGATCAGCCCGCCGATCAGCGAGGCGCTGGCGCCGAGCGCCACGAACACAGTGGAGAAGCCGAGCACGAACAGGAGCGCCGACATCATAATCGCGCGTTTGGAGACTGATGCGGGCTCGTTGCTTTCGACATGCTCGATCGTCGCGCCCGTCAGATAGATCAGGTAGGGCGGGACCAGCGGCAGGACGCAAGGGGAGAGGAAGCTGACGAGGCCGGCAATCAGCGCCGCCGGGATCGAAACATTTTGCATGATGCAGTCGAAGCCATCTCAGGCGCCGGCGCGGCGCGCGGGGGGTGCGCGCGGCCCGGAGCCGAACCGGCTCTGGTGTAGCCGATGCCAGCGAATGCGCAACAGAGGCGCACAAAACCAGGGCTCCTCCCGATGCCGTCTGTGATCACAGATGCGGCATCGGGACACGCACAAATCTCGCCAAAAAGCGAGACTTGGCGGCGCGGCTACTTCACCACGCGGAGCAGCGGACGCCGGGGCTGGTCCTGCGTCTGCTTGGAGGGGGGCTGCGGTTCGTTGGTCGCGGTCCGCAGCATTTCGTCGCACAGTGCCTTGAGGTCGGCACTGTCAATTCCTTTGAGTTTCATCCGCACGTCCAGGATGACAATGGACAGCAGCTCGGCCGACTCGCGGCTGTTGCTCTCGTTGAGCACCCTGCGGCACTCTTCGAGCGTTTCCAGCACCGACTGCAACTGTTCGTCTGAATGCGACACCGGCGTTCTTCCCGCTAATTCGGCCTGTGAGACGTGGTTGTGACGACCTCTTTGGCCCCCATGGAGCGTCGAGGATAACACGAGGCCGCTGCGCCCCCGAATATGATTTCAGTGTGTTGCTGCCTTGAAACCGCGGTTCCGACGAGTATTGCTTCGCGCCGGCCAGCGTCGACTCGCTCAGTTGCAAATCGCTCGATCTTAAAACGGCTGGCGTGCTGCAATTGATCCATCGCGGAAGGCGGCACCGGCTCTTGCGCAAGGACGTTCATTGCGGACAGCGCCGACGATCCCGCAGCCATGTCACGGCCCACAACGGAACTCACGCCACACCCCTCATACGGGCGAATGGTTTGCCCGATTCCCAGCCCTTGTTCCCGCCCTGGCAGCACCCGAATACCACCTGCGGTGTAGTAAGGATGACGTTCAAAACTCGTCGTTCCCCAACCCGCCGTGGTTGTGGTTTGCGCCAGATTCTGCCAGTTTAGCGACCCGAAGGGACTTGTATGCACTCCTTGGCGGAAAGGGGCGTTCCTCTGGAGGAACGCCCAAAGACAAACATCAGCGGCCTGTCGGACTGGGATGCGGCGCGCATTTTCCTGGAAGTCGTCCGATGCGGAAGTTTCCGCTCGGCGGCTGAGCGCCTGTCACTGTCGATCAACGCCGTCCGCCGTCGGATCGATGATTTCGAACGCCAGACCGGCACCACTCTGTTCACCCGCGACGTCCACGGCACCCGCCTGACCGACGAAGGCGCGCTGGTGGTCTCCGCCGTCGAGCAAATGGAGGCGGCCGCGTTCGACGTGCTGCGCACCAGCGATTCGACGACGAACGCCCTGGCCGGCGAGGTCCGCGTCGCCATTACCGAGGGACTTGGCACATTCTGGCTCGCCCCGCGACTGGTCGAATTCCAGCAGGCGTATCCGAAGATCCTGGTCGACCTGCATTGCGCGATGCGTTCGGCCGACGTCTCTCGCCACGAGGCCGACGTCGCCATTCACCTGTCGCGGCCTGCGGCGCTCGACGTCAAGCTGGTGCGGCTCGGCCGCATGCATCTGATGTTCTGGGCCTCCGAGAAATACATTTCGAAACATGGCGCGCCGCGTTCGGCGATGGAGTTGATCAAGCACCGCCTGGTGCTGCAGTTCGCCGACCAGCTCGATGCCAAGCAAACTTTCGAGAGCTTCTTCCCCGGCGTTCCGGAGCGTGACCTTCTGGTCATGAAGACCAACGTCTCGAGCGCCAATTACTGGGCGGTCGCGAATGGCGCCGGAATCGGCGTGTTCCCGAGCTACGCCGTTGCGCTTGGCGGGAAGTTGATTCCACTGGAAGTCGAGCTGAACAGATCGCTGGATATCTGGTTGTCCTACCATCCTGGTAGCGGCCGGATTCCGCGCGTACGGCACATGATTGACTGGCTGATCGAAGCCTTCAATCCGGCGCGTTTCCCGTGGTTTAAGGAAGAGTTCGTGCACCCGCATGAATTCAAGGACGAGTATATGGGCGAACCCCTGACCCAGCTCTTCGGGGGGTTTTCAACCGAAGACCGATGAGAAAAAAGATGAAGACAGCGGCGAAGAGAATGAAGCAGCGCAGTGCCGGCAAGCCCGACATTGAGCTGGGCAAGCGAATCCGTCTGCGACGCGTCGAGATGAAGGTCTCGCAGGCCGAGCTCGGCGAGAAGCTCGGCGTCAGTTTCCAGCAGGTCCAGAAGTACGAGAAGGGCGTCAATCGCGTCGGCGCGGCCCGGCTTCAGCAGATCGCCACCGCCCTCGATGTGCCCGTGACCTTCTTCTATGACGGCGACAACAAGGCGCGCGAAGTCGAGAGCCTGCTCTTCCTGGACTCGGCCTTCAGCCTCCGCCTGCTGCGCGCCTACAGCAAGATCAAGGACCAGACGGTGCAGCGTCAGCTCGTCTCGCTGATGGAATCGATCGCAGCGAACGAAGCCTGAGCCGATCGGCGTTCGCGCCTTCCGCCCGATGTTCAATCCGCCGCGTCACGGGGCGCGGCTGGATTGAACGAGACCCGGACGAGATATATCCGGCCCGCGCTTGCGCGGACTTCTCGGGGCGGCATGACCGCCCCTTTTTGTTGACTATTTTTCCCGCCGTCGCCCGCGGTTTTCGCGAACCCATTCCTGCCCTGTCGCGACCCAATCCAGAGACCGCCGTCCGACGTGCCGGGCTCGTGATGCGCCGTGCTTAAGGGAGCCGCAACCGGGAGGCGCTAGCCTCCCGCCGATTTCTCGAATCAGCACGACGAACCGGGGAATTGCCGATGCGAGCGCCCACCCGGGCCTCGCTCTCATGGGAAGATGGGACACATGTCGAAACGCCATGCGATGATCATTGCCGTCGGCATGCTTGCGAGCGCCTCTGCGCTTGCTCAGACCGAGACGATTGGAAAGGCCGGGCCCAAGCCTGCGACTGCGGCTGGCACGGTGCCGGCCACCGCCAATCCGGCCCACGCAGCCGCACCGAAAACTGCCGCGCCAGCGTCCGCTTCGACGGCAGAGAGCCGCTCGGCCGCGGCGCTCGCGCTGACGCACGAGCCGACCTATGACGAGGGTTCCGCCCAGCGCATCAAGGATGCGGCGCTGAGCTATTCCGATCTTGCCGTGCGCGGCGGCTGGCCGGCGATCCCGGCAGACGCCAAATTCGCTCCCGGCGCCCAGGGCGCCAACGACGATATCCTGCGGAAGCGGCTGATCGTCTCCGGCGATCTTGCCGCCGACAAGGCGAGCGGCGCCTTCGACCAGGATCTCGCCGACGCCGTGAAACGCTTCCAGGCCCGCCACGGCCTCGCGCCGACCGGAACGATGACGCCGCGCACGATTGCGGCGATGAACGTGCCGGTGCAGAAGCGCATCCGGCAGCTGGAGGCTTCGCTGCAGCGGCTCGAGAACATGAATTTCGGCTTCGGCCAGCGCTATGTCGTCGTCAACATCTCCGCCGCCTTCGCCGAAGCGGTCGAGAACGACGTGGTGGTAAGGCGTTATCGCGTGATCGTCGGCAAGACCGAAAAGCCCTCGCCGACGCTGACGGCCCAGATCAGCAGCGTCGTCCTCAATCCGACCTGGACGGTGCCCTCCTCGATCGCCAAGACCGAGATCTCCGCGCATATGCGCAAGGATCCCACCTATCTGTCGCGCATGCACATGGAAGTGCTCGACGCCCACGACAATCCGATCGACCCGAATTCGGTCGACTGGTCGGGCACGCATACGCCGAACTTCACCGTGCGCCAGCACAACGGCACGTTCAACGCGCTCGGCGCGGTCAAGATCGACATGCCGAATTCCTATTCGGTCTACATGCACGACACCAACCAGCGCAATCTGTTCAGCGATGATTACCGCTTCGATTCCCATGGCTGCTCGCGCGTCGACAATGTGCGCGATCTCGCCGCCTGGCTCTTGAAGGACCAGCCGAAATGGAGCCGCGCCGCGATCGACGCGGAAATCGCCAGCGGCCAGCATCTCGACGTCGCCATGGTGAAGAAAGTCCCGGTGGCCTGGATCTATCTCACGGCGTGGATGACCAAGGACCAGACCGTCCAGTTCCGCAACGACGTCTATCACCAGGACGAGCAGCTGCTGGAAGCGACCGCCGAAGAGGCGGCCTTCTTCAGCAACGCCGGCAGCCATCCGCTGACCGCGCACATGACGAGATAGATGGCGCTATGCAATCGCGGCACAGGTGACTGCAAAGCCACGTCCGTTGCCGCGGTTGACCCTGGCCTCGCCCCGGCCGAACATTGCGCCTCGCCAACGAAAATGAGCGCGATGTCCGATATGTCCAGCACGACCGAAATTCCGTACGCCGACGGCAAGATCCTCAAGCACACAGCCGGTGGCGTCGGCGTGATCACCTTCAACAATCCCGACAAGCGCAACGCGATGTCGCTGGAGATGTGGGAGGGATTTGGCGAGGCGCTGACAGCCTTGCGCGACGACGCTGCCGTACGCGTCGTGATCCTGCGCGGCGGCGGCGGCAAGGCCTTCGTATCGGGCGCCGACATCAGCCAGTTCGAGAAGACGCGCCATAACGCCGCCGCTTCCGAGGAATATGGCAAGCGCAGCGCCGCCCAGCGCGCGCTGCTTGCCGATTATCCCAAGCCGACCATTGCCTGCATTCAGGGCTTTTGTCTTGGCGGCGGCATGCAGGTGGCGATGCTTGCCGACATCCGCATTGCCTCCCATGACAGCCAGTTCGGCATTCCCGCGGCGAAGCTCGGCATTGCCTATGGCTACGACGGCTTGAAGCACCTGGTGTCGCTGGTCGGACCGTCCTGGGCCCGGCTCCTGATGTACACGGGCATGCGCATCGATTCCACCGAAGCGCTGCGCATCGGGCTGGTCGAGCGCGTGGTTCCGGAGGATCAGCTCTGGGGCGAGACCATGGGCATCGCCGAGACGATCTCGCAAAATGCGCCGCTCGCGATCAAGGCCGCCAAGCTCACCATTGCTCAGGTGCTGAAGGACGAAAGCGGGCGCGACATGGACGCGATCAGGGCGGCCGGCACGGCCTGCATGGACAGCGCGGACTTTCGCGAGGGCCGTCAGGCCTTCATGGAGAAGCGCAAGCCGCAGTTCCAGGGACGGTGATTCCGTTATTGCCACGAAGCGCAGCAACGACGGCAGCCAACGTGAACATGCATTCAGGAAGATTAAATTCCCACGCCCCTGCAACACCATAGCAACCAGCTGATTTGCTGGAGGTTCTCTCGCCATCAAACGAGGGAGATTGCGATGAAACTCAAATTAGCTGTTGTTGGTCTGGCTGCCCTGGGCGGCGGAGCGCTCATATCGGGACAGGCGCTCGCAGCGATGCCGAACGGCATTCCGCAGGCCGACCGTATCGCGAGCGGCCCGGCAGCCACCGTCGATCAGGTGCGCTGGGTGTGTAACCCGTGGGGTCGCTGCTTCTGGCGTCCGAACTATTATGGCGCCTACGGCTTTTACGGCGGTCCGCGACGCTTCTACGGTCCGCGTCCGTGGGGCTGGGGCGGCCACCGCCACTGGCGTCGCTGGTGAATTGCGAGGGGCCGCGAGGCCCCTCTTCCTTGACTACAGCGCCGCGAGCACCGCCTTCGTAATGTCGGCGGTGCCGTTGCTGCCGCCGAACTCCATCGGCTTGAGGCCGCCGGCGTAGACCTTGTCCACAGCGCGCTCGATTTGCTCGCCGGCCTCGGCCGCGCCCTCGACACCGTGCTTGTCGGCGAGCCAGTCCAGCATCATTGCAGCCGACAAGATCATCCCGGTGGGATTGGCCTTGCCCTGCCTCATGATGTCGGGCGCGGTGCCGTGGCACGGCTGGAACACGGCATATTTGTCGCCGATGTCGGCTGACGGCGCCATGCCGAGACCGCCGATCAGGCTCGCGGTGATGTCGGAGACGATGTCTCCGAACATGTTCTCCATCACCATCACGTCGAAATCCCAGGGACGCTTCACCAGCATCGCCGAGCAGGCATCGACATAGAGCCGGTCGGTCTTCACCTCCGGATGACGCTTGGCGATCTCGTCGAAGATGCCGCGGAAGAACGCAAAGGCCTTGAACACGTTCGCCTTGTCGACGCAGGCCAGCGCGCCGGGCTTGCCGCGCGCCTTGCGCCGCTCGGCGAGGCGAAACGAGAACTCGAACAGGCGCTCGGACGTCTTGCGCGTGATCACCATGGTCTCGCGCGCCTCCTCATGGGTGACGACGCCCTTGCCCATCGAGGCGAACAGGCCTTCGGTGGACTCCCTGATCACGACGAGATCGATGCCGCGCTGGTCGGCGCCGACGATCGGGCTCGGCACGCCCGGAATGAGCCGCGCCGGGCGTACACCGGCATAGAGATCGAAGATGAAGCGCAGCTCGATCTGCGGCGCGATCTCGGTGTTGTCAGGATAGCGCACCGACGGCAGGCCGCAGGCGCCGAGCAGGATCGCGTCCGCATCCTCGCACAGCTTGATGGTGGTATCGGGCATCGACTTGCCGGTGGCGAGATAATGATTGGCGCCCGCCGGCGCCTCGGTGAAGCGGAAGCTCAGGCCGGATTTCGTCTCGATCTTGCGCAGGACTTCGATGGCCGGCGCCATGACTTCGGGACCGATGCCGTCACCGGCGAGCACGGCAATGTGGAAGGCGTTATTTGCGGACATGGGGGAAGCCTCGGGAAAGAGCGAGCCAAGTCGTCATTGCGAGCGAAGCGAAGCAATCCAGAACTGCATCTGCGGAGACATTCTGGATTGCTTCGTCGCTTCGCTCCTCGCAATGACGGAGGATGGAGCGGAAGTTACGGCGTCAGCACCGTGCGGCCGACCACCGCGCCCTGCTGCAACTGCACCAGCGCGTCGTTGGCCTTGGCGAGCGGCTGCCGCGTCACCGGGATCGGCGCTATGTTCTTCGCTCGCACGAGATCGAGCAGCTCCTGCGTCTCGCGCAAATTGCCGACATAGCTGCCTTGGATCGTCACCGCCTTGATCGGAATCAGCGGCAGCGCCCAGGTCGCCCCGCCGCCGAATAGGCCGACGATGACGAGCTTGCCGCCCTTGGTCAGGCAGTCGAAGCCGAGTTGCGTGGTGGCGGCGTTGCCGACCAGATCGAGCACCGCGCGGATGGGGCCACCGGCTTTCTTGGCAAGCTGCTCCAGCGCGTCGGGCGCCTTGGGATCGACGGTCGCGAGCGCGCCGGCTTGCTCCGCGGCTTCGCGTTTCTTCGCGTCGATGTCGACCATGATGGCGCCCTTGCCGCCCATCGCCTTCAGCAGCGACAGCGCCATCAGGCCAAGTCCGCCGGCACCGAACATCACGATCGGCGTGTCGAAGTGCTGCTCGAGCTTCTTCAGCGCGCTGTAGGTCGTGACGCCCGAGCAGGCGTAGGGTGCGGCCGACGCGGGATCGAGGCCTCTCAGATCGAGCAAATAGCGCGGATGCGGCACCAGCATGTGGTCGGAATAACCACCGTCGCAATAGACGCCGAGCGAGCGCGGCGTCAGGCACATGTTCTCGTCGCCGGCTAGACAGGTCGCGCATTTGCCGCAACCGATCCAGGGATAGACCAGCCCGACATCGCCGATCTTCACGTCGCCCTGATCCGACGACTTCACGTCCGGGCCGAAGGCGAGGACCTCGCCGACTGTCTCGTGTCCCATGGTCAGCGGCAAATTGATGCCGCGATCCTTCAGCGACAGCGGCTTGCGACCGTGGCCGAGATCGTAGCCGCCTTCCCAGATGTGGAGGTCGCTATGGCAGACGCCGGCGGCCTTCACCTTGATCAACACCTGCGTGCCCGACGGCTGCGGCGTCGCCTCGTCGAACTCCTGCAGCGGCGCCTTGAAATCGGCGACCTTGAAACTTTTCATTGGCGTCCTCCCGGATACTTTTCTTGTCGTCGCCACCATGGCATGGGCGGCAGGACGAGACAAACTCGGACCTGTCTAGTTGAGGCCGATGGATGATGGCAAGCCGGCCACGCGCAACGCCGCATTGCTCGCTGCACGAAGCTGTCCGTCAACCTTGCCGTCAGGTTTGCGCAGCTGTTTTGGCTAACGGAGTTGGTCCACCGTCGGTGAGCCCGATCTCCGCGCGCAGCCGGTCGGTGTGCTCGCCAAGCACGGCCATCGTCTTGCCCGGTGTCGTGTCGGCACCGGTCATCCGGAACGGCAGATTGAGGACCTGGAACGAACCGCCTTCGTCCTCCACGGACGAGAGCGCCTGACGATGCGCGAGCTGCGGATCGGCCAGTGCTTCGGACACAGTGCGGTAGGCCGAGGCCGGCACGCCGGCCGCACCTAGCGCGACAAGACAGACATCGGTCGAGAGCTGCCGCGACCAGGCCTCGACACCGTCCATCAAGTCGGCCCAATGGTCGCGACGCGCGGCGTAGGTGGAGAAGCGCGGATCGAGGATCCATTCGGGGCGGCCGATCACGCCCATCAGTCCCTGAAACGTCTTCTCGCTGGCAACTGTGATCATGACATAACCGCTCGCCGTCTCGGTCGGCCCGAACATCGGGCGCGGCGGCGGCTTCACGGTGAACTGCGAGTTCTGCAACTCGATCAATGTCAGCGTCAGCATCGATTCCAGCATGGAGACGTCGATGTGCTGGCCGAGCCCAGTCAGGGTGCGCTGGTAGAGCGCCGACGCAATCGCGCCGAACCCGTAGGTGCCGGTGACGACGTCGGCATGGTAGATGCCGCAATAATCCGGGCGGCTGCGGCCGGGCTGGTAGGCGAGATGCGCCATGTCGTAGCCGGATGCCGCATGGATCACCGGCGCGTAGGCCGGCAGCTCGGCCGACGGGCCGCTCTGGCCGTAGCCGGAGATCGAGCAGTAGATCAGCTTCGGGTTGACGGCGCGCATTCTGTCATAGTCGAGCCGCAGCCGGTGCATCACGCCGGGGCGAAAGTTCTCGACCAGGATGTCGGCCGTCGCGGCCAGCCGGCGGACCGCCTCCTTGCCCTCTTCGGACTTGAGGTCGAGCACGACGCTCTTCTTCCCGACATTGAGCTGGCCGAACACGGTGCTGCAGCCCTTGCGCAGCGGCGGCCGGGTTCGCATCGTCTCGCCGCCGTCGGTCTCGATCTTGATGACCTCGGCGCCCATGTCGGCGAGCATCCGCGCACAATGGGGACCGGCAATGGTGGTCGAAAAATCCAGGACCCGGAGGCCGGCGAAGGCCTTTGTCGTCGTCCCATCATGCTTATCTGATAGCTGCATGCCTGCTTGCGTCCTCGGGTCAGTTAGGAACTTGTCGAAGTTCTCTGTTGTTCGTGCGCCGACCCTAAAGGGCGGCGGCTGAGTAGGAAAGTCTTTACCGAACGGACGCGTCTGGCGGGCGGCTTTGGGAATTCCGGGGCAACTGGACCCGTTCTTGCATAGCAGCAATCGGGCTCCGGCAGAGGGCAGCAGTTCTTGAGGGTCTTGTTCGTTACGACAGAGATGGACGACTTTGTCCGCGTCGGCGGACTCGGAGCCGTTTCCGCTGCACTCCCCCGAGCCCTCCGTCCTTTCGCCGACATCCGGGTCATGCTGCCCGGCTATCGCGACATCATCGAACAACTCACGCATATTCAGATCGTTGGCCGCTGTCCGCCTTTCGCGGAGATGCCGGCCTGCTCGCTCGGCCGAGCCGCGACCAAGGACGGCCTGCCGGTCTATGTGCTGTTGTGCTCGCAACTCTACGACCGGCCCGGCAACCCCTATGGCGACGAGTCCGGGCGCGACTGGCCCGACAACGACATCCGTTTTGCGCGCTTTGCCTCGGCCGCCGCTGAGCTCGCGATGGGCACGCTGGACAAGGATTGGGCAGCAGACCTGATCCATGCCAATGACTGGCAGGCTTCGCTCGTGCCGGCCTACCTCACCTGGCGCGGCTCCAAGCTGCCGTCGATCCTGACCATCCACAACCTCGCCTATCAGGGCCTCTTCCCGAAGGACTCGCTGCGGCGGATCGGCGCACCGGAGAGCTCCTTCCACATCGACGGCGTCGAGTTCTACGACCAGCTCTCCTTCCTCAAGGCCGGGCTGGTCTACGCATCGCATCTCACCACGGTCAGTGGCACCTACGCGCGGGAGATCACCACGGATGAATTCGGCTGCGGTCTCGAAGGCCTGCTTCGAGTCCGCTCCGACGCGGCCGAGCTCACCGGCATTCTCAACGGCATCGACGAAAGCTGGGACCCGCGTTCCTGCGCCCAGCTTGCCCAGCAATTCGGCGCCGGCGACTGGGTCGGCAAGAAGGCCAATGCAGACTATGTGCGCAAGCAGTTCGGGCTTGCGGTATCGCGCGGCCCGATGTTCGGCATCGTCGCCCGACTGGTGCACCAGAAGGGCATCGACCTCGTGCTGGCGGCGGCCGATGAGATCGTCGATGCCGGCGGGCAGATCGTGGTCACCGGCTCCGGCGAGCCGGCGCTCGAGCAGGCGCTGATCGACGCGCATCGCCGGCGCCCCGACGCGATCGGGGTCGTGATCGGCTTCAACGAGGCCCAGGCGCGCCGCATCTTCGCCGGTAGCGACTTCACATTGATGCCGTCACGCTTCGAGCCCTGCGGGCTTAGCCAGATGTACGCCCAGCGCTTCGGCTCGCTGCCGATCGGCCACCAGACCGGCGGCCTCGCCGAGACCATTACGGACGGCGAAACCGGCTTCCTGTTCTCAAAACCCTCGCACGAATCCTTCCTCGGCGGCGTCCGCCGTGCGTTCTCCGCCTTCATGGCGCAAGACCAGCTCGACACCATGCGTCGCAGTGCGATGGGACGCTCGTTCTCCTGGAGCATCCCGGCCGGCAGCTACAACGCGCTGTACCGGAAGCTGGCGTCGGTGTGAGGCCTGCGTTTCCTCGTCATTGCGAGCGTAGCGAAGCAATCTAGACTGTTTCCGTGGCAGCAGCCTGGATTGCTTCGTCGCAAGAGCTCCTCGCAATGACGGTGGTTTGTGGCAACGGCGGAGGACTTCACCCCCTCCCGCGCACATCCATCTGCGGGCGGCCGATCCAGGCACGGTTGAGGCACCGCGTCATCCAGTCGGGCTGCGGCTCGCCGCGCAGCCGCGCTTGCGCTTCCTGGTAGGGACCGACGTAGCGCAGTCGGTCTGGCAATCTTGGATAGACCCGCCGTATCCATCGCAGCGCCTTCTCGGCGGATCTGGTGTCGCGCTCATCAAGATCGAACCCGAATCCCACACGCAGGCGTTCCGGCAGCAGGCTTGCCGTGAGCGCGCGATACCAGCGCGGCGGACGCAACCACGGACGGGCGCCGCCAAAGATCTGCCCCGCAATCTCGCGCGCGACCGGGCTGACGGTCAGCGTGTCCGACTGCGTCATTGCCGCGGTGTAGGCCGCAAAGCCCGACCAGTCCGCCGGCAGATCGTGCACCGTCAATCCGAACAGAGCACCGAACAAACGGCTCTCGGTCCAGTAGCGTTCGCGATCCTCCGCCGAGAGCGGTGGCAAAACCAGATCATGCGCCATCAGCGCGGTCTCGACCAGCGTGGCATGAACCCAGCGCAGCGACGGGATGTCGTTGGCACAGTAGCGCGAGCCTGCCGCGAACGGACCGACGGTCTCCGGCATCTCGCCGACGATCATGCTGTGGCGCCGGTGCAGTTGCCGCGATGATGACAGCGCGCGGTCAAGCGAGCCGAACACCATGGCAAAGACGATGTCGAAGGTGCGGTGAAATCGCCCGATCGGATCGGCCAAGGTTGTCGAATGCTCGGCGATGGCGGCGGCGACCCAGGGATGCGCCAGCTGCAGCAACAACGCACGACCGGCACCGAGAAAGATCACGGCTTCCCGGTCGATCCGCCAGGTCACCGTGTCAGGACCGAACACGCCGGCAATCGGTCCCGCCATATCCGCGCGGACGTGATCGAGCGCCAGTTCCAGATCGCTTCCCGACACCACTTGCATGCCCTTTCAGCTGCGGACAAAGAGCGACGATCCGCAAGGCCTGTGGCATTTCGATGATGGCGGACGATCTCTTGCGGTTCTACTCCGCCGCCATCGGCATCTCGTCCATATGCTCGTGCAGCACCACGCCGGCAAGTGGATCGAATTCGCCGATCCACGGTTTTCGCGCGAGCACCGACCTCGTGTGGGCATAGCCGGCATGCCAGCGCCGCGTGATCCCCGACGGGCTGAAGTCGATATCCTTGGTGTGGGTCTCACGATCTAGTTGCGGCGCCAGCAGCCGCACGACATGCATACGGGTCGGACAGCCGTAGCTCATCAGCTCCCTCACCGCGGCATCGCCGCGCTCGCTCTCAGGCAGGCGTTCCGCAAGCTGGTTGATGACATGGCGCAGGCGATGGGCCTGCTGCTGGCGTTCGATCTGGCTCGCGATCCGACTCGAATACATCACATCCTTGTGCCGGTTCAGCACCTCCGCCATCGTGGTCGGCTCGGCGCCGACGGGATTCCACAGATGCACGGAGAAGATCAGCGAATTCTTGCGCGGATTGTCGTCGAACACCGCTTCCGTCGGCGTATTCGAGAGGATGCCTCCGTCCCAATAGAGTTCGCCATCGATCCGCACC
Organism: Bradyrhizobium sp. 134; assembly: GCF_023074155.1. Taxonomy (NCBI): domain Bacteria; kingdom Pseudomonadati; phylum Pseudomonadota; class Alphaproteobacteria; order Hyphomicrobiales; family Nitrobacteraceae; genus Bradyrhizobium; species Bradyrhizobium sp. 134. The sequence continues at coordinate 158,273 of NZ_JADPKX010000086.1, read as the reverse complement.
GCCGGGAATGCCGGCGGCAATGCGCCCGAAGCCAAGACATGCTTCACCGTCAGCTCACCGTCGCGGCTGTCGAAATAGCGCATCTGGCTGGTGCCGACATGCGCCGCACCGACCGTCAGCCGCGGCGCGCAGCGATTGGCCAGATCGAAATCGACCAGCTCGCGCAGCGTCTCCTCCAGCGGCGCAGTGGAATAGAATCCGGCGTGATCGGCGCCGAGCGGATAGGAATCGCCGGCATGCGCCAGCGGATTGGGCCGGAAGAACCCTGGAATGCCGTGGGTCACGGCCGACCAATAGGCAAGCTTCTCGTTGAAGCCGGGCAATGAGGTGTGCCAGTCCCAGACCGGCTTCTGCTCCATCCGCTTCCAGAACTCCCTCAACTGCGCGAGCCGGTGCTCCGGCGCATTACCCGCAATGAGGCTGGCATTGATGGCACCGATCGAGGTGCCGATGATCCAGTCCGGCTCGATACCGGCCTCGTGCAGCGCCTGATAGACGCCCGCTTGGTAGGAGCCTAACGCACCGCCGCCTTGAAGCACGAGGACGACCTGCCCGGGCAGGTCCTTGCGCTGGATGTTACTCTGCGTGCCGTTCATGGTTCGCTCCTGATCAGCCTGCACTGCTCCGAGATTCGCTGCCGGCCGCCACTTGTTACGCCGGCTCATGTTAATGCGCGGTCCAGCCGCCGTCGACCGGCAGCGCGACGCCGGTGATCGAAGCCGCCGCGTCAGTCGAGAGGAATACCGCGAGCGCGCCGAGCTCCTCGACCGTAGCAAAGCGCTTGTTGGGCTGTTGCGCCAGCAGCACGTCGCGGATCACCTGGTCGCGCGAGATCCCGTGCGCCTTGGCCTGTCCATCGATCTGCGCCTCGACCAGCGGCGTATAGACATAGCCGGGACAGATCGCGTTGCAGGTAATGCCCTCTTCTGCGGTCTCCAGCGCGGTCACCTTGGTGAGCCCGATGATGCCGTGCTTGGCCGCGACGTAGGCCGCCTTGAACGGCGAGCCGACGAGACCATGCGCGGAGGCGATGTTGATGATCCGGCCGAACCCGTTCTGTCGCATTGCGGGCAGCGCGAGCCGCGTGGTGTGGAAGGCCGACGACAGATTGATCGCGAGGATCGGGTCCCATTTCTCGACCGGAAACTGCTCCAGCGGCGCGACGTGCTGGATGCCGGCATTGTTGATCAGGATATCCAGCCGGCCGGCCTGCGCGACCGTAGCCGCGATCATCTCGGCGATCGAATTCGGCCTCGTCATGTCGGCCGGCGAAAAGCTTGCCTTGACGCCGAACTCCGCCGCGATCTGCTCGCGCGTCCGGTCGAGCTCGGCCGCCACACCAAGGCCGTTCAGCACGATGTCGGCGCCGGCCGCGGCAAGTGCCCGCGCGATACCGAGGCCGATGCCACTGGTTGAGCCCGTGACGAGGGCAACCTTGCCCGCGAGCGCCCGGGCGGCGGACGTCTGCGGCTTCACGGACATATTCATTGGCAAAATGCTCCGACACGATGACTGATGTTGAGCCGACTCTGAGGGATCGCCTGGTTTGACGGAAATGCCCGTTGGCTTCCGAAACCATGCCCGTGCGCTATTGCGGCCGGGATGTCATTCTCCGCCCCGATCGGCTAGCTTCCGCCAGGTCTTGCTGGAGAGCCGATCCATGGAAATGCACCAGGTCCGCTATTTCCTCGCGGTGGCGCAGCTCTTGAACTTCACGCGCGCCGCTGAGGACTGCAACGTGACGCAGCCTTCGCTGACACGCGCGATCAAGCAGCTCGAGGCCGAGCTCGGCGGCGATCTGTTTCGCCGCGAACGGCCCGCAGCGCAATTGACCGAGCTCGGACAGCGCATGCATCCTCTGCTGAAGCAGTGTTTCGAAGCGGCCACCGGCGCCCGATCGCTGGCCTCCTCGTTCCGGAGCGGCGAGATCGGCGCGCTCCGCGTCGCGCTGACGCATTCGATCGACCTGTCGCTCCTCATTCCGCATCTCAACCAGATCAAGCGGCAGTTCAACCGGCTCGAATTCCGCTTCCTGCGCGGCTCGAGTCGTGAAGTGGCCGAGTTCCTGAAGAAGGGCGAGGCCGAGCTCGGGATTGCCGCGGACATCGACGAGGCCTGGGAGCGGCTCGATGTCTGGCCGCTATTCACCGAGAGCTTCGAGCTCGTGGTGAGCGACGGGCACCGCCTGGCCGGCCGCAGCAGCATCGCACCGGACGATCTGCGCGCGGAGCAGCTGCTGAGCCGGACATTTTGCGAGCATTCCGCCCGTATCTCGGCGAGCCTGCGCGAGCACGGCATCGCGGTCGAGCAGGGTCACGAAATCTCGAACGAGCGCGATTTGATCGAGCTGGTCGAGGCCGACATCGGCGTCGCCATGCTGCCGCACACCTCGCCCGTTCCGGAGACGCTGACGCGCGCTGCGGTCGCCGGGCTGGACGCCCGTCGCACCGTCAGCCTCTACGGGGTGGCCGGCCGGCAGCGCACGGCGGTGGCCAATGCCGTTATGCGCATGTTGCGCGGTGCGGATTGGCGGGAGATTGCGGGGTAGCAGCCACGCTCGCTCCTCACTCTTTTAGGCCTCCCTGCTCGCGCCTTCCAACGCTTCAAGCAGATCATCGATCTCCATGCGCTTGCGGAAATCCGGATCGACGAAGCGGGCTTTCACGAGACCGTCGCGACCAACGACAAACACGGCCGGGATCGGCAGCATCCAGCCATCATTGCCGTGGAACCTCGCCATGTCCTGATAGGACAACAGGTGCTGGATCTCGCCACCGAGCCAGATCGCGAGATTGAGCGACAACGCATAGCCGTTGTCGAGGTCGGTCAGGATCGGAAATGGGGCGCCAGCTTCCGCCTTGAGCTGCTGGGTGTATTCCTGCGTCTCCGGCATGATCGCGACAATCCGCGCACCCATGGACTCGATGCTATCAAGCGCCTGGACCACCGCGCGGACATTGAGCCGGCAATAGGGGCACCAATGGCCGCGGAAAAACATCACGGCGACTGGGCCGCTCTCGAGCAGTGAGGACAGCGCGACGAGACGCCCGCTCTCGTCAGGCAACATGAACGACGGCATTGCGTCGCCCGGACGCGGCGCGGTCTCGCCGCCGCCGCCTCCATTCAATCTGGTCACCAGACGATCGACTGCCTCGCCATAGGCCGGGAACACGTCGCGGCTGGCGTCGGCATAGGCGCGGAGTTGCTCGTTCAGCGTGCCATCCATGTCACGGCAGCGCTGGAAGGCGAGTTTGAGCAGCTCGGCATCGGCCGGCGAGAGAGAGGTCATCTTGCGCTCCAGCGTTCAGGGGACGAATATTAGGTGCCCGATCCGGCCGCCCGCAAGAGGCGGCCGTCATGCGCGCGCGATCAGTTGACGTAGAAATTGCCGGTAGGATCCAGCCGCCCCGAGGTGGAATACAGCGATCCGTTGTTCATGAAGAAGACGGTGTTGTCGGGGACCTTCTTGGCGCTCTTCATCATGGCCTCGTGGTTCTTCTCCGCCGGGGCCATAGCCATCGCCGACATCTTGCCGGGTCCGCCATACATGTAGGCCATGCCGGCTTTGAAATCCCATGCGGCCTCCGAGAAGGCCGATGTGGCGATGACCGCGAACGCAGCCGTGGCAATCAAGGCCTTTGATAATTTCGTCATGAGATGCTCCTCCGGATTGACGTGAACGCCCGCCAATCGGGCGCCCCGCCATCGAACGCCAAGCGCTCGGGAAGCGGAAATGCCGATCCCCAATCGGTTCAATAGCGAGCGCGTATCGGGCCCGATAGCGCCGGTCTATCGCAGCGAGAGCGAAAGAGCATTTCAGAACGAGCGCCCTCTCGACGAAAGTCCCGACATAGCCGACGACCATTGCGGTTGCGGCCAACACAGGAGACATCCCGATGTTCAGGCATCCCACATTGTTGCGCGCGGTCTGGCCCGGCCTTGCCATCCTCGGCGTATTGACACTCTCGGCGCAGCCGGTCTCCGCCGGTGAATGCCCGGCCGACAAGATCAAGCCGAACGCGCAGCAGATGGTCGACTACAAGCCGGTCGGCGTCACCGACGTCACGCTCGGCGCAATCGACCTCGGCAAGCAGCCGGCACACATCGAGGGCCGCGAGCTGCGCTTCCGCAAGCTGACCATCGAGCCCGGCGGCATCGTGCCCTGGCACAGCCATGACGACCGCCCCGCCCTGATCTTCGTGCAGCAAGGCGAGATCGTCGAACACGCTTCCAACTGCGTTGATCCGATCGTGCACAAGGCCGGCGACATCCGCCCCGAGGTGTCCGGCACCTCGCACTGGTGGAAGAACCTCGGCAAGGAAATGGTCATTCTCTATGTCGGCGACGTCCGCAAGGACCCGCACGACCACAACATGTAACGGGTGCGCGACCCCAGCGCACGCGTGACGGAATGTGGCGCCCGTGATCCCCATGCTGCCCCACATGCGGGCGCCACATTCATCACAAGGGAGGCCTGCCATGACCGATCTTTCCGCGTCGATCAAACCGACCGCGATGACGATGGACACGCATTCACCAGGTCTCGCGCTTCGCTCCCTCGTGATCGGCCTCACTGCCTTCCTCACGGTCGTCGACCTGTTCGCGACACAGGCGATCCTGCCTTCGTTGACGCGCCATTACGGCGTCACACCGGCGGCGATGGGCTTTGCCGTCAATGCCAGCACCTTCGGCATGGCGATAGCCAGCCTCGTCGTCGGCTTCTTCAGCCCGCGCATCAACCGGCGGACCGGCATCCTGCTCAGCCTCGGGCTGCTGGCAGTCCCCACCAGCCTGCTGGCGACCGCGCCAAATCTCGCGGTTTTCACCGCTTTGCGGATCGCGCAGGGCCTGTGTATGGCATCCGCCTTCGCGCTAACCCTCGCCTATCTCGGCGAACAATGCAGCACGATGGATGCCGGCGGCGCCTTTGCCGCCTACATCACCGGCAATGTCGCCAGCAACCTGGTCGGCCGGCTGATCTCGGCGGCGGTCGCCGACGGCTTGGGCCTCGCCTGGAATTTTTATTTCTTCGCAGCCCTCAATCTGGCCGGCGCAGTGCTGGTCTATTTCACCATCGGGCGCGTGCGGCCGATGCACGCGATGATGCCTGCGGGATCTCCCCTCTCCGCCACGATCGCGCACTGGCGCAATCCGCAGTTGCGCGCGGCCTTCGGCATCGGATTTTGCATCCTGTTCGCCTTCATCGGCACCTTCACCTTCGTGAATTTTGTGCTGGTCCAGCCGCCGCTCTCGCTCGGCATGATGGACCTGGGCCTTGTCTATTTCGTCTTCCTGCCGTCGGTCGTCACGACCTTGCTGGCCGGCAAGGTGGCCACGCGGCTGGGAGCGCGGCCGACGATCTGGGGTTCGCTGGCCGTCGCCGGGCTGGGCCTGCCGCTGCTGCTGGCGCCGCATCTGGGCGAAGTCGTCACCGGCATGGTTCTGGTTGGCGTCGGCACCTTCTTCGCGCAAGCGGCTGCGACAGGATTCGTAGGACAGGCGGCGACCGACAGCCGCGGCATCGCCAGCGGGACTTATCTTGCCTGCTACTTCTGCGGCGGCCTGGTCGGGACGGCCGTGCTCGGCCGGCTGTTCGACGGGTTCGGCTGGCAGGCGTGCGTCGCGGGTGTCGGCGCTGCCCTTGCTGCGGCTGCCCTGCTGACGCTCGCCTTGAAGCGCTAGCGCTTGACCGGCACCTCCTGCGGCGGCTCGTCGTCGGCGATGGCGCGCCATGCGGCGCCGTCGAGATCGTCGTACTGGCCGCTCCGGAGCGACCAGAGGAAGGCGACGAGACCGGCGAGACCGAGCATCAGCGCCAGCGGCACCAGGATGACGAGGATCTCCATCACACGATCTCCCGCGAGGCGCCGCGCGCACGCAGCGAATTCAGCATCACCAGAATCGACGATCCGCTCATGGCGGCAGCCGCGATCAGGGGCGTCACGACGCCGCTGATCGCGACCGGCACCGCGAGGACATTGTAGCCGATCGCAAGCCAGAGATTCTGCCGCATCAGGTGCAACGCCTTGCGCGACGCGTCGATGGCGGCGACGACTGGGGCCAGCGGTCGGCCGAGGAAGACGAGATCGGCGGTCGCCTGGCTCAAATGCGCGGCCGAGATCGGCGACATCGAGACGTGCGCTGCCGCCAGCGACGGCGCATCGTTCATGCCGTCGCCGACCATCAGGACCTTCATGCACCGCTGCTTCAAGACCTCGATCCGCGCGATCTTGTCGGCCGGGGTCACGCCGGCTCGCCATTCGGAGATACCCAGCGCATGGGCCGCCGCGATCACCGCCGGTTCACGGTCGCCGGAGAGAATCTCGACGCCGATATTGCGCGCCTTCAGCGCCGCGATCACAGCCTGCGCATCGGGACGGAGGCCCTGGCGCACGGAGAGGATGAATTTTTCGCTGCCCTTGCTGAACGCCACGACGGAGGCTTCGGGATCGAGATTTGTCAGGTCGGAGACCAGCGTCTCGGCGCCGCAGAAGGACGGACGGCCGAGGCGAATCTCGATGCCATCGACGACGGCACGCACGCCCTGGCCGGCCTCCTCGACCGCGCTAACGATCGGCGATCTGGCGTCGGAGGCCTGCGCGACCGCGGCGGCGACCGGATGATGGCTCGACAGCGCGAGCCGCCCGGCAAGCTCGAAGATATCAGCGGGGATATCGGCCGCATTCATCACTTCGAGATCGGGCAGCGTCAGCGTGCCGGTCTTGTCGAAGATGACGTGATCGGCTTCCGCGAGACGCTCGATGGCATCGCCGGAATTCAGCAGCACACCCGCCTTGAACATCGCGCCCGAAGCCACCGTCTGCACCGTTGGAATGGCGAGCCCGAGCGCGCAGGGACAGGTAATGATCAGCACCGCGACGCCGGTCACGATCGCATCATGCCAGCCGGCGCCCGCGATGACCCAGCCGAGGATGGTGACGAGCGCTGTGGCATGCACCACCGGCGCGTAGAGTCGCGAAGCGCGGTCTGCAAGGCGCATGTAGCGCGAGCGCGCCTGCAGCGCATTGTCGAGCAGCCGCGTGATCTCGGCGAGCAGCGTCGCCTCGGAGGCCGCCGAGACCCGCACCCGCAAGGTCCCTGAGATGTTCATCGATCCCGCATAGACCGGCGTGCCCTGCTCGGCGGTGACATAGAGCGTCTCGCCGGTGATCAGGCTCTGGTCGATTTCGGAGCGGCCCTCGATCACGGTGCCGTCGACCGCGCAGCGCTCGCCGGGGCGCAGCAGCACGATGTCGCCGGGATAGATCGCAGCCACCGGCACTTGAGATATCTCGTCAGGCCCGATGAACTTGGCCGCGGTCTCCGCCTTGAGCGCGGCGAGATTGCCCGCGACCGCGCGGGTCCGTCGCCGCATGTTCTGGTCAAGGAAGCGGCCGACCAGGAGGAACGTGAGCAGCATGATCGCCGCGTCGAAATAGGCGTGCTCGGCGTGGTTGATAGTCTCGACCACGGACATGCCGAGCGCCAGCGTCACGCCGATCGAGATCGGCACGTCCATGTTGGTGGTCCTGGCCGACAGCGCGCGCCAGGCCGAGCGGAAGAACGGCTGGCCGGCATAGGCCGCCGCCGGCAGTGCGATCAGTGCCGACAGCCAGTGGAAGAAATCGCGCTGCTCCGGCAGCATGTCCGAGACGTTGCCGGACCACACCGGAATCGACAGCATCATCACGTTCATGGTGGCGAACGCGGCGACGCCGAGGCAGCGCAGCAGGAAGCGCGATTCCGCGACCTCGCTCGCCTCCGCGCTCTCGGTTTCGTAAGGATAGGCCTTATAGCCGAGCTCTTCGAGGCGGTCGATGAAGCGGGCCGGATCGAGCGTGCCCGCCTTCCATTCCAGCGCAACGCGCCGGTCGGTGAGGTTCACGCGCGCCAGCGTGACGTCGGGAATCGCGGATAGGCCGCGCTCGATCTTGGCCATGCAGCCGGCGCAGTGGACACCCTCGACCGCGAGGTCGATGTGCTGGACGCCCTCGCCCGCAGTCCGGACGTAATGCGAAAAGTCCCGCGAGACGTGCATGGCAAAATCCTTCAGTTCAGGATCACGCGGTTGCGCGACATGAACACGCGCGTTCCCCGCGCCTCGCCCTCGATCACCAGATCCCACTGGCCCGGCGCGACCGATGCTGCATTGCCACGATAGAGGCCGATGCCGGTCTCCGAGAGCTCGATGGCGAGATCGGCGCGCTTGTCGGTCGGCCGCTCCAAGCGGCCGCCGAATTTCAGTCCGGCGATCGGCTGTCCGCTCGCGTCGCGCGCCTCGACCTGAAGCACGGCGCCGCCATCGGCGCGGCGCTCGACATGCGCGTTGACCTTCCATTTTCGCGCGGTTTGGTCCTGGGCCGCGGAGATCTCATGGTCATAGGCGAGCCCCGCGGCATAGGGGCTGTCGACGTCCGTGCCCGGCAGCGTCGCGATCGCGAGCTTCATCATGGTCACGTTGACGCCGATCACGACGCCGAAGAAGGCGACCAGCATCAGAAACACCTTGGTTCCGGTCAGCGGCTTGGTTGCCATGGCGAACTCCTGATCCTAGGGCGCGACGAAATTGTCGGTGGCGCTGGCGACTTCGCCGAGCCCGATATCGGTGACGTGAAAGCGAACCGGGATCGACTTTTCCGGATTGCCCTCCACCGGCGCGGTCACGAGCACCCGCAGCTCGCTGGTGGAGTCGCGCGGAACCACGATCATCGGCCGGTCCTGCGTCACTGAATCGATCCCGATGACATGGATCGTCGCATTGACCGGACCGTTCGCGTCGATCGCGATGACCCGATCGTAGCCGCTCTTGTTGAGCAGCCGCACCGTGTAGGCGTTGCGGATCGATCCGTCGCTGAGCCTGACAGCGACCGGGTTGCGGTCGTGCAGCACGTTGATGTCGAGCAGGCTGCGGGTCGCCAGCGTATAGATCATGATGCCGCCGACCGCCGCGATGATCGCGCTGTAGGCGACGGTGCGAGCCCGGACAATGCGGTAGACCGGCGCCTTGCCTTCCTGGCGGCGCTGGATGTTAACGTCGTTGTCATAGCCGATCAGCCGCTTCGGCCGGCCGATTTTCGTCATCACGTTGTCGCAGGCGTCGATGCAGAGCCCGCACTGGATGCATTCGAGCTGCGGTCCATTGCGGATGTCGATGCCGGTCGGGCACACGGCGACGCATTGATAGCAGTCGACGCAGTCGCCGACTTGCTCGCCGAGCGCGCGCAGCTCGGCTGCCTTCTTCACCGACGTACGCTTCTCGCCGCGATCGTAACGATAGGTCACGTTGAGCGCCCATTCGTCGGTGAGCGCGGCCTGGATCCGCGGCCACGGACACATATAGGTGCAGACCTGCTCGCGCATGAAGCCGGCGAGCACGTAGGTCGTTGCAGTGAGGATGCCGATCCAGATATAGGCGATCATCGGCGCCTGGAAGGTGACGAGTTCCCTAACCAGCGTCGGTGCATCGTTGAAATAGAGCACCCAGGCGCCACCGGTCCACCACCCAATCAAAAGCCAGATCGAATGCTTGAGCACGATCTCGGAGATGCGCTCCAGCTTCATCGGGTCGGACGATTTGTCCTTCTTCATCCGCTCGCGCCGGTCGCCCTCGATCAGGCGCTCGACCGCATAGAACAGGTCGGTCCAGACTGTCTGCGGACAGAGATAACCGCACCAGATGCGGCCGCCGACGGAGTTCATCAGGAATAGCGCCACCGCGGCGACGATCAGCAGGCCGGTGAAGTAGTAGACCTCCTGCGGCCACAGCTCGATGAAGAAGAAATAAAAGCGGCTGTTGGGAAGATCGATCAGCACCGCCTGGCTCGGAGCACCGAGGCCGCGGTTCCAGCGCACGAACGGCAGGAAATAATAGACGCCGAGGCAGAACGCCATCAGGCCCCATTTGATCCGGCGGAAGGTGCCGGAGATGCTCTGGGGATAGACTTTCTTCTGGGCCACATAGAGCGGCCCGTTGTCATCGTCTAATGGGAGCTCTTTTGGGTTCACGGTCCTGTTCATCGCCTGGAGCTTTTCGAGAGGTGCGATAAAACCTAGACCCGACGCCGCCGCGTCAGTTGATCCAGCGCAAGCGGGGGCTTTTTTTATTCGCCCCCGCCTGTGCCGGATTGGCTATTTTCCGCCGCCCAGCGAGTGGACGTAAACTGCCATTGCCTTGATGGTGGCGGGATCGAGCCGCCCTTCCCAAGCCGGCATCACGCCCGCGCGGCCCTGGCTGATGGTCTCGATCAGCGACGCCTCGTCCGAACCATAGAGCCAAATCTTGTCGGTCAGGTTGGGAGCGCCCATCTCCGGGTTGCCCTTGCCGCCGTCGCCATGGCAGGCGACGCAATTCTCCGTGAAGATCTTCTCGCCCTTGGCCGCGTCATAGCCCTTGCGAGTCGGAAGGCCCGACAGTGCCCGAACATAATTGGCGGCCGTGACGATCTCGTCCGGCTTCAGCACGCCGTCCTTGCCGAAGGCGAGCATCTGGCCTTCGTGCCCCTTGGCGTGACCGGAACGTGCGCCGAACTGGATGGTCTGCATGATCTGGTCGAGCGATCCGCCCCACAGCCAGTCGTCGTCGTTGAGGTTCGGATAGCCCTTGGCGCCGGCGCCGCCTGAGCCATGGCACGGCGCGCAATTGTCGCCGAACACGGTCTTGCCCTTGGCTCGCGCGAGCGCGAGCAGGGCTGGATCCTTCTCGATGTCGGCGAGTGAGGCCGCGCCCAGCGCAACCATCTTGGCCCCGCGGATCTTCTCGAGATTGGCGAGCTCGACCGCGACGTCGGCGCGTGTCGAGTAGCCGAACAGGCCGGTGGTATTGCTGGAGATCAGCGGCCAGGCCGGATACACGATCCAGTAGCCGATCGACCAGACGATGGTGAGGTAGAAGCTGATCACCCACCAGCGCGGCAGCGGCGTGTTGAGCTCCTTGATGCCGTCCCACTCATGTCCGGTCGTGGACCTGCCGGAGACGGGATCGATGTCGCTATGATGATCGGTCATGATCTCTTACTCCTCCCGCAACGGCAGGTGTGCCGCTTCGTCGAAAGCTGCCTTGTTACGGGGCCAGAATGCGTAGGCGATGATCGCGACAAAGATCGCGACGAACACCGGCGTCCAGATCGTGGTCACGAGACCGGACGCGAGATTGTCGAGGGTCAGGATGGCTTTCATCGTTGGTGCCTTCTCAGCGAAGATTGGCTTTCTCGTTGTAGATCTTGAAGTCGACCAGCGTGCCGAGCATCTGGAGATACGCGATCAGCGCGTCCATCTCGGTCGGTGTGCCGGCCTTGCCGTCGAAGTTGCGCACCACGGCCTTGGCGTAACGCTTGGTGAAGGCGTCGGAGCCTGCATTGTCAGGATCGGCCTGGGCCTTCATGTCGGCGCCCGCATTGGCGATCTGGTCGTCGGTGTAGGGCGTGCCGACGGTCCGCAGCGTGCGCATGTGGTCGGCGATCGTGTCCGGATCGACCTCGGTCTTGCTGAGGAACGGATAGCCGGGCATCACCGACTGCGGCACGATTGCGCGCGGGTTGGTCAGATGGGTGACGTGCCAGTCGTCGGAATATTTGGCGCCGACGCGGGCAAGATCGGGACCGGTGCGCTTCGAGCCCCACTGGAACGGATGGTCGTACATGCTCTCGGCGGCCAGCGAGAAATGACCGTAGCGCTCGACCTCGTCGCGCAAGGGGCGGATCATCTGCGAATGGCAGAGATAGCAGCCCTCGCGAATGTAGACGTTGCGCCCGGCGAGCTCCAGCGGCGTATACGGCCGGATCCCGTCGACCGCCTCGATCGTGCTCTTGAGGTAGAACAGCGGGGTGATCTCGACGAGCCCCCCGATCGCGATCACCAGCAGGATGCCGACGATCAGGATGATCGAGTTCTTTTCGAAGATTTGGTGGCGTGTCCAGAACGACATGGAAAACTCCTCATTCCGCCGGCTGGAGAGCGACGGGCATCTGGACTTCCTGTTCGCCGACGCGAACCGTCATCCAGAGATTATAGGCCATGATCAACGCGCCGATCAGGAACAGCCCGCCGCCGGCAGCGCGGATGATGTAGAAGGGATGCATCGCCTCGACAGTCTCGATGAAGGAATATTCGAGAAAGCCGAGCGAGGTGTAAGCGCGCCACATCAGACCCTGGAGGATGCCGGACACCCACATCGCCGAGATGTAGAGGACGATGCCAAGCGTCGCGATCCAGAAGTGCCAGTTGACGAGCTTGAGGCTGTAGAGGCCCTTGCGATTCCAGATCCAGGGCACGAGGCAGTAGAGCGCGCCAAAGGAGACGAAGCCGACCCAGCCGAGCGCGCCGGAGTGCACGTGGCCGATGGTCCAGTCGGTGTAGTGGCTGAGCGAGTTGACCACCTTGATCGACATCATCGGGCCTTCGAAGGTCGACATGCCGTAGAAGGCGACGGAGACCACGAGCATGCGCAGCACGGGATCGGTGCGCAGCTTGTCCCAGGCCCCCGACAGCGTCATCAGGCCGTTGATCATGCCGCCCCAGGACGGCATCCACAGCATGATCGAGAAGGTCATGCCGAGCGTCTGGGTCCAGTCCGGCAGCGCCGTGTAGTGCAGATGGTGCGGGCCGGCCCAGATGTAGAGGAAGATCAGCGCCCAGAAGTGGATGATCGAGAGACGGTAGGAGTAGATCGGCCGCTCGGCCCGCTTCGGGATGAAGTAGTACATGATGGCGAGGAAGCCGGCGGTCAGGAAGAAGCCGACCGCGTTGTGGCCGTACCACCACTGGAACATGGCGTCCTGGATGCCGCCCCAGGCGATGTAGGATTTCGAGCCGAACACCGAGACCGGCAGCGCCGGGTTGTTGCCGAGATGCAAGACCGCAATCGTCACGATGAAGGCGAGATAGAACCAGTTCGCGACGAAGATGTGCGGCTCCTTGCGCTTGATGATCGTGGCAAGGAAGACAAGCAGATAGGTGACCCAGACGATGGTCAGCCACAGATCGGCGTACCATTCCGGCTCGGCATATTCCTTCGATTGGGTGACGCCGAGCAGATAGCCCGTGCCGGCGATCAGGATGAAGAAGTTGTAGCCTACGACGACGAACCAGGGCGCGAGATCGCCTGCAAGGCGAACGCGACAGCTCTTCTGGACGACGTAGAAGGAGGTCGCGATCAGGACGTTGCCGCCGAAGGCGAAGATCACCGCGGACGTGTGCAGCGGACGCAGGCGCCCGAAGCTGGTCCAGGGCAGATCGAAGTTCAGCGCCGGCCACGCCAGTTGCGAGGCGATGATGAGACCAACGAGAAAGCCGGCAATGCCCCAGAACATCGCCATGACGGAGGAGAACTTGATCGGCCCCATGTTGTAATTGGGGCGCCCATTGATCTCCGCAGGCGGCAGCGCCGCCGGCCGGTCGAGGTAGCGGTTGATGATGCAGAAGACCGCGGCGAGGCTCGCTGCCGCGCTCAGCGCGGCGTGGAAGGCGAAGGGCGCATCGAGCGCCTTGGCCGAGGCAATCACGCAGAGGAAGGCGGTGACCGCGAACACGACAGCCAGGCCGCTTTCACCTGACGTCATGGACTTGGAGATGGAGGGCTGGCTCATGCGGATTCTCTCTGAAAGAACACAGGGCCAGAAACCACATTCATCCTTGCGGGGAATTGATTGAAATCAAGCTATGTGGATTTCTGTTAATGTGAGAGTTGCGCCACCGCCAGTTGATGTGCCCTCTCCCCTTGCGGGAGAGGGCAGCGAGGACGGCGCGGCAAACTCGCTCGGTGAGGGTTGGCTCCGCACGGAAAGTCGTCTTTCCATGGAGAGAACCCCTCATCCGGCCATAGCCGAAGCTTCGCTTCGGCGTTCTCAAGAACGGACGCCGAAGGCCGCCTATGCCACCTTCTCCCACAAGGGGAGAAGGGGAAACGTCACTCGCGTGCCGTCGCCTTGAGCGCCGCGATGACGTCCTCGCGGGCGATGATTCCGACCAGCTTCTGCGCTCCGTCGAGCACGATGATGCTCCTGATGCGGTGCTCGACCATGATCTGGAGCACGCGCGTCAGCCGCGTGTCGGGGCTGACATAGATAAAGTCGGGCGTCATGACGTCGCCGATTTTGCGGCTCATCAGGTCGTGATAGCGCGGCAACATCTGGCTCGGCGTGAAGGCGAAGCACTTCAGGATGTCGAACTTGGTGACGATGCCGACGACCTGCCCGTCGTCCTCGACGGGATAGGAATTGAAATCGTCGCGTTCGAACATCTCGCTGAGCGCGAGCAGGTCGAGGTCGCGCCTCACCGTCCTGACGTCGTGCGTCATGTAGCCGTCGACGGTCTGCTCAAGGAATCTGTACACGGCGCGTCCTCTTTGATTCGTCTTGCACCGCTCCCGCGTCAGTGCGACAGCAGCACACAGCGGGCAGATTGAGTGACCAGATATTGGGTGACGCCGCCGAGGATCAGCTCGCGGAAGCGCGAATGACCGTAGGCACCGGCGACGATCAGGCTGGCGCCGACATCGCCGGCAATCTTCTCCAGTTGCCCGGCGACAGTTTCGTTGCGGGCCGCTTCGGAAACGCGCGCGATCGCGGTCACGCCATGGCGGGCAAGCCACGCCGTCACGTCGGTCACGCCAGCGACCGCGGCGGGGCGATCGTCGTCACCTTCGGGAATTGCAAGGACGGTGACATCCCTGGCCTTGCGCAGGATCGGCAGTGCATCGGCCAGCGCCCGCCGGGCTTCCGGCGTATCCTTCCACGCCACCAGGACGCTGCGCAGGTCGAGCCAGTTGACGCCGTCAGGCACGACCAGGATCGGCCGGCCGGCTTGCATCACCAGATCCTTTGGGCTCGCGAGCGCGAAGGCGTCGGAGAAGGCCGGGCTCTGCCCGCCGGTAACGATGATGTCGGCGCAACGCGCCTGGGTGAACGTAAAGCGCGCCGGGAAATCCATGGCGCTGCGCCATTCCACATGTCCGCCGCGATTCCTGATCGCGGCGCGGAATTGCGCCTCGAGCTCGCCCAGGCGTCGCTTGACCGAGGCTTCTCCCTCATCGATCAGTCCCTGCGCTGCGGCGCCATCGCTGAAGTAGAGCGGCGGCGCGAACTGCGCCGCAGCAACGCCGATGATCGACGCCTCAAATCGTTCGGCAAGCTCGCCCGCGACCTGAAGCCGCGCCTCGTTGGGCTGATCGAGCGCCAGGCTGACCATCACGGTCGCGTATGTCATCGGAGTCTCCGGGGCAATGAGCTTTGATCCGATCGTAAGCCGGCCGCCGGCTGGCAGGATGAGATAGATCAAACCCTTGGATCACCGCGCGCGCCCGAAATCTGCCAATGGTATAAGACATCGGAACTTGCCTCTGGCCCCTCCTTGGGTACATTGCCGACGGCAACGCTGTGCGGTTCCCCGCATCAGAATGGGAGTGATCGTGTGGCGCCGACCCGTGTGATTCATCCGCAAGATGACGGCCGGGGCGAACATTTCCGCGTTCGAATCGAGGGATTTGGCGTCGGGACCTGGGATCTCGATCTCAAGACACTGGAATTGGAGTGGTCGGAGACGGCCAGAATCCTGTTCGGAATCGAATCCGGCCAATCGGTGAGTTACGCGCTGTTCCTGTCCCGGCTGGAGCCGAACGACCGCGAGCGGATCGAGAGTGCGATCCGGCGCGTCTCCGAACGGGGCGGCAGCTTCGACGTGTCGTTCAGGGTCACGGGGGCGTCGGGCAGAGCGCAGTGGATCCGCGCCCGCGCGGGGCTAATTCGGGACGACGCCGGCGCCGCCCGACATCTCAGCGGCATCTTTCTTGACGTCGATGAGGAAAAGCAGGTCGAGGAGACCCTGCGCACCCGCGAAAGTCACCTCCGCTCGATTCTCCAGACGATTCCCGATGCGATGATCGTCATCGATGGCCATGGCATCATCCAGTTCTTCAGCACGGCGGCCGAGCGCCTGTTCGGCTGGGTCGAGTCGGAGGCGATCGGCCAGAACGTCCGCATCCTGATGCCGGAGCCCGACAGCTCACGTCACGACGGCTACATCGCGCGCTATCGCACCACCGGCGACCCGCACATCATCGGCATCGGCCGGATCGTGACCGGCAAGCGCCGCGACGGCACGACCTTTCCGATGCACCTGTCGATCGGCGAGATGCAGTCGGGCGGCGAGCCCTATTTTACCGGTTTCGTCCGCGATCTTACCGAGCATCAGAAAACCCAGGCGCGGCTCCAGGAACTGCAGTCCGAACTTGTCCACGTCTCGCGGCTGAGCGCGATGGGCGAAATGGCGTCCGCGCTCGCTCACGAGCTCAACCAGCCGCTGGCAGCGATCAGCAACTACATGAAGGGGTCGCGGCGGCTGCTCGCCGGAAGCCAGGATCCGAATACGCCGAAGATCGAGAGCGCGCTGGACCGCGCCGCCGAGCAGGCGCTGCGCGCCGGCCAGATCATCCGCCGCTTGCGCGACTTCGTCTCCCGCGGCGAATCGGAGAAAAGGATCGAGAGCCTGTCCAAGCTGATCGAAGAGGCCGGCGCCCTCGGGCTGGCAGGCGCGCGCGAGCAGGACGTGCAGCTTCGCTTCAGCCTCAATCCCAATGCCGATCTCGTGCTCGCCGACCGGGTGCAAATCCAGCAGGTGCTTGTCAACCTCTTCCGCAACGCGCTGGAAGCGATGGCGCAGTCGCCTCGGCGCGAGCTCGTCGTCACCAACACCCGCGTCGCCGACGACATGATCGAGATCGAGGTCTCCGATTCCGGCTCCGGCTTCCAGGACGACGTCATGCCGAACCTGTTTCAGACTTTTTTCACCACCAAGGACACCGGCATGGGCGTGGGACTATCCATCAGCCGCTCGATCATCGAGGCTCACGGCGGCCGGATGTGGGCCGAGAGCAACGCATCGGGTGGAGCGACATTCCGCTTCACGTTGCCGGCAGCCGACGAGAACTGATCCATGACGACCAAGGGAATCATCTACGTCATTGACGACGACGAGGCGATGCGGGATTCGCTGAATTTCCTGCTGGATTCGGCTGGCTTCGGCGTCACACTGTTCGACAACGCGCAGGGTTTTCTCGACGCCCTGCCCGGCCTCGCCTTCGGTTGCGTCGTCTCCGACGTGCGCATGCCCGGCATCGACGGGATCGAGCTTCTCAAGCGCCTCAAGGCGCAGCGCAGCCGGTTTCCAATCCTGATCATGACCGGCCATGGCGACGTGCCGCTCGCGGTCGAGGCGATGAAGCTCGGTGCCATGGATTTCCTGGAAAAGCCGTTCGAAGATGACCGCCTCGTCGCCATGATCGAATCAGCGATCCGCGAGGGCGAGCCGGCGGCCAAGAACGACGCCATCGCCCAGGATGTCGCCGCTCGCGTCGCTTCCCTGAGCCCCAGGGAACGCCAGGTCATGGAGGGGCTGATCGCGGGCCTCTCCAACAAGCTGATCGCCCGCGAGTACGACATCAGCCCACGCACCATCGAGGTCTACCGGGCCAATGTGATGACCAAGATGCAGGCCAACAGCCTGTCGGAACTGGTGCGGCTGGCAATGCGGGCCGGAATGCTCAACGATTGAAGTCACCAGGATTGAGGCAAGTCAAAACCGTCCGCCCGCCCTGTGCTACCAGATCGGAATGATTGCGATCAGCTCCCATCCTGAGCGGCTCCCGATGTCGTCACCCGCGAAATTAACCGTCTATGTGGTGGACGACGACGCCGCCGTGCTGGGCTCCCTGCGCTTCCTGTTGGAAACCGACGGTTTTGCCGTGCGGACCTTCAGGAACGCCACGGCGCTGCTCAATGCGGCGAGCCCGTCCGGTGCAGACTGTTACCTGATCGACTACAAGATGCCCGACATCAACGGCATCGAGCTGGCCGGGCGACTGCGCCAGTCCGAGGGCGACACCCCGGTGATCCTGATCACCGGCTATCCCGACTCGAATATCTCGGCCCGGGCGGCGGCCGCAGGCGTGAATGAAGTGATTCTGAAGCCGCTTCTGGACGAAAACCTGATCAAACGCATCCGCCACGCCATCCAGAACCGGGTCCACGCTGACCTACGGGATTCTACGTAAGGCACCCCCCTTAAGATATCTCGCGAAATTTTCGAGGCACCCGATACCGCGTACCAAAGCGTCATCACAACGGAGATGGCGCAGATGCTGACCCAGACGATCAACACCCAGGCGATCAAGACCCAGATCAACGGCAGCAAGATCGCCCCGGGCCATCCCGTCTCCGACCAGTTCGGTGCGATCGCTGGCCATGTCGGCCTCGTTGCCACCGAGTTCTCCTACCGCAAGGAAGAGGAGATCTATGGCGAGGACGAGCCGGCCGAGTACGTCTATCAGGTCGTCACCGGCGCCGTGCGCAGCTACAAGCTTCTCTCCGACGGCCGTCGCCAGATCGGCTCCTTCCACCTTCCCGGCGACGTGTTCGGCCTCGAATCCGGCACGACCCATCGCCTCGCTGCTGAAGCCATCATCGACACCACGGTGCGCCTCGTGAAGCGCGCGAGCCTCGAGAAGGCCGCAGCCACCGACGTCCAGGTCGCCCGCAAGCTCTGGGCCATGACCGCTGGTGAGCTTCGCCATGCCGAAGACCACATGCTGCTGCTGGGCCGCAAGACCGCGATGGAGCGCGTCGCAACCTTCCTGCTCGAAATGGACCGTCGCCTCGCAGTTGCCGGCATGATGGCGCTGCCGATGTGCCGCCGCGACATCGGCGACTATCTCGGTCTCACGCTCGAGACCGTCTCGCGCGCGCTGTCACAGCTTCACGCCCAGGGCATTCTCGGCTTCTCCGGCGCCCGCCAGATCGTGTTGCGCAACCGCGCACGCCTGCACAATCTCGACGCCTGATCTCCCCTCTCCCACCCCCTCATGGCCGGCTGATTGATTCAGCCGGCCATTTCTTTTGCTGCGATCATGCCCTTGCGCCGCGTCTCCGGCATCACAAGCAGAATGAGCAGAAGTCCCGTCGCCGCGACGCCGGACAGTCCGGTGAACGCCATGGCATTGCCGAATTTATCGCTGACATAGCCGCCGAGCGCGGTGCTCAGCGACGCGCCGATGCCCATGGCCGTGCCGACGATGCCCTGCGCAAGGTTGAAATGGCCGCTGCCGAAGGCGACGTCGGCCACGATCAGCGGGATCATCACCGCGAACACCGCCGCAGTGAGGCCGTCGAACACCTGCACGAGCACCAGCAGATACGGATCGCGCACGGTCGCGAACAGTAGACCGCGAATCGTCAGCGCCGCGAATCCGATCAGCAGTAGCGGCCTGCGACCCCATGCTTGCGCCTTGCGCCCGACGCTCGGCGACAGCAGTGCCACGATCGCTTGCGGCACGACGATGCAAAAGGCTACGAGCACCGTCGCCCACTCGCTCGATCGCGCCGTCACCGCGCTTGCCATCAGCGGCATCATCGAGGCGTTCGCGAGCTGTAACAAGAGCACGCTGACCGCGAAGACAATGAGCGGCCGCTGCCGGATCAGATGCCAGATATTGGTGTCGCCGCGATCCTCCGCCTCGCGCGGCATCTCGCCGTGACAGCGCGCGATGTCGACCTCGTGCTCGCGGATGCGAGAGAGCGCGATCAAAGTGGGGATTGCGAGCAGGAAGGTCACCAGGAATACCGAACGGCTCGACAGCAGATAGCCGGCCGTTCCCATCACCGCGGCCGCAACGCCGTTACCAAGCGAAGCAAATCGCGCATTGCGGCCGAGACGCTCGCCGATCGCGAGCGGGCCGACCAGACCGAGGCTGATCGCCGCGATCGCCGGTCCGAGCACGCAGCTCGCTGCCGCATGCAAGGTGGCCGCAGCCACCACCACGGGGAAGATCGGCATCGCCGCATAGGCGAGCGCGCAGCAGCCGATGGTGGCGATCGCGAGGCCGGCGACCAGCCGCTCGGATTTCGCGGCATCGATGATGGCGCCGCCTGGCATCTGGCCGATCAGGGCAACGATGCCCCCGATCGACAGCACGAGGCCGATCTCGACCTGGGTCCATTTCTGGGTCGTCAGATAGACCGCGATGAACGGCCCGAATCCGGTCTGCACGTCGGCGAGGAAGAAGATGAACCAGTCGAGGCCGCGCAGGCTCTGGCGCGACGGCGCCGGAATGCCGGCCGGCGACGGCGCCGAGACGTTATCCTGCTCAACGCGGCCCTCGCGATCCGCATGATTCGGCTTCCTCGACAACAGCACCGGCGGCCATCCCTCCCCGCGCCTCACTGAACAGCTTGCAGCGGCTGCAGGCTGCCGGACGCGCCGAGCACCACCATCGGCGTGTCCTCCTTGTATTCTGGCGCGGCTGCGACCTGTGCCTTGGTCAATTCCAGCGTGATGCTGTCCTTCTTGTTGACGATCTTGCCGAACCGCATCGCGTTCCAGTCCACCACGATCTTGCGGCTGCCGACGCCGAGGAAGCCGCCGAAATCGATCACGGCAGCGCGCACGTGCCCGCTCCGATCGACGATGACGTCGACGATGCGGCCCATGTCCTCGTTCGCCGCGCTGAGCACGTCACGGCCAAGCACACCGTGCGCATCGCTCGCGCCGATGATCGTGACCGACGGCGGTGGCGCGGCATTCTTTGGCGTGACGGGGACCGATGACGCCGGCGGTTGCGCCGTCGGCGGTGCATTCGCTTCAGTCGCGGGTGCGGGCGACTCCTCCGCGGCACGTGACACGGCGAGCGTCATTCCGCCGACGATCACGACGCCCAAGGCCAACCATCCGGCGGTACGCATGCACCCTCCTTCCGGCGCGCCGCTAGCGCGCCAGCACGATCGAGACCTGAATCTGGCCACGCGTGCGCAACACCTCCAGCGCCACGTCGTCGCCATGGCGGCTGACGCGCAGGTCCACGCTGGACTCGCCAAGACGCAGATCGCGCAAGATCACCTCATGCAGAAACGCCGGCAGATGCGGATTGCGCAGCCGGATCTCGCCGCGGTCCACGTCGAACTCGATGCCCAGCGCCGCCTCCAATAGCGTGAACGCCGTGGCGCTAGCCCAGGCCTGCGGCGCGCAGGCGACCGGATAGAGCGTCGGGCCGCGCCGCTTTTCGCGCCGGAAGCCGCAGAACAATTCGGGCAACCGGCGCAGGTCCATGTAGGTCGCGGCGTCGAACAGTCCCTTGAAGACATGCGCGACCGAATGCTTGAGCCCGTAGCGCGCGAGCCCGAGCGCGATCAGCGCATTGTCGTGCGGCCAGATCGACCCATCATGATAGGACATCGGGTTGTAACGCACCTCGCCGACAGCGACGGTGCGGATGCCCCAGCCCGAGAAGAAATGCGGCCGCATCAAATCGGCGGCGACGAGGCGCGCGCGGTCCTCGCGGATCATGCCGCTGAACAGGACCTGGCCGGCGTTGGAGGTCCGCACCTTGCAGGGCCGCTTCTTGCCGTCGAGTGCAAGCGCATAGGTGCCGAGCTCCTCGCACCAGAACGCGGCCTCGAAACGCTCGGCCAGCGTCTTGGCCTCGGCCTCGAGCTTCCTGGCAAGATCGGGTTTGCCGAGCCGGAGCGCGCAGCGCGCGGCGAGCCGCTTGGCGGCAAAGACGTAACCTTGCACCTCGGCCAGCGCGAGATTGCCTTCCGCAAGCTGGCCATCGGCATGGAAGATCGCGTCGTAGGAATCCTTCCAGCCCTGGTTGGCGAGGCCCTTTTCCGTAGCGCGCTGATATTCGACGAAGCCGTCCTTGTCGGGGTCACCGGGGCCGTCGATCCAGGCCAACCCCGCCTCGATGGCCGGCCACAGGTCGGTCAACGTCGTCTCGTCGCCGGTGCGCTCGAAATAGCTTCCCGCCAGCAGGACGAACAAGGCCGTGGAATCGACGCTGCCGTAATATTGCGCGAACGGTACCTCGCGCAGCGCCGCCATCTCGCCGCCGCGCATCTCGTGCAGGATCTTGCCCGGCGCGGCATCGGCGAGCGGATCGACCGCCTTGGCCTGGAAATGGGCGAGCCGCCGCAGCACACCCTTGGCGATTCGCGGATCGACCCACAGCATCTGCAGCGCCGTGATCAGCCCGTCGCGGCCGAATGTCGTCGAGTACCAGGGAATCCCCGCATAGGGATAGCGGCCCTGCGGCGTCTCCGTCATCAACATGTTGAGGTCGGCCATGGCCTGGCACAGCACCTCATTGAAGATGTTGTTGGAGGTCTCGATGCTGGTGGCGCCCATCGTCGATTGCCGCATCTCGCGGCGATGGGCGAGCAAACTCTGGAAAAAGCGCGCCGGCTTCTCCGCGATCGGCCGATTGCAGGACACGGCCACGAACAGGGATTTCGACTCGTGAGGGTCGAGTTCGAGCTGCCAGGTCGCGGCATTCACCGACAGCTTCGTCGGGCGCGGGTCGAAATGCAGGCCCGTGGTGCGCTCGGCGTCATCGAGACCGCGGTAGTCGAACAGCACGTCGGTTGGTCCCAACAGCCGGCTCGAGCCGATGCCGCGGCGCGGGCGCCGCTCGCCGCGGACTTCGAACAGATCGGCGAAATCGTTGTCGAACAGCAGCGTCAGCGCGAAGCCGGCCGGGCGGTCGCCGTGGTTCTGCACGCCGATGCGCTGATAAGCGGTGCCGCGCCACAGGAAGATCGTGCGCACGATGTGCAGCAGATCCTTTTGCAGCACGAGGCTGCCCTGCCGGTAGATGTCCGGATTGGTGAGATCGACGGTCAGGGCTGAATTGTCGTCGCGCAGGTTCGAGCCCAGCAGCAACGGCTGGAGATCGTCGAGCACGAGCTCGAGCCTCGCGAGGTAGCGCGTGTCGTGATGAAACAGCCCATCGGGCCCGCCGGCCGAAGCGCCGATGTCGCCATGGCTGTCGAGCACGATAAAGGTGTCGTCGTGCTTGAGCGAACGCCGCGGCCGCGCCGACGGTCCTGTCATCGGAATATAGAAAGGCTGCTCCGCGACCTGGTCCACGGTCCGCGTCACGGAGACGAATTGGGTAACGGCTTCAGCCGACATCAGCAGCTCCCCTGCGCTTGTTTCGACACGCAACCGACTCGAACGCGACTGTTGGTTTACGCGGCGGCCTGGGCGAGCCGGCTCATTTCCTGCGTGACCAGCTCACGATAGGGCCCGTGGCCCTGCATCAGACGCTCGGGCGACCCGTCCTCGATGATCTTACCACCCCTCAACACGACCACGCGATCGAAATTGCGCAGGGTAGCGAGGCGATGCGCGATCGCGATGACCGTGCGGCCGCGCATCAGCCGCGACAACGCCTCGCGGATCGCCTCCTCGGATTCGCTGTCGAGCGCGGCGGTCGCCTCGTCCAGCAGCAGGATCGGCGCGTCCTTCAGGAAGGCGCGCGCAATCGCGATGCGCTGGCGCTGGCCGCCGGACATCTTGACGCCGCGGTCGCCGACCATGGTGTCGAGACCACCAGGCAGGCTTTCGACGAAATCGCAGCGCGCCGCAATTGCGGCACGCAGCACCTCGTCGTCGGTCGCGTTCGGGCGACCATAGCGGATGTTCTCGCGAATTGAGCGGTGGAACAGCGAAATGTCCTGCGGCACGACCGAGATCGCTTCGCGCAGGCTCTGCTGCGTCACCTTGGAAATGTCCTGGCCGTCGATGGTGATGCTGCCCTCGTCGGTATCGTAGAAGCGCTGCAACAGCGTGAACAACGTCGACTTGCCGCCGCCGGACTGGCCCACCAGGCCGACGCGCTGGCCGGGTTGCAGGCGCAGGCTGAAGCGCTCGAAGATCTTTTCAGCCCCGGGATATCCGAAGGTGACATTGTTGAAAGCGATCGCGGCGCCGCTCTTCACCAGCGGCTCGGCCTCGGGGTGGTCGCGCAATTCATGCGGCACCAGCAGCGTGGCAATCGCCTCTGTCAGCCGGGCAACGTGCTGGGTGACGTCGACCAGCGCCACCGCGAGATCGCGCGTCGCGTTCAGAATGGAGAGACCGAGGGTGCAGACCAGCACCACGTCGCCGGTGGTCGCCCGGCCGTCCTGCCAGAGCATGATTGCCCAAGCCATCAGGGCGATCGTGAGCACGACAGTGACGCCGGCATGGATAAGCCGCAGCTTCTCCAGATAGCGCAGGCTGCGGCCGCGTGCGGTGAGCTCCCGGTTCACAGTCGCGTCGAACCGCTCATGCTCGTGCCCGATGCCGCAGAAGGCGCGCACCAGCGGCATGTTGCTGATGACGTCGATCATCTCGCCGTCGACGACGGCGGCCTTGTCGGCGAAGTCGTCATGCAGCGGTTTTCCTGCGGCGGCGAGGCGGAACATCGCAAGCACCATGCCGCCGGCGATCACGATCAGGCCGAGCGCCATGTAGGGACTGACGGTTCCAATCAGCGCGATGGCCGCAACCGTTGCGATGCACGGCGGCAGCACATTCCAGACGAACATGTTCTCGACCGTGAACACCGCATTCGACGTCGCCGTGATGCGGCTCGTCAGCATGCCGGGCATGCGGTCGGAGAAGTAGCTCGGCGCGTGGCCGGTCAGATGACGAAAGATGTCACGGCGTAAATCACCCGTGACACGAACGAAGGTGAAGCTGGCCGTCCAGCTCGCGATCCGCCAAAGGAAATTGTCGGCGGCGATGAGCGTCATGAGGAAAATGAATGCCAGCCATACGCTTCCACCATGCGAAGCGCCGGCCGACAGACTGTCGACGAGGGATTTGACGCCATACTGCGTGCCTACGGAGCAGGCAACGGCCGCGACGACTGCGGTCAGGATCACGAGATGCGACGCGAGCCGACGCCGAAGATAGCGCAAAACAAAGGCAAACGGCCGGTGCGCATACCCAGAAAGATGATCCATGTGATTATCGACCCCGTCGTGATGTTTTCAATTTTTCTGTTAGTCGACTGAACATCGACCACTTCGCCTCGGTTCCCGGGCACACTGATCACGACATGCGGATGCGGGCGTTCTGCGATGATGTGATGGCAGCATCGCGACGAGCATCCGACGTGTCGAATAAGTAACGTTCGGAAGGAGGAACTTCGCAAGTGCGGGAACGTTCCCTTGATTGGCATGCCGGTGCTGAACAGGCGGGGGCTTTCTACAATCATGATCGCACAGAGGAGATGGTGAGATGCGCATCGCGCAGGTTGCTCCGTTGACGGAGGCAGTTCCACCCAAGCTTTATGGCGGCACCGAGCGGGTGGTGCACTGGTTGACGGAAGAGCTGGTGGCTCTTGGCCACGACGTGACGCTGTTCGCCAGCGCCGATTCGCAAACCTCGGCGAAGCTGGACGCGTTATGGCCGCGGGCGCTCCGCCTCGACGGTTCCGTGCGCGATCCCAATGCTCTGCACATGGTGATGCTGGAGCGGGTGCGGCAGAAATGTGACGACGAGGAGTTCGACTTCCTCCATTTCCATCTCGATTATTATCCGTGGTCGCTGTTCTACCGGCAGCCGACGCCGTTCCTGACCACGCTGCACGGCCGGCTCGACCTGCCGGAGCATCAACCGGTTTTCAATACCTTCTCGAAGGTCCCCGTCGTCTCGATTTCGAACGCGCAGCGCCGGCCGGTGCCGCAGGCGAACTGGGTGAGGACGATCCACCACGGCCTGCCCGAGAATCTGCTGACGCCGAAGCAGGCGAAGCAGGAATACCTCGCCGTGCTCGGCCGTATCGCGCCGGAAAAGGGCGTCGATCGCGCCATCAAGATCGCGACGCATTGCGGCATTCCGCTCAAGATCGCAGCCAAGGTCGATCGTGCCGACCAGGATTACTATGACGAGCTGATCCGGCCGATGATCGAGAACAATCCGCTGGTGGAATTCATCGGCGAGATCAGCGATCACGAGAAGTCGGACTTCTTGAGCGGCGCGCTGGGCCTTTTGCTGCCGATCGACTGGCCGGAGCCGTTTGGCCTGGTGATGATCGAAGCGATGGCCTGCGGAACGCCGGTCATCGCCTTCAACCGCGGCTCGGTGCCGGAGATCATTGACGAGGGCCTCACCGGCTTCGTCGTCGAGGACGTCCTCAGCGCAGCCGGCGTCGTCGGCCGCCTGCAGCAACTCGACCGCTCCGTCATCCGCAAGCAGTTCGAGACGCGCTTCACGGCGCGGCGCATGGCGCTGGATTATCTCGCGGCCTATCGCAGCCTTGGCGAGGAACAGGCGCCGCGGATCAAGCTGGTGAGCAGCGCGGAGTAGCAGGAGCACGCGCCCATCCCATCGCGACCGTCATGGCCGGGGCATGTCCCGGCCATCGACATTTGTGGGGCGCGCTCCTCTCTATCAACCGTCATTGCGAGCGCAGCGAAGCAATCCAGACCGTCCCCGCGGAGAGATTCTGGATTGCTTCGCTGCGCTCGCAATGACGGAAGAAGGCTTAGCGCTATCTCACCACCGCCCGCTTCGGCTCGACGATCTCGAACATGCGCGGGAATTCGTCCATCAGGCCCATCAGCTCGGCTAGGCGCATCGGGTTGCCGACGAATTTGACCTTGCCGGCGGCCACGGCCTCCGGGAAGCTGGTCAGTTTTGCGATCACCTCGTCGAGCGTCGACCGCGCCAGCGTGAAGCTGGCATCGGCGCTTTCCGCCTGCATGCCCTCTGTGTAGGTGAGCGCGCAGTTCTCCAGATTGAGCACGAAGGTCTCGCCGGTATCGGAAAAGCTCCAGTTCAGCACGATGTGCTTTCCTTCCGCCTTCGGTCCGTTGAGGCGGATGCCGAGCACGTCCCAGAGCTGTGAGGTGCGCAGCGCCGCCAGCGTCTCGCGCGGCATCGGCGGCCGCGCCGGCACTTTCGGCATGCCCTGGCGCAATTCCTGCGCGCCGAACAGATAGGCATTGCGCCAGGTCGCGCTTTCAGCCGCGTAGCCGAGCTGCTCCAGCGTATCCGCCAGCAACGCACGCGCAGCCTGATTGTCCGGCTCGGCAAAGACGAGATGGCCGAGCGCCTGCGCCACGAAGCGGAATTCGCCCTTGTCGAAATCGGCACGCGCCCGCGCGAGGATGGCGTCGGCGCCGCCCATGTACTCCACATATTTTTTGCCCGACTCCACCGGCGGCAGCGGATCGAGATTGACCGGATTGGCGTCGTACCAGCCCAGGTACTTTTGATAGATCGCCTTCACATTGTGCCGGATGTGGCCGTAATAGCCGCGGCCGTGCCAGGCGCCCTCCAGGCTCTCGGGCAGCTGGATCGTTTCGGCGATCTCGGCCGCGGTGAGGCCGTGGTTCATCAGGCGGATGGTCTGGTCATGCGCGAACTTATAGAGGTCGCGCTGCTGCCGGATCATCGTGCCGATGCGTTCGCGTCCCCACACCGGCCAGTGATGCTGGCCGCACATCGCCTCCGCCTTGCCATCCCAGAGCTGCAAGGCCTCGCCCAGATATTTCGACCAGGCCAGCGCGTCGCGTACGTCGGCGCCGCGGAACGGCAGCAGATTGTGGAAATTATGGGTGCAGTTCTCGGCGAGGTTCAACAGCTTGTAGCGCGGGATGAAGAAATGCATCTCCGCCGGCGCTTCGCTGTTCGGGGCCATCTGGAATTCGAATTCGACGCCGTCGATCACGCGCCGGTCCCCGGTCGCCATGATCAAATCGGTCGGCCGCAGCAGCGCCACCGACCCTGCTGCCATCGACTTGCCGAGGCCGCAATCGACCTGCCCACGCGCGCCCTTGGCGAGGAGAGGCCCGAACTGGTACTGCGCCCGCCGCAGCATCGCAGGTCCCGCGATGATGTTCTCGGAGACGGCATGCTCCATGAACAAGTTCGGCGCGATGACCGGCACGCGGCCGCTCGCGCGTGCATCCTCCTCCAGCACGCCGCGCGCGCCGCCCCAATGGTCGGTGTGGGTGTGCGTGAAGATCACGGCCGCGACCGGTCGCTGGCCGCGGTGCCTGTAGTAGAGTTCGAGCGCGGCGCGCGCGCCCTCGATCGAGGTCAGGGTGTCGACGACGATGACGCCGCTGTCGCCTTCGATCAGCGTCATGTTGGCGATGTCGAGCCCACGCACCTGGTACACGCCGGGCACGACCTCGAACAGGCCGTGCTGCATGTTGAGCCGCGACTGCCGCCACAGGCTCGGATTGACCGTGGCCGGCGCCTGCTCGGCGGCGAGAAAGCCGTAAGGCTCGAGGCTCCAGACCGTCCGCCCTTGCGGATTGCTGATCTCCGCGTTTTCGATGGTGCCGAGGAAGCCGCGCGCGGAATCGTCGAAATCCCGCGTGTCGGAGAACGGCAACGCATTCAGCATCGCCGTTTGCTGCGCGATAACGGACGGTGTTGCGCCCTTCGGCTCGTTGCTGGACGTGTCCGTCATCTTGATCTCCTCCCCGCCTGCGTGCGGCATCTAACCGCATCTCGCGGTCGATTGCCATGGTGGGGACGGAGTGATGCGTTTCCCCGCGCCCACAGGTGGAGAGGATGCAGCGTGTTCGCGGGCTACATGCCCAGCAATCTTGGCAGCCACAGCGACAGACCCGGCCAGTAGGTCACGAGCACCAGGAATCCCAGCATCGTCAGCAGCCACGGCCACACCGCGACCGTGAGCTCGGTGATACCCATCTTGGCGATGCCCGAGGCGACGTAGAGATTGAGGCCGACCGGCGGATGGCACAGCCCGACCTCCATGTTCACCGTCATCAGGATGCCGAAATGGATCGGATCGATGCCGAGCTTGATCGCAACCGGAAACAGGATCGGCGCCATGATCAGGATGATCGAGGACGGCTCCATCACGTTGCCGGCCAACAGCAGCAGGAGATTGACGACGAGGAGGAAGCCGATCCAGCCGAGGCCCTGGTCGATCATCCACTGCGCGAGCGCCTGCGGCACGTTCTCGTAAGTCATCAGGAACGAAAACAGGACGGCGTTGGTGATGATGTAGAGCAGCATCGCCGAAAGATTTGCCGACGACAGCAGCACCCGCGGCACGTCTCGCAGCTTCAGATCCTTGTAGATGAACACGGCGACGATGAAGGCGTACACCGCGCTGACGGCGGCAGCTTCGGTCGGCGTGAACAGGCCGCTGTAGATGCCGCCGATCACGATCACGATCAGCAGGATACCCCAGATCGACTTGCGGAACGCATCGAAGCGCTCGTAGAGGGTTGCTTTCGGCATCCTCGGATAGTCGTTACGCCAGGCCCGATAGAACGTCGTGGCGCCGAGCAGCATGGCGAGCACGAGTCCCGGCACGATGCCGGCGATGAACAGCTTGCCGACGGAGGTGTTGGTGGAGACGGCAAAAAGAACCATCGGAATCGACGGTGGAATGAGAATTCCCAGCGAGCCGGAGGTCGTGATCACGCCCGCCCCGAACCTCTTCGGAAATCCCTGCGCGACCATCGCGGGCAGGATCACCGATCCGATCGCCACCACGGTGGCCGGCGACGAGCCGGAAATCGCGGCGAACAGCGCACAGGCGACCACGCCCGAGAGCGCAAGGCCGCCGTACCAATGACCGACCAGCGAAGTCGCGAATGTGATCATCCGGCGCGCCACGCCGCCATGGGTCAGGAAGTTGCCGGCAAGGATGAAGAACGGGATCGCCATGATCTCGAAGCTCTCGATGCCGGTGAACAGCTTCAGCGCCACCGATTCCGTCCGCACGTCGGTCAGCGTGAACATGAAGCTGAGCACGGTCAGGCCGAGCGCGATCGAGATCGGCATGCCCGTGAGCATCAACGACAGCAGGAGGCCGAAGACGACGGCGACACGCAGGCCCTGCGGCAGCGTGATCACGTGCGCGGAATGGGCGAAGCACACGGCCACGATCAGGACCGGCAACAACATCAGGACCCAGCCGAGCGGGCTGCGTTCGTCGCGGACGACCTGACTGCGGGTGACCGGGGCCGGATGGACCGGGTCTATTTCGACACCCTCGACGCCGGCCATGTCGTGATGCGGCAACTCGCCGGTGCGATAGAACGACCAGGCCACCTGCAGGAAGCGGAAGCACATCAGCCCGGAGCCGAGCGGGATGGTGAGATACACCAGCCACATCGGCGCTTCCAAATCGTTGGATTGCTGGCCGGTCTGCCACATCTGGCTGACGAACGCGGCCCCGAAATAGCACACGATGGCGGTAAAAAGGGCGCCGCACATCAGGCCGAACGTGATGACGCGGCGGCGCGATCCGCCGGGAAGGACATTGACCAGGACGTCGACGCCGACATGGATGCCGGTGCGCACGCCGTAGGCCGCACCGAACTTCGCCATCCAGATGAACATGTAGATGCAGAGTTCCTGCGCCCAGGACAGGTCGAGAGCGGCAAGCCAGACGAACGCGGCTCGCGCGGGGACGGCCAGCAAGGTCAGGTTGCGCGCCTCCGCCCATTTGGCGATGTCGATCGACAGCCCGGCGCCATATCGGTGCAGCACGGCAACGAAGATGAGCGATGTCGCGGCCGCGATCATCGTCGCGATCAGCCATTCCTCGAGATGATCGAGCACACGATTCAATGCACGCAGCAACTTGGTCCCCTCAGCTTGGCTCATCATTCAAGAGCAACGGCCGGGAGTGCGATCACCCCCGACCGTTCATGGTTGTTCTCAAAGCGCGCCGGCGTCAGTTCATCTTGACGTCGAGTTCCTTGGCGACGAGATCGAGCACCTCCTGCCCAACCCGCCCCTTTGCCCATTTGTAGGTCGGCTGCATCGCTTCCTGCCACGCCTTGCGATCGGCGTCAGTCAGATAATGCAGCGTGGTCTTGCCCGTCTTCTTGATCTCGGCCAGCGCGTCCTCGTTTTCCTGGTGCGCGATCTGGTTGGTGTAGTCGGTCGCCTCGTTCATCGCCTTCTCGAGCTGGGCGCGGATATCGGGCGGCAGGCCGGACCAGAATTTCGAATTGACGATGACGGCATATTGCAGGTGCGCGTGATAGGACACGGTGATGTCCTTCTGCACCTCGTAGAATTTCTGCGTCAGGTAGTTGGACGCGGTGTTCTCGCAGCCGTCGACCACGCCCGTCTGCAAAGCCTGGTAGACTTCGGAAAACGCCATGATCTGGGGGATCGAACCCATGATCCGGAGATATTGGTCGGCGACCTTCGATCCGGAGATGCGGAATTTGAGACCCTGGAAATCGGCCGGCTTCATCAGGGCACGGTTGGCGGAGAGCATGTGGAAGCCGTTGTCCCAATAAGCGAGCCCGGTGATGCCCTTGGTCTCGAGCTTATCGAACAGCCACTTGCCGATCGTGCCCTTCATCGCGTTGGAATAGGTCTGGTCGTCCTTGAACAACCAGGGCAGGTCGAGCGCCTCGAACTCCTTGATCCCGAGCGGGGCGAACTTCGCGGTCGAAGGGGCGAGCATGTGCACCGAGCCGAGCTGCAGCGCCTCGATCTCCTCCTTGTCCTTGTACAGCGTGGAGTTCGGGTAGATTTCGACCTTGACCTTGCCGTCGGTGTACTTCTCCGCAAGTTCCTTGAACTTCAGGGCGCCCTTGCCTTTGGGCGTGTCGTTGGCGACGACGTGGCTGAATTTGATGACGATCGGGCTCTGGGCCTCGACAACGGCGGGCGCCATAAGAATGGCTGCGGCGGCGACCGCAAGAAGCAGCTTGCGCATGAACGAACCTCCCAACAACCTCTAAAACCGGGTCTTTTTTGTTTTCCGATTTCAGTACTGACAGCAATCCGCCACCCGAACAACTAGACCTAAGCCCAATTTGCCGCAGCCAAGCTATCTTGCGCAACCCGGCTCCTGCTGCCGTTCCGGAAGCGAGCGCTTATGTCGCATTGCGGCAGTGCGATCAGCCGTTGCGCTGGGCAACCATGAACAGACGCCGGAACGGAAACAGCGTCTGTCCCGCGGCGTTCTTCGGATAGGCTTTCGCGACCCGCATCCCATAGGCGGCTTCGAACGCGGCCTTCTCGTCGCCCTGCAAGATGTCGAGATAGCGCGTCAGCCAGGTCCCCTTGGTCCATTCCTTCACGGGATTCTCGCCTTCCAGCACCTGCAGATATTCGGTCTCCCAGATGTCGATATTGGCCGACATCGGAGCAAGAAGACCGTGATAGTAGGCTGGCGCTTCGACCGGCGGCGGCGTGACGAGATGCTCGACCTTGGACCGCCAGGGACCGTTCAGCGCGGTCTCGCCGATCAGCACATGCGAGGGCGCCAGAAAGTTGCGCGGCATCTGCACGGCGAGCATTCCGCCGGGCGTCACCTTCTCCATGATCGACGGAAACAGGGCCGCATGATTGGGCAGCCAGTGCAGCGCGGCATTGGAATAGACGACGTCATATTGCTTCGTCGGACGCCAATGGCCGAGGTCCTCGTGTGACCATTCCACATCCGGCGCCGCCTTGCGGCCGGCGGCGACCATCTCGGCCGAACCCTCGACACCGGTCACCGTCGCGTCCGGCCAACGCTCCTTGATCAGCTTGGTGACGTTGCCGGCGCCGGCGCCGAGATCGGCAACCGCACGCGGACCAGAATCCGGAATCCGCATCAAGAGGTCGACGGCGGGCCGGAGCCGGTGGCCGGAGAATTTCAGATATTGCTGCGGATCCCAGACCATCGCTCGGCGCCTTTTCTTTTTCGTGTTTCCTTCAACGCGGCTCTTGGTTACCACTGCTCGTCCCGGTCGGGCAAATCGGGCTGACGGGGACAGGGCAGGAAACGAACAGAAAAACGAACGGCCCAGCGACAAGCAGAAAAGCGAACAAGAGGGCGTGTCACCATGGATCTTGGGCTCACATCGAAAACCGCCGTCGTCACCGGAGCCAGCGTCGGCATCGGCCGTGCCATCGCCAAGGGCTTGGCTGCCGAAGGCGTGCGCGTCGTCGGCGTGGCACGGCGGACCGACCTGCTCGCCGAGCTGGTGAAAGAAGTCGGCTCCGATCTGATCACGCCCTTCGAGCAGGACGTGATGGCCAAGGACGCGGCCGAGAAGATTTCGGCCTTCGCGCTCAAAGAGCTCGGCCATGTCGACATCCTC
This sequence comes from Bradyrhizobium sp. 134, assembly GCF_023074155.1. Classification (NCBI taxonomy): domain Bacteria; kingdom Pseudomonadati; phylum Pseudomonadota; class Alphaproteobacteria; order Hyphomicrobiales; family Nitrobacteraceae; genus Bradyrhizobium; species Bradyrhizobium sp. 134. The sequence continues at coordinate 125,409 of NZ_JADPKX010000086.1, read as the reverse complement.
ATCAACAATGCCGGTGGCAGCCGCCCCCTCCCCGTCGATGCCCCCGACAGCCAATGGGACGAAGCGATCGCACTGAATTTCACCAGCTATCGCCGCATCGCGCATGCGCTGCTGCCGCAGATGATCGAGCGCAAATGGGGCCGCATCGTCAACATCACCGGCAAGTCAGAGCCGGAAGGCCTCAACGCCGCGTTCGCCGCCAAAGCCGCCGTGCACGCCTGGGCCAAGGGCCTGTCGCGCGAGGTCGGTGAGCACGGCATCACCATCAACTGCATCCCGCCCGGCCGCATCATGAGCGAACAGATCCGCCGCAACTACGCGCCTGATTATCGCGAGCGCTTCGCGGAGGAAGAGATCCCGGTCGGCTATTGGGGCGAGCCGGAGGACCTAGCGGCGTTGGCGGTGTTCTTGGCGTCACCGGTGGCGCGGTACATCACGGGCACGGTGATCCCGGTGGATGGGGGGCTGCGGAGGTATCAGTTCTAGAACCGATTGGACTTCGTAGGATGGGTAGAGCGCAGCGAAACCCATCGACAGCATACGACGTGAAACCTGATGGGTTTCGCAAGTGCTCTACCCATCCTACGGCCTACCGCCTTACTCATGCAGCAGCGTTTGCCAGTCTGGAGGCACCGCGCCGTCCGGTCCGGGCACCGGCTGATCCAACGGATGCGCGTGAGGACCTTGAAGCTTCGGGCCGGCGAAAGCCTCTCCCGTGCGATAGTCGTAAAACCATCGTTCGCCCGGCTCGAAGCTCGTGATGATCGGATGACCTGTCGCCGCGCTGTGTTTCGTTGCGTGCTGATTTGGTGACGCATCACAGCAGCCGATGTGACCGCATTCGACACATCTGCGAAGGTGAAACCACCACCCGCCCGCAGCCGAGCATTCCACGCACCCCGTTCCGCTTGGTTTGGCCGCGAGATTGATGCCACCCCTCTCAGACTTCATAGGTCAGCTCACTGAAATTGCCCGCGGCCACCACCGATGCATTCACGCCGCGATCTCCGCCACGATCGCATTTTGCCAGTGTTTTGCCCGACGGGTCAACGTCATGGCGGCGGCGAATGTCGTCGTGACGCGGTTCGAAAATCCCTTATCGATCAAGGGGCGCTCTACTGTGCATGGGGTTGTTTTCGCGTTTTTTGTTTCGGGCCCTCAAAAAAACCTCGCAAGCCCCCGCGTGACCACTCACCCCGCCTGCAGGATCTCCGCGATCGCGGCCCCCACTGCGATCGTGCCGAGCTTGCCGCCGACGTCGCGTGTCGCCCTGCCCTCGCCGATCGCCTTCGCGACCGCCGCCTCGATCGCACGTGCGGCTTCCTCGTAACGCACCGCGCCGCTGTTCTCGCCGTGCCATCCGAGCAGCAGGGCCGTCGACAGGATCAACGAGACCGGATTGGCAACGTCCTGTCCGGCTATGTCAGGTGCCGAGCCATGCGCGGCCTGCGCCATGGCGTGGCTGTCGCCGACATTGAGCGAGCCGCCGAGCCCGAGGCTGCCGGAGAGCTCGGCGGTGAGATCGGACAGGATGTCGCCAAACATGTTGGTGGCGACGATGACGTCGAAGCGGTCGGGGTTGCGCACCACATGCGCCATCATGGCGTCGACGAGGATGTCGTCGACCCCAAGACCGGGATAGGCCTTCGCCGTCTCGCGGCAGATCTCGAGGAACATGCCGTCGCCAAGCTTGAGCACATTGGCCTTATGCACGATGGTCAAATGCTTGCGCCGCTTCATCGCCAGCCGGCACGCCGCATGCGCGATGCGCTCGCAGCACAGGCGCGTGATCCGGCGTAGCGAGATCACGACGTCCGATGTGACCAGCATCTCGCCATTGCCCTGCTCCATGTTGCGGTCGGCGTAAAACCCTTCCGTGTTCTCGCGCACCACGACGAGGTCGAAATCGCCGACCCGGCCGGACAGCCCCGCATAGGTGCGTGCCGGCCGGACATTGGCGTAGAGGTCGAGGTTCTTGCGAAAATGCCGCGACGGGTTGATCTCGCCATGGGCCTCGTCCTTGAAATCGAAGGTCGCGGTCGGCCCAAGGATCAGGCCGTCGGCGGCGCGGACGATGTCGAGCAGCTCGGGGCGCACGGTCGTGCCAAATTGTTTCAGGCTCGCATGCCCGACTGCGTGCTCCTCCAGGCGCAGATCGAGCTGGAAGCGTTCGGAGGCCGCGCGCAACACGCCTGATGTCGCGGTCGTGATCTCGGGCCCGATGCCGTCACCGGGCAAAACGACGATGTGCATGGCGGTCCCCTGAGATTGCAGCAGTTCGCGCGATCATACGCCGGCGCCCGAAATCATCGCCCAGCCTTCGCGCATACACAGCATGCAAGCATATGCCTGTGGAAGGCGGCCGCGCCGTAGTACATGCCAAGTCCCCTGTAGCCGGCCGCCGGAGCCACGCGCCCACGCAATGACAATCACGTTACCCGCCGGCGCGCGCGAGCCCGACCACACTATTTCCGACGGCCTTCCAGCCGCACAGCGGCGCTGGGCCATTGCCGCGATCTTCACCGCGCTGGCGATGGCCTCGCTCGACACCGCCATCGCCAACATCGCGCTGCCCGCCATTGCCGGCGACCTGCATGTCAGCCCAGAGCAATCGGTCTGGGTGGTCAACGTCTACCAGATCGCGCTGGTGGCGACGCTGCTGCCGCTGGGAGCACTCGGCGAGATCGTCGGGCACCAGCGCATCTATCTTGGCGGCCTGATCCTGTTCACCATCGCCTCGCTGTTCTGCGCGGTGGCCTGGTCGCTGGAGAGCCTGCTGGTTGCGCGCACGCTGCAAGGGCTGGGTGCGAGCGGCATCATGAGCGTCAACACGGCGCTGGTGCGCTTCGTCTATCCCGGAAGGATGCTCGGCCGCGGCTTCGGCCACAACGCGCTGGTGGTCGCGACCGCCTTCACCTTCGGTCCCTCGATCGCCTCCGCCATCCTCGCGCTCGGCCCGTGGCCATGGCTGTTCGCCGTCAACATCCCGTTCGGCCTCGTCGCGCTCGGCATCGGATTTGCGATGCTGCCGAAGACGCCGCGCGCCGATCACGGCTTTGACTTTCTCGGCGCGGCCCTGGCATCAGCCTGCCTCGGCCTGTTCATCACGGGCATCGGCAGTGCTGCGCATAATCTCTCACCGGTGGTCGTGGGCATCGAGCTGGTCACGGCTCTCGCGCTCGGTTTCATCCTGACGCGCCGCCACGCCGACCATCCGGCGCCGATGCTGCCGATCGACCTGTTCAGCCGGCCGATGTTCGCGCTGTCGGCGGCGACGGCGGTGTGTTCCTTTGCGGTGCAGGGCCTCGCCTTCGTCTCGCTGCCGTTCTATTTCGAGGACGTGCTGGGGCGTTCGCAGGTCGAGACCGGATTCTTCATGACGCCGTGGCCGCTGGTGGTCGGCATCATGGCGCCGATCGCCGGGCGCCTCTCCGACCGGCACGCGGTCGGACTGCTCGGCGGCATCGGCCTCGTGCTGCTCGGCCTCGGCATGGCGCTGCTCGCGATGCTGCCGGCCAATCCTGCGATCCCCGACATCATCTGGCGGATGGTGATCTGCGGTATGGGATTCGGCTTCTTCCAGGCGCCAAACATGAAGGCGGTGATGTCGAGCGCGCCACCGCATCGCAGCGGCAGCGCCTCGGGCATCGTCGCCACCGCGCGCCTGACCGGGCAGACGACGGGGGCGGCGCTCGCCGCAGCCTGCTTCTCGCTCGCCGGTCACGACGGCGCAGTCGTGGCCTTGGCACTCGGCGCCGGGTTCGCGGCACTCGGCAGCGTGATGAGCTTTTTGCGGCTGGCGGTGAAGTAGACCGTCAGGCCAGATGTCGGGCCGCCGTCACCTCGACGGTCGCGACCGGAATGACCGTCTCCTCGTCGAGTGCAGCGAGGCGCGTATCGATGGCAGCGATGACCTTGCGCGAGAACGGCCCGAGATGCGCATAGGCGGCGATCATCTGCACGGCGATCCGCGCCGATGTCGTGTCGCGCTTGGCGCAGTTCATGAAGGTCTGCCACAGCGGTCCGCGCGCCTCGGGAAGGGCTGTGACCACCTTGTGCACCGTTTCCATCGCGCCGATCCGTGCGCGGATATCGCCTTCCGCGAGCTCCTGGCGCTGGCGAGAGCGGTCGAGCAGGGTCATCAGACGGTCGATGCGCCTTGCATAGGCGGCCGGGCTGTAGATGTGCTCCAGCACGCGCTTGTAGTCCGTCAGGATGTCGCGCAACGGGCGTACCGGATCGAAGTTGATCCCGGCGGTGCACTGATCCGCGCCGATGGTCGGCGCCAAATCGTGGCCCGGATGCAGCCGGCCTTCGCGCTCGAGGCGACGCGTCAGCTGGGTGTTCGGCAAGGCATAGAGCAGGCCGACCATGCTGACCGGGATCGCCGCCTCCTCGATGAAGTCGATCATGGCATCCGCCATCGAGAGCTTCTCATTGTCGAAGCCGACAATGAAACCCGCGGTGACAAGCATGCCCGCGGCGTAGATCTTGTGGATGCTCTCGGCGATGTTGCGCCGCGTGTTCTGCTTCTTCCGCATCGCGATCAGCGTCGCCGGATCCGGACTTTCGATACCGACGAAGATGGCGAAGAAATTCGCCTGGCCCATCAGGTCCAATAGCTCGGGATCGTCGGCCAGATTGACAGAGGCTTCAGTGGACAATTCGAAGGGATAGCCGTGCGCACGCTGCCATTCGGCGAGCTGGGGCAGGAACAGCCGGAGCGACTTCTTGTTGCCGATGAAATTATCGTCGACGAAGTCGAGATGGCCGCGGTAGCCCATGGCGTAGAGCCTGTCGAGCTCGACCAACATCTGCTCGTTCGTCTTGGTTCGCGGCACCCGGCCATAGAGCTCGATGATGTCGCAGAACTCGCAGGTGAACGGGCAGCCGCGGGAATACTGCACACCGAGATAAAGGTAGTCCTCGAACTTGAGCAGGTCGAAGCGCGGCACCGGCGTCTTGGTGACGTCGGCCTGGAATTTCGGCGCGATGAAGACGCCGGAGCGTGCGCCACTGTCCCACGCGGCGACGAATTCGTGGAGAACGCTTTCGGCCTCGCCGAGCACCTGGAAGTCGGCCCTCTCATAGATATGGGGGCTCGAGGTGGGATCGGGGCCGCCGACGACCACCGGCTTGTCCGCGGCACGGCAAATTTCGATCAGGCGCAGCGTGTCGGCCTGCTGCGGCATCATTCCGCCGGTGAAGACGACGTCGGCCCAGGAAAGATCCTCGTCGCTGAAGGATTCGGTGTTGCAATCGATCAGCCGGACCGTCCAGCTCTCAGGCAACATCGCGGCAACGGTGATCAGCCCCAAAGGGGCCGCGGGGCGCTTTACGCCCAACACTTTGCAGGATTCGCCAAAGCTCCAGAAGGACTCTGCCGAGAACAGCGGATAGAGCATCAGGACTTTGCAAGGCTGCGGTACGTTCATGGAACCTCTTTTTGGCTGATTCCACTGTAGCAGAGCATTGTCGACTTGCACCCCGGCAAAAGGGACAAACTGTCGCTCTCGGTTCCAATGGGGGCGGCGCAGAAGCCGGTAAACGTCGCCCCAAGCCGTGCCCAGAGCCGGCCGGGAGGAAATCTCCGGCGGCTACCCCTCGGACTATTGATTTGAACGTTTCCAATTTGCCGGACACATTGCGCCGCTGAGTCCAGTCGATAGATTGGGCCAATCAGGGGACTGCGATGGCAAACCTAACAATCAACGGAAAAACCTTCACGCTCGACGTCGAGCCGGATACGCCCCTGCTGTGGGCGATCCGCGAGAATGCCGGCCTGACCGGCACGAAATATGGCTGCGGCATTGCACAATGCGGCGCCTGCACCGTTCACATCGACGGCGTCGCCACCCGCTCCTGCGGCGTTTCAGTTGGCGAGGCCGCAGGCAAGAAGATCACGACCATCGAAGGGCTCGCCTCCGGCAACGCACTGCACAAGGTGCAGGAAGCGTGGATCGCCCAGGATGTTCCGCAATGCGGCTATTGCCAGAGCGGCATGATCATGGCGGTGGCGGCGCTGCTGAGCGAGAAGCCGAAGCCGACCGACGCCGACATCGACGAGGCCATCACCAATATCTGCCGCTGCGGCACCTTCCAGCAGGTGCGCGAAGCGATCCACACGATCGCAAGCGCGTAAGGAGCCGCCACATGAACAAGCATGTCTCTCCCAGGATGAACCGCCGTGCCTTCGTCGTCGGCACCGCCGCGGTCGGCGCGGGTCTCGCAATCGGCCTCGATATCCCCTTCGGCGGCCCCGCCGTGGTCCGCGCGGCCGACGGCTCCCCCGAGATCGGCGCCTGGGTCGTGGTCAGGCCCGACGACACCGTCGTCATCCGCATCGCCCGCTCCGAAATGGGCCAGGGCTCGCTCACCGGCCTTGCCCAGCTGGTCGCCGAGGAACTCGAATGCGACTGGTCGAAGGTCTCGACCGAATATCCGACACCGGGCCAGAGCGTCGCCCGCAAGCGCGTCTGGGGCGATTTCTCGACCGGCGGCAGCCGCGGCATCCGCTCTTCGCAAGACTATGTCCGCAAGGGCGGTGCCACCGCGCGCGTGATGCTGATCCAGGCTGCCGCCGAGGCGTGGAAAGTGCCGGCGTCCGAATGCACGGTCGCGAACAGCGTCATCACCCACACGCCGTCCGGCAAGACCACCACCTACGGCAAGGTGGCCGAGGCCGCGGCCAAGTTGACGCCACCGGCCGACGTCAAGCTGAAGGACCCCAAGGACTGGAAGCTGATCGGCAAGGGCGTGAAGCGGCTGGACACCGCCGAGAAGACCACCGGCACCATGATCTACGGCATCGACGTCAAGCAGCCGGGCATGCTGAACGCCGCGATCAAGGACTGCCCGGTGTTCGGCGGCAAGCTGAAGAGCTATGACGAAGCCAAGATCACCGGCATGAAAGGCGTCAAGAAGGTCGTCAAGGTCGGCGACACCGCGGTCGCGGTCGTTGCCGACACCTGGTGGCACGCCAAGACCGCGCTGGAGGCGCTGCCGATCGTCTGGGACGAGGGCGACAACGCCAAGGTCTCGAGCGAGTCGATCGCGAAATGGCTGACCGAGGGTCTCGACAACGGGCAGCCGGCCTATGTCGGCAACAAGAACGGCGACGCCAAGGCGGCGATTGCCGGTGCCGCCAAGAAGATCGAGGCCGTCTACAGCTATCCCTACCAGAACCACGCCACCATGGAGCCGATGAACGCCACGGCGCTCTACACGGCGGACAAATGCGAGGTCTGGTGCGGCACGCAGAATGGCGAGGCGGCCTTCGCGGCGACGTTGGAAGCGTCGGGCCTGCCGGCGGAGAAGTGTGACGTGCACAAGGTGATGCCCGGCGGCGGCTTCGGCCGGCGCGGCCAAACCGACTATGTCCGCCAAGCCGTCTTGATCGCCAAGGAGATGCCGGGCACGCCGATCAAGCTGTTGTGGTCGCGCGAAGAGGACATGGCGCACGGCCGATATCACCCGATCACCCAGTGCAAAATGACCGGCGCGTTCGATGCGGACAACAATCTGGTCGCGCTGCACTACCGCCTGTCCGGGCAATCGATCCTGTTCTCGCTCCGCCCCGAAGCGCTGCAGAACGGCATGGATCCGGCCGCGTTCCAGGGCGTCGCCCAGTCCGGCGAAGCTGCGTTCGGTTACTCCGTGCCAAACCTCCTGGTCGAGCATGCGATGCGCAACCCGCACGTTCCGCCGGGCTTCTGGCGCGGCGTCAACGTCAATCACAACGCGATCTACATGGAATGCTTCATGGACGAGCTGGCCCAAGCCGCAGGCCAGGACCCGCTCGAATTCCGCCGCAAGCTGATGGGCAATCACCCCAAGCATCTGGCGGTGCTCAACGCCGTGGCCGAGAAGATCGGCTGGAGCACCCCGGCGCCGCAGGGCATCTATCGCGGCATCGCGCAGGTGATGGGCTATGGCAGCTATGTCGCCGGCGCCGCCGAAATCTCGGTGACCGACGGCAACAAGATCAAGGTGCATCGCATCGTCGCCTCCACCGATCCCGGCTACGTCGTCAATCCGGCACAGGTGGAGCGGCAGATCGCGGGCTCCTTCGTCTATGGCCTTGGTGCCTTGTTCTACGGCGGCTGCACCGTCAAGGACGGCAAGATCGAGCAGACCAACTTCGACACCTACAATTCGATGCGCATCAACGAGATGCCGAAGGTCGAATCGGTGATGGTGCCGAGCGGCGGGTTCTGGGGCGGTGTCGGCGAGCCGACCATCGGCGTCGCGGCACCGGCGGTGCTCAATGCGTACTTCGCGGCGACGGGCAAACGCATCCGCTCGGTGCCACTACGCGACCAGAACATCACCTTCGCCTGAAAAATGCCGCGGCGGCCGTAACGCTCGCCGCGGCACCCTTTCCGGACAAGACTCATGAATGCGTCGGTGACACGGCGGGATGCCGTCCTCGGCATCGCCGCCGCGGCTACATCATTCGCCGTTCCTTCGATCCTGCGCGCGCAATCGGCGGGCCGCGTCGTCGTGGTCGGCGGCGGCTTTGGCGGCGCCGCGTGCGCCCGCGCGCTGAAGCGCGCGCAGGCAAACTTGCAAGTCATCCTGATCGAACCCAATGCGGTCTTCACCTCCTGCCCCTTCAGCAACGAGGTGATCGCCGGCCTGCGCGACATCGAAGCTCAGCAATTTGGCTATGACAGGCTCGATGCCGAAGGTGTGACGGTGATCAGCCAAGCCGTAACCACAATCGAGCCGCAGCTGCGCAGCGTCGTGACGGCCGATGGCGTTGCGCTGCCCTATGATCGTCTCGTCCTCTCTCCCGGCATCGACTTCCATTTCGAGGCTCTGCCTGGCTACGACGACGCGGCATCAGAAAAGATGCCGCATGCCTGGAAGGCCGGCGCGCAGACGCTGCTGCTGCGTCGCCAGTTGGAGGCCATGCCGGACGGCGGCACTGTCGCCATTGCGATCCCGGCCAATCCCTCGCGCTGTCCGCCGGCGCCTTACGAGCGCGCCAGCCAGATCGCGCATTCCTTGAAAACCAAGAAGCCGCGCTCGAAAGTGTTGATCCTCGATGCCAAGGACAATTTCTCCCAGCAGCGACTGTTCGAGAAGGCGTGGAAGGAGCTTTACGGCGACATGATCGAACGCATCGGGCTGTCGCAAGGCGGCCGCGTGACCTCGGTCGATCCCGCGACAAGGACCATCGTCACCGAATTCGGCAACTACACGCCTGATGTCGCCAACGTCATCCCGCCGCAGCGAGCCGGACGCATCGCCGAGGTCGCGGGCGCTGCGGATGCCACCGGCTGGTGCCCGATCGATCCCGTCACCTTCGAATCGAAACTTGTCCAGAACATCCACGTCATCGGCGATGCCTGCCTGGGCGGGGGCATTCCCAAATCGGCATCCGCGGCAAGCGCACAGGGCAAGGCCTGCGCCGCCGCGATCGTGAACCTCCTTGCCGGCCGCGCACCAGAAACGCCGCGACTGACGGGCGTCTGTTACAACATTGTCGCACCCGACTACGGCTTTTCACTCGCGGGCAATTACCAGCCCAGGGGCGACATCTTCGCCGAGGTCGAGGGCGGCGCGACCAGCCCGGTCGATGCGCCGCGCGAATTGCGCGCCCGCGAGGCGGCTGAAGCGGAGCGCTGGTTTCAAACCATCACGGCGGACACCTTTGGCTAGAACATCGGTCCATATCGCAGCGCTGATCGCCGCCAGTATCGCCTTCGCCTGCCATGCGGGAGCCGAGGAGCTCCTGCCCTACAATATCGCCGGCGACGGCATTGCGGAATCGCTCACCGGCGCGCCCGGCGATGCCGCGCGCGGGCGCGCGCTCGTGCTCGCGCGCACGACGACCTGCATCCTGTGCCATTCAGGCCCCTTCCCGGAGACCCGGTTCCAGGGCGACCTCGCGCCTGACCTCTCGGGTGCGGGGAACCGCTGGACGGTGAGCCAGTTGCGGCTTCGACTGGTCGATGCGGCGCGCTTCAACCCGGAGACCATCATGCCGTCCTATTATCGCACCGATCACCTCGTGCGGGTCGGGCGAAATTTCGTCGGCAAACCGATCTTGTCCGCCGCCGAGATCGAGGACATCGTGGCTTTTATTGCAGCGCTTCGGGACTAGGACTGTTCATGCCGACCACGCGACGACAATTCCTGAACCTTGCCGGAAGCGTGACGGTCGCCGGGACGATCCCGATCGTCACCCTGCGACCGCTCGAAGCGACACCGGCGATGCTCACCGCCGCGATCCGCAACGTCGTCGGCGAAGCACCTGTACGCACCGGCAAGGTGAAGCTCGACATTCCGCCGCTGGTCGAGAACGGCAACACGGTGCCGCTGACCGTGAGCGTCGCGAGTCCGATGACGGCGAACGACTACGTCAAGAGCATCCACGTCTTCAACGAGAAGAACCCGCAGCCGAACATCGGCAACTTCCATCTCGGCCCCTCCTCCGGCCGCACCCAAATCTCGACCCGGATTCGGCTCGCGGATACCCAGAAGGTGGTGGCGATCGCGCGCCTTTCCGACGACACGTTCTGGCAGGTCACGACCGAAATCGTCGTGACGCTGGCCGCCTGCACCGAGGAGATGAATTGATGGCCGCGCTCATCAACGTTCCGGCGAAAGCCAGACGCGGCGAAATCGTCGAGATCCGCACGTTGACCTCGCACATCATGGAGACCGGCTTCCGCCATACCGCGGACGGCGCGCTGGTCCCGCGCGACATCATCACGAGCTTCACGTGCCGCTACAACGGCACCGAGATTTTTCGCGCCGATCTCTTCCCGGCGATCGCGGCCAATCCCTATCTGTCGTTCTTCACGGTCGCGAAGGAGAGCGGCAAGTTCGAGTTCGAATGGATCGGCGACAACGGCTATTCGTCCAGCGCGTCCGCGTCGATCACGGTCGAATGAGTTTTTGGCGCGCGATATCGGCCGCGGCGCTCCTCGCCACGGCCCCTGCCCTGCTCGCCGGCGAGATTCGACTGGACGCGCGTCGCTCCGGCTATTCGTTCATGGGGCCGGACACGCGTGCGATGCAGGATGACGACAGCTCAAATCCCGGCATGCTGTTCGTGCTCGACGGTGAGGCGTTGTGGACGAAGAGGACCGGCAGCGCCGACAAGGCCTGTGCGGATTGCCATGGCGATGCACGCGGCAGCATGAAAGGCGTCGCGGCGCGCTACCCGGCCTTCGACAAGGCGCTGGCACGCCCGGTCACGCTCGACCAGCGCATCAATCTGTGCCGCAGCAATCATCAGCAGGCACCGCCGCTCCCCTACGAGAGCCGCGACCTGCTGGCGCTGTCCGCCTTGGTCGCGCACCAATCGCGCGGGGTCGCGATCACGGCCGGCGACGATCCGCAACTGAAGCCATTCGTCGAACAGGGCCGCGACCTCTTCATGCAGCGCGAGGGCCAGCTCAACCTTGCCTGCACCAATTGCCACGACGACAATTTCAACAACCGGCTTGCCGGCGCGCCGATCACGCAGGGACAGCCAACCGGCTATCCGCTTTATCGCCTGGAATGGCAGACGCTGGGATCGCTGGAGCGGCGGCTACGCAGTTGCATGACGGGTGTCCGCGCCCAGGCCTATGATTTCGGCGCGCCCGAGCTGGTCGCGCTCGAACTCTATCTGATGTCTCGAGCGCATGGCTTGCCGATGGAAACGCCGGCCGTGCGGCCCTGAATTCCACAGATTAGGGCTAGGCAGACGCAGAACGGCCGCTAGTATCCGCCCAAATTGAGTCACAGGGAGGGACCTCAAGTGGTCAACCACAAAATCTCGCGTCGTACGCTCTTGACCGGCACTGCCGCAGCTGGCGCGCTCAGCCTGACGGGATTGCCGGCGCGCGCCGAGGTGAATTGGAAAAAATACGCAGGGACCAAGCTCGAGGTGATCCTTGCCAAGGGCCCCCGCGGCGACAACCTGCAAAAATACGTCAAGGAGTTCACCGAACTCACCGGCATCCAGGTCGAAGCGGAGCAGATTCCCGAGCAGCAGCAGCGCCAGAAGGTGGTGATCGAGTTCACCTCGGGCCGTCCGAGCTTCGATGTCGTCCATCTCAGCTATCATGTGCAGAAGCGGCAGTTCGAGAAGGCCGGCTGGCTCGCCGACTTGACGCCCTTCATGAAGGATCCGGCGCTGACCGCGCCCGATCTCGTCGAGAGCGACTTCTCGGCCGCGGGCCTGCAATATGCCAGGAACGACAAGGGCCAGATGCTGTCTCTGCCGTGGTCGGTGGATTATTTCATCCTCTATTACAACAAGGAGTTGTTCGAGAAGAAGGGCGTCGCCGTTCCCAAGACCCTCGACGAGATGGCCGCGGCGGCCGAGAAGCTCACCGATACCAAGGAAGGCATCTACGGCTTTGTCGGGCGCGGCTTGCGCAACGCCAACATGGCGATGTGGAGCAACTTCTTCCTCAATTATGGCGGGGAATTCCTCGACGCCAAGGGCAACATCCTGACCGATGGTCCGGAAGCCATTGCCGCGACCAAGCTGTATCAGACGCTCCTGACAAAGTCGGCACCTCCAGGCGTCGCCGGCTTCAACTGGATGGAGTCGATGGCCTCGTTCACGCAAGGCCGATCCGCGATGTGGATCGACGGCGTCGGCTGGGCGCCGCCGTTGGAAGACCCGGCCGCCTCGCGCGTTGTCGGCAAGGTCGGCTACACCGTCGTGCCCGCCGGCCCCAAGGGCCAATATTCCTCGACCTATGGCGACGGCATCGGCGTTGCCGCGGCGAGCAAGAACAAGGAAGCCGCCTATCTGCTCTGCCAATGGGTGGTCTCGAAAACCCAGGGCGCGCGGCTGCTGCAGGCCGGCGGCGGCGTGCCGTTCCGCAATTCGATCCTTGGCGATCCCGAGGTCCAGAAGGGCGTCAAAACCAAGGAATGGCTGCAATCGGTGATCGATTCCGGCAAGATCAGCAAGCTGGGCCTGCCCGTCGTGATTCCAGTCGCCGAATTCCGCGACATCGTCGGCGCCGCGGTCACTGCGACCTTGTCCGGCGCCGATCCTGCCGCCGAGCTGAAGAAGGCCAACGATCAGTACCGGCCGATCCTGGAGCGTAGCGAGAAGGCGTGAGTGCGTTGATACAATCGACTCCGGGCGCGGCACAGTCTGATGCCGCGCCGGAGAAGGAGTTGCGGCCGCCGTCCTACTGGCCGTTCGTGGTGCCGGCGCTGGTCGTCGTGATCGCGATCATCATCTTCCCGTGGGTCTTCACGATCTGGATGAGCCTGAACGAGTGGAAGGTTGGCTCGTCGACCACCTTCGTGGGATTGTCCAACTATCTGCGGCTGACGAGCGATCCCCGCTTCATTGAGGCCATCGGACATACGCTGGTCTACACCGCACTCTCCGTGCTGCTGCCGCTCGTGCTCGGCACGTTCGCGGCCGTGGTGTTTCACCAGAAATTCCCCGGCCGCGGCTTTCTGCGCGGCGTCTTCATCATGCCGATGATGGCGACGCCGGTGGCGATCGCGCTGGTCTGGACCATGATGTTTCACCCGCAGCTCGGCGTACTGAACTATCTGCTGTCACTGGTCGGAATCCCTGCGCAGCTCTGGGTATTCCATCCCGCGACCGTCATTCCCTCGCTGGTGCTGGTCGAGACCTGGCAATGGACGCCGCTGGTCATGCTGATCGTGCTCGGCGGCCTGGCCGCGATCCCGACCGAGCCTTATGAAAGTGCACAGATCGACGGCGCCAGCATCTGGCAGGTGTTCCGCTTCATCACCTTGCCGCTGATCATGCCATTCCTGTTCATCGCCGGCATGATCCGCATGATCGACGCCGTGAAGAGCTTCGACATCATTTTCGCAATCACCCAGGGCGGACCGGGATCGGCGTCGGAGACGATCAACATCTATCTCTACAGCGTCGCCTTCTCCTATTACGACCTCGGCTACGGCTCGGCGATCGCGGTCGTGTTCTTCCTGCTGATCGTTCTGCTCGCGGCGGTGATGCTTTATGCGCGCCAACGCATGCTGTGGACCGAGATCGCGAGCGGCACATGAGTCCAAGACAAATCATCGGCAAGATCGGCCTGTGGTTCTCGGTGTTCCTCATCGTGTCGCCGGCGATCCTGTTCTTTCTCTGGATGCTGTCGCTGTCGCTCAAATTCGAGATCGACAACGCCGCCTACCCGCCGGTGTTCTTTCCCGAGCATGTCGCCTGGAAAAACTATGCCGACGTGCTCGCCTCCAACCGCTTTCTGACCTATTTCATCAACAGCCTGATCGTGACAGGCAGCGCGACGCTGCTTGCGCTGCTCGTCGGCGTTCCCGCCGGTTACGGGATTGCGCGGATGGCTGCGCACAAATCCGCGATCGTGATCCTGATCGCCCGCATCACGCCGGGCCTGTCCTATCTGATCCCGCTGTTTCTCATGTTCCAGTGGCTGGGACTGCTCGGCACGCTGGTGCCACAGATCATCATCCACCTCGTGGTGACGGTGCCGATCGTGATCTGGATCATGATCGGCTATTTCGAAACGATGCCGATGGAGCTCGAAGAAGCAGCCCTGATCGACGGCGCCACGCGCTGGCAGGTCTTCCACCATGTCGCGCTGCCGATCGCCAAGCCCGGCATCGCGGTCGCCTTCATCCTGGCCGTGATCTTCTCCTGGAATAATTTTGTGTTCGGCATCGTGCTGGCCGGACGCGAGACCCGCACCCTGCCGGTTGCAGTCTACAACATGATCTCGTTCGACCAGTTGAGCTGGGGGCCGCTCGCGGCCGCCGCGCTGATCGTCACCCTCCCGGTGCTGCTGCTGACGGTGTTCGCCCAGCGACAGATCGTCGCCGGGCTCACCGCGGGTGCCGTCAAAGGCGGGTAGCTACTCCGCCGGTGCCGCGTGCATGTCCGCATGCGGCATGTAGGGCTCGCTCGCGCCGAGCCTGCTGGCCGCGAATAGACCGGCGGCCATCACGGCATAGGCGAACGCGACCGCGGGCGTGACGCCAAAGCCGCCGCCGATGCCGACGGCTTCGCCGTGCATGAAGCCGAAGTAGGTCAGAACCGCACCAACCAGCGCGAACGCCGAGGCTTTCTCGAAGTCGCGCTCGATGATGAAGACACCGATCGCACCCAGGATCAGGCCGCCGAGGATGGAGCCGCCGCCCATGATCTCGAGCCCGTGATAGAACACGCCCTGCTGCGGCAAGGCGGCGATCGCGGCCGCCTTGACCGCGTCGGCCTTGTCGGCGGCCATTCCGCCGACGGTCGCAGCCGCATTCATGGTCGAGCCCAGCATGGTGTCGATCTGGAGCTTGGCCCAGGCGGCCAGATGTGGCGTCAGCGCCAGCACGATTGCGGGCGCGTGCTTGACCGGCGTGGTCTGGAACGCCTGCGCACCGATCAGCATGCCGATATAAAGCAGGATCGGCGAGATCGCGACGACCGGCACCAGCGCCAGCAGCACCGAGATGATGCCGAACCAGGCCAGCACCACCACCATGATGCCGGTCGCAGCCGAGTAACCGATGCGGCCGCCCATCGCCTTCCAGCCGGGATGGCCGATATAGACCGCGTTGATGAAGGGATTGCCCATCAGGCAGCCGATCAGGCTGACGATTCCGTCGGCGGTGAGCACGCGCGTGGTCGGATATTCGTCGCCGGCGGCTTCCGCGCTCTCGACATTGTCCATGGCCTCGACGAGATCATAGATGCCGAACGGAATGGCCGTGACCAGGATGATTCCGAGGAATTCGAAGCCGGAGAAGACGTAGCCCACCGCCGGGATCGGCACCGAGAAGCCGAAATTCGCGAAGGCATCACCGACGCCCTTGACACTCAGTCCACCGAGACCGAGGCCGAACAGGTTCGACCCCCATGCGATGACCATGCCCACCGCGATCGCAACGAGACCGGCGGGAATGCCGCGCCAATATTTCACGCCGCCGAACCAGCTCACCAGGATGATGGCGAAGCAGACCAGGCCGATCTGCGGCGTCATGTACATTTCGAGTGCCGGTCGCATCGAGATGAAGGTGACGGATACGCCGGCGAGCGTGCCGAGCAGCGCCGCACGCGGCGTGATCTTTCGAATGAAAGGCGCAATGAAGCCACCGATCACTAGGATAAAGCTCTGGAAGAACACCCAGACCAGGCCCGCCGACCAACCCTTGAGCGGATCACCGGTCTTGATCGTGATCGGCAGCATGATCACGAAGGTGACGATGAACATGTGCGGCACGCTGACGCCCGATGGCAGCGCGCAGACGTCGGTGCGGCCGGTCTTCTGCGCAAGGCGATAAGCGAGAAATGCGTAGTAGAAGGTGGAAAGACACATCATCAAGCCGAGTGCGGGCAGGATGCGGCCGAACACCAGTGAGTCGGGCATCTTCAAAACGAAGCGTAACAGGCCTGTGAGCACCAGCATGTTGACGAGGATGTTGGTGCCGAAGCCGAAAAACGCGTTCCAGTCGCCCGGTGTCCATAGTGCCGGCTTGAACTCGGAGGTGCCGGCCGTCCCTGTCGTGCCTGTGCTCATGGTGATGCCCCTACGCTGATGTGGAAATCTTCATCGCCTCCAGAACCGCGGCTGAGCTTGCGACCCAACCGAAGATGCCGCCCTGGGCCTTGATCATCTTCAGACCCATCTCGTGAAACTCAGGAAAGTAGGACGCGCAGCCGTCCGAGATGACGACGCAGCGATAGCCGCGGTCGTTGGCCTCGCGCACGGTGGTGTTGACGCACACTTCGGTGGTGACGCCACACACCAGCAGATTTTCGATGCCGTATTTCTCCAGCACGTCGGTGAGCTCGGTGGCGTAGAACGCGCCCTTGCCGGGCTTGTCGATCACGATCTCGCTGTCGAGCGGATAGAGCTCCGGGATGATGTCGTGGCCCGCCTCGCCGCGAATGAGAATGCGGCCCATGGGACCGGGATCGCCGATGCGAAGGGATGGCGCTCCGCGCTCGACTTTCGCCGGCGGCGCGTCGGAGAGATCGGGCAGATGGCCCTCGCGCGTGTGGATCACCAGCATGCCGGTATCCCGCGCGGCCTTCAGCACCGCACCGATCGGCTTCACCGCGCGCGCGAGCTGGCTGACGTCGTTGCCGAGCGTCTCGCCGAAGCCGCCGGGCTCCATGAAGTCGCGCTGCATGTCGATGATGAGGAGCGCGGTGGCCGACAAGTCGAGTGCGATCGGCCCGGGTTCGGCGCTGATCGCGCCCAAAGTCGGCTTGCTTGAGTTCAACATGACGCCCGCCCCTCGCGAGAACTCTCTGTGCCAGGAGTTCTGCAAGCGCCGTGCCATTGTGTACAATGACGATCGGGCGGACAGCGCGGGAAAATTTGCTGCACTGTCAGAACGTTATCAGGCTGCCTCGCGTCTGCTTATTCGCTGTGCGACGACTTTGCGACGTGCATTTGCCTAGAGGATGAGCGACAACGAAGCTCGTTTTTAGCGGGCAGTATCTCCGTACAGCCGTCGATATTCTTCCTCATACGGCGCGTAGGAATCCTTCAGCGTGGCCATGTTCAGCAGCATGGTCGCGACCACAATGTTTGTCTTGTCGAACACGCGCGTCTTCAGCCAGGCGCTCTCGGTGCGGCGGCTGCCGGAGAGCGCGACAACCTCGCGCTCGACTTCGTACTCCTCGTCAACAAACAGCGGGCCCTTCACCAGCCTGATCTCCTGGTCGGCGAACAGACCGACGGCCGGTCCCTTGGCCGGGAGAGGATCGTCCTTGGAGCGGTACTGGAACAGCACGCTCAGCATCTCCATCGGGATGATCGCCCTGCCCCACGGATTCGAAGAAGGATTGCCGACGCCTGAATAATACGGCGAGGTCTCGGTGATGACGGCGAGCTTCTGCCGCAGCGAGAACGGATAGAGGTCGCCCATGATCTGATCGAACGCCATCCGCACCGCCTGGCGCCGGCTCGTCTGCGCGACCTTCACGTCGCGCAGGATCACGGGATCAGTGAGCGGCTTGAGTTCGCCAAGACGCGCCTCCAGCGCGGTCGCGGCGTGCGGTTCTCCGACCGAGGCCGTGCCGCGCAGCACCTCCGTGCCGTCGCGCTTGACCATCTGGATCTGGCACTGGCTAGTGCCGGGCAACGGTTTCGACAGGGTCGCCTGCACCTCCTCGCCTTCGTAACAGACGCTGCGGTAATGCGCGGAGAGACAGCCGCTTTCGAACCAGGCCTGTCCCCACAAATGCGCACCCAGCGGTGCGAACTGGCTGAAATGGGTCGGCCCCTCGATGGTGCCGCCCTTGAAGCCGAGCTTCTGCGCGGTGGCGTCGTCATGGATCGAGGCGTGCGCGTCGTAGGTTTGACCTTGCAGCATCTGACGCGGCTGACGCCACGGCCCGATCAGGGCTCCGTCGGTCTCCGTGATCTCGGTATCGAACGCTTGTGCCGTCATGATGTCCTCCGCACGCAAGCCATGACTAGCAGGAGCGCCACGGATGCGGCCAGCGATATTGACTTCGTCTGTGCATGCCTTTGACTGTCACAATTCGCGTCGCGCAGCCGCTCCTCCCTCCCGCAGCGCAAACCCCAAGTCGAATACCAAGTCGAATAAAAGCCGAACAAGAGACGAGGACTTCCGAAATGACGCTGATGCAGGTCGAGCTGGACGACAAATACCGGCTCGAATCGAAGCGGATCTTCCTGTCCGGCACGCAGGCGCTGGTCCGGCTGCCCATGTTGCAGCGCGAACGCGACCGGCTGCAGGGCCTCAACACCGGCGGCTTCATCTCGGGCTATCGCGGCTCCCCGCTCGGCATGTACGACCACGCGCTGTGGCGCGCGAAGGAACATCTCCAGCAGCACGACATCGCCTTCGTCCCCGGCCTGAACGAGGACCTCGCGGCGACCGCCGTCTGGGGCAGCCAGCAGGTCGGCCTGTTTCCCGGCGCCAAGGTCGATGGCGTGTTCGGAATCTGGTACGGCAAGGGCCCCGGCGTCGATCGCTCGGTGGATGCGCTCAAGCATGCGAATGCCGCCGGTACCTCGCTCAATGGCGGCGTGCTCGCGCTTGCCGGCGACGACCACGGCTGCCAATCCTCGACACTGGCGCACCAGAGCGAACAGGTATTTGCAGCGGCGCTGATCCCCGTGATCAACCCGGCGACACTGCAGGATTATCTCGACCTCGGCCTCTACGGTTTTGCGCTGTCGCGCTTCTCCGGCTGCTGGGTCGGCTTCAAGGCGATCAGCGAAACGGTGGAAAGCTCGGCCTCGATCTATAGTGACCCCGAACGCATCCAGATCAAGCTCCCCGACGATTTCGAGATGCCGCCCGGCGGCCTCAACATCCGCTGGCCCGACCCGCCGCTGGACGCCGAGAAGCGCCTGTTCGGCCCCAAGATGGCGGCGGTGCAGGCCTTTGCCCGCGCCAACCAGCTCGACCGCATCGTGCTCGACTCCAGACCGGCACGGCTCGGCATCGTCGCGACTGGCAAGGCTTATCTCGATCTGCGGCAGGCGCTGGCCGATCTGGGCATTACCGACAAGGACGCGCAGGATTTGGGCTTGCGCATCTACAAGGTCGCACTGACCTGGCCACTTGAGGAAAGCGGGGCCAAGCGCTTCGCCGAAGGACTTCAGGACGTGCTGGTCGTCGAGGAGAAGCGCGGCTTCATCGAAGACCAGCTGATGCGCATCCTCTACAATATCGATGCGTCCAGGCGCCCGACCGTGACGGGAAAACGCGACGAGCGCGGCGCGCCGCTATTGCCAAGCGAGGGCGAGCTGACGCCGACTCTCGTTGCATCCGCGCTGGTGGCCCGACTGCGCAAGCTCGGCCACCACAGCCCGGTGCTGGAGCAGCGCCTCGCCCGGCTCGAGGCCTTCGACACTCCTGTTCCGGCCTCCGCGCAAATCAAGCTCGCGCGCACGCCGTTCTTCTGCTCGGGCTGCCCGCACAACACCTCGACGCGCGTGCCCGAGGGCAGCCGCGCCATGGCCGGCATCGGTTGCCACGGCATGGCTTTGAGCATGCCGACCCGCCGCACCGATTTGATCTCGCATATGGGCGCCGAGGGCGTGAACTGGATCGGACAAGCGCCCTTCACCACCGAGAAGCACATCTTCCAGAACCTCGGCGACGGCACCTACACCCATTCCGGACTGCTTGCCCTCCGCGCGGCGTCGGCCGCCGGCATCAGCATCACCTACAAGATCCTCTACAACGACGCCGTCGCGATGACCGGCGGTCAGCCGGCCGAGGGGGCCTTCAACGTCGCCCAGATCGCGCATCAGGTCTGGGCCGAGGGCGTCAAGCGCCTCGCGATCGTCTCGGACGATCCCACCAAATACCCTGACGCCAACTACTTCCCGCAAGGCGCGACCGTCCATCATCGCCGCGATCTCGACGCCGTGCAGCGCGAGCTGCGCGACATCAAGGGCCTTACGGTCATCGTCTACGACCAGACCTGCGCCGCGGAAAAGCGCCGCCGCCGCAAGCGCGGGCTGTATCCGGATCCCGCCAAGCGCGCCTTCATCAACGAGCTCGTTTGCGAAGGCTGCGGCGACTGCTCGCAAGCGTCCAACTGCGTCTCGGTGCAGCCGCTGGAGACCGAGTTCGGCCGCAAGCGCCAGATCGATCAGTCGAACTGCAACAAGGACTTCTCCTGCGTCGAGGGTTTTTGCCCGAGTTTCGTGACCGTGCATGGCGGCACGCTCAAGCGGATCAAGACCTCGGCGGTGGATTCAGGCCAGTTGTTTGCCGACCTGCCGCTGCCACCCGCGCGTGAGCTCGACGCCCCCTACAACATCCTCGTCACCGGCATCGGCGGCACCGGCGTCATCACCATCGGCGCGCTGCTCGGCATGGCCGCCCATGTCGACGGCCGCGGCTGCTCGGCTCTGGATTTCACCGGCCTGTCGCAGAAGAACGGCGCCGTGATGAGCCATGTGCGCATAGCCGCGAAGCCGGAAGACATCTCCGCGGTCCGGATCACCACGGGCGGCGCCGACGTCATTCTCGGCTGCGACATGATCGTCTCGGCAGGTCCCTCCGCGCTCAGCCGCGCCGAACGCGGCGTGACCAAGGCCTATGTCAACGCTGACCTGCAGCCGACCGCGAGCTTCGTGCAAAACCCCGACCTCGATTTCGAGGCGGGCACGATGCAGACGGTGCTGCGGGACGCTGTCGGCGACAAGAACCTCGACATCATCGACGCGACAGGAATTGCCTCGGCGCTGATGGGCGATTCGATCGCGACCAACCCTTTCATGCTCGGCTTCGCCTTCCAGAAGGGCGCGATCCCGTTGTCGTTGGAGGCGCTCTTGCGCGCCATCGAGATCAACGGGGCCGCGATCGAAATGAACAAGCTCGCCTTCAGCTGGGGACGACTCGCCGCCCACGACATGTCGCGGGTGCGGAGCGTGCTGCAATTCAGGAGCCGGGCCTCCGCGCCGACGAAGTCGCTCGACGACATCATCGCGACGCGCGCGGAGTTTTTGACCGGCTATCAGGACAGGGCCTACGCGGACCGCTACCTCGCCGCTGTCGCCAAGGCGCGCAAGGCGGAAGCGGCTGCCTCGCCAGCGTCCACGGAGCTGACCGAGGCTGTCGCGAAAAACCTGTTCAAGCTGATGTCCTACAAGGACGAGTACGAGGTCGCGCGGCTCTACACCGATGGCAGCTTCTCCAAGAAGGTCTCGGAGAAATTCGACGGCGACTTCAAGCTGAAGTTCTATCTGGCCCCGCCGATCTTCGCGCAGCGCGACAAGACCACCGGACATCTCCAGAAGAAGGAATTCGGCGGCTGGATGATCCACGCCTTCCGCGTGCTGGCCAGGCTGAAGTTCCTGCGCGGCGGCGCGTTCGATCCGTTCGGCCGCACCGAGGAACGCCGGACCGAGCGGAAGCTGGTCGCGGATTATCTCGACATGATCGATCAGCGGATCGCCGGGCTGAAAGCGGAGCAGATCCCGCTGCTGGCGAGGCTCGCGCGGCTGCCGGAGACGATCCGCGGCTTCGGCCATATCAAGGAAGCCAATATCAAGCTGGCGGCGACGGAGAAGGCGCGCCTGGAAGCAGAACTAGAGAACAGCCGTTTTGCGGCAGCTGCGGAGTAGCGGTAGGCCCGAACTCTCTCGCCGTCATTGCGAGGAGCCCTTGCGACGAAGCAATCCAGAATCTTTCCGCAGAGACAGTCTGGATTGCTTCGCTGCGCTCGCAATGACTGCAGTGGAGATGGTTAGACCGACGTCGTAGCGGCGATCGGCGCCGCTGCCACACTCCCCTCCGCCAGATGGCGCCCTGCGATGTACCCGAATGTCAGTGCCGGTCCCAACGCGATCCCCGGCCCGGGACAATTGCCGTTCATGATCGAGCCCATGTCGTTGCCGCACGCATAGAGCCCGGCAACCGGCGTGCCGTCCTCGCGCAACACGCGCGCCTGGGCATCCACCTTCAGGCCAATCGCCGTGCCGAGATCGGCCGAATAAATCCGCATCGCAAAGTACGGCGCACAGAGGATGGGCGCGACGCACGGGTTGGGCTTGTGAGCGGCGTCTCCGAGATGGCGTTGATAGATCGTGCTTCCGCGTCCGAATTCGGGATCGCGGCCCTCCTTTGCGCCTTCGTTGTAGCTCGCGATCGTCGCCGGGAGTGTAGACGGCTTGATGCCGATCTTCGCGGCGAGCTGCGCGATATCAGCGGCCTCGACCAACTCCCCGCTCGCCACATAGCGCCGGACACTGCGCGTGAACGGCTTGATGCGGCCAAGGCCGTAGCTCCACAGGAACGGACGGTCGCAGATCAGATAGAACGGCCGGTCCGGTTCGCCGTCGCCATCGCGCAGCATGGCGAGCACGAACTCGTGGTAGGAGAGTGCCTCGTTGACGAAGCGCCGGCCGGCCGCATTGACCGCGATCACGCCGGGCTTGGCGCGGTCGGTCACCATGTGCGGTAAAACGCCGCGGCTTCCATCGGCGCGCCGGAACAGCGAGGCCGGCACCCAACAGGCCGGGCTCGTCGCATCCGTATTGAGCGCTGCGCCGGCTGCACTCGCAAGGCGGAGCCCGTCGCCCGTAGCGGACGTGTGGGTCGCCGAGGTGAATCCGGCCGCGGGCGGGAAGAAGCGTTTTCGCAAGGTCGCGTCGTGCGAAAAGCCGCCGGTCGCCAGCACCACACCACGTCGCGCGGCAATCAGGCGATCGCGCGCGCCATGACGGATAATTACGCCGCCGACGCGCTCGCCCTGCGTCGACAGGCCTTCGACGTCCGCACTAAAGAGGATCTCGACCTGCCGGGCCAGCAGCGAGGCATACAGCCGCGCGGCGAGCGCATTTCCGAGATGCAGCGTCGTGCCGCGCGGGCTGCGCAGGCGCTGCCATGCATACTCCGAAACCAGCCGCGCCGCGCGAAGAGCCGAGCGCAGCGATTTTCCGACCCGCCGCAGATGCGGGATGTCGAGGCGGTTGACCATCATCCCGCCGAACAACGTGAACTCCGGCAGCGGCGCGCGCACCCGCGCGAAATGCGCGCCCAGCTGCGTGCCGTCGAAGACGACCGGCTCGAGCACGCGCCCACCCGGCGTCGCGCCCAATCGCTCCGGATAATAGTCCGGACAGGCCTTGACCGGCTGGAGCCGCACTTGCGTGTTGGCTTGGAGATAGGCGACTGCCTCCGGTCCGCGCGCGAGGAAAGCGGCGCGGAGGCCCGCATTGGCGGGCTCCGGCACCGTGTTCGACAAATATCGCACGGCGTCCGTGACGCTATCGGAGAGCCCCGCCTCTTTCATTTTGGCATTGGCGGGAATCCAGATCATGCCGTCGGACCATGCGGTCGTGCCGCCGACGAAAGCGGTCTTCTCGATCACGAGCACGCGCAGGCCCTCGGCGGCGGCGACGGCCGCAGCCGTCATGCCACCGGCGCCGGCGCCGACGACGATGACATCGTAGGTCTCATGCGCCGGCATCATGCGGCGGGGTTCCCGAAGCGAGGCATGACACCGTCATACCCCGCTTGGGCGCCCACACGCTAGCGGGCCGGCTTGCGCTCGACCGGATCGATATCGATCGCCCGCAGGCGGCCGAACCGCAGCACGTCCATCGCCAGCCGCCGGCCGATCCGGTCGCGATCGAGCACACGGATCAGATCGTCGACGCCGTTGATCTCGACGCCGTCGAGGCCGATCACGACATCGCCGGACAACAGGCCCGCCTTCGCGGCCGGCCCGTCCGGCTCGATCTGCGCCAGCAGCGCGCCCATCTTGTTCTCGACGCCGGCCAGCACCGCGTGCCGCCGCGGGATCGGCGCGGTCTGGCCGGCCACGCCGATATAGGCGCGGCGGACATAGCCGTGGCGGATGATCTCCGATAGCACGAATTGCGCGGTGTTACTGGCGACCGCAAAGCAGATGCCTTGCGCGCCATTGATGATCGCGGTGTTGATGCCGATCACCTCGGCATTCGACGACACCAGCGGCCCGCCCGAATTGCCGGGATTGAGCGCAGCATCAGTCTGGATCACGTCCTCTATGGTGCGGCCACTGACCGAGCGGATCGAGCGCCCGAGCGCCGAGACCACTCCGGCGGTAACGGTCGATTCAAAGCCGAGCGGGTTGCCGATCGCGATCACGAGCTGACCGCGCCGCAAGGTCTTGGAGTTGCCGAGCGCCGCATAGGGCAAGTCCCGCACGCCGTTGGCGCGGAGCAGCGCAAGGTCAGTGTCGGGATCGACGCCGAGCACCCGGGCGTCGCCGACATGGCCCTCGACGTCGCGCAGCCGGATCTCCTTCGACGAGCCGACCACGTGGCTATTGGTGAGCAAGAGTCCGTCCGGCGAGATCACGATGCCCGAGCCGAGCCCGCCGCGCTCGCGGCCGTTCGGCACCTTTGGTCCGGTCTCGACGCGCACGACGGCCGGACCGACGCGGTCGGTCACGTCGATGACGGCATTGGAATAGGCGTCCAGCAGGGCCCGGTCATCGACCGGGACAGCCGTTTCCGTTCGCGATGACGCGGCGTCATCGACGGTATCTGAGGTGAAATCCAGCATGATAGTAGTCCTTGAGGCTCACACAGATGGTGGCCTGCCCCGTGAGGCGCAAGGGACCCGTCCGGGGCGCAAGGCTGGACTGCCCGGGTGGCTAGGGCGCCCGTCGCAGCGTGCCCGCCCTTGCCTTGACCGGATCCAGCAACGACCAGTCGCCATCCGGCAGCACGTAACCCAGGGGGAACGGCGCGCGTAGCTCGAGGCCGAGCGAGCGCAGCACACGGTCGTCGCGGTAGTAGCATTGCAGCACCACGCGGACGAGCGTCGCGGCAGCCGCGCGGCCGGAACTGCGAAACTCCTGCGCCACCGCATCGCGCCTGGCAGCATCGAGCTCGGCCAACGGCTGCCCCGCGAGCCGCGCCAGATGATCGAGCGCCGCCGCCACCAATTTGGCGTCACGCCCCAGCGTCGCCAGCATGTCGGCCTGGATCGCGGGATCGTCGGCGCCGGGCACCTTGTACTCGTCGCTCGCGGGAACGATCATCGCGGCGATAGCGCGGAGGTCGTCGCGCTGGCTGCGTGTCAGTTGATTGTCTGCGGACATGTCGGCCTCAATCGAACAAATTGGCGAGGCGCTGCTTCATCTGGTCGGCGATGTAGAGCGCGAGGGCCTGAATGGTGGACGTCGGGTTGACCCCGCCCGATGTAACGAAGATGCTGCCATCGACGATGAAGAGATTCTTGACGTCGTGCGAGCGGCCCCATTCATTCACGACGGAGCGTTCGGGGTCGGTGCCCATGCGTGCCGTGCCGAGCAGATGCCAGCCGCCCCACGGGATCGGCGAGTTGACGCAGATGTCGCTCGCCCCCGCGGTTTCGAGAATCTCCCGCCCGCGCGCCAGCGCATGCTCCATCATCTTCCGGCTGTTCTCGCTGATCGTGTAGTCGATCTTCGGCGCGGGAATGCCGTGGCCGTCCTTCAAGACCGGATCGAGCGTGACTTGGTTATGCTCCTCCGGCAGGTCCTCGCAGATCGCGGAAAAGCCGAGCCGGTGGCCGTTGAGCTTGCGGAAGATGCGGTGATGATCGGCGCCCCACGGCAGAATGCCCTTCTGCTCGCTGACGACAGCCTCGAACACCGGCCCCGCGCCGCGCACGAACTGAACGCCATAGCCGCGCACGAAGCCGCGCGAGAGGTCCGTGTCATACCATTCCTTGCTCCACAGGCAGGTCGGCGGCGCGCGATTGCTATCGGTCGGCTCTTTTACGTAGCCGTAGATCTGCGCATAAGGATGGAACATCAGGTTCTTGCCGACGAGGCCGGACGAATTGGCAAGCCCGTTCGGAAAGCGATTCGATGCCGAATTCAGCAGCAGCCGCGGCGTGCCGACGCCGTTGCAGGCGATGATGACGACATGCGCCGGC
Source organism: Bradyrhizobium sp. 134 (assembly GCF_023074155.1). NCBI lineage: Bacteria > Pseudomonadati > Pseudomonadota > Alphaproteobacteria > Hyphomicrobiales > Nitrobacteraceae > Bradyrhizobium > Bradyrhizobium sp. 134. The sequence goes on along the minus strand of NZ_JADPKX010000086.1, from coordinate 99,075 downwards.
TGGAACTGCTCGACGCCGTCCTTGTCGTAATAGACCACGCCGGTGGCCATGCCGTTCTCGTCGGTGGTGATCTCGCGCACCCGGCAGTGTGTACGCAGCTCGACGCCGGCGCGGACCGCGTGCGGCCAATAGGTGATGTCGGTCGAGGACTTGGCGCCTTGCGCGCAGGCTGGCGTGCAATGGCCGAGATTGATGCAGCGCGCGCGGCCCTCGTAGTCCATGGTCGCGACTGTCGTATCCGACGGCCACCAGTGCCAGCCGAGCTTGTTCATGGTCTTGCCGATGATAGCACCGGACAAGCCCATCGGCTGTTGCGGCATCGGCGGATGCGTCAGCGGTGAGAGCGGATCGCCCGACAGGCCGGACGTGCCCATCATCCGGTCGTTCTCTTCGAAGAACGGGGTCAGCGCGTCGTAGTCGATCGGCCAGTCGTCGGCGACGCCGTCGAGCGTCCTCACCTTGAAATCTGAGGGATGCAGCCGCGGCCAGTGCGCGGTGTACATCACCGTCGAGCCGCCGACCGCATTATAGTTGACGACTTTGATCGGCGAATCGTCGTCGTTGATCGGATAGTCTTCGGGGCGGCCGCGGACGTTGGGGCTCGACGACCACTCGCCGTAGAACTTGGCCTCCCAGTCCCGGCTCGTGCTGGGATATTCCGCCGGGTTCATCCAGCCGCCCTGCTCCAGGCAGAGAATATGCATCTTGGTCTCGGCCAGCGACCACGCCACCGCCGCGCCGGAAGCGCCGGCGCCGATGATCAGGACGTCCACAGGGTCTTTCATCGCAAATTTTTCCTCCCTTCGCCGCTTCCCGGGCGATTCGGCCTCCGCTCCGCAAGGCCCGCGAACGATAGGATCAGAGCTACGGCTGAGTAAAGCCGCGAGGTCGGAATGTCGCACTTCGCGGGGCGCAGACCATTGGTATCGCCACATCCGGATGCTAGGAACAAGGCGCACGAGCCATCGATAGCGAGACCTTATGTCCTTCCGAAAGTCCTTTGCCAGCGCCCGCGCTTTTGCGCTCGTTTCCTTTATTGCCCTGTCCGGATTTCTGGGCACCTCCGGCCCGGCCTCGGCGCTGACCGCCGCCGCGACGGTCCGCGACGGCAACGCCATCCAGCTCGGCGACGTCACCTACCGCCTCGACGGCGTCGACGCACCCGAGCTGGACCAGGTCTGCATCGACGATCACGCCGATCCCTGGACCTGCGGCATCGAGGCCCGCGACCAGCTCGCCAAGCTGATTGGCAAGCGATCGGTGCGTTGCGACGATGTCGGACCGGAAAAGAGTTTTGGCAAGCGGCACCGCGCGATCTGCACGGCCGAAGGCGACAAGACCAGCTTGAACGAGCAGCTCGTCAAGCTCGGCTATGCCATTGCCCGGGAGCCGGTCAAGGCGAACATCAAGTCGGCCGCGGCCGACGCCAAATCAACCTCGGCCGGAATCTGGAAGGGCTGCTTTGTTGCACCGCAGGAATTCCGCGCCGGCAAGAAGGACGGCGCGCTCCTGGGCGCCGCCTGCCGCGCCGACCGCGACAAGGAGATTCGCGCGGTGTTGTTTCCTGAGGATCTGACGATGCCGCCGAGCTGTGGCATCAAGGGCAAGCTTGCGGTCCGCGCGCGCGTGACCGGCAATATCGGCATCTACCATTTACGGGGCTGCCCGAGCTACCCCGCGACCACCAGACCGGACCGCTGGTTCTGCTCGGAGGACGACGCCCAGGCTGCGGGCTTCCGCAAGGCCTACAATTGCCGGCGGCCGAAATAACGAAGCCCATCACGCACCCGTGAGCGGCAACCGGAGACAGTATTCATCCGGAATTGAACTCTATCGGGAGTTGCTGCATTTGTAAGCGTACGCAAGCGCTTTGCGCGAGCGTTTCCTTGGCGGCAATCCGGCTCCGGCCCGATTGCTTTGCTCGGGCGTTTCCTCCCTAGACTTGGGCCGCTTGTCACAACAAGCGGCTCTTCTTTTTTGTGCGCCCTTAGCGGCGCATCGGCATGACCTGATCCATGGCCGGCATGTTCGCATTCAGATGCGCCATGATCCAGACAGTGCCACCGACCACCAGGAAGACCACCAACAGTCCGAAAGCCAGCGCCAGCACGTTGTTGGTGTTATCGGGGCCGGTGGTGATGTGCAGGAAGAACACGAGGTGCACGCCCATCTGCGCGATCGCCAGCACGATCAGCGCGACGGGAATGGAAGGCTGCCAGACCAGATCCGTGCCGGCGATGAAGAACGAGGTCGCCGTCAGCAGCAGCGCCAGAACAAGACCGACCACGTAACCGAGGATGCGCGTGCCGACACTGTGTTGCTCCTCATCGCCCGGCGCAAGGTCATGGCCGGCCGGCATATGCGTCTGATCGCTCATACGCCACTCCCAAGCAAATAGACAACGGAGAAGACTCCGACCCAGACGATGTCAAGCGCATGCCAGAACAGCGCGAAGCACATCATCCGGCGCAGCACGTCGGCACGAAAACCCTTTGCGAAGACCTGGGCCATCATGGTGAGAAGCCACAATATGCCGGCCGAGACGTGGAGGCCGTGGCAGCCGACCAGCGAGAAGAACGAGGTCAGGAAAGCGCTGCGCGATGGGCCATAGCCGCGGGCAACGAGATCAGCGAATTCGCGAAACTCAATGACGAGAAAGATGAGGCCGAGCAAACACGTCACCGCCATCCCGAGATAGAACCAGAACCGGTTGCGCACATCGGCCGCGATGCTCGCCATGCCGCACGTGAAACTCGACAGTAGCAGGCAGACAGTCTCGATCGCGACGTTCCGCTGCTCGAATATCTCCGAACCCCTCGGACCGCCGGCGGTCTGGTCGGCCAGCACCGCATAGGCCGCAAAGAAGCAGGAGAACATCACGATGTCGGAGAGCAGGAAGACCCAGAAGCCATAGGCGGTCACGATGCGCTTCGGCGCCGGGCCGGGATGCTCGATGACGAGCCCGATGTGATGGGGATCGGCGTGCGCACGGCCGGCGGTCGCGGTCATTGACATCAGACTGTCCCCGCCATGCTGACGAGGCTACGCCGCTCCTCGAGGTTGACGCGGTCTATCGCCGCGACCTCCTCGGCCGGAATGACGTATTCGTCATGGTCGCGCCAGGCGAACACGACGAAGGTCGCGAACGCTCCGATACCGCCCAAGATCACCATCCACCAAATGTGCCAGATCAGCGCAAAGCCCATGACCGTGGCGAAGAACGCGCAGACGAACCCGGTCGGCGAGTTCCTGGGCATCTCGATGTCATGATACTCGGGCGCATCATGACCGAGGGATTGCTGCTTGGCATGGGTCTTCAGATCCCAGTAGGCATCCTCGCCGCGCACATCGGGGTTGAAAGCGAAGTTGAAAACCGGCGGCGGCGACGACGTCGCCCATTCCAGCGAACGGCCGTCCCAGGGATCACCGGTGCGGTCGCGCAGGGCTTCGCGGTTGCGGATGCTGACCACGAGCTGCACGATCTGGCAGATCACGCCAATCGTCAGCACGGCCATGCCGACGGCTGCAACCAGCATCCAGGGCCGCCACGCCGCGACGTCATAGTGCTGCATGCGCCGTGTCATGCCGAGCATGCCGGCGACGTAGAGCGGGATGAAGGTGACGTAGAAGCCGAGGAAAGTGAACCAGAACGCGAGCTTGCCCCAGCGGTCGTTGAGGCGAAAGCCGAACGCCTTTGGGAACCAGTACTCAAAGCCGGCGAAGGCTCCGAACAGCACGCCGCCGATGATGACGTTGTGGAAGTGCGCGACCAGGAACATGCTGTTGTGGAGGATGAAATCGGCCGGCGGCACCGCGACCAATACGCCCGTCAATCCGCCGATGATGAAGGTGACCATGAAGCCTATCGACCACAGCATCGGCGTCTCGAAGCGGATGCGGCCGCCATACATCGTGAACAGCCAGTTGTAGATCTTCACCCCGGTCGGTATCGCGATGATCATGCTGGCAATGCCGAAGATAGCGTTGACGTCGGGGCCCGCTCCCATCGTGAAGAAGTGATGCAGCCAGACCATGAAGGAGATGACGCAGATCGCCATGGTCGCCAGCACCATCGAGCGATAGCCAAACAGCGCCTTGCCGGAGAAGGTCGAGACCACCTCGGAGAAGATGCCGAAGGCCGGCAGCACCAGGATGTAGACCTCGGGATGCCCCCAGGCCCAGATCAGATTCATGAACATCATGACATTGCCGCCGGCCTCATTGGTGAAGAAGTGGAAGCCGAGATAGCGGTCGAGCAGCAGCATCGCGAGGGTGGCGGTCAAAATCGGGAAAGCCGCGACGATCAGGAGGTTCGAGGCCAGCGTGGTCCAGCAGAACATCGGCATGCGCAGATAGTTCATGCCCTTGGTGCGCAGCTTCAGCACCGTCGTCACGAGATTGATGCCGGCAACCAACGTGCCGATGCCGGAGATCTGCAGCGACCACGCGTAATAATCGACGCCGACGCCCGGCGAGTAGGACAGCTCCGACAGCGGCGGAAACGCGAGCCAGCCGGTCCGGGCGAACTCGCCGATCACGAGCGAGAGATTGACCAGCAGCGCACCGGTCGCGGTCAGCCAGAAGCCGACCGAATTGAGCGTCGGGAAAGCGACATCTCGTACGCCAAGCTGGAGCGGCACGATGAGATTCATCAGTCCGATCACGAACGGCATCGCCACGAAGAAGATCATGATGGTGCCGTGCGCGGAGAATATCTGATTGTAGTGCTCCGGCGGCAGATAGCCTTGCGACTGGTAGGCCACCGCCTGCTGGATCCGCATCATGATGGCGTCGCTGCCGCCGCGCAGTAGCATCACCGAGGCCAGCAGGATGTACATCACGCCGATCCGCTTGTGGTCGACGCTGGTGATCCACTCGTGCCAGAGATACGGCAGATGCCCCTTCACCACGACCCAGGCCAGAACGGCGAGAATCCCAATCAGCACCACGGCGCCTGCGATCAGCGGGATGGGTTGATCGAACGGAATGGCCGACCAATCGAGCTTACCGAGCATCATGGCCTCCACTGTGCGACCGACCGGCCTCGGATGCGAGCTCCGGACCCGGTCCCGGCGGAATGTGCTGGGTCGCGATCAGATCAAACAGCCTGGGGTCATCCAGCCGGTAGGTCGGCCTGCCCTTTTCGATGCCTTGCTGCATCAGCTTCTTGTAGCTGTCCTCATTGAGGACAGCATCGCTCTTCGCCGTGGTCGCCACCCAATCCGGAAAGGCGAGCGGCGAGACCACGTTGACGTCGAACATCATGTCCGGAAACCCGTCGCCGGAGAAATGTGCCGACAACCCCTGGAGCTTGCCCTCATTGTCGGCGCGCAGGTTCAGCTTCGTCACCATGCCGTTCATGGTGTAGATCATGCTGCCGAGTTGCGGGATGAAGAAGGTGTTCATCACGCTCGAGGACGTCAGCTGGAAATTCAGCTCGGCGCCTGCCGGCACCGTCAGCGTATTGACGGTGGCGATGCGCTGGTCCGGATAGATGAAGAGCCATTTCCAATCGAGCGAGACGGCCTGGATGCGAACCGGGCTGCCGGTGCCGGGCACGGGTGCCGCGGGATCGAGCTGGTGCGAGCCGATCCAGGCGACGCCGCCGAGCAGGATCACGGTGAGCGCGGGGATCGCCCACACCACCATCTCCACCCGCCCGGAATAGACGAAGTCGGGCTGAAACTTTGCTTTGGGATTCGAGGCGCGAAACCAGAATGCAAAGGCCAGGATGGCGATGATGGTCGGCACCACGATCGCGAGCATGATGAAGACGGAATCGACCAGGATGGTGCTGTTGGCCGCAGCCACAGGCCCTTGTGGATCGAGCAGATTCATCGGCAAGCCACTGGCGGTTGGGAAGCCCCGGGACAGAGCCTAGCGCGGGAAAGGCTCCGCAACAAACGCGATCTCGTGAGGTCGGTTCCTAACGGCGCGGGTCGATCGTTCGCCCTTCTCGTGCGGCGACATGCAATTCCATGCGATGTCAATGACATGAAAGCGGGAGCCCGGCCCTTCTCTCCGCTCGGGGCGATTGCTAGAGTGCACGAAAATCATCGGGATGAAACGACATGCAGGGGCCCGAGGACGATCCCGGTCTCGCCGGCAAGGTGGCGCTGGTCAGCGGCGGCGGCGCTGCCGGCGACGGCATCGGCAACGGCCGCGCCGCCGCAATTCTACTGGCTCGCGCCGGCGCCAAAGTGCTGGTGGCCGATCGCGACCTCAAGCTCGCCGAACGCACCGCGGAGATGATCGCAGCCGAAGGCGGCACGGCCGCGGCGCATGGCGGCGACGTCACCAGCGAGAGCGATTGCAGGACGCTGGTCGAAGCCGCGCTCGACCGCTGGGGCCAGCTCGATTTCCTCGACAACAATGTCGGCATCGGCAGCCGCGGCAGCGTGGTCGACGAAGCGCCCGAGCAATATCGCCGCGTCATGCAGGTCAATGTCGAGAGCATGTTCCTGCTCTCCAAGCACGCGATCCCTGCCATGATCAAGACCGCGCGGGGCGGCGCGATCGTCAACATCTCCTCGATCTCGGCGCTGCGGCCGCGCGGCCTGACGACCTATTCGACCTCGAAAGCCGCGATCATCGGCCTGACCCGCGCAATGGCGGTCGATCACGGCCGCGACAACATCCGCGTCAATTGCATCTGCCCCGGGCCGATGTACACGCCGATGGTCTATGGCCGCGGCATGAGCGAACAGGCGCGCGCCCAGCGGGCCAAGGCGTCTTTGCTAAAAACGGAAGGCACCGGCTGGGACGTTGGCCATGCGGTCAAATTCCTGCTCAGCAATTTTGCGCGCTATATCACCGGTCAGGTGCTGGTGGTGGACGGCGGGGTGACGCTGCAAGCGCCCGAACGTGAATCACAAGAACACTGAAAGGAATATCAGGGATGGCTCGCCTGCCCTATCTCGAGGCCGACCAGGTCGCGCCCGAATATCGCGACATGCTCAAGCGCAACACCAATCTGCACAAGCTGCTGGTCAATTCGCCGGAGATGGCGCGCGCCTTCAACGGCATCGGCGGCTACATCCGCTTCAAGAGCAAGCTCGACCCGCGCCTGCGCGAGCTTGCGATCCTCCAGGTCGGCTGGATGGAGAAATCGGAATACGAGTTCACTCACCACGTGAATCGGCAAGGAATTCGGCGTCACCGACGATGACATCGCCGGCCTGATGGCGGAGACCGAGGGCAAGCCCTCGACGCTCGAGCCACAGGCCAAGGCGATCCTGAAAGGTGCCCGCGAGATGGTGCGCGAGCTCGCGATGTCGGATGCGACCTTTGCCGAGATCAAGCAGCATCTCCCGGACGAGCACATGGTCGACCTCGTGCTGACCATCGCCTTCTATTGCGGCGTGGTGCGCGTGCTCGCCACCATGAAGATCGACAACGAGCCATATTACAAAGAGGTACTCCAGCAGTACCCGATCCCGGGAGTGAACTGACATGCGCTTGAAGGACAAGGTTGCGATCGTCGTGGGCGCCGGCCAGAGTCCCGGCGAAGGCATGGGCAACGGCCGCGCCACTGCGCTGACCTTCGCGCGCGAGGGCGCCAAGGTGCTTTGCGTCGATCATCATCTGGAATCGGCGCAGGAAACCGCCGCCATGATCGCCGCGAAGCATGGCTCCGCCGCGGCGTTCAGGGCCGACGTCACAAAATCCGCCGACATCAAGGCGATGGTCGCGGAGGCGCAGGCGCGCTGGGGCCGGATCGACGTGCTGCACAACAATGTCGGCGTAAGCCTGGCCGGCGGCGACGCCGAGCTGCTGCAAATCACCGAGGAGGCGTTCGACCGCGTCGTCGCCATCAATCTGAAGAGCTGCATTTGGGCGGCGAAAGAGGTGATCCCGATCATGCGAGCGCAAAACAGCGGCGCGATCATCAACATCTCCTCGATGGCGGCGATCACGACCTACCCGTACGTCGCCTACAAGGCGACGAAGTCGGCGATGATCGCGTTCACCGAACAGCTCGCCTACCAGAACGCCGAATACGGCATCCGCGCCAACGTCATCCTGCCGGGCCTGATGAACACACCGATGGCCGTCGACACCCGCGCCCGCGAATGGCACAAGACCCGCGCCGAAGTCGAGGCCGAGCGCGACAGCAAGGTGCCGCTGCGCAGGAAGATGGGAACGGGGTGGGACGTCGCGAATGCCGCGCTGTTCCTGGCCTCGGACGAGGCGAATTTCATCACGGGTGTGACGTTGCCGGTGGATGGCGGAGCCAGTGTGAGGCGGGGGTGAGCGCCGCAAGCGCAGTGCGTCTTCCCTTCTCCCCTTGCGGGAGAAGGTGGCGCGAAGCGCCGGATGAGGGGTTCTCTCCGCACACGCACAAGGAGTTCGCCGATAGAACCCCTCACCCGTCTCGCCGCTGCGCGGCGAGCCACCCTCTCCCGCAAGGGGCGAGGGTACACCTTCATCGCGGCACGCTTGTCACCCGCCAGATCGTCCCGTTGCCGTCCTCCGACACCAGCAGCGCCCCATCCTTTGCCACGGCAACACCGACCGGCCGCCCCCACACCTCGGTGTCGCTCACCACGAATCCCGTGACGAAATCCTCGTACTCGCCGGTCGGCTTGCCGTCCTTCATCCGGATGCGGATCACCTTGTAGCCGGTGCGCTTCGACCGGTTCCAGGAGCCGTGCTCGGCCGCGAAAGCATCGCCCTGGTACTCGGACGGAAACTGCGTGCCCTGATAGAAGGTCATGCCGAGCGAGGCCGAGTGCGGCTGCACCAGCACGTCGGGCACCGTCACCTTGTCCTTGAGGTCCGGCCGCGCGCCGGCGTGGCGCGGGTCTTCGTTGCCGCCGACATAGAACCATGGCCAGCCGTAGAACGCGCCCTCCTTCACGCTCGTCACATAGTCAGGCACGAGATCGTCGCCGAGCCCGTCGCGCTCGTTGGTCGAGCACCAGGGCAGCCCGGTCTGCGGCTGGATCGCAAGACCGACACAGTTGCGGATGCCGGTGGCGTAGATCGTCCGCTCCTTGCCCTCGGGGGTGAAGGCGAGCACCGTGGCGCGCTCGGTCTCGCTCGCCCAGGCCGCACCGAGCGGCTGCGCTTTCGACCAGGCTTCCACTCCACCCGGCGGCGTGCCCATGCCCTCGGCGACGTTGCTGAGCGAGCCGACCGACACCAGCATGCGCCTGTTGTCGGGCGTGAAGACGACGTCGCGGGTGGAATGACCGCCGTCATGCGGCAGGCTCGCGACGATCGTCTCCGCCTTGCCACGCGCCTTGAGATCGCCGGCCTGATAGGGAAAGCGGACGACGCTGTCGGTGTTGGCGACATAGACCCATTGCGGATTGTCGCCGTTCGGAAAGAAGGCGATGCCGAACGGCTGCCGCAGTCCGGCAGCGAAGACCTTGTTGGTCGCGGCCTTGCCGCCTTCGCCGGCGCGCAACACGCGGATGGTGCCCGCGCGCGTCTCCGCGGCGAAGACATCGCCGTTCGGCGCCACGCGCACGATGCGCGGAGCGCGCAGACCCTCGGCGAACAGCTCGATCTTGAAGCCGGCCGGGACCTGAAGCGCCCCCTCCGGCGGACGCGGCACCACGCGCGACGAGCTCGCAACCGACCGCGTGGCGCCGGGCCGCACCAGATCCTGCGGCCGGATCAACCTGACCGTGCCAGGCTTGTCGGCCTGCCAATCGCCGTAGGCGTGCTTGCCCTGCAGCACCGGCTCCGCCTGTGCGCAGGTCGCGACCGCGACCAGCCACCCCGCGGACATCGCCACGAACGAAATCCTGTTCCTCACGTCGTTTCCTCCTGGCCGTCACGTCTGGCGCATCAACGCCGATCGACACGCAAGCGTTCTGCGACAGGTCAAATGCCTGCCGAATCCCACGTCAGCTCATGCCCGCACGATGTGCATCAGCCGTAGCCCATCGTACTGGAAAATGCGGCTGATCGGTGCGACACATTGTAAGGGCGAGGCCGCCGGTTGCGGTCATCAAGGCTGCGGCATCGGGGTCGCATCTATTGGGGTGATCATGTGGGGATCCATTATATCGGAATGGGCGAGCCTGCTGCTCCGCTGGCTGCACGTGGTCGCCGCGATCGCCTGGATCGGCAGTTCCTTCTATTTCATCGCCCTCGACCTCAGCCTTAGGCCCCGGTCCGATCTGCCGGACGGCGTGCAAGGCGAGGCCTGGCAAGTCCATGGCGGCGGCTTCTACCGCATCATGAAATATCTGGTCGCGCCCGCCCAGATGCCGGACGAGCTGACCTGGTTCAAATGGGAGGCCTACACCACCTGGCTGTCCGGCTTCGCGCTGATGGTGGTGGTGTATTATCTCGAGGCCGATTTGTTCCTGGTCGACAGGTCGATCCTCGACCTCACGCCATTCCAGGCCGGCCTGTTCAGCCTCTGCAGCCTCGCGCTGGCGTGGCTGCTCTATGAAGGCGCCTGCCGTACCGGGCTCGCGCAGCGCGAGCTGCCCTTCGCCATCGGCGGCTATCTGTTCCTGGTCGCATTGACCTACGCCTTCACCCATGTGCTGAGCGGGCGCGGCGCCTTCAATCAGATCGGGGCGATCATCGGCACCATCATGGTCGCCAACGTCTTCACGCTGATCATCCCGAACCAGAAGAAGATCGTAGCCGCCCTTCTCGCAGGGCAGGCGCCCGATCCAAAGCTCGGCAAGTCAAGCAAGGAGCGCTCGGTTCACAACAACTATCTGACGCTGCCTGTCGTCGTGCTGATGATCAGCAACCACTATCCCCTGCTCTATGCCACCCGCTTCAACTGGATTATCGTCGCCATCATCCTGGCGCTCGGTCCCGTGATCCGTCATTTCTTCAACGAGGGCCATGCCGGACGCAGATCGCCGTGGTGGGTGTGGGGTGTCGCAGCCGTCGGCGTGATCGCGATCCTCTTCCTCTCGGCGGCCGGCCCGCGCGAGGTCAAGACAAGCGCGCTGTCGGCGCAGCCGACGCTTGCCAATGTCGAGGAGATCGTGATGTCCCGCTGTAGCATGTGCCACGCGACCGAGCCGGTCTGGGCCGGCATCGTGACGGCGCCGAAGGGCATATTGCTCGACGCGCCCGAGCACATCCATCGCAACATCCGCCTGATCGGCCGCGTCGCCGCCTGGTCCAATGCGATGCCGCCGGGGAACATCACCGAAATGACCAGCGAGGAGCGCGCCATCCTCGCCGCCTATATCGAGCAGGCGCGCTGACGCCATCGCGCGTCGATATCGCCTTTCGCGGAATGAATTTTCCGCATGTCCCGCCGATTTGAAAATGACTTGACCGCCTATCCGGCGTAGACAGGACTTGCGCCGCCAGCGGCGGTCCAGTCAGTTTGCATGCGGGGAAAGAACAGTGGCTCTCAAGAACGTCATCGGTATCGACCACGCCGTGGTCATGGTTCAGGACCTCGCCAAAGCCGCCGAGAACTACCGGCAGCTCGGCTTCACCATCTCGCCGCGCGGCACTCACAGCGCACATATGGGCACCGGCAACTACACCATCATGTTCGACCCGGATTATATGGAGCTGCTCGGCGTGCTCGCGGCGACCGAGCACAACGCGCCGGCGCGTGCCTTCCTCGACAAGCGCGGCGAAGGCATCGAGCGCATCGCCTTCACCGCGATCGATTCCACCGCCGGCGCGGAGGAGATCCGCGCGCGCGGCCTGGAGCCGATCGGCCCGACCGATTTCGAACGGCCCGTGACGCTGCCTGACGGCACGGTCTCGGCGGCGAAATTCCGCACCTTCATGTGGCCGACCGCGGAAGCGCCCGGCGGCGTGCGCATTTTCGCCTGCCAGCACAAGACGCGCGACACCGTGTGGATTCCCGAGCTGATGAAGCACGCCAATGCGGCCAGGCGGATCAAGCAGACATTGATCGCGACGCCCGAGCCCGCGAAGGAAGCCGCGCATCTGGGACGGCTGATCGACCGCGAGCCGAAGGCCGAGGCCGACGGCGCGGTGACCGTGGCCTCCGGTGGCGATCGTGCCGATTTCGTCTATTTGACGCTGGAGCAGCTCGGCAAACGCTATCCCGGCGTGCCGCTCGCGGGTCTTTCCGAACGCGGTGGCGCTGCCCTGGTGCTCGTGAGCGGCGATCTCGCGGCCACCGAGAAGGCGCTTGGTTCGGCAGCCGTGCGCAGCGGGTCTGCGATCTGCGTGCCGCCGGCCCAGGCGAACGGCACCCTGCTCGCCTTTGTTGCCGGCTGATTTTTAACAAGCGTTTTACCGGGCCGCCCTAGGCTTCCGGGCGACCCGCGCCTTCAGGGGCCAAGCGCATGTTTAAAGAGAAATCGCCGATCGCCTATGACGCGCCGGCCGAACTGAAAAAGTGGCCGTCGCTGAAAGGCGAGAGGCAGAAGGATCGAGGTCCGCCCTATCTCGTCTACAACGGCACACTCGCCGACTGCGTCCGCGAGCTCATGGGCAAGCCGATCAAGGGGATCTCGCTTTACGATATCATGACGACGCCGCAAGCAGCGTTCGACCAGACCGTGCTATCGCCGGGCGATGCCGCCGAGATCGCGATGCGCAAGGACTTTCCTAAAGACTAGTTCGAGGCGCGCCTGCCGCCGGACTTCCGCCGCTGCTCGGACGAGGAGTCCGTCGGCGCATCCAGGAAGACCACCGGTATGCCGCGCTTGACGTGCTCGCCCAGCGCGCGCACGTCCCAATTGGTCAGCCTGACGCAGCCATGCGACGCGGACTTGCTGACCCTGTCAGGCTCCGCCGTTCCGTGGATGCCATAACCCTGCGCGGATAAGCCGATCCAGTATGCTCCCACCGGATTGTTCGGGCCCGGCTGAACATCGAACGGCTTTTTCGATTTGACGCTTCTGAACTTGTAGTCGGGGTTGTAGCGATAGACCGGATTCTCGTGAGTGCTGGTGACCTTGAGCGTACCGCTCGGCGTCGGACGATCCGGACTTCCGATTGACGCGGGATAGAATGCGATCAGGGTGCCGCCCCCGTCGAATGCTTTCAGCGTGCCGTTCTTCTTGTCGATCTCGAGCCGCGCAACGGCTGGCAGCTCGCTTCGTGCAGAGACATTCGCAACGGTAATCGTCTCTCCAGCCTTGTCGAAGGACTTGCCGGGATTGAGCGTCCGAAGCAGGTCTCCGCTCATGTGGAATTTCTCGGCAAGCCCTTCGAGCGGACTGGTGTAGCTCAGCGCCTTCAGCTGCTTCATGTCATCGAGCTTGCCGGGCAGTTCCTTCAGAAACGGGCCCTTCACATCCGCGTCCGTGATCTTGTATTCGACGAGGACAGGGCCTTCGTTCGCTGCATTCAACTTGTCCCAAAGCTCCGGTACGATCGTTTTGTCGGATGCAACGCCGTTCTGCTCGGCGAACGCCTTCAGCGCCTTGTGCGCGTTCTCGCCGAGCTTGCCGTCGATCTCCCCGGGCGAGAACCGCGCATGGTCGAGCAGAATCTGAAGCTTCACGATCGATGCGTTGAGCTTGTCGCTAGCAGGTTGTTTTGCGGGACGCGCAGCGTCGTTTACCGCTGCTGCATCGAGATTGCCCGCAAGCGCCGGAGAGATCACCGACAGCGAAATCACCGCGCCAAGCATCCACCGCATCATCTCGCTCGTCCCAATTCGCCATGCCCGCAAAATCGCGGGGAAGAGAGTTTCCCGTCGGGAACACCGTAGTAACACCGGCGGAACCGACGAGACCGCAGCTTTGCCGCAATCCCTCGGTTAATAACTCCTTATCGCCGGCGCACCGCTGGCCGTTCACCCACAGTTCGAGGTTGCTCCAGCAAATGCGATTTGTCGTCGCGGCTTGCGCCGCGTTCATGATTCTGATGTGCGACTTCGATCCGTCGGCGTCCCGCCAAAAATCAGCTTTCGATCACACCGTTCTTCAAAACACTCAGGCCGCGCCACTTGTTCCGGTGGTCGAGTTGTTCCTCGCAAGCGTGCAGGCCCTCGAGCTCGCCAATGCGCGTGCGGCCTATGAGGAGACACCCGAGCCGCAGCGAGTGGTCGAGCCCGTCGCGCAGGCGCCGGTTTCGCCGACGGAGCGCTTCTGCCACGCGCTTCGTGGCGCTGCCGAAGCCAGCGGCATTCCCGTGCCGTTCTTCGCGCGTTTGATCTGGCAGGAGAGCCGCTTCAAGTCCAACGAGGTCAGCCAGGCCGGCGCGCAAGGCGTCGCACAGTTCATGCCGGAAACGGCAGCCGAGGTCGGGCTGGATGATCCGTTCGATGCGATGAAGGCGCTGCCGGCATCGGCCAAATTCCTGCGCAAGCTGCGCGACGATTTCGGCAATCTCGGACTTGCTGCAGCCGCCTACAACGCAGGTCCCGGCCGAATCCAGAAATGGCTTGCCAAAGAGAGCGAGCTGCCGCGTGAGACACGCGACTATGTCCGCATCATCACCGGCACCAGGGCCGAGGACTGGACCGAACGTGCGGAAGCCCTCGCGATCCGGATCGACCTGCCGCGCGAGGCGCCATGCGAAGGCATCGGCAGCCTGTCCAAGACCAAAGACGTCGCCTGGGTTCCGGTGAACCTGACGCCCTCGGTCACGACCATCATTCGCAAGGCAGAGCAACTGGCGGCGCGATTGACCGCCAGCCGCGCAGGCAAGCGGCTCGCGTCCCTGATCCGAAAGAGCACCCCGGGCAAGGCACGCAGCATGATCGCCGCGCGCGCGGCAGGAAAGAGCGCGAAGGCCCGCGCCATCCGTTTTGCAGCGCGCGAACGATCTTCAGGCTGATGCGCAAATCGGGAAGCCGCTCGATGGAGCGGCTTCCGATGGTCCGTGGATTAGTCGATCTCCTCGATGATGCGGCGTTCGCCGGGCTCGACGACATAGGTCCGCGTATCGCGGTGAATGTAGCGGTACTCGCGCAGGTCGGGCGCGTCCCGGTAGACGGTGCTCGGGAATTCCTCGACCTCGACACTCTCGGGAACGCGGTCACCGACGTGAATCTCAGACCGCGCAGTGCTGCCGGTGGTCTGTCGTTCGCTCCGTCCCTCGGTGCGGGTGTTCGCATGCTTGCGGATCACTTCACGGTCGCGATCCGAAAACTTGCTGGCGCTGCGCTCGCGCGTCGTCGTCGTTGTCGTTGTCGTTGTCGCCGTGGATTGTCCAGAGTACGGCAGCACCGTCACGATCTTGTATGTCGCCGGATCGACCACCACGATCTCATCCTTCACCAGCGCAAAGCTATAGCCGCGATATTGCGGCACGATCTCGACGACGTCGGGTGGCAGCGTCGACAGCTGGACATCGCGCGGCACGACCGTGCCGACGTTGAGCGAGAAGTTGACGTTGGTCAGCGGCCGCACGTTGAGATGGGAGATGGACGCGCTGATCTTGGTCTCCTGCTGCTTGTTGAGGTTGACGTCAGTGCGGGCGGCGGCCTGTGAATTGGCACCGGTCCGCTGGTCTTGCGCCTGATTGCTGCTCGGCGTGTTTGGCGATTGCTGGGCCTGGTTGGTTCCAGATGAACCAGGCGCCTGCTGCGCCTGATTGGTAGTGTTCGCCGGAGGATTGGAGCGATCCTGTGTCTGGTTCGAGTTTGCCGCCGGCGGGTTGGCGCTCTGCTGCGAGGCGGGCTGGTTGCCGGCCGTGTTGGAGTTTGCCGTACCGCTGGGCGGCCGGGAGGACGTGTCCGCGCTGTTGGTGGCGTTGGTCCCGGAGCCGGAATTGGCCGACCCGGAAGACGGGGTCGTCGCCTGGGTATTCTGTGTCGACGCTCCCGGCGTTGATGATTGCTGCGGCTGCGATGGCGACTGCTGCGTTTGTGCTGCGCCAGACGGCGACGTGTTGGACGGAGCTGCGGAATTGGACTGGGATTGCGGCGTCTGCTCAGACTTGGTGTTGCTGCTTGGCGATTGCGCAAAGGCGGCGTTCGCCAGCACCAGCCCTAAGGCGGTCGTTGCCAACAGGCGGATCATGGGTCACTCCCTTGTTCGGTTAAAGCGTTGGCTATTAACCTGCGCTAAAACCGTCTGTTCCACTTTTTCCCGAGCGAATGCGCCGCCTGCACGGAACCTGCGATGCCATCGAAAAGTGCCGGGATCGTTGCCTATCGGAAGCGCGGGGAGATCGAGGTCCTGCTCGTTCATCCCGGCGGGCCGTTCTGGCGCAACAAGGACCTCGGCGCCTGGTCGATCCCGAAGGGGGAGTATGCCGACGAAGAAGACGCAGAAATCACCGCGCGACGGGAGTTTGCCGAGGAGCTTGGACTTGAGCTGTCCGTGCCGCTGGCTTCGCTTGGCCAGGTCAAGCAGCGCGGCGGAAAGGTCGTCGCCGCGTTCGCGGCCGAGTTCGACCTCGACGTGCGCAGCATTCGCAGCAACACTTTCGAGATGGAATGGCCGCCGCGCAGCGGCAAGCGCCAGACCTTCCCTGAGGTCGACCGTGCAGAATGGTTCACGCTCGCAGCAGCGCACGAGAAGATCAACGCAGGACAACGCCCGCTGCTCGAGCGGCTGGCTCAGGTGGTCGGCATCACGCCAACCAGACGCCCTACTCCGCCTTGATGTTCGCCGCCGCCACCACTTCGGCAAGCTCCCTGGTCTCCTTGGCGATCTTCGCAGCGTACTCGGCCGGACTGAGCACGCTGACGACGCCCTGCGTCTCCAGCCGCTCCCGTAACACCGGATCGTTGGCGGCGGCGACGATCTCCCGGTGCAGCATCTCGAGGGTCGGCGCGGGCGTTGCCTTTGGCATGAAGAAGCCGACCCAGAACGAGATGTCGAAACCGGGATAGCCGGCTTCAGCGACGGTCGGCACATCAGGCAGCGCCGGCAGCCGCTCGGCTGAGGACACCGCGAGCGCGCGCAGCTTGCCGGCCTTCACCAGCGGCACGGCGGACAAGGGATCGAACACCGCCAGGACCTCCTGCGCGAGGATGCCGACCTCGGACGCAGCACCACCGCGATAGGGCACGTGGATCATCTTGACGCCGGCCTTCTGGCTGAGCAACTCCATGGCGAGATGGGCGAGGTTGCCGTTGCCGCCCGAGCCGTAGGCAAGCGCGCCGGGCGCAGCCTTTGCCGCGGCGACGAGATCGGCGACGGTGTTGATGTTGGCCGTCTTGGGATTCTCCGGATTGACCACCAGCACGAGCGGCGCCGACACGACGGTGGTGAGCGGCGCGAAGTCCTTTTCCGGATCGTAGCGGATGTCCTTGAAGAGCGTTTTGTTGAGCGTGATCGTGGAGGAGTTGCAGGCCAGCATCGTGTAGCCGTCGCCTTCCGCACGCGCGACGCCTTCGGCGGCGATCATGCCGTTGGCGCCGGCGCGGTTCTCGACCACGAAGGCTTGTCCGAGCTTGTTGCTCAATCGATCGGCGACGATGCGCGCGACGACGTCGACCGGGCCGCCCGCGCTGAAGCCGACCATGATCTTGACCGGCCGCACCGGATATTTCTGCGCGAGGGCCTCCGTCGTCACGCACAATCCGGCGACGATCGCCAGCAGGCGAAGCGTTCGTTGCATTCGTTTTCTCCCCAGACGCATCGCGCCGCTTTGGCATGACGCAGCGCATTCGCAGATCATGATGAGCGGGCGCGCCGGATTTCGCAATCGCGTTTGCGCGCCGGCATTCCGTCGCGCGGCAAGTCAGGGCCGCTCCGAAACAAAAAATGCGAAAACAACCCCATGCACAGTAGCCGGCAACTGCAAGAACAAGGACTTGCACGAACGCGGATTGGCACGAACGAGGATTGCGCGCTTCGTAATGCCGTTTGACTCGTCGGGCAAAACACTGGCAGAATGCCATCATCGCAACAATCGCCAGCGTCCACGCCGCCCGACCACGGGGGGCTCGCGGCGATTGCGCGTAAGCCCTTCATCGACATCTCAAAAATCCCACAGGCGCGCAGCGAGCGATTGATTTCGCGCGCAATGAGCCCGCGCGAGCAAAGGACACAGCACATGACGACATCTGCGAAACACCACAGCACGCTGCCGGTTGCGGCAAACGATCGCAGCGGCCCCGACGCAAGCCCGCGGATCAAGCTCTACAAGCGGGGGATTGCGATCCTCCATGCCGACCCGCAAGCCGGCGAACGGCTGCTGGCCGAGGCGCTCGGCGCCGCCGACCGCGACGCGCTGCATGGCCTCCTCAAGCAATTGGTGAAGGCCAGCATGACTGGACGCAAGCCCGATGAAGCCAATCTCGCCTTCATGATCTCGCTGGTGAAGAGCATCGCGCCGAAGGACTCAATCGAGGCCATGCTCGCGGTGCAGATGGCGTCCGTTCACGCGGCAGCGATGCGCTCCGCCTGCCGCCTCGCCCTCACCGACGACATTCCGCAGCAGGAGAGCCTCACACGCGCGCTGACCCGGCTGGCCCGCACCTTCGCAAGCCAGATCGAGGCACTCAGCCGCCACCGCAACAACGGCGAGCGTGCGATCACGGTCCGGAATTTGTCGGTGCAGGATGGCGGCAGGGCGATTGTGGGCAACGTGACGCAACACGCGAGCCTGATCGTCGCGGAGCCGAACGTTGCGACAGCCGCAGGACTGGTCCCCCCGCGTGAGGCCGGCGCGTGCGAACACGCCGAATCCAGGCAAGGCAGCAATGCATGAGCGGCGACCACATTCGCAACACGCGTGCGATGTGGACGAGCCCGCGCTGTGGCGCCGAAACGCGAAACGGCACCACCTGCCGCGCGCCGGCCGTGCACGGCAAGGTCCGCTGCCGCATGCACGGCGGCGCACGGAGAACAGGCGCGCCGAAGGGAAATCAGAATGCGCGAACGCATGGCGCATTCACGCGTGATGCGGTCGCTGAACGAACGCAGGACCGGGCCGTGCTGGATGATGCGTTGAAGCTCCTTGCGGAGCTGTCGCGAGTTGCCGAATAGACGTTGCGGGCGACCAGCGTAGATCGCAATCGTTGTTGACGAACACGCTTGCAGAGACCCGCAACAGATGCCCTTCAGACTCATGCACCGTGGGTCATTTCCTTAAGTCTGTAAGGGCTTTGGTCGGCTACGCCGTCATGAGCGACAAGCTCGGCGCCAGCCTGGAGGTCGGCTAAGGGCAGGCTA
The DNA here is from genome assembly GCF_023074155.1 of Bradyrhizobium sp. 134. Lineage (NCBI taxonomy): Bacteria > Pseudomonadati > Pseudomonadota > Alphaproteobacteria > Hyphomicrobiales > Nitrobacteraceae > Bradyrhizobium > Bradyrhizobium sp. 134. The sequence goes on along the minus strand of NZ_JADPKX010000086.1, from coordinate 80,071 downwards.
GGCCAAAGAAGCAGCTGCACTGACCTTTAGTTGAAGCGTTGTCGTATTTGAACCTTCGCTCGAATTTCCGGACTCACGTCAGTGGGGATGGGAATGAACTGTCCCATCACAGCATCGAGCGATCATAGCTGTCGTCACTCGTCAGCGGCAGTTGCAACGGACTTGGTTTCCGGGTTGCCAGCCTAAGCCGCACCAAGCCAGCGGATCGGCGGGCGAGTATCGCGGAGGCAAACAGATGTTTCCAGCGAAACTTGCGGCATCGTTGCTGGGTTCAGCGTTGCTACTGACGCCGGTCCTTGCACGCGACGATGGCCGATACGACCACTCTCCGCTGAAGTCTTGGTTTGAAAGCTTGCAGAGCGAATTTGGAAAGTGCTGTACCGATGCCGACGGATACATAGTGTCCGATGCCGATTGGGAGTCCAGTCGGGGCCGTTATCGCGTCCTCCTTGACGGCGAATGGGTGCTCGTGCCTGACGGTGCGGTTGTCACAGAACCAAACCGCTTCGGCCGTACAATGGTCTGGAGGCATTACATAGACGGCCATCCGCGCGTCCGATGCTTCATGCCCGGAATCATGACTTGACTTCACTTTCAAGGTGCTCCGCTTCGGGTCATTCGCGTCGATCTGCCCGCGTATTCTCGATGTCCGCTATGGCCCTAGCTGCCGGCGTGCCGGACACTTAGCCTTCGGGCCACAAGCAGACATCAGCACCTGATCGATGGCCTCGCTAGCAGCAAGAACGACCCGAGCGCGTCGTTGACGATGTAAAGTGCATCCGCGCGACCGGCGACGGTGAAGCCCCGCTCGCCCGCGGGTGCGGCAACTCCTGCTAACCACTCAACGGACATTCACTGGCGCCTGCGCCCGCTCAGCGTCGGCGGTCGCGGTGCCCATGTATTTCGATTGGAAATGAGCAACCCGCTCGCGCCACATTCCGACGAACGCTTCCGACGTCAGCTTCTCCACGGATTTCCACGCCTCTTTGACGGCCGGAAGCGTATTGCCCCAGATCGCGCGCCTGCACCATTTTTCGCCCTTCTCCCTGCCTTCGCCAGTGGCGCACATCGATTTCCAGGCGATGCGATTGGGTTGGCTGAGGTGCTCCGCGGCGCCTTCCCAGCCCTGTTGATGAATCAGGTAGAGATCGTTCAAGTCCGGCTTCCTGTGCGTCACCCACTGGAATAGAATGCCTTCCGTGATGACCTTGTAGGCTGCCGCAACGGCATTATCGCGGGGATTAAGAATGTCTCCGGAGCCGAATTTTCTGAACTCGTATTTGCTCAGCTGGAACAGCCCGATATACGACCCGGTGCGCTGCTTGGGGTCGAAACCGGACTCGACCTTGGCCACGGCCTTCATGAAAGTGAAATCCAGACCGAAAGCGTCGGACGCGCGCTTGATCTCTTCCACCGGCGTCCCGACTGGGATGTCCTTGAACGAACGCAAGACGATCGCCGCCGGCTTCTCGGCAGGCGGCAGTTCGGACCAGACATAACAAATAAGATACCGGAAATCCCGCGGCCCCGTGCTGGAGGCACCGCCGGATGCACCGCACGTGGTCGGCGCCGGCTGGGCGACATCGTGGTGGCCCAAGTCCACCGAGTCCTGCGCAGGCGGTAAATCGGCCGACAGCGTTTGCGACGGACCGGGCAACGCGGCCACGACGATCGATTCCGATTTATCCGAGGCCGCCGTCGTGTCGGTGGCCGTCCCCGCCGCGGGCTCAGCGGCTGTCGCCACTTCGGCGCTAGCGACAGCGGCGTCCGCGGGTCCGGTGTTGCCCATTGCGATTGCCTGCGGTTCATCCGCGAGCCTCGCGGTGGCGGCGAGAGATGCTGCGCGGTCCTGAACTGTCACTGCGCGGGCGTTCTCGGAGCCGGCCGGACCGAAGCCGGCCAGCCAGCCAACGATCCACCCCGCGAGAACGACCGTTCCGCAAAACGTCGGCGCCACTATCGTAAGTCGCCGCGGGTTCATGATGCCGTCGCCCCCATAGGCTCCACCGGAGCCGTGTAGAAAAGCCAAGCATGCGAAGAGGCTCATTCTTGGGATCAATGTGGGTCGCGCAATGGCACAAACGGCCACTCGTCGATTTTTCTAAAACGTGTTGCCCCATTGCAACGCGTCGATCACAAGCAATCGCGCCCGTCTCCAGCGGCAACTCCCACGCTAATTGTGAGCTCGGTCCAATTTTCGACCCACTGCGACCGGATTTGGAGGAGAGGCTTGGTGCGCTGTCAGAATGACGCATCAGGCTTCGGCTTCGCGCATCGTCTCGAAACGATGGAACCGCGCCTATGGGACCGGGCGATGTTCGTTAAGGAATTACCAGCAATGCAGCGTGCGATATCAATCGCTGTATTCGCCATTTTCATGCTCCCTGCGGGGATCGCACACGCTCAATTTCTGTTTGGCCCCCAACACACGTTCTGGCGAAGCCAATACGCTCCGTACAAAGACAAGCACCACCATCGGCAGACAAACTCTGAAACGGCGAAGAGCGTTCGGCTCGAGCCCCTTCCGAAGGGCCCGCTCCAGATCATCATCTCGATAGCAGACCAACGGGTCTCGCTTTTTGACAACGGGGCGCTGATTGCACGCTCTTCGGTGTCCACGGGAATGGAAGGGCATCCGACGCCCCTCGGCGTCTTCAGCGTCATCAGCAAACAACGATGGCACCGTTCAAATATTTATAGCGCCGCCCCCATGCCCTACATGCAACGCATCACCTGGTCAGGGATAGCGTTGCACGCCGGTGTCGTGCCCGGGCATCCAGCGTCACACGGCTGCATCCGTTTGAAAGATGATTTTGCCGTTCGACTCTGGCATCTCACGAAGCGCGGCACGCGCGTGATCATTGCGCATGGTGATGCCCAGCCGGTCGAGATAACCAATCCGCATCTTTTTCAACCGAAAGCCGCGTCCGGTTCGTCCGAATTCCAGAGTGCCACCGTCGCAACCAAGAGCATCGGTGCAGCCGCGGCAACGCAGGGATCAGTGGTGTCAAACGCCGAGAGTCCAGAAGCCGCCAGTCTCCAGGAGCCGGGCTCGGCTCCCGCTGCAAGCGTGCCTAAAAAGATCGTCCCGATCTCCATCTTCGTCAGTCGCAAGTTGAGCAAGCTGTTCGTGCGTCAGGGCTTCACGCCGTTGTTTGATGTCCCGGTCAAGATCGAAGATCCGGAGGAGCCGCTGGGAACGCACGTGTTTACCGCGATGGAATTCCAGAACGAGGGGACGGCTATTCGCTGGAGCGTCGTGTCGATTCCAGAGGAATTGCCCCGTATGCCCGAAGCTGCCACGAAACGGCGAGAAGCGCCCGCGAAGCAAACCGCGCCGGAACCGTTACCCGACAAAGCCAACGCTGCGCTCAATCGTATCGAAATGCCCCAGGATACGGTTGAGAAGATTTCTGAACTCCTGACGCCGGCCTCTTCGTTGATTGTTTCCGACAACGGAATTAGCCAGGAGACGGGAAAAGACACGGATTTCATCGTGGTAACGCATTGACGCGGCGGCGCAACCCGCCAACACACGATGCCGCTGCGCAACCCCGGTGGAATTGTCCGACGACAACTTGATGTCCGCACCTGAGCCAAAGCGGCGCGAGGTCCGCTAAGGGTCACAAGCGATCATGGATCGGCTGCGCGGGACAGGTCAGCTATGGGCCATGACGAGACATCGCCAATGGCGATCTTGCTCTTCGGCAGCGCTGCCACGCGCTTCCCCAGCAAGTACCATTCCGGCGCAAATGTTCTTATTCGCGTACTGAACTTTCAGATATCTTCCTCATTGCTCGCGAACGCCAGCCTTCCTCAGGCCCTCTAAGAAGAGGTTGTCATACTCACGGAGATACTGCGGATTGTTCGAACGTGCGTGGCCCATTTGACGGAACCACTGGACCGTGAAGTCCGGCCTTATTGCATTCAATTCGGCGAGCATTTGCTGGGCTAATTCCAATTGACCTGTGGCTCCATAAGCTGAGACCAGATCCGAATATGGCAACCAATTTAATTTGTTCAGATTGATCGAGCGTCTGCATTCCTCGATGGCTTCGGTGTATTGGTGTACATGCATATGAGCATGGCAGAGGAAGAAGCGCCAAGTGCCAGCGAACGGATCTTTGGGGCTTAGTCGCAGAGCGACCTGAATCAATGGGAACGCTTCGCGCGCGCGTCCCGCCGTAATAAGCGCCATCCCCTTTAATGCGTAAGCAACCGGTGAATTGGGATCGATTTCCAAAGCCGCGTCGAATTCGGGCAGCGCTCCCTCCGGATTTCCGTAGATCAAAATGTTGCCCTTGACTATGTGCGCGTTTGCGGTCGCTGGGCGTTTTGCAAGAATTTGATCGATTATCTTGGTCACCGTTTTTTTGTCCTCGACCACGGACGTTGACCATTCGTTGACCACGTCCCGGCTTATGCACCAAGCTTTCCCGAGCATTGCGTCGATGTTCTCCGGATCGAGGCGCAGCGCGCTGTCGAACAAGCTCTTTGCCTGCGCGTTCGTGGCCTTGTTCGAAAATTCATATAACTTAGACCAGCCGCGCATGGTAAAATCCACGGCATCGGGATTCGTTGACTGCTCCAATTGGCTGCGTCGGCTTTCCGCCTCGACGAGTTGGACGTTGAGAGAGCGGGCGAGCCGCGCCGTGACCTGCTCCTGCAAGGCCGGAAGATTCGTCCGATCCCCGTCAAATCGATCGGACCAGACATCGCGGCCAGTTGAAGTGTCGCCGAGCGATACATTGATGCGGACCTGATCTCCAGCCCGTCGCACTGCACCCTGTACGGCCCAGCGTATGCCAAGGTCTTTGCCGAGCGTCTTGAGATCGACCTGTTTGTTCTTATACGTAAAGGCTGTCCCGCGCCCGACCACAAACGCGCCAGGCATTTGCGCAATATCGGTCGTCAGGTCAGTCGCAATACTGTCAGCGAAATAGTCCTGCTCCGGATCATTGTTGAGGTTCGCAAATGGCAGCACGACAAGAGATAGGCGAGGAACGATGTCGGGCCGAGCCCTGGCTTCGCTCTGTATCTTTTGCCTTTCCGGAAAAACGTCAGCGCGGACCGTTTTCCAGACATTCCAATATCCAACGAGGCCGCCGGCCACCGCACCCACCGCCGCAAACGAAGCTAGCGCCGCGCCGATAGGCGTCAAACGCGCTCGGATGCGAATAATTAACCCGACAGATGCCGGCTCTTTCTGTTCCTCCTCAGGCACGTTCGAGTCGGCCACTGTTGCCCCCCGCGTCCCCACTTTTGGGTGTCTATCCTATGAATTCACGCAAAGTGTAACTCATTTTGCTCACCGGTTCACGCGGTTGATGTCTCATATGGGTCAAAATGCGAAGAACTCAACCTGAGCAAACCCCGTCCGACATCGCTGCTGAGCGGACCTCAATGACAAGGGCAGTCACTTCGCTGATACGCCCTAGGTAACAAAAACATTTGTCCGGACGTGAACGAGTTCACATATGGCGCGGCCGCTAGGCTCCAGTGTGAAAGCAGTGAGCTTTAAAAGTGCGGGGGGCCGGAGCGATGATCTACGTTTTTGCTGTACTCGCGGTTTTGTGTGGCGCCGCGACTACAGCCGTCGCCGAGACGCCAATCGAGCGCGGCAGTTACCTTGTCAACGCGGTCATGGCCTGCGATGGCTGCCATACGCCACGCGGCCCCGGCGGTCTCATCATGGAGCGGCGGTTTTCCGGCGGATCTATTGTCTGGGATGGACCGGCCTACACTGTCCACGGGTCAAACATCACGCCCGACCGCGACACAGGCATTGGAGCTTGGAGCGACGACGATATCAAGCGACTGCTGATAAGCGGTGTGCGACCGAACGGGGTCTCGGTTGCGCCGCAGATGCCTTACGGCTTCTACAGAATTCTGACGCCAGGTGATCTCGATGCAATCGCGGCCTACCTGAAGACCGCCAAGCCGGTAAGCAACGAGATGCCGCCGCCGGTCTATAGCGCCGCGGCGTATCCCGTGCCACTGCCGGGCGCCGAAACATCAATCGGTGACTCGGTCCCTCAAGATCAGGTCAAACGCGGCTTCTATCTCGCCACCCTCGCGCATTGCATGGAATGCCACTCCCGCAAGCCCGATGGCACTCAAGACTTTAAGAACTGGTGGGGCAAGGGCGGTCACGAGATGAAAGGCCCCTTCGGTTCAGTTGTAGTCGCCAACATCTCCTCCAACAAAGAGAAGGGTGTGGGCGCGTGGACCGACCCCGAGCTCAAGCGCGCCCTGACCGAGGGCATCAGCCGCGACGGCCGCGTGCTCAAGCTGCCTATGGCCCGGCAGCGCTATTTCAGCAAGATGACTGAGCAGGATCTCGACGCTATCGTCGCGTGGGTCCGCACCATTCCACCGATCGAATAGGTCAGGATCATTCTTCCCATCGTCAAATGTCGCATATGGGTCACGGCTGACTTCCGCGCGGACTTGACCTAGGGTCGGCTTTTCTCCTGAAGGCAGACATAGCGGCTTTGTAAGCGGAGGTCTGCAACGGGCCAGAAGCGGACTTCAATCGTCTTGAGCCTTGGGTTTATCCGGCTCGAAGGTTATGGACACCGCCCGTGCCCGGATCAAGCCGCTGAGGCCATAGCAGGGCTCAAGCTCGATCTCGATGTCTTGCGGAAGCGGCTCGAGGGCTAGGTAACCTTGGCGCTCTGGGCGATCAGGTGCGCGGCGCAGAGCCAGCCCACCAATGACGTTTTGGTTGCCGAAGCCGTCGAGCTGCAGATCCATAACGTCGCTAAGTGTGAAAGTCACGATGGCGTGCCGGTCGAGTACGAAGTACCCGTTCGGCCCAACTTCGCCTGTATTGATCCATCCGTGCAGGCGCAGAACACTCTGCGCTTTGCGACGCAGGTGCAGACTAAGGATTTCGGCGTCGTGGAAGCGCGGCACCTGAGCGAACCACCGCAGCAGGTCAGCGCCGCCGGGTACTAAGTCATAGATTGACGTTTCCAATTCGCTCGCCATGCCGGTCATAGAAACATCCGTACCCGATGTCTGCAATGGGTCACAAGCTGAACTGGTGCATTGAAAGCCAGGGGCCCGCTTCGTGTCGAAAAGCGGACGTCGGCTGGTCGAGCCTGCGACTATGATGAGAGACGGGATTTGAACCTACGACCTCATGATCATGAGCCTAACGAGAGCGCGGCCGACCTAGCCCGGTCGACCGCTGCATGCCCGGCTAACACCGCACCACGCAAGCCGGCCAGCGCCGCATCCGGCGCCGGCCGTCTTCCGCCTGCTACTGCGAGCGGTCCGAGGTCCAGCCCTTGTACTCGCCGACATTGTCGCGCGTCACGAGTTTTGACGGCAGCAGCTCGACGGTGGACGCCGGCTTCTGGCCGTTGAGAATGTTGACGCCGACCTGGACGGCGCGGCGGGCCATGAAGAACGGGTCCTGCGAGGCGGAGGCCTGGATCTGCGTCGCCTGCGGGTCCTTGAGCGCTGCTTCGATATCGGGTGCGCCGTCGACCGCGGTGATGATGATGCCGGTGCGCTGCTGCTGGCGCGCGGCAAGGTCGGTGCCGATCGCCTGCGGATCGTTGATGGCGAAGATGGCATCGATCTTGGCGAAGCGGGTCAGATAGCCCTGCGCCACCGTGAGGCCGCCTTCGCGCGAGCCCTTGCCGTCCTGGTCGTTGGACAGGACCTTGATGCCGGGATTCTTGCCGAGCACGTTCTTGCAGCCGACGACGCGGTCGATCACCGCGGAAACTTGCGGGCCGTTCTCGATGATGACGTCGCCCTTGCCCCCGAGCTTGTCGACGATGTACTGGCAGGAGATCTCGCCGGCCTGGACGTTGTTGGTGGTCACCGTGGCGTCGGCGCCTTCGGCCGCGGTGTCGACGGCGACGACGACGATGCCGGCGGCCTGCGCCTTCTTGATCGCCGGGCCGACCGCCTTGGGATCGCCGGGATTGAGCAGGATCAGGTCGACGCCCGCGGCAATGAAATTGTCGATCTGGGTGACCTGCTTGCCGAGATCATATTCGAAGCCGACGGTGGTGATCTTCACATTGGGATTGGTCTTCTTGGCCTCGAACTCGGCGCCCTTCGACAACGCGACGAAGAACGGATTGCCGAGCGAGCCCAGCGAAACGCCGATCGACTTGAGCTCCTTGGCGCCGGACGGCGCGGAGCTCAGGACGAGCGCCATCGCGGCGCCGGCAAACGAGATCGACTTCAACATTGGCTTCCTCCCTGGTCTGTTTGAAGCTCCGGCACGGCGACCAGTTGCCGTGACGGAATGAACATGAGGGCGCAGCGCCCGCTGCATTTCTTGCTCTCAAGTGCGCGCCGAGCCCTGCAGCCGATAGCGGTCCAGTGCGACCGCGCCGATGATCACCAGACCCTTGATCACATATTGCCAGACGTCGGACACGCCGATCAGGATCAGGCCGTTCGACAACACCGCAATGATCAGCGCGCCGACCAGCGTTCCCCAGATCGAGCCGATGCCGCCGACGAAGGATGTGCCCCCCAGGATCACGGCGGTGATGGCGTCGAGCTCGTAGGATTGGCCGAGTTGCAGGCCATTGGCGGCATAGAGCCGCGCCGCCTGCATCGCGCCGCCGAGACCGGCGAGCAGGCCCGACACGCCGTAGACGAAGATCAGCACGGCCCAGACCTTGATGCCGGCGAGTCGCGCGGCGCTCTCGTTGCCACCGACCGCGTAGATGTGCACCCCGAGCACGGTGCGCTTGAGCACCAGCCACGACACCAAGATGACCAGCAACGCAATCACCCAGAGCCAGGGAATCGACAACACGCCGGGAATGAGGGTCAAGGCGCCGTTGCCGATGAAGGCATAGGGGATCGACGGATTGAACACGGTGGTGTCGGCGCCGAGCAGGCGCGCCGCGCCGCGCACGGCGGTCAATGATCCCAGCGTGACGATGAAGGGGGGCAGGCGCAACAGCGCGATCAAGCCGCCATTGAGAACGCCGAAGACCGCACCGGTGAGCACCGCGGCCGGCAACCACAGCACCCCGAGATCGGGGAATTTGGAGATGATCAGCCCGGCCATCGCCGATGCCGCCAGGATGGAGCCGACCGAGAGGTCGATGCCGCCGGTGAGGATGACGAAGGTCATGCCTGCGGCCAGGACGGTATTGACCGCGGATTGCTGCACTACGATGCCGATGTTCTGGCCGGTGAAGAAGCGGCCGTCCGACAGCACGTGAAAGCCGACGCACAGCAACAGCAGCACCGGCAGCATGCCGACCGCGCGAATGATCATCCGCGTCCGCTGCCGCTTCGTCTCCTGCGCGGCGGCAAGACCGGACGCCACGGGGGCCGCTTTCGCGGAAGCGCCGTTCTCAGGCATCGAGCTGCTCCGTTCCGGTGGCGAGGGCCATGATCTCCTCCTGACCGAGCGGCGATGTCGCGTCGCGTCGGATCTGCCCGGCGATATGTCCTGCGCGCATCACGACGACGCGGTCGCAGATGCCGATGATCTCGGGCAGGTCGGACGAAATGACGAGAACCGCGGTGCCCGACTTCGCGAGATTGTCGATGATCGAATAGATCTCGGACTTGGCCCCGACGTCGACGCCGCGCGTCGGCTCGTCGAGGATCAGGATCTTCGGGCCGATGGCGAGCAGCCGCGACAGCAGCACTTTCTGCTGGTTGCCGCCGGAGAGCCCGCCGGCGGGAACACTGATATTGGCGGCGCGGATGCCGAGCCCCGCGAATGCGCGCTTGGCGCGGTCGCGGGCCTTGTCGCGGTCGAGGATGCCGCCGAATTTCGCGTCGCGGCCCAGCACCGCGAGATTGATGTTGTCGAGGCAGGACATGTCGAGGAACAGGCCGAGCGCCTTCCTGTCCTCGGTGAGATAGGCAATGCCGGCGTCCAGCGCCTCACCGGGCGTGCGGATCGAGACCGCGCGCCCCTCGATCTCGACATGGCCGGAGACCATCGGCGCGGCGCCGATGATGAGGTGCGCAAGCTCGGTGCGGCCGGCGCCGACCAGGCCGGCAAGGCCGACGACCTCGCCCGCATGCACCGTCAGCGAACATCCCTTGACGCGCCTGCCGTCGGCGATGTCGACGGCCGCAAGCACGGGAGCTCCCGACCGCGCCTCATTCCTGGGATCATGCTCCTTCTTGTAGAAGGACGAGACGTCGCGTCCCACCATCATCCGGACGATGGTGTCGGCGCGGATGTCGCCCTTGTCGAGCGAACCCACCAGCGTGCCGTCGCGCAGCACCGTGACGCGATCGCCGAGCGCATAGACCTCGTCCATACGATGCGAGATGTAGATGATGGCGAGGCCTTCGGCGCGCAGCTGGCGGATCAGCGCGAACAGCCTTTCGCTCTCACCGGCCGACAGCGCGGTGGTCGGCTCGTCCATGATCAGGATCCTGGAGCGGGCGTGCAGCGCGCGCGCGATCTCGACCAATTGGCGCTGGCCCATCGAGAGATTGGCGACCAGCGTCTGCGGCGTGAAATCCGCGCCGAGCCGCGCCAGGATCGGACCGACGCCGGCCTGCATCGCCTCGCGCGCCAGCAAGCCGCCGCGGGAGACCTCGCGACCGAGATAGATATTCTCCGCAACGCTCAGATTGGGAGCGAGCGAGAGTTCCTGATAGATGATCGCGATGCCGGCCGCGCGGCCGCCGAGCGGGCCGCTGATCTGCACGGGCTGGCCGTCGATGCGGATTTCGCTGCCCGGGTCCGGCCGGTAGGCGCCGGACAGGATCTTCATCAGGGTGGATTTTCCGGCGCCATTCTCGCCCATCAAGGCGTGGATCTCGCCCGCGTGGACGGTGAGGTCGACGTCGCGCAGCGCCTTGATGCTGAAGAACGATTTAGAGACCCGGCGCATCTCGAGGATGGGCTCGCTCATCACACCTCCCCGATGCGCCGACGGCGGCATCGCAATCTCACCCGCGTCTCGTTGGTCCCCGGCGCGGGTGCGAGCATTAAACAAAAGGTTGTGGCGCAGGGCAATACCTCCCGCACGCCGACCAACGGTCCGACGCTGCTTTTATCTTTTGCAGACGGAACCGATCTCGCGCGTGATGCCTTTTCTTCGCCACATCATCGCGTATCGCGATCAGCGCCGCGGACGATACAGGCGGCGCCATTGCGGCAGCCGCTCGGCATAGGCCTGCGCAAGCGCGGGCTCAGGCTCGAACGTCTCGACGCGCCGTGGCGCGGTGCAGACGGCGTCGATCGCCTCACCGGTGACGGCGAGGCGGCCGAGCCGCGCCGCACCGAATGCCGCGCCCGTTTCGCCGTCGGCAAAGCGATGCACCGGCATGTTCAGGACATTGGCCAGCACCGACAACCAGAACCGCGACCGCGAACCGCCGCCGATGACATTCGCCTCCGTGATCGCCAGTCCGGTCTCGGCAAGCACGTCCCGGCAGTCCGCAAGCGCGAAGGCGACGCCTTCGAGCACGGCTTGCACAACCGCGTCACGATCGGTGGCGTGACTGAGCCCATCGAGCATGCCGCGCACGTCGGGATCATCGTGCGGGGTGCGTTCGCCGGAGAGATACGGCAGGAAGCTGACCGGCGACGGCGCCCGCGGGCGCAGCCCGAGCGGCGCCAGCAGGTCGGCCTCGGGGGTCCCGAACAGCCGCGCGATCCACGCCAGGCACGATGCCGCCGAGAGGATCGCGCCGGCCTGAATCCATCGGTCGGGGACGGCGTGACAGAAGGTGTGCACGACCCGCTCCGGGTTGGCCGCGATCGTCTTGGTCGGCACCAGCAATGCGCCGGAGGTTCCGAGCGAAATGAAGGCTGCGCCGGGATTGACGGCGCCGATGCCGACGGCTCCCGCCGGATTGTCGCCGGCCCCGCCCGCGATCATCGGCCGCCCGGTCATGCCCCAGCGCTGCGCCAACTCGCTCCGCAGCCGTGCCGCCGGCGCGCAGCCTTCGACCAGGCGCGGCATCTGCCGGCGCGACAGCGTGGTCGCGGCGAGCCCCTCGTCCGACCAATCGCGGCTGACAACATCGAGCCACAGCGAACCCGAGGCGTCCGAGACGTCCTCGATCGCCTCGCCCGTCAGCACCAGGCGCAGATAGGCCTTGGGTTGCAGCACGAGTTTTGTCGCCGCGAATATCTCCGGTTCGTGCCTGGCGACCCACAGCAATTTTGGCGCGGTGAATCCCGGCATCGCCTTGTTGCCCGTCGTCGTCCGCAAGGCGGGCCAGCGTCGCTCCAGCTCGGCGCATTCCGCAAAGGACCGTCCGTCATTCCAGAGAATGCAGGGCCGCAACGGCGTGTGACCGGCGTCGAGCAGCGTCGCGCCGTGCATCTGGCCGGACAGGCCGATGCCCTCGACCTCGGCCAGCTCGCGCGCGTGATCCGCCTTCAGCGCGTCCAGCGTCGCGAAAGTCGCCTCGATCCACTGTGCCGGCTCCTGCTCGCAATGGCCGGGACGCGGCGAGGAGACCGTAAGTGAGCGGCTGCGGCTCGCCACCACGCGCTGCGCGTCGTCGACCAGAACGATTTTGACGGCGGAGGTGCCGAGATCGATGCCGAGATACATGATGCTGCTTGCCTTGCGCGTCCATTCCCTTGTGCGTCCATGACATCGCGGCCATGGCGGTCCCGATGTTGGCATGCACCCGCCAATCATGTAACCCCACCCGAAACCTTCTCGGGACGCAACGCCCATGACCACCGCCGCCACCCACGACGCGGGAGCCACCCGCGCGCTGATCTTTGCGCTGCTTGCGCTGGCCTGCGGGCACATGCTCTCGACCTTGCTGCGTACCATTCCCGCCGTCAGCCTCGACCTGATGGCGGCGGATTTCGGCATCGAACCCCAGGCGCTGGCGAGCCTCACCTCGGTCTACCCGTTCGCGTTTGCGGCTGCGCAGATCCCGGTCGGTGCGGCGATGGACCGCTTTGGCGTGCGGCCGGTGTCGCTGAGCCTGCTCGCGGGAACCGTGGTCGGCGCCATCGCGTCGGGCTTTGCGACGGGACCCGAAAGCTTCGCCGTCGGTCAGGTGCTGCTGGGCGTTGCCACCTCCGGCATGCTGATGTGCCCGATGACGTTGGCGGCCAAGCAATTGTCGGCCGCGCGCTTCGGGCTGTGGTCGGGCGCTATCCTCTCGATCGGCAATATCGGCATGCTGTTGTCGTCGAGCCCGCTCGCCTTCGTGGTCGACACTTACGGCTGGCGCGCCGGGTTCTGGATTTCGGCGCTCGGCGGCGTCGCCGTGGCGCTCGCGGTGTTCCTCCTGGTGCCGAGCCAGCCCGCCGAGCACAAGGACGAATCCTCGCCGCTGTCGCAGATGATCGAGGTGCTCAGGCTCGGACTGTCGCGGCCCTTGCGCGGCCTGATCGCGCTGGCGCTGGTGTCGCTTGCGACCTCGCTGGTGCTGCGCGGCCTGTGGGGCGGGCCGTGGCTGATGCAGGTCAAGGGATTGTCGCGGGTCGAGGCCGGCAACCAGCTCGGCGCGTTCACGCTGGCGATGATCGCAGGCCCGCTTCTCGTCGGCATGATCGACCGCAGGATCGGCCGCCGCCGCGCGCTGGTGGCGGGAACGCACCTGGTTGGCGCATTGCTGCTGGCGCTGATGGCGCTAGGGGCGCCGCACTACGCGGTCTCCGTGTTGTTCGGCGTGCCCGTGATGCCACCGCAATACGACCTGGTGCTGTTCGTGCTCATCGGCTTGGCGACCTCGGCGCAGCCGCTGCTGTTCGGCATGTCGCGGCAGCTGGTCGACGCGCAAGTGGCAGGCAAGGCGCTCGCGGCGATCAATCTCGCCTTCTTTCTCGGCGCGGCGCTGATGCAGTCGATCACCGGCGCGGTGGCGGCGTTCGCGGGACTGCCGGCGGTGCTGCTGTTCATGGCTGCCATGCTTGGCATCGGCGCGCTGATCTTTTTAGTCTACACCTCGCCAAGACCGGCGATAGAGTAGAGCCCTGCATCAAGGGGACCATCTCATGCCTGTCGACACCAAAGCCGCCACCGACCGCCTCATGCGCTTTCTCGCCGTCGAGGGCGTCACCGGACAGGAGGCGGCGATCGGGCGCGAGCTCTCGGCTGCGCTGAAGGAGAGCGGCGTGCCGGCGAAGGCGATTCGGCTCGACGACGCCAATACCCGCATTCCGGTGCCGACCGAGACCGGCAACCTCATCGTCGACCTGCCCGGCCGCGGCGCGCTGCACAACCAGCCGCGCATCATGTTCATGACCCACATGGATACCGTGCCGCTATGCGCCGGCGCCAAGCCGAAGAAGTCGGGTCGCAAGATCGTCAATGACGCCAAGACCGCGCTCGGCGGCGACAACCGGTGCGGCTGCGGCGTGCTGGTGACGCTGGCCGCCGAGCTCGAAAAGCAGCAACTCGATCATCCGCCGATCACGCTGCTGTTCTGCGTGCGCGAGGAGAGCGGGCTCTATGGCGCGCGCCACGTCAAGCTGGACGAGCTCGGCTCGCCGGTGATGGCCTTCAACTATGACGGCGGCTCGGCCTCCAACGTCGTCATCGGCGCCGTGGGTGCCGACCGCTGGACCGTGGAAATCTTCGGCCGCGCCTCGCATGCCGGCGTCGCGCCGGAGCGCGGCATCTCCTCGACCATGATCATGGCCCTCGCGCTCGCCGATGTGAAGGCCGGCGGCTGGTTCGGCAAGGTGGTCAAGCGCAAGCAGCAAGGCACCAGCAATGTCGGCCCCGTCACCGGCGGCGAAGGGCGGCCTGCGGGCGATGCCACCAATGTCGTCACCGACTACGTGCATGTGCGCGGGGAAAGCCGCAGCCATGACGGAAAATTCTTCAAGGAGATCACGAAAGCCTACAAGGCCGCGTTCGAGAAGGCGGCCAAGAAGGTCACCAACGCGCAAGGCAAGTCCGGCAAGGTCAAGTTCAAGGCCGAGACCGACTACTTCCCGTTCCGCATGAAGGACAACCTTCCCGTCGTCAAACGCGCGGTGGAGGCGGTTTCTGCCGTGGGCGGCACCCCGAACGTGCGCACCGCCAATGGCGGCCTCGATGCCAACTGGATGGTCCGCCACGGTGTTCCGACCGTGACCTTCGGCGCCGGCCAGAATGAGGTGCACACCATCGACGAGTGGATCAATCTCGACGAATACGACCGCGCCTGCGCGCTGGCCGTGCAGCTCGCAACGATGCGGTGAGCTGCCTTGCACGGCGCGCGCTTGCCGGACGGTGCGCGCCGGCCTAGCCTGCAAAGAAAACGCAGGGAGGCCGCATGGCACGCATTTCAACCATCGAAACCGGATTCTACCGGATCCCCCTTCCCGTCATGCTCTCCGACTCGACCCATGGCGACATCGCGGCGTTCGAGCTGATCACCTGCCGCATCCACGATGCCGATGGCACCGAAGGCGTCGGCTACACCTACACAGTCGGGCGCAATGGCGGCGCCGTCGCCGACATCCTCAAGCGCGAAATCCCGCCGCTGGTCGAGGGCCGCGAGGCCGATGACACCGAGGCGATCTGGCATCAGGTCTGGTGGGCGCTGCATTACGGCGGCCGCGGCGGGCCGGCGGTGCTGGCGCTTTCGGCACTCGACATCGCGCTGTGGGATTTGAAGGCGCGGCGCGCGAAATTGCCGCTGTATCGATTGCTCGGCGGGTTCGATGCGCGCGTGCCCTGCTATGCCGGCGGCATCGACCTCGATCTCTCGGTCGAGGCGCTGCTGGAGCAGACCGACGGCAATCTCGCCAAGGGCTTTCGCGCCATCAAGATGAAGGTCGGCCGGCCCGATCTCAAAACCGACGTAGCGAAGGTCTCCGCGATGCGACAGCATCTCGGCGACGGCTTTCCGCTGATGGTGGATGCCAACATGAAATGGACGGTCGAGGAAGCGATCCGCGCCGCCCGCGCGTTCCAACCCTACGACCTCACCTGGCTCGAGGAGCCGATCATTCCCGACGACGTCGCGGGCCATGTCCGCATCATGCAGGCCGGCGGCGTACCGATCGCGGCGGGCGAGAATTTGCGTTCGCTGTGGGAGTTCAAGAACTACATCGTCGCCGGCGCGGTATCCTATCCCGAGCCTGACGTCACCAATTGCGGCGGCGTCTCCGCCTTCATGAAGATCGCGCGGCTGGCGGAGGCGTTCAACCTGCCCGTCACCAGCCATGGCGCGCACGACATCACCGTGCACCTGCTCGCGGCCTGCCCGAACCGGTCGTATCTGGAGGCGCACGGTTTTGGGCTCGACAAATATATCGAGCATCCGCTGGTGCTGCAGGACGGGTCTGCGCTCGCGCCGGACCGTATCGGCCACGGCATCAGCTTCGATTGGGACGGGCTGGCGAATCTGTCGGCGTAGGCGGGACGCGTTGCTGCACGCGAGGCATTCGCTGGCGCTTGATGCAAGCAGCGGTTATTCGGCTATGGTGTCGATGCCGACACACAACCCGAGAGATTCCCGTCTTGACCCCCGAGCTGCACCAGAAACTGACCGCGTGGCGCCGGCATTTGCATGCGCATCCCGAACTGTCCCTCCAGGAGAAAGCTACCGCCGCCTTCGTGCAGGACAAGCTCACCGAGCTCGGCATCTCCTTCGAGGCCGGGGTTGGCGGCCACGGCATCGTCGCGACCTTGACGCGCGGGCACGCCCAGGGCCGCGTCGGCCTGCGCGCCGACATGGATGCGCTGCCGATCACCGAAGATACGGGGCTCGCCTACGCTTCGCAAAATCCCGGTGTGATGCATGCCTGCGGCCATGACGGGCATACCGCTTCGCTGCTCGGCGCCGCCGCGCTGCTCGCCGCCGACACCAGCTGGAGCGGCACGGTCGATTTCATCTTCCAGCCGGCCGAGGAAGGTTATGGCGGCTCGCGCGCGATGGTCGCGGCCGGCCTGTTCGAGCGCTTTCCGATGCAGCGGGTGTTCGGATTTCACAACTGGCCGGGCCTTGCCGCCGGCACCATCGCGGTCCATGACGGCGTCGTCATGGCCTCCGGCGGGCGTGTCACCATCACCATCGACGGCCATGCCGGACACGCCGGCATGCCGCATCTGACTCGCGATCCCGTGATGGCGGCCGGCCATTTGATCGTGGCGCTGCAATCGATCGTGTCGCGCAGCGTCGATCCGCTCGACACCGCCGTGCTCTCGCTCTGCACGCTCGAAGGCGGCACGGCACGCAACCAAATCGCCGGACGCGTTTCGATCGGCGGCACGCTGCGTTACCATCGCGATGCGGTGAAGGACACGGTCGTGGCGCGGATCGAACAGATCTGCGCCGGGATCGCCACGAGCTTCGGCATCAAGGTGACGCCCGAGATCGTCATTGGCGTCGGCGTGGTGATCAACACGCCGGCCGAGACGGATCTCGCGCGCCTCGCCGCGGACAAGGTGCGGGCCGAGTTGCGGCGCGACCTCGCGCCCAGCATGGCCGGTGAGGATTTCGCCCACTTTCTCTCGCGGCGCCCCGGCGCCTTCGTCTGGATCGGTAATGGCGAATTGCGTGATGGCGCCGAGCTGCACGGCCCGCGCTATGATTTCAATGACGCGATCCTGCCGGTGGCATCAGGCTGGATGGCAGAAGTCGCCAAGGCGGCGCTGGCCTCGAACTAGGCCCGCTCAGGAGATCTCGCGCGGCAGCTTCCAGCCCGGCTTCGGCTCGAACGTCTCCTCGACCTGCGCGACGTGATAGCCGGCAGGCAGAAGCCGGCCGCCCTCCTCGTCCGCGACCGGCACGTCGGTCACCAGCCCCTCGATCAATGCGGCTTCCCACACCTCCTTCTCGGAGGGAAAAGGGTCGCCGATCTGCTTGTTGCCTTCGAACAGCGCGTACATCGGTTCCGGTCCTGCGTTGATCAAGCTCACGAGCAACGTATCGGCCGCACGGACGTTCCCATCCGGCAAATGCAACGGATGGACACTGCAAACATGGCGCGCGTTCTGATCGGAACTTCCGGCTGGCATTACGCCTCCTGGCGAGGCCCGTTCTTTCCCGAGGGCGTGACGCTGAAGCAGCAGCTGAGCTATTACGCCGGGCAGTTCGACACCACCGAGCTGAACGGAGTGTTCTACCGCACCCCGACGCCCGAGGCCGTCAAGGGATGGCGAGACCAGACCGACCGCGATTTCGTCTTCGCCTGGAAGGCCTCGAAATTCATCACGCATTGGAAGCGCCTGTCGGATCGCTCGGTGAACAGCCTCGAGCTGCTCGAGGATCGCATCTCACGGCTCGGCGGCAAGGCCGGCCCGATCCTGTTCCAGCTGCCGCCGCAATTCGAAGCCGACGCGGACCGCCTCGCCGGCTTCTTCAAGCTGTTGTCGCGGAAGCGGCGTTACAGTTTCGAATTCCGTCATCCCAGCTGGTATCAGCCGCGCATCTTGCGGATGCTGGCCGACGAGAACATCTCGCTGTGCCTGTCCGACCATCACGACGCACCCGCGCCGTGGAAGCGCACGGCGGATTTCGTCTATGTGCGCGGACACGGACCAAGCGGGCGCTATCACGGGCACTATACGAAACCCACGCTCGCGCAATGGGCGCGGCGCATCAAGTCCTGGAAGCGACAGGGTTGCGACGTCTACGTCTATTTCGACAACGACCAGAAGAGCGCGGCGCCCGCCGATGCCCGGGCGTTGAAGCAATTGCTCAACTTGCGGCAAAGCGCGGCGATCACAACGGCAGGCCGCCATGCAGGTGCCATTGTTCACCGCTAAACGATGCCGCCTTGCCGGAGCGCCGCGATCGCGGCCTTGTCGTAGCCGAGCTCGGTCAGGATAACATCGGTATGCTCGCCGAGCGTGGGCGGGCGCGTCGCGATTTTGCCGGGCGTTTCCGACAGGCGGACGGCGGCCCGCGCCACCGGTGCGGGCTTCGGCAGACCTGGATAGTCGACGTCCTGCATGAATCCGGCGGCGCGGACGTGCGGATGATCGAGCGCCTGCTGCGGGCTCAGCACGGGGCCGGTCGGAATCATGGCCTTGCCCAGGGTGTCGACGGCTTCCTGCGTGGTGCGCTCGGCGCACCAGCGCGCCATCCGCTCGCTGATGACAGGGCCGTTGTTGCCGCGGCTGATGTCGTCGGCAAAGCGCGGATCGTTCAGCCAGACCTCCTCCTCGCCCATCAGTTTCGCCCAGCGCTTGAACAGCGGATGCCCCGTGACCTGGCACAGCACCCAGCCGTCCCTGGTGCGGTAGATGTCGGCGGGCGCCGCGGTCTGGCCGAGATTGCCTGTCGGCACCCGATTGACGTTGATGACGGCCTGCTCGATCAGCGTCGCGTTGGTGAAGGACAAGGCGGTTGCCAGCAATGCGCCCTCGACGATCTGCCCGCGCCCGGATTTGCCGCGCTCGATCAGCGCGGCGAGCGTGCCGAACGCGCAATGCAGCGCGGTCCCGAAATCGACCCAGTTGACCGCGGCCCGGTAGGGCGGATCCCCGGCGCCCGTCATGTACACCGAGCCCGACATGACCTGGCCGACGCCGTCGAAGCCGACGCGGTCGGACCATGGCCCCGGCCCGCCGAACGCGGTGGCCGTCGTCAGGATGATGTCCGGCTTGATCGCTTTGAGCGAGTCGTAGTCGAGCTTCATCGCGCGCAAGGTCTGCGGCGGCAGATTGGCGACGACCACGTCCGCGGTCGCAATCAGGCGGCGCATCACCCCCTGCCCTTCCGGCTTCATCGGATCGAGCGTGAGGCACTTCTTGTTGCGGTTGACCTGAAGAAACAGCGCACCTTCGCCAGTTTCGCCGACCGGCGCCACGAAGCGGTCCTCGCTGCCGTCGCGCTTCTCCACCCGAATGACCTCGGCGCCGAATTCGGCCAGCAAGGTCGCGCAATAGGGCCCCGCGATATAGCGCCCGAAATCGAGAACCCGGACGCCGTCCAGAACCCCTCCCATCGATCTCTTTCCTTTGTGCTTTTCGTCAGCTTACAGGGATTGGCATTTGCGGCAAGGTGGCAACGGAGACCATGTCCACCCTCGAGAGTGATCGGACGAATCATTTCGACTGGCGGAAATTGTGCTCTAGTATGGACCTGTCCCTCCCCGATCAGAGCCTTGTCCATGCCGCAACAATTCGATCGATCCCAAGAAGATCTCGGCAACGCGATCCATTTCGAGCACGTCAACATCCAGGTCCCGGACCAGCGGCAGGCCACGCTGTTCTATGTCGCAGGCCTTGGGCTCACCCGCGATCCCTATCTGATGGTGTCCGACACCAATATGTGGATCAACGCCGGACGAAGTCAGTTTCATTTGCCGAGCGGCCGGCCGCAGGTGCTGCGCGGTCATGTCGGGCTGGTCATCGCGGGCCGCGAGGCGCTGCTGGCGCGATTGGCGTCGGTCGCGAAGAAGCTCGAGGGCACCGCGTTCGCCTTCACCGAGCATAACGACCATGTCGAGGCGATTTGTCCGTGGGGCAACCGCTTGCGCTGCTACGAGCCCGACGCCGCGCGCTTCGGCCGCGTCGCGCTCGGCATTCCCTATGTCGAGTTCGACGTGCCGGTGGGATCCGCCCCGCGCATCTGTGCCTTCTACCCCGAGATCATTGGCATGCCATCCGAGTTGCGGAACGGCGACGGCACGGTTGCCGCCGTGAAGACCGGCCGCGACCAGCATTTGTTGTTTCGCGAGACCGATCGGCCGCAAGGCGACTATGACGGCCACCATGTGCAGATGTACATCACCGATTTCTCCGGCCCTTATCGCAAGCTGCTGGCGCGCGATCTGATCTCGCGCGAGGACAATCAATATCAGTACCGCTTCTGCGACATCGTCGATCTCGACAGTGGCGAGCCGCTGTTCACGGTCGAGCACGAGGTGCGCAGCGCAACCCATCCGATGTTCATGCGGCCGATGGTCAATCGCAATCCGGCGCTGAACAATCGCAACTACGCATCCGGCCACGATCAATCGCTTTGGGCGATGGGACCGGACCAGTACGAGGGATAGGTGATCACCAAGTCCCGCGCCTGGCCGCAGCAACGTCGTAATGACCGAAGTCGCGGCCGGGCGGCTCCGCTGAGTGGAGCCGCCACATGTTGTGCGCTCCGGTGGGACGGGCATGCCCCACCTTTCGCATCAGACGGGTGAGCGTCCCGTCAGAAGTGGACCTCGGTGCGCATGCCAAGAACCACGGCGTTGTCGGTCTTCACGCCCACCGCGTTGTAGCCGCGCCCACCGGGATTGATGACATACTGGGCGTCGAACTTGAGGTTCAGCCAGCCGGTCGCCTGCCATCCGTACCAGACTTCGAGCGGCACTTCGTTGCCGCCGGCGTTGGGACTGAGGGCAGCCGTGTTCACGTGGGTCGTTCCCACCGCGAAGCCGACTTCGTCCTGGGGACGCCACGAGAACGTTCCGGTATGCCTGAAGCCGAGGGCGATCTGGTAATCCTGGTACGACGTCCGGTGGTCGGCGACGGTGGTATTGAGGAAGGTATACCAACCCTGCGCGCCCGGACCCTCGACGGTCAACCGCTGCAGGATCGACTCGTAAACGCCGAAGCGGCCGCGTTGATCACTGATATTTTGATCCGGGACGCCACCGACGCCCGGGATGGTGCTGATGACACCCGGAAGACCGCCATCAATGGAGGAGGCGCTGTCGTACCAGCCGCCAAGTCTCCAGGTCCCGGTCAAGGGGCCCTTCGGCGCCCAGACCAACTCCACCGGCACCATCACGCCACTGGCGCGATTCGAGGCGGGAATGCCGGGCAGGAAGTAGACGCCCGGGTCTGACGTCGTCAGGTAACCCGGATTGGCATCGTAGACACCGACCGACACCGTGAATTCCGGCGCGATCTTGTAATGCACGACACCGGCCCACTGGCTCACCGGCCAATTGTAGATGTAGCCACCCTGGATGTTGCCGGGCTGACCGCCGCAGAAGGTCAGGTTGATGAACTCGCACAGCCCGAAGAAGAAGTCGGAGCCGACCGGAAGACGGCCGCCCTTGAGTTCAAGGCGGTCATCGAAAAGCTTCTGCGAGTAATAGAGCTGCGTCAGGCGCAGAATATTGCCGCGGCCGAACACTTCGTTGGTCAGCTGCAAGGCGGGAATGTCCGCTTCGGTATTCAGGTTTTTGCCGAAGCGGTCGACCAGCGTGAGACCGACGGTGCCGCCGGGGATGCCGGCGAGTTTTCCCATGTCCAGCTTGGCGCCGAACCACAACTGACCGGCGTTGGCTGCGGTGTTCCTGCTTCCACCCGAGACGTTGCCGACGGATTCGTTGCCGAGCGTCAGGCCCAGCTCGATGCCCTGTTCCTTCAGCTTGGTCCTGCCGAGATCGCCGAACAGATACGGCCGCGTCCAAAAATCGTCAGCCGTACCATACGGAACAGGTGCAGCTTTCGTCGAAAAATCGGCCGCATATACTCCACCGCAAAACAGCGATGAGAAAGCAATCCCCACACCGCACACCCCTGCGGTGTTTATAAACCTGCGCAACATTTTACTCGTCCTCCCGCCGTCTCAGGCTTTGCTTGTTTCGCCTCACGTCCCTGCCCAAAGCCCTCGAGCCTGGAACGCACTCCCTCCCCAGCGGCCGCCGACCAGGCAGCCTTGTGTCAACTGGAGCCTGGATCCGTCATGCCCGATCACCCGTTCTCGCCGGCAACGCATCCGCGGCGCGCGGTGACGCGCCCTGGACTTGATCGGCCAATGTCGATTTCGGTGCGGCGCGGGCGACGCCGGCCAGTGCCTGCTTGCGCCGCCGTCGCGCCTGCAATTGCTGATCCGCCAACACGCCGATCAGAATGACCGTGCCCATCACCGCGAAATTCAGCGAATTGGGAATGCCCAGGATGTTCACCAGGTTCTGCAACACCTGCAGCAGCGCCGTGCCCAGCACGATGCCGAGAATAGACCCCTCGCCGCCGCGCAAGCTGCACCCGCCCAGGACGGCGGCCGCGATCGCGTAGAGCTCGTAGAAATTGCCGAAGGAGCTCGGCGAGACCGAGTTCGTGTAGAACACGAACAAGACCGTCGAAACTCCGGCGAGCCCGCCGCTGATGATATAGGCGGTTGCGATCACGAAGTTTGTGTTGATGCCCGAGAAGCGCGCGGCTTCCTCGTTCTTGCCGACGGCATAAAGCCAGCGCCCGTAGACCGAGCGGTGCAGCAGCACGCCGAGGATCAGCGCAAGGATGATCAGGAGGATGAAGGTGTTCGGGATTCCCGCCACATTGCCCGAAGCGACGTTGCTCAGTGTCGCCGCCTCGTCGCCGTAACCGAAGCCGCGGGTCGAATCGCTCGTGTAGTAGCGGGCGGCGCCGCGATAGATCAGCAACCCACACAGCGTCACGATGAAGGGCTGCATCTTCAGCCGGGTGATCAGGAACCCCTGGATGCCGCCAAGCACCAGCCCGCCCAGCAGCACGGCCACGAGCGCCAGGGGCCACGGCACCTCGTAGGTCGTCAGAAGGTCGACGAACACGACGCCGAGCAGCGCAAACATCGAGCCGAGCGACAGGTCGATGCCGCCGGTGATGATCACGAGCCCCTCGCCGAGCGCGAACACACCGAACAGGCCAATCAGATTGGCCATGTTCAAGAGGTTCACCAGCGACAGGAAGGCGGGATTGATCGCGCCCGTGATGGCGGCGATCACCACCAGCAGCAATCCCAGACCGAGCTCTTTCCTGATCATGGCGCGACCGCTTCCACGGTTTCGAGCGCCTGGCCCATGGCCAGTCGCAATACGTTGTATTCGCTGAACTGCTCCCGCTCGAGCACGCCGCTGACGCTGCCTTCATGCATCACCGCCACGCGGTCGGAGACGCCGATGACTTCCTCCATGTCCGACGAGATCATCACGATCGCGACGCCCTGGTCGGCAAGCTCGCGCATCAGCGCGTAGATCTCGCCCTTGGCGCCGACGTCGATGCCGCGGGTCGGCTCGTCGAAGAACATCACGCGCGGCTGCATGGAAAGCCATTTGCCGAGCACGACCTTCTGCTGGTTGCCGCCGGAGAGCGTCACCACCTCCATGTCGATGCTCGGCGCCTTGATGGAGAGGCGCCTGACCTGCTCTTTCGCGACCTTGCGCTCGGCTGCGCCGCTGACCAGCCACATCCGCGCATGATCCAACAGGCTCGCCAGCGTCATGTTCTCGCGGATCGGCAATTCCAGCACGAGCCCGGATTTCTTGCGGTCCTCCGGCACCAGATAGATGCCTTGGCTGATCGCGTCGCGCGGCGATGCGACAGCGACCGGTGCGTTGTCGATCCTGATCTCGCCGCCCAGCAGCGGGTCAATGCCAAACGCTGCGCGGGCAAGAGAGGTGCGGCCGGCGCCCACGAGCCCCGCCAGGCCCAGGATCTCGCCATGCCGCACGGAAAGATCAACCTGCCGGTCGGGGAAGGCTGATGTCACGACGCCGACGATATCGCAGCCGCCCGGCTGCGGCGCCTGTTTCGGCGGGGTATGCAGCGCTTTCAGGTCGCGGCCGATCATCAGCCGGATCATTGCGGCGTGGCTCAGCTGGTCCCGCGCCAACTCGCCAACAGTGCGTCCGTCGCGCAGCACCACGACGCGGTCAGCGCAGGTCATGATCTCGCCGAGCCGGTGAGAGATATAGATCACCGAAATGCCGTGCGCCTTCAGATCGGCAATCACTTCCAGCAGCCGTTCCGTCTCCGAAATCGTCAGGCTGGAGGTCGGCTCGTCCATGATGATCACGCGGGCGTCGATCGAGAGCGCCTTGGCGATCTCCACCATTTGACGCTCGGCGATGGAGAGGTCTTCGACCAGCGTATCCGGCGCGAAATCGGCACCCAGCCGCTCCAGCAGCGGCGTCACGCGATCACGCATCTCGGCATTGTCCACCAGCTTCAGCGGCCCGCCCATCAGCTTCTCGCGCCCGATAAACACGTTGGCGGCGACGTCGAGATTTTCGAACAGGTTCAGTTCCTGGTGCACGAAGGCGATGCCGGCCTGCGTCGCCTCGGTCACCGTCACACGTGCGTGGTCGGTGCCGCCGATGCGGATCACGCCCTCGCTCGGCGCGATCACGCCGCCCAGCACGCGCATCAGCGTCGACTTGCCGGCGCCGTTCTCGCCGATCAGGCCCACGACCTCGCCGCGATCCACGCGCAAACTGACGTCATCGAGGGCCATGACCCCGGGATAGGATTTGCTGATCCCGGCGAGTTCGAACAGGATTTCCGCCATTCATTTCCTCCCGCACGACGCCCGGCGGCCGTGCCGCCGGGCGCCTGATACTCACTTCTTGAGGAGGTTCTTCATGTCTGCGGTGAACGCCGCGACGTTGGCCTTGCTGATTACCTTGGTCGGCACGATCAGCTTGCCGCCCGCCGGGATCCAGGACTTGTCGCCGTTCAGCGTCTTGATGATGTTGGTGGCGGAGAGATAGCCGAA
Organism: Bradyrhizobium sp. 134; assembly: GCF_023074155.1. Classification (NCBI taxonomy): domain Bacteria; kingdom Pseudomonadati; phylum Pseudomonadota; class Alphaproteobacteria; order Hyphomicrobiales; family Nitrobacteraceae; genus Bradyrhizobium; species Bradyrhizobium sp. 134. The sequence goes on along the minus strand of NZ_JADPKX010000086.1, from coordinate 54,760 downwards.
CTCGTAGGGCTGCTGCACCACCGTCGACTCGATCGTGCCGTCGGAAACACCCCGCAGCGTGCGCTGGTCCTCGTCGAAGCCGACGATCTTCACCTTGCCGGCCTTGCCCGCCGCCTTGACCGCGTCATAGATCAGCGGTGTCTCGTAGCTCCAAAGCCCGGACAACAGCGCGATGTCGGGATATTTGACCAGCACGTTCTCCATGTTCGCCTTGGCCTTGGCGAAGTCCACCTGATCGGTGAACACGTCGACCAGCTCGACCTTGGTGCCGGCGATCGCGTCCTTGATGCCCTGCACCCGCTCGCGGGCATTGTCCGCGTCCATCGTGCCGACGAACAGCGCGATCTTTCCGCCGTTCGGCAGCGCCTTCTTGATTTCTTCGCCAGCCTGCCGCCCGGCCGCGACGTTGTCGGTACCGATATAGGCGAGACGATTACTCTGCGGCGCGTCGCTATCCGTCGTGATCAACACGGTCTTGGCCGCAACCTTGTTGAGCTCTTCGGTTGCGTGCGGCGCATCGTCGACCGAGATCGAGATACCGGCGACGCCGCGCACCAGCAGGTCGTCCAGCTCGCGCCGCTGACCTGCCGCGGTCGCCTCGTTGGTAACGATCAACTGGATGTCGTATTCCGGGTGCTCCTTCTGAGCCTTCTCGAGCCCGCGGCCGGCGATGGTCCAGAAATCGGCCGCGGCATTGGTCACCAGCGCGATGGTCTTTTTCTGCTGGGCCTGCGCCGCCCCCGTAGCGACGGCCAGCGCAGCTGCGGTCACAAACAGCGACACCATGAGTTTCTTGATCAATCCGTTCATGTACACCTCCCTTGGTCACCCCGTTCAGGGGTTTCACAGCGCTTATGCGCCATCTTTTATTTACGTCGCGAACAAATGCCGCAGGGCAAACCAGCCGGATCAGGATGTACTTGCCCCTTCTTCAAGTCTAAATAGTACAGATGGTACGATAATAGTAAATATGGCCTGCTGAAAACCGAATCCGATTGTGCTTTTCCGGTCACACGGGCATCCCGTCCTCTCCATTAAATTTACGCGATGAATTAAAGAGGCAGCATGGTTGACCAAATTGAGCCGTCCAGACGCGTGTCGAACACGGCCCGCGAATCCAACCGCGGCCGTCTCGTCGACGTCTTGCGACGCCAGGGGCCGCTGCCACGCGTGGCGCTCGCCCGGAGTACAGGCCTGAGCTTCCCGGCCGTTTCCGGCCTGACGTCGCGGCTGATCGCGGAAGAGCTGCTGTGCGAGACGGAGACGGCGGCAACCCCCTGGTCCGAAGACGGCGAGGAAGAGGATGCGGACGGACCGAATGGCCGTCGCCGCGGCCGGCCGGTCGTGCTGCTGACCCTGAACCCGGAGTTCGGGCGCATCGTCGCGATCTCCGTGCGCATGAACCTGATCGAGACGCTGATCGCGGATTTCCGGGGCTCCGGCGTGGCGCAGTCGCGACTTGCACTGTCAACGCGCGCGCTCGATGCAGGCGCGCTGCGCGATCTCGTGATCGCGCAGATCAATGCGCTGCTCGATGCGACGGAGACGCCGCGCCATCGGCTGTTGGGAATCGGGATCGCGCTGCAAGGCATCGTGAACGTCGACACCGGCACGACGCTGTGGAGTCCCGCGCTGTCGATCACCGAAGTCGATCTGGCGACGCCGATACGTCAGGCGTTCGGGGTCGAGGTCGTGATGGCGAACGACGCTGTCGCGGTCGCGCTCGCCATCACGGCGGCCGAACCGGCATTGGCGCAAGGCCTCTCGGCCACGATCATGGTCGGTCACGGCATCGGGATGGGCGTCGTTGCCGATGGTGAAGCACGCTGGGGCGCCGGCAGCGAGATCGGCCATGTCAAGCTGGCGCCGGACGGCCCGCAATGCCGCTGCGGCCAGCGCGGCTGTATCGAGGCTTATCTTGCTGATTATGCGCTCTACCGCGACGCCCGCACCTTTCTCGATCTGCCGCCGGCGGACTCGCAGCAGCCGTCCGAGGGGCAGATGGCCCTGCTGCGCGAGCGCGCACTGGGCGGAGATCCACGTCTCGAGCACCTGTTCCTGCAGGCAGGTCGCGCGCTGGCGGAGGCGGTCGCTGCAACGATATCCGTGCTGCGACCGCACCACGTCATCCTGGCGGGTCCAGGCTTGATGGCCTTCGACATGATGCGCCACGCCTATGAGGAACGGCTCGAGCAGGCGGTGTTGCCATGGCTGCTCAGGTCCACGGCGATCCATCTGCGTCCAAGCGAGTCGGCGGTCATTGTCGAGGGCATGGTGCGGCGGACGCTGCGGGTCGTCGACCAAAACCACATGGAAGCGACCGAGTAAGCGCCGCGAGCTAAGCGCTGGCTGGCGACGCAGTGCAGTTCGCACCGGTCTCCGTTCTAAATTCCCTGAAAACAGGGAACTTTACTGGGAAATAACGGGCTTTGGGGTCTGTCTGAGGGGGCACGGGCTCCGAAAAGATCGCAAAAATAGCGTATCCACTCTCAATTCCCTAAGCTCACAACAGGGAAAAAGTCCGAATGAACAGCGTAAACAATCGCGCTTACAGCGAACCGCGCACGGCCCACGCTAACAGCGCGTTGCCTGGAGATGGATGTAGCTCAGAGGCCAGCTTTGATGGGTAGCTGAATGGCCCAGGTCGCATCGGAGAGCAGCTTTGGGACCGCGTCTTCTTCGGGCGAAGCCCAATCGGCACGATTAGATCTAGCCAAGGCATTCGTTAAAGCCCGCATATCTGGCTTCTAAACATCTTGAACCAGAGAGACATCGCACCAGGTAACGGCGAAAAGCCCCTCACTCTCTAAAGCGTCGACATCTGATCTGGGTCGTAGCGAGTTGCAATGGGTGCTCGATTGGCTCCTCCCCGGGCTACCGTCTCCGCAAGCTCTCCGAAATACGTGGCGGGGCGGCGACACTGCGCGTCCGATCCTGTCTGAGGTACTGCCGCTGTGTCGACTCCCCCGGGCGCGCGAGAAACAGGTAGGTGCCCCCGCGTAGCGCAAAAGCGTTCCTCGCCGACTTGTCCAGCTGCATTCACGGGTCGTTTAGGCGAGGGAATCGTTTCCCTTCGGATCCTGCAAGAATTTAGGCACGTGTCCGCGGTCGCGGGGGGCGGGGCGTTCGGACGGGTCGCGGCCAAGCTTTGACTGCAGCTCGACGAGGTCGGTGAAGACGTCGGCCTGGCGGCGCAGCTCGTCGGCGATCATCGGCGGCTGGCTCGCGATCGTGGAGACCACCGTGACCCGCACACCGCGGCGTTGCACGGCCTCGACAAGGGAACGGAAATCGCCGTCACCGGAGAACAGGACCATCTGGTCGATTTGCTCGGCGAGCTCCATGGCGTTCACGGCGAGCTCGATGTCCATGTTGCCCTTGACCTTGCGGCGTCCGGAGGCGTCGATGAACTCCTTGGTCGCCTTGGTGACGACGGTGTAGCCGTTGTAGTCGAGCCAGTCGATCAGCGGCCGGATCGAGGAGTACTCCTGATCCTCGATGATCGCGGTGTAGTAGAACGCCCTCAGCAGCGTCCCGCGGCTCTGAAATTCCCTCAACAGGCGCTTGTAATCGATGTCGAAGCCCAGAGTTTTTGCCGTCGCGTAGAGATTGGCTCCATCGATGAACAGCGCGATCTTGTCAGTAGGTGAGTGGGACATCTGTCCAGGCTTTCGGTGGAGCAACTCGGGATTAAAGCATCCCGGAAATTTGCGACGCGGATGTTTGGTCGCATTCTATATGGATGGCTACCGGAGATCGTCGAGTAGCGTCATACATTTAAGCTTCAAATAATATCAGACCTATGCAGGGCGTGGAACTCTACCATGGCCCGAAAGTTCTCCTGTCAAATTTGTAATGGATTCTCGATTTTCAGGTGCGTATTGAAGGTTTGCCTAATGAACGCCGGCGATTTTGCTCTCTTTGATCTGACCATACAAAGACGGGGTCGTGGCTGGCGGTGGTCCGTCATTGACGGGTCAGGCACCCCTCTGTTGACTGGCACCGAGTGCAGCAGGACTGCAGCTCATTACAAGGCCACCAGGGCAATCTTCCAAATGTTATTGATTGCTCCGTATCGCGTTCGAATTTCTCCAGCAGCCTGGTCGCTCGCCTTGAAGATTGAGGCGCCACGCACCTCCCTGGACCCAGGGAGAAGGCGCGGGTTGAGATCGAGGGGCTAAAAGGCTACGCGCCGGTCTAACGAGCTGCGTGCCGGCAGAAGATTGTCAATGAGGTCAAAGTTGATCAGAGGCGCGCGGTAAGAGCGGCGGAAACGGCGCATCTGATCACTGCATTTTTCGCCCGAGGTCTCTCAGGAGCGAGTGGAGAAAATCACTCGCATGGTCGTACCGCGCGCCGCCGCAGGCGATTTTACGGGCCCGCGGCTCCACTACACTACCGACGGTTTCGGGACCGAGTAGATCAGCTTTTTCAGACCATTGCTGCAGCAGGCGATCGGGAATGTATTCCGCAGACCCGAACAACGTCAAAAGGCAATCCTCGGCTTCGGCTTTGTGGTCGTGATGAGCTTTCGCCCAGTACAAAGCGAATAGTCCACGAAAAGCATCACGGGAAACGGCTGGTTTTGCCATTGCAATGTCCCCGCAGAATTGAATTCTCAACGAAGAGGCCACCTAAAGGCGGCCTCAGGAGTTCATTAGTTCATTCAAATAACACGTACTGAAACGCCTGCCGCAGCGTTGCCGTTGCTTCAGAACCCGGGTGTAAATAGATGCGAGATGAACGTGCCAGCCCCGGTCACAGGAGCATGCCAACATCATTCGCTTCTGCCAACTAAAATCTGACGACTGCCGGGAAATTCTGGCAATCCACAATCTATGTCAGTTTGATTGACGTACGCAGCGAGCCGTTCGCGAGCGAAGTAGCATGATGATCTATCACGTTACGGGATCGACGAGCTCGACAACGCCGTGAGTTTTGGTGCGCGACGAAGGTCGAAGCAAGGAAGGCCGCAGCGATGGTGGACGAACACCCCGTGGAACTTTGGTGCGATGGTCGGGGGCCTCGCCTGTTTGCAGGCGCAGCTAGACTAGAGCTTGTACTCATCTGTGGACGCCCCGCGAGATGCAAGCGATTTTTGAAGAAGATCGGCACGTAGTCGGATGCTGCCATCTGTCCGGCCTCTGATGGTGCAGCGATGAAGCTGCGGGCCCGTATGGGAGTTCGCGGACCGAAACCAAATCATAAACGCGTGCTCTGGGCACGATGAGTACACCTGGTTCTTCCGGCCCCGTCTCGCCGACTGTTGCGCCATACCCTCCTTCGACCGACTACATCTCTGACGACCTCAGGCCCCCCAAGATCAAGCCTTGGCTGAGACCGGAGCCCTGTAATTTTCGCGCTTTACAAGTAATGCCCAGACGATCCGGGCCATCTTGTTCGCAAGTGCGACCGTTACCAGCATGCGAGGTTTGCGGGTCAACATCTGTTCGAGCCAGGACCCCTTTGGCGCTCCGCGTTTGCTCGCCTGTTGCACAACGGCGCTGCTGCCGATGATGAGGAGGCGCCTGAGCGTTCGCTCCCCCATCTTGGACGTCGCGCCAAGCCTCTGTTTGCCACCCGTCGATTTTTGAAGAGGCGTGAGACCCAACCAGGCGGCAAAGTCGCGCCCCTTGGTGAAAGTCTCGATCGGCGGCGCTAGGGCGGCGATCGCGGTGGCGGAGATCGGGCCGACGCCAGGAATAGTCATCAGTCTGCGCGATACCTCGTCTTCGCGAGCGCGTCGCGTGATCTCCTTGTCGAGATCCGCGATCTTGCCATTCAACTCGGCGAGAAGGTCTAGCATCACTCGGAACATGGGACGGGCCGCTTCGGGAAGGGAGCTGGCCATCGCTTCTTCCTCGATCAGGTCGGCAAGCTTCGCCACATGCGATGGCCCCTTGGGCGCTATCCAACCATATTCCGTAAGGTGTCCTCGGACCGCGTTGATGAGCTGGGTTCGCTGCCGCACCAACAGGTCCCGGGTTCGAAACACCAGACCCGCCGCCTGCTACTCTTCACTCTTCACGGCAACGAACCGCATGTTCGGCCGCTGCGCAGCTTCGCAGATCGCCTCAGCATCGATCGCATCATTCTTTTGCCGCTTTACAAACGGCTTCACATAGGCGGGCGGGATCAGCCGAACCTGATGGCCAAGCTGCGTGAGCTGCCGGGCCCAGTGATGGGCTCCGCCACATGCCTCTAAAGCTACCGTGCAACTCGGCTGAGCTGCGAAGAAATCCAAGAGCTTTCCTCGGCTGATCCGTTTGCTGAATACAGCCTGTCCTTTCCCGTCCGCTCCATGTGCGTGGAAAACATGCTTGGCGATATCCAGACCGATTGTGCTAACCTGCATCACGGACGCCTCCCTTAAGTGGTGCTAAACACCTCCACTTTGGCACATCGATGCCGTCGGCGGGGCGTCCACCCCATCATAACCCCGATCAGCCCGAGGCACGGAGGCAGAGGCTTGTCGTCAGTTTTTTTGAGACCGGACATCCAAAGACAGACGTCCCTCAAGGGTCGCTAGGTTGGAGAACCCTCGAACGGCATCGCCAATTCCGGCTGCGGCTCCGCGAGCAAACGGTCCGAGACCGCTTGTGACCCGTTGCAGACGAACCGCGTCTCACTCAAAATCGCGCTGTGGCGGCCTCTAAACCAAGTTCAACGCGTCCGGCAGTGACGTATATTGAAGGGTTCATAGCGATGTGCTTGGTGGCGGCGTGCACATCGCGGACGGCGCGTTCCAGAGGACCGCTTTCGAAGATTGCCGCTGCGCCTGCCTCTCGCGCCAAGATGTCGACAATGTGCAGCGCGGTTTCGCCGGCGTGTGCTGCCGCTATTCGCAATCGCAGCCGCGCGCTGACGAGACGATGCCCACCGACATCGGTGGCGGCCATCAGTTCGCTCATGGTCTCGATGAGGAAAGCGCGTGCCGAGCTATGGAGCGTCTGGACCCGCCCGACGAGCGCCTGCACGATTTCCCGATCGCGCATCACGCCGGGAGTGCCGAGCCGCCCCTTTCCGCTCGCCAGCGTCACAAAGCTGTCGATGGCCCCCCGCGCTATTCCAAGTGGGACCACTGCAACCGTCCATGCGAAAGTTGAAAGAGCTGGAAGGCGGTAAATGACTCCATTCTCGGCTGGCTTGTAATCAACGAACGGATGCATCCTTTCGGCGGGAACCCACGTATCGCGGACCTCCCAGTCCGAGCTCCCGGTGCCACGCAACCCCGAAACATGCCACGTGTCGTGAATCGTGACCTGCTTCCGTTCGAAGTAACAGCAGAAGCGCGGTTGGTCAGGGGCTTGGTTTTCGCCAATGGTCACTAGCCCCATAAAGTGAGTGCCATGCGGCGCACCACTTCCGAATGGCCACCGACCAGAGACGCGGAAGCCTCCATCGACAGACACGGCGGCACCTAGTGCCCCCGTCGCGCTCACGACAAATGTGCGGCGGTCTTCAAACCAGCTGCGCACCACATGCGAGGGTAGATAGCCGCCGACGCGGCTCATGCCGCCTCCATTGCCCACAAGCCAGCCGACAGCCCCATCGAGCGCTGCCGCGCGTTCTACAACGCTCATGAAGGCGAGCGGCGACAGTTCTGGTCCGCCCAAAGTTGCGGGTAGCCAAAGCCTGAAGAATCCTCCCTCGGCCAGCGCATTGAAGACCTCTTCATGAAGTTGCCGGTCACGATCGAAGCCCGCTCGATGGTCGGCGATCAACGGCTGGATAAACCCGAGAGCCTCAATAAAAGGGGTCGCCTGGTCATCTTCTTGCATGAGCCATAGTCAGGCTTTCCAAATCGGGGGCAAGCCCAAACATTTCACGTGCAGATGAGATAATTTCATCTACATTGGCCGCGATGCGAAAGTTGCCGCCCCTGACGGAATTGCGCGCCTTTGAGGCCGCGGCGCGCCATCTAAGCTTTAAGGGCGCAGCCAACGAACTTGGCGTCACACCGACCGCGATCAGTCACCAGGTCAAGCTTCTGGAGCAGCATTGCGGCCGGACGCTATTCCGTCGCCGACCGCGCCCGCTGGCACTTACCTTAGCAGGCAAGCAGCTGTTTCCGGTTGTCCGCGACGGCTTTGGAAGGTTTGCCGAGACACTGTCGGACATCAAAAGCGGTCACGCGGGCTCGCATTTGCGCATCACGACGACAAACGCCTTTGCTGCCCGCTGGCTATTGCCGCGCCTACCGTTTTGGCGGGCCGCACATCCACGGCTTAAACTCGACATTGTCGGCACTGACGCCGTCCTCAATCTCGAGTCGGACGAAGCCGACGTGGCTGTCCGTTACTCTGTCGGGCCGCCACTGGATGGGAAAGCCATCGAACTGACGCGCGATACCTTCTACGTCGTAGCGAGCCCGACGCTCGTCGGCAGAAAAGCGGCGAGAATGCAGGCGGTCCATCTCGCGCGACTTCCGCTCATCGAGGCTGCGTGGCCGCCGAGCGACACACACGCGCCAACGTGGCAACGCTGGCAGCGGGCGGCATTCCCCTTTTCCAAACGCAATTTTGCGTCACTTGTAAGTTTAAAGTTTCAGGAGGAACTTCACGCCATTGAAGCCGCCATTGCCGGTCAGGGCGTGGCCATCTGCAGCGATGTTCTGGTCGCCCGCGAATTGGCGAGTGGAGTGCTCGTCCCGATATCGCCGGTAACTTTAAGTGGTTATGGATTCTACATTGTCCATCGCGCGGGAGCCGCGAATGGTTCGGCTATAAAGAAATTCATCACTTGGGCCCGGGCAGCGCTTTAGCTCGACTCTTCCTTGCCTGATGGTCCGCTTGGGCCCATCACTCCCGTTGGAGCGGTGCGGCTACATGCCCGATGATGGAAGCGGACCGGAAGCTTGTCGCTGATGCGGGCAGCACGACACCGGCTATAGTCGGCTCGCTGCCCGGCTTGACATCGGCGCCGAGGAGATCAAGTCCTGTGTCCCCTGGAAGCAACCGGCGGATAGGCAGCGTGTGTGTCGGCTTCCAGCTGCTCTATAGCCCGCTGCCAGTATTCTTCGGCTCGCCCCTCTTGTCGCCCCTCAAGTGCCCAAAGATGGTAGGCCCGCTCTCGGATGCGCCGTTCTTGATCGGAATCAGTGCTGGAATCGGACATGTCTTCAACCTCGGATGTTGCGGCGGGCCGTTGCCGATGGTGATCTTACCGTTCAGGCCGTGTTGGCAGTCCTTTACTCCTCAATCACCATCTCGACCAGCTTCGCTATCTTGGCACGCGTCAGATCACCGGAGTTAGAAATGTAGGGCTCGACATCAGGGGTAAAAACGAAAGGGATACCCTTCTTAGTTCCGCTGTCACCGATGCGAGTTACGACGATGTTGCCGAATGCAGTTGAGATGCTGGTCGGAGGACCATTGCCGATTGTGAAAGAAACCCCGACTGGACGGTGGTCGTTCCGCTCGATCTGCGGAGCGAAGGAGAACTGCTCTTCCCCGAAATGATGCTTCAACTCCTCCAGAAAAGGTATGACTTCGCGCTGCATCGCCTGCTTGCAGTGCTCGATATCGGCCGATCGCCTGTCCTTGTTTTCTGCGGCGATGATCGCCTGCCTCTCTTTTTCAGCAACCGCTGCGGATAACTTCTGTCGGAATTTCTCAGCCAGCTGCTCGGCATTCATTCTTGTTCCAATCGAGCTCGTCTCGTTACCAATGTGTTGCATACGACTACGGCTTATCGGCGGCACCAGCGGATCCGGACGCATCGGAGCTTTTTATACTCCCGAGGACATCGAGCTCGGTGTGCCAAAAGCGCTTTCCGAGGCGGCAACACGCATGAGTCCGGAAGGGGCCCGCACCGGATCTCCCGTGTGCATCCGGTCGAAGACTGCTTGTGACCCGAAGCCGACATTTCAGTTCTCCGATTTTGAACGTCGGACTGTGATTGTCTCGCCTATCTCGAAGCTAGACAGATCTTCGCCGACGACAAGCGGCCCGGAATAGGTCTCGCGGGTCGCCGCCACTAAATCCTCTATAGCAGGCGCCGCGACGGTTTTACTCGCGAGCATGACGAGATGGGTAAAAGCGGCCATTTTGGGCTCGGTCTGCGCAAACACTCGCCCAGCCTCCTGAGGCGAGGTGTGATGATTGAGGATGCGCCGGATGTAAACTTCGCTCAGAAGTTCCGGCCGCGCCATGGCGACCTCATGCACCAGCAGGTCAGCACCCGCGCCGTAGCGCAGCACATTGGCGTTGTAGCGGGTGTCACCGGAGATCACGGCGACCCGATTTTTGTATTCGACTCGATAGCCGTAAGCCGGCTTAATGGCCTCACCATGGTCGACGGCGAAGGCAACAACCCTTAGATCGCCGGCCTGATAAACGGCGCCGTCACCGGTAAATTCCTTCACGCCGATAGCGGCGTGCTCGCGGGCGAGCTTCTCGTCCGCGACCCTGATGTCGATATCGTGCGCATAGGCCGCCTCAATATGATGCATCAGCTTGGCGGTGCCGACGGGCCCGATCACATTAAAAGGCCGCTGACGGTTGCCGAAATAAGAGCTCAGCCAGCCGGTGAGCCAGAGGTCTGGAATCCCCACGGTGTGGTCGGAATGAAAATGCGTGAGCAACAGCGCATCGATGCTGCCTATGGGAACGCCGAGCTGAAACAGCCTCATCGTGGCACCGCGACCGGCGTCGATAAGGAGAGTGTGGCCGCCGACCTCAATTAACGTGCTGGGCCCGAACCGGTCGGGGCGGGGGATCGGTACCCCCGTCCCGAGCAGCGTCACCCGGAAATCAGCGGTCATTGCTACTCTACCTTTATGCCTGCGTCGGAGACGACTTGATACCAGTGCGCGACCTGGTCGCCGACCATGCGGCCAAATTGCTCCGGCGTGCCGCCTACCGGTTCGGCGCCAATCTTTGCCAGCGCTTCCTGGACCGATCGCTTTTGCAGCGCCTTGTTAATCGCTGCGTTGAGCCGCGCGACCGTTTCCTTGGGGGTGCCGTGCTTGACCGCGAAACCAGTCCAGTCCTCGACCACGAGAGACGGATAGCCAGCCTCGATGATGGTTGGCACGTCGGGAAGGGCCGGGACACGCTTCGGACCAGTCACCGCCAAAGCGCGCAGCTTGCCCGTCTTAATCAGGTCAACGACCGGCAATACGGTGATAAACTGAAAAGTGTTTGTGCCGTTGAGCAAATCGCCAATCGCCTGCGAAAATTGTGCGTAGGGAACGTGCTGGGCGCGCGTACCGGTCTGCTGCTTGAACTGCTCCCCGATCAGATGTGCGGGCGTGCCGAAGCCCCCCGAGGAGAACGTTAACTTGTCCGGCTGGCTTTTCAGCAGCGCTACGAGCTCCGCCACCGTAGTGGCCGGCACCGATGGATTCACGACCAACACATTGTAGGAGACGGTAGCCTTGATAACAGGGTCGAAGTCCTTGCTGAGGTCATAGGCGATTTTCGGCACCAGCGACGGTGCTGCGACCGATGGTACAGACATCGCAAAGAGGCTGTTGCCGTCTGGCGGCTGGTTCAGGACGTCGCTCGCCGCAATCGTGGTGACGCCGCCCGGCCGGTTCTCCACAATGACCCGCCAGCCTTCGGATTCTGTCAGTTCCTTCGAGATTATGCGGCTGATGATGTCGGGCGGGGTGCTAGCCGAGTTAGGCGCCACGAACCGAATCGTCCTCGTTGGGAAGGATGACTGCGCCAGTCCATTGGCAGCAAGCAGAGGCAGGATCGCAACTGATAAGACGGTGGAGCGGCGAAACAGGTGAGATGTCATGGAAGTCTCCATCAAACGATGAAAGTGAACTCCAGCTCGCACGCTAGCTTCGGTCTCCTGTTCGTGCCGAGCTAGGAAAATCGGCAAGCGTTCCGCACTGTGGAATGGTACGTTCCACTTCGTGGAACGCGCGAGGTCACCCCATGTCAGAGCCAAAAGTTATCAAGAGTTTGGAACGCGGATTCCGCGTACTGCAAGCGCTGCAGATGCAGCCGGATTCGTCGCTGCAGGAGCTGTACCTCCTCACGGGCATCTCGAAACCAAGCATATTGCGCATCCTGCACACCTGCGCCCGATCAGGTATTGTGACGCGAAGGCTTGGTGACGGCCGTTACCGGATCGGTGCCATGCTTTCGCATGCACCCTCGCGTCGCGAACATCACGACCGGATAGCGGAAGCCGCGGCGCCGATCCTCGAGCGCTTGTGCGAGCGCGTCTCCTGGCCGTCAGATTTGATGGTGCCCGCAGGCGATCACATGCAAATCCGCGAAACGACCCGCGCCCGGAGTCCCTTCCTGTTGCAGAAGGAGCGGATCGGACTGCCTGTCAACTGGCTGTGGTCCGCAGTCGGAACAGCCTATCTTGCGTACTGTCCGGCGAAAGAACGTCAACGCGTACTCGATTTGCTGCGCAAATCGAACCGTCCCGAAGACCGGCTTGCACGTGAACCTGGGCGGCTCAACGTTATTCTCGACGAGGCGCGGGAGCGCGGGTATGGCATACGGAACTCAATGCACACCGGGGGCTATTACGGTGGGCCGCCGCACTCGGACGGCTTGTTTTCGATCGCGGTTCCCCTGCGCGATGGTCCACGCGTGCTGGGAGCGATCAACATGCTCTGGCTCAAAAAAGCGTGCTCCATCGAAGCCTTCGCAGCTCATCATCTGGCCGAGCTTCAAAACGCAGCGGCGGAAATTGTAGGTTCGGTCCAAAGACGAACGAAGCGATGATGTCCGCTGCTGGCCCCTTAGCGGACCTGCCATGTGCATCGGGTCGATGACTGCTTCTGACCCACCAGCGGACCTTAGCTTAACTACTCAGATGACGATCCAGGGCTGAAAGAGTCGGCACGTCTGAGCGATGCCGGAAACGGCTTTGCCGTCGTGACATCGGAGGTCAAAGCGGAGCGATAGATGGAGTCAGTCGCCGCGATCCCGTAGATTAGTGGCACGAGCGAGCGGCTTTGGAAATCTCGTCCGCCACCGCCGCCGTAGAGAAGGGGCCGCTACGCAGGAATTCTCCCGAGCGCGCAGCCGGCGGCGCAGGGCGCGAGGAGGTCTCGACCAAATCACCGACGTACCGAGGGGTGCAAACGATATGGCTCGGCGTGTTCTCAAGTGTTCTCGGCTGCCAAGTCTCGTCCAGATAGCAATTGTTAAGGCTCCGCATCAATGCATGGAACCTTTGTTCCATTTGGGCATTTTCCAGGCAGCTGTATTGGCTGCTGGGAGAAACAAATGGCACAAGCTTTTCAAGAAGACATTCAGGTCGGGGTGGTTGAACCGTCAGTAGCCGGGGTTTCCTGGGCGGCCGTCTTGGCGGGGGCCGTTGCTTCTCTCGCCCTTACGCTCGTGCTTCTGTCTTTTGGTGCAGGGATGGGTTTCTCTGTGGTGTCGCCCTGGGGCAACTCGGGCGTGTCCGCGACGACCTTCAAGATCGGAACCGGCCTGTATTTCATTGTCATGGCGATGATCTCGTCCGCTGTCGGCGGCTATCTTGCCGGCCGTCTCCGCACGAAGTGGGTCGGCGTGCAGACGACCGAGGTGCACTTCCGGGATACAGCGCATGGCTTTTTGGCTTGGGCGGCCGCCTCGGTTCTCGGCGCTGTGTTGCTGGCTGCTCCGGCAACCACGTTGCTAGGCGGAACGCTTGCTGGCGCGACGCAGGGCGCGGCGAACGCTGCACAGAATTCGCCGATGAGCGGCTACGTCGACACGCTCCTTCGCTCGGATAACCCGCCCTCCCAGGGCCAGCAGACTGGCGACTCGCGTGGTGAGATGGTTCGCCTGTTCACCAACAGCTTCCACAAGGACAACGATGTCAGTCCCGCCGACCGCACCTACGTTGCCAAGGTCGTGTCTGCGCGAACCGGATTGAGCCAAGCGGACGCCGAGAAACGCGTCAATGACGTCGTCACTCAGGTAAAAACTGACCTCGACGCGGCAAGGAAGGCCGCCATGCAGATTGCGATCTGGCTAACGCTTTCCCTGTTTATCGGCGCCTTCTGCGCATCGCTGGCTGCCACCGAAGGTGGCGGGCTTCGCGACGGCACTTGGGGCAAGAAGGCGTATGTGCCTGCGACCAATCGCTAACCCATCGAAAACGAAAGGAGAGACATCATGCCGATTTTGCTTTGGCTCGTCGGGATCCCGATCCCGCTGATCATTCTCATAATGCTGCTGCGCTAAGTACGCCCACTATTCGCAAAACGCAGGAGGACGCATGTACAAGTATCTCATAGCCGCCTTACTCACTACGGCAGTGTTCACGAGCTCGGCATCGGCGCAAACTGCCTCGACGAAGACCGCCGCCTCGTCGCATAAGGAAGGCGAATGGCGGGCTTCCAAGCTCGTCGGCGTCAACGTCTACAACGAAGCCAACGAGAAGATTGGCGACATTAACGAACTCATTCTCGACAAGTCCGGCAAGACTGCGAACGTCATTCTGGGTGTTGGTGGGTTCCTCGGTGTGGGCGAGCATTATGTTGCTGTCCCCTACGACAAGCTGAAGTGGGTCAACGAGCCCGTTCGCACGTCGACGAACACGCCGGCCGCCGACAAGCCCACGGTAGGCGTCAACAATGCGGGTGCTGCGACTGGAGAAGTCAACCGCTCCAACCGGCCTGTGCGTGCAGCAAACGAAAACTGGTATCCGGACCACGTCGTCTACAACGCGACCAAGGACCAATTGAAGGCCATGCCGCAGTTCAAATACTGAGGCCAACTACGCCGCCTCGGACACTCGGACTGAGGCGGCGATCAGCGGCACCTTGGGTGCCCGCCCTTCGCCTCGCGCGTCATGTCGAGCACAAATCTCGCCCGGCGAAAATTGCCCACTCCGCACGTACTTTGACAATCGTCTCGCTTTCATCCTCGGGGCATACGGTTGTTAGTTATCGGGATGAAGCCTCGCAGGACACCTGCTCGCCCAGCTCGTTCGAGCCCTAGCATTGCCGCAAATTCTTCATGAATGAGCACACTCGGTCAGTGCACTCAATGAGATCGATGGTCCATTACGCTGTAGGACTGAAAGTGCTCACAACTAGCACGGTTGAAGTCACTTTTTGCAAGTACACCGCGCGGAGCGCGAGTCCCCTAATCTTGGCCCGCAGTATCGCCCGGGCTGAACTCCCGCTCCGCCTCGGTCCAGAAATCCAAATCTCGCCCCGAGGGACGTCCGGCCCGTTCCCAAAGCTGATAGGCGCGTGCCGTGATTTGAGCGCGCCGCGAAGAAGAGGGGGAAAGCTTGCGCCCCAGCTGATCAGCAAACTGCCGCAGCCTCCTGGCGGTGTTCTCGTCTGAGGTGTATGCGGCTGTCCGAGTAGCCAGTGCTATCTGATGCTCGAGCTTTTTCCTTTCATCCATCGGATCGCAAACCTCCTCGTTCTAATTGACTCCGGCTGGGCTCAATTGTTCAGCCCTGGCTGTAAAATGCGAGGAGCGCCAATTCCTTCACGCGCTTAAGTTCACTTTTGCACAAAACAGCTCATTAACCTCGTCGCGAGGCTGCGCTGTACCCAGTGTAAAGGGGGCTTAGTTTCCGCGCGTGTTTTTCGAGAGAGAAGGGACGTGGGCGAGCTCGCGAACGAAGGGCCCGGGAAAAAGACTCCCGTTTCACAAGCCTGCCGGCGTAAGGAGAAGCATGGCTGCAGTACTTCTGATCGAAGACGAAACGCTTATCCGCATGATGATTGCGGATATGCTGATGGAGCTTGGTCACGAGGTTGCTGGGGAGGGCAGCGACCTCGGCTCTGGGTTAGACATGGCCATGAGCGCTGAATGCGACGCTGCTATTCTCGACCTGCAGCTTGGCCGGGATAGCTCGGAAGCTATCGCAGAGGCGTTGCAGCTCCGCGGCATTCCCTTCGTCTTCGCCAGCGGCTATGGCGTCGATGGCGTACCAGAGCAATTCAACGGTCGGCCACTTCTACAGAAACCATTCCCTTTGGACGCTCTCGATCGCTGCATGGGGACGCTTCTAGGCCAAGGCTCTAACGCCGACTAGCTTCAGAGTATTAGCAGGCACCGTTGGTCTGCTGCATCACGCTATACAACTCAGGATGGTCGAAAAGGCGGCCCGGCAAGGTCGCGTCACCCGACTTACCTTCATTCTGTGACGGCCCAGACGCGTACTGACCGAGGCAAAGCGAAGCGGTCACCTTTGGCGTAACGGGCGGCTTCTGACCCGTGGAAACGGACAAGTCCGGCTTCAACTCGCTCGACCTGGAACGCTTGAAGGAACTAGCAGGGTTCGATCCGACCTATCTCCATCTGACGCCTCGTTAGAAATCAACGGATCAAGGTTCCGGATAGATCGAGAAGCGCGAAGTTCGATACGCGACGGCCGAGCCTGCCGCGCGGCCGGTTAGGACCGCATGTAGCCCATTGCTGACCTGGGGCGCGCAGCCGGTCGAGGACCGCTTGTGACCCGATGTATGGTCCGGCCGCGCGTTGCAAGAGTTTTCGTCAACCTGGCAGATGCGGTCTTGCATCAATGTATCCGGCCTCTGATTGGAGCGTGTTGTGCTCCGGGCCATCATGGATATCAGCGCGCATTCGAGCTCATTAGCGGACAGGCCTCGAACGGGCCATTCGGGTCACCAGTGCAGCTCGCTCTCGGCCAGTGTCCGGTAGCTCTGTTCCATCACCTCGAGGAGATGGCGGGCGAAGACGTCCTTCACCGTTTCCAGCGCGATCCGGTATCGGTCTGCCCGTTCTAGGTATTCTTCTAGGGTCAATTGCACGATAGGAACAGCAAGCGCCTCGGCGGCATTCCCGAGAATGCCAAAATACTTTTTTCACGTCCATAACGTAGCCCCTAGCGCTGACGACCAGGGCGAGGAATTAGCAGATGACGCAGCGGCTTGGCGGGAGGCCACAAGCTATGCAGGCGCTCTGTTCAAAGACATCGATGGCAAGTTCCGGCCGGGGCAGGAATGGAGCATAGAGGTGACGGATGAAGCCGGGAAACCGATCTATTTCATCACCGTCGGCTCTCGGAAAATGAAGTGAACATAGGCGGGTAGTCTGGAGGACCAAAGGTGGCATGCTCCCGCTGGTGGCACCAATGGGTTTGCGATAGCCATCCCGAACGCCCCAGGGTCAATTCGTTAGTGCCTGCGGAATGGCCGGATTCGGCAGCCCCGGCCTGCTCCCGACCTCAGTGGCCTAGTTTGAATTCGTTAGTGGCCTATTTTGCTGTTCGGGCGCATACAATCTGCATGTCCGAACAGTCTCGCCAGCCCCGCCCCCAGCCTACGCATTGCCCGGCTTGCGCTACCCCCTTCGGCTGCGATATTCGATGCTGGACGTCGGGACTGGTCGCACCGTCAACCTTTGACAGTGCGACAAGTGCGGCCGAGCGCATTTGGGAAGATTAAGGCTGCCTCACGGCGCCGGCGGCCAGTGTTTTAGGATGCCACCATGGCTGACAAAGAACCACCTCGGGAGACCCCGCCCTCCGGCACTAAGCGCGAGGATGATTTGCGCCAGATGGTCCAAGAGGACATCGAGGAACAGCGCGAACTGCAACGCAAGCTTCGCCGCAAGATGAATTAAGGCCGCCTCAGTTGGCGGTCCTCCAGTGTCAGTTGTTGCCCATAGCTGACCTGCCGCGAGCAAGCGGTCCGGGACCGCTTGTGACCCGACTTTCGCACCGAGCGATAATTCCGGGACCGGACGCGGCCT
Source organism: Bradyrhizobium sp. 134 (assembly GCF_023074155.1). Lineage (NCBI taxonomy): Bacteria > Pseudomonadati > Pseudomonadota > Alphaproteobacteria > Hyphomicrobiales > Nitrobacteraceae > Bradyrhizobium > Bradyrhizobium sp. 134. The sequence continues at coordinate 37,106 of NZ_JADPKX010000086.1, read as the reverse complement.
GACTGGAAGCGCCTTCGAAGTTTGTCCCCTATTAAGGTGCATCTCTGGCCCAACGATGGGCAATTGACTGCTGCTGGCACATCGGCGAAGTCTGCGCCAACATTTCTCCTGGTTCCTTGCGAGGGCGACGCAGCAAGAAAAAATGAACGCTTCGTCCTGTTCTACGTTGGGCCGGGTGACGTGCGTCATCAGGACCGCGGGAGTCATTTTGATAGGAGATGCGAGAGGATGCACCTGAGCAACTCCCAAAACGCCGCAGAAAGATCAACCATTCTTCTGGTTGAGGATGAAGATCTCCTCCGCGAGATGCTGGAGGAGACCTTGGTCGAGGCAGGCTACGGCGTGCTCAGCGCCGCCTCAGGCGAAGCGGCGGCCGGTCTGCTCAGCGAGAGCTCTCTGCCGCGAGCACTTGTCACCGACATCAATCTGGGTCCCGCCAGAATGGATGGTTGGGCGCTCGCCCGTCTCGTACGGGAGCGCGATCCAAGCTGCGGGATCCTCTACGTCTCCGGGGACAGCGCCCATCGCTGGGCCTCAAACGGCGTGCCGCGTAGCGTCATCCTGCCCAAGCCCTTCGCGCCGGCGCAGTTGGTCGAGGCTTTGTCGGGTCTCCTGATCTGAACGTCATAGCTGCCCGGCGCTCGAAAAGGGATGCATAGGGGTCCAGTTCACCCTACGCTCGTCCAGACCACAAGAACTGTCACACGCTCGGGGGTAACAAATGACGATCGAGGTCCGCAACAACGTGCAAGTCCGCGGCCGCGGCGATCGTGCGATGATGTTCGCTCATGGGTTCGGGTGCGACCAGAACATGTGGCGGTTCGTGGCGCCGGCCTTCGAGGCCGATTTCAGCACGGTGCTGTTCGACCATGTTGGAGCGGGCCGCTCGGACCTCACCGCTTACGATCGCCAGAAGTATTCCAAATTGTCCGGCTATGCCGATGACGTCGTCGAGATCGGGCGCTCGCTGCGCCTGAAGGATGCCGTATTCGTGGGGCATTCCGTCAGTGCGATGATCGGAGTGCTTGCCGCGATCAAGGATCCGACACTCTTCGAAAGCCTGGTGCTGGTGGGGCCTTCGGCGCGCTACATCGACGATGGCGACTATTTCGGGGGCTTCAGCGCTCAGCAGATCGAAGAGCTTCTTTCTTTTCTGGAGGAGAACCACATGGGCTGGTCGGCGCAGATGGCGCCCGCCATCATGGGCAATCCCGATCGTCCCGAACTTGGCGAGGAGCTGACCAACAGCTTCTGTCGAACAGATCCGGCGATCGCCAAGGAGTTCGCCCGGGTCACATTCCTGTCCGACAACCGCGCGGACCTGGCCAAGGTCAACGCTCGCACGCTGATCCTCCAGTGCAGCGAAGACATCATCGCCGGGCAACAGGTGGGTGCGTACGTCCAGCGCAACATCCCTAACAGCAAAATGGTGGTTTTGAAGGCAACCGGCCATTGTCCCAATTTGAGTGCCCCGGACGAAGTCACCGCCGCAATCCGGGACTTCGTCTGAGTGAACAACAATCACCCTGCTGACAGCGATTTCGAAGACCTCTACCAGAACGCGCCGTGCGGGTACCTCTCCGTTCGCCCGGACGGCCGCATCGATCGTGCTAATCGGACCCTGGCGGATTGGATGGGCTACCTGCCCGATGACCTGTCCGGGATGCGGCTCAGCGACCTGCTCAACATGGCCGGTCGCATATTCCTGGAGACCCATGTGGCGCCGCTGCTGCGGATGCAGGGTTTCTTCGACGAGTTCGCTCTCGATCTCCTGACTAAAAACGGAACGCGGCTGCCGGCGATCGCGAATGCCCGCGAACGACGATCCGATGCCGACGCGCTCCTATTCACGCGCCTGACGATCATGCGGGCCACGGATCGGCGGCGCTATGAGCGCGGGCTCATCGACGCCCGCAAGGAGAGCGACGAGCTCAGGACCGCTCTGGAGGAGCGTCTGCGACAGGAGCGCGAGAACGCGGAGCTGCGCGAGCAGTTCATCGCCGTCCTCGGTCACGACCTGCGCAATCCCCTCGCATCGATCGCGGCCGGTGCACGGCTGATGCTCAAGGCCAAGACGCCGGAAGACGCGCTGCGGCTCGAGGCCATGATGCAGAGCAGCGTGGGCCGAATGGCCAAGATGATCGAGAGCGTCATGGACCTGGCGCGCGGCCGCCTTGGAGGGGGTATCTCGCTCTCTAAGGCCATTACCGCCGTCGAACCCGTGCTGGACCAGGTTGTGGCCGAGTTGGTCGCGGCCCATCCGGAGCGCCGCATCGAGACCAATTTCGAAGTCGAGAGGCCGGTTTTCTGCGATCCGGCCCGCATCGCCCAGTTGTTCTCCAACCTGCTCGGCAACGCAATCAGCCACGGCGCGCCGGACCGGCCCGTGCGGGTCGAAGCTACCGCCAAAGCAGAGATGTTCGAGCTCTCGGTGGCCAATGGAGGCGCGGCTATTCCGGAGGAGGCTCGCAAGCGCCTGTTTCAGCCGTTCTACCGGGGAGAGGCGCACGGGCCGTCGCAGGGACTTGGGCTTGGCCTTTATATCGCGGCCGAAATCGCCAAAGCCCACGGTGGCTCGATCGAGTTGGATTCGTCTGAGGCAGAAACCAAGTTCATTTTGCGAATGCCCCTTGAAGGCGATGGCTCGCTCCGGCCGCATTCCGCGCCGTAAGCGAGCGCTCTTCGGCGGGCATCGTTCACAAAATGTGATCGAGGCAGGGCGGCGTATCCTAAGGCAGCAATCGGCGTGCATCAAGCATTAGGAACACGCGCGGGCATCTCGGCATCTTCCACTGGAATTGCGTTGATGCGGCCTTTCAAGCAAACGAGTGATTGTCGTGGCTGGTTCTCATTACCTCAGGATCTTTCGGCGGCGGGCGTGTGGGACTTTCTACAGAAGCTATCAGGAGGAGAGGCGGAGAAAGGGCTTGTGCCTGCTCCGCGGCTGGCTGACTGCGCAGCAGCGTGCCCAGTTCGACGCCAAGGGCTATTTCGACGTCGTCGGGTGCGAAACCGGCATGCGCTATCGCATCTATCAGAGAACGTCAGCCAACATCCGCGAGGTCGATGCATCCGGCCGATTGGGAACGGGATGGTGCTTTGTCCCGGTTGGCGAGCTCGTCGAAGGAGACGTGATGCTGGTGCAAAAGATAGCCTTGGAGACGAGCGAACTTGAGACCCTGGCCATCGCCAAGAACTTCTACGGATGGTGAGGCAGGCGATCTGAGACAGTCCGTTCGCCTGCTTACCGCGAAATCGTGGCGCACCATGTTCCGTGTTCACTTGTGCACAAAGTGTCTAATCCTTAAATCACGGTTGCTGTACCAAGGATCGCGCTACCCGCCAACAGCAGGAGTTGCGCCGTGGCCTATAACAAACCTTTCGATATCGCCGTCATTGGAGCTGACGCAACAAAGCTGTCGGTGGTCGCTCTGGATCTAGAAAATGCGGATGAGGCGTGCGCGCTTGCGAAGCGGCTGGCTGAGATGACTGGGCGAACTGTCACCGTTCGCGATGCAGATGGCGAGGTCCTCGGCATTTTTCCGGGAGCCAAGAAGAGCTAGGAACTGCGAACGGCACTCGGCGTTTGAGGCTCATGCCAAGGTTCTTTTTCGACTTCAATGACGACGAAGGCGCGCTCCTCACGTTATCAAGGCCTTGAACGAAGTCGACAGCTGTGAACAGCAGCTTCCACGACGCGCTGCGGAACAGTCCCACCTCAGCAGTCTGGGCTGCCAGTACCATCGAAGCTCCGTTCGGCCTTTGAAGCTAACGCCGTTGGAGCAGAAGGTCAGGTTACCCAATCGATGCTGCGGACAGGCGTCGATCCAGTCATCAACAAGGTCCACGGCATCGAAAGGGCTCGGGAAATGCGGCATGATGCACCGCATCTTACTCATTCCCCGGACCGCATTTTGGGACGAGCGACATGAACTTGCGCTTAGGACTCCGCGTTCAGGGAGGAACCGGGTGGGCATCACAGCACGTAGAGGGCGCGCTTGGCGAGACGACTTCCGCCCCCGACCCGCATCGCCAACTCTTTGGCAAGCCCGGCGGTGGCTCGCAAGCCTAGGCGGTTGCCACCGGAAGCCTGAAAGAGAACACCGCGCCCCGAGTGCGGTTCTCTGCCCACAGCTCGCCCCGGTAGCTTTCTAGTATCGTTCGTGCGATCGGCAGTCCCAATCCCGTCCCGTGCGGTTTCGTTGTTACAAACGCATTAAAAATGCTTACCAGTTTCGGGTCGGGAATGCCGGGCCCGGTGTCGGATATCCGGACCTCGATCCGATCGGTATCAGCCAGCTTTGTCCGGATCGTCAGATTGTGCGGGCTGGGCACCTCTTCCATGGCATCCACGCCATTCATCACGAGGTTGATGATGACTTGCTGAAGATGAATCGAGTCGCACCGCACCCGCAGAGGCTCAGGCGCAAGAATGGTACGTAAAATCACCCCCCGCCTAGTCACTTCAGGAGATACGATTTTGACGACGTCGCGCACAGTGTCATTCAAATCGATCGTCCGAAGATCGGCTTCTGTTCTGTTGTTGAGCAAGTTTCGAAGGCCGCTAATGATCTCGCTCGCGCGTTGCTCATCCCTGACGATGTCGGATAGGATTTCGCCGAGCTGAGCCATATCCAGTGGATGCGCCTTGAGCAACATCTGCGCGGCCTCTGTGTTGCTCAAGATAGCTCCGAGCGGCTGATACAGCTCATGTGCGATCGAGGACGACAGAACGTTTGCGGTCGTGACCCGATTCAGGCGAACGACTTCCTGGCGGCGACTTGTCGCCTCCGCTTGTGCAACAAGACGTCGCCGTCGCTCGACGAGCAGCAATGCAATGATGCCGCCCTGCAGCAAGATGGCGGCCATAACAGCCGTGAATTGCGGCCGATACTGCTCCCAGAGGCTGGGCACCCGAAAAACAACTTCGCTGCCTGGCGGCAATTGGCTTTCGCTGATGTTCCAACGCTTCAGCTCCCTCCAGTCATATCTGGGCGATGCAGCTGGAATCGCAGGCGTCTTGATGCTGCCCGGCGCCTCTCCCCTCAGAATGCGCACGGCAACGGCGGCGGTCTGGCGGCTGACGTCGGATATGTTCGTCATCCGACCGCCCACGATTCCTCGTCCGAAGAACGCGTCCTGTTCCGAAAAGATAGGTGCATTTGCGACCGCGCGGATACGATCTATGGCTCGCTTGCCCTCGTGCACGACGCCGGCTGCGTCCACAAGCATCTGCCCGTAGACGATGAAGCTCCGCGGTGGCAGCGTAGCCACCTGCTCGAGGATCTCTTCCAGCGATAGTTCATTGGAATAAGTGATCTCCATCCTGGTTGTCAGCGGCTGAAAACGCTTGCGCATCTCCTGCAGCCACAGCTTCTCGATCGGAGAACTTCCCATCACGATGAAGACCTTGGTCGTCTCCGGAATTAAATTCAGTATCTGGTCGAGAGTGCTTGATACATCGACAGATACCGAAACCATTGCATCGTTCGCCGGTGCGTTGGAAGACATCTGCTGCGCCAGAGCCGCGTACAAGGTGGGGATCGTAGGAAAAATTCGCTGACGGTTTTGCTGAAAGAATCGTGCCGCAGGACCGCCGATCGTCATGATCAGGTCGAGTTTGCGCTCGGAAAATATTGCATTCAGATAGCTGACAAAGGCATCCTCATCCCCGTCCGGGAAGCGAGCCGTCGACAGCGAGACCTCGAAGATATCGATCGGATCCTTCGACTGAAGCCGCAACTCCTCCCGAATGTTTCGAGCGTAGTCGTCCCACGGCGAGAATTCGCGTCCGATTGAATGGACGATGAGCACCCGCTTTGGCTGAGAGAAAGCCGCACCCGTCATGGCCAGGAGCAGAACGATCGAACTGAACAATGTACGATTTTTCATGCGATAAAGCGGCCGGTAAAAAGGGAGTTACAATTGGCTCCGAAAACCAATCCTACTCGATTTTGCACACTACCTGTGCCTGTAATCGTTAAAGGACTCGATTTCGGCCTCAGGCAATCCTGCCGACCGCATCGATCAGTAGTTTTGATAGGAACGGCTTCTTCAGATACGCAATGCAGCCCGCGTCGAATGCCGCCTGCCGAGTGACCTCACTGTCGATCGCCGTCATCATAATGACGGGCAAATCCCTGCCTGATGCGATCAATTGCCGTTGTAGATCCATGCCGGAGATTCCGCCAAGTTGGATGTCCAGCAGCAAGCAATCCACCTCGCACTCGGCGTGGGCGTCCAAAAACAGCTCCGCCGATGCAAACGTCCGGACACGGAAGCCATGGGCTGATAAAAGCCGGGTCAGGCCTTGCAGCATACTCGGATTGTCGTCGACGACAGCTATGGTGCGCATGGCGAAACGATCATCGAGTGGTGGTAGACATCCACGCCGTAGAAACGCGATTCCCGACTACGGATCGCGATCCGGACTATTCCATCGCCGCCTTCGAAAGTCATCTGCATCGGCCCTCCTTAGGACGCTATGCACAATCCGCGCCCAGCGCAGGGCTGCCGAGGTCATTATGAAACCGCTAGGGCTTCATTTCGATCCCTAGCCTCGCCCGCATGTCCTTGAACACCACGGCGACCGCCTCAATGATCAATTCACCAGGGTTCGCCTTGCAATAAACGATGATCTCGTGCTCAGCCTCTTTTGATTTGACGATATCCATATAGTGCTTTCGAGCAAGTCCATTGTACCAGCCGCTGTACCAGGCTGTCAGGCGGTCGGCATCGCCTTGCCAGGTCCCGGCCAGCTGAGCGCATGTAAGCTTCTGTACATTGAGGAAGCCGTTGGCGTCGGCATAGGTGCTGAGATCGACCTGGGCGCGGGCAACGGGAATCGCCGTCGCAGATACTAGCGTTGCGAATATCAAGGCCCTGTACATCTTGCGCTCCATTCCATTCTCCTGCTGAGTTCGTCGCCGCATCGGCGGGCCTGGGCTAACGATCACGCAATGATACCGGGCGGCGGCCATGTCCCCTTGCCAATCGGCAGAATGGAAGACGTTTCTGTTTTCGGCCAGTAGAGCCGCATCACGAGGTAGATCGGGCCGTCGGGCGCGGGCAGCCAGTTCGATTCCTTGTCCTTACCCGGCGACTTGCTCTGGATATAGAGCGTCAGCGACCCGTCCGCGCTCTTGTTCATGATGGGGAGCATCGGCGAATTGATCAGGTAGCGGCTGATCGGATTCTCGATTAACAGTTGGGTCTTGCCGTCGTACATCGTCACCGACCAGAAGGCATTAACCGGCGGCAATTGATCGGGCGGGAAGGTGAGCGTGTAGTTGTGCTTGGCACCGTCGAGGGTCTTGCCCTCAGCGTCGATGCGCGTAAGCGGATAGACCGCCTCCACGGAATCGTTGCCGTAAATGCCGGCCTTCGCGCCCGCCGCGCGCTTCAGCCAGTCGCCATTGAAGAACGCTGCATCGCCAAAGAACGAGTGGACCTGCCATCCGTTGAGCGATACGCCACCCTTCGCGACGGCCTCGTCCACTTTCTGTTCACCTTGCTTCATGCCCACGAGAATCTCCGCCTTGTGCTCAAACGGGAGATCTTTGAAGCCGAAGGTCTTTCCAGGCCCGACACCAATGCGTGCGAGCTTTGCGCGGATGTCCTTCTCGTTCTCGAGTGCCGGCGCGAACTGCAGGCAGAAATCGAGATACTCAAAAAAGTTCGTTTTGGCGAGCTCCTTGTCGATCTTCGGAAAAGTCACAGCCGGAGTAGCGGGCGGAGCCGCCTGCTTCAGATAGCCTGAAAGTGGCTGCGCCTTATAGCCAGCTTGCACCTTCATCACGTTGTTGATGTCGCCCGCGTCGAAAAGCTGGGTGCGGAAGAGAACCAATGAAAACTGGGTCGTCGATTGAAACACTTTCTTGACTCCGGCAGGAGTTGCTCCCTTCCACTCCGGTCCGACCACCATGTAATCGCCAGCTTCGCTTCCAGTGGCGCGACTGCCGATATAGCCGTAGTTGAATGTGTTACCGTCTATGAGCTGGACAGCGTAGTAGCGTTTCGGGTCTACCGGGGGGACCGAAACCACGATCGGCTCCGCCCTCAGATCCACCCACAAAATCGAATATGGCGTGTCGCTGTTCGGCGTGATGACGGCGGTATCTTTATAAGTAGCGACGTGGGATAAGTTGTTGATCTCGTTGAACGGCGCCTTGAACTGCCCCGAATTCCGGTCGACAGCAAATTCGTACATGGTGGCGTAGTTCATCATGATGGGCAGGCCGTAAATGAAGCCTTCTTCGGCAATGTCCTTGGCTTCTAATAGGCTGGGCCAATCGGCTTTGTCTTTCGCAACTGCCGACGTGTACTTAGCTGTCGTGGCGGCAAGCGCGGCGATCGCCGCAGTGGAGCGAAGTAAATGCCGTTTCGTCAACATTTTCCATGCTCCTCAACATTTAATGCAGTTATCGAACCGCCCTGCATTCGTGCAATTCTCGTCGACAGCCGCGCAAGAGTAAGGCTGCCGATCCCAATTGCGTATGGCGATGCTTCGAGCCCTTCGCAGTCCGAGCTGCGCGGCGACGGATCCGGCAGCCGGGTCGGGGATAATTATTGCGCCGCTTGGATACCGGGCGGCTTCCAAGTGCCTTCCCCCGGGGGCAGGATCGAAGGTGGTTCGGTCTTCGGCCAGTACAACCGCATCACCAGATAGATCGTGTCATTCGGAGCGGGCAGCCAATTGGCCTCTTTGTCCGCGCCCGGCGACTTATTCTGGATGTAAAGCGTCAGCGATCCATCCGGATTCTTTTTCATGTTCGGCAGCATCGGCGAGTTGATCAGATAGCGGTTAATCGGGTTTTCGATTAGAAGCTGCGACTTTCCGTCGTACATAGTGAGCGACCAGAAGGCATTCACCGGCGGCTGCTGCCCTGCCGGGAACGTGAGGGTGTAGTTGCCCTTGCTGCCATCGAGCGTCCGACCATCGCTGTCGATGCGCGTGTACGGATAGGTCGCCTCCGCCGGGTCATTGCCATAAATGCCGGCCTGAGCGGCGACGGCACGCTTCAACCAGTCGCCATTGTAGTGGGCGCTATTGCCTGGAAGGCCGCTAACCCGCCAGCCATTGATCGCCTTGCCCGCGTTCGCGACGGCCTCGTCGACCTTCCGCTGGCCCTCCTTCATGCCGAGGCCAACCTCCAGCTTGTGCTCCAGTGGCAGGTCCTTAAAATTGAAGGTCTTGCCTGGACCAATCCCGATGCGCGCGAGCCGAGCGCGAATCTCGATCTCTTTAGCCTCCGGTGGTGCGAACTGCAGCGCAAAGTCGAGAAACTCGAAGAAGTTGCTCTTTACGAGTTCCTTGTCGATCTTCGGAAAGTCGATGGCTACCGCGGCCGCTGGCGGCGCCTGCTTCAGATAGGCAGAGAGCAGCTGCACCTTATAGCCGGCCTGTACTTTCTTGACGTTGCCGAGATCATCCGGGCCGAAAAGCTGGGTGCGATAGCCCGCGAGGGAAAATTGTGTGCTCGAACGGAACACTTGCTTGATGCCGGCCGGGGTGTCCCCCTTCCAGTCGGGCCCGACCACCATGTAGTCGCCGGCCTCACTCCCTGTGGCTCGGGTGCCGACATAGCCATAATTATACGTATTGCCGTCGCATAGCATGATCGAGTAGTAGCGCTTCGGATCGTTCGCCGGCACCGAGAGCACCACCGGCTCCGCCCGCAAATCGAGCCACACGAAGGAGTAGGGCGTGTCGCTGTTGGGGGTGACGATTGCTGTGTCCTTGTAGCTGTAAACGTTGGGTTCGTTCTTGATCTGGTTGAACGGTGCCTTGAACTGCCCCGAATTGCGATCTATCGCGTACTCGTACATGATGGCGTAGTTCATGACGATTGGCAGGCCATAGATGAAGCCTTGCTCGGCGATATCCTTGGCCTCTAGCAGCCTGGGCCAATCGGCTTTGTTCTGCGCAATTGCTGACGTGGACTTTGCCGTTGTAGCGACGAGCGCAGTCATCGCAGCAGAGCAAAGCAGATCGCGTTTAGTCAACATAGTGCTGACTCCTCTTTAGGGACGATTGTGTTTGCGCGGTCCGACGCCGGTGTCGAAAGCCGGCGCTGGTTTATGGTTTAGACTGCAACCTTCGCTACTGGCGGAATCTTCCACGATCCATTGATGATCGAGGGGTTCTTCTCGCGCGGCCAATACAGACGCAGCATCAGGATGAAATCGCCGGGAGGCGACGGCAGCCAGTTGGATTCCTTGTCTTTGCCGGGTGTGTCCTTCTGGATGTAGAGGTCAACCGAACCGTCCGGGTTCGACTTGAGCTTCTCGCGCGCGCTGATCGAATAACGGTTGAGCGGGTTGTTGACGAAGAAATAGCCGGAGTCATACATCGTGAGGGACCAAAATCCCTCCGCCGGGGGCAACTGGCCCCTGGCGAAACGCATCACGTATTTGTTGGCGCCGTTGTATTTGCGGCCCTCAGCATCCTTTTGCGAGGTCGGATAGACCGCGTCTTCTGGCCGATTGGCGCCAAGCCCGATCGCGGTGACGAGCGCGCGCATCAGGTAATCGGTTCCGTAGATGCCAGTCTTGGTCGTGAACGCCCAGCCGTTCTCGTCCGTAATGGCCTTGTTGATTTTGAACTGCAGCATGATCCGGTCGAAGGCGACTTCGGGTACCCGCTTGACGAAATCCGCCTTGAGCTTACTGGTGTCGAAATCCTGGCCGGGAACGATACCAATTTTGGCGAATTTCGCCAGCTGCGGCGCATCAGCCGCCGACGCCGGATTGTCCTTCATCAACTTGCACAACAGCGTGAAGTACGCCACCGCATCCATGCGGTTGACCTGCTCGCGCACCGCCGTCTTCATGTCAATCGATGGATCGACGGTCCCCGGAGGTGGTGTGTAGGGCTTGCCGTATGCGCTCAACGGCACCAGCTTGAACTCATCCTGCAGCTTGTGCACCTCGGCGTAATCTTGCGGCGTGCCGGTGCAGTAGATGCGCCCAAGCAGCCAAACGATGGCGGTGGGCGACTTGTATTCCTTAACTCCCGAGGGCAGCGAGCCCTTCCAGCCAGGGCCGGTGATTGCGTAGGTCTGCGCGCCAGTCCCAGTGGTGCGCTTGCCTGGGACCTGGAAGACACTGGTCCAGCCATCCAGCATCGGCAGCAAGAAATAACGACCCTTCATGTCGGGAATGCTGAGCACCCACGGCTCCTTGCCGACATCGAAGAAAGATGTCGTATAGAGCGTGTCGGCATTCGGCGCGGTAACGTCGCGAAACGATGCATCGGGATATTGCCGCAGCTTGATGATCTGGCCCATCGGCCCGCGCGTTCCAACCGGAGACGCGACGTTGGTGATGACGCGCCGCGTCATCTCCATGGTCACCAGCGGATAGCCAAAGATGTAGGCATCGGTGGCGAGCAGGAAATCCTCGACGCCCTCCTCGATTCCGAGGAACGAACCTAGTTCGGCACGGCTGATGGTGCTTGCGGAAGCGCCGGCCAGTAGGCTGATGCCGCCCAAGGTGAGATTTCGTCGAGTGATGTTCATTGAAAATTCCCGTTCAATCGGATTCGTTTGGTTCAGTTCAAAAATGCGCTGACGATTCCCCGATCGAGACGCCGTGCAAACGGGGAAGCGGTGCCTCCCCGCCTTTTGCAGGTCTCAATAACAGGGCGGATAGGGATAGTAGCCGCACGCCGGACGGGGATACGCGTATGGATGGTAGTACGCAGCCGCTCCATAAGCAGCCGCCCCGGCAGCGCCGGCATACATCGCGCCCCTGAACGCCGTGCGGCGGGCAACGCCGGCAAACGACATCGGCGTGAACGGCCGGCCTATGATATCGATGAAGAGCGCGGCCGCACCGTCGGCCCCGGCCAGATCGCCCTCAAGGACCTGGACGTTGAAGGTGAGCTTGTCGCCCTCAAGCTTCGGATTTTTCAGCACTACAACGGCGTCCTTCACCGAGCCGTCCTTGCCGAGTACCGACACGGTCGCGTTCGGCGGGTTTTTGGCAAAGCTGTCGTCGCCGGATCCCCACTCCGCGATTACGTCGGCGGTTGGCTGGTGACCCGCGGCGCGCACCGGCCGGTCCGCGAAGATGATCGAATTCGGCGTTACTCCAGTCATGGTCAGGGCGTCGCCCTGCAGGGTAGCACCGCGCGAATTGAGCACGAACAGCGACGGCACGAGCTCGGACTTGGCTTGCCCTGAAGCCGCACCGATTGTCTTCAAGGGGGCCGGAGCCGTCTGTCCGAAGGCCGCAATGGGACCAATCAATGCCGAAACCACCAACAGTCCCGCAATTTGTGCCAGCCTTGTGCGCTTCATGTCTGTCTCTTCTGTTGTGAATGGGATGACCACGTCTCGGATGATCACGTTCGTCCACAACTATGAGGAGGCTTCGGGCGATTGGCTATGCAAAAACCGGCAGCGCAAAGAATTCGCTGATCATCCGAAAATGAACAGCGCTCGGTACGAGCCGATTTTGCATAGCGCGTCCCGACGCATATCCGGCAATGAGCGGTTGACGCCACAAACGAGAGGGGCCGCCCATGATTATTATCTTGTGCCTTTATGTGCTCGCGATGTGGGTGATATTTTCCAAGCTCAAACTGGTCCGCTGGGGCTGGCTATCGGGTACTATTTCGATCCTGATCGGCGCATTCATACTCGCGACATTTCTTGCGCTGTTCAATCATTTAACCCCATCAGGGAAGGTCACCGTCGCGGGCCGGGTGATCGAAGTGACACCTAACGTCACCGGCCAGGTGATCGCAATTCCGGTGAAGCCGAACATAGCCGTGAAGTCAGGTGATGTTCTGTTTCAACTCGATCCGGCGCCATTCCAATACAAAGTGACGCAACTGCAGGCGTCGTTAGCCGCAGCCAAACAGCAAACACAAATATTGAAAGCAAATTACGATCAGGCGAGCGCGAACGTTGCCGGCCTCGAGGCCCAATACAAGTACAATGCGAAGCGCCTCCAAGACATTCAGACGCTGTATGCCAGCGGATCCAACACCGAGTTCAAAGAGCAGGACACTCAGGTGCAGTTCGAGACAGTAGGGGCACAACTCAAAGTCGCCAAGGCAACCCAGGAAAGTGCCAAATTGGCTCTGGACTCGGAGATCGGGGGGGTCAACACGACTGTTGCCCAACTGCAGGCGCAATTGGAGAGTGCCACTTGGGAGTTGGCGCAAACAACGGTCCGCGCTCCTGCCGATGGCTTCGCGACGGCGGTGGCCCTGACCGTGGGCGATCGCGCCTTCCAATTGCGGTCAGCCATGTCGTTCATCGTGGAGAATGAAATTACAATTGTCGGGATGTTTGCGCAGAACGGATTTCAGACCATAAAGGCCGGCACACCCGTCAATATCGTTTTCGACAATGATCCAGGCCGCATCTATCACGCCAAAATCACTGAAATTCCGAAGGGAATAGGCCAGGGACAGATTGCCGCATCCGGGACGTTGGCGCGGACTAATGCGATTGGCGGCGCGTCGGGCTTTCCGGCGGTGATCTCCATTCCGGATGAAATCAGCGGCGACTCGCTCAGGCTGGGCATGTCCGGAAACGCAACTGCGTTTGCTCCAAATGCGGGGGTTATTGGGATGCTCGCCTCCATTCTGGTCTGGGTCAGCTCATATACGGCATACCTGTAACGAGCCTCCGGACCCGACTGGCACAAAGTCATATCAGGCCAGGCGATCAGGCTTGCATATTGCATACATGCCCGCTCCGCGTTGACCGCTGGGGACGCAACCGCTAACTCTCGCATCTCCGGTATTTTGCTACTGCGGACCAGCCGAGGCTTCGGTGCATGCAGCGGATCACATCCGGAGATTGTTCGGGCCTCGGCCGGCGGGCCGCGACGAGGGCGAGAAAATGGAATGACCGGCGCGCCCGTAGTTTACATCGTGGACGACGACGCATCGTTTCGCCCGGCGATATGCCGGGTACTGAAAGCTTCGGGCTATGCCGTGGTCGACTTTGAATCGGCGGCTGCCTTTTTGCAGAGCATCCACGACGCCAAACCTGGCTGCCTTCTGCTCGACGTGCAAATGCCTACGATCGGCGGTCTGGAGCTTCAGCAGGAGCTCGCCAAGCTATCGCATCAGTGGCCCATCATCTTCATGACCGCTCACGGCGATATTCCTATGAGCGTTCGCGCGATCAAGGCGGGTGCAGAAGACTTTCTGTCCAAGCCCATTCCCAGGCAGACGCTGTTGGCAGCGATCGAGCGCGCGCTGTTACGCCTTCACGAAGCTCAGCAGAATCTTGGCCGGCTCGATGCACTAAAAACGCTAGTCGCGAAACTAACTCCCCGCGAGAACGAAGTTTTTGCGTTGATGGTGCGCGGCAAGATGAACAAGCAAATTGCGCATTCTCTGGGTACTTCCGAGCGAACCATCAAGTACCATCGACAAATGATCATGCAGAAGCTTGAAGTCGGTTCTTTTGCGGAGGCAGTCTCGGTGGCGGAGCGAACAGGAATCCTGGCGCCCCGGCCCTTGCCCGACGTCGAGAGCGCCTCATAGCTCGTCGCCGCGAGGGCCCCGGCCGCGCCTCGCTGAAGGCCGATCAACTACAGGTTTTGCCCTCAGGTACAGTAGCGCACTGTCGCTCATGATGCTGAGTTGCCCCTGAGGTCCGGCGCTTTCACCGCGATCACAGAATCCGGGGCATTAGATGACAATTCGCTATTTGCCATCACCTCTTACAGACCTTCCCAGCGGATGGACGATCAGAACCTGGCACGATCTCGTGGTCGAAGCCGAGGCGATCGCTCTTGCAGAGCTGGATTCGCCGCTGGCCATTTCGGCTCTCTGCGGCGCCCTCGCCGTCAGCGAGCGCACGCTGCGCAAGGCATTCCACAATGTCCACGGTGTACCCCCTTGTCGTCATTTGCGCATGCAGAGGCTGTTGCAGGCAAGGCGCGCACTATTGTCCTCTGATAGCAACCTCACGACTGTTACACAGGTTGCGACTCGCTATGGTTTTGCAGAATTGGGCCGGTTCTCGGTTGAATATCGCCGCATTTTTGGAGAAAGCCCTTCGGAGACTCTGCAGCGGACGTCGCAAGCCGAAGCCAGTAAGTCGCCTCAAGCGCCGAAAGACTCACCATCACCGCGACGATATCGGCCCGTAGTTGTGGTACATCCCGCATTCAACTAGCCTATCCAAAGTGGCATTCCGGCAACAACGACGACGAAATTCTGCACCGCGTCGAATCTGCATAGCCGCGCCATGTGGTTTTCTCCCTACGCTGATCCGACTTGACTTTGAGGGGCAAACAGATGACGCGCGAACAATCTCAGCAAACCCCAAGCTTGCGTCCGTGGAATACCAGCGCAGCTATAGTGATAGCACTGCTGGCCGCCCTTCCGGGCGTGTCCCGCGCCGACGAAGGCGGCGTCTCGTACTGGCTGCCTGGCCGGTTTGGCAGCCTGGCAGCCGCTCCCGCCGTACCTGGCTGGTCGATGGCTGCGGTCTACTATCACACCACTGTCGAGGCTTCTGGGGCGGTGGCTGCGGCCAGGCAAATTCAGATCGGCAGGATCCCAGCCAACGTCGCTGTCAGTCTGAACGCAAATCTGAATGCGCAGGGCGACCTCATTCTGCTCAATCCGACCTATACCTTCGGAACGCCGGTGCTCGGCGGACAGCTGGCGATAGGCGTCACCGGCCTGTTCGGGCGCTCGAGCGCCAGTGTCGACGGCACGCTGACGGCAGCCGTCGGCCCGCTCGCGGTGACCCGAACCGGCTTCATCGAGGATTCAATCACGTCGGTGGGCGACCTGTATCCGCAGGCAACGCTGAAGTGGAATGCCGGCGTGCACAATTACATGACCTATCTGACGGGTGACATCCCCGTCGGTGCCTACAGCTCAACCCGCCTTGCCAATCTCGGCATCGGCCATGCCGCCATCGATGCCGGCGGCGGCTATACCTATTTCAACCCGGCGGCGGGCCAGGAGTTTTCGGCAGTCGCGGGCTTTACCTACAATCTGAAAAACGACGCCACTAACTACCAGAACGGTGTCGACTTCCATGTCGATTGGGGAATGTCGCAATTTCTCTCTAAGCAGTTTTTCGTCGGGCTTGTCGGATATGGGTACCAGCAGATCACCGACGATTTCGGCCAGCATCCGATCCTCGGAGGTTTTCGATCGCGCGTACTTGGTATCGGCCCCCAAGCCGGGATCCTGTTTCCCGTCGGCGACATGCAAGGATACCTGAACCTGAAAGCCTACGGTGAGTTCGCGGCGGAGAACCGGCCATCAGGCTGGAATACTTGGCTGACGTTTTCGGTCTCGCCGATGGCGCCGACCAGCACCGTGACGGCGACGAAGCACCGGATCGTGAAGTGACGCGATAGACCGATATTACTGTTGGGTGGCCCCTGTCGGGGAGACCGCCGTCGAACGGACCAGCATCCGACGGTGGCTCATCAGATAGTGTAGCCTGTGGGCCGCAAGTCCCAGCGCAGCCATCTCGGCGCTGTCGGCATTTTCGCCGGCGTTCTTCGTAAGCTCCTTCTTCAGGATATCGTCGATACGTTTTTCGATATCCTCGAGTTCGGCGTCGCTTTTCGCATTCCTGATCTCGTTGCCAAGCTCGTAGAGGGGCTCCAGCATGCTCTCGGACCCGGTGCCGGATCGGGCGAAGCGCCAGGCCGCCACGAGGATGGAGATCAGCGTGCCCAGCAGCAGCGAAGCGTAATAGAGCTTGTCATCATACTTATCGAGAAAACTCTGCTGACTGCCATTGTAATAGGTTGCGGCGCCCGGATGGATCGGAATGAGCGCGTCCGCATCCGTGCTCGGTGCTGCGGCTTGGCCCAATATTGGAAATTGCGACAGTAGGTCCCGTTTCGCATCGACCAGCGACTGCGTCAGATCGGTGATCGCATCGGCATTGACTGACTTGTTGGCGACGAGAAAGTAGGAAACTCGTAACGACGTCAGGTCATCGGAAGGGATCGGAGGTGCGCCCCGTAAGGTGCCCTTCGGGATGTCATAGCTCTTGTAGTACTGCGCAACGTTGGCGACCGCGCCGGCCGCTTCGATCTCGATCAGCTTTGCGGCCGAACCTTTGGCGCGCTCCTGCTGAAACAATTGCCTCGCCTTCGCGAGGTATCCTTCCGTCAGCGGAATCACCGTCAGCAAGGCGTGAACTTTTCCCGACGCGAGCGCACCTGCGGCGTCGTTGAGGCTAACATCTTGAAAACTGACCCTGGCGCCGTCGAATCGATAGACCTGCTTCAGCGCCTCGACTACCGGCCGGTTGATCGCTCCGCCGACGACGCCGATAGCCGTGTTGCGGAGATCGCCCAGACTGTCGGCGCTTGCAGCCGATGGGGCCATCATCAAGACCACGCCGTGGGTCAGGAGCAACACGCTTCTTGCGTCAGCCAAACCGCTTGTGTCGCCGCGGACAACGGCAAGGTCCACCTTCTGCCCAGCCAGCATTTCGGCAGCCTTTGCCGATGTAGCGGCATCGCTGACCTTCAACCGAACATGCGAGTTCGATGCCGTCAGGCGCGCGGAGATCGCCGAGATCAGTGCCAGCGCCTCGCCATCCGCCGACCCGGCGGCCACCGTAAGCACAACGGGCTTGGCGAAATAGCGATACGCGAACCATCCACCGCCGATCGCCGCGGCTGTCGCTGCTCCGACAATCGATGCTCTGAGCCATCGCGGCCAAAGGTTGATCGCTGGACTCGCCATCGGGTTCAAGGCGCCAAAGCCAGCGTGAGCCCCGAGATCCCCAGCGACACGTTCAAACCCGCCTGCCCCTCCACCGACAACGGTTGCAAAGCAATCGTTCGATTAGAGCCGCCAAAGAGGACGTTGGCTCCGATACCTACCCCGACGGCAATGTCGCCACTGGCCCCCACATACTCGCCAGCCAACGCCCCGATCGGCGCTCCTTGGCTAGGAGCAAACACGCCCCATGCCATCACTCCACCTGCGCTGATTCCGAGTTCGAGCCCGACCGTATTCATCGCGCCATTGTAGTCCTGAAGCGGATATCCCCCGTTGGGCACATACCTGCAGCTCATCCGCTGGCTTTCCGCAATAATTAGTCCAATGCTCGGAGCAAGGTTACAGGTCAACATCCCCGCCTGGACGCCCGGTGGCGGCTGCTGGGCCGACGCAAACGCGGGAGCAAGAAGTATCGTGGCAGCAAGGCTCATTACGCGGAGGAAATGGTAGCTGAGCATGATGGATCACTCCCTGGGAGGCTCACAGCGCTGGCTTTACAGATGACCCCGCTCGGGCCGATGTCCGCGAGTAGCTATACGAGGCGGCCTAGTCATCCGCCTATGCGATATCCGACCATCATCGACGTGCGCCGCTGATAATTTACCCACCTATCCAAGGCTCAATGCAGACCGCGCCGATTTTGCATAGTCGACCCGTGGATGGTGCGTTACGTGACGGGAGTAAGTCGGGGGCCTATTCGCCCGGGCCTGTCCATGAACGGGGTATCCGCCAATGTTGACAGATACACCTTCCGTAACCCAGCTATCTCACGTCATATCGCAGTCAGCAGCCCCCGCCTTCCTGCTGGGCGCACTGGGCGCCTTCATCGCTATCCTGATCTCCCGCCTGAACCGGATCGTTGACCGGACGGTGATCCTCAATGGGATTCCCGATGACGACACAATCCGATCCCGGCTCAAGGCCGATCTGCCACGTCTGATGCAGCGCGCGGCGATGATGAATCGGGCGATCTTCTGGGCCGTGATCGCAAGTATCTCAGTGACGCTTCTCGTGATCGTCGCTTTTGTAACGGCGTTCTTTCAGCTGCAGCACGAGCGCGGCGTCGCCCTCTTTTTTGTTGTTTCGCTCGCCGCGTTTACAGTCGCGCTGGTCGACTTCGCTCGTGAAGTCCGAATTGCGCTGAGTGAATATGACCACTACGGCTGAGCTCGCTATCGCAGCCACTGGCCCATTTGCAGACAGGTTAGCAAGCTGACGTAACTCGGCGTCCCACCAATGCTCTCTTGCGGCACACAGCCTGCCCGGCTGGCCGCAGGGAATTTCGACCAGCCGTTGGCGACTTGTTGCTTGGCTTTCTGCTCGTCACTGATGCAGTTCTTTAAGGGCTGGCCGACGGCAAGTCCGGCGGCGGCAGCGATATCAAGCTTACAGCTCCGCGCGATATCAAAGTTCGGCACACCGTCAGCGACTGGCATGACCAGCTGCGAGCCGAGGACGATCATTGAAATGGAGATGGGCATCTCTTTTCCTCCTGGTGTTTGGTTCAAGGGCGACAACGAGGCACATTCGCCGATAATGTCCATCTAAGCATGGCCTCGTCTATGCAAATTCGGCCATAGGAGGACGTCTCCCTGAAGCGGGAGCTAGGCTGGCCCCGCTTTGAGTCAAACGCGTCGGTGCACTCCTCTACCTGTCACTTCCGGTCCACCCCGAACAGCGGACACAATAAAGCCCATCGCAGTTGGTCCGGAACGGGCCAGAAGCTGACTTCATCGTGGCGCGCCATCCTGCGCTGTGGCTAGTTGCAGATCTCCACCCGAGGCATCGCGTTAGCCCGCGCAAGCGCGTGCAACGCAGCATCCCTTGGCAACGGGCCAGTTGCAGCCGCAACCGCCGAGCAACGCCGCAAAGAGATTGAAACCGCTGTTGCTAAGGCTCTCGCCGATAAGCCGGCAGCAGAGAAGAAAGTCGCCACCGAAACTGACCAGAAGCTTGCAGCTCTGCCATCGCCCGCAAGGTCGCCTGAACCCACGCAGCCGCCACAAGACCTGCTTGGCCTTCTCGGCGGCAAGCCGCGCATCCTCAGCAGCCTTCGCGGCGGCAGCGGCCTTGTCCTGATCGCTCTTTTTCGCACGGTCGGCGGCAAGCCGAGCCTTGTCTTCTTCGGCCTGCCGAGCCTTCTCGACCGCTGCTGCGCGGGCTTCCTTTGCCGAGATCTTGTTGAGTTGGCCCTTCGCCAGACCGGCATAGAAGCCGCCCGGGTATTGAGCGAGGAAAACGTCCCAACCGTCGCGAGTGCCAAGTTGCAGGGCAAGCTCATAGTTGCGACGAATGGCATCATCAGGGCTTGCCTGAGGCCCGGTTGCTGTCGGCTTAGCGGCAACCAGCGCCACGTCATCACCACCAAGGGAGCCGTACACATACGGCTCCTGCTTATAGCTTGTATTCTTCAAGACATCGTCACGGACGAAGCCGAAAGCCTTGCGCAGATCAAGGCCCGGCGTTGGCAGCCGCTCGACAAGCGCTGCTGCGAATGGGCTGTTCTTGCTGTCGCCATCGGATGCCGTAGACCCGGCCTTCGCCGCGAACGCGATCATCGTGTTCGGGCTGGTCGGCTCGACCTTGGCGAGGCCACGCCCAATGGCACGGGCAGCAACAGTTCGCTTCATGCTTTGGCGAACGGATTGTCTCGGCAGGCATCGAGGATTATCAACCGAAGCTGCTTGGCAGGCTCGACCGCGAACAGCGCCCGTTCAAGCGCAACGGTCTCATCGAGAACGTCGCTGTCAGTCTCCAGAGATGCATCAGTCGGGATGAGGTAGTTGGTCCCATCAAGTTCAATGCCGTGACCAGCGTAGTAGATGACGGCAACCTCAGCATCTCGCGCTCGCCCGCCGAAGTCACGCAGAGCCTTGCGCATCTCGGAAGCATTGAGATCAGTCCTGATGTCGATCCAGTCGAATCCGGCCTTCTTGAACATGCCCCCGACCAGAGCGGCATCGTTCGCAGGGTTGGAGAGTTTGGGCACGCTCTTGTAAGCCGAGTTGCCCATCACCAGCGCGACACGTCGCTCGGCGTGGGCTGATCCGCATATCAGCCAGATGGAAACGAACAAAGAAAACCAACGAAACGCGCCCATGCCAGTCCCCGACGAATATGTGCGCAGCCTATGCACAGCCTGCTGAAAGGCAAGCAGTCAGTCTGTGACATTGGTCACGTTTATGCCCTCAGGAGGCAGGCAATGCTCCAGCGCAAATCTGCTTCGGGGCAGACTGCGAAGAACTCAGGATGAGCAAATGCCGTCCAGATTACCCCTGAATGCGGACACCGCTCGGTCCGATTGGCATGTCGCGAAAGTCACACCAGGAGACGATGCTTGCCAGCAAACTAGCAAGCAACGCGGGCCTATCTGTTGGGCTGCCTGCGTTCGCTATGAGCAACGGTCTCGAAGAGCAGGACGAAGGGCCCGATTATCGCAGAGCCGACGGTCCCGGATATGAGGATCATCTGAACCACAGAGTATTACTTTGTTACGTATCCAGTCTTGATCTTTCCCGAGGCCGGAAACTTTGGTAAGGCTCATAGCTCATCATCGTCGCCATCGTCATCCTGATCGTCTTCGTCCGAATCGATGGCCTTCGCTTCGATGTACTCACGACGGACAACCCGCAGCGTGCGCCCCGATGTCGGATCGGCCAGGGAAACCCACCATCCCCCGGTCTTCTTTCCATAGATGGCGATCGCCGCTTCGCTTGCGGTTTCAAAAGGCGGACCATCCACTTCCACGCGCGGGTTGCGAGATATCTTTCTCTAAAGCGCCCATTCGCCTACCATATTAACTGGGGCGGTTAGGAGGAGATATGTCAGATCGGCGAGAACTATATCGCAGTCCAAATGGCGACACTTGGTTCATCGGGCGCGAGCCGACTAACGGACATGCTTTTATTGTCCATCAGCCCAATGCCCCTTCTGGTGGTCGCCTTTCTCACATCGAATTGGGCGACTTCTTGCGTGACGGAAAGGGACCCGAACAGCAAGCGTTGCTGAGACTGATCGGAACACTGGTCGAGGTACCGCCGTTTGCCTAGGACTTGCAAGCAGCAACAGGTCCGCGGTTACTCCGTTCGCCAAGCTTGAACGGCTTTCAGCTAAGCAAGCTCAAACCGGCAACAACTTCGAAGCTGACGTTTGGATTGTAGCAAAAGCAATCCTCACGCCCATGTTCGTGCCACGTTTTGAGCTGATGCTTGAAGCGCGGCAGAAAAAAACAAAAGCGTCGGAGGAAACCGTCATGACAACGAAGTTGGCAAGTGCCGTCTGTATTCTCTCGCTCGTACTCTGGGGCTCGGCCGCAACCGTTCATACTGCATCGGCGCAAGCCCAGTCCATCCCCGCGCCCCCGCTCGCCGGTCCGCCATCGCCGGAGCAAGTGCAGCCGTGGGGTCTGCCACCACCGCCGCCCGGCATCGGACCGGTTACTTTGTTTGCGGATATCCATGATCAACCCCAGGGTAAGTTTCTTGAGGGTGGGGCCTTCGACAAGGCAGGCAACTTCTGGTTTGTCGCGATTGGCAGCGGCTGGGTGTCCTACCTCACTCCAGACGCCAAGCTGGTCCCCGTGTTCAACTGCAACCCAAAAGGAGACCTCGGTCCCGCTTGCGAGCCGCAGGGGACGCGCTGGCATGACGGTAAGCTTTACGTCACGACCCGCCACCTCGGCGTCCTGGTCTATGATCCGGAGACGAAGAAACTAAGCTCACTCGTTTCCACGTTCCATAACGAACTCTTCAAGGGTCCAAATGATCTCGACTTCGACGCCGAGGGCAACCTGTATTTCACCGACCCATGGGGAACAGGACCAGGCCCCGATGCGGCTGATCGGACTGGCGCGGTCTATCAATATTCCAAGGACGGGATTCTCCGGCGCATCATCACTACCGGCAGTTTTCCTAACGGCATAGCGGTTTCGCCGGATGACGGCACGCTGGCTGTTGCGGATTATGCGAGCAACCGGATGCTGTATTATTCGTTCCTGCGAGGGCCGAATCCCGCCTGTGCCGACTGCGCCAACGATCCCTCGCACACGACATTCTTCTTCGCCACGGCCGGGAGCTACAATCCCGGCAACGGTGGGCCTGACGGCATCCACTATGACGTACATGGGAATCTCTGGGCGGCGTGCGGCATCGGCGGAGTCATCGAGTACGATCCGCGTGGCTTCATCATCGGTTACGTACCGTTGCCGAATGGTGATTCCTCGGCCACGAACTTTGCCTTTGGCGGCGAGAATAACCAATATATCTACATGGAAGGTGCCGTGAGCGGAACCGTCTACAAGTTCAAGGCGCCCTACCCCGGACTGATTGGGCCAGATGGCGTGCGGATGGCGGAGCAACCATGACTTCGCCGCGAGGCTGCTGCGGTGCGCACCGCATCAGCCGCGCATCACCGCGTAGCCGCTGATTACCGCGATTTAATCTTCGCACTCATCGTTCATTCACAGACGAACCTCTACACGTCCTGTGGAGACAACACTCAACGGGAGGAACTAGATGAAACTTAGAATTGCACTTCTCGCACTCGCCGCGTTAGGTGGCGCAGCTCTTTCGACCGGGACCGCTTCAGCAATGCCACTGGCCCCCTTGGGACAGTTCCAGTCTTCGAACGTCGAGAACGTCGCAGTGGTCTGCGGTCCGCGCGGTTGCCTCCGCACAAGGCCCGTGTATCGGCGCGGGGCCTACGTCGTGCGTCGCCCCTATGTACGTCGCAGCTATGGATACCATCGGAGCTATCGTCGGTACTAACTTGAAAGAGGGCTTCGGCCCTCTTTTTTCTTCCTGCTAACGTTTGGCCATCTGCTTATCCATCGAGATCAAGATACTTGACGCATTGCTTGCCAATAGAGACCTGCTTCTTCGGCGGTAGCCAGCATGACTTTCATCGTCCGCTGGGCATCAACGGGTTGCCGTGCGTGCAGACCCCTATCTCTCACTTCCGGTCCGCCCCGAACAGCGGACGTGATAGAACCGGCGCAGGTGGTCCGGAACGGGCCACTTCCGAACTCATGCACAGTTAGAAAAGTTAGGCTTCGTTCAGTCGCTTCGACGGTAATGGCGAGCACGGGTCGCCGACCGCCACGAGCAGACACAACTTTAATTGTTGAATTCGAGGGCCGGACAAAGATGTTCGTCTCGCTATTCCAGATACGGCGTCAGCACACCTTCGATCCATTTCATGAATGCCCGGACTCGGCGCGACAGATTGCTCCGATGTGCGACGACGAGGGACACGGCGAGCGCCCGGCGACGAAAATCGGGTATGATTTCCACAAGCGCTCCACTTTCTAAGTATCGGCCAATCCCCAAGAGTGGCGCCTGAATCAGGCCAAGGCCGGCGAGGGCAGCGGCTTCGTAGGTCTGCGCGCTGTTGACGTGTAGCGCACCTGGCAACTGGAGCGTCGCATAGCTGTCGCCGTCCGGATATTCCCATCCATAGGGTCTTGTGCCCAACATCGTCGAAAAATGAATTGTCCGATGTTCCTGACGCTGAAGATCTTCTAGCGATCGAGGGACGCCATAGCGCGCCAGGTAGGCAGGACTCGCGGCGTTGACCATGCGCAACTTGCCCAGCGGGCGGGCAATCAGCGTCTCATCCCCGATGGGACCAAGTCGCAATACGCAGTCAAACCCCTCTTGAACCAGATCAACTTGGCGATCCGTACTCGACACCTCCAGCTCCAACTCGGGGTGAATCGCCATGAAATCCGGCAAGGCCGGCACGATCGTTGTGCGCGCCACCTCCGTCGGAAGATCGACCCGTAAACGCCCGCGAAGTGCCACGCGATCGCTTGCGAACATCGAGTGTAGGTCATCGACTTCAGCAAGGAGATCGCGGGCGCGGGCATGAAATGCGCGTCCGTCCTTCGTCAACTGCACTCTACGCGTCGTCCGGTGCAGAAGTCTGACACCGACATCTTCTTCCAGCTTCCGGACCGCTGTTGAGGCCCTTCCCTTCTGAATGCCCAGGCTATCGGCTGCGCGGGTGAAGCTCCCCATTTCCGCTACAGTTATGAAAATGAGGATCGGTTCGAGATTCTGCATTTTCGCGCCTCGGTATTGTTTACCACAGAGAGAACAGTGAGTTTATTTTCTCGGTGTTTATCATACCTAAGAGACACAATAAGCTCCGAAGATGGGATCCCCCATCGGAGAATGACAAGTGTCCGAAACAATGAACCTGCATCAGGTGCCTGAAACTATGACCTTGCATCGCGCCCAGTGGGCCGGCCGGATAATGAGCGCGTTTGTCGTTATCGCTCTGGCGGCAGACGGCACTTTTCAGCTTTTCGCGCCGGCACCGATCGCGAGCATGTTGCAGGAAACCGGGTTCGCGATGGACCTGACCCGTGTCGTGGGTCCGATCGTATTCGCCAGCGCCATCCTGTACGCCATCCCGGCCACCGCCGTCCTCGGCGCGATCCTAGTGACGGGTTTTTTGGGAGGTGCCATATGCGCCCATGTCCGCATTGGTGAATTGGGGTCGCCGCCGGAAATCATTTCCCTGCTTCTGGGCGGGATGACATGGGGCGGCCTCTACGCGCGCGATGCCCGTATCCGGGCCATTCTGCCGCTCATCCGTTGAAGCAACAGGGGCAGTGCTCTGTCCTTCAAGAACAGGAGAAAACGCATGTTTTTAGTAATGGGAATCACGGGAAAAGTGGGCGGCGCAACGGCAGAACATCTGTTGGCGCACGGCAAGGAAGTACGCGCGCTAGTCCGCAATCGCGAGAAGGCGTCAAGCTGGGCGAACCAGGGCGTGGAATTGGTTGACGGTGATTGGAATGATTCGGCAGCCATCGAGCGGGCGCTCAAAGGCGTCGAAGGCACGTTTGTCATGTTGCCGGCTGTCTGGGCCCCCTCGCCCGATTACAAAGAAGCCAAGGGCGTGATTGCGAACTATGTCGAGGCGCTCACCAAGGCAGCGCCGCCGCGGGTGGTAGCGCTTTCGTCGATGGGCGCGAACAGGACCAGCGGGCTTGGGATGATCACGGCCTTATCGCTTCTGGAGCAAGGCTTTCGCGACCTGATATCGCCAATCACATTTGTGCGCGCTGGTGGATTCTTCGAAAACTTCCTCTACGGCTTGCAGGTCGCCCAGGGCGGAACGCTACCGGTCTACTACAATCCGACAAACCGGAAATCGACCATGGTCGCGACGAACGATATCGGCGCGGAGGTCGCAACCCTTTTGACCGGGCCAGCTTGGTCAGGGCAGCGCGCCGTCGAGCTTGGTTCGATGGTCACCGCGGATGAAGTCGCGGAGCAATTGGGTGAGGTCCTGAATCTCGACGTGAAAGCCTTTGCAGTCCCCCGTGCAGGGTGGGCGAAAGCGTTCGAGCAATTCGGCATCCCGCAGGGCCATACCGGACCTGCCGAAGAAATGTATGAGGCCGTGAATGCGGGATGGATGGACCTCGGGGTCGAGGGTACGGAGCACGTAGCGGGTACGACGTCCGCACGCGATGTATTCGAGGCTGCACAGAACGCCGCCAAGGCGTAAGCCCGCGACGGAGTAGCATGCAACCGAGAGTGCCCGCTTCTGCCTCGGCTAGTCGACAATAGCGCGACGTCCGTTAAGCGTAAGAAGCGCCCCCTTTGGATGCCGCCGTTCTCTTCCGGTCTACAGCGACGAGCGGACGTGCTCAGGGCTCCCTTTTGCCACTTCTGCCGATGGGCCGATTGCAGAACTCGCGAGAGCAAATCCAAGCATCGTGTCGGACGTTTGCGCGCGTTCCCGGTGCGGCGTTCACTCGCGACTTGGTTTGGCTTAATTGCAAACCTCGACGGTGTTTCCAACAGCGTCATTGGCCGGCACGTTTACTCCACTTCTGAAATTCTCAAGGCGACAGCCGGGTCGAACCGGACGACAACCGGAGCTATTGCAGTAGATCTGTCCGGATGGCTTTGCCTCGCGCTTCAGTGGCGTGGACTCCATCTGTTTGCCTTCGGCGTCGCGCCTGCTGTTATCGTCACGCGTCGCCGCCGGCTTCTGTCCTGGACTTTTTCGCATTGGTTATCGCCTCATCAACTGAGGAGGTCATCATGACCGATGTCAAGGCCGCAGAGAACGTCCAAAAGCGCGTCCCGTGGAACAAGGGTAAGATCGTTGGCGCTAAGCCGCCACTTCAGGGTTGAGGGACGAATCCGTGATCCGGCGTAAGCTTCGTGGGTGCGACGTGGTGGGCCTGAAAGTCGATGACGTGGCACTCGGCAATATGCGCGTCCATTATCGGGCTGGCTGGCCGGTATAGGGTTGGATCCTCACCTGTTCGGAACGCATTCGCTCCGTCGAACAAAAGCGACCCTTATCTATCGGCGCACGGGCAACTTGCGAGCCGTGCAGCTGCTTCTGGGGCACACCAAATTCGAGAGCACCGTGCGATACCTAGGAATTGAAGTCGACGATGCGCTTGCAATAGCAGAGCAAGTCGACCTCTGAACTAACTGGGCAGAGCGGACATGCCCTGCCCCTTTCTTGAAGGCGGCTTCGGGCCATGAGCTGAAGTTGCTGGTTCGACGGGATGAAAGCGGCGCTTCCATTGATATTGCTCGGCCGAAACTCGTTAAATGCCCGGAGAAATACGGACCCGGAACTCCTGAATTTGATCTTGCGTTCATCAAGCCAATCCTACATCTGCGGTCGATCACGGCATGTAGGTGAGGAAAATGTCCTTCGACCCAATGGCCGCTGCGGTTGATTGGCTCGACGCCTACCGCGCTGGCGATATTGAAACTATCCTTGGAATGTATGCTGAGGATGCGACAGTCCATTGCGGCTGTGGCGGCATGAAAGCCATCACCGGCCGAGAGGGCCTCCACGCCTATTGGATGGACCGGGTTTGGCAATTTCCGGCCTCGGAGCTGGACAACCTCCAGCCATCGGATGATGGAGCTCTAATCTCCTACGTCGCTAGAAACGGGATCGTCACTGTAGTCCTGAAGTTTGATGCTCTCGGGCAAATCGTAACCCATAGCTGCAATCCATCAAATTAGGACGCACAGAGTCGTTTCGGCTTACGGACGAACGGCTTCAGAATGAAGTCCCGTAAGTGATTCCGATGTCGAAACTGCAACCTGGGCTTCGGAACTTGCGCTTGGCGTATGCGGCTTCATTCTGTTTCACCAGTTTCTGGAGAAGCGCGCGAGCAGCTTAGCGGTGATCGACGAAGAGCTTGCCACGGCTAGCCGCGAGAGCTTCACGTAAGTCCGGTTGTGTGGTGGTCTAATCGAAGGTAGATTCCAAATCGAATGCGTGAGCGACATACGCGGGCGCACAAGCCGCGGCTTCTACGGGAGCGCCAGAATCCTCCGCAATTGCTCCTTCAATTGGTCGATGGAAAACGGCTTGCCGATTGCCGGCGCATGCCTGAACTCCTCATCAAGCGGCGGTCGCCGCACGTTAGCTGCAATGGGCATTATTCCCACCCCATACTAAACGGACGCCAATCGACATATAAACAAGGCCGACCGGCTATCCCGGCAAGGCCGTGCACGCCGTCAGGATGGAGAAGCCTCGTCATTCTGGTGCAGATACGCTGAATCAAATCCGCCCTCAATGAGGACTCTCTCGACGTCGATCAGCTTGACCATCTTCTTCTGCAGATCGAGAACGCCATGCGCCCGGAAGCCCTGAAGAACGCGATTGACGTGCACGACACTTAGCCCAAGCGCCTCCGCCAAATCGGATTGGGTAACAGGAAACTCAAACTCGTCATCGCCGACAAGTCCGACTGTCGCTAGGCGTTCACGCATTTCGGCGAGAAGATGCGCCATACGGGCCGGTGCTTGGCGCACTGCCACGTTGACGATCCACTCACGGAAGATTGCGGCGTCGATCAGCGTCTCGCACCAGAAAGCGCGCGCGACTGCGGGCCGCTGCTCGATCAGTGCCGAAAGAGCGGAATGGTCGACGAAGCCCAGTGTCGCCTTGGATATTGTCGCCAGATCATGATCCATGACACTGAGAAAAAGACTCTGTAGGTCCGGAATGTCTCCCGGGATGTGGAAGGACAGGATCTGACGCTTTCCGTTCTCGGCAATCTTCGACCGGCAGAGGAAGCCACTCAGGACCAAACAGCTACGTTTGGGGCAATCACCTTCCCGAACGACGTAAGTGTCCGCTGTAAGCTGCTTTACATCGACGGGCAGCGTCTTGATTGCGGCGGCGTCCTCGTCGGACAGCCGAGTGTTCGCACGCAATCGTCGGATCAGGATTTCTGTGGGATGCATGATGATTCTCCTGATGGCCGAAGGCAAGACCATCCGTTGCGGTCGGTTCACAGATGCCAGGAACACGTGATTCAAGTTGCATGGCCAGGTGCAATCGGACGCTACGACGAAAAGCTGAATCTCTCCGGAGTGAGGAACGAGTAATAGGTCCGAGCGGTCCTCAAACCCTCTTATTCACTTTAAGGAGTTGAAACGACCGTGCGATTGCTTCCTGGCTATACGCGACGAGTTCGGTCGTTGTCGAAAGCGTCTCCTTCGTGTGTTGAATGCGTTCGGATGTACTCGTCATGCAGCGCACAATTTCCCGCTTAAGGCGGTCCATGCGCGCGTAGAAAGCGCAATTTTGGCAAGTTTGATCCGATCCTGGGATGAACTCTGCCTGAATCAGGCTGCCTTGACCGTGAATGGTGGGATTCATTGGCGCCATCACCCGCACTATCGGACCAGGGCGCGAGCACGACACTAAACTAGATCAAGGTCACGACCGTGCAATGGAGGTACAGGAGGCACCAAAAGTGTCGTCCGGCGTTCTCCCCGTGGAGGAACCCCATGGACAGCCCGCTAATCAGGAAACTGGAGCAGTTCGCGCCGTTCAGTGACGAAGACCGTCAATTGCTGAACCGTATCAGCTGTGAGCGGCAGCGACAGTATGGTCCGGGACAGGACATCATAAGGGAGGGGGAGCATTCTTCTGATATCCACCTCGTCATCACCGGCCTGGCATGCCGCTACAAACACCTTGAAGATGGCGCCCGTCAGATCATGGCGTTCCTGGTGCCCGGCGATCCCTGCGATTCAGAAATCTTCATCCTTGATGAAATGGATCACAGTATCGGGACATTAACGCCAAGCCTCGTCGCATCCATCTCCGGCGAAATCATGAAGGATCTCCTTCTCAATCGACCCAGCATCGCGCTGGCGTTCTGGTGGAACACCTTGCAGGACGAAGGCGTCCTTCGTGAGCGCATCATCGATGTGGGCCGTCGCGACGCATATGCGCGGATCGCGTTTCTGACCTACGAGATATTCCTTCGGATGCGCGCCTTCGGAGTGGTGGACGACCAAAAGTTCGAATTTCCCGTGACTCAGACGGATTTGGCCGACGCGACCGGTCTCACACCAGTGTATGTCAACCGAATGCTGGGACGCCTCCGTCAGGAGAATCTGATCAGCATTGAGGGAAATACCTGGACGGTGTGTGATCCTGCCGGGCTGCGCAATGCGGCACGTTTCGAAAGCAATTATCTGCACCTCGATCGGGCAAAACGGGAGCCTGACAGCGAACCCGCCAGGCGAATGCGTGGGCTAATCTGATGTCTACTTTTCTGGATGCGCGGTCGTCTCCCGCTGAAGGCACTCCGATCAACCTGACGGAGATCGCGTCTGGTATGAGCTGGAGGGAAGCGTGCGAAACCTTGCGCGTTTGTTACAGATCCGAAGCGTCTTCTCTCAACATCCTGCCTCTTGACCGCGTTGAAAGCGGAGCAGCCGACGACGGTTCCGCTGATGCCATCTATATTATCGTTTCGGGCTATGGGAGTTTGCGCCTGGACGGCAAAGAGATGGAATGCACGGCTGGCGATTTGCTGTTCATCCCGCGGGGCCACCCGCATCGCTTTGAACGCACGGATGGAGAGATCCGGATTTGGAAGATCAGTCTCGCCCGACATTCTGCTGACAAGTCCTAAGCTCGGTCACGGTACATAGCCTTCGCCCGCCTGCAGAGCGCTCGGCCTACCGAGTTCCGGTAATTGCGCATCGCATTGCCCGCGTGTGCGAGATCCGGACGCTGCAGCGGCCAGCGTCTCGACGGCTTGGGCGGAGATCGTGATGGTCCGGCGTGCAGCGACCTTAGCCCGGTGGGGCTCTCCGCTTCTAAGGACGAGTATCGTCCTTGAAATGAGGGAATTTGCTAACTCTTTTTTTCCTTTAGATTCGCTGGATTCTGTGTCGATGGAGCTCCAGACTTCCAAAACTGATTTGTGTGATTTGTTTTAGAGGACTTTACATGGCGAAATTACCTGTTCCCGCGACGGTAACGGGAGCAAGGGTCGCCCGCCGCTGCTGCGCGGGTAGTTCATCTATCTCGTGCATATGATCCAGCACCTCGCCAAGACTTCGCAACTTCATCCACTCACCGAAGCTCTGCACTAGATTAGAAATTTCGTCCGCTGTTCCCGCGTTGCGCTTCATGGTGGATCGGGCAACCAGGCAGCGCCGGTTTATGCTGGGTATAGTCCGCCCATGATCATCGAAAGAATTGGTTCGCCGAACGAGCAAATGCCGTATTTGCTCCGACAGCAACAAGCTGTTGGGCGCAGCTCAGCCGGACCAAGGCAAGGCGGCCCGCGTCTTTTTCTAATTTCAGCGTTTTCGACGGCTCATGCCGGTCGGCGGTATCGAGCTGAGCGAGATAGCGCGCAACACCCTCCTCCAATTGCGTGCGCCGCCGCTCGACTTTGCCGCACGTGAAGTCTTGTCGCGATTATTGACTGCTTTGAATTTGCTGCCGTCGATCGCAACGCTGGCTGTCGCGAGCAATCCCATCTTGCGGCATACCTCTACGAAGCGCGCGCAGACTCGTTTGATTCCGGGACCATTGTCCTTGCGGAAATCGGCGATCGTTTGTGATCGGGCGCAAGCCGGGCGAGCAGCCACATCAGTTCGAGGTTGCGGCCAGCGTCACGCTCGAGCCGGCGGCTCGAGTGCACACGGTTGAGATAACCGTAAATATAGAGCCTCAATGGCGCAGCCGGATGATACGACGGCCTACCTGCTGCCGGCAGGCTCAACGCCACCGAACCCAAGTTCAGCCAGATCGAGGGCCGCAACGAAGGCGTCGATCACGCGAACCGGATTGTCATCTAAAACCCAGTCATCCAGGCATTCCGGCAACAAAGTCGATTGCCCGCGATCAGCCCCTTGAACGAAGCGCCTCATGCCCAGCCCCGCCGATTCAGTGCGGCAATCATAGCAGGCGTGACGTTTTCACACGCCCAGGTCAAAATCGGCGGAATAGCGCTAGGCTGCAAACTTCCGGTCTATCCCTCTGAACCGACATGTGGCGGCACCGCCTCGACGGAAGCGACGGGCAAGGAACGGACACCAGCGCGCTGCATGTGAGATGTCGGCCCATTCGTCTCGACGCGCGCTCTACCTCATCCAGCATCCAAGACATCCCGGACGCGAGCCGCCAGACCTTCGAACGTGAACGGTTTGATGATGAGTTGTACCCCAGCATCGAGACGACCATGGTGAACGATAGCATTACGAGAATAGCCTGTCGTGAACAGCACCTTGAGGCCGGGTCTCAGCTGCCCGGCCAAGTCCGCCAGCTCCCGCCCGCTTCTCCCGGGCAGGACGACATCGGTAAACAGTAGATCTATCCGGTCCGGCCTTCGCAGGATGCTGAGAGCGGCCTCCGGATCTTGGGCTTCCAGGACACTATAACCCATCTCAGCCAGCACCGAGACGCTATAGGCGCGCACGTCGTCGTTGTCCTCGACGACCAGGATCACCTCCTCCGAATGGCCGCGTGGCGCGAGAGCCGCTTGAATTTCTGTGCCCGACTCAGCCTTGCCCTGATAGCGGGGGAAGTACATTTTGACGCTCGTGCCCGTACCGGGTTCGCTGTAGATGGCGACGTGGCCGCCCGACTGTTTGACAAATCCATAGACCATGGAGAGACCAAGGCCGGTACCCTTGCCGACCTCCTTGGTGGTGAAGAAGGGCTCGAACACCCGGCCCAACGTCTCTCTATCCATGCCGCTGCCAGTATCGCTCACCGACACCATGACATATTGACCCGGGACCACTTCCGCCTCGGTGGCGGCGTATTGCTCGTCAAGGAAAACATTGGCTGTCTCAATCGTTAGCCGCCCGCCCTGTGGCATCGCGTCTCGGGAATTGATGCCAAGGTTCAGGATCGCGCTCTCGACCTGGTTTGGATCCACATCGACGGTCCAGAGCCGCGGGGCGAGCACTCCTTCCAATTCGATGGTCTCACCTAGGGTGCGATGAAAGAGATCGGTCATGTTGCGAATGATCAGGTTGAGATCGGAAGGTTGCGGGGTCAGTGGCTGGCGTCTCGAAAAAGCTAGTAGCCGGGCCGTGAGGCTCGCTGCGCGTTGTGCCCCCTGCAATGACATTTCTGCAGCGCGGCGAACGCGGGTTTCATCGCCAGGCTTACTGCGCCGAATCGTATCCAGGCCGCCGATTATGATAGTGAGGAGATTGTTGAAGTCGTGAGCGACGCCGCCAGTGAGTTGACCGACCGCTTCCATCTTTTGCGCCTGACGAAGGGCGTCTTCGGCTTTTCCGCGTCGCGCCATCTCTTCAGCAACCCGCTCTTCAAGTGTCGCGTTCAGCTGCTGCAACATCTCCTCAGCCGATTTTCGGTGCGCTATCTCTCGCTGTGAGGCTTGGAATAGCCGGGCATTATCGATGGCAACGCTCGCTTGGCCGGCGAGGCCGGTCATGAGTTCTTCAGAGCGGGCGTTAAAGACGCCCGGCTCAGGATGACCGAAAAACAGCCCCCCCAGCACCTCGCCGGAACGGGAGCGAACCGGAACGGCGAGATAGCTCCTCACAGGCAAATGGCCATCTGGCATGCCTTTGCGGGGCGCGTTGTGGCCGTAGCGGGGGTCCTTCAAAATGTCGTCCGATCGCACCGTTCCTTCGCCGTTAAATGTCGGCGCGAAGATGGCCGTGTTGCGCGGCATCGGGAACTTGGAAAAGGCCTCTCTCGGCGCGCCGGACAGTGTGTAGAGGGTATAACTCTCACCGGATTCGTTCAGCACATTGTAGAAGAATGCCCCGAAACCAGCGCCGGTGAGTTCGACGCCGGCGTCCGTGATGGTCTGCACTACCTCGGCCAAGTCGAGGTTCGCCGCAACCAGCGCGCCGGCGCGATTGAGGATCTGAAGCGCTCGGGTTTCCGCCCGCAGTTCATTCTCCGTCCGGCGAAGGGCCTGCTCGGCT
Organism: Bradyrhizobium sp. 134; assembly: GCF_023074155.1. Taxonomy (NCBI): domain Bacteria; kingdom Pseudomonadati; phylum Pseudomonadota; class Alphaproteobacteria; order Hyphomicrobiales; family Nitrobacteraceae; genus Bradyrhizobium; species Bradyrhizobium sp. 134. Next base: position 3,134 of record NZ_JADPKX010000086.1, on the reverse strand, counting down.
GCTTTCCGCGCCGTGATGTCTATGGCCGTTCCGATCGCGCGAACGCAGCGCTCGCCCTCGAACAGACCTTTGCCCTTGGCGGCGACCCACCGAGTGATCCCATCCTCCTTGCCGATCGTCCTGTATTCGACATCGTAGGTAGCGCGGCGCTGAGGATCGATGGCGGAGGCAAAAGCAGCGCTGGTAGGCTCGAGATCCTCAGGATGCAGCCCACCATAGAAGTCCGCCATGCTACATGGCATTCCGGGCGAAATTCCAAACATCGCCTTGGTGCGGTCGCACCAGGTTAGATGCTCGGACGTAAGGTCGAGGTCCCAGATTCCGACGTCCGCGGCCGAGGTCGCCAGTCGAATGGATTCCTCGTTGATGGCGAGCTGCGCCTGACCCTGGATCTGCTTTGTGACATCGTGTCCTTCGGCGAAGATGCCGGTTATCTCGCCATTTTCATCGAAAATTGGTTGGTAGATGAAATCGAGGTAGCGGCGCTCTAACGGGCCGCTTGGTTCGCGCTGGAGGTCGATGGCTGCCGCCGTCGAAACGTAGGGCGCACCGGTCGTATAGGCAGTGTCCAAGGCTTCAAAGAAACCTTGCCCTTCCAGTTCGGGGAAGGCGTTGCGAACAGGCCGACCCAGGATGTCGCGATCCCCGATCAGGCGAAAGTAGCTCTGATTGCATAGTTCGAAAATGTGCTCGGGACCCCGCATGACCGCCATGAAACCAGGAGCCTGCTCGAATAGCCGCTGCAGTTTGTCCCGTTCGCTTCCGAGTTTGCGGTTAAGAACGTTCACTGCGTGACGCTCGCGGTTGAGCGCGTCGGTCTCCGTCCGAAGCGCGCGTTCTGCGCGTGCCCTCTGCAATGCGATCGCGACCTGATTGGCGGCCATCGTGAGCGCCAAGTGCTCCGCCTGGCTTGGAAAGCTTCGCCGCGCCGACACTGCGTCCAGGCGGCCGGCGCCGGTTAGCCCGATCGCGGTGCAGAATGCGCGGAGCCCGCCGTGGGGGCCAAGATCGCAGGACGCCCCCGCGCCTGGCGCGGGAAAGGTGGCCTGCAGGAGCTCCGCCAGCCCATTGTCCGGCAGCCGATTGACTTCCAGGGTTTTGCCCGGCTCAGTGGCAAAAGAGACGCGCACGCCGTCTAAATCAAGCACCCGCATGAGCGCATCGGCGAGGCTGGCGCCTATTCGTTCCTCATCCGCGTTGACCCACATTGCCGGAAGCGAAGATAGCGCCGCCATATCGCTAAGCGCGCGGCGCAAGGCCTGCAGTTCACGGTCGTCGACTTGGTCGACCTTGTTCAATGTCGTGCCCCCAGGAGCTGACCTCAGCCTTGCTTTCTGCGACCATGCAACTCAGCCAGGAACTGGTCCGGTGGAACGAAAAATGGATTTTGCTGAAGCGCACCGCCGACGATCACCTGCGGGTGGGTCCGCAAGATGTCCATGACCGTAGCGGCACTGAACTTGTTGAGGTCATAGGTGCAAACCACTACATCATCGTACTTCGGCAAGACATGATTTAGCCTGGTCTCGTATTCGACGATTTGATCGACACCCGGAAGGTCCTCCAGCGCCCATTCCATGTTGGCCCAGAGCCGGGTCATACCAAAGCCGCTGCTGCGGCCTTGCTTAAGCAACTCCTGAATAAGGGCCAGCATGGCATCTTGGTCGAAGCCTTTGCCGCCACTTAGGTAGGCTTCCTCCCACGGGCGCATCTCTAACTGCCCACGGGCAGTAGCGGCATCGACGTCTATCCCCTCCGTCCTCAAACGTCGAACCCGTTCCTCGCGATGGCTGTCGTCAAGAATCTGGACCAGCCGGTCATTCGCCGCCAAACCGTCCTTGGCGAACGGTGCCAGCACCGCCTGCTCTTCATCGGCCGAGTTGAAGAACGCGCAAGCGTGGCATGAACAGGTGAGTTCGGAACCGGCCAGTTTGACGGACCGGCTGAGCGGCACACCTTCGCGGATGTCAGGCATCGTGATGATCTCCGAGGGAAACCTTAGGTCTTTCTACAACGAGCCGGTAGTCGTGCCAAGCAGCCGCGGCCCAGTCGATATTTGAACCCGTTCTTTGACTTTGCTCCCGAAGCAGGAGTTGATTTCTATTTGTGCAACCACTCTTATTTGCACGCGCCTGCGACCGGCGCTGCTTCGAAATCGGAGCTGAAACCGCTTCTAAACCAGCGGAATATTCATTAGTTCTGGCCGCAGTCCGTCCACCCTAGCCAACAAAGGCGAATGGCACACGGCGATTTTTACCCGGCCTTCAACCTGAAGAAAAGAACATCTGATGAACTCGCCGTGGGCGGTCCCATTGATGCATAGCAGCAAGCACGCGGTTCACCGGCTTGGGGACGTCTATTCCGGGTCCAAAAGCGGCAGTCCGTTCTGAGGCGCTGATTTCTGCTCTGGCCACGACGGCGCACATAGCCGCGCTTCTACGGGAGCGCCAGAATAATCTGCAGTTGCTCCTTTAATTGATCGATGGAAAACGGCTTGCCGATTGCCGGCGCATGGCTGAACTCCTCCTCAAGCGGCGGTCCGCCATAACCGGTGCTGAACAGGAAAGGGATTTTCCGGTCGCGCAAGATGCGCGCCACCGGGAAGACACGTTCACCTGCCAGGTTCACGTCAAGCAGCGCCAGATCGAACGATGCCCTGGAGGCAAGTTCGCACGCCTTTGGCACGTGGGCGGCCGAGGCGACCACCTTCAACCCCAATTCCTCGAGCATGTCTTCGATCATGAGGGCCACCAAGCCCTCATCTTCGACCAGGAGAACCCTGGCGCCAGACAGCTCAACCATTGGACGCTGCAAGCATTAGGGGAAACACCATACGGCAGCGGGTGCCCTCCGGCTCGAACGCCAGATCGAACTCGCCCGCGAGGTCATGCTCTATGCACCGCTCCATCAGTCGCGTGCCGAAGCCACGCCGCTTGGGTGGCGAAACCGGGGGCCCGCCGCGTTCGCGCCACTCGCATTCCACCGCGCTTTGCGACAGTTTGGTGGGGCCAAGCCGCCAGGTGAATGACACAGTTCCATCGGGCACCGAGAGTGCGCCGTACTTCGCGGCGTTGGTCAGAAGCTCGTTCAGCACCATGGTGATGCTCAGTGCGCTGCGCGCGTCCAGATCGACG